>CAVPTV010000007.1:0-454122 GCA_963708765.1 uncultured Alphaproteobacteria bacterium | reverse complement strand
GCGCAAGGAAGTCGGCAAGGTGCCGCTGCGGGTCTTCGGTTTCCGCACCAGTCACATCATATCCGGAGTGCTGAACGGAGATTACGACCTCGGTATTATTTCCGAGGTGATCGAAAATCCGAAGCTGACGGTTTGGCCGCTGTTCGATGATCCTCACGTCACGGTTCTTCCCAAGGCTCATCCGCTCGCGCGGCGGGCGTCCGTGGACATCCAGTCGTTGGCGGATTCGATCATCAGCTGGCCGCGCGGCTTCGGCATTCGAGACACGCTCGACCGCGTGGTGGTGTCCAGTCCGGTCCAGCGATACGCCGCGGAAGTCGAGAGCCTCGGGGCGATGCTCGAGCTGGTCCGAGCCGGTCTCGGCACCACCGTGCTGCCGCTGAGCGCGGTCACTCCGGTTCCCGCCGGCATCGTGCTCCGGCCATTGCGCGGTGACCCCGTCACCCGGACCGTCCTGGCGGTTCATCGCGTCGAGGCGCGGCTGCCTCCCTTTGCGCTACGCCTGCTGGATCTCATCACCCAGGCCGCGCTGGCGGCGCAATCGCGCAGGCCGACCGTCGAGCGCAGCCGCAAGCTCGCCGTCCGTCGGCAATGACGCCGGAGGTTACAGCTTCTTGATGCCGGCCTGGACGATGATGTCGCGGAACATCGGCACCTCCTTGGTGATGCGCGCCATGTGGCCTTTGCCGTCCTTGGCGGTCACCTCGAAGCCGGACTTGGCCAGCCGCTCGCGCATATCGGGCCGCGCCAGGATATCGAGCGCGACCTTCTCGAGCTTGCCGACGATCTCCGGCGGCGTCTTCGCCGGCGCCATCAGCGCCGTATAGGTTTCGAACACGAAATCCTTGTAGCCCGATTCCAACATCGTCGGAATTTCCGGCAGGTCGTGCCAGCGCGTCGTCCCGGTGACCGCCAGGCCCTTGATGTTGCCGGCCTTGATCTGTGGATGCGCGGGCGCCAGCACGCCGGAGCTCAGTTGCACGGTGCCGGTGAGCAGCGCCTTGAGCGCGTCGCCGCCGCCCGGGAACACGATCGTGGCCATCCGCTGCAGCCCCTCGCGCAGCTTCAGCACTTCGGCCTGCAGCTGCGGCGTCGTGCCGATCGGCGGCGTGGAGACGTTGAACTTGTCCGGATCGGCTTTCACGAGCGCGACGAACTCCTTCATCGTGCTGGCGCGCAGATCGGGCTTCACGGCGAAGACGTGCGGCGAGACCGCGAGCTCGCAAACGGCGACGAAATCCTTGAGCGGATCGTACGGCAGGGTCTCGTAGAGGCCGGGGTTGACCGAATAGGCGCTGGTCGAAAGCAGGATCGTGTAGCCGTCCGGCTCCGCGCGCGCCACCGAGCTCATGCCGATATTGCCGCCGGCGCCGCCCTTGTTCTCCACGATCACCGATCCGCCCATCGTTTCCTGCATCACTGCCGCCATGATGCGGGCGATGATGTCGGAGGGGCCGCCCGGCGTGTTGGCCACCACGATCTTGATCGGGCGATCGGGATAGGCGGCGAACGCCGGCCGGATCCGCAGCACGGCTGGAGCCGCGATCGCGGCCGCGAGCACACCGGCTGCCTTGATGACGCGGCGACGCGTCGGTGTTGCTGTCTTGTCGTGGGATTTGGCCACTGGATGCCTCCGAGATCGTGCCGGAATCTGGCCGGCATGCTAGGAATTTGCGGTCTTCCCCGCAACTCGGAAGGCTTGCGGCATTTCGGCTGCCGGTCACCGGGACCGAGCCTTCTCCCGGCAGGGCGCTGCGACGCATATGGATCACGTGGACGATGGCGAGTTGCGCGAGCAAATCCTGCGTCTCGAAGCCCGCATCGAGGAGCTTGCCGGGGCGATCGAGAGCTGTCGCAAGATCATCCTGGCCGCGAAGGCCGCCATGGTGCTCGGAGGCCTGTTGATCCTGGGCACCCTCGCCGGGGTCATCACGTCCGATCCCACGGTCACGCTGGGCGCCATTGCGGCCATTATCGGGGGCATCGTGCTGTTCGGATCGAACACGAGCACCTTGGAGCAGGCCATGGCCGCCTTGAAGGCCGCCGAGGCCGATCGCGCCGAGCTGATCGGCAGGATCGATCTCCGGGTGGTGGAAGGCCGCAATGGTGGGAGTTGACCTGTCCGGCCTCCAGCGCTGCGGCTCGATGTGATAGAATGTCGAACCAAGAGCAAATCGAGGAAAACGACATGCGGCGATCGATCGGGCTCATCGTTCTTGCCATGCTGGCCGTGCTGGCGATGTCGCCGGAGCGGGCTTGGTCGCTGGCGAATCCGGCCTCGGTGTTCTGCGTGCAGAGCGGCGGCAAGAGCGAGATCCGCACCGGCGCGCGCGGCCAATACGGCGTGTGCCGGCTGCCCGACGGACGGGTGGTCGACGAGTGGGCCTATTACCGGGCGATGAAGCGCAAAGGCGGCGGCCGCTAGCCGCCCGTTGCGCGCCGCATGGATTTCCTGGCAACGCCGGACGTCGGTCCGCTCCTGTTCGTCGGCCTCACGGCGGCATCGTTCGCCACCGCCTTCATCGCCGTGTTGACCGGCGCGGCCGGCGGCGTGCTGCTGCTCGCCATCATGGCGATGGTGCTGCCTCCGGCTGGCGCTGATTCCGGTTCATACCGTGGTGATGCTCGGCACCGGCGTGACCCGCACCATGATCATGTGGCGCTACGTCATGCGCGGCACGCTGCTGCCGTTCGTTGTCGGCGCGGCGATCGGCTCGGCGGCGGGCGCCAAGGTCTTCGTGGCGCTGCCGACCGCGTGGCTGCAGGGCATTCTCGGCGCCTTCATCCTGCTGGTGACCTGGATGCCGAGCCTCGGACGCCTCGGCGCCGAACGCGGCCGCTTCGCGTTTCTCGGCTTTGGCGCCACCTTCCTGGGCGTGTTCGTGAGCGCCACCGGCACGCTGCTCGCCCCGTTCGTCGCCAGCGCCACGCCGGACCGGCACGCTCTCGCCGCCACCCTCGGCGCGCTGATGACGATCACCCACATCGCCAAGCTCGTGGCCTTCGGCTTCATCGGGTTTGCGATCGGCAGCTTCGTGCCGCTGATGGCGGCGATGATCGCGACCGGCGCGGTCGGCAACTGGCTCGGCGAGGTGGCGCTGCACCGCATGACCGAGCAGCGCTTCCGCACCGTGTTCCAGCTGGTGTTGACCGCGCTCGCCCTCCGGCTGCTTTGGGTCGCCGCCGTCCACGCCGGATGGTTCTGAGCGCCGAATGCTCGAGGCTGCTATTCGATCCCCGCGGCCACGAAGGTCTGCTTGGCCTCCGGCGAGTGGCGAGATACGCGAGAAACGCCTTCGCGGCCTCCACCGAGCCGGCGTTGGTCAGGAGCGCGGCGCCGTAGCTCGTGTAGTTCTGAACCTCCGCCGGCAGCGGGCCGGCGAGCTTGAGGCCTTTCGGCTCGAACAGCTTGATCTCGGTGATCGCCCCGAAGCCCAGGTCGTTGCCCTTGCCCCTGATGACGTGCTCCATCACCGCATCGCCGTTGGGATAGCGCGTGGTCTTGGCCTTGATCTCTCCGGCGATGCCGATCCGCTCGAACAGCTTCTCCAGATAGAGCCCGGTGGACGCGGTGTTGTAGGTGATGGAATCCGCCCCGAGCATGGCCTGCTTGAGCGCCTCGGTGGTGGCGACGCTGGGGCTGGACGCGTTGGCGCGAACAACCACGCCGGCGCCGACGCGGCCGAGCATGATGCGTCCTTGCGCCGAAATCCGCTCGGCCTTGGCCTGCGCGTCGAGCAGCGCCGGTGGCGCAATCAAAATGTCGGCGGCCTCGCCCTCCGCCAGCTTCTTGGCGAGCTGCGGCGCGGTGTTGAACTGGACCGTGACCGCGTTGCCGCTCGCGCGCTTGAAATCATCGGCAGCGCGCAGCAGTCCCGACTTGACCGCGCCGGCCGAGAGCACCTTGATGTCAGCCGCCACCGCCGCCCCGCTCCAGAGCGCGGCCCCCGCACATGCCGCGATGATAATCGCTTCATATCGCACCTCGTTGATCGTCATCGGCAAGGCATATCACAATATTTGCGCGTCGGCGCCATGGACCGCGCGGTGGTCGCGCGATGATGCTCGACGCCGCGCTATCGTCTTCCAGCCCGCCACGAGGAGAGCCAGCAGCGCCACGGTCGGCACGAGCAAGGCGTCGGGCGATTGCATGGTCCACAAGGTCGCGCCGCTGATCGTGCACCACAGCAGCGGGATCACCAGCAGCTCCCACCGCGTCCGATCGGCGGCCATGAGAACGCCGAGTGTCGCCACCACCGTCGGATCCGGCGCGATGCCGAAGATCTCGGCCTGCACCCATGGCCGTCCGACGAGCGGGCCGATCAGCGGCCACGCCAAAAGCGCCAAGAGAAAGATGCCGAGCCCGGTCATGCCGGGCAGGTCCCCGGCCGGCCGCAAGCGCAGCCGGTTGCGCACAAGCCCGGTCCAGATCAGGAGCACGACCTCGACCGCGAAGCCGACGGCAAAATAGCTGGCTGCCCAGTTGATGGTGTCGTAGCGGCGCACGAGATACGCCCATGCGACCCACAGCCAGCATGCCGCCAGGATGGCGGCGATGATACGTCCCTGCCACGCTCCGCCGCGCAGCCACGATGCCAGGACCACGAGGCCGAGCACGATGGCCGGAATATGCCATGGCCAGACCGCGAGATTGTAGAGCTCGAACAGGCGGTAATAGGTGCGCGGCGAAAACAGCAGGAAGTCCGACAGCGAATAGGTCCACCATTCGGACATCAGAGTTTCTCGACATGCGCGATCATGCGCGTACGCATGGCGGCGTCCGGCAGGCGCCCGGTGGCGGCGCCCATGTTCTGCTGCACATGATCGACGCGGGTTGTCGCCGGGATCGCGCAGGTCACCGCCGGATGGGAGACGATGAACTTGAGAATGACTGTGCCCAATTTGCGCAGTCGATCTCCGCCGCCCAGCCCGGCAGCGGGTGGCGCTCGACTTTGCGGATCAGATCGCCTCGCGAAACGGCCGATTGATGATGACCGCCATGCCGCGGTCTCTCGCGAAACGGTCGGTTGATGATCACTGCCATCCCGCGGTCGCGCGCCAGCGGAAGGAGGCGGCCTTCGGCCTCGCGGTCGAGAATGTTGTAGGTGAACTGCACGAAATCGAGCGGATGGGCGCGCATGATCCGCTCGAGCTCGTCATGCCGGCGGCCTTCCGAGGTCGTGATGCCGACATAGCGCACCTGGCCCGCGGCCTTCATGGCAAGCAGCGTCCGCAGATGCTGCTCCCAGGAAAGCAGGTTGTGGACCTGCAGCAGATCGAAGCGCGGGACACCCCAGGATTGGCGGGAGGTTTCGATCTGGGCCGGGCCGCGGGCGGCGGAGGAAATCCAGACCTTGTCCGCCGAAAACAGGCTCGACGGCGCCTTGAGCTTGTCGAGGCCGTATCCGATCACCTTTTGTGACGAGCCGTACATGGGCGACGAATCGATCATCCGTCCGCCGGCGGCGAAGAAGGCGCGCATCACCTGCGTGCAGGCATCGCGCGCCACGATGTCATTGCCGACATTGAACGTGATCCAGCTGCCGAGCCCGACCACCGGCAAGGCTTCGCCGCTCGAGGGTATCGGCTTGGTGAGGATGCCGCCTTGCTGAGCAGGCGCAACCGACGGCCAGAGCATCGCGGTCGCGCCGGTCGCCGCCAAGGAGCGGAGCAGCCGGCGGCGGCTGAGCGGTGACACTGGCTCCATCGAGTGCGGCTCCATCGAGTGCTCGCCGTTCTGCGTTCGCCGGTTCACGACCGAAGCAGAACGATCCCCGCGCTGCTCATGTAGCACGAGATTTCCAACCCTCAAGACGTCGAAGGCTGTGACCTGGGAAGGCCAGGCAGTTCCGTTCGTTGAATTCGCGCGAGGAACGGGCGATCGCATCCGTCAAGGTTTGCGAGTGACATCCGCCAGCGTCAGCCGATAGTAGGCGACCAGCAGGATCACGCCGAAGCTGAAGTCCCAGAGCGCGAACGGGTAGAAATAGCGTCCAGACCACAGGAAAATGATGGTCATGAAGAACTTGATCGCGATGCTCGACCAATTCGGCCAGCGGTAGAACAGCGGATTGCGCAGGCCGGGCACGTAGACCAGATGCAGCCCGAGCAGGGTCGCGCCCCAGATCCGCGGCCAGGCCTCGGGGAACGGGTCCGGTTGATGCAGCAGGCGCGCGAAGCTCACCGGACCGAAGATGCACCAGAAGCAGACCACCAGGTTTCCGAGGATGCTGATGAGAAACAGCACCCGATAAGTGCGAAGGCGTCGCGCGAGCACGTCCTCGGCATCGGACAGTGTCTGGGGTTGGCTCATGGAGTGGCCCGTGGGTTCAGAATGTGAGCAGATAGGCGAGGAGGTCGGACTTCTCGTTCGCCGGCAGATCGGTACCGTAGAGGTGGCCGCCCTTGCCGTTTCCGGGCAGACGCGTGTCGAAGCAGAAGGCGCCCGCCGGTACCGGCGCGGAATCGCATGACGGTGCAACGAAACCGCCCCGGCTCGCATCGAGCATGTCGATGCCGCGAACGAACCGCTCGGGTCGCTTGTCCGGCGGCTCCAGCAGGTCCGCCAGGGTCGGCACCGCGCCGTTATGGAGATACGGCGCTCGCAGCCACAACCCGTCGAGCGGGGCGTTGGCGTAGCCGTCGGTCTTCTTGAAGTGTTTGAACTGATATTCCGTGCCCTTGAAGAACTCGGTCAGCTGGACGTTGCGAAAGCCCTCCGTGTAGGAGTTCGAGCCGGTGAGGGTCGACGCCGAGCGTCGCGTTCGGCTCGACTTGGCCGAGCTTCGCACCCTTGAATTCATAGTCTTGCGCGTCCTGATAGCCGTGGCAGGTCGCGCAGACGCGCATGTAAGTCTCGCGTCCGCGCGCGATCGCCGCTGGATCCGGCCGGTGGGGGCTCGGCGGCGGCCGCAGGTCGAGCAGCCAGCGGGCGACGCGTTCGATCGAATCGTGATCGACGGACTCGGGTGTTACGCCGGCGCCCATCGCCGCCGAAAGATTGCGCTCGGCGAGCGACGTGTTGTTGCCGTCCCAGTGCAGCTGCATGCCCTCGCGCGGCCGCTGTCGAAAGATGGCGGGGAAGTCGGCCGCGCCGACCCGCTCCTTCGGCTGGATCGTGCTCAGCGGCATGTTCGCCTGCATGAGCTTGTAGGGATTGAACGTGTCGACGCGGCCCGGGCCCCAAGGCGGCTGCTGGGCGAGCAGCGGCACGAGCCGCGAGCGCCGCAGCACCAGGCCTTCGCGCAGCATCGGGATCACGTACCAGCGATAGATCGCCTCTTCGATCCGCCCGAGCTTCTCGCCGGTCTCGTTCATCGCCGGGATCAGACGGTTGGGGGAAAGCCGCTCGTCCGCGCCGGCTTCGAGCAGGAAGCCGACAAAGCGATGGAGGTCGAGATTGTTGGACGGCATACCCGGCACGATGCGCCGGCCCGTCTGTTGACGGCCGTCGCCGCCGGCGGCCGGTCCGCTCACGGTGCCGGTGTGACAGGTCGCGCAATTGAACCAGACGACCTCGACTCCACGATATTCACGTTGCGCGATGCCGATCGGTAAATCGCGCCGGCGGCCGTCGGCGTCGTTCTCGTAGAGAAAGCCGAAAGCCGAGTAGTCGTCGCGGCCCTTGAACTGCTCGGGGAACAGCTTCGGCAACGCGCGCCAGATGCGGTACGGAATTCCACTATACGGCTCCGCGCCGATCGAGCCGTATTTGAAGTGCTCGACGGCGTCCGCGTAGCGCGGCGTGCGGTTCTGGGACAGTTGCCAGAGCAGGACGGCGCCGAGCACGGTGCCGATGATGCCGATCAGGAATACCAGCGTCAGCAGGAGGTAGAGCGGGATGCGCAGGCGGCCGCGCCGGCGCAGCAACTCCTGCACGGCGGTGACGGGAGCTTCGCGGCTCATGGACTGATCTCCGCCGGATCGGGCACGCGGAGCACCGGGTGCGCCTTGTAGATCGTCATCAATTGCTCGACCATGGCCTCATGGCTCGGGAATCGCTTGGGCTCGTAGCAGCCCATCGGATTCTTCGGGGCGTTGAGCAGGCAGCGATTGCAATACGTGCAGGGACGCGGCGGCAGGTCGTGGCCCTTGCTCCAGAAGCGCGGCAAATCGGGATTGGCGACCAGCGAGCGCGCAATCGCCACCCCATCGCAGCCGCCCGAGTCGATCGCCTCGCGGATCCTGGACGCCGTCTGCCAGCCGCCGGTGGAGATGACGGGAATTTTCACCGCCGCCTTGATGGCGCGCGCTTCGTCCAAGCTTATGCCTTCGATCGGCCGGCCCCGCTTCATGCGGAACCAGATCCAGCGGAACAGCGGTCGCAGAACCGGATAACGGAACAGGAAGTAATTGCGCAGCGTGTCGACGCCGGACGAGATCATCGCATCATAGGTCGCCGTGATGGTCTCGAACGAGAAGTCGCCCGGCGGATTGAGCGGATGCGGAAACAGGCTGCCGGTCGATACGTGCATGGCATCGGCGCCCGCGGCCTCGCACCAGCGGGCCACCTGCACGCTGTCCCCGAGCGTATTGCCCTTGCGCTCCCAGGGTATGACATTGTTGTAGTCGATGGCGCTGATCTTGACCTGCAAGTGAAAGCCGCTGCCGACCTCGGCGCGGATCGCCTGGATGACGTCGAGCAGGAAGCGCGCTCGATTGGCCAGCGATCCGCCATACTCGTCCTTGCGGTCGTTGATGCCGGAGCTCAGGAATTGCGTGAACAGATAGCCGTTGGCGGCGTGCAGCTCGACGCCGTCGAGGCCGGCCTCGCGCGCTCGCCAGGCGCCGCGGGCGAACGCCCGGATGGTATGATCGATCTCCTGCCGGGACATGGCACGACACAGAAAGCCGTGCAGCGACTCCTTCCGGCTGGTCGAGGACAAGGTGCGCCGTGCGTAATTGTGCACGCCCGGGATATCCATCTGCCGCCCGGAATGGGAGAGCTGCATGATGAACTTGCAGTTCTCGAAGCTGTGCACGGCTTCGCCGAGCTTCTGCCAGTACGGGATGAAATCGTCATCGTGCACGGTGGCGTAGCCGGCGATGATCCGGCCCTCCATCAATACCGGCACATACGACGAGATGATCGCGCCGGTGCCGCCCTTGGCGAACATGCACTCCCAATTGATGCGGGTCTGGGTGAGCGATCCGTCTTCGTTATCGAAGCGGCCCGATATGCTCGAGCGGAAGATCCGGTTCTTGACCTCGAGATTACGGAACCGCAACGGCGTGAAGATGATGTCCTGGTTCATCCCGGCCATTCTCCCTTGAGCTGCGGCGCCACGCCGCCCGTAACAGCTCGGTCACGAAGGCTTGCGCCGGACAGGCGTTCCAATGTCCGTGCATGAACACCATCTCGGCATCGGGGGCATGAGGCCCGGCGGTGCCCAACCGCAACATGACGAGCGTGCCGGGCCGCAGGGACTTGCCGGTCACGGGCGTGGAGAGCATCGCCTCGACGGTTCTTGGCACCTGCCGCGGCGGCGCCAGACAGCGTGCCAATACGGCATCGTCGCCGAGCGATCGCGCTTCGGATGACGCGCGCAGGTCCCGCATCCGTTCCAGCGCGTGCAGGATTCCGTGCATGCCGATCGCGGTGCCGTGCATCGCCCAGCGGTCCTGCCGAGCGCGGGCGAGCAGCAATCGGCGCGCCCGCCGGAGCCGGCCGGTGATCAGCCAGAGGATCTGCACCGGCGAGAAGCCGTCCCGGAACCGGTCGATCAGCTCGGACGCCTTCCAGCTCGCCTGGTCGGCCTCGTAGTCGGGATGGAACAGCTTGCCGACGATCTCCTGCACGGCGACGGCCGCGTCATCGCGCGAGCTTGCGCCACGCACGAAGGACGCAAGACGATCGAGCTGCGCGTCGCTGCAAACCGGCTGGCTGCCGGCCGGGGGCAGGGCGCCCGCAAGTGCCCGCTGCCGTTCGGCGCGCACGGCGTCGCCGCGCGGCACGAGCGAGGGCAAGAGCTGACCGTCGATGTGGAACCACCGTCTGATGCGGCCGGTGATCAGCCGGTTGACCAGCGGTCCGCGCGCCACGAAGCGCCGGTCGACTTTCGGCTCTTCGTCGAGCGCACGGATCTCCGTGGGGTCCGTGACCAGCACGACGTCGACTATACCCGGCACTCTGATGCGCCGTGCCATCGTTCAGCCTACCGGTTTGGTCCAGGGGAAGAAGCTGTTGCGCACGTCGGCCAGCGCGCGGGCGAGCGACGGCGCGTGCCTGAGCAATACCTCCCGCATGCCGTTGTTCTCGACCCAGGCGATCCCCGCCGGCGTGTAGACCTCGGGCGTATAGTCGTCGGTCAGGAAGCGATCGCTCTTGATCCGTCGCCCGGCCATGACGATGAAGATGCGAAACGACGTGTCGGAGATCGCGAAGCCGGGCGGCTTGCTCTCGGCAAGGGTGCCGGTCAGTAAGTCGACGCGCTCGACGTCGCCGTAGATCGCCTCGAGCTCGCGTTGCCAATCCTCGTTGTCGGTCAGCTCCGCGAAGCTCTTGGGCACGCTCATCCGCAGGATACGGCGGAACGCGCAGTAGCGCGGCACGCCGCGCTCGCGGTCGCGCAGGATGTCGGTCGCCGCCAAGTCGGTAAAGGCGTTCTGCTCGCGCTTCTCCGGTATTCGGCGAAGATGGTTGGGAAAGTTGTGCAACACCGGCGCGCCCGGATGGCTCGTTCCCAGCGAATAGAGGATGTCCTCGAAAGCCACTTTGCGATGGACGCGCGTCGTGCCGCCGACGAACAGGTCGGCGAGCGTGCAGGTGAGCAGCTCGGTGTCGTCGCCGTGCCGACGGAACGAGAAGTCATCGGGGATCAGCGAATGCAGCCGATAGACCGCCGTGAACTCCTCGGTGATCGCATACGGCGCGGCGTAGTGATCCTGCGGCGAGTTCGGGATGCCGGAGAGCAACTCGCGGCGCAGCGGCCGGCCGAAGGCCTTGAAATAAGCCTCGCCGAGCGTGCCCCACCAGGAGGCGCGCATGGCATATTGCAATGTCGGGCTCTGCAGCAGCGCCGGCGTCCATTCGGTCGCATGGATCTTGGCGATCAGGGCCGAGGTGATCAGCCGGGCCTTCTGGAACAGCCACTCGCCGTCCTTGTCCGGATGTTCGGCGCGCAGCCGATCGACGATCGCATTGTGCTCACGATTGAACAGGGTGTGCATGGCCGAAAGGCCGATCCACCAATTGCCGTTGACGCCGGCGAGCTCGAGCTCCGGATCCGGATCGTCGGCGGCCTCCGGATCGAGCGGCAAATGGCCGGTCTCGTCCATGTGGAGCTTGCCATTCGGCAGTAGCCCGGACGAGCCGCTGCGCACGCAATGCTGCATCTTGATATCCGAGCCGTAGATCTGCGATCCGTCCCACCACTGGGTGACGATGTTGCGGAAGGTCGCGGGCCGTCCCTCGTCGGCCGGTCCTGTTTCCGGATCCGGGCCGGTCCGCAGGATGGTCATTTCCGGCTTCGGCCAGTCGTCGCCCTTCGGCACCGGAAAGCAATGCGGCGGGTGCGCCTTGTCGTTGAACCCATGGCTCAACCAATCGTGCACCATGAACTGCAGCCATGCTGCCAGCAGAACATTCACCGTCGGCGCCGGAATGAAGTCGCGGCGCGCGAGCAGCTCGCGACTGACCACGCGCGGATTGGGCTCGTAGAGTCCTGGCGGGCTCTCGCCGAAGGTCTGCGGCAGTGGCGCGTTGCGGCCGAGGCGGGTGCCGGCCATGCCCATCCAAGGCTTCGACAAATCATTGAAGCTTCCATCAGCCGTGCGGCAGTGGCGGATGTCGAAACCGGGTGGGGGCGCAATATCCTTGGGGGCGGTCTCGGTGTCGAAGAGATTGCGTTGCCGCAGGTCGATCCTCAGCGTCACCAGGTTTGCCACCGCGAGCGAGAACGGCAAGCGATGCCAGACCCGCCAACGATTGATCGCGCGGAATATGGCGGCGGCCACGCGCTCGAGCCGGTTAATCGTCATGGGTCCTCCTTACCTCGCCGCAACCACGATTCGAATGGCAGCGGCACGATCAGGCGGGCTGGGGTCGGCCGCAGCGGAGGCGGCGAAGGCGCATGCGATATCGTCGCTCGATCGATGCGATCGGGGGTCCGCTATCGCCATTGTGTCACTTGGGCGGCTGCGCGCGGCGTGCAATGTCGTAAACATTGCCGTCTTCTCCCAAGAATGACTGATGACGCCTCGCCACGGCGAAAAGCGACGATCGGCATCATACAACTATCGCGAGATTATCAAAGCGGCGTTTCGGCCTCGATCCATAGTCCGCGGCTATCGCAATTCGGGCGAGGCCTTGCGACCAACCGCGTGCTCGGCCTCATCGTGCGATAGCTCGATTGCACGAAGCGCCCGCAGGCTCACTCAGCGCGACCGTCGGACGGAACGTCTTTGCTTGTTCTTCTTCGCACAATGCCCGCACTTGCAGCCCTTGTCCTTGATGAAGGCCACGAAATAGTTGCGGCCGTAGTGATAGGTGATCTCATCGCCGGGCTTGATGCTCTTGATCGCCCGCACCTTGATGACGTGCCCGACGATGTACGTCTCCGTATTGGGCCGGCAGGCGTGATTGATGTAGCGCGCGATGTTGCGCCGGGTGGAGCCGTCGATGGTCCAGCGGGTATTGATCTCGAACAGATATTTCGTGCCGACCTCGTCGGCCGTTTCGGTGCGGATCTTGCGGCCGCTGTAGCGGATGACGAACTGCCCCTTCTTGATCGGCACGCGGGCGAACAAGCCCAACCCCGCCTTGGATCGACCGACACGAAGGTGGCGCGACGGTATCAATCTTGCGGGCATGCGATAGGATGAGTTGTGGGTGTTCGATGCAGAGCTACGACGTCGTCATCATCGGGGCGGGTCATAACGGTCTCACGTGTGCCGCCTATCTCGGCATGGCCGGGCTCAAGGTCAAGGTGCTCGAGCGCCGGCCGGTGGTCGGCGGGGCGGCGGTGACCGAAGAGTTTTGCCCCGGCTTCCGCAACTCGGTCGCCGCCTACACGGTCAGCTTGCTGAACCCCAAGGTCATCGCCGATCTTCGCCTTTCCGACCATGGCTTGCGGATCGTCGAGCGCCGCGCGCAGAACTTCCTCCCCACCCCGGAAGGCCGATATCTCCTCGCCGCCGAGGGGATCACCGAACGCGAGATTGCAAAGTTCAGCCGCATCGACGCCGAACGCTACGCCGCCTTCAGCCGCCAGCTCGACGCCGCCGCCGACCTGCTGCGGGAGCTGATCCTGCAGGCGCCGCCCAACCTGACGCGGGGATTGCGGCTCGACACTCTCGGCGAATTATTCAAAGCCGCACGCTTGGGCAACCGGCTGCGCCGGCTGTCCACCGAAAATCTGCGGGCGCTCTACGACCTGTTCACCAAGTCGGCCGCCGATTATCTCGACGGATGGTTCGAAGGCGACCTGATCAAGGCGCTGCACGGCTTCGACGCCATCGTCGGGAACTATGCGAGCCCCTCTACGCCTGGGACCGCCTACGTCCTGCTGCACCACGCCTTCGGCGAGGTGAACGGTAAGAAGCGGGTCTGGGGCCACGCGATCGGCGGCATGGGCGCGATCACGCAGGCGATGGCGCGGGCGGCCGCGGCGCACGGCGTGGAGATCGAGACCGACGCACCGGTGCGCGAGGTCCTGATCGAGAACGGTCGGGTCTGCGGCGTGGCGCTCGCGGACGGGCGCAGCATCCGCGGCGCCGCGGTGGCCGCCAATGTCAATCCCAAGCTCCTCTATACGGCGATGGTGCCGAGCGGCGCGCTCGATGCGGACTTTCTCCACCGCATGCAGCGCTGGCGCTGCGGCTCCGGCACCTTTCGCATGAACGTCGCGCTCTCGCGGTTGCCGAGCTTCACCGCGCTGCCGGGGAGCGCGCCGGCGGACCATCACACCGCCGGCATCATCCTGGCGCCGAGCCTCGGCTACATGGATCGCGCCTACGGCGATGCGCGCCAGCACGGCTGGAGCCGCGAGCCGATCATCGAGCTGGTCATCCCGTCGACCCTGGACGATACGCTGGCGCCGCCGGGGGCGCACGTGGCGAGCCTGTTCTGCCAGCACGTGGCGCCGGAGCTGCCGGATGGCGGTTCGTGGACCGAGCATCGCGACCAGGTGGCCGACCTGATGATCGACACCGTCGAGCGCTATGCGCCCGGATTCAAAGCCAGCGTGATCGGCCGGCAGGCGCTCAGCCCGCTCGATCTCGAGCAGGTGTTCGGCTTGACCGGCGGCGACATCTTCCACGGCGCGCTGTCGCTCGATCAGCTGTTCTGGGCGCGCCCGGCGCTCGGCTATGCCGACTATCGCGGCCCGCTGCGGGGGCTCTATCACTGCGGGTCGGGCGCGCATCCGGGCGGCGGCGTGACCGGCGCCCCCGGCCACAACGCCGCGCGCGCGATCCTCGCCGACCGGCGGCGCCGACGGTGAACTCATGCTAGGGAGGCGCCGATGAAGATCGGGTGGCAACCCAGGAAATGGCTGGCCAAGAAGGCCAAGGCAGGCGACCGCGGCTTTCCGCTCGGGACCGTCGCGTTCTATGGGCCGGATGACCGGCGCGCCAGCAAGGTGGCCGTCGGCATCATGATGGGAACCGACGACGATCCGGTCGTGATGCGTCGATGGTTCTCGCAAGACGGCGACGTGCGCCGGCGACGAGGCTATCGGCGCCGAAATGGCATCGTTCCTGCGCAGCCATGGGGTGCATTCGGTCGCAATGACCGACAAGATCATCGGCTGTCCGCACGAAGAGGGCATCGACTATCCCGAAGGCGAAGAATGCCCGCAGTGTCCGTTCTGGAAAGGACGCGACCGCTGGGCCGGCGTGGCCGACAAGACATAATCCGGAATGCGCAGTGTGCCTCCGGTTGCTGAATGACAGCAGGTCCGACGCGACGGTGCTTGACTCGCTCCGGCGAATTAGTAAAGTTACTTAACGAAATGGAGGATCGCGATGGCGCTCTCCATCAGTCATCGGCCGCCGCCGCCGCCCAAGAAGCCGCTCGACGCGTCGCTGCGCGGCTATCTCGCCAGCAATGCCGACATCGTCACCCGCATCAGCAAGCCGGTGCATATCGACGACATCGGCGCGCTGTCGGCGCAAAGCGACCGGCCGATCCTGTTCGAGAACATCGTCGAGAAGCCGGGTTTCCGGCTCTGCGACATCCTGGTGAAGACCCGCGCCTCGCAGGCGCGCGCGCTCGGCGTCGCTCCCGAAGATTACCTGCGCACGCTCGCCTATCGGCTGCGGCAGCCGCCGCGCGGCTTCAAGGTGGTGAAGACCGGCCCGGTGAAGGAAGTCGTCAAGCTTCACAACGAGGCCGACTGGACCGAGCTGCCGATCCCGTTCCACAAGGACAAGGACGCGGCGCCCTACATCACGGCGATGAACATCATCCGCGATCCCGAGACCGGCTTCTACAATTCCTGTCACGCCGGCACCCACGCGGTCGGGCCGCGCCGCGGCCTGGTGAGCTTCGTCACCCCGCACTCGCACGTCATCATGCGCAAGTACCGCGAGATGGGCAGGACACGATGCCGATCGCCTTCGTGTTCGGCGTGCCGCCCGCCTACGAGATCATGGCCAACTTCTCCGGCCTGCACATGGATGCCTGGGGCGAGATGGAGATGGTCGGCACCATCATGGACCGCGACGTCGAGATGGTGCCGTGCGAGACGCTGGAGCTCAACGTGCCGGCGCAGGCCGAGATCGTGGTCGAGGGCCGCATCAACCTCGAAGGCCGGTTCAAGGTCGGCGACGTCACCTCGCCCTCGATGTATCACCTGCCGCACGACGAGAGCCTGCCGGAGGTCGAGGTCACGGCGATCACCATGCGCGGCGACCGGCCGATCTACCGCAACCACCAGACCACGCCCGG
Source organism: uncultured Alphaproteobacteria bacterium (assembly GCA_963708765.1). Taxonomy (GTDB): domain Bacteria; phylum Pseudomonadota; class Alphaproteobacteria; order Rhizobiales; family Xanthobacteraceae; genus VAZQ01. The sequence goes on along the minus strand of CAVPTV010000007.1, from coordinate 438,233 downwards.
CCACCGACCATCAGCCGCTGCCGCGGCTCTGTCACGAGGCGGTGCTCTACAACCGGCTCAGCGAGATCGGCCTCGACGTCAAGGACGTGCGCTTCCCGACCTGGGGCGCGGCGCTCTCCTGCATCCTGCAGTTCAGCTATCCGCGCGAGGGCATGGTCAACGACGCGCTGATGACCGCGATGGGCGCGCCCTGGCTCAACACCAAGCTGGTGGTGGCGGTGTCGCCCGACACCAATCTCGATGACCCGGCCGACGTCTACCACGCGATCGCGACCCGCTGCGATCCGGCGCGTGACGTCATCATCGTGTCGAACACGCGCGGCTCGCCCTATGACCCTTCGGCGCGGCCGTTGGAAGGACACTATCCGTGGCGCACCGTCGGCAAGATGGGCATCGACGCCACCATCAAGTCGCGCCACGACCCCGCCGATTTCGAGCGTGCCTGGCCCCGCAACTGGGGCAAGGTGAAACTGGAGGACTATCTGTGACGCGATCTGCTCGAAAGCCGAGGCACGACCGCATCGACTGACGAAGGAGCGCCGTCATGGACGCCATCGTCCCGAAGCCGAAGGTCCTGTTCGAAGCCCAGCCGTTCATCCCGTACGTGCGCGAGGAGGACTTCGACGCGCGTCTCAAGCCGGTGGTCGAGCCCTACAAGAAGCGCATGGGCTTCCTGCCGAACGCGCTCAAGCTCTACGCCTACCGGCCGGAGATCGCCGAGACGCTGTGGAAGCTCAACAGCAACGTCATGCGCGATCCGAGCTCGACGCTCGATCAGCTGCTCAAGCGCAAGCTCGCGGCGGTGGCGTGCGCCACCAATGGCTGCGCCTATTGCACGGCGCACAGCTGCGCGATGCTCAAGAAGCCGAAGGAGAGCGCCTACGAGGGCTGGGGCATCAGCGAAGCCGAGCTGCAGGACATCATCACCGGCGCCTACCAGCCGCAAGAACGAGATGGAGCGCGCCTGCTTCGACTACGTGCGCGCGGCCTCCGAGGACCCGACCTCGGTGCCGGACGAGATCCTGCAGCGGCTCAAGCAGCACCTGACCCCGCCGCAGATCATCGAGCTCGCCTGCGTGGTCGGATTCTGGAAATTCTACAACACCGTGCACGACAGCCTGCATATTCCGGTCGAATCCACGCTGCTGAACGATACCGGATATGTCGATCTCTAGGCTGCGCGGCGCACGCGCCAAGACGCTCAAGGTGGCGGCGCCGGCGCGGGGCAACGGGGCGGCCGGCTACGTGCTGCCGGCGACCGTCTCCCGCAGCGCGCTGCTGGAGAAGGGATCGGACCGCCGGTTCCGCACGCTGGTCAGCGACCTGTTCACCATCGCGGCGCGCATGGAGGCCGTGCGCGAGCATCTCGGCCACCGCCTCGGGATCAGCGGGCCGCAATACAGCCTGCTGATCGCGGTCGCGCATCTGCAGGGCGGCACCGGCGTCAGCGTCGGCACCGTCGCCCAGGCGATGCACGTGTCGAGCGCCTTCGTCGCCTCGGAGACCGGCAAGATGGCGCGGGTCGGCTTGCTGCTCAAGCGTGCCAACCCGCAGGACCGCCGCGGCGTGCTGCTGAGCCTCGCGCCCGGCGGCCGGCTCAAGGTCGATCGCATCACGATCGAGCTGCGGGCGATCAACGATCTGTTCTTTGGCGCGCTCGACAACAAATCGTTCGGCGCGCTCAGCACGGCGGCGGCCGCGTTGGTGGAGAGCTCGCGCGGCGCCTTGGAATACGTGTACGCGGTCGAGGGACGGCCGGGCTCGGTGGTGAACGTCGCCGGCTGACGCGCACTTCGCCGCATGACGCGCAAACGGGCACAAGCCGCCGCCAGAATGCGCTTGTGCTATTCGGCCGGTGTGTCAACGTTGGGCTGCCGGCAGCATGAACGGGGCGCCGATCGATGGTTTCCTACTTCGTCAGATATCGCGGTTCGTCTCCCGACCCGGAAGGATTTCGTGCGCTACTACGAGACGCCAGCACGCGCCGATCCTCGGCCGGTTTCCGAGCATCCGATCGCTGATCCTGCATTCGCCGAGCGAGTGGGCGGATCCATTCCCGGTGCGGCGCGCCGATACGCTTTCTGCTCGCCCAGATGGTGTTCGACAACGCAGGCGATCTCGACGCCGCGTTGCGCTCGCCGGCGCGGGCGCAGGCGCGCGACGACTTCCAGCGCTTCCCGCCGTTCGACGGGGAAGTGACGCACGAGGCCATGGCCGGCAAGGTGATCTTCTGATGGCCGGCGAAGATCGACGTCGGGTGCTCCAGCGCGATTCCAATCCGCATCTGTTCCGCCCGCTGACGCTGCGCTCGGTCACCGTCCGCAACCGCATCATGGTGTCGCCGATGTGCCAGTATTCGGCAACCGACGGGCTGGCCGACGACTGGCACTTCGCCCATCTCGCCGCGCGCGCGGTCGGCGGCGCCGGCATCGTTTGCGCCGAGGCGACGCACGTCGAGGCGCGCGGCCGCATCACCAAGCATTGCCTCGGACTGTGGAACGACGACCAGCGCGATCGCGCTCGCGCGCATCGCAAGCTTCATCGAGCGGCAGGGCGCGGTGCCGGCGATCCAGCTCGGCGCATGCCGGCCGCAAGGCTTCGGTGTCGCGGCCTTGGGAGGGCACCGAGCCGCTGGCCGCCGGACGACGGCGCCTGGGAGGTGATCGGCCCGTCGCCGCGGCCGTTCAAGCCGGGGCACGCGGTGCCGCGCGAGATGGATCAGAATCTCATCGAGCGAAGTGGTCGCGGCGTTCGCCGCCGCGGCGCGGCGGGCGCGCGAGGCCGGCTTTCGCATCATCGAGCTGCATGCCGGTCACGGCTATCTGGTGCACCAATTCCTGTCGCCGCTGAGCAACCAGCGCACCGACCGCTACGGCGGAACGCTCGAGAACCGCGCCCGCCTGCTGATGGAGACGATCACGGCGGTGCGCGGCGAATGGCCGGCCGAGCTTCCGCTTGTTCGTGCGCCTGTCGATGACCGATTGGGTCGCCGGCGGCTGGGACCGTGCCGGAGGCGGTCGAGCTCTGCCGCATGCTCGCGGCGCGCGGCGACGTCGACCTGATCGATTGCACCAGCGGCGGCATCGATCCGGCGCAGCGCATCCCGCTTTATCCCGGCTACCAGGTCCCGTTTGCCGAGACGGTCCGGCGCGAAGCCGGCATCCCGACGCGCCGCGGTCGGACTGATCTCGTCGCCCGAAATGGCCGAGGAGATCCTCGCCAACGGGCGCGCCGACCTGGTCGTGATGGGCCGCATGCTGCTGTTCGATCCCAATTGGCCGCTGCATGCCGCCAACGTGCTCAAGGCGCGTGCCGTCGCGTGGCCGGTGCAATACGAGCGCGCCAACATCTTTTGAGAGGCCGCAGGAGGCCGCCATTCTCTCGCAGCAGATCGTCAACGGCCTGATGCTCGGCTCCATCTACGCGATGGTGGCGGTCGCACTTGACGCTCAGCATCGGCGTGCTCAAGTTTCTCAATTTCAGCATTCCGGGGCTGTTCATGATCGGCGGCATGGCGACCTGGGCGCTCGTGCGCAGCCGGGCTGCCGTGGCCGCTGGCGGTCGGCGGGGCGCTCGCTCATCGGCGCCGCGGCTTCGCTCGTGGTCGAGCGCTTCACCTGGCGCTGGATGCGGATGGCCGAGCATTTCGTCCCGCTGGTCAGCTCGATGGCCTTTCTGCTGCTGTTCGAGCATCTGGCGGTGGTCTATTGGGGATCGGAGCTGCGCACCCTGCCGGCATTGTTCGGCAATGCCGACTGGCGCATCGCCGGCCTCATCATCAGCCTGCCGCAACTCGTCGGCCTGATCTCGTCGATCGCGCTGATCTGGGCGTTGACGCTGCTGCTGGCGCGCACGCCGCATCGGTCGCGGCCTGCGCACGATCGCGGAGGATTCCGACACCGCGCTCGCTGCTCGGCGTCGACATCAACCGCATCGTCCCGGTGGTGTTCCTGGTGAGCGGACTGTTCGCCGCGCTCGCCGGCGTGATCTTCGCGCTGAACTACCGCCAGGTCCATCCGTTCATGGGCGAGGTGGTCGGCCTCAAGGGCATCTCGGCCATGATCGTCGGCGGCATGGGCAACATCTGGGGCTCGATCGCCGGCGGCCTGATCATCGGCCTGGTCGAGGTGATGTCGATTGGATATTTCGGCGCCGACTGTCGTCGACATCGCCGTCTATGGGCTGCTGCTGTTCATCCTGTTCGTGCGTCCGACCGGATTGTTCGCCGGCTCGTTTGCCGGGCAGGCGCGCGTATGAGCGGATATCTCGAGGGCATCCTGGTCCTGCTCGCCGTGAACGTGGTGTTCGCCTATGGCGGCTTCCTGCCGCTCGCGGCCGGACAGCTCAATCTCGGGCTCGCCGGCTTCGCGGCGATCGGCGCCTATGCGTCGGCCTATCTGAGCAACGTCTTCAAGCTGTCGCCGCTGATCGCCATTCCGTCGGCCGGCATCATCGCCGGCCTGGTGGCGCTGGTCGTCGCGGTGCCGGTGTTGCGCACCCGCGGCATCTATCTGGCGCTCGCCACCTTCGCGCTCGGCCAGATCGTGCAGGCGATCATCCTCAATCTCGAGATCGTCGGCGGCGCCGCCGGCTATCCGGTGGCGGCGTTCATCCGGTTTCCGACCATCGCGGCGGTGGCGGTGATCGTCGTGCTGTTGGTGTGGCTGCTGTTCGGCACGCGCTTCGGCATCGCGGTGACGGCGGTGCACGACGACGAGCGGGTCGCCGACCTCATGGGCATCGACGTGCGCGCCTTCCAGATCGCGGCGTTCGCGCTCGGCTCCGCCATCGCCGGAGTCGGCGGCGGCCTCTACGCGCATCATTTCAGCTTCATCGAGGCGCAGTATTTCAATATCTCGCTCAGCATCACGATCGTGCTCTACGTGCTGCTCGGCGGCACCCAGACCGTGCTCGGGCCGCTGCATCGGCGCGGCGGTGTTCACGCTTGCTGCCGGAAGTGCTGCGCGCCAGCGCCAACTGGCGCTACGTCGTGTTCGCCGCCGCCTTGATCGTCATCATGGCGCTGCGGCCCGAGGGCCTGGTGACCGGCGCGCAGCTGCGCCGGCTGCTCGGCTGGCACGCGCGGCGAACCTGGCGAGCCTGGCAGCGCAGCGCAGACCCGAACGCGCGAGCCTGCCGAACGGAGCGCGCGCCTCGTGACGAGCGCGCCGATGACCGCTCCCATCCTGTCGCCTCGAGGCCGTGAGCAAGCATTTCGGCGGCTTGCGCGTGATCGAGGATTTGAGCTTCGCGGTCCGGCGCGGCACCCGCACGGCGCTGATCGGACCGAACGGCGCCGGCAAGACCACCGTGTTCAATCTGATCACCGGGGTCTATCCGGTCGATACCGGTCGCATTCGGCTCGACGCCGTCGACATCACCGATAGTCCTTCGCGCCGGCGCATCGGCCACGGCGTCGCGCGCAGCTTCCAGAACATCCGCCTGATGCCGCATCTGAGCACGCTGGAAAACGTCATGGTGGGGCAGCATTGCCGCAACAAAGGCATCGGCGGCGTGTTGCAGCCGGTCAACCTGATCCCGCGCAACCGCTGGCGCACCGAGGCGCGCGCCGCGCTCGCCGAGGCGGGGCTCGGCGACTACGAGCGCGCGACGGTGGGGAGCCTTCCCTACGGCGTGCAGAAGCGGATCGAGCTGGTGCGCGCGCTGATGGCGCGACCGCGCCTCCTCTTGCTCGACGAGCCGGCCGCCGGCCTCAACCCGGCGGAGACCGAGGCCCTGCAGGTGCAGCTCGAACGCATCTGCGCGGGCGGCGACCTGACCTTGCTGGTGGTCGAGCACGACATGCATTTCATCGGGGCGCTGTGCGAGGAGGTGATCGTGCTCGATTTCGGCCGCAAGATCGCCGAGGGCACGCCCGAGGAGATTCGCCGCAACACGTTGGTGCAGGAAACCTATCTGGGCGCGCCGGTTGCCGCGCCGATGGAGCCGCCTGGTGCAGCTCGAAGTGCATGATCTCGACGTCCGCTACGGCCGCGTCCACGCGGTCCGCGGCGTTTCGGTCGACGCTCGCCGCGGGCGAGATCGTCGCGGTGCTCGGCGCCAACGGCGCCGGCAAGTCGACGCTGCTGCGCGCGGTGCTGGGATTGGCCAAGCCCTCGGGCGGACAGGTGATGCTTCGACGGCCGCGACGTCACGCATTGGTCGACCAGCGCACGCGTGCGCGAGGGGTTGGTGCTGGTGCCGGAAGGCCGCCGCATCGTGATGACGCTCACCATTCACGAGAACCTGCTGATGGGCGCGTTCAACCGGCGCGACGGCAAGGCGGTCGCGACCGAGATCGCCGGCATCTACGAGCGCTTTCCCAACCTGGCGGCGCGACGGCACCATCCGGCGTCGGTGCTCTCGGGCGGCGAGCAGCAGATGCTGGCGATCGGACGCGGCCTGCTCGCCCGGCCCAAGGTGCTGATGCTCGACGAGCCCTCGCTCGGCCTGAGCCCGCGGCTCTCGAACGAGGTGTTCGCGCTGATCGCCAGCCTCAATCGCGAGACCGGGCAGAGCATCCTGCTGGTGGAGCAGAACACCCACCGGGCGCTCGAGCTCGCACACCGTGCCTACGTGCTCGAGCTCGGCCGGGTCGCGCTGGAGGGTCCGCCCGAACGCATCCTGGCGGACCGCACGCTGCAGGACGCCTATTTGGGTCAAGGCGACGGCGCCGCCCGGCGCGGCGGGGCACGCACGATTCCGGCAGGCTGAGCCGCTATCCAAGGAATTGAACCGAGACGAGCCAAACAGAGGAGAAGCACCATGAAGACCAGATTGACCGGCGCCATCGTGGCGGCAGCGCTGGCGGCACTGTGGGCCGGGAGCGCGGCCGCCCAGGACATCCTGCTCGGCTATTTGCCGGCGGGCGCGGGCCCGTACGCGACCTTCTCGAAGACCAACGAGATCTCGGCGCAGATCGCCATCGACGAGATCAACGCCGCCGGCGGCATCGCCGGCAAGAAGCTTCGCATCGTGTCGTTCGACACCGCCGGCAAGCCCGACCAGGCGGTGGTCGGCCTGCGCAAGCTCGCCGAGGACGACAAGGTGCTCGCCATCATCGGCCCGTTCAGCTCGAGCGAATGCCGCGTGGTGTTCCCGGCCGGCGACCGCGCCGGCGTCGCCACCATGTCGATGGCGTCCTCGGCGCCGAAGCTCGCCGAGCCGTTCACCTTCGCGTTCCGCAACACGTCGGACGAGGGCTACATGTTCGAGCGCGTGATGCGCGCGCTCAAGCAGAAGAACCTTCCGATCGCCACCGGGGCGGTCGCCTACGCCACCGACGACGTGATCTCCAAGGTCATGGGCGAGGCCGTGCTGCCCGGCATCATGAAGAAGTCCGGCACCGACGTGAAGCTCAGCGTCACCTTCCAGACCCAGGCGTTCGATTTCTCCGCCCAGGTCTCGCAGCTGGTCGGCCAGCCGACCGACCTGGTCGGCGTCGGATCGGGTCCGGAGCCGGCGACGCGGCTGGTGCAGGAATTGCGCCGCCAGGGTCACAAGGGCCGGCTCGTCGCCGGCTCGACCATCGCCGATCCCGAGCTCGGCCGGCAGATGGGCAAGGCCGGGGACGGCACCACCATTCCGACCACGTTCTACGCCGACCTCAACGACCGCACCAAGGCGTTCCAGGCCGAGTTCGCCAAGCGCGCCAAGGCGGCGGGCCTCGACCGCACCACGGCGGCGCAGTTCGATGCCGCGAGCTACGACATCGTGCTGTTCTACGCGCATGCGATGAAGCAGGCCAAGATCACCGGCGACGCCGGCAAGCTCGCGGCGGAGCGCACCGCCATCAAGGACGAGCTGCGCAAGATGAAGAACTTCCCGGCGCTCGAAGGCGCGATCTCGTTCGGCTCGAACGGCGATGCGCTCAAGCCGGTCTACGCGATCCAGCTGCAGGACACCAAGTGGACGCTGCTCAGCCAGTTCGCGCCGGAGTAGCGAGAGCTATAGGCGCTGCGCGACGTGTCGAATCCGACTGCCCGTCCCCAACGAATCTCGGTGCCGCTCCCTCCCCCAGCTTGCGGGGGGAGGGTTGGGGAGGGGGTGATCACGGTTGTTGCGCGAGATACGTCCGTGACATCGACCCCCCTCCCCAGCCCCTCCCCCCAAGGGGGGAGGGGACGCTCACCGACATCGCGGCACCAGCGAGACGCTACGCAGCGCCCGCCTCAATGCTCCAGCAGCAGCGAGCCGAACCCGTCGATCTTGTCGTCGATGCCGTTCTGCCGCAGCGCCCACCAGTAGATGCAGGTGTTGATCGCCAGCACCGGCTTGTCGAGCCAGAACTCGGCGATGCCGGCGAGCCGCGCCATCGCCAGATTGGTGCCGACCTGCATGAGCGCGTCGACGTCCGGGCCGTCGAGCTCGACCAGCGCGTCGCGCAGCTCGCGTTCCGAGACGTGCGCGATCTGGACCGGGCTCGCGCATTTCAGGCCCTTGAGCCGCACCACCTCGATCCCGCAATCGGCGAAGAAGCGGCGGACCTGCGCGTCGGCGACCGGCATGTAGGGCGTGATCACGGCGACGCGGCGCACGCCGTAGCGGCGAGAGCGCCGCCTGCGCGGCGTCCGAGCCCATCGCGACCTTGACGCCGGCGCGCGCCTCCACCCGCTCGCGCAGCCGCAGGCTGCCCTCGAGCCCGTCCCAGAACGTTTCCGACGACATGCCCATGATCAGGTAATCGGGCTCGCAGGTCATGACGTCGTCGACCGCCGGCAGCAATTCCTTGCGGATGTTGTCCATCAGCCGGTTGAAGTCGTCGTCGTCGCGGATCGGATCGTTGGGGATGTAGATGCCGCGGAAATGATTGGTGACGCCGCGCGGCCGCATCGCCTCGAATTCGGGCTGCACCGAGGTGTTGGTGGACGGCGCGATCACGCCGAACTTCTTGCGGAAACCGAGAGCGTCAGCCATGGGCTGAGAGCTTGCCGCAGATCGGATGTGAAAGACAATGGTGCCGCGAACTCGGTGCGTCCCCTCCCCCGCTTGCGGGGGAGGGATAGGGGAGGGGGTCACGCACGAAGATTCGATGCAGCTGCACCCCTCCCCAACCCTCCCCCGCAAGCGGGAGAGGGAGCCGACCGAGTCCGCCGCGTCGGCGTGCTCTACCTGCACCAGCCGGCATGATAGAGTTCCGACAACCCAAGGGAGCCGTCGATGCTGCGAACCGGCAAGGAGCATCTCGAATCGCTGCGCGACGGCCGCGTCGTCTATGTCGGCAGCGAGCGGGTCGAGGACGTCACCCGCCATCCGGCGTTCTGCCACGCCGCCGCCACCGTGGCGGCGATCTACGACATGAAGGCCGACCCGGCGAACCGCGACACCATGAGCTACGAGGAGGATGGCGGGCGCCACTCGATCTATTTCCTGCGCCCGACGCAACCGCGACGACCTGCAGCGGCGCATGGAAGGCCATCGCAAGATCGCCGACCTCACCTTCGGCATGTTCGGCCGCTCGCCCGACCACGTGGCCTCGTTCGTCACCGGCATGGCGCTCAAGCCGGACGCGCTCACGCCGCCCTGCGGCCGTCCGGACAACATCTCCGCCTATTACCGCCACATCCGCGACCACGACACCTACGTGGTCTACGCCGTGGTGCCGCCGCAGGCCGCCCGCAATCCGGAGTTCTACCACAAGCAGAACATCCCGGTGCCGAGCTTGCGGGTGGTGCGCGAGGACGACGACGGCGTCGTCATCTGCCGGCATGAAGATGCTGGCGACCGGCGCGCTCTACGCCAACGAGATCTGGATCGGCAACGTCATCCCGCTGGCGCCCGACCAGAAGAAGGAGGCGATCACCTGCGCGGTGCCGTGCAACGTGCCGGGCCTGACCCTGTGGTCGCGCAAGCCCGCGGCGGTCGGCCTCACCTCGGAGTTCGATTCGCCGCTCGCCTGGCGCTACGACGAAAGCGACAGCATGCTGATGTGCGACAACGTCAAGGTGCCGTGGGAGCGGGTGTTCGTGCACGACGACGCGCTGCTGTCGCGCGACATCTACATCAAGACGCCGAGCCATTGCTTCGGCAACCATCAGTCGAACGTGCGCTACTGGTCGAAGATGCGGCTGCTGCTCGGGCTCTGCAGCCGGATCGCGCAGGCCACCGGCGCCGACCAGGTGCCGGCCGTGCGGGAGACGCTCGGCAAGATGGCGGCGGTCGAGAGCACCATCGGCGGGCTGGTGCACGGCCAGATCAACGCCTGCGAAAGCTGGCCGGACGGCTACGTCTGCTTCAACCGCCGCTTCATGTATGCGGGGCTCGAGTGGTGCACGCAGAACTACAGCAAGTTCATCGACGAGCTGCGCGAGCTGTGCGGCGGCGGCGTGTTCCAGATGCCGGCCGACATCTCGGTGATGGACGATCCCGAGCTCGCCAGGCAGTTCTCGACCTTCTGGCAGACGCCGCAGGCCGACGCCGTCACCCGGATGAAGCTGTTCAAGCTCGCCTGGGACATGGTCGGCTCCGAATTCGCCGGCCGCCACCTGCAATACGAGAAATTCTACGCCGGCGCCTCGTTCATCATCCGCAATCACTCCTACCGGGAGACCGACTGGGGCGAGTTCAACAAGCTGGTCGAGGATCTGATGGCCGGCTACGACTATCGCAAGACGGATGACGCACGACAGACGCGATGCTCGACGTCGTGCGCCCGTTAGTCGGCCATCTGGGCGCCGCTCGCGACCAGCGCCTTGCGCAGGTTCTCGGTGCGCGAATTGTGCGCCAGCAGCACGTCGTGGATATCCCGGCTGCAGCTCGGCCTCGCTGCGTTGCTCGCGCGGCTTGAGCTGCGCGCTGAGATAGGCGCCTTCCTCGCGTCCGAGCGCGACCAGGCAACTGCCGAACGGCCGCTGCTTGCTCTGGTAGCGGACGAGGCCGGCTGCGAGGTCGTCTGCCGCGCAGGCCTCGGCCAGGCTGGCGGCATCGAGCGCCGCCTTGGTGACGCCGGCGCCGACATGCGGCCGCGCCACGAACGCGGCGTCGCCCAGCAGCGCCACCCGTCCGAACACGATCTGCGGCGACTCGAGATCGAAGATCGGCTGGAAGAACGGCCGCGCGCGCGCGAAAATCTCCGCGACCTGCGGCGCCACCAGCGCGCGCGCGGTCGCCTTGATGGCGGCCGTGACCTCGGGCCGGATCAGCGGCGGCGGGATCGACGTGCCGTGACAGCGGCCGCTGGCGTCGGTGCAGAGATCGACCAGCGTCTTGTCGGGGTCGGCCGGCCGGTACCAGACGATGTTGTAGGCGCGGCGGCCGGGCTGCGTCTCGTTGTTGCGGCCCGGCACCGGATAGGCCAGAAGCTGCTCGCCCTCGGGCAGGCAGAACGTGTAGCGCTCGAAGAGCTCGGCGTGGATGGCGGGCGGCACCTCGCTCTCGTCCAGCATGGCGCGCCAGGCGACGTAGCCGGCGTAATTGGGCGCGAGGTCGGGCAGGAGCTGCTCGCGCACGGTGGAGCGCAAGCCGTCGGCGCCGACCAGCAGGTCGCCGGTGACGCGCGTGCCGTCGGCGAACACCGCGGTGACGCCGTCGGCGTCCTGCTCGACGCGCTGCAGCGACATGCCCAGGCGGTAGCTCTCCGGCGGCAGCGGGTCGCGCAGCGAGCGATAAAGCCGCCCCCACGAGCTCATGGTCCGCGAGCGTCGGCTCTCGCAGATAGGTGTGGCCGCTGCGATCGAGACAGATGACGGTGTCGACCTTGATCCCCATCGATTCGTCGAACGCGATGCCGACGCGCCTGAGGATATCGATCAGCTGCGGATGCGTGCTGATGCCGGCGCCGCGGCCGGTCAGGTCCTCGGCGTTGCGCTCGAACACCACGACGTCCCACCCGGCGTCGCGCAGGAGATGCGCCGCCAGCAGTCCGCCGAGCGAGCCGCCGATGATCAACGCGCGTCGCGTGGACATGTCGTCAGTGAACGTGCGCTTGGTCGCCGCTCATGCCATCGCCCATGACATGCTGTCGTGGCCCGGCTTGTAGTCGCGGTTGCTCTGCGCCGGGTTGCGGTTGACCAGCGGGCGGCCGTAGAGCGGATGGGTCTGGCTGCGGACCTCGTGCTCGACCGTGAACAGGACCTCGCGGGTGTCGAGGTCGATGATGTCCTTGAAGCGATACTCGTAGTCGTTGACCTCCATGGTGATGAGGCCGAGCGCCTGCAGCCGCCGATAGGGGCCCGAGAAGTCGGTGATGTAGATCTGCGCGTGGTGGCGGTCATAGGGCTTCTCGGGCGCGTCGGTCTCGCGGAAATACCAGTACTGCTTTTCGCCCACCTGCACGCGCGCCTTGCGTCCGCCGCCGTTCTCGAGCACGGTCGCGAGCGCCCCGACCACCTCGCGATAGAAGCGCGCGATGCGGTCCACCGTGCCGGGGCGGACGTCGAATTCGATATAGGGCATCCCGAGCACGATGCGGCCGAAGCGGTCGGCGTCCGGCGTGTGCAGGTTGATGCGGTTGCCCCAGGGGCAGACGGTCTCGACGCAGTCGTTGCTTTCGCGGAATTCGAATTTTGTGCCCTCGAGCGGCTTGCGCACCTGCGTCAGGCGATCGAGCAGGGCGGCGCGGTCGGCACGACCAGCCCGGTAACACCGCGCAGCACGTCGGGTTGCCCCATCGGCAGATGGAATTGGCTCATGCCGACATTGACCCACATCAGGCGGGCGCTGGTGTTGAGGAAGGGGTCGCGGGTGAGTCCCAGCCCGGTGACGTAATAGTGCGTGGCCAGGTGCTGGTCGGTGATGCAGACGTTGACGTGGCCGAGATTGACGATGTTGCCCAGGTCCTGGGTCGGAGCGGTCGTACTGTTTGTCTGCCATGGTGCGTGTTCCTTCCGGTCAAGAAATATTAAGCCCACCCGTCCGCGGCTCTCAATGGCTTCCCGACATTGCTCTCATGCGCGGGCACCATCGCCAGACTACTGCTGCGGCACGCCGGCGGCCTGGATCACCTTGCCCCACAGACGCCGCTGATCTGCGACGAACGTCCTGGTCTCGGCCGCGTCGCCGCCGCCGACCAGGACCTGCAACTCGCGGAAGCGAGCTATCACGTCGGGCTCGCGCAGCGTTTCGTTGACCGCCTGGTTGAGCTTGACGATGATCGCGGCGGCGGTCTTCGGCGGTGCGCTGATCGCGTTCCAGGTCTCCGATACCACGTCGGGGAGGCCGGCTTCCGCCATGGTCGGGATCTCGGGGAGGCTCTCCAGGCGTTTGTCGGCGGCGACCGCCAGCACGTGCGCCTTGCCGCCCCGATGGAGCTCGTAGACCGAGGAAAACTGGATGAAGCTCAAGTCGACATGGCCGGCGACCAGGTCGGTCAGCGCGCCCGCGGTGCCGCTCTTGTAGGGGACGTGCACGAGCTTCGTTCCGGTCAACGTCATGAACAATTCACCGGTGAGATGTGAGGCGGTGCCGATGCCCTGCGAAGCGTAGTTGAGCCTGCCCGGATTGGCCTTCGCATAGGCGACGAACTCCCGCACGGTCTTTGCCGGAAAGTCGTGGCGGACCACCAGCACGTTGGGGATGCGCGACATCATGGCGACCGGCTCGAAGCCCGCCGGATCGAAGCCGAGCTTCTTGTAGAGCCACCCGTTGATCGCGAGCGGCGAGGGCGACGAGGACAGCAGCGTGTAACCGTCCGGCTCCGAGTGGAACACGGCCTCGGCGCCGATGTTGCCGCCGCCGCCCGGGCGATTCTCGACCACGAACGGCTGGCCGAGCCGTGCGCGCAGTTTTTCGCCGACGATCCGCGTCGCCGTATCGACGCCGCCGCCCGGCGCCACGTTGACGATGATCTTCACCGGCTTGCCCGGATAGTCGGCCGCGATCGATTGCGCGCGCGCCGGTCCCGCCGCCAGCAGCGCGCCGGTGGACGCCATCATCAAGATCAGCACGTCGGACCATTGTTCCCTCCCTAACCCGTGATGCGATCGACCTCGGCCATTTCCTCCGCCGTCAGCTTCCATCCGGCGGCACGCACGTTCTGCTCGACCTGCTCCGGCGTGCTGGCGCCGGCGATCACGCTCGCGACCGCAGCCTTGCCGATGAGCCAGCCGAACGCCAGCTCGAGCAGGCTATGCCCGCGGCCGCGCGCGAAGGCGTCGAGCTCCTCGACCAGCCGCCAGTTGCGCTCGTTGACGAAGCGGTCCGCATAGCGGGCGCTTCGACATCCGCGTGTTCGGCGGCAGCGGCGCGCCGCGCTTGAACTTGCCGGTCAACAGGCCGCTGGCGAGCGGGAAATACGGGATCAGCCCCATGCCGTGCGCTTGCGATCGCCGGGATCAGCTCCCGCTCGATGCCGCGCGCCAGCAGGCTGTACTGGTCCTGGGCGGCGATGAAATGCGCGAGGCCGTGCCGTTGCGCCGTCCGCTGCGCCTCGGCGATCTGCGCGCCGGTCAGGTTGGAGCAGCCGATATGGCGGACCTTGCCCTGCCGCACCAGCTCGTCGAGCGCGCGCAAGCGTCTCCTCGATCGGCGTCGCGGCGTCGGGCCGGTGCAGCTGGTAGAGATCGATCCAGTCGGTGCGCAGCCGCTTCAGGCTCGCTTCGACCGCTTGCACGATGTAGCCGCGCGAGGCGCCTGCGACGCCGCGCGAGCCGTCCACCGCCATGCCGAACTTGGTCGCCAGCACCACCTGCTTGCGCCGCTCGCCGAGCATGTCGACCGAGCAACTCCTCGGAGGCGCCGGAATTGTAGGCGTCGGCGGTGTCGATCAAGGTGACGCCGAGATCGAGCGCCCGGTGCACGACCGCCCGCGTCGCCTCGAGATCGAGGCGGCCGCCGAAATTGTTGCCGCCGAGCCCGACGACCGACACCTCGAGCGTCGAATTCCCGACCTTGCGAAGCTCCATTAGGTTCACTTACTGACGGTCTGTCGTCCCCGCGCAAGCGGGGACCCATCGTGCCACGGCGTCAGCTCCTGGATTAGCGGGTGCCGCTTGCCACGGAGAGCCCATCGTGCCACGTACGCGGGCCTCTGGAATACTGGGTCCCCGCTTGACGCGGGGACGACAGCGGAGGTTTACGACTCATTCACTGCGCGCGCGTGAGCCCGAGAATCTTCCGCGCCTCGTCGGGCGTGGCGACGTCGCGGCCGAGCCCCTGCGCGATCCCCACCATGCGCTCGACCAGCACGGCGTTGTTCTTGGCGAACTCGCCGGGCGCCATGAAGGGATTGTCCTCGTAGCCGACGCGCACATGGCCGCCGAGCGCGACCGCGAGCGACAGGATCGGCCACTGCTTCTCGGGATTCATCACGCTCACGTTCCAGATGCAGTTCGCCGGCAGATTGTCGACCATGAACTGCAGCGCGCGCTCGGTCGGCGGCGTCCAGGTGCCGCCCGGCCAGCCGATGAACAGGGTCGTGTAGGTCTTCTCCTTCAGGTAGCCCTGCCGGCGCACGAACTCGAGGTGCCAGAACGCGCCGGTGGTGAAGCATTCGCATTCGAGCTTCACCTTGTGCTCGTCGGCGGCCTTGGCGTAGGCCATGAGCTCCTCGACCGGATGGATCGCCATCATGCGCTTGGGCGGCAAGCTCGGCACCGGCTGGAAATATTCGTCGTGGGCGTTGAAGCAGACCGCCATCATGTCGGGGCCGAGCTCCATCAGCTTGATCTTCTCCTCGATGCGGGCGGAGGCGACGCCGAACTGCATGATCGGATCGACCTTGCTCATGATCGCGTCCTGCAGCTTCTTCCAGTCGTCGTGGTGGATGCGCGACACCTGGCGGCCGTCCGGCTGGATGGTCTCCTCGAGCGTGCGCCGCCCGTGGATGTGGGCGATCGCGGCGCCGGCATTGACGGCGTCGATATATTGCTGCGCGACGCCCGGAATGTCCTCCTGCGGCGGGCACAGATGGTTGTGCGGATAGGACGTGCGCGAGTCGCCCGCCACCGTGATGATCAGCTTTTCCATGACTGCTCCTTTTATGATTCTCTGGGGCGTGGTCTCAGTTGACGCTCTCGATCTTCGTGCGTGCGCGCCGAGCGGACCACGGCGTCGAACACCGACATGCCGTGCAGCACGTCCTCGATCGGCACCGGGTAGGGGCGCCGGTCGCGGATCGCAGCGGGCGAATTCGGTCATCTCGGCGGCGAGCATGTCGAAGCCCGGCATGCTCGGCGACCTGGTCGGGCGGCGCCGTCACCGGTCCGGTCGGCGCGTGCGTCCGAGGTCGGCACGAAGCGGAAGCGCTGCAGGTTGGGCTTCGAGATCTCCGCCAGGCCTTTCGAGCCATAGAGCGTAAAGCAGAAATTGGTGGCGGTGGCGACCGAGCAGAAGATCAGCCCGGTGGCGCCGCTCTCGAACCGCAGCATCACGGTGGTGGTGTCGTCCGACGGGCTCTGGTCGATGTAGCGCGCGGTCGCGCATTGGACGTCGCGCACCCGGCCGCCGAACTCGATCATGTGGTCGAGCGAATGCACGCCGACCGCGGTCAGGGCGCCGCCCGGCGCCTCCTCGGGGGCGGCGCGCCAATTGTCCGGCGGGATGAACTGTCCGGTGCTGGTGGTGTGCTGCGCCACCATCGAGACGACGGCGCCGAGCCGCCCGTCGCGCAGGCGGCTGTCGGATCTCGACCACCGACGGGTGGAAGCGCCGGCAATAGCCGACCGCCAGCACCACGCCGGCCTTGCGCGCGGCCGCGACCGCTGCGTCGGCGCTCGGCCGATCGAGCGTGATCGGCTTCTCCACGTGGATGTGCTTGCCGGCCGCGCGCGGCCGCGAGGATTTGCCGCTCATGCTGGCTGTGCGGTGTCGCCAGCACCACCGCGTCGATATCCGGATCGGCGAGGATGTCGTCGTAGCGGTCGACCAGCGCGCACGCCTTTCTCGCGGCAGAAATCTTCCGCGCTCGCGCGCGTGCGGGTGTGGGCGAGCACGAAGGGATGTCGTCGCTCTTGCCCTGCACCGCATTGACGAGCGAGCGTCCCCAGCGGCCCAGGCCGACGATCGCGGCACGGATCATGTGCCAGCCGGCCGGAATGACCGGGAGCAGCAGTACGGCGCCATGTCGGCGCCGAAGTGCAGCGTGTTCGCGCCGCCGAAAATGTCCGGCGGGCGGTCGCGCGGATCGGTGTGGGTGAACGGCCCGACGCCCTTCATCGGATAGGCGGCGTGCGGCAGCGCCGCGTCGGTGCCGTCGTATTCGTAGTCCTTGCCGCGCACGGTTGAGGCCGAGGCGATAGCCGGGCGGCACCACGATGCAGGTCGGCCAGATCTCGATATCGAGCTCGACCGGCGCGCCGGGCGTCAGCGGCCATTCCTCGTCGTGGGTGTGCCACGGCCGGTAGGGCAGGGTGCGCTCGCGGATCGAGCTTGCGGTGCGAGGCGCGCAGCCAGCCGAGCCCGATCGGCGTGCGCGGATCGTTGCTGCCGATGAAGACCACTTCCTTGCCCTGCGGATCGAACAGCCGCAGCGCCAGGAACAGATCGGCGTCGGTGGTGTCCGACGACACGAACAGCTTGGCGGCGACCGGGCCGGTGATCTCGATCTCCTGCGTCATCGGCGGCGTCAGGAACGTGAGGCCGTCGCCGGTGGTCTGGTAGGTCAGCGTGGTCGTCGGCCTTCGGCTGCTCCCGGCGCAGGCTGCGGTCGCCGGGCTGCAGGTAGAACTTGGTCCATTGCGTGCGCGCGAGCGGCCATTCGTTCTCGGCGCGCAGGTGAATTTCTCGCCCGGCCGGCGGATGTTGAGCGCGACCTTCGGCTGCTTGTCCCAGCCGGTGTCCTCGCCCTTGAGGAAATGGCCGAAGAAGCGCCGCTGCAGGCCGGCGCCGTAATTGCTGTAGAAGTGCGAAAAGTGGGTGTCGCCGTGCACCTCGAGCCATTTCTGCCGGGAGCCGGCCGCCAGATAGCCTTCGAAATTGCCGCGCGGATGCAGCCCCTGGCCGCCCCAGTTCGCCGCCGACAGCAGCGGCACGTCGATCTGCTCGAACTCGCGGCGTGCGCGCGCGGTAGTAGTCGTCGATCAGGCGGCGCCGCAGCGCCTCGCCGGCGACGTCGGCGCGGTTCCGCGCAAGCTCTTGCTCCGGCAGCGTCTCGGGTCCGGCACGCGAGCTCGCCGGTGACCGGGCTCTTCGGCCCGCGCGTCGCCCACGCCGTATTGCACGCTGGTGACCTGCCGGCGCGACCAGTTCGTCCAGGAAGTCGCACAGGATGCCGCCGTGGCGGCAAAGCTCGCGGTAATAGTCGGACGAGCCTTCCCAGATGCACAGCGCCGCCAGGTGCGGCGGCCGCAGCGGCGCCACGTGCCACTGGTTCATGGCGTAATAGGAAATGCCGTTGATGCCGACCTTGCCGTTGCTCCAGGGCTGCGTGCCCGCCCATTCGACGCAGTCGTGCAGGTCCTTGGCCTCGCGCGGCGACCACACGTCGAGGTAGCCGGGCGAGCGGCCGGCGCCGCGCGAATCGACCCGCACGATCGCGTAGCCGTCCGGCACCCATTTCTCCGGGTCGACCAGCTCCCAGTTCTGGTACTTGTTGCTCGAGCCGTGCGGCGGTCTCCGGATAGGCCGTGGTCATGCGCATCCAGGCGCTCTTGTAGCCCTCCTGGAAGGCGAGCCCCTTGGCGTAGGGGCCGTAGCTCAGGATCACCGGGTATTGGCCGTCGGCCACCGGCCGGAACACGTCGGCGCGCAGCACCACGCCGTCGTCCATCGCGATCGGCGCGTCCCAATCGATCCTCATGCCGTCGCGGATTTCGCTTTTCATCTGATGCATGGAGCCGCCGGCCGGGGAGGGGAATTCGGTGAGGGTGGGAGGAGGTGGCGCGGAGGCTAACACCTGGGCCTGTTCCCCTCAACGCGCCGCTGGCAGATAATGGAAATTGAGAATAGAGAGGGCGGTCTTGCGATCATCCCCGAGGGGTAGGGCACCATCATGAACGCCGCCATCATCGGCGTCGGTCAATCGGTCTACACGCGTCGGCCCGAGCCGGGCCAGACCGCGCACACCTTCATCCGCGACGCCGCCGTGGCGGCGCTCAAGGACGCCGACCTCAGCGCGCGCGAGGTCGACGGCTTCGCGGCCGCGTCGTTCTCGCTGGCGCCCGACACCGCCGTCGACCTCGCCTGGAAGCTCGGCCTCAAGCTGCGCTGGCTGGTGCAGGACACCAACGGCGGCTCCTCGGCCATGAACATGCTCGGCCATGCGGTGCGCGCGGTCGAGACCGGCGCCGCCTCGGTGGTGCTGGTGGTCGGCGGCGATGCCACCGGGCTCGGCGGCTACGCCAAGGTGGCGGCCAACTTCAACATCGTGACGCAACTGCACCTGGCGCCGCTCGGGCACGGCGGCCCGAACGGCGTCTACGCGCTGGTGACGTCGCGGCAGATGCGGAAATACGGCCTGCAGAAATCCGACTACGGCCACATCGCCGTCGCGCAGCGCGAATGGGCGGCGAAGAATCCCTACGCGGTCTATCGCACGCCGATGACGATGGACGAATACCTCGCCGCCCCGTTGGTGGCCGATCCGCTGTCGCGCTACGACTGCGTGCCGGTGGTCGCCGGCGCGCAGGCGATCGTGGTGACGACGCCCGACCGCTGCCTGCCCGGCCGCGCCCACGTGCGGGTGCGCGCGCATCGCGCCAGCTTCAACTACGACAACCAGCAGGGCGACGGGCTGCGCACCGGCATCAGCACCTTCGCGGACGACCTGTGGAAGAGCGCGGGCGTGCGCCCGGAGCAGATCCACGTCGCCTCGATCTACGACGATTACCCCGCCATGGTGCTGGCGCAGGCCAACGATCTCGGTCTCATTCCCGGCAACGATCTGCAGCGCTTCACCCGCCGGCAGATCGGCGAGCTGCGCTTTCCGCTCAACACCTGGGGCGGCATGCTCTCGGCCGGCCAGCCGGGCGGGCCGGCCGGCGGCCTCAACGGCATCTCGGAGGCGGTGCTGCAGCTGCAGCATCGCGCCGGCGAGCGGCAGGTCCGGGGCGCGATGCTGGCGGTGGCGACCGGCTACGGCATGACCATGTACCGCTACGGCGGCACCGCCGCCGCGGCCGTGTTGGAGCGGGTGGAATGAACAGCGGAATGAACAGGGGCGTCGGGGTCTGGCGCTGCGTGAAATGCCGGACGGCGTTCTTCCCGGAGCGCCTGATCTGCTCGCGCTGCTACGCTCACGAGTTCGAGCCGGACCGTCTCTACAAGGCGGTGGTCGAGGAGGTCTCGATCGTCCGGCACATGCTCGGGCAGACCGACTGGCAGCCGCGGCGGATCGCCAGCGTGCGCACCTCCGAGGGCGAGCGCATCACGGTCGGCCTGCTCGACGATTCCGGGCCGGGCACGGTGATCGAACTGTCCGAGGACGGCACCGCGCCCTACGGCGAGGCGATCAAGCCCTCTCCGATTTGAGACCGCTACCCCGCCTTCTTCCATGCGGCCGCGGCATCCAGCACCCGCCGCGCCGCGTTCGCCATCGCGACGTCGATCATGCGGCCGTCGACCGTGGTCGAGGCGCTGCCTTGCGCCACCGCCTGGTCGAACGCCGCCAGCACGCGCGCGTAGTAGTCGAGCTCGGCCTCGCTCGGCCGGTAGAGCCGGTTGCACGGCTCGATCTGCGACGGGTGAATGAGCTTGCGGCCGCGATAGCCGAGCCGCCGCGACAGCGCGGTGTCGCGCTCGAAGCCGTCGGCGTCGCGCACATTGGCGAACACGCCGTCGAGCGGCGTGTCGAAGCGCGCCGCGCGCGCCGCCAGCAGCGCATGCGACCGCGCATGCATCATCTCGGGCCCGTCGATCGACCAGGCGCAGCCGAGATCGGTGTTGAGGTCGCCGTCCTGCGCGCCGCCGAAGGAGAGCGAGACGACGCGCGCGGCCGCGACCGACATGTCGTAGGCGTTGAGCACGCCGAGCGCGCTCTCGATCGAGAGCACGAGCTTGATCGCGCCGCGCGCGAGCCCGCGCTGCGCTTCGAGCGCGCCGATCATGCTGTCCCAGCGCAGCACCTCGGCGCGGCTCTCGACCTTGGGCAGGAACAGCCCGGCGATGCCGGTAACGCCGATCACTGCGTCGAGATCGGCCTCGGCGAGGCCGGTCTCGAGCCCGTTGGTCCGCACCCAGACGCGCTCGCCTGAAATCTTCGGCGCATAGGCGCGCACGCCGGCGCGGGCGTTCGCCTTCTCGGCGGGCGGCACCGAATCCTCGAGATCGAAGATGAACGCGTCCGCCGGCAGGCCCAGCGCCTTGTCGAGGAACTTGTCGCGGTTGGCCGGGACATACAGAAAGCTGCGTGCAAGCGGCATGAGGCATGGTCCTCGCAAGTTACTCCGCCGCCGCAATCTTTGCTTCCGTGCGCGTCCGCCGTCCGCGTCACGCCCGCCGCCACCAGCTCGCGGATCGCCGCCGCCGAATAGCCGAGCTCCGCCAGCACCTGCGCGGAATGCTCGCCGAGCATCGGCGACGGCCGCTCGAAGCCGGGCCCGTCGTGATCGAGCAGGATCGGATTGCGGGTGGTGCGCATCTTGCCGAGCCGCGGGTGCTCGACCTCGCGCACCACGCCGCGCGCGACGATCTGCGGATCGTCGAACACCTCCTTGAAGTTGTTGACGCGCGCGCACGGCACGCCGGCGACCATCAGCGCCTGCTCGAGCTCGGCCGAATCGCGCGCCAGCACCGCGGGCTCGACCAGCGGCAGCAGCGCGTCCTCGTTGAGCTTGCGTTTCGAATAGGACGAGAAGCGCGGATCGCCCGCATGCGCGTCGAGGCCGAGCACCGCCATCAGCTTGCCGAACAGCGCGTCGTTGGGCGTGCCGATCGCCAGATAGCGCTTGTCCCGGGTCTCGAACAGCTGGTAGGGCGCGCTCAGCCGGTGGCGGTGGCCGAGCGGCTGCGGAACGTTGCCGGTCTCGAGATATTCGGCGGCCTCCCAGGCCGCCGCCGCGATCGAGGTTTCCACCAGCGAGACGTCGGCGATGCGGCCTTCGCCGTGGCGCGCGGCGCCGACCAGCCCCGACAGCGTGGCGTAGGTCGCAAACAGCGCGCCGAACACGTCGGCCGATTGCACGCCCGGCCGCATCGGCATCTGGCCGGGCTCGCCGGTCACCGAGAGCACGCCCGAGAACGCCTCGATGATCAGGTTGACGCCGGCGCGGCGCCGATGCGGGCCGGTCTGGCCGAAGCCGGAGACCGAGGTGTAGACGATGCGCGGATTGACCGCCTTCACCTGCGCGGCGCCGAGCCCGAGCTTGTCGAGCGCGCCCGGCCGATAGGCCTCCAGAAACACGTCCGACGTCGCCGCCAGCTTGTGCAGGATCTCGATCGCCTCCGGCCGCTTGAGGTCGAGCACCAGGCTGCGCTTGTTGCGGTTGAGCGCGACGAAGCTGACGCTCTCGTCGTTGCGGATCGGCGGCGTCGCGCGCGCCATGTCGCCCTGCGGCGGCTCGACCTTGATGACGTCGGCGCCCATGTCGGCCAGCAGCGTCCCGGCGAGCGGTCCGGCGATGAAATTCGCCAGCTCGATGACGCGGATGCCGGCAAGCGGTTTGGCCATCCTACTGAATCCTCAATCCCGCCTTGTCGATGATCTCCTTGTACATCGGCACCTCGCGGGCGATGCGGGCGCGGAACGCCTCCGGCCCCTCCGCCACCACCGGCAGGCCGGCCTTGACGAACTTCTCGCGCACGTCGGGGCGCGCCAGGATGGCGTTGAGCTCCTTCGCCAGCCGGTCGACGACCGCCTGCGGCACGCCGGCCGGGGCGTAGATGCCCTGGAAGGTGTCGGACACCGCGTCCTTGACGCCGAGCTCGTCGAGCGAGGGCACATCGGGAAGATCTTTCCAGCGCTCTTTCGAGGTCACCGCGATCGGCCGCACCTTGCCGCCGTCGATCAGTCCCATCAGCGAGCCGATATTGGCGGTGTAGAGATCGACCTGTCCGCCGAGCACGGCGGTGGTCGCGGGCCCGGCGCCCGCGAACGGGATGTGCTGCATCTGGATGCCGGTCCGCAGCTTCAACACTTCGCCCGCGAGATGGGGCGTGGTGCCGGCGCCCGGGCTGGTCCAATTCAGCTTGCCGGGGTTCGCCTTCGCCTTGGCGATGACGTCGGGCATGCTCTTGAGCTCGGACGCCGCCGGCACGACGAACGCGTTGGGCGAGGCCCCGATCACCATGATCGGGACGAAGTCCTTGAACGGGTCGTAGACCGCCTGGGCGTAAAGGCTCGGATTGACCACGTAGGCGCTCGAGCAGACCAGCAGCGTGTGTCCGTCGCCGCCCGCCCGCAGCGCCGCCGCGATCCCGATATTGCCGCCGGCGCCGCCGCGGTTCTCGACGATCACCGGCTTGCCGAGCGCCTCGCCGAGCTGGGTGTTGATCAGGCGGGCCGCGATGTCGGTGCCGCCGCCGGCCGGAAAGCACACGATCATGGTGACCTGGCGCTCGGGATAGTCGGCGCGCGCGCGGTCGAGCGCAGCGCTGGTCGCGCCGACGGCAGCCACCGCCATCGCCAGCAGCGTGCGCCGCACGATCCGCGCTCGCAGGGTTCTCGGCATGGGCTTTCCTCCGATCCTCGGTTCTTATGGTCGCATGATTATGACAGCCATTTCGGCCTCCGTCATGCGTCGGCGAAACGAGCCGTGAAACGGCGCGGACGCCGGGGATAGCGGCGCCGGCAGGCTTTGCCGTTGCGGTGCGAAATGCTTCAATCGGCGCCGGACGCGCGGATGATGGTCGAACCATCGGACAGGAACGGGCATGACGACCGGTTTTGACACCATCATCGTGGGCGGCGGGCGCGGCCGGATGCGTGCTGGCCAATCGGCTGTCGGCGCGCTCGTCGCATCGCGTGCTGCTGCTGGAAGCCGGCCAGGACACGCCGCCGGGCCAGGAGCCCGCCGACGTGCTCGATACCTATGCGACCTCCTACTACAACGACGATTATTTCTGGCCCGGCCTGAAGGTGCACTGGCGGCTGAAGGAGAATTCGCCGCCGGTCGGATTCTCGCAAGGGCGCATCATGGGCGGCGGCTCCTCCGTCATGGGCATGGTGGCCTATCGCGGCACGCCCGACGACTATCACGAGTGGGAGGCGCTCGGCGCCACCGGCTGGGGCTGGAACGACGTGCTGCCGTTCTATCGCAAGCTCGAGAACGAGATGGATTTCGCCGGCGAGCTGCACGGCAAGGACGGGCCGGTGCCGATCCGCCGCACCAAGCCGGACGACTGGGCGCCGCTGTCGAAGGCCGTGCACGTCTACGCGCAGGAGCGCCAGATCCCGTTCATCGCCGACATGAACGCGGACTTCCGCGACGGCTACGGCGCGGTGCCGATGAGCAACTGGCCGAACAAGCGCGCCTCGGCGGCGATCTGCTACCTCGACGCGCCGGTGCGCGCCCGCCGCAACCTCACGATCATCAACGGCGCCACCGCCACCGGCCTCGTGGTCGAAGGGCGGCGCGTCACCGACGTCATTGCGCGGGTCGGCGGCGAGGACAAGCAGTTCAGCGCGCGCGAGATCATCCTGGCGCTCGGCGGCATCCATTCGCCCGCCTTCCTGATGCGCGCGGGCATCGGCCCGGCCGCGCATCTGCGCGAGCTCGGCATCGATGTGCGCCACGACCTGCCCGGTGTCGGCCGCAATCTCTCCAACCACGCCATCGTGTTCGTCGGCCTGCTGCAGAAGCCGGACGCGCGCCAGGCCGAAGAGCTGCGGCCGCATCCGATGACGGCGTTCCGCTATTCCTCCGGGCTGCCGGGCGCGCCGCCCTGCGACATGTACATCAACGTGCAGTGCAAGACCTCGTGGTCGCCGCTCGGCCGGCAGGTCGCCAACCTGGCGCCCACGCTGCTCAAGCCGAAGGCGCGCGGCCGCGTCACCTTGACCGGGCCGGACGCGCGGCCGCCGCGGGTCGAGTTCAACTTCACCGGCCACGAGCTCGACCTGCAGCGGTTCATGCAGGGTTTCCGCCGCGCGGTCGAGATCCTGGCGCACGAGAAGGTGCGCGAGATGAGCGGCGTCACCTTTCCGGTCAAGTTCGACGACCGCCTGCGCCGGCTCAACCGCATCTCGACCCGCAACAAGGTGCAGAGCGCGCTCGTCGCCAAGCTGATCGACCTGGTGCCGTCGCTCGCCGGCCCGGTCTTCTCGGTCTTGGCCGACCGGCGGGTCGATCTCAAGACGCTGGTCGAGGACCACGACGCGCTCGCCGAGCACATCCGCCAGAACGTCGCCGGCACCTTCCATCCGGTCGGCACCTGCCGCATGGGCGCGCCGAACTATCGCGAAGCCGTGACCGACACCGCCGGGCACGTGCTCGGCATCGCCGGCCTGCGGGTGGTCGACGCCTCGATCATGCCGACGGTGCCGCGCGGCAACACCAACATTCCGACCATCATGCTGGCCGAGAAAATTTCCGCCGCCATCGCCGCGTCGCAATGAAGCTGGGCACCACCACCATCGACATCCACGCCCACATGCTGCCGGAGGAAACGATCCGGCTGCTCGGCAAGCAATCGCCGCGCGTGGCGCCGAAGCTGATCACCGAGCCCGACGGCGCGATCATCATGGAGATCGCCGGCAAGGTGGTGCAGCGGCCGATGCCGCGCGAAATCTTCGACCTCGATCTGCGCCTCGCCGACATGGACCGGCACGGCGTCGACATGCAGGCGGTCTGCGCCACCGTCCAGACCTTCTTCTATGGCGAGGAGCCCGCGCTCGGCGCCGCCTGCGCGGCGCTGCAGAACGACGAGATCGCCGCCGTCGTCAAGCGCCGCCCCGACCGCTTCCTCGGGCTGGCCACCCTGCCGCTGCAGCACCCGCAAGCGGCCGCCGACGAGCTGCGCCGCGCCATGCGGTCGCTCGGCTTGCGCGGCGCGCAGATCGGCTCGAACGTCAACGGCCGCAACCTCGACGATCCGGCGCTCGATCCGCTCTGGGCCGCGGCCGACGAGTTGCGCGCGTTCGTCCTCGTGCATCCGCACGGCGAGATCGTTCAGGGCGACCGGCTCGCGCCCTACTACATGCGCAACTTCGTCGGCCTGCCGTTCGAGACCACCATGGCGGGGGCGGCGCTGGTGTTCGGCGGCGTCATCGAGCGCTGGCCGGAGATCGATTTCTGCCTCTGCCATGGCGGCGGCTTCGTGCCCTATCAGGCCGGCCGTTTCGTGCACGCCTGGCAGGTGCGCGCCGAGCCGAAGTCCCGGCTGCGCGGCTCGCCCGAGGCGTCGCTGGCGCGGCTCCATTACGACACCATCGTGCATTCCCCGCGCGCGCTCGCGTTCCTGATCGAGACCGCCGGCGCCGACCGCGTCCTGCTCGGCAGCGACTATCCGTTCGACATGGGCAATCTCGACTGCGTGGCGCGGGTCGCGGCGCTCGCCCTGCCGCCGCACGTTCGCGACACCGTTCTGGGCCAACGCGCCGGGGAATTGCTGCGCCATGCCGCCGCCTGACCTCGACACCGTGCGGGCCGAGCGGCTGCGGCGCACGCTCGCGGCGGTCGTCCGCCGCGCATCCGTTCTATCGTGCGCGCTTTCGCGAGCTGAGCATCGAGATCGACCGGGTTCGCTCGCTCGGACGATCTGGACATCTTGCCGCTCACCCGCAAGGAGGACTACATCGCCGATCCCGAGGCGTTCCGTCTGCGCCCCGACGATCTTCCGGCCGATTTCTCCACCGAGGAGCGCGTGCTCTGGGACGTCGCCTACACCACCGGCACCACCAGCGGCCGGCCGTCGCCGTTCTACAACACCGCGCACGACGCCTACGCGATCTGGGACCAGGCGCGCCGCTGCAACGACGCCGAGGGGCTCACCGCGGACGACCGCGTCGCCAACCTCTATCCGCTCGCCGGCTTCCCGACCGGCGCGTTCCTCAGCGTCATCCGCTCCGGCATGGTCGGCGGTTTCGCGGTGGCGCACGGGCTCACCGGCGCGGCCAATTCCGAGTTCAAGGTGCGCAACTCGCTCGCCGAGGCGGTGGCGACGATCGCCCGCTTCCGGCCGACCGTGCTGTGGGGCGTGCCGAGCTTCATCCGCCGCTTTCTCGACGAGGCGGCTCGGCGCGGCGCCGACCTCTCCGACGTGCGGCTGGTGCTGACCTCGGGCGAGCCGGTGCCGCCGCCGCTGCGGGCCGAGCTGCGCGCGCAGCTTGCGCGCCTGGGCGCCGCGCCGGTCGCGATCCGCGCCCGCTACGCGTTCACCGAGATGCAGGGCGGCCTGGTGCAGTGCGCCGAGGACGCGCAGCCGCAGAACGTCTGCCCCGATCTCTATCACCTCGAGGTGGTCGACCCCGCGAGCGGCCGCAGCCTGCCCGACGGCGAGAGCGGCATGCTGGCGATCACCCATCTGCACCGCCGCGGCACCGTGCTGCTGCGCTATCTCGTGGGCGACATCGTCACGCTTGGCGCGGGCGCCGTGCCCGCATCTGCGGCCGCGACGGCGAGCGGGTGGTGGCGACGCCGCGCCGCACCGGCAACCTGGTCAAGTGCCGCGGCATGCTGGTCAACACCGACGTCATTCTCGAGACGCTCTCGGCGCTGCGCCGGGCATCGGCCAGTTCCAGATCGTGTTCGCCGGGCCGGAAGCGCCGGGCGCGATGGAGCGGCTGGTGATCCGCATCGAGCAGGACGAGAGCGAGGATGTGCGCCTGCGCGGCGAGGTGACGCGGCGCGTGCGCGCGGCGGTGTCGCTGCGGCCCGAGGTCGAGTTCGTGGCGCGCGGCGCGCTCTACGATCACGAGCGCTCGATCAAGGCCCGGCGCGTGCTCGATTTGCGGACGAAAACGGACTGAGCGAGGAGACCATGGACCCCAACGCCGCCGGCAAGACCTTTCCGCCCTACGAATTCCACGTCGAGCGCGGCAAGATCCGGGAGTTCGCCGACGCGCATCGGCGACCCCAATCCGATCTATCGCGATCCGGCCTATGCCGCGAAGGCCGGCTCGGCGGCATCGTCGCGCCGCCGACGCTTGCTGCGCACGTTCCTGTACGAGCCGCGCGCGGCCGCGGAGGCGCTGCAGGTCGCGGACTGGAGCTACATCGTGCACGGCGAGCAGGAGTTCGAGTATCTCGCGCCGGTGCGTGGCCGGCGACGTGCTGACCGCGCAGGACCGCATCGTCAGCATCACCGAGAAGGAGAGCCGCCGCGCCGGCATGCTGCAGATCGCCGTGATCGAGACCATCTTCCGCAACCAGCGCGGCGAGCAGGTGCAGATCGCGCGCCGCACCCTGGTCGAGACCGGCAAGCGGATCAGCGAGTGATGACCGACCGACCCTCCTTCGATTCGGTCAATGTCGGCGACGCGCCGGCGCCGCTGGTCTGCGGGCCGCTCACCCGCACCCAGTTCGTGCGCTATGCCGGCGCCTCGCACGACTTCAACCCCAACCACCACGACGAGGTCTACGCCCAGGCCAACGGCAACAAGGCGGTGTTCGGCATGGGCATGCTGGCCGGCGGCTATTGCGCGCGGCTGCTGACCGATTGGCTCGGCGACGGCGCGCTGCGGCGGCTGCGCATCCGCTTCGCCTCGCGGTTCTGGCCGGGCGACGTGCTCACCTGCACGGCCGCGCATCACCGCCAAGCACGAGGACGACGGCACAGCGCTGGTCGACTGCGAGTTCTCCGCCGTCAACCAGGACGGCGAGGTGATCATCCGCGGCGATGCCACCGCCGCGCTGCCGCGGTGAAGCCCGCAACTCTCGACTGTCATGCCCGTGCAAGCGACGCGCGAGGGGTCCAGTAACCACAGAATGCTCGGTCGGACGGAGCTCGGGCTGTCGTCCCGATACCGCGTGGCGTTTACTGGATCGTCCGCCTACGCGGACGATGACACCGACTGTGCGCTCGCCCCCGCCTTTGCGCGCGCGATCGTCTCCCACACCCGGCCCGGCGTCGCCGGCATGTCGATGTGCTCGACCCCGAGCGGCGTGAGCGCGTCGATCAGCGCGTTGATCACCGTCGGCGGCGCGCCGATGGTGCCGGATTCGCCGATGCCCTTGACGCCGAGCGGATTGGTCTTGCACGGCACCTCCTCGAGCGTCGCGTCGACGTCCGGCATCGTGTCGGCGCGCGGCATGCCGTAGTCCATGAAGCTGCCGGAGAGCAGCTGCCCGGACTGGCGGTCGTAGATCTGGTGCTCGATCAGCGCCTGGCCGAGCCCCTGGACGACGCCGCCGTGGATCTGGCCGCGCACGATCAGCGGGTTGAGCACGCGGCCGAGATCGTCGACCACGAAATAGCGGTCGACCACGACCTCGCCGGTGTCCGGATCGACCTCGAGCTCGCAGACATGCGAGCCGTTGGGATGGCTCGGCGGCGAGGCGCTGTAGCTGCCGGTCGACTTCCAGGCCGACGCCGAACTTCTCGGTCAGCGGGCCGGCCGGCGCGTAGGCGGCCTTGGCGACGTCGACGATCGCGAGCGCCTTGTCGGTGCCGACCACGCGGTACTGTCCGTCCTTGAACTCGATGTCGGCGGCGTCCGCCTCCATCATCGCGGCGGCCAGCGACTTGCCCTTCTCGATGATGCCGTCGGTCGCCGCCATCAGCGCATTGCCGCCGACGGTGGCGCTGCGTGCCGCATAGGTGCCGCGGCCGATCGCGACCTGCGCGGTGTCGCCCTGCACGTAGCGGATGGTCTCGAACGGCACGCCGAGCCGGTCGTGCACCAGCTGCGCGAACACGGTGGCGTGGCCCTGGCCGTGCGAATGCGTGCCGCCCAGCACCGTGAGCGCGCCGTCGGGATCGAAGCGCAGGTCCATGCGCTCGTTGAAGATGCCGCCGAACTCGATGTAGTAGCTGACCGCGCGGCCGCGCAGCCTGCCGTTCTTCTCCGAGGCCTTCTTGCGCGCCGCGAAACCCTTCCAGTCGCTGAGCTCGATGCACTTGTCCATCAGGCGCTGGAACTCGCCGCTGTCGTAGGTCCACAAGGTCGGCGTCGCGTAGGGCAGCTTGTCCGGCGGGATCAGGTTGCGCCGCCTGATCTCGGCGGGTTCCATGCCGATCGTGCGCGCCGCCTGCTCGATCAGCCGCTCGATGAAGTAGGCGGCCTCCGGCCGTCCGGCGCCGCGATAGGGCCCGGCCTGCGAGGTGTTGGTGAACAGGCCCTGCGACATGATGTGCAGGGTCTGGATGTCGTAGGCGGCCGGGATGAAGCGCACCGAGAACGCGCCCGCCGCCAGCGCCGCGCCGACGAAGTAGGCGCCGAGCTGGAACAGGCATCGGGCGCGCAGCGCCAGGATCTTGCCGTGCTCGTCGAGCGCGAGCTCGCCGTAATAGACCATCTCGCGCCCGCTGTGGTCGGTCAGCATGCTCTCCGAGCGGCTGGCGACCCACTTCACCGGCCGGCGGATGCGGCGCGACGCCCACAGCACCAGCGCGTCGTCCGGGAACGTGTTCTTCAGGCCGAAGCCGCCGCCGACGTCGGGCGAGACGACACGGATCTGGTTCTCCGGCACGTGGAAGACGTGGCTCATCTCCATGCGCGCGCCGTGCGGATTTTGGCTGGCCGCGTACAGCGTGTAGTGGTCCTCGGCCGCGTTGTAGTCGCCGATCGCGACCCGCGGCTCCATCGTCACCGGCGACAGCCGGTTGTTCTCGACGCGCAGCTTCACCACGTGCTTGGCCTTGGCGAAGGCGGCGTCGGTCGCGTCCTTGTTGCCGAACATCAGCCGGAAGCCGACATTGCCCTGGGCGTTGTCGTCCCAGACCTTGGGGGCGCCGTCCTTGGCGGCGTCCTCGAGGTTCACCACCGCCGGCAGCGGCTCGTAGTCGATCTCGACCAGCTCGGCGGCGTCGCGCGCCTGCGCCAGCGTCTCGGCCACCACGAAGGCGACGCGGTCGCCGACGAAGCGCACCGTCTCGGCGACCAGCACCGGCTGGAAGGTGCGGTGGCCCTTGGGGGCGCCGAAATCCTCCGGCATCAGGTGGGCGGTGAAGCTGCCGAGCTTCTCGGCCGACCGCGTCGGCGCCGGTGAGCACGCAGAGCACGCCCGGCGCCGCCTTCGCCTTGGCGACGTCGACGCGCTTGATGCGGGCGTGCGCGTGCGGCGACAGCACCGTTACGCCGTGGCAGAGGCCCGGCAGGCTGATGTCGTCGACGTAGCGCCCGAGCCCCTGCAGGAAGCGCTGATCCTCCACCCGCCGTACCGCTTGTCCGATGCCGAACTTGGCCATTTCCGCCCGCCTTGTTTGAACGTTGATGAGGTCTGGTGGATGTTAGTGGAGAGCCGGCACCGGCGCCAGCACCGCCGCTGTCGCATCAGACGTGACGAAGCCTTGGCTGCTTGCCGAGCGACCGATTCGCTGCTCCCGCTCACACCGGCGCCACCGCGCCGCGCTCGAT
The DNA here is from genome assembly GCA_963708765.1 of uncultured Alphaproteobacteria bacterium. Lineage (GTDB taxonomy): Bacteria > Pseudomonadota > Alphaproteobacteria > Rhizobiales > Xanthobacteraceae > VAZQ01. The sequence continues at coordinate 406,966 of CAVPTV010000007.1, read as the reverse complement.
GCGGAACGCGCGCGAGAGCAGGTCGGCGACGTGCACCTCGTTCGACTCGGCGATCAGGATCGAGAGCCCTTCGCCCTTGAGGCTCGCCATCACCTCGCCGAGCCGGCGCGCCAGCGCCGGCGCCAGCCCTCGAACGGCTCGTCGAGCAGCAGCATGCGCGTGCCGGCCATCAGCGCGCGCGCGAGCGCGACCATCTTCTGCTGGCCGCCGGACAATTCGTAACGAGCGCCGGCCGCGGAAGGCCGCGACCTCCGGCATGATCGAGAAAATCCAGGCGAGCCGCTGCTCGGCGCCGTCGTTGGCGGTGGTCCAGGTGGGCAGGCGGATATTCTCCTCGACGGTGAACTCGGGCACCAGGCGGCGATCCTCCGGCATGTAGCCGATGCCGTGGCCGACGCGGCGATGCGCCGGCAGCGTCAGCAGATCGATATCGGCCGAGCTCGGCCTTGCCGGTCGCCGGAATGGCGCCCATCAGCGCGCGCAGCAACGTGGTCTTGCCGGCGCCGTTGCGGCCGATCAGGCCGCACATCTCGCCTTCAACGAGATCGAGCGAGGCGTCGCGGATGATCGGCACCGGCCCGATCGCGACGTTGAGGTTGGAGACCTTAAGCATGGGCGGCGCCCTCGCGCGCGCGCACCTTGGTGCCGCTGATCAGGATCTGCACCTGCTCGTCGGCGAGCGCCATCGCGGGCGTGCCGTCGGCGATCACGGTGCCGTCGTAGAAGGCCAGCACCCGGTCGGCGTAGCGCGACACGATGTCCATGTCGTGCTCGACGAACAGCACCGTCATCCGGCGGCTCTTCAAGGCCGACATCACCACGTCCATCAGGGCGAACTTCTCCTCGACCGAGATGCCGCTGGTCGGCTCGTCGAGCAGCAGCACGCGCGGCCGGCCGGTCACCGCCATGGCGATGTCGAGCAGCTTGCGCACGCCCTGCGGCAGCGTGGAGGCCTGGACGTCGCGGTAGCTCGCCGATCTGGAACAGCTCGATGGCGGCATTCGCCTCGGCGATGGTTTCGGGCGCATGCAGGGGCTTGAGCGCGCGGGCGATGATGCTGTCGGGCCCGTTCGCGATCGCCGCCGCCGCGCACATGTTCTCGAACACGGTGAGCGACGGAAAGATCTGCGCCACCTGGAACGAGCGCGAGATGCCGAGCCGCGTGATGTTGCGCGACGGCATCCCGGTGATGTCGAGATCCTCGAAGCGGATCGAGCCCTTCGACGGCCGGATGTGGCCGGTGATCATGTTGACGAAGGTGGTCTTGCCGGCGCCGTTCGCCCCGATGATGCCGACCGTCTGCAGCGGCGGCACGTCGACCGTGATGTCGCGCGCGGCCACCACCGAGCCGAAGGTCTTCTCCAGATCGCGCACGGAGAGGATCGCCGTCATGGCGTTTGCGTCTTCACGCGGCGCCTGAAGCGGGCGAGCACCGAGCCGATTCCTTCGGGCAGGAACAGGATGGTCAGCAGCAGCACCGAGCCGAGGATGATCTGCCAGGTGCCGGGCAGGAGATCGACCGCGATCGAGCGCACCAGCTCGAACACGAACGAGCCCACGAAGGCGGCCGCCACCGAGCCCGCGCCCGCCAGGATCGTCACGAACACGAAGCCGCCGGAGGTCGTCCAATAGGCCATGTTCGGATCGACGTGGCCGACCGCGAGCCCCGCCAGCGCGCCGCCGATCCCGGCCAGAACCCCCGCGATGGTGAGCTTGAGATGGATCAGGCGGTCGACCGACACGCCGAGGAATTCGACCCGGATCTCGTTGTCGCGCACCGGGATCGCCAAGCTGCCGGCGACCGAGCGGAAATAGAGCGCCGAGCAGGTAGGCGGCGATCGCCGAGATGCCGAGCACCAGCCAGAAGATCGCGAGATAGAGCGTTTGCCCGCGCGGCCGGTAGCCGAGGAACGAGCCGGCCTCCACGTGGAAGCCGTCGGTCGAGCCGAGCGTCTCGGTCTTCACCAGCACGCCGTAGAGGATCATCGACATGGCGAGGCTGAGCATCGCGAAGAAGATGTCGCGATAGCGCGCCAGCAGGAAGCCGATCAGGAAGGCGGTGAGGCCGGCCGCGACCGCGCCCACGAGCACCATCGCGAACACGTCGCGCAGCGGCGTGTAGCGTCCGAGCAGCGCCACCGCATAGGCGCCGATGGCATAGAACAGCGCCTGGCCGAACGGCACCAGGCCCGCGCGCCACAGGATGATGAGCCCGAGCACCACCAGCGCGTTGGCGAACGCGATGGTCGCGAGCGACACGAGCCAGGCCGGCAGCCACGGCGCCGCCACCGCGACGGCGACAAAGCCGAGCGCTCCCAGAAGATTTGCCCGCGACCACATCTCAGATCTTTCGCGGCTGGGCCGGCGAGATCAGGCCGTAGGGACGGAAGATGAGGACCAGCGCCATCACCGCGTAGATGACGAACAGCTCGAGCTGCGGAAGCAGATGCACCGCCGCCGCCCGGCACAGCCCGACGATGATCGCGCCGATCAGCGCGCCCTCGATCGAGCCCATGCCGCCGGTCGCCACCACCGCGAAGGCGAGCACGATCACCTCGACGCCGATGCCGAGCGTCACCGAGATCTTCGGCGCCATGGCGGCGCCGCCGAGCGCGCCCAGCATGGCGCCCAGCACGAAGGTCACGGTGAACACCACGGTCACGTTGATGCCGAAGGCGGCCGCGGTCTCGCGGTCGAAGATCACCACCGTGAGCAGGCGGCCGTAGCGGGTGTGCTTGAGCGCCCAGCGCGCGCCGATCGCCAGCACCGCGGCGAGCCCGATCAGCCCCATGTCGTAGCCGGACAGGATCAGCGCGCCGACGTCGAAGTTGCCGCCGGCGACCAGCGGCTGATAGAGCGGGTAGGACCTGGTGCCCCAGATCAGGAAGATCACGTCCTCGAGGATCAGGAAGGTCGAGAAGGTGACGAGCACGACGATCACCTCGTCGCGGCCGTAGACCAGGCGCAGCAGCCCGCGCTCGATGATGAGGCCGAGCACGAGCCCGATCCCCATGGCGACCAGCACCATCAGCAGGAAGCCGCCGGCCACCGGCCAACCCTGGTCGAAGTAGACGCCGACCGCGCTCGCCGCTCCGAACGCGCCGAACGCATAGAACGAGCCGTGCGTGACGTTGAGGATTTTCATCACCCCGAAGATCAGGGTGAGGCCGATCGCGACGATGAACAGATAGGCCGCGTACACGAGGCCATCGGTCAGGATCGCGAAGGCGGTGAGCAGCAGGTGTCGATCGGGACGCGTCGAGTCCGAACGTGCTGCGAACTCGGTGCGCTTCCTCTCCACAGACTCGGTGTGCTCCCTCCCCCCTTGCGGGGGAGGGTTGGGGAGGGGGGTGGCTCGGTGAGATGGCTAGGGCGCCACCTGCGAACAATCGCCTACCCCCACCCCCAACCCCTCCCCACAAGGGGGAGGGGAGCGCCCGAACTTGCGGCAAGCCGATGGCTGCTCATGGCGCGTCGTGCATCGAGCGCGGGAAGCGTGCTAACTACACTTCGCGCCCTTCATGCCGCCTTCGAGCCACGCCACCGAGTCGACGTCCGCCGGCGGGTTCACGCACTCGGCCGGGTAGCGCACGATGTCGACCAGCTCGGGCTTGTTCTCCGCCTTGTTGAACCGGAAGGTGCCGTAGGCGGTGCCGGTGATGCCCTGGTGGCCCTTGCCGATGGCGAGGCGCACGCCGCCGCTCGGGGTCGGGAATTCGATGCCCTCGAGCGCGGCCATGACCTCGTCGTTGGTCGGCCGCGCGCCGCCTTTCTTCGCCTGCGCCTTCTCCCAGGCGGCCTTCAGGCCGAACATCGACTGCGCCATGTGGTAGGCCGGATAGATCGGCGCCATGCTGTAGCGATCGGTGTAGGTCTGGGTGAGCCAGCGGCTCAGCTCGTTGTCCGGCGCCATCAGCGCGTGCTGGCCGCGGGCGCCGATCATGGTGCCGTCGGGCAGCTTGTTGCCGACCCGGAACATGGAGGTCTCGCCGGTGGTGTAGACGATCGGGATGCGCTGCGGCAGCCCGCGCGCAGCCGACTGGTAGATGAAGGACTTCGAGGTCGCCGTCGAAGAAGCTCGAATGGATGACCTGCGATTTCGAGGTCAACAGCGCCGAAATCTCGGCGCCGAACTCGCCGGCGAACAGCTTGGGAAACAGCACCTTGTCGGTGGTCGCCTGCGGCGCCAGCGCCTTCATCGTCAGATTGAAGTCGCGCCAGGAATCCTGGCCCCAGGCGTAATTCTGGTTGATGCCGGAATAGACCGACACGTCCTTCATCTTGCCGAGCACGTATTTGGCCGCCGCCACGTTGTCCATGGTGGCGTGCGGGTTGATGCGGAACACGTATTTGCGCGGCTTCTCCTCGAAGATGCGCGGCGTGCCGCACACGTCGAGAATGGTGAGCTGCTGCAGCTCCTCCGCCACCGGCACGATCGCCAGGCAATTGCCCGACGACACGTAGCCGAGCACGACGTCGACCTTGTCGCGCTGCACGAGGTTGCGATATTCCGTCACCTGCTGGGCGGTCGAGCCGGCCTCGTCGACGTATTTGACCTCGAGCTTGGCGCCGCCGAACCCGACCTGGTTGTAGGGCGCCGGAAGCTTGCCGGCGTTGAGGTTCTCGACCAGGATTTCGGCCGCGTTGCGTCCGGGAATTCCGAACGGCGCCGCCGCCGGGCCGGTCAGGAATGTCACGATGCCGATCTTGATGGTCGCGGGCGCCGGCGCCGCCGGCTGCTGGGCGGACGCCGCGACCGTCGCGGCGAGCGTCGCCAAGCCGGCGAGCCCGAGCGCGTGGCGAGCGGATCTCATACTGCAATGGGTCATGCCTGTTCTCCCTCGTCGGACATTGGGGCTCGATCCGAGCGCCCTTATTTGAGCTCTTATCGAATTGAGCCTCAAGCAAACGCGATCCCGGCCGCAGATTCAACCGGTTTTCCCCGGTTGCGCGATGATAAGATGGGCAAATGCGTCGCGGCCCGTTGCCGTCCGCCAAGACTTTTAGGAGCGCCATGACGATTGCGACCATGCCCCGCGGAGCGTCCGCGGTCCCGCAGACCGGCCACGAGGCCCGGCTCATGATCCGCCGCGGCGAATTGTCCGGGCCGACCGCCGGGCTCGCGCCCGGCTACGTGCAGGGCAATCTCGCCATCCTGCCGGCCGCGGTCGCCGGCGATTTTCTGCGGTTCTGCCAGCTCAATCCCAAGCCTTGCCCGCTGCTGGCGGCCTCCGCCCCCGGCGACTGGCGGCTGCCGGCGCTCGCCGAGGACCTCGATATCCGCACCGACATCTCGCGCTACCGCGTGTTCCGGAACGGCGAGCTGATCGACGAGCCGACCGACGTGCGCGCGCACTGGCGCGACGACCTCGTCACCTTCGCGCTCGGCTGCTCGTTCTCGTTCGAGGAGGCGCTGACCGACAACGGCATCGAGCTGCGCCACATCACCTGCGGGGCGACGGTGCCGATGTATCGCACCTCGATCGCCACCGCGCCCGCCGGCCCGTTCCACGGCCCGATGGTGGTGTCGATGCGGCCGCTCAAGCCGGCCGACGCGATCCGCGCCATCCAGATCACCACGCGCTTTCCGGCGGTGCACGGCGCCCCGGTCCATATCGGCAAGCCCGAGCTGATCGGCATCAAGGACGTGATGAAGCCCGACTACGGCGACCCGGTGCCGATCAACGACGACGAGATCCCGGTGTTCTGGGCCTGCGGCGTGACCCCGCAATCGGTGGTGGCGACCGTGAAGCCGGAATTCTGCATCACGCATTACCCGGGTGCGATGCTGGTGACCGATCGGCGCAACACCGAATTTGCGATCATGTGAATTGGGCGACGAACGTGCCGCGAACGTGGTGAACTCGCCTACTCACCGCAAGCGGGGAGCAGGTCGAGCCGCTGCTCGTAGTCGCGTTACCCTTTCGGATCGACATCCAGCCGCACCACCCAGCCTTCCAGGCCGGGCTTGGCGGCCGGATAGCGCGCGAGCACCAGCGGATCGTGGCCGGGCACCACGTGATCGCGTGAGGTCGCGAGCCTCTTGAGCGTCTCGTAGCCCTCGACCACCTCGTGCACGTTGTAGGTGAGCGGGAAGATGCGCCCGCTGTCCATATGGGCGTAGAGATGCGAGGCGTCGGCCGCCAGCACCACATGGCCGCGCCGCGTCTTCACCCGCACGCTTTGCAGCCCCTTCGAGTGGCCGCCGATATGGTGCACGGTGACGCCGGGCACGATCTCGTCCTCGCCGTCGTGGAAGGCGACGCGGCCGGTGAACACCTTGCGCACCATCGCGACCACGTCGTCGGCCTCGAACGGCAGCCGCAGCGCGGCGTGGCACATGCAGCGGCCGGTGGCGTAGGCCATCTCGCAGTCCTGCAGGTGATAGCGCGCGCGCGGAAACAGGTCGTAGTTGCCGACGTGGTCGTAGTGCATGTGGCTGACGATGACGGTCTCGACCGCCGCCGGGTCGATGCCGATCGCCGCGAGGCCGTCGCCGACCGGCTTGATCAGCTCGCGCTGGCGCTTCTTGCCCATCTGCGCGTCGAAGCCGGTGTCGAGGACGATGGCGCCGGACTTTCCGACGATCGCCCAGACGTAGAAATCGAGCGGCTGCAGCACGTCGTGCGGATCGCCGCCGATGAAATTCTCCGACGCCTTGCGGTCATGGTGCCCGTAGCGGATCGCGTAGACCTCGTGGACGTCGTCGCTCATGGCTTCACCCGGTGCGGCCGGATTGCCGCGCTGGCGTCCTGCCGCCGGCGCGCGCACCTCGACGCCGGCGCGGCGCTCGATCGGCTGCACCACGGTGGTGACGTCCTTGTCGGGTCCGATCTCCTCGCAGGCGAGCTTCAGCATGCGCGCGTGACCGCTTCGGCGACATCCATCGGCACGCCGAGCGCCTTGCGCCTCGGACAGGCAAGGCCGACATCCTTCATCATCAGTCCGCTGTGAAGCCGAGATTGAAGGTTCCGCGGCAGCACCGCGCTTGGGGAACTTGTCCTCGGTCGCGGTGTTGCGGCCGCTGCCGGCATTGATCACGTCGAGCATGATGCGCGGGTCGAGCCCGGCCTTGACCCCCATCACCATCGCCTCGGAGGTCGCCGCCATGGCGGTCGCGGACAGGAAATTGTTGCAGAGCTTCATGGTCTGCCCGGCGCCCGGCCGCTCGCCGATGAAGAACACCTTGCCGATCACCTTGAGCGCCGGCTCGATCGCCGTCACCTCGGCGCGCGGGCCCGACACCATCACCGCCAGCGTGCCCTTCTCGGCGCCGGTCACGCCGCCGCTCACCGGGAAGTCGATCTGCACGATGTCGCGCGTCTCCGAGCGTCTCGAAAATGCGGTTCGCCATCACCGAGCCGGTGGTCGACAGGTCGACGAACCGCCGCATGCGGTTGCCCTCGATCAACCCGCCCTTGCCGGCCGCGACCGCGAGCACGATGTCGGGCGTCGGCAGGCTCGCCATCACGGTCTCGGCCCGGTCGGCGACCTCGCGGACCGAGCCGGCGGGCTCGGCGCCGAGCTTCACCAGCCGCTCGATCGCCTCGCGGCCGGGTGTCGAACACCACCACCCGGTGGCCCGCCTCGACCAGACGGCGGGCCATATGGAACCCCATCTGGCCCAGTCCGATGAAGCCGATGTCCATGTGCGTTCCTTTCCCTTGCTGCTCTTGCGGTCAATGTAACACGGACCGCATGCCCCATGGCCAATGAGGTTGCGGCTTCTGCTCCGACGCGAGCGGGGATATCGTTCGGGTTTGCCACGCGGCCGGGGGTCTTGGATGCAGCGCGGGAGGGATACGGGACGGAGCCCGATCGTTCAACGGCTTTGTGATCTCCACGATCGCCTGACCGGCGCGGGCTTTGCGCTTGCGGCCGCGCTGGTCGGCGCGATTGCGGCCGCGTTCTGCTACGAGGTCGTCGCCCGCTATTTCTTCGCGGCGCCGACCGCCTGGACCTACGACGTCGGCTGCTACCTGCTCGCCGCGGTGATCTTCCTGTCGATGCCGGAGATGACGCGGCGCGGCGCCCACATCCACGTCAATCTGATCTTCGACTATCTGCCGCCGCGCGGGGTCCGCGCGTTGCGCTACCTGATCGGCGCGCTCGCGGTGGCCGCGTGCCTGGCCGCCACCTGGATCACCGGCACCGAGACCTGGCGGCAATATGCGCAAGGCGTGTGGACCCTGTCGGCGCTGCCGATCCCGAAATGGTGGGTCTCGATCCTCATCCCCTACGGGATGCTCAGCTCGGCGCTGCACTTCCTGCGCCAGCTCGGGCGCGCGCCCGGCGAGACGTTCACGGTCGGCGGAGCCGGCTCATGACCTGGTGGGTCGCGCTGTCGGGCGGAATGGCGCTGCTGCTGTTCCTGTTCGTCCTCGGCGTGCCGATCTTCGTCGCCTTCGTGGTGCTCAACGTGATCGGCGTGTTCGTGTTTTTCGGCGTGTCGGGCTTCGGCCTGTTCGCCAACAGCATCTATTCGACCGCGACCCTGGGCGCGCTGTCGGCGGTGCCGCTGTTCATCGTCATGGGCGAGATCCTGTTCCGGTCAGGCGCGATGGACGTGCTGTTCGATTCGCTCGACCGGCTGATCGGGCGCATTCGCGGCCGCCAATACGTGCTGTGCATCGTGCTCTCGGCGATCCTGGGGGCGCTGTCGGGCGCCGCCATGGCGGTGGCGGGCCTGCTCGGCCGCTCGCTGTTTCCCACCATGCGCAAGCGCGGCTACGACACCCAGTTCTCGGCCGGAACGATCCTGGCGGGCGCGAGCCTCGATCCGATCATCCCGCCGAGCGTGCTCGCGGTCATCATCGCGACGCTCGCGGACGTCTCCGCCGGCAAGATGCTGGTCGCCGGCATCCTGCCCGGGCTGCTGCTCACCGGCATGTTCCTGGTCTACGTGGTGATCCGCGTCCGCATCACGCCGTCGCTGGCGCCGGACCTCGCCGTCGATGCGGCCGACCGCAAGACCGGCGGCAGCGTGTTCATGGCATTGGTGCGGATGGTTCCCTCGGCCTTCGTCTTCTTCATGGTGATGGGCCTGATCATGCTCGGCGTCGCGACGCCGACCGAGGCGGCCGCCACCGGCGTCGTGGGCGCGCTCGTGCTCGCGGCCTATTACCGCGGACTGTCCTGGAAGATGCTGAGCGAGGCGCTCGCGTCGGCCGCGACCGTCGCCTCGCTCCTGCTCATCATCATGTGCACGGCGGTGATGTTCAGCCAGCTGCTGACCTTCAGCGGCGCCACCCGCGCGCTCGGCCAGTTCGTGGTCGGCCTCGATCTGCCGGCCGCCATCATGCTGTTCGCCATGATGGCGCTGCCGTTCGTGCTGTTCATGTTTCTCGATCAGGTCGCGCTGATGCTGGTGCTGATCCCGATCTATCAGCCGATCATCAGGATCTACCAGTTCGACGAGATCTGGTTCTGGACCCTGTTCCTGGTGGTCGCGACCGTCGGCGGGCTGACCCCGCCGTTCGGCTACGTGCTGTTCGCGCTCAAGAGCGCCGCCCCCGACGTGCCGATGACGACGATCTTCCGCGCCTCATGGCCGTTCGTGTGGATCATCTGCCTCGGCATGCTGATCATGGCCCTGGTGCCCGACGTGATCACCCTGCTGCCGCGGCTGATGGGCGCCGAAGTAACGCGAGCTCAATCCGTCAGCCCCTTCGACTTGGCGATTGCGCGCAGCTCCTTGATCTCGTTCGGGCTCTTCTTCTCGGCCAGCTCCCACAGGCCCTCGCTCCACACCTCGTTGAGCTTGGCCTGGCTGGGGCCGAGCTTGCTGATGGTGACGCCCTTGCCGAGCAGCTCCTTGATCTCCGCTTCCGCCATGCGGTCGTATTCCCGGTACCAGACCTCCTCGATCTTGCGGCCTTCGTCGAGCAAGCAGCTTCTTGTCGGCGTCCGAGAGCCGGTTCCAGGCGCCGAGATTCATCAGGAAGAGCTGGTGCGTGACGCCGAAGCTCGGCTGCGCCAGATATTTGGCGACCTCGTGCCAGCGCACGCCGAGCAGGCCCACCACCGGGCTGGCGGCGCCGTCGATGACGCCCTTCTCGAGCGCCGTATAGACTTCCGGGATCGGCAGCACCACCGGCGCGCCGCCGAGCATGCGGATGAGCGGGTGATAGGCCGGCGTGCCGCGCACCTTCTTGCCCTTGAGGTCGCCGTCGGGGCCGACCGGCGTCTTGAGCGCGAAGGCGTAGCCGGTCTTGGCCGACAGCGCGACCGCGACCACCTTGATGCCGATCTTCTGATAGTGCTTGTCGAGCGCCTCGAACAATCCCGATGCGCGCCGCTCCTCGATGGTGCCGCGCACCGCGTCGAGCCCGATGCTGAGCCCGGTCGTGCCGTAGTGATAGATGCCGTGCGTGAACAGCATCTGGAACGCGCCCGAGGCCACCGGCTGCAGCTGCTCGAACGGCGGCACCGTCTCCGGCCCGCTCAACACGAACTTGATGTTGCCCTTGCTCGCCGCCTCGACGTTCTTGGCGTAGCCCTCGGCCAGCAGCGGCACCGCCGGGTTGGTCTTGTCCCAGCTCGTCAGCATGCGGTACTCGGCCGCCGCGGCCGGCGCGGTCGAGAGCGCGAGCGCGAGCAAGGTTCCTGCGCACCAGCGTCGAGTTCATTGGTCTTCCTCCCGTTCGATCGAGCTCTTGATGCGGCCCTCGACGTTCGTCCGATCGCGCGATGATAGAGCCATTGTCGTGAACTAGCCACTGGCGCCGCGCGGCGACGCCTACGCAGCCACGATCTTTTCCAACAGCGCCATGAGCGCGTGCGGCGCGGTGATGTGCGGATTGTGGCTTGCATCGATCTCGAAGTGGCGCCAGCCGCTTTCGCGCTGTGCGCGCTCGGCGAACTGGCGGAAGCCGTCGTCCGGCCTGGCGCGCCGGCAATAGATGTAGTTGCGCGGTGGCGGTGGCGCCTGGCTTGTCAGGCGCAGCGGCTGCTCGAACGTCTTGAGCGGCTGCGGCAACCGGCGGCCTTCCGCCCAGGTCACGTCGGCCTCGGGCGTGTCGGGCGGCAGCGGGTTGGGCGGAATGCGCCAGCCCTCGCCGGCGGTTCGTGCCAGCTCTCGGATGCGGTTGCGCGTCTCCGCCGCCTGCAAGTCGAACGCGCATTGCCCGTCCTTGGGCACGAAGGCGTCGAGGTAGACCACCTGCGCGATGCGATCGCGCGCGCGATCGACGACGCCGGTCGCGACCATGCCGCCGTAGCTGTGGCCGATCAGCACCACGTCCCGGAGATCCTCCATGTGGAGCACGCCGAGGATGTCCTGGATATGCGTGTCGAGATCGATGGACGGCGACACCAGATGCGCCCGTTCACCCATCCCCGAATAGGTCGGGGTGAATACCTCGTGCCCGGCACCGCGCAGCAGCGGGCGCATCTTTTTCCAAGCCCAGCCCGCCGACCAGGCGCCATGGGCCACCAGGAATATTGTCATATTTATGCTCCATGAAATCCTTCTGTGAGGCCCATCTTAGAACAGCTTGAGTTGCCTCTCCGATGGGCACATCATAGGGACACGGTCCGGCCATGGCCGGCCGGCACCCTGCGGCGGTAGGGAGCGGGAGGCCTACCCCGGCGGGGGAGCCCGTTTGTACGGGCAGACGTTAATTGGCCTCTATTTCGGTGCATTTGGGATGGAATGCGCGACAGGCAGAGGCAGCTGATATCGGAATCGCGTGATGTTCGGTAGAGTAGTAGATGCGGGGTTGCCAAGGCTCGACGCGTTCGACGAAGAGTTCGGACCGGGCCCCGCCACGATTCTGCGCGAGCCGCCGCACAAGAGAAGACTCTGGTCCTGGACCTTGATCTGCCTGGTGCTGGCCGGAGCCATCGTCAGCGCGCTGGCTTTGGCGTGGCCGCTCACCGATGGCCGGCAAGGCGGGGAGGTCCGGTCGGCGGCGTCCGTTGCCCCGCAAGCCGCCGGCCGCGACGGCGCCGATGATCAGGTCACGCGCCTCCTTCGCGAGGTGGCCGTCCTCAAGCACGAGATCAAGCAGCTGACCAGCGCGCAACAGCAGGCGGCCGAGACGATCGCGGGTCTGCAGGCAGCCCTACAGGAATCACGCTCTCAGCCAGCGTACTGGTATTCGGACCTCGCTGCCTTGACCTTCGGATTCGCGAGCCCGCCGGAACCGGGCATCGTCGAGACCACGTCGCGGCGCCCCCCAGCGGTGCGTGCGAGATCGGGCGATGTTCGCAGGCGCGAGAGCGGCGCGCCTATGTCGTTGGACCCGCCGCAGAACTGATTTAAGAGAACAGCCTGAGCTGCCGGTCCTCCGGCGTGCGGCGCGCGAGCTCGCTGCGCTGCTGCTTGACCAGCTCGCTCTCGATATCGTCGAGGAACGGAGAGGCGTCGAGCGCTTGCAGCCGGCCGCGCCAGAACCGTTGCCGGGCGCGACTCAGGATCAGCCGGTCCTTGGCGCGCGTCATGCCCACGTAGAACAGGCGCCGCTCCTCGGCCATCGCGGCCTCGTCGGGCTCGCTCCAATGCAGCGGCAAGAGCCCATCCTCCAGCCCGACGATGAACACCACCGGGAACTCGAGTCCCTTGGCGGCATGCAGGGTCAGGAGCGACACCCGGTCGGCGCGCGGGTCGAAGAAATCCGCGTCGGTCGCGAGCGCGACGGCATCGAGGAAACGCGCGCGATCGGCCGCGCACGCTTGCCCGATCGCGCCGAGGCGCTGCGCGGCGAGCTCGATGGTCGCGCTGCCGAGCGCCGCGCCTGCTGATTTCAGCCGCGCGGTCGCGGCCCGGAGCCGGGCCGACACCGGCGCATCGCCGCTGTCGTTGTCGAGCTCGCGCAGGATCGCGCGGACGGCGGGCTCGCTCGGCGAGCGGACGATGCGAATTCAGCTTGAACGGGATGCCGGAGCGGGCCAGCGCCTCGCACAAGGCCGCGGACTGGGCGTCGGTCCGGTACAGCACCGCGAAGTCGGCGAACGAGCGGCTTGCGTCGGCGAGCGCCGGTGGCGCGGCCGCTGTCGATCGCGAAGAAGCTCGCGCCCCCGATCATCTGCTCGATCGTCTTGACCACCGCCTCGGCTTCGGCGCGCTCGGTCGGCGCGGTGTGGACGGCGATGCGCTCGTGCATGTCGCGCACCATGTCGGCGATCGGCGCGGCAATCACCTGCGACGAAGCGGTGACGATCGTGCCGGTCGAGCGGTAGTTGCGCGTCAGGCTGACGATCCTGGTGGCCGGATAGTCGTGCTTGAAACGCTCGAAGCAGGACGCGTCGGCGCCGCGAAAGCCGTAGATCGCCTGGTTGGGATCGCCGATGACACAGAGGTTGCCGTCGGCCGGCGCCAGCAAGGTCAAGCAGCCGGTACTGCTGCTCGTCGACGTCCTGGAATTCGTCGACCGCGATCCATCGGAAGCGATCGCGATACCGCGCCGCGAGACCCGGATCTGCCGCCAGGGCACGCACCGGCATGCCGATGAGATCGTCGAAGTCGATCCAATTGCGTCTCGCGAGCGCGGCGCCGTAGGCGGACATCGCTTCCGCGACGTCGGCGCTCACCGGGGCTTGCGTGCGCTTGGCCCTGGAGATGGCGCGCAACAGCCGCTCGGCCTTGTGCTCGCTGACGTTCGACGTCTCGGCGAGCAGCGCCATGCGCTCGGCTTCGCCCGCGATGCGGAAACCCGGCTCGAGGCCGGCGGCGCCGGCGTGCTCGCGCAGGATCGCGAGACCGAGCGAATGAAAGGTGTGGACCGCAAGCCGATCGGCGTCGCTTGGAAGCAGGCGCGCGAGCCGCTCCGTCATCTCGGCGGCGGCGCGGCGGGTGAACGTGATGGCGAGACAGTCTTGCGCCGCCGCGCCACGCTCGGCGACCAGATGGGCGATCCGATAGGTGAGGGTGCGGGTCTTGCCCGAGCCGGGGCCGGCGACGATCAACAGCGGGCCATCGACCGTCGCGGCAGCGGCGCGCTGATCCTCGTCGAGCTGCGCGAGGATATCGGACGCGGCGCCGTCGGACTGGGCACGGACAATGCGCAGCTGCGGCTGTGCCGGTTTGACGACCTCGCGATCGCCCGCGGCTTGATCGGGCGCCGCCCTCTTGATCGGCTCCGGCTTCGTTCGTTTGGAGACCGGCGCATCGAACAGCGATGCGCCCGACGTCAACCGCTCGAGCTCGTTGTCCTCGAACAGGCGGATCACGCCGTATTCGCCGTCATAGCCGGGGTCGCGGATCACCTTGCCGGCGCGCAGGCGCGTGATCGCCTCGGCGAGCAGCGCCGAGCCGGCGCGGGCGATGTCCTCGACCGGCACCGCCTGCAGGATCGAAAGCTCGGCGCCGAGCTTGGCGATCGCCTGATCGTAGTTGCGCTCGACCGCTTGCGATTTCACGCCGCTGGCGGCGATCTCGGAGAGAATCTCCGGCAGCGGCACCAGGTTGGAGACCTGGCCGGCGGTCGAGGGCGGCGTCGCCTCCGCCTCGCTGCGATCGGCGAGCGCCTCGACCCGATGCTCGACGCCGATCGTGAGCGGCTCGCCGCAGACCGGGCAGCGTCCGCCATGCTCGCGGGTCTCCTGCGGGGACAGCCGCACCTCGCATTTGCGGTGGCCGTCGAGGTGATACTTGCCTTCGTCCGGAAAGAACTCGACCGTGCCCACATAGCCGCGGCCGGTCTCCAATGCGTTCTTGATCGCGAAGTAGTCGAGGTCGCAGTCGAAGGTCGTCGCCTCGCGGCCGAGCTTGCCGGGCGAATGCGCGTCGGAATTCGACGTGAGCCGATAGCGGTCGAGAAACGAAATCCGCCAGTTCATCGGCGGATCGGAGGAGAGGCCGGTCTCGACCGCGAAGATGCGGTCGGCCAGGTCGCCGTAGCACTCGGCGATCGAATCGAACCCCGATTGCGACCCGAGCGCCGCGAACCACGGCGTCCAGATATGCGCCGGCACCAGATAGGCGTGCGGGCCGGATTCGAGCGCGATCTCCAACAGGTCGCGCGAATCGAGGCCGAGGATCGGGCGGCCGTCCGAGGCGATGTTGCCGATGCGGGCGAGCCGCGCCGACATGCGATCGACCGTCTCGAGATCGGGCGCATAGATCAGATGGTGGATTTTGCGGGTGCGCTCGCCCTTCTTGTAGATGGTCGAAATCTCGACCTCGAGCATGAACCGCACCGGGTTGCGGCACGGTGCCGGCAGCGTGGCCATCACGGCCTTCTCGATGTCGTCGCGCAGGCGAAAGAGGCCGGGCTCGGCGGCAACGAGCTTGTCGCCGAGCTCGGCGCGCCAAGCCGGATGGGTGAAGTCGCCGGTCGCCACCACCCCGATGCCCTTGCGGCACGCCCAGGCGGCGAGGTGCTCGAGATCGAGATCCCGGCTGGTGGCTCGCGAATATTTCGAGTGGACGTGCAGGTCCGCGTGGAAGGCCATCCGATGCCACGCCTGTTGGTCGGCGTCCGGCCCACGCCGCCGAGGTGCCGGGTGATGGCGGAGGACGACGCGCCATAAGGCAGCGATTCGCCTTCAGGCGAAAGAACGCCTGTGGACAGGCCGATGGCCGCCGGCAGGCGGATGAGTGCGCGGCCTGCTGCCCCGTTGGTGAGCGCCCTGCACAAGATTCCGCCACCGGGCGATGCCGCGGCCTTGGGCAGCCGCCGGTGCCGGCTCTCAACTCGTTGATATGGATGATGAACTTCGGATGCACGTGGCTTGGCATGGCGCTTGAAAATTGCCCTGCGGCGCATGGACCATTCCCTCAAGATCGTCATCGTCGACAAGAACCCGGTTCGGGCCGCGATCCTGGAGGACGGGCTGCGCGAGGCCGGCCACGTCCACGTGGTGCGCATCGACGAGACCTCGCACCTGCTCGCCCGCATCTACGCCATCGACCCCGACGTCATCCTGATCGACCTCGAGAACCCGAGCCGCGACGTGCTCGAGCAGATGTTCCAGGTCAGCCGCGCGGTGAAGCGCCCGGTCGCCATGTTCGTCGACCAGAGCGACTCGGCCTCGATCGAGGCGGCGGTCGACGCCGGCGTCTCCGCCTACATCGTCGGCGGCCTGCGCAAGGAGCGCGTCCAGAACATCCTCGATCTGTGCATCTCGCGCTTCAACGCCTTCGCGCGGCTGCAGGACGAGCTCGAGCGCACCCGCACCGCGCTCGACGAGCGCAAGGCGATCGACCGCGCCAAGGGCATCCTGATGAAAGCCAAGAACCTCAGCGAGCAGGATGCCTACGCGCTGCTGCGCCGGACCGCGATGAACGAGAACAAGAAGATCGCCGACGTCGCGCAATCGGTGATCACCGCCGCGGAGCTGTTCAAATGAGCGCCGATACCCGCCTGCGCATCGGCTTCATCCCGCTCGCCGACGCGACCGCGCTGCTGATCGCGGTCGACAAGGGCTTTACGGCCGCCGAAGGGCCTCGACGTCGAGCTGGTGCGCGAAGTCTCGTGGTCGAACGTGCGCGACAAGCTCAATATCGGCCTGTTCGACGCCGCGCATCTGATCGCGCCGGTCGCCATCGCCTCGAGCCTCGGGCTCGGCCACGTCAAGGTTCCGATCGTCGCGCCGTTCGGGCTCGGCGTGAACGGCAACGCCATCACGGTGTCGCCGGCGCTGTACGCGTCGATCGCCGCCGCCGCCGACGGCAACAGCATCGTCGATCCGCTGGTGTCGGCGCGCGCGCTCGCCCGCGTCGTCGCCAACCGCAAGGCCAGGGGCGAGGAGCCGCTCACCTTCGGGATGACGTTCCCGTTCTCGACCCACAACTATCACCTGCGCTTCTGGATGGCGGCCGGCGGCGTCGACCCGGACGAGGACGTCCGGCTGGTGGTGCTGCCGCCGCCCTACATGGTGGAGAGCCTCGCCAACCGTCACGTCGACGCGTTCTGCGTCGGCGCGCCCTGGAACTCGGTCGCGGTCGATCTCGGCATCGGCTTCATCCTGCATTTCGTCTCCGAGATCCTCGCCGCGCGCGGCCGAAAAGGTGCTGGCGGTGCGGGCGAGCTGGGCGCAGGAGCATCCCGACACGCTTGCGCCGCCTGGTGCGCGCCCATGGCCGCGCCGCCGCCTTCGTCGAGGATCACAGCCAACCGCGACGAGGTCACCGCGATGCTGGCGGCGCCCAACCGCATCGGAGTCGCCGCCGAGGTGATCCGCCGCACGCTCGACGGCCGCATGAAGGTCGCGCCCGACGGAACCGTCCGGGTGAGCGATCGCTACCTGCTGGTCGGCCGCAAGGGCGCCGGCCGTCCCGACCCGGTGCAGGCCGCCTGGCTCTACGCCCAGATGGTGCGTTGGGGTCAGGCGCCGCTGTCGGCCGAATTGCTGACGGCCGCCAAGGCGGTGTTTCGGCCCGACCTTTACGACGCGGCGCTGCCGGGCGAGCAAGCCCACCACGTCGGCGAGCCGGCCGACGGCATCGGCGCCTTTGCGGGGCCGGCATTCGACCCGAACGACATCGCCGCGCACCTCGCGGCCTGGAAAATCCGACGGGCCTGAAGTCGATTCGTGCCTTTGATCAGCGATTTTGCAGTGCACAAAATTTTTGCATGAATGCCTTGCGGAGGGCAGATCGGCCCCGCCCACGGCTGGCTCTGGAACCCCGTCCGATTCTAGCTAACTATCTGTAATCATTGGATTTCAGCGGCCGATTAGAAGTTGGCACGAAGCTTGTAATGAGAACGCTCGGAGCGACGCCGTCAGTGTTGGCGGCGGCGCGAGGTCCAATCGCGGACCGCATAGGCAACGCCGCCGCCCTGGGGGAAAGCGCTTTCGAGCGCCTCGGGGCGCGGCTTTTTTGTTTTTGGCGGACACGAGCCAGACGAGCCGGCGAGCGGAGCAACGAGACAACGTCAAGAGGACGACCAACGCAATGACCACCACCAGAGACACGGGAACGACGAAGCGCCGCGGCACTCAGCCGCCGCGCCTTCCTGAAGACCACCGCCGGCACCGCCGCGCTGCTCGGTGCCGTGCAGACGAAATTCCCCGCCGGCGTGCATATCGCGGAGGCCGCCGGCCCGGAGGTGAACAAGGCCGATCCTCGGCTTCATCGCGCTCACCGACGCCGCGCCGCTGTTCGTCGCCAAGGAGAAGGGCTTCTTCGCCAAGCACGGCATGCCCGACGTCGAGGTGCAGAAGCAGGCCTCGTGGGGCGCGACGCGCGACAACCTCGTGCTCGGCTCGCGAGGGCAACGGCATCGACGGCGCCCACATCCTCACGCCGATGCCCTACCTGATCATCGCCGGCAAGGTGACGCAGAACAACGTGCCGACGCCGATGTACATCCTGGCGCGGCTCAATCTCGACAGCCAGTGCATCTCGGTCGCCAAGGAATACGCCGACCTGCAAGATCGGGGTCGACACCAACGCCGTTCAAGGCAGCGCTGGACGAAGAAGAAGGCCTCCGGCAAGTCGGTGAAGGCCGCCAACACGTTCCCGGGCGGCACGCACGATCTCTGGATCCGCTACTGGCTCGCCGCCGGCGGCATCGATCCCGACAAGGACATCGAGACCATCACGGTGCCGCCGCCGCAGATGGTGGCGAACATGAAGGTCGGCACCATGGACTGCTTCTGCGTCGTGCGAGCCGTGGAACCTGCAGCTCGTCCACCAGGGCATCGGCTACACCGCGATCACCACCGGCGAGCTCTGGAACAAGCATCCCGAGAAGTCGCTCGGCATGCGCGCCGCCTGGGTCGACAAGCATCCGAAGGCCGCGCAAGGCGATCGCTGATGGCGGTGATGGAAGCGCAGCAGTGGTGCGACAAGCCGGAGAACCACGAAGAGCTCGCGACCATCATGGCGAAGCGGCAGTGGATCAACGCGCCGGTCGCCGACATCATCGAGCGCACCAAGGGCAAGTTCGACTACGGCATCCCCGGCAAGGTGGTCGAGAACAGCCCGCACATCATGAAGTACTGGAGCGATTTCGCCTCCTATCCGTTCCAGAGCCACGACCTCTGGTTCATCACCGAGGACATCCGCTGGGGCAAGTTCGAGCCCGACGTCGACGCCAAGGCGCTGATCGAGCAAGGTCAACCGCGAGGACATCTGGCGCGAGGCGGCGAAGGAGCTGTCGGTGTCCCGGCCGCCGCAGATTCCGGCCTCGACCTCGCGCGGCAAGGAGACCTTCTTCGACGGCAAGGTCTTCGATCCGGAGAACCCGCGCGCCTATCTCAAGAGCCTGGCGATCAAGCGCGCCGAGATCGGATGATCGCGCGCGGCCGCCCCTGCGCGGGCGGCCGCCATTCACATCGCCTACTCCAGACGGAGACCTCATCGATGAACATGCCGCTGGTCAAGACCGAACCGGTGACCGCGACGCCGATCGCTGCCGGCGACGCGCGACGGTGCTGCCGTTGCGCGCCGAAGCGGCCGCCGCTGTCGACGACGGATCGCGACGCGCGTGCCGGCAATCTCGCGGCGCGACGTGGTGCCGCCGATCGTCGTCATCGCGCTCACGCTTGCTGATCTGGGAACTGCTGTGCCGCCGGGCCGGCTCGACGCTGCCGCCGCCGTCCACGGTTCTCAGCGACACCTGGGAGCTGATCGTCGATCCGTTCTTCGATCGCGGCGGCCTCGACAAGGGCCTGTTCTGGCACCTGTCGGCGAGCCTGCAGCGCGTCGCGATCGGCTACGCGCTCGCCTGCGTGGTCGGCGTCGCGCTCGGCACGCTGGTCGGCCAATCGACCTGGGCGATGCGCGGGCTCGATCCGATCTTCCAGGTGCTGCGCACGGTGCCGCCGCTCGCCTGGCTGCCGCTCTCGCTCGCCGCCTTCCGCAACGGCCAGCCGTCGGCGATCTTCGTCATCTTCATCACCGCGATCTGGCCGATCATCATCAACACCGCGGTCGGCATCCGCAACATTCCGCAGGACTACCGCAACGTCGCGCAGGTGCTGCGGCTCAATCACCTCGAGTTCTTCTGGAAGATCATGGTGCCGGCGGCGGCGCCCTACATCTTCACCGGGCTGCGCATCGGCATCGGCCTGTCCTGGCTGGCGATCGTCGCGGCCGAGATGCTGATCGGCGGCGTCGGCATCGGCTTCTTCATCTGGGATGCGTGGAACTCGTCGCACATCAGCGAGATCATCCTGGCGCTGGTCTATGTCGGGCTGGTCGGCTTCGTGCTCGACCGCATCGTCGCCGGCATCGCCACCGTCGTCACCCGCGGCACCGCCGCCAACTAGCGCATGTTCCGGAAAAGTGGGAACCGGTTTTCCGAATAGAACATGCGCCAAACGAAAGCGAACCGCGATGACGCCCTATCTCAAGCTCGATCACATCGACAAGACCTTCCGCCGCGGCTCGGTCGAGACCGAGGTGCTCAAGGACATCACGCTCGGCATCGAGAACGGCGAGTTCGTCTCGATGATCGGCCATTCCGGCTGCGGCAAGACCACGCTGCTCAATATCGTCGCCGGCCTGGTGCCGGCGACGACCGGCTGCGTGCTGCTCGAGGATCGCGAGGTCAACGAGCCCGGCCCCGACCGGGCGGTCGTGTTCCAGAACCATTCGCTGCTGCCGTGGCTCACCGTCTACGACAACGTGCGCCTCGCGGTCGACAAGGTGTTCGGCGGCAAGAAGTCGCGCGCCGAGCGCCACGCCTGGGTGATGCACAATCTCGATCTCGTGCAGATGGGGCACGCCAAGGACAAGCGGCCGGCGGAGATTTCCGGCGGCATGAAGCAGCGCGTCGGGCTCGCCCGCGCGCTCGCCATGGAGCCGAAGGTGCTGCTGCTCGACGAGCCGTTCGGCGCGCTCGACGCGCTCACCCGCGCGCACCTGCAGGACTCGGTGATGGCGATCCACCAGAAGCTCGGCAACACGGTGCTGATGATCACGCACGACGTCGACGAGGCGGTGCTCCTGTCCGACCGCATCGTGATGATGACCAATGGTCCGGCCGCGCGCATCGGCGAGGTGCTCGACGTGCCGCTGGCGCGGCCGCGCCGGCGCCTCGAGCTGGCGGCGAACCCGACCTATCTGAAATGCCGCCAGCGCGTGCTGGAGTTCCTCTACGAGCGCCACCGCTACATCGAGGCGGCGTGAGGCCGCGCATCAGGTATCGTGCGATGGAACCCGAACAGGTCAAGCTCGTCCAGCAGACGTTCGCCCAGGTCGTGCCGATCGCCGACAAGGCGGCGGAGATTTTCTACGACCGGCTGTTCGAGATCGCGCCGGCGGTGAAGCCCTTGTTCCACGGCGACATGGCCGAGCAGCGCCGCAAGCTGATCGCCACGCTGGCGGTGGTCGTCAACGGGCTCGGCGACCTCCCGAGCGTGCTTCCTGCCGCCAGCGCGCTGGCCAAGCGCCACGTCGGCTACGGGGCGCGGCCCGAGCACTATCCGGTTGTCGGCGAAGCGCTTGCTGTGGACGCTGGCGCGCGGGCTCGGCCCGCAATGGACGCCGGAGGTCGCCGGCGCATGGACCGCGGCCTACACGACCCTGTCCGGCTTCATGATCGCAGAAGCCTACGGTCGCCCGCAGGCGGCCGAATAGCATCGGGGCTGACGGCCGAGCCGCGGCGCGATCACCTCTACCTATCTTCCTTGTGCCTATAATCTCGCCGACGCCGCGCTGGCGAGCGAAGCGAGCGGCCAGCGCGGCCACTCCTTAAAGTGCGCGCGCCGGACACTCGCCCTGAACCGGGCTCGTCGGCGCGCGCCGAGCGACGGCGAGGACGGTCATGTCGCAACAGCCCCATGTCGATCGGGCCCGCATCTACGTCAGCTTTGCGGACGAAGATCGCGTGCGTGCCATGGAGCTGGTGCGCTGGCTCAACGACAGCGGCTGGCAGGTCGCGGCCGACGATCGGCACGCGTTCGCACCGGGCGACGATTGGTCTCCGTCCAGCCGGCTCGAAGCTTGCGACGTCATGCTGTGCGTGATCACGCCCGGATGGCTGGTCTCGGTGTTCTGTCATCGTGAATTTGCCTACTGCGCCAAGCGCGGAAAATTCGTCCTGCCGGTCATCTGCGAGCTGCCCGACCTCGGCGTGCTGCCCGAGGCGCTGCGGGCGCTGCCGCGCGTCGATCTCACCCAAAATCGGCTGGTCGACTATCTCGCCCTCAAGGTCACGCTGAGCCAGGCGGGCTCCAGGATCGGACGCGTTGCCATCGTCGTGAACGACCCGGAGCCCGCGGGCCGGTTCGCGTCGAGGCCGGGCGCTCGCCGCGTGATCGGGCTGCTGCTGGCCGCCGTGATGCTGGCCGCGATCGTGACGTTCTGGCTCTGGGCGCGCAGTTGAGCGGTCCCGACCGATCAGCCGTCGTGCTCGATGTCGTCGCGAAGCGTGGCGCCCTGTATCACGCGGTCACGATCCTGGCAGAGCGATGCGGGCACTCGTCCGACCCGAGTGACGCTGGTCAGCAGCGGCTTCGCCCAGTGCCTGGATGCGTCAGAGCCGGGGTGCCCGGCGGGCAACGTGACAATGACGCCGTCGCAAGTCGGCTAGCTCTGCGTACTTGATGACGCTCGGGCAAGCCCGTCGATAGCGGGCATGACGCCGTCTGCGGTTGCGACCGTCACTCTTCCTTGTAGCCGTACTCCGGCACGTTCCCGCTGTTGCCGTAGTATTTGAACGGCAGGAACTTGCCCGACATGGTGATCTTGACGCGGTCGCCCTTCGGGTTCGGCACCCGCTCCATCTGCAGGTCGAAGTCGATCGCCGACATGATGCCGTCGCCGAACTCCTCCTCGATCAGCGCCTTCCAGGCCGGCCCGTTCACCAGCACCAGCTCGTAGAAGCGGTAGATCAGCGGGTCGGTCGGCGGCATCGGCACGCCGGCGCCGCGCATCGGCACCTCGTTGAGCATCGCCTGCTCCGACTTGGAGAGCCCGAACAGCTCGGCCGCCTTGGCGGCCTGCGGCTTGGTCAGCTTCATCTGGCCGAGCAGCGCGCCGACGATCAGGAACTCGCGAATAGCCGCCGATCTGCTCGCAGATATGTTTCCACTTCCAGCCCTTCTCGCGCTTGATGTCGAGAATCTTCTCGGTGAGGTCGGCGCGCTTCATCGTCGTCTCCCTGGTCTGTCGGCGTTGCTTGTCGGCCGGTCATGCCCGCGTTTGCACGAGGCCAGGCCATGACGGCGTGATGGATGAGGATGCTGATGTTTCGGCGGCGACCACGGGCTCCGGCGCGCCCGGCCGCACCACCGGCACGTGGCGGCGGTCGTAGCCGCGCCCGCTCATCTCGGCGGTGAAGGTCTTGCTGCGAGTCACCAGGAAATCGATGATGTGGTTGCGCACGCCGTAATAGAGCGGGTGCTTGTGGAAGTCGGTGCGCTTGCGCTCCTTCGGCAGCGGGTTCTCGACGATCTCGGCCAGCACCGCCCCGGGGCCGTTGGTCATCAGCAGCACGCGGTCGGCCAGATAGATCGCCTCGTCGACGTCGTGCGTGATCATGAACACGGTCTGGCCGGTCTCGACGCAGATGCGCCGCACCTCGTCCTGCAGGGTGCCGCGGGTGAGCGCGTCGAGCGCCGAGAACGGCTCGTCCATCAGCATGATCTTCGGCTCGATCGAGAGCGCGCGCGCGATGCCGACGCGCTGCTTCATGCCGCCGGAGAGCTCGGCCGGCCGCTTGTGCTCGGCGCCGGTGAGGCCGACCAGGTCGATGAATTTCTGCGCGTGGCCGCGCAGGTTCTCCTTGCTCATGAAGCGCCATTTCGACGCCACCGCGTAGGTGACGTTGCCCATCACGGTGCGCCAGGGCAGCAGCGCGTGGCCCTGGAAGATCACCGCGCGGTCGAGGCTCGGCCCCTCGATCGCCTGGTTGTCGACGATGACGGCGCCGTCCGACGGCTCGTCGAGCCCGGCCAGGATGTTGAGCACGGTGGTCTTGCCGCAGCCGGAATGGCCGATGATGCAGACGAACTCGCCGCGCTCCATCGACAGCCACAGGTCCTCGAACACCGTCGTGGTGCCGCCGCCCGGCGCCGGAAAGCGCTTGGTGATGCCTTCGATCGAGATGAATTTTTCGGTCACGGCCTCACTCCGGGAACGTGACCATGCGCGCCAGGCGCGCCAGCACCTGGTCGAGGATCATGCCGACCACGCCGATCACCAGGATCGCGGTGATCACGTTGGTGATCGACAGGTTGTTCCACTCGTTCCACACGAAGTAGCCGATGCCGGTGCCGCCGACCAGCATCTCGGCCGCCACGATCACCAGCCAGGCGATGCCGATCGAGATGCGCATGCCGGTGAGGATGGTGGGCGCCGCCGCCGGCAGGATGATCGTGAAGGCGCGGCGGAACACGCCGACCTCGAGCGTGCGCGCCACGTTGAGCCATTCCTTGCGCACCGCCGCGACCCCGAAGGCGGTGTTGATCAGCATCGGCCACAGCGAGCAGATGAAGATCACGAAGATCGACGAGAGGCTCGAATCCTTGATGGTGTAGAGCGCGAGCGGCATCCAGGCGAGCGGCGAGATCGGCTTGAGCACCTGGATGAACGGATCGAGCGCCCGGCTCATGAGCTCGCGACATGCCGATGAGAAAGCCGATCGGGATCGCGACCGCGACCGCGAGCAGGTAGCCGATCATCACCCGCGCGATCGAATAGGCGAGCTGGATGCCGAGCCCCTTGTCGTTGGAGCCGCGATCGTAGAACGGGTCCTTGAGGTGCTCCCAGATCTTGGCGCCGACGTCGAGCGGCCCCGGCATCGCCGACTTGCCTTGGCTCGCGGTCGCGCCGACCAGCTTGGCGTATTCCGGGTCCATGGTGACGGCGGTGCCGCTGCCGCGGGTGGCGAGGTGCCACGCGCCCACGAACAGCGCGAACAGCGCGAGCGAAACGATCGCCGCCCGGAAGGTGAGCGACGACGTCATGGCGCGCTCGCTCTCACCGCTCGTGGCGGTGAGAGTTCGGATTGCTGCGTCTGTGGATGGAGTGTGTACGCCCGGCGCGTGCATCATCCCTCGCTCATGTCGATCGCTTGATCTTGAAGCTCTTGATGTAGTCCTCGGGCTTCGATGGATCGAAGGTCTTGCCCATGACCACGAAGGTCTTCGACGTGGTGGTGGGCGGCGTGAGCCCGACCTCCTTCATCAGCTTGGCGGTGTCGGTGGCGAGATAGACCTGCTCGGCGACCGCCTTGTAGTCGACGTCGCCCTTGAGCTGGCCCCAGCGCTTCATCTGGGTGAGGATCCAGATCGCGAACGAGTGCCAGGGGAACGGATCGAAGTCGATGCGGTTGGGGTCGCGCTTCACGCCGCCGAGGCCGTCCGCATAGGTGCCGGTGAGGATCTGCTCGAGCACGGTCTCGGGCTGGTTGAGATAGTTGGCGGGCGCGATGGCGGCGGCGATCTGCTTGCGGTTCTCCGCCTTGTGCGCGAAGGCGGTGGCGTCGATGATCGCCTTGAGCAGCGCCGCGTAGGTGTTCGGCATCGTGCGTGACGAACTCCTTCGACGCCGCGAAGACGCAGCAGGGATGGCCCTCCCACAGCTGCTTCGACAGGACGTGGATGAAGCCGACGCCGTCATAGACCGCGCGCTGGTTGAACGGATCGGGGCCGAGATAGCCGTCGATATTGTCGGCGCGCAGGTTGGCGACCATCTCGGGCGGCGGCACCGCGCGGATCTGGATGTCGGTGTCGGGATCGAGCCCGGCCTCGGCGACGTAGTAGCGCAGCAGATAATTGTGCATCGAAAAGTCGAACGGCACCGCGAACTTGAAGCCCTTCCACTGCTTCGGATCGTTCTTGTCCTTGTGCTTGATCGCTGAGCGTGATCGCCTGGCCGTTGATGTTCTCGATCGCCGGCACGGTGTAGGGAATCGGATTGGAGCCGACGCCGAGCGTGATCGCCAGCGGCATCGGCGAGAGCATGTGGGCGGCGTCGTATTCCTTGTTGAGCGTCTTGTCGCGGATCACCGCCCAGCCGGCGGTCTTGATCACTTCGACGTTGAGCCCCTGCTTGGTGTAGAAGCCCATCGGGTGCGCCATGATGATGGGCGTGGCGCAGGTGATCGGGATGAACCCGACCTTGAGGTCCTTCTTCTCGAGCGCGCCGCCTTGCGCGAACACTTCGGTCGCGGTCTTGAGCGGGAAGAACTGGCTGAGCGCGGCGAGCGCGGTCGAGGCGCCGACCGATTTGAGGAAGGCGCGCCGCGCCGCGTCCTGCGGGAACACCGCGCGCATCACCGCCGAGGCGACCACGCCCTCGTAGCGCTTCTCCTCGCTCTCGACCTCGACGCATTGCAGCGCCGGGGCGGCGTCGCGGTCGTGCTCGATCTGGCTCACATGGCGTCCGCACGAGCAGCCTGAACGATTGAGCCGGCGCCGCGGGTCGAAGGGATTGTCGAAAATTGACATGAGGACGCGCTCCGTCGTTGCGCCGGACGGCCTCGCACCGGCAATGCCAACGAATTAGCAACGCGCGTGCCAACCCATACGCTTTGTATTTGCAAGACTTTTCGGTTTGGCGCGAACGACATGCCTGCGATTTGTGCAGATGGCTGCCGCCTTTTTCTTAGGCAAGTGACTAAGTTTCGATCAGGAGACTCGGGTCACCGATGGCCATCAAGCCGCCGCCAGCCGCGCGGCGATCGGCGTCGGCGCCCACTCGGCCTTGATGCCGAGATCGGCGAGGATCACCTGCGCGGCGTTGTAGGCCGGAAGCCCGGTGATGTTGCCGCCCGGGTGGCTGCTCGAGCCGCAGAGATAAAGACCCGGCAGGTGCGTGCGATAGCCGCCGGCGCCCGCGAAAGGGTCGGTGGTAGCCGACCTGGTCGTTGGCGAACGCGCCGACCAGGAGATCGCCTTCGCGCATGTTGGGCAGGCAGCGCTCGACGTCGAGCGGCGTGCGCGTGAAGGTGTCGATCACCGCATCGGCCAGGTTCGGCGCGTAGCGCTGCCACAGCTCCAGCATGGCGCGGCCGTGCTGCTCGCCGAGACGGTCCCAATTCTCCGGATCGCCATGCACCCGATAGGGCAGCTTCTCCCACATGAACGCGGTGTGGCGGCCGGGCGGCGCCTGGCTCGCATCGAACAGCGTCGGGCAGGCGCCCCACATCACCGTCGGCGGGATGGTGCCGGCCTCGTGGTGGCGCACGATCTCGCCGAACTGGTCGACGTGATCGAGCCCGAGGATCACCATGAACGCCTGCGCCAGCTCGGGATGATCGGCGCTCGCGCGGTAGCGCGGCGGCTCCCGCAGATTGAGATGCAGCGCGAACAGCGGCGCCAGCAGATTGTACTGGAAGCGCTGCGGCCTGCTCGCGCATCTCGCGCGGCACGAGCGCGTCGTCGAGCAGATCGAGAAAGGTCTGCTGCGGGTTGAGCGACGAGGCGACGAACTGCGTCGCGCGGATCAACTCGCCCGCGCGCGTCTCGACGCCGACCGCGCGGCCGCCCTCGACGACGATCCGCGTCGGCTCGGTCATCAGCCTGATCTCGCCGCCGCTCTCGCGCACCGCCGCTTCGAGCGCGCGCGCCAGCGCGGCCGAGCCGCCGCGCGACATCTGCGCCTTGGCGGGGCTCGCCAGCAGCGCCGCGATGTGATGGCCGAAGCCCGGCAGCCGCAGGTCGACCTCGCGCAGCCCGTTGAAGAACAGGAGGCCCGCCTGGATGGTGGGATGCTCGAACTCCTGCGTCGACGAACTGCAGCGGCGACAGCGCGCTCACCTCCAGCAGCCGGCGCCCGGCGGCGCTCTTCGCCAGCAAGGCGCGTCGCTCCGCGGGCGGCAGCGGCGGCGAGCGGCTCTCGGGCGCCAGGATGCTCTGGACGATCGGCACGAACTCGTCGTGCCAGCGCGCGCAGCGTGTCGGCGTCGCGCCGGCTGAAGCGCGCGAACGACGCGATGGTCCTGGCCGATATCGGTCCACCATTCGAGCGCGCGGCCGTCGCTGGTGATGCAGCGCGACGTTGAGCTCGGGCTCGATGTAGCGCGCGCCGTGCCGCTCGAGCTCGAGGTCGGCGTACCACGGCATGGCGGTGATGGCGCGCTGGAAGAACGCGTGGGTGTTGTGCAGGAAGCCCGGATGGCGCGGGTCTTCGAGCGTGCTCAGGCCGCCGCCGGCGACCGGCCGGCGCTCGATCGCGAGCGTCTTCAGTCCGGCCTTGCCCAGATAGGCCTGCAGGATCAGCCCGTTGTGGCCGGCGCCGAGGATGATGCCGTCGTAGGTGGTGGTCATGATCAGACGACCGTCTGATGCCGCTCGATGCAGACGCGCAGCACCTCGTCGGGATCGCGCTTCCACCAGTTCGCGGCCGAGAAGATCTCGACCTCGCAATGGCCGCGATAGCCGGCCGCCTCCACCATGGCGCGGATCGCGCGCAGATCGATGACGCCGTCGCCCATCATGCCGCGGTCGAGCAGGAGATCGGTGGTCGGCACCAGCCAGTCGTTGACGTGATAGGCGAGGATGCGGCGGCCGGCGCGCGCGATCTGGTTCTTCAGGTCCGGGTCCCACCAGACGTGATAGACGTCGACCGCGACGCCGACGCCGTCGCCCAGCTCGTCGCAAAGGTCGTTCGCCTGCGCGAGCGTGTTCACGCAGGCGCGGTCGGCGGCGTACATCGGATGCAGCGGCTCGATCGCGAGCGGCACGCCGGCCTGCCGCGCGTACGGCAGCAGCGCCGCGAACGCGTCGCGCACCTGCCGGCGGGCATCGGCGATGTCGCGCGAGCCTTTCGGCAGCCCGCCGACCACCAGAACGAGGCACTGCGCGCCGATCGCCGCCGCCTCGTCGACCGCGCGGCGGTTGTCGTCGAGCGCGGCGCGGCGCCCGGCCTCGTCGGCGGCCGGAAACATGCCGCCGCGGCAGAGACCGGTCACGGTCATGCCGTGCGCGCGGATCAGCTTGCCGGCGCGCTCGACCCCGCAGGCCTGCACGATGTCGCGCCAGGGCGAGATCGCCGACAGGCCGGCGCGCGCGCAGCCCTCGATCAGCTGCTCGAGCGACCACGGCTTCACCGTCATCGAGTTGATCGAAAGCAGCGCGCGGTCGTGCGAGAGGTCGCGCATCAGGCCGCCACGCCGCGCGTCGCCATCACGGCGCGCATGCGCGTGGCCGCCCGGTCCGGATCGGCGAGCAGGCCGGCCGCGTCGGCGAGGCGGAACAGCTCGGCGAGATGCAGCGTCGAGCGCGCGCTCTCCTGGCCGCCGACCATGGTGAAATGATCCTGCAGGCCGTTGAGATAGGCCATGAACACCACGCCGGTCTTGTAGAAGCGCGTCGGCGCCTTGAAGATGTGGCGCGACAGCGGCACGGTCGGCGCCAGGATGTCGTGGAACGACGTCAGCGTCGCCGCGCGTGAAGGCGCCGAGCGCCGCCGCGGCGGCCGGCGCGATCGCGTCGAAGATGCCGAGCAGCGCGTCCGAATAGCCGCGCGCGTCGCCGGCGATCAGCTCCGCGTAGTTGAAGTCGTCGCCGGTATACATGCGCACGCCCTGCGGCAGGCGGCGGCGCATGGCGATCTCCTTGTCCTTGTCGAGCAGCGAGATCTTCACGCCGTCGACCTTGGCGGCATTGTCGGCGATCACGTCGATGGCGACGTCCATCGCCGCGCATGTGGTCCTTGTGGCCCCAGTAGCCGTCGAGCGCCGGATCGAACATCTCGCCGAGCCAGTGGATGATCACCGGCTCCTTCACCTGGCCGAGGATGCGGCCGTAGACCTTGGCGTAGTCGTCGGGCGAGCGCGCCGCCTTCACCAGCGCGCGGCTCGCCATCAGGACGATGCGGCCGCCGAGCTTCTCGACCGCCGCGCATTGCTCCTCGTAGGCGCGGATGACGTCGTCGATGGTCACGCTCGGCGCCGGGCGCGAGATGATCGGTGCCGGCGCCGGAGCCGATCAGCGCGCCGGGAAAATCCTTGCGCGGCGTCGAGGCTGCGGCGGATCAGCTCGAGCGAGGCCGGCCAGTCCATGCCCATGCCGCGCTGCGCCGTGTCCATCGCCTCGGCGACGCCGAGGCCGAGCGACCACAGATGCCGGCGGAACGCGATGGTGCGCTCCCAATCGATCGCGGCGTCGAGCCACGGATCGCCGTCGGCGAGCGGATCGGCCACCACATGCGCGGCCGCATAGGCGATGCGGTTGAACGGCGGCCTCGCGGCCGGAAAATTGCGCGGCGGCCTGGTCGTGTAGGGCGCGAGCTTGCCGCCGGTGACGGGAAGATTGAGTGTCGGCACGTCAGTTCACCTCACACCTTCAGCGGCGGGATGTCGATCCAGCGCCGTTCCTTCCAGCTCTTGAGCCCGGCCTCGGCGAGCTGCACGCCCTTGGCGCCTTCGACCAGCGTCCATTTGAACGGCGCGCCCTCGTAGAGATGGCGGATGAACATCTCCCACTCGGCCTTGAAGCCGTTGTCGTAGTTGGCGCTGTCGGGCACCTCGCTCCAGGTCTCGAAGAACTTGATCGGCTGCGGCACGTCCGGGTTCCAGACCGGGCGCGGCGTGTTGACGCGCGCCTGGCTCCAGCATTTCTGCAGGCCGGCGACCGCCGAGCCGTGCGTGCCGTCGACGTGGAACGTGACCAGATCGTCGCGGCGCACGCGCGTGCACCACGAGCTGTTGATGTGCGCGATCACGCCGCCGGCGAGCTGGAAGGTCGCGTAGGCGGCGTCGTCGACGTCGGCCTTGTAGGGCTTGTCGTTCTCGTCCCAGCGCTTCGGGATGTGGGTGGCGCCGAGGCACGACACGCTCTTCACCTCGCCGAACAGATTGTCGAGCACGTAGCGCCAGTGGCACAGCATGTCGAGGATGATGCCGCCGCCGTCCTTCTTGCGGTAGTTCCACGACGGCCGCTGCGCCGGCTGCCAGTCGCCCTCGAACACCCAGTAGCCGAACTCGCCGCGCACCGAGAGGATGCGCCCGAAGAAGCCGGAATCGATCAGCGTCTTGAGCTTGAGCAGGCCGGGCAGGAACAGCTTGTCCTGCACCACGCCGTGCCTGATGCCGGCCTTCTTGGCGGCGCGCGCGACGTCGAGCGCGTCCTCGAGGTTCTCGGCGATCGGCTTCTCGCAATAGATGTCCTTGCCGGCCGCGATCGCCTTGTGCAGCAGCTTGGCGCGCAGCTTCGTGGTGGCGGCGTCGAAGAACAGCGTGTCGTCCTTGTTCTTGAGCGCGGCGTTGAGGTCGGTGGTCCAGCGCGTGATGCCGTGCGCCTTGGCCAACTGCTCGACCTTGCCGGCATTGCGGCCGACCAGGATCGGGTCGGGCATCACCCGGTCGCCGTTCTTGAGCGCGACGCCGCCCTGCGCGCGGATCGCGACGATCGAGCGGATCAGGTGCTGGTTCATCCCCATGCGGCCGGTGACGCCGTTCATGATGATGCCGAGACGTTGCTGCGCCATTGCTTGTCTCACTCCATCCCCAGCAGCCGGTAGATCCGCCGCGTGTATTCGCCGAACTTCTCGTGCGTCTTCATGTCGAGCGTGCGCGGATGCGGCAGCTCGACCCGGAAATTGTCGGCCATGCGCGCCGGGCCGGCGGTGAGCACGACCACGCGGGTGCCGAGAAACACCGCCTCGGTGATGCCGTGGGTGACGAAGACGATGGTCTTCTTCGCCTCCTCCCAGATGCGCAGCAGCTCGAGGTTCATCTTCTCGCGGGTGAGCGCGTCGAGCGCGCCGAACGGCTCGTCCATCAGGATCAGCTTGGGATCGTGGATGAGCGCGCGCGCGATCGCGGCGCGCTGCTGCATGCCGCCGGAGAGCTCGTAGGGGTATTTGTCCTCGTTGCCCTTGAGCCCGACCAGCGCGAGCAGATCGCGGGCGCGGGCGCGGCTCGCCGCCATCGGCAGCCCGAGGATTTCGGCCGGCAGCAGCACGTTGTCGATCACGCGCCGCCACTTCAGCAGCAGCGGCTGCTGGAACACCATGCCGATGTCGCGCGCCGGATCGAACGGCTGCGTCGGCGATGCCGATCGACACCTCGCCGGAATCGTAGGGGTGCAGGCCGGCGAGAATCTTGAGCAGCGTGGTCTTGCCGCAGCCCGATGGCCCGACCAGCGAAACCAGCTCGCCGGCCTCGACGTCGAAGGTCGCCTCCGAGATGGCGAGAAAATCCGCTGCCGCGCGTGCGGTAGATCTTCTGCACGCCGGCGAGATGGATGAACGGTTCGCCCATCGGCTGCCTATTGGATGCGCGCGTCGCGCACGACCAGCAGGCGCTCGAGGCCGAGCACCAGGCCGTAGAGCACCATGCCGATCAGCGTGATCAGGATCACCGCCATGAACATGGCGGCGGTGTCGAGCGTCACCTGCACCTGCAGCATCAGGTAGCCGAGCCCGCGGTCGGAGCCGAGGAACTCGCCGACGATGGCGCCGGCGACCGCCAGGATCGCCGCCACCTTCATGCCGGAGAAGATGTAGGGCAGCGCGCCCGGCAGCTGGATCTTGGTGAACATCTGCCAGCGCGAGCCCTTGAGCGTGCGCACCAGATCGAGCAGGTCGGGCTCGACCTCGCGCAGGCCGCGCGCCGTGGTCAGCACGATCGGAAAGAAGCAGATCGCGAACGCCATCATGATGTTGGGGACGATGCCGTAGCTGAACCAGACGATGATCAGCGGGCCGAGCGCCACCTTGGGGATCATGTTGAGGCTGACCAGCAGCGGCATCGCCGCCATCTCGAGCCAGCGGAACCAGGAGAACAGCAGCGCGATCCCGATGCCGACGACGACCGCCAGGATGTAGCCGCCGAAGATCTCGGTGGTGGTGACGGTGATGTTCTCCAGCCAGCGATAGTTCGGCACGAGCAGCGCCTGCAGCGTGTCGTACGGCGACGGCATGACGAACTTCGGCACCTTGCCGAGCACGACGAAGAAATGCCACGCCGCCACCAGCGGCGAGGTGGCTGACCACCGCCAGCGCGTAGCGCTGCAGCTGGACTTCCCAACGCCTACTCCTTCAGGCCGGATGCCGCGTGCTCATCGTAGGGCAATGACGACGCCTGGAGCCAGTTGAGCACGTTGCAGCTCGCCGCAGCCCGAGCTCATCGCCAGCCATCGCTCCAGATTCGCGCGCACGAAGGCATCGTCGTTGAGATGCGGATAGGCGGCGCAGACGCGGTCGATCTCCTCCTTCTGGCCGGGCCCGAGCGTCTCGTTCGGATCGAGGCACCAGATGCCTTCGAGCAGGCCCTGCCGGCGCAGGATTTCGTGGCAGCCGGCGATGACGCCGTGGAAGTCGTTGGCGACGTCGAAGATCGCCGCGTTGCAATCGGTCACCTGCGAGTCGAGCGCGAGCAGGTCGCGCCGGCACGCTGCGGGCGGCGACCGCGGCGTGGATGCGCTCGAGCAGTTCGACCGCCGTCTGCACCCAGACGCTCCAGTGGCCGAGCAGCCCGCCCTTGATGCGCACGCGTCGACGGCGCGACCGTTCGCCGACAGCGACGAACGGCGTGAGCAGGTCGAGCACGATGTGGTCGTCGTTGCCGGTGTAGAGCGTGATGCGGTCGGCGGCGCCGGCCTCGACCACGCCGCGCACCACGTCGAGCGTGCGGTAGCGGTTGAACGGCGCGATCTTGATGGCGACGACGTTCTCGATCGCCGCGAAGCGGCGCCAGAACGACACCGGCAGCACGAGGCCGCCGACCGCCGGCTGCAGATAGAAGCCGACCAGCGGGATTTCGCGCGCGACCGTCTGCGCGTGCGCGATCAGCTCGTCCTCGCTCGCGCCCTTCATGGCGGCGAGCGAGAGCAGCCCGGCGTGATAGCCGAGGTCGCGCGCGATCTCGGCCTCGCTGCACGGCCTGCGCGGTGCGGCCGGCGAGCCCCGCGATCATGATCGGCGGCTCGACGCGCCCATTCGGCGGCGCTGCGCATCGCGAGCTCGAGCACCGGCCGGTAGAGCCCGACGTCGCGGATCGCGAACTGCGTGGTGTGCACGCCGACCGCGAGCCCGCCGCGCGCCGGCATCGAGATAGTAGCGGGTGAGCGCGCGCTGGCGGCGGGTGTCGAGCTTGCGGCCGGCGTCGAGCGCGAGCGGATGCGCCGGGATCACCACGCCCTTGCGCAGCGCCGCCAGCACCTGCGGGGGCCAGTCCTGCCAGCGCAGTCCCATCACTTACCCTCCTCACGCCCGGATCGCATTCAGGATCACGTCGACATTGTGCTTCTTGCGCTTGCGGCAGGCCGCATCGGTGCCGAGCGCGCGGCCGAAGATCGCCGACAGCGTCCAGTTGTTCGACAGGTAGAAGTAACCGACCGCCGCGATCGTGATGTAGAGCTCGACCGGATCGAGGCCCGGCCGGAACACGCCCGCGGCGACGCCGCGCCGCAGGATGTCGTCGATCAGCGCGACGAACGGGCTGTGCAGCTCGCGCACCTTCCTCGATTTGCGCAGGTGGCGCGCGCGGTGCAGGTTCTCGTTGTTGATCAGGCTGATCAGCTCGGGATGCTGGCGCGAATAGTCGAAGGTGAACTCGACCAGCCGGCGGATCGCGGCCTCCGGCGCCAGATGGGCGAGGTCGAGCGTCTTTTCGGTTCCGCGCAGGTCCTCGTAGACGCGCTCGAGCGCCGCCAGATAGAGGCCGTCCTTGTTGCCGAAATAGTGGTAGATCATCCGCTTGTTGGCGCGCGCGCGGCGCGCGATCGCGTCGACGCGGCCGCCCGACAAGCCCTTGGCGGCGAATTCGTGCTGCGCGGCCGCGAGGATGGCTTCGCGCGTGCGGTCGGGATCGCGTCGATGCGCGCGCGCGGGAGACTTCGCCATGCGGAGCCCCACGTTTCCGGAAAACGCTCCAATTGACAGGGTAGGGGGCCGATCCTATCGTCCCCGGTAACCACGCAGTTACCACGAAGCTTCGCTGTGCGTCGAGAACCGATCATCGCCGGCCGCCGCAGCGCCAACCTCCTGGAGCTCAGCATGAAGATCATCGCGAAAGCTCGCCCTCGCGGCGCTCGCCGGCAGCGCGCTCGGCGCATCGCCCGCCGCGGCGCAGAAGCTCACCTTCACGCTCAACTGGGTCGCGGGCGGCGATCACGCGCCGTATTTCTACGCGCAGAAGATGGGCTGGTACAAACAGGCCGGCATCGACGTCGACTTCGAGACCGGCCGCGGCTCGGCGGCGTCGGCGCAGAAGGTCGGCGCCGGCCAGTCGCAGCTCGGCCTCTCCGACATGGCGGGCGTGCTGCTGTTCCGCGGCAAGGGCGCCGACAATGTCGGGCTGATGAACGTCTACGCCAATTCGCCGCAGGGCTTCTATTGGCTCAAGAGCTCCGGCATCACCGGCGTGAAGGATCTCGTCGGCAAGAAGATCGGCAATCCGGCCGGCGACGGCGCGCGCACCATGTGGCCGGCGCTGGCCAAGAAGGTCGGCATCGATCCCGACGTCGGTGACCTGGGTCAACATCGACGCCAACGCCAAGCTCGGCGCGCTCAAGGCCAAGACCATCGACGCCACCACGTCGTTCTTCAACCTGCACCACGTGTTCGCGCGCGAGCTCGGCAGCGACATGGGCTTCCTGGCGTGGAAGGACGCCGGCGTGAACCCGTACGGCAACTCGATCATCGCCAACGGCGCCTGGCTCAAGGCCAACCGCGACAAGGCCGACAAGTTCGTGAAGATCACGCAGAAGGCGTTCGCCGAATGCGCCAAGACGCCGGACCCCTGCATCAAGGCGCTGGTCGAGGCCGCCGGCGCGCTGCAAATACGACAACGAGCTGCTCAACTGGCACCTCGTCACCATCCTGATGAGCGACGACACCTCGCGCACCGTGGCGCTCGGCTGGCACGACGACAAGCGCATGGCCGACGACTACAAGCTGGTCGACGAATATCTCAAGATGGAAAAGCCCTACGACATCAAGACGGCCTACACCAACGAGTTCCTCGACAAGACCGTGAAGATGCCGCCGATCAATCCGCCGAAGCTGTATTGAGGATGTAGCCCGGATGGAGCGCGATCGGCGCGTCCAATCGACGCGCGCATGCGTGCAGATCCGCGCGGCAACGCGTCACAGCGCGGCGCGCCGCGCATCGCCGCTTCGCTCCATGCGGGCTACGACGCACGCCTGTCACCCGAACTCCGGCCCGACCACCGCGAAGGTGCGCGCCGCGTCGTCGAAGCGCTGCGAGCGGCCGTGCAGCATGCGCGTGAGCGGCCGCTGCGCCGCGAAGCCGCGCGCTTCGAGCCAGCCGCGCACCTCGGCCTTGGCGTCGGCGAGATCGATGAACATCGGCGCCGTCGATGCGCATCGAGCGCGCGCGCGAGCAGCGCGCGCGCGATCGCGTCGTCCTCGGCGATCAGCGGCCCGACCTGCGCGGCCACCCGGCCGTCGCGGCCGAGCAGGAAGCCGGCGATGCGGCCGTCGCGCTCGGCGACGAGCTCGGCCGCGCGGCAGGCGCCCGCGCAGGCGCGCCAGCACGGCGCTGCGGTCGGCGCCGAAGGCGGCGGCGTCGTAGGCGCAGAGCGCCGGCCAGTCGGCGTCGGCGATCGGGCGGATGGTCACGCCGTCGGGCGCGGGCGGACGTCTCGCCGCGCCTGGCCGCTCGCGCCGGCGTCAGCCGGTGAAAGCCCCAGGAGTCCTCGAAGCCGAGCGCGCGATAGACCGCGCGGCCGTCCGGCGTCGCGTCGAGCACCGGCACCAGGCCGGCGGCGGCGAGATCGTCGATGGCGCGGCGCATCAACCGCGTCGCCAGGCCGCGGCGGCGATAGTCGCCCGCGACCAGCACCATGCTGATCCAGGCGAAGCGGCCGCCGTACGGCAGCGTCGCGGTGGTGGCGACGATGCGGCCGGCTCGCGTCTGCGCCGCGTAGACGCGGCCGAGCTCGAGGAAGATGCGCCAATCGGCCGCGATCTGGTTCCAGCTGGCCTCGCGCACCAGCGCGCCGGCGTCGTCCATCTCGGCGGGCGACAGCGCCGATTTGGCCGCCAGCAGCAGATCAGAAGTTGCCATCGCGCGTATCGTAATGGGTGTCCTTGCCGAGGCTCGGCATGCCGCGGCCGACCCAGTCGGCGGTCCAGTCGACGAGCTTCGCCAGCGGCACGCTCGGATAGCCGAACAGCCGCATCGCCTGCGGCGGTGTTGACCAGCCAGCCCTCGGCCGCCTCGACGCCGGTGAAGACCGGCGCCTTGCCGAGGCGTTGCCCGAACGCCTGCGCCAGCCAGCGCATGCTCACGGTCTCCGGCCCGCTGACATTGAGCGGGCTCGACGGCACCGTGCAGTGGCCGAGCGCGCGCAGCACCATGGTGTTGGCGTCGCCCTGCCAGATGACGTTGACGTGGCCGGTGGCGAGATTGATCGTCTTGCCCGGTGAGCACGCGCGTCGCGACGTCGTGCAGCACGCCGTAGCGCATGTCGATCGCGTAGTTGAGCCGGATGATGCGGCCGGGCGTGCCGCGCGTGCGCGAGAAATACTGGAACATGGCCTCGCGCGCGACGCAGGAATTGGCGTAGGCGCCGGGCGGCGGCGTCGCCGGCGTCGCCTCGGTCGCGCCGCCGTGCTGCACGTTCGACGTACGGATACACGCAGCCGGTCGAATAGGCGACGATGCGCGAGCCCGCGAACGCCTCGGCGACCAGCGCCGGCACGTGCGCGTTCATCGCCCAGGTCAGGTCCTCGTGGCCGGACGAGCCGAACTTGCGGCCGGCCATGAACACCACGTTGGCAAGCTTCGGCAGCGCCTCGATCTGCTCGCGGTCGAGGAGATCGGCCGCGATGCATTCGATGCCGCAGGCGGTGAGCTTCTCGCGCAGGCCCGGCTCGCTGAAGCGGGCGACGCCGACGACGCGCTTGCCGGGCGCCGCGCGCTTGGCGAGCCGCGCCAGCGTCGGGCCGATCTTGCCGCCGACGCCGAGGATGATGAGATCGCCGGGAAGCGCTGCCGAGCTCGGCGCGTCAGCGCCGGCGACGGCGTCGTCATCACCTCCTCGAGATGCTCGACGTCGCGGAAGCGATCCGGCAGCGCGGCAGTGGGGCCGATCATCGGGTCGTCTCGAATGTTTCCGCATGGCTGCGACCACGCTCCAAGTAACCATTGGATACTAGCCATGCGCATCGTCACAGCAAGCAGCGAGGTGCGTTCGGCCGGCATCGGCGAGGCAACCGCGCGGCCACCAGCGTAACGAGCGTCGGCCACGCTGGCGGACGCGACACGAAGTCGGGATTCTTCAAAGCGTTCTCGTTCAGTGCATCCGTGCCAGGCGGAGAGCAGCCGGTCTCGCAGGGATCGTCGCGCGCCTCGCGGCGGATCGCCGCAAGGCGCTGTCCGGCTGCTCGAATGGCTGCGCGAACCGATCGCCGATTTGCCGCGACCTTGCCCACCGACGACCGCCTGTATACGATGATTGCGCCGCACGAGCAAGCGGCATCCGAACGCGCTTGCCGGCCGCGGGCGAGTCTGCCGGATCAACAAACAGCCCGAAGCGAATTCGGCGTTGGTGGGAGGACGAATGAACGCGCCGATACCGAGGATTCTGATCGAGAGCATGTGGCGCGGCCGCCTGTTCGGCGCGCAGTGGCGCCCGGCGATCGGCGGCTCGCTCGACGTGCTGGAGCCGGCGACCGGCGCGGTGATCACGCGCGTCGGCAACGCCACCGCCGAGGACGTGCGCCAGGCCGCCGCCGAGGCGCGCGCCGCGCAGCCCGGCTGGGCCGCCACCCCCTACGACCAGCGCGCCGCCATCCTGCGCAAGGTCGCCGCCCTGATGGAGGAGAACCAGGCCGAGCTCGTCTATTGGATCATGCGCGAGACCGGCGGCATCGAGCCGAAGGCCGGCTTCGAGGTGCAGATGGTGGCCAACATCCTGCACCGCGCGGCCGCCATGTGCACCGAGCCGCAGGGCCTGCTGCTGCCGAGCGACGGCGGCCGCCTCTCGCTGGCGCGGCGGGTGCCGCGCGGCGTCATCGGCGTGATCTCGCCGTTCAACTTCCCGCTGATCCTGTCGAGCCGCGCGGTCGCGCCGGCGCTCGCCACCGGCAACGCGGTGGTGCTCAAGCCCGATCCGCGCACCGCGCTCACCGGCGGCTTCATCATCGCGCGGCTGTTCGAGGAAGCCGGCCTGCCCAAGGGCGTGCTGCAGGTGCTGCCGGGCGGCGCCGAGGCCGGCGAGGCGATCTGCACCGATCCCGACATCGCCATGGTGTCGTTCACCGGATCGAGCGCGGTCGGACGCCGCATCGGCGAGCTCGCCGGCAAGCATCTCAAGAAGGTGCAGCTCGAGCTCGGCGGCAAGAACGCCGTGATCGTGCTCGACGACGCCGATCTCGACGGCGTCGCCTCGGCCTGTGCCTTCGGCGCCTGGTTCCACCAGGGCCAGATCTGCATGACCACCGGCCTCGTCATCGCGCACGAGAAGATCGCCGACGCGCTGACCGAGAAGCTCGTCGCCAAGGCCAAGCATCTGCCGGTCGGCGATCCGACCACCGGGCAGGTGGCGCTCGGCCCGGTGATCAGCCGCAGCCAGGTCGACCGCATCCACGGCATCGTCAAGGACACGGTCGCGGCCGGCGCCAAGCTCTGCGCCGGCGGCACCTTCGACGGGCCGTTCTACCGGCCGACCGTGCTCGCCGGCGTGAAGCCCGGCATGCGCGCCTTCGACGAGGAGGTGTTCGGTCCGGTCGCGGCGATCGCCACCTTCGCCACCGAGGACGAGGCGGTCGAGCTCGCCAACAGCAACGACTACGGGCTGTCGGCCGGCGTGTTCTCGAAGTCGGTCGGCCGCGCGCTGGCGCTCGGCAACCGGCTGCGCACCGGGCTGCTGCACATCAACGACCAGACCGTGGCCGACGAGCCGCACGTTCCGTTCGGCGGCACCGGCGCGTCCGGCAACGGCACGCGCATCGGCGGGCCGGCCAACTGGGAGGAATTCACCCACTGGCAGTGGGTGACGATCAAGGACAAGCCGAATCCGTATCCGTTCTGACGCCGTTGCCGGTCATGCGCGCCATCGACGATGAACGGAAGTCGAGCAAACTCGCTTAATGCAGGGAGGAAATGATGAAGCAGAAAGCTGGGCCGCTGGCATCTGGCCGCGGCCATTGGCATTGTCGGCATCGGCGTCGTCGGCGCTCGCCGCCGATCCGCCGAAGAGCGTACGCATCGGCTATGCGATCTCGCTTTCGGGCCCGAATGCGCAAGGCGCCGCCATCACGACGCTCAGCGGCTACAAGCTGTGGGTCGACGACGTGAACAAGAAGGGCGGCCTCAAGGTCCAGGGCTTCGACAAGCGAATTCCGATCGAGGTCATCGAATACGACGACACCAGCAATGCCGAGAACGCGGTGCGGCTCATCGAGCGGCTGATGACCCAGGACAAGGTCGATTTCGTGCTGCCGCCGTGGAGCACCGGCTTCAACCTCGCGACCGCGCCGGTCTTTGCGCGCAACGGCTATCCGCAGCTGGCGGTGACGGCCAATTCCAACGATGCGGCCAACCTCGTCAAGCAGATGCCGACGCTGTTCTTCTTCCTCAATGAGCCGCGCCATTTCGGCGCCGCGCTCGGCGAGGTGCTGAGCAAGCTCAAGAGCGAGAACAAGATCAACAACAAGATCGTGATGCTGAGCATCGCCGACCAGTTCGGCGCCGAGTTCACGTCGGGCGTCACGCCGGTGCTGCGAACGGCGGGTTTCGAATTCGCCCTGCGCAAGAGCTATCCGCCGGCGCCGCCGATCTTACCAACGAGATCAAGGAAGCCAAAGCCTCCGGCGCGGACAGCTTCGTCGCCTACAGCTATCCGCCCGACACCTTCATGCTGACCAACACCGCGGTCACGCAGAGCTACAATCCGAAGGTGTTCCATGTCGGCGTCGGCACCGCCTTCGCCCGCTACGGCGCCATCATCAAGGAGAAGGCGCAAGGCGTCCTGGGGCTCGGCGGCTGGGATCCGAACGCTCCGGGCGCCGAGGACTACCAGAAGCGGCTGGTTGCCCTGACCAACCAGCCCGGCGACGCCTGGGCCGCGCCGGTGACCTATGCGAGCCTGCAGGTGCTCGAGCAGGCGATCGAGAAGGTCGGCCTCGACCGCAAGAAGCTGCTCGACGCGATCGCGAACGGCGGGCCGTATCAGACCATCGTCGGGCCGATCGATCTCAAGACCCACGTCCGCGGCAAGCAGTTCGGCGTCGGGCAGTGGCAGAACGGCCAGTTCGTCGGCGTCGCGACCAAGCGACCTGCCGGGCGCGAAGCCGATCGTGTTCCCGAAGCCGGCGTGGTAGCGCGGCGACCTGCATCGTGCATCCGCGCCCTGAGCGATCGCTGTCATCGCCCGCGAAGCGGGCGATCCGCAGTCGCGTCGGGGAGCAAGCTGCCGACGCTGGACGCATCCGCGAGATACGCCGCGGGCGCGTCAGGATGACGGGCCGTGCGATCGTGCCGCTGGCATGAGCGCTGCCGCGAGCGCATCGGCATGTCACTGATCGAAGTCGTTCTGGGCGGCGTGATCCTCGGCGGCCTCTACGCCCTGATCGCGATCGGCTTCAATCTGCAATACGGCGTCGCCCGCATCTTCAATCTCGCCTATGGCGAGTTCCTGATGGCGGCGGCGTTCGCCGCGTTCTGGATGTTCACGCTCGCTTCGATCGACCCGATCCTCGGCATGGCGCTGTCGGTGCCGGTGACGTTCGGCGCCAACTGGCTGGTCTATCGCGTGCTGATGCTGCCGCTGGTGCGGCGCGCGCGCACCCGCGACGACCTCGAGGGCGACACCATCCTGGCGACCTTCGGGCTGCTGTTCGTGCTCAAGGGCGCGGCGCAGCTCGCGTTCACGCCCGACAACCGCTTCTACAACTATCTCAACACGCCGGTGCAGCATCATCGGCTTCACCTTCGCGGCCAACCGCGTGCTGGCCTTCGGCGTCGCCTGCGCGTTCGGGCTTGCGATCTGGCTGATCCTGAAGCGCACGCGCTTCGGCGCCGCGATGCGGGCGCTCGCGATCGAGCCGACCGGCGCGCGCCTCGTCGGCGTCGACGCGACCTCGATGTCGGCGATCGCGTTCGCCAGCGGCGGCGCGCTGGTGGCGGTGGCCGGCACGCTGGTGAGCACGTTCCTGACCTTCAATCCGTCGATCGGCGTCGAGTTCACCATGAAGGCGCTGGTGGTGGTGATGATGGGCGGCGTCGGCAACATGGTCGGCAGTCTGGTCGCGGGCATTCTGCTCGGCGTGGCCGAAGCGCTCTGCTCATACTTCGTCGATTCCGGCCTGACGCTTGCGGTCGCCTATTTCCTGTTCCTGATCGTGCTTCTCATCCGGCCGCGCGGCCTGTTCGGGACCCCATGACGGTACAGGGTACGATCGCCGTCGTCGCGCTCGCCGTGCTGGTCGCCGCTGCTCGCGGCGGTGCCGTGGCTCGTGTCCGACTACGGCCTGGGCTTCATGGTCAATCTGATGTGCTACCTGGTGCTGACCATCGCCTGGGCGCTGTTCTCCGGCACCAC
Organism: uncultured Alphaproteobacteria bacterium; assembly: GCA_963708765.1. Classification (GTDB taxonomy): domain Bacteria; phylum Pseudomonadota; class Alphaproteobacteria; order Rhizobiales; family Xanthobacteraceae; genus VAZQ01. Next base: position 364,660 of record CAVPTV010000007.1, on the reverse strand, counting down.
GCGCTACGTCTCGCTCGCCACCGCCGCCTTCTTCGGCATCGGCGCCTATACGGTCGCGATGCTGGTCAAGGAGCTGCCGATCTACGCCTGCTTCGGCATCGCGCTCGTCGTCGGCACGCTGATGGCGCTACTGGTCGGGCTGGTCACGCTGCGCATCTCCGGCATGTTCTTCGTGGTGTTCGGCTTCGGCCTGTCGGAGCTGATGCGCGAGGTCCTGATCTGGTGGGAGATCAACCAGACCAAGACGCTGGGCCGCTACGTGTTCGTGCCGTTCGATACCACGCTGATCTACTGGCACCTGCTCGGCCTCGCGGTGCTCGTTTTCCTGGTCGGCTGGCTGCTGCGGCGCTCGCGGCTCGGCGTCGCGCTGCTGGTGATCGGCGACGACGAGACCATGGCGCGGCAGGCCGGCATCAACGTGCCGCTGGCCAAGGTCGTGATGTTCGTCGTCTCGTCGGTGTTCATGACGATCGTCGGCGCGATCATGGCGCCGCGCTTCGGCTATCTGACGCCGAACTTCGTCTTCAATCCGCTGATCTCGTTTCAGGTCGTGATCATGGCGCTGCTCGGCGGCATGCAGCGGCTGTGGGGGCCGGTGCTCGGCGTCGTTCCGCTGATCGTGCTGTCCGAGCTGCTGCAGGTGCGGTTTCCGTTCTGGTACAGCGTGTTTCTCGGCCTGGTGTTCATGGTGATCGTCTATTTCCTGCCGCGCGGCGTGACCGGCCTGGTCGAGGACGCCTGGGAAGCGCTGCGCCGGCCGATCTCGCTGCCGCGCGGCATCACCGGGCCGGTGATCGACGCCTGGGCCTTCCTCTCGCAGCCGATGTCGCTGCCGCGCGGCATCGCCGGCCTGATCGAAGACGGCTGGGCGCGGCTGACGCGGCGGCTGCCGAGCGGAGGCCGGTGACGATGGCGGCGCTGCTCGAGGTCGACGGCTGACCAAGGCGTTCGGCGGCCTCGTCGCCGTCAGCGACATGTCGCTCGCGGTCGTCGCCCGGCGAGGTGCTGGGCCTGATCGGCCCGAACGGCTCCGGCAAGACCACCTTGCTCAATCTGATCGCCGGCGCGATCCGCCCCGATGCCGGCAGCGATCCGCATGGACGGCGAGGACGTCACCCGCCTGCCCAATCACCTGCGCGTGCGCAAGCGCATCAACCGCACCTTCCAGCTCGTGCGCATGCCGCCGAACATGCCGGCGATCGTCGGCGTGATGGCGGGCGTGATGTATGGCGCCGAGCGCAAGCGCTACAAGGACGCCGAATACGAGGCCGCCGGCATCCTCGGCGAGCTCAACCTGCTGCTCAAGGCCGGCCACCGGCTCGATCAGCTCACCTATATCGAGCAGAAGCGGGTCGAGCTGGCGCGCGCGCTCGCGACCCGGCCGCGCGTGCTGCTGCTCGACGAATGGCTCTCGGGCTCTGAGCCCGGGCGAGCTCGAAGGCGGCATGTCGGTGGTCTGGAGCCTCGCCGCGCAGGGCATCGCCGTCATCCTGGTCGAGCACGTGATGACGGCGGTGCGCGCGCTCTGCGGCCGCGTGGTGGTGATGAACGCCGGCCTCAAGATCGCCGAAGGTCCGCCCGGCGAGGTGCTGCGCGACGCCGAGGTGATCCGCGCCTATCTCGGTGACGACGATGCTTGACGTGCAACGGCCTCAGCCACGCCTACGGCCGGCACAAGGCGCTCGACGAGGTCAGCATCCGGCTGCGCGCCGGCGAGGCGGTGGCGATCCTCGGCGCCAACGGCGCCGGCAAGACCACGCTGCTCAACGCGGTCGCCGGGCTGATCCGCCCGACGAGCGGCTCGATCCGGTTCGAGGGCCGCGAGCTCGTCGGCCTGTCGGCCGCATCGCATCGTCGAGCTCGGCATCGCCACCGTGCCGGAGAACCGGCGCCTGTTCGAGCCGATGTCGGTGATCGAGAACCTGAGCTCGGCGCCTATACCGGCCGCGCCCGCGCCGGCGCGGCGGCGACGCTCGAGCGCATCTTCGACCTGTTCCCGCGGCTCGCCGAGCGGCGCCGGCAGACGGTGCGCACCATGAGCGGCGGCGAGCGCCAGATGGTGGCGATCGGCCGCGCGCTGATGACGCAACCCGGCGCTGCTGCTGCTCGACGAGCCCTCGCTCGGGCTCTCGCCGCTGCTCGCGTCCGAGCTGTTCGCCGTGCTGGCGCGCATCGCGCGCGACGGCGAGGTCAGCATCCTGATGGTCGAGCAGAATGCCCGCCGCGCGCTGGCGATGGCGAGCCGCGCCTATCTGCTCGTCGCTCGGCCGCATCGTCGGCGAAGGCGAGGCCAAGATGCTCGCGCGCGACAGCGCCGTGGCGCGCTCCTATCTGGGGATTCGCTGACGTGCATCGCGCACGAGATGTGCGGTGATACTGGAGCGCATGCGCAGATAGCGAGCGATCGTTCGTGACGAAGGTGCTCAAAGGCGTGCGCGTCGTCGAGCTCAGCACGGTGATCACGGCGCCGCTCACCGGCATGATGCTGGCCGATCTCGGCGCCGACGTGATCAAGGTCGAGCCGCCGCAGGCGGCGATCCGTTCCGCAACTTCCGCGGCGGGCAATACAGCCCGAATTTCGTCGCCTACAACCGCGGCAAGCGCAGCATCCAGCTCGACCTGCGCACCGACGCCGGCCGCGTCGATCCTGCTCAAGCTCATCGCGCGCGCCGACGTCCTGCTCGAGAATTACCGGCCCGGCATCATGGAGCGGCTCGGACTGGGCGACGACGTCCTCAAGGCCGCCAATCCCAGGCTGATCCATTGCTCGATCACCGGCTTCGGCGACACCGGGCCCTACAGCGCGCGGCCGGCCTACGACAACGTCGCGGTGGCGCTGAGCGGGATCCTGAGCCTGCAGCTCGACCCGGAGCATCCGCAGTCGAGCGGCCCGACCATCGCCGACAACGCCACCGGCATGTTCGCCTGCTACGGCATCCTCGGCGCCCTGTACGAGCGCGAGCGCAGCGGCCGCGGCCATCGCGTCGACGTCAACATGCTGGAGGCCGGCATCGCCTTCATCCCCGACCCGTTCGCGAACTACACCCGGGCCGGCATCGTCAGCGACCGGCTGACCAGGGTCGCGGCCTCGCAGTCCTTCGCGTTCCGCTGCGGCGACGGCAAGCTGCTCGCCGTCCACCTGTCGTCGCAGCCGAAGTTCTTCGAAGGCGATCGCGCGCGGCGTTCGAGCGTCCCGACCTGCTGCGACGACGAGCGGTTCACGACCCGCGACCTGCGGATCGCGAACTACGGCGAGCTGAACCGCGTGTTCGCCGAGATCGTCGCAGGCAAGCCGCGCGCCCATTGGATGGCCGTGCTCGAAGCAGAACGACGTGCCGTTCGCGCCGGTCAACAGCCTCGCGGACGTCCTCGACGACCCGCAGGTGCGGCACCTGCGCACGTTCTACCAGCAAACGCCATCCGACCGAAGGCGAGATCACCGCCATCCATCGGCCGGTGCTGATCGACGGCACCCGCGGCGAGCGCGCCCTGCCGGCGCCGACGCTGGGCGAGCACACCGACGCGGTGCTGGCGGAGCTCGGTTATGACGAAGCCGAAATCGCGAAGCTGCGCGCGGCATCGGTGATCTGACGCGGGCCGCCCGCATTGTCATAGCCGGCGAAAACCGGGCATAGTGCGCGGCCGTCGTGACGAATTCGTATTGGGGCGTAGCATGATCTCGGTCGCGGGTGTCGAGCTTGAGATGTTCGAGCGCGGCCAGGGCACGCCGATCTTCTACCTGCACGGCGGCGCCGGCATCGGACTGGACGTGCCCTTTCTCGATGTGCTCGCGCAGGAGCGGCGCGTCGTCGCGCCGTCGCATCCGGGCTTCGGCAAGTCGTCGCTGCCGGACTGGCTCGACAGCGTGGACGACATCGCCCACATCTATCTCGAGCTGATGGATCGCATGCAGCTGGCGCGCACCGATCTGGTCGGCTTCTCGATCGGCGGCTGGATCGCGGCCGAGATCGCCACCAAGGTGCCGGAGCGGATCAACCGGCTGGCGCTGATCGGTCCGGTCGGCGTCAAGACCGGCAGCGCGGACAAGCTCGACGTTCCGGACGTGTTCGCGATGCCGCGCGAAGAGCTCGACCGGCTGCGCTTCCACGATCCCGCCAACAACCCGGTCGACCTCACTTCGATGCCGGACGAGGAGCTGCACATCGTCGCCCGCAACAGCGAGACCTTGGCGCTGTTGACCTGGGAGCCGTACATGCACAATCCCAAGCTCAAGCATCGGCTGCACCGGGTCGAGGTCCCGACGCTGTTGCTGCGCGGCGCCAGCGACGGCATCGTCTCGGCCGACTATCTTGCAGCGCTACGCGGCGCTGTTTCCGCAGGCGCGGATCGAGACCATCGCGGCGGCCGGCCATCTGCCGCATGTCGAGCAGCGCGCGACCACGGCTGCGAAGGTCCTGCAGTTCCTCAACGGCTAACCCGCGAGACGACGGAAACAAGTCATGAAAGCGTGGCACTTCAGCGAGAACGCCTATCCGTATCTGCCGCCCGCCGACGAATACGAGTCGATCCGCGTCTCGCTGCCCAACCGCAACTACGATCCGGCGAAGGGCGCCGCGCTCTACGACCGCTACATCGACGAGTGGCTGATCGCCGAGGACGAGGGCGTCGAGATCATGCTCAACGAGCATCATCAGACCGCGACCTGCGTCGATCCGGCGGCGCCGCTGGTGCTCGCCGCGCTGGCGCGGCTGACCAAGAAGGCGCGGCTGCTGATCCTCGGCAATCCGGTCGCCAACCGCCGGCAGCCGGTGCGCGTCGCCGAGGAGATGGCGATGGTCGACATCCTCTCGAAAGGGCGGCTCGAATGCGGCTTCGTGCGCGGCGTGCCCTACGAGGTGCTGCCGGCCAACAGCAATCCGGTGCGCATGAACGAGCGCCAGTGGGAGGCGATGGACCTCATCGTCAAGGCCTGGACCAGCCACGACGGCCCGGTGACGCCACGAGGGCCGGTTCTTCCACCACCGCAACATCAATATCTGGCCGCGGCCCTACCAGCAGCCGCATCCGCCGATCTGGGTGTCGACCACCACGCCGGGCGGCGCCGGCCGCGTCGGCGCGCGCGGCTACGTGCAGGCGACCTTCCTGACCGGCTACAAGGGCACGCCCGCGATCTTCGAGTCCTATCGCAAGGGCTGGCGCGAGGCCGGCCGCGGCGGGGAGGTGCCGATCGATCGGCTGGCCTATGCGGCCCTGCTCTATACCGGCGAGAGCGAGGCGGAAGCGCGCGCCGGCGCCGAGAAGCTCCTCTGGTACATGACGGCCAACAAGGTGCCGCTGCACTTCTGCTATCCGCCCGGCTATGTGCCGACGCCCGTGCACGCGCAGATCCTGCGCGGCGCGGCGATCGACCAGCATGCGGCGAACCGCGCCAACGCCACCGTCGACAAGGCGATCGAGGCCGGCATCATGTTCGCCGGCACGCCCGATCAGGTGTTTCGGCAGATCAAGCAGATGTACGACCACGTCGGCGGCTTCGGCCACCTGCTGATCATGGGCCAGGCCGGTTTCCTCGAGCACGACGAGACCGTGCGCGGCATCAAGACGTTCGCGCGCGAGGTCTATCCGCGGCTCAAGGAGGCGTTTCCCGACACCGCGATCTCGGCCTGCAGCCGCAGCGCGTGGTGGCGTAAGGGCCACGTGAACGCTATGACCGTCACCCTGAGGCGCTCGCCCTCTTGGGCGAGCCTCGAAGGGCGACGGCCCGGCTGTTGACGCGGGAGGAGCAAGCGGCAACGGCGGCTTCATCCTTCGAGGCCCGCGCAGACGCGGGCCCTCAGGATGACGGGTCTTGGGGCGGTTGATCATGCCGCTGATCCACGAAACCGGCCTCACCGGCGCCGACGCCGGTCTATTTCGAGACGTTCGCGCCTACGGCTGCGGCCGGTCTGCCGACCATCGTGATGGTGCACGGCGGCGCCCATTCGGGCGCCTGCTACCAGCGCACCGCCGATGACCGCCGCGGCTGGGCCTATCTGTTCGCCGAGCGCGGCTATCGCGTGGTGGTGCCGGATTGGCCCGGCACCGGCCGCAGCGGCTACGTTCCGCCCGACAAGCTCGACGGCGCCACCGTGGTCGAAGGGCTCGGCGCGCTGATCCGCGGTCTCGGCGCGCCGGTGGTCCTGCTCACGCATTCGATGTCGGGCGCCTACGGCTGGCGGCTGCTCGAGCTGCATGGCGACATCATCGACGACCGTGGTCGGCGTCGCGCCGGCGCCGCCCGGCAACATCCAGATGCCGGCGCCGGTCCACGAAGAGACCGCGACACAATCGAGACCGAGGCGTCCGGCCGGCGGGTGCGCGTCGACAAGACGCGCGCCGATCGTTGCCAGCGCCGATTTCGTGGAGCGCAAGCTCATCGGCGCCAGCCGGTATTTCCCGCGCGACCGCCTGGCCGGCTATGCGGCGAGCCTGCGCCCGATCGCGCCCAAGCTCTGGCTCGAGCGGCAGAACATCCATGGCGGCCAGCTGCGCGTGAGCGATCCGCAAAAGCTCGCCGGCAAGCGGATCCTCGTGCTCACCGGCACCGAGGACCTCGACCATTCGCGCGAGGTCGACGGCGCCATCGCGGCCTGGCTCAACGCCAACGGCGCCAGCGCGGACTTCTGCTTTCTGGCCGATCGCGGTATCGTCGGCAACGGCCACATGCTGATGTTGGAGCAGAACAGCGACCAGATCGCCGGCATCATCCTCGATTGGCTGGCGGCTGCCCGGCCCGGCCTGACGCTCGCCGCACCGACGACCTGAGCATCGAAGACCTGGAGACGTAAACCATGGCAAAGATCGTACTCGGCATGGGGGCCTCGCACGGCCCGTTGCTGGCGACCCCGCCCGAGCAGTGGGGTGGACGGGTCGAGGCCGACCGGCGCAATCCGGCGCTGGTCTATCGCGACGGCACCTTCAAGTTCGAGGAGCTGGCGAAGCTGCGCGCCAAGGAGAACCTCGAGGAGCAGATCGAGCTCCCGACCAAGCAGAAGCGCTACGACGCCTGCCAGCGCGCCATGGCCGAGATGGCGCGGCGGTTCAAGGAGGCGCGGCCGGACGTCGCCATCCTGGTCGGCAACGACCAGATGGAGGTGTTCGAGGACGCCAATATCCCGACGTTCCTGGTGTGCTTCGGCGAGACCGTCGAGAACATCCCGTTCTCGGAGGAGCAGAAGAAGCGATTGCCGCCCGGCATCGAGATCGCCGAGCCGAACCACCACGGCAAGACCGCCGAGACCTATCCGGGCCATCCCAAGCTCGGCCGCCACCTGATCGAGAAGCTGGTGCAGCACGATTTCGACGTGGCGGCGTCGGCGCGGCTGCCGCAATCGCTGTCGTCGAACATCTCCGGGCTGCCGCACGCGTATGGTTTCATCTACCGGCGCATCATGCAGGAGAATTATGTTCCGGCGGTGCCGTTGTTCATCAACACGTTCTACCCGCCGAACCAGCCGAGCGTGCGGCGCTGCTTCGCGCTCGGCGAGGCCTTGGCGGACGCGGTCGCCACCTGGGACGAGGACCTGCGCGTCGCCGTCATCGGCTCGGGCGGCATGTCGCATTTCGTGGTCGACGAGGAGCTCGACCGCGGCTTTCTCGACGCCATGCAGCGCAAGGACGCCGACGCCCTGATCGCGATTCCGCCGTACAATTTCCGCTCCGGCACCTCCGAGCTGAAGAACTGGATCCCGGTCGCCGGGGCCATGAACGAGGTCGGCCTCGACATGTCGCTGATCGACTATCAGCCGCTCTACCGCTCGGCCGCCGGCACCGGCAGCGGCATGGCGTTCGCGTCCTGGAGCTAGAGGGCTCATCGCCATCCGGGCGACGACGCTCCAAGCTGAAATTTATTGCTTTAACCGCCGGTACCGAGAGAAGAAACTGACACCGATGCGGGGTTCGCAGGCTGCGCGCCCTTCGATTGACATCGGCCGCAAAGGCTTGTTTCTGTGCGCTCGCCGATCAGGGCCGCAACCTCGTATGAGCAATCTCGTCTACCATCGGCAGTTCCCGATCGAATGGGGTCACTGCGACCCGGCCGGCATCGTGTTCAACAGCCGTTTCTTCGAGTTCTTCGACTGGAGCTCGTGGCTGCTGTTCGAGGCGGCGCTGGGGGTGCGGCCGGCCGACCTGGCACCTACATTCGGCATCATGGGCATTCCGCTGGTCGACGCCCGGGCGCGCTTTCTCAAGCCCGCCAAGTTCAACGACCTCGCCGACATCGTCTCCGAGGTCGCCGAGTTCCGGCGCTCGAGCTTCGAGGTGAAGCATCGCATCTCGATCGGCGGCGAGCTGGCGGTCGAAGGCAGCGAGACGCGGGTGTGGGCCGCGCAGGACCCCGGCGACCCGACCAAGTTGAAGGGAATGCCGATCCCGGCCGAGGTCATCGAGCGGTTCAAGGCCGCCTCAATAGGCAGCGAATTCCCGATTGCGGGTCTGGCACGGCGCGATCGGTCGAGTTGATTCGAAGGAGCTGAGGACGTCTCGATTGATGACTGAAAGCCTCGCGCTCGGTTTCGGGCTCGAGTTCGAGGACCTCTATCGCCGCGACGGATTGGTCCGTCTCGACGGCGCGTTCGTCGACGTCCTTGAGGCGCGCAATCCGGAGCTGCACAATCGGCTGATGGCCGCGCGCGCCGCGCCCGACGCAGGTCGCCGGCAAGGCCGAATCCGATCTGATCGTCGCGCTCGCGCCCGAGCTCGAGGACTTCATCGGCGAGCTGTTCGGCATCGTGGCCGAGATGAACGCGCTGAAGGCGCGCCACGACGCGCTGGCGCCGCTCTACGGCGTCAAGCGGCTGTTCGTGCAGCGCCGCGCCGCCAAGAAATACAGCCCCGAGCAGGCCGCGGCGTTCGACGGGCCGGCGCTGCGCGCGCGAGCTCGAGCCGCTGCATCGGCGGCGAGCTCACCGAGCTGCGCTTCGCCGAGAAGGTCGACGCCTGGATGAAGGCCGAGGCCGAGCACGCCGCCGCGCTCGAGCTCGCGGCGCGCTACGCCGCCTGGGCGACGCATACGCCGGAGGGCCGGCGCGCGCACAAGGGCGGCGTGCTGTTCAAGGTGCCGCACAAGGTCGATCCGCACCACCTGGTGCCGGTCGAGACCGAGGTCGTCGACGGCGTCGCGATGCTCAAGCTGCCGCGCGCGCATCGCCGCGCCCGCGACGGCTTCGCGCTCACCGATCCGGGCACCGACCTCACCGGCGCGCTCGATCATGCCAACTACTGCATCTGGTGCCACAACCAGGGCAAGGACAGCTGCTCGAAGGGGCTCCGCGAAAAGACCGGCGAGTTCAAGAAGAGCGCGTTCGGCGTCGTGCTCGCCGGCTGTCCGCTCGACGAGAAAATCTCCGAGATGAACCTGGCGCAGGCCGAAGGCCACACGCTCGGCGCGCTCGCCATCGCGATCGTCGACAACCCGATGTGCGCGGCCACCGGCCATCGCATCTGCAACGACTGCATGAAGGCCTGCATCTATCAGAAGCAGGAGCCGGTCGACATTCCGCAGGTCGAGACCCGCGTGCTCAAGGACGTGCTGGCGCTGCCGTGGGGCTTCGAGATCTATTCGCTGCTCACGCGCTGGAACCCGCTCAATCTGCGCCGGCCGCTGCCGAAGCCCGCGACCGGCCGCAAGGTGCTGGTGGTCGGACTGGGTCCGGCCGGCTTCACGCTCGCGCATCACCTGATGAACGACGGCCACACCGTCGTCGCGATCGACGGGCTCAAGATCGAGCCGCTGGCGCAGGATGTTTCGGGCGTCGATCCGCGCGGCGCGCGGGTGCCGTTCCGGCCGATCCGCGATGTCGCCGAGCTGCGCGAGCAGCTCGACGCCCGCGTCATGGCGGGCTTCGGCGGCGTCGCCGAATACGGCATCACGGTGCGCTGGGACAAGAACTTCCTCAAGCTCATCCGCCTGCTGCTGGAGCGGCGGCGCGAGTTCACGATGTTCGGCGGCGTGCGCTTCGGCGGCACGCTCACCATCGACAGCGCCTTCGCGCTCGGCTTCGACCACATCGCGCTCTGCGCCGGCGCCGGCCGGCCGACCATCGTGCCGATGAAGAACGGGCTCGCCGCCGGCGTGCGCCAGGCCTCCGACTTCCTGATGGCGCTGCAGCTCACCGGCGCCGCGCAAGACCGACAGCCTCGCCAACCTGCAGGTGCGGCTGCCGGTGGTGGTCATCGGCGGCGGGCTCACCGCCATCGATACCGCGACCGAGGCGCTCGCCTATTATCCGCTGCAGGTGGAGAAGTTCCTCAGCCGCTACGAGACGCTGGTCGCCGAGCGCGGCGAGGAAGCCGTGCGCGCCGACTGGACGGCGCAACGAGGCCGAGGTCGCCGCGGAGTTCCTCGACCACGCGCGGGCGATCCGCGCCGAGCGCGCGGCGGCGGCGCGCGAGGGCCGGCAGCCGCAATTGGCCGAGCTGCTGCGCCAGCTGGGGCGGCGCCACCATCGTCTATCGGCGGCGCCTGATCGATGCGCCGAGCTACACGCTCAACCACGAGGAGGTCGCCAAGGCGCTGGAGGAGGGCATCAGCTTCGCCGAGCGGCTGACGCCGGAGGAGGTCCTGGTCGACCGCTTCGGCTGGGTGCGCGCCTTGCGGGTGTCGTCCGCTTGCGCGAAGCCGACAGCAATCCGGGCGCGCCGCCGATCGACGTGGTGCTGCCGGCGCGCACCATCCTGGTCGCGGCCGGCACCCAGCCCAACACCGTGCTCGGCCGCGAGGAGCCGCAGCACGTCACGATCGACGGCAAATATTTCCAGGCCTTCGACGAGACCGGCCACAAGGTCACGCCCGAGCGCGTCACCAAGCCGTCGGCCGCGCACGTGCTGATGAGCGTGCGGCCGGACGGCCGCGCCATCAGCTTCTTCGGCGACCTGCACCCGTCCTTTGCCGGCAACGTCGTCAAGGCGATGGCGAGCGCCAAGCAGGGCTATCCGGTGGTCAGCCGGATGCTGGCGCGGCAGCCGCCGTCCGCGATCTCGCCGAGCGAGCTGATCGCGCGGCTCGACGACGAGCTGCGCGCCACCGTGCACGAGGTCAACCGGCTCACGCCCACCATCGTCGAGGTGGTGGTGCGGGCGCCGATGGCGGCGCGCGCCTTCCAGCCCGGGCAGTTCTATCGGCTGCAGAACTACGAGACGCTTGGCGCACACCGCCGACGGCACCCGGCTCGCCATGGAGGGGCTCGCGCTCACCGGCGCCTCGGTCGATCGCGACCAGGGCCTGCTCTCGACGATCGTGCTCGAGATGGGCGGCTCGTCCGACCTGTGCGCGCAGCTCGCGCCCGGCGAGCCGGTGGTGCTGATGGGCCCGACCGGCCATCCGACCGAGACGCCGTCGGGCGAAACCGTGCTGCTGATCGGCGGCGGGCTCGGCAACGCCGTGCTGTTCTCGATCGGGCAGGCGTTGCGGCAGAACGGCAGCCGGGTGATCTACTTCGCCGGCTACAAGCACATGATCGACCGCTACAAGGTCGAGGAGATCGAGCGGGCCGCCGACGTCATCGTGTGGTGCTGCGACGAGGCGCCGGGCTTTCGCCCCGAACGGCCGCAGGACCGCGCCTTCGTCGGCAACATCGTGGCGGCGCTCGACGCCTATGGATCGGGCGCGCTCGGCGAGCGGCCGATCCCGCTCGGCGAGGTCGACCGCGTGATCGCGATCGGCTCCGACGGCATGATGGCGGCGGTGGCGCGGGCGCGCCAGGGCATCCTGGCGCAGCATCTCAAGCCCGGCCACAAGGCGATCGGCTCGATCAACTCGCCGATGCAATGCATGATGAAGGAAATCTGCGCCCAGTGCCTGCAGGTGCAGCGCGATCCCGAGACCGGCGTCGAGAGCGTGGTGTTCTCCTGCTTCAACCAGGATCAGGACCTCGACCACGTCGACTTCGACAACCTGCGCGCCCGGCTCGGCCAGAACGGCGTGCAGGAGAAGCTCACCCGGCTCTGGATCGACCGCTCGCTGCGGCAGCTGGGATTGCGGCAGACCGCGGCGGAGTAGGGTGGGTCAAGGCGCCTGCCGTGCGGGTCGAATTTGCCGTGCGCTCTCGCGCCGCGACCCACCGTAGGTCTCGCGGTGCAGATATGCATGCGTGGGTCGCGGCGCGCAGCAGCGCGGGGCGATCGGAAAGCAGCGAGCCGTTGGGCGCCTTACGACCCGACGCCTACGGCGAATCGCCCTGCCACCGCACGTTCTTCTGCGCCCATTCGTCCACCAGCCGCGCGATGTCGAGATTGTTCTTCTCGATCATCACCATGTGGCCGTTGCCGTGGATGCCCTTGTCCTGCAGCCGGATGTATTCGGTCTTCACCCCGGCCTGGTTGAGGTACTTGGCGGTGCAATGATCGTAGACCTGGTGATAGGAGGCTTCCGCCGCCATCACCATCGCGGGGATGTTCTTCAGGTTGACCAGCTGGCGCGCCGGCGCCTTCTGCATCCAGCAGACGAACAGGTCGGGGGCGTCGGGCTTGGCCTCGCGCTCGACCGCGAGCTCGCTCGCCTCCTTGACCGGCGGATCGTAGGTGAGCGGGATGTCGGTCGGGCCCCAGGCCCGCGCCTTGCCGGTGGCGATGATGGTCGCCTCGAACGGCGGGCCGGACGGCTCGATCGCGATGATCGCCCTTGACCAGCGCCGGCCGCGCATCGGCGATCAGCCAGCCGAACGGGCCCGACTGCGAGTGCGTGAGCACGATCGCCGGCCCGATCCGGTCGAGCAGCGCCGCGCCGGCGCGCTGGTTGCGCCGTTGCGTCTCGTCGGCGGAGATCAGCGTCTCGACCTGCGTGGCGTAGAACGCGTCGAAGATCGGATCGCCCTTCTGGCCCTTGCCCGGTCCGTCGCCCGGCCATTGCGTGTGCTTCTTGGCCTGCGGCCAGGTTCCCTTGACCGCGCTGGCGGTGAACTGGAACTCCTCCTGCTGCGCGGTGAACATGCGGGTCGGTCCGTCGCCCGGATGCCAGGCCGAGCGGCCGCGCGAGGGCTGGTCGATCATGTAGACCACGTAGCCCTGCTCGACGAAGTACTCGGTCCAGCCCTTGCGCCCGTCCGGCGTGCCCATCCAGTTGGTCGCGGTCTGGCCGGCGCCATGGATCAGCACCAGCGGATAGGGCCGGCGCACGTCCTTCGGCGCCACCACCTCGACATAGATCTGGCCCTGCATGATCTCCTTGCCGGGCTCGCCGGTGTATTGGCCGCCGACATAGAAATAGCCGCGCTGGCCGACCGCCGACTGGTCCACCGCCGGAACCGGCAGCTTGGGAGGGTCGGCCCAAACCGGCGCCGGCGCGAGTGCGAGCACCGACAAAGGCAAGCTACAGAGAATTCGCGCAGCGACGTTGTTCATGGGCTTCCTCCCGCTGCCGCGTTGGCGCGGCAATTTCGAATTTGTGTTTTCGAATTGGCGCCGCGAGCGTGACGCTCGGGCTGCGGTGGAGTCAAGAGACGGGAATAAAGCATCGGATTTGCGACCGACGTTCATCCCGCGCGCCGCGCCTTGCATCGGCTTTGCCCACCCGCGGTGGGCAGCGACCGCGGTGGGCCAGTCACGGCGCGCCAGAAGTCACCGCATGACAGGCCGGTCATTTTCTTCCACACTCTCTCTTCCGCACTCGGACAACCGCCGTGCGTTTGCAGGGCCACAATAGCAGAGGGAGGTGCGTCGTGATGGCATTCGCTTCGAGGATCAAGACCGTGTCGGCCCCGCTCGCCGCCGCGCTCGCATCGAGCATCCTCGTGCTCGGCGCCGCCGGTCCGGCGCGCGCCGCCGAGCAATGGAATTTCTACATGCATCAATCGGCGCCGAATTTCGCCACCTCGCGCGGCGCAAAATTGTTCACCGAGGAGATCGACAAGGCGACCGGCGGCGAGCTCAAGGTCAGGCTGCACCTCTCCGGCACGCTGCAGATCAGCGCCAGCAACATCACCCAGGCGGTCGGAGACAACGTCGTCCAGCTCGGCGACGACCTGTTCAACTCCGGCAACATCACGGTGGCGGGCATCCCGCGCCTGCCGATGCTGATCCAGTCCTATGAGGATTTCGCCAAGGCCGATGCGGTGCTCAAGCCCTATATCGAGAAGGCGTTCGGCCAGAAGGGCTCGACCGTGCTCTCCTCCTACAGCTATCCGATGCAGGTGATCTGGGGGCGCAAGAAGCTCGAGTCGCTCGACGACATCAAGGGCATGAAGCTGCGGGTGGCGCAGCCCGAGCAGGGCGAGTTCGTGCGCCGCTTCGGCGGCACCTCGATCACCATGAGCGCGCCCGAGGTTCCCTCCGCGCTCGACCGCGGCGTGGTCGAGGGCATCTTCACCGCCGGCGTCGGCGCCGTGCTGTGGAAGGACCTGCTCAAGTACGGCTACCTGCTGGTGGTCAACGTCAACAACTCCTACTACATCGCCAACACCGAGGCCTTGAAGAAGCTCTCGCCCGACCTGCAGGGCAAGCTGCGCAAGGTCGCCGAGGACACCGCGCGCTGGAATCAGGACACCATGAAGAAGGAGGAGGCGGAGTCGCAGCAGACGCTCGCCGCCGCCGGCTACACCTTGACCAAGGCGAAGCCCGAGGACGTCACCCGCGCGGTCGGCGCGGTGAAGCCCTATTGGGACGAATGGGCGAAGACGCGCGGGCCGGACGTGGTCGACGCGTTGGCCAAGGTCCGCGCCGCGCTCGGCCGCTGACTGATGAGGCGGATTCCGATGAGATCGAGATGGAGCCGCCGCACGCGGCGGCAAACTCGGTCTGCTCCCTCCCCCCTTGCGGGGGAGGGTTGGGGAGGGGGGTGGTTCGATGAGGCACGCACATTGCCACATCGCCCTACCCCCACCCCCAACCCCTCCCCACAAGGGGGAGGGAAGTCCACCGAGTCTGCGGCGCCGTTCTGCATCCATTTCACTCGAGCGCGCTCTGCTTGCTGGCAGCCGCAATGAGCTCGGTCGGCGAGATCTCAGCCGCGCCGGCGCCCGCCATGCGCCGCCTGCGCGCGCTGCCGGAAGGTCCGGTCGAATGGACCTGCAAGGTCTTATGCGAGGCGGCGCTCGTCGTGATGCTCGTCCTGATCGCCGTCGACATCGTCTCGCGCTGGGCCTTCAACTTCTCGTTCGAGGTGTCGGACGAGGTCGGCGGTTACATGCTGGTGGTGATCACCTTCCTCAGCCTCTCGGCCTGCCACGTCAACGGCAGCTTCCATGAGGTCGAGTTCGTGCAGGCGCGCCTGGGCCCGCGCGCACGCTCGTTCTCGCAGCTGATCTTCGGCCTGCTCTGCCTGCTGGCCTGCGGCTTGCTCGCCTGGCAATTCGCGCGCTTCGAAATGTCGTCCTGGCGATACGGCGACGTGGCGCCGAGCTATCTGGCGACGCCGCTCTGGCTGCCGCGGCTCGCGATGGTGCTGGGCATGCTGGCGCTCTGCTTTTCGCTGTGCCGGACCGTGATCGTGGAGGCGAAGCGGCTGCGGACGCTTCTCGCGGGCGGCAAGCGCGATGTCGCCTGAGCTCCAGCTGCTGATCGTCACCGCCTTGTTTCTCGGCCTGCTGATGGCCGGGATGGCGGTGCCGTTCGCGATTACGATTCCGGCGCTGCTCTATCTGCTGCTGCAGGGCGGGCTGCCGGCGCTCAACAGCCTCGGCCTGGTGAGCTGGGGCAGCATGAACAGCTTCGTGCTCACCACGGTGCCGCTGTTCATGCTGATGGCCGAAATCCTGAGCTTGAGCGGATTGAGCAACCGCATCTATGGCGGGCTCGAGAAGCTCGTCGCCAGGCTGCCCGGCGGCCTGCTGCAGACCAACATCGCCGGCTGTGCGATCTTTGCTTCCGTGAGCGGCTCGAGCATCGCCACCGCGGCGTCGATCGGCGGCGTGGCGCTGCCGCAGCTCATCCGCCGCAAGTACAACCGCGCACTGGCGGCCGGGTCGCTCGCGGCCGGCGGCACGCTGGGGATCCTGATTCCGCCGAGCTTCCCGATGATCATCTACGGCACCTTCACCGAGACGTCGGTGCCGAAGCTGTTCATCGCCGGGATCATCCCGGGGCTGATCATGACGGCGCTGTTCATGCTCTACATCGCCGTGCATGCCACGATCGTGCCGGCGGTCGCGCCGCGCGAGGGCGGCGCGCGCTCCCTGCGCGAGCTGGTCGGCGCCGTCGGCGAGGTGGTGCCGTTCTTCGTGCTGATCGCCGCGACCCTGGGCGGCCTCTATTTCGGGGTCGTGACCACGACCGAGGCCGCCGTCATCGGCTGCGTGCTCTCGATCCTGCTCGGCGCGACGCTCGGCGAGCTGAGCCTGCAGCGCTTCATCCAGGCGATGCACAACACGATCTATTTCAGCGGCAACATCCTGTTCCTCATCCTCGCCGCCTACATCTTCTCGGTGGCGCTGAGCTTCGGCGGCGTCGGCGAGAAGGTCACCGAATTCATCGTCGGCCTGCATCTGAGCAAGTTCGAGTTCTACATCGCGCTCTTCGTTCTCTTCACCATCCTGGGCTGCCTGATCGAGAGCCTCGGCATGATCGTCATCACCGTGCCGCTGCTGTTTCCGGTGCTCAACAGCTACGGCATCGATCCGATCCTGTTCGGCGTGGTGCTGGTGATCTTCATCGAGCTCGGCCAGATCTCGCCGCCGATCGGGATCAATCTGTTCGTGATCCAGAGCATCTGGGACGGTAAGCTGAGCGAGGTCGTGATCGGCACCATTCCGTTCCACCTGATCATGTTCGTGGTGCTGGGTCTGGTGATCTTCTGGCCGGAGCTCGCCCTCTGGCTGCCGGCCCGCATGTCGAATTGACATCGCATACGTTTTCCGGCGAAGTGGGAACCGGTTCGCCGTAGAAAACGCGTCAACCCCATATGCAACGACAGCTCCGACCGCATCCTGATCACCCATACCGGCAGCCTGCCGCGGCCGCGCGAGCTGACGCAGGCTCTATGCGGCGCGCGCGCGCGGCGAAGCCGCCGATGCGGCCGAGATCGACCGCGCCGGCCGCGAGGCCGTGCGGGCGGTCGTGCGCAAGCAGCGCGAGGCCGGCATCGACGTCGGCAACAACGGCGAGCAGCAGCGCAATTCGTTCTTTCTCTATCTCAAGGCGCGGCTCTCCGGCCTCGGCGGCAGCTGGGAGCGGCCGTCGCGCGCCGACGTCGAGCGCTATCCGGAATTCAAGCGGATGTGGAACGAGCAGCAGGCCAGCAAGACCCAGGTCTCCTCGCTCGGCGGCCTGCCGAAGGCGATCGGGGAGGTGCGCTACCTCGACGATCGCGCCATCAACGATGAGTGCCGCCATTTCAAGGCCGTGCTCGACGAGACCCCCGGCGTCTTCGCCGAGCCGTTCATATGCGCGCCGTCGCCCGGCATCGTCGCCATGGCGGTGCGCAACGAGCACTACGACACGCTCGAGGGCTACCTGGCGGCGCTCGGCACGGCGCTGCAGGTCGAGTACCAGGCGATCGTGCGGCACGGATTTCTGTTGCAGATCGACGCGCCCGACCTCGCGCTCGAGCGCCACATCACCTACAAGGACCAGCCGGTGGCGGCGTTCGTCGGCTTCGTCGAGCAGGTGGTCGCGACCATCAACGAGGCGCTCGCCGGCATCCCGCGCGAGCGCGTCCGCCTGCACGTGTGCTGGGGCAATTCGGAATCGCCGCACGACGCCGACGTGCCGCTCGCCGACATCCTCCCCGCCCTGCAGCAGGCCAAGGTCGGCGGCTTCGTGCTGCCGTTCGCCAATCCGCGCCACGCCCACGAGTTCCGCTGCTTCGAGCAGCACCCGCTGGCGGACGATCAGATCCTGGTCGCCGGCGTGATCGACAGCCTGACCAATTTCGTCGAGCATCCGGAGGTGGTGGCGGACCGCCTCGAGCGCGTCGCTGCCGTGGTCGGCGACCCGACGCGCGTGCTCGCCGGCACCGACTGCGGCTTCGACACCTCGGCCGGATGGGGGCGCGTCGCCGAGGACGTGGTGTGGGCCAAGCTTGCGAGCCTGCGCGACGGCGCGCGCCTGGCGTCGCAGCGGTTGTTCCGCTAATCGGCCCGAACGCCGTCATTCCGGGCGCGCGCCGCCCGTAAGGCGCGAGCCCGGAGCCTGTCATCGGGCGGCGCTTTGCGCCGACCCGGTGGGGCCGTCCCGGAATGACGACGGAGAGATTTGCGCCAGAGGCGAGGAAACGCTCAATCAGAATCTGAATCGTATTGACCGTGCGGTTCTCGATCTCGGCGCGCACGTGCGCATACAGGCGTGGATTGCGCGCCGAGAGAATCTGGATGGCGGCCAGCACGGCATTGGACGGCTCGAGCACCGTCATCACCGGCACGTTGCTCGGGGCGCGCAACGACGACCAGATATCCTCGGGAAACTCCTTGATGCTGGCCGGCACCGTGATCACCGGAATCGTCGACATGGCGGAGAGCGTCGGACCGGCGCCGTTCGAGCGCCCGATATAGGCGATCACGACCGAGTCCGGCACCTCCTGCGCCATCCGATGCAGGATGCCGGCCGCGTTGACCGGCTCCTTGTGCACCGAGCAGGTCACGACCGTCATCAGGTCCTGCAGGCCGCCGAGCGCTGCCGAAAAGGCGTCCGTCTTGTCCTTGTCGGAGCCACGCCAGAGGATGATGCGCTGGCGCGGCAGCTGGAAGCGGCCGGTGATGTCGGCGACCTGCCGGTACTTCTCGGTCACGTCGTCGAGCGCGCCGCCGTCGCGGTAGACCTGCTTGTCGATATAGGACCCGTTCTCGATCACCCGCCAGGAGTCGTTGTCGACCACGTCCGCGAGCAGCAGCTGCCCCTTCGAGTCGAAGCCGAACTCGACCTTGAAGTCGACCAGCGTCCCGCCTTCGAGCTGCCACGCCTTCTCCAGCACCAGGAACGCGTGGCGCGCGACCCGCCGCATCTCGGGGAACAGCTTCCACTCCTCGTCGTGATCGAACACCTCCGACCCGGCCAGCACCAGGAACGGCTCCTGTCCCTGGATCGGCTTGGCCGGATTGAACAGCCTGATCTGCGCAGCCCCTTCCGCATGGATCAGCAGCGGATCGTCGCAAACGAGCGGCTTGCCCTTCCAGTTCCTGTCCTTGGTCTTGAGGAAGAGCTCGACGATCAGCTGCGGAAACAGCTGTCCTTTCGCGAAATGCGGGTTGCGCTTGAGATAGGAGCCATGCGCCTCGCGCCGCACCACCACCTCGTAGGGCAGCATGCGGCATTGCGGTGCGACGAACGAGGTCGGCGCCGGCTTGCGCCTCGAACGCCACCGGCAGGCCGCAGGCCTTCAGCAACCGGAAGACATTGCACGTGGTCGTGTTGGCGAGCCTGCCCTTGTCGGGGATGATGTCGTGCTTGGCGCCGTCCCCGGCGGTGATGTCGTCCTTGGACGTGAGCACCACCAGCTCGGGCCGGCCGGCGACCTGATGGATCGTCTTGGTCTTACCCTCGGCGACCAGCGCGCCGAGCGGGTACGTCGTGCTGGGGCGTTCTTCGGTTCGGGCGTCCACGGCGCGTTTCCTGCTGCAAGTCGGACGGAATATTACTCTGCCGGACAGGCTACCACCTAAGGCAACTAGGAGCCAATTTGAAGCTTTCAACAAAGTTCCGAGCCGTGAATGCGGTTCGTGCGAGCCTCGCATTCGTCCCGGGTCGGACCTATAAGCCCCACGGCGCCGGTTTCCTCCGGGGCGACATGCCGCTGAGAGCGACGACATGGACATGAGCTCGCGCGTTCGCATCGGCGTCTCGCTCAATAATGTGACCGGGATCACCGGCAAGACCTACGAGTTGGCGGACCTCATCCGGGCCGGGGTCGAGGCCGAGGCAATGGGCTTCGATCTGGTCTGGGTGCACGACGCCCCGCTCGGGCGCCGCACCACCGCCGCCTATGATCCGGTCGTGGTGCTCTCGCATCTGGCCGGGGCGACCAGGCGGGTGCTGCTGGCGAGCGGCATCCTCATGCCGCACGTCCGCAACCCGGTCGTGCTCGCGCAGCAGTGGGCCACGCTGCACGTCGCCTCGGAAGGCCGGGCGATCATGGGCGTCGGCACCGGCGCCGGCGCGCCGACCCTCATCAAGCGGGAATACCAGGCCCTGGCGGCCTTGCGGCACGACACCAGCCTGGATCCGCAGAAGATCTACGACGGCCGCGGACGTTTCTTCGAGGAGACGATGCAGGTCATCCGCCGGCTCTGGAGCGAGGACAAGCTCTCCTATTCCGGCGAGTTCTTCCGCTTTGAAGATGTCACGTTGGGACAGGCGCGTCCCCCGACGCCGCCGCCGGTGCTGATGGGCGCGGGCATCTATTTCCCGTTGCAGCCGGGCGCGCCGGTGCATCATGGCTGGCAGGAGAAGTTCGCCGGCAAGTACGTCTTTGGACCGTTCCGACGCATCGTCGACCACGCCGACGGTTGGCTCGCCCTGCATCTCACGCCCGCCGAGTACGAACAGAAATGGGCCCGCGTCATGGCCTACGCCAACGAGGTCAGCCCGGGAAAGGTCCTCACCAAAGCCTTCAATTGCTTCGTCAACGTGAACGAGGACCGCGCTTTCGCGCGCACCGCCGTCAAGCAGCATTTGGGCGATTTCCACGGCCCCCCGGTCTGGGACGATGTGGTCGATCGCTGGGCGGTCGCTGGCCCGCCGGACGAGGTAGCGGCCGTCTTGCAGGGTTACATCGACATCGGCGTGACGGTGTTTCAGCTGGTCATCGGCTCGCCCGATCAGTTCGGCCAGATGAAGCGGATCGCCGAGGAGGTGCTGCCGCGGCTGCGGCGTTGACCGGATCGTCGCTGCAATGCATCGATCCGTCCTGTCTGCGCACCATTCGCCGTGGCGGACGCGAATTCCACTTGGGGTTCAATCGGCCGGATGGCTTTCAGTACGCGGGAGGATGTTGCTAAGCTGGCCGGGGCCGTTGTCGGGGGCCGCGGCTGGACGCGCGGCTGCAGGGCCTTCTTCTCGTTCCTCTCGCGAAACGGTCCAGAGTATTCGAGCCATGAAGCTGTTGCGAGCGCTGGCAACGTTCCACGATCGCCTCAGCCGCGGCAGCTTCATCGCGGCGGCTGGCATTCTGGCGATCATGACCGCGGCCTATTGTTACGAAGTCGTCGCGCGTTACTTCTTCAACGCGCCGACGGTGTGGGCCAGTCCGCTCGTCTCCTACGGGCTCTGTGCGACGATTTTCCTGGCGCTTCCCGATCTCACGCGGCGTTCGATGCAGGTGTCGATCGATTTGCACGATCGGTTCGTTTCGCTTGAATTCGGAGCGCGGCTGCTGCGGACGATGCAGTTCATCTCCGGGGTTGCGTGCTTCTTCGCGGGATGGATCACCGCCGCTCAGACCTGGAGCGAACACCAGCTGGGGGTATGGACCAACACCTACTGGTCGATACCGAAGTGGTGGTTGTTCATCTTGATTCCGTACGGAATGTTCAGCGGCGGCATTTATTTCTTCCGCCAGGCGTTTGGCGAAACGACCGCGCCGCGGCGGGAAGCCATCTCCTCATGATGCTCGCCCTGACGCTGAGCGTTGCGCTGCTCATTCTGGTGGGGCTGCTGGTCGGCGGTGCGCCGGTGTTCGTTGCGTTCCTCGTGGTCAACATCCTCGGTGTGCTCGTCTTCTTTGGACCGTCCGGCTTCGGGCTGTTCGCCAATAGCATGTTCACGACCGCGAACATCGACACGCTTGCCGCCGTGCCGCTCTTCATCGTGATGGGCGAGGTGCTGTTCCGCTCCGGCGCGATGGAGGTGCTGTTCAGCTCGCTCGATCGCCTGGTTGGGCGCGTACGCGGGCGCCAGTATATCTTGTGCGTCCTGCTCTCGGCGATCCTGGGTGCGCTGTCGGGCGCCGCCATGGCGGTGGCCGGGCTGCTGGGACGCTCGCTTTATCCGGCCATGGTGAAGCGCGGCTACAATCCGCGGCTTGCCGCCGGCACGATTCTCGGCGGCGCCAGCCTCGATCCGATCATCCCGCCGAGCGTGCTCGCGGTGATTCTGGCAACGATCGCCCAGGTCTCCACTGGCAAGCTCCTCATCGCGGGCGCCGGCCCGGGGATTCTGCTGACCGGCATGTTCCTGGTCTATGTCGTCTTCCGGGTCTGGCGCGATCCATCGCTCGCCCCCGACATTTCCGAGGACCAGCGTTCGAGCGAAGTGCGCGTGATCGTGGCGATCCTGCAGATGCTGCCGGCTTGCTTCATCTTCTTCCTCGTCATGGGGCTCGTGATGCTCGGCATTGCGACTCCGACCGAGGCCGCGGCGACCGGCGTGTTCGGGGCGGTGGTGCTTGCCTATTTCTACGGCGGCCTGTCTTTCGACACGTTGCGCGAATCTCTCTATACCGGGGTGACCGTCTCTTCGCTGCTGCTGCTCATCATGTGCAGCGCGGTGATGTTCAGCCAGCTTCTGACCTTTGCGGGCGCCCCGCAGGCATTCGGCGAGCTCGTCGCGGTGATGAAGCTGCCCGCTGCCGCGATGATCTTCATCATGTTGGCGCTGCCGTTCCTGCTGCACATTTTCCTTTTTCTCGATCAGATCGCGCTGCTTTTCGTCCTGGTTCCGATCTACAAGCCGATTCTGGCGGTCTATGGCGTCAATGAGATCTGGTTCTTCACCATGCTGCTGATCGTCGCGACGGTCGGCGGCATCTCTCCGCCATTCGGGTACACGCTCTTCGCCATGAAAAGCACCCTGCCGGAAACGTCGATGTCGGAGCTTTACCGCGCGGCGTGGCCGTTCGTGTGGATCATCTGTCTCGGTATCGTCATCGTGGCGATCTTCCCGTCGATCGTGACGTTCTTGCCCGAGCTGATGGGGCCATGATGCGCGACGTCCGATGAGAAAGTATGAGGGCCTGCTTCCCGCCGAGATGCCCGACATCATACGGGCGCTGCCGGAGCTGCATTATCCCGACCGGTTGAACATCTCGCGAGCGTTGCTCGAGGGCGCGTTGACCAATGGGTTCGGACCTCGCGTCGCCTACTATTGCAAGGGCCGCGCAGCTCACCTATGCGATGGTGCATCGCGAGGTGCATCGCTACGCCAATGCATTGCGCGGGCTCGGAGTACGCAGGGCGAGGCCGTCCTCCTTCGGCTGGAGGACAGCGCGGAGCTGATCTTCAGCATCCTGGCGGCGCACGCGATCGGCGCCATCGCGGTGCCCACCTATACGCAGCTGCGCGCGCCGGACTTGGCCTATCGCGTCAACGATTCCGGCGTCAAGGTCGTGCTCGTCGATGCTGCTTTGCTCGCGGAGGCGCAATCGCTGCCGGGCGCTTGCGCGTCGCTTCGGCATATCGTCGTGGTGCCGAACGACGCGACGGAGAACGACGCGACAGGGAAATTCCTCTCGTTCGCCTCGTTGCTGGCGGACGGCGATCCGCGCGTGGACTATGCCGATACTCACGCCGAGGACGTCGCGCTCATCCTCTATACGTCGGGCAGCACCGGGCAGCCCAAGGCCACCAGCCACCATCACGCCGATCTGCTCGCCACGGCCGACACCTATGGCGACTACTGTCTCGGCATGCGGCCCGACGACGTGGTCGCCGGCCCGCCGGCGCTTCCGTTTGCGCTCGGGCTGGACTTTTTCGTCCTCTACACGCTCCGGTCCGGCGCATCGGCCGTGCTCAACGCCGACAAGACACCGCAAACGCTGATCGCCGCCATGGTCACGTTCGGCGTCACGATCGTGGTCGGGGTTTCGACCTACTACAATCGCTTGGGCCAGCTCATCTGCGAACGCGGGCTGAAGCTGCCGGCGTTGCGCATCGCATTGTGTGGCGGCGAGCCGCTGCCGCTCGAGGTCGAGCGCGCCTGGGCGCAGGCAACCGGCAAGCCGCTCGAGCAATTCCTGGGCACGACCGAGCTGCTCAATATCTTCATTGGGCTGCGCCACGGCGTCACGCCCCCGAAACCCGGCGCCATGGGCCGGCCGATCCCCGGTTACGAGGTCTCCGTTCGCGACGTCGACACGTTCGAGCCCGTGGGTCGCGGCGCTCCGGGTCTGCTCTGCGTGCGCGGGCCGACCGGCACGCGCTATCTGAACAACTCCGAGGCGCAATCGAAGACCGTGCATGACGGCTGGAATGTCTTCCAGGACCTGGTCGCCTGGGATGAAGACGGCTTTTTGATCTACATCGCCCGCCGCGACGAAATGATCGTCAGCGGCGGCCACTCGATATCGCCGGTCGAGGTCGAACAGGTGCTGATGCAGCATCCTTACGTGGCCGAATGCGCTTGCACGGCCGCGCCGGATCGGACCGGACAGCGGCCGAGCATCGTCAAGGCCTATATCGTCCTGCAGCGCACGGTCGATCGAACCGAGACCACCAAGCGCGAATTGCAGGATTTTTTCAAGCGCTCGGCGCCGCCGTTCATGTATCCGCGCGAGATCGAGTTTCGGGATTTGTTGCCGCGGACCCTCAACGGCAAAATCCAGCGATCGGAGCTACGCAGGCTGGCAGCGCTGGACGTGCAGCCGTAGCACGGCTGAATGCGTCTCGCTGGTTGCCTTGCGCGCCGTTTACAGCCCGGAAAAACGCTTGGGTTCCTGACTTGGTTGACACGCCGAACAGTGCCCCCTTCAATGCTGCGATCCGACCGTCCGCCTGTCGCGGCAATGCTGTATTGTCGGGCGATCGCCGCGACGATGCGCGAGCTCAACATTGGGGATAAGCATGCGAACGAAACTGATGATCGCGTTGGCTGCAGGATTGTCGCTGGCCACCGGCCCGGCCTCCGCCGTGGAGTTTCGCGCGCTGTCGAGCTGGGATCAAAGCTATGTGCCGCGCGTCGCGCTGTTCGAGAAATTCCTCAAGAATGTCGAGGCCGCGTCGAAAGGCGACATGAAGTTCAGGGTGAGCGGACCGGAAACCGTTCCGCCGTTCGAGCAACTGCAACCGGCCGGGTCCAACATCTTCCAGTTCCTGTTCACGCATGGGGCCTATCATTTCGGCACCACGCCCTATCTGGTCGCCGTCGAAGGGTTGACCGGGGATCTCGCCAAATGGCGGGCCGCGGGCATCAAGGAGCAGGTCGACAAGCAATACCAAAAATACGGCTTGAAGCTGATCGTGTTCCCGCAGGTGCCGGAAGGCAGCGCGTACAATCTCATTCTGAAGGCGCCGGTCGGACCATCCGGCGATCTGCAAGGGCGCAAGATCCGCGCCACCCAAAGCTATGCCGGCGTGCTCTCGATGCTGGGCGCCTCGCCGGTCAATCTGCCGCCCGCCGAAATCTATACCTCCTTGGAAAAGGGCGTTGTCGACGGCGCGGCGTGGCCGGTGATCGGTCCGTTGGGCTACCGCTGGTATGAGGTCGCCAAGCACGTCATGCGCCCGAGTTTCGGCGTGGTGGTCCATTCGATGTTCGTGAATTTGAACGCGTGGAACGGCCTGTCGGAAGCGCAGCGTAAGCTGATCAATGATGAAGCGCTGAAAATGGAAGATGCCTGGTACGTCGAGTGGCCCAAGATCGCCAAGGACGAGCAGGATGCGCTGTTGGCCAAAGGCGCGCAGTTGACCGAGATCGGTCCGGCTCAAAAGGCCAAGCTGGCGGACGCTTGGACCACGGGCGTGCTGGATTTCACGATGCCGCGGAATCCGAAGGATGTCGGCGAGCTCCGTGACTTCGCCAAGAGCAAAGGTCTCCTGCGATAGGCGCGCGTCCAGCCCGGCGGTAACCCCATGACCGCGCCGCCGGTCGAATACGACTACATCATCGTCGGCGCCGGATCGGCCGGCTGCGTGCTCGCCGCGCGGCTGACCGAAGATCCGGACGTGAGCGTGCTCCTGCTCGAGGCCGGCGGCTGGGACACCGATCCGTGGATCAGGATCCCGCTCGGCTGGGGCAAGATCTTCGCCGAGCGCCGCCACGACTGGATGTATTTCACCGAGCCGGAGCCCACGCTCGAAGGCCGCAGCATCGAGTGCGCCCGCGGCAAGGTGATCGGCGGATCGTCGTCGATCAACGCCATGGCGTATGTGCGCGGCCACCGCAACGACTACGATCGGTGGGCCGCCAATGGCCTGCCGCAATGGTCCTATGCGCACGTGCTGCCCTATTTCAAGCGGCAGGAGACCTGGGAGGGCGGCGCCGACCGCTATCGCGGCGGCGACGGCCCGCTCGCCACCCGCCGCGCGCGCTATGCCGACCCGCTGGTCGAGGCCTGGCTGCAGGCGGGACAAGAGCTGGGGCATGCGCGCAACGACGACTACAACGGCGCCGAGCAGGAAGGCTTCGCCTACCTGCAATCGACCATCGGCCATGGTCGCCGCTGCAGCGCCGCCGTCGCCTATCTTCACCCGGCTCTGTCGCGCAAGAACCTCACCGTCGAGACGCACGCGCTTGTCACCAGCCTGGTGTTCTCGAAGGCGCGCGCGATCGGCGTGCAATTCGCCGGCCGGTCCGGTGCGCAAACCGCCACGGCGCGCCGCGAGGTCATTCTCGCCGGCGGCGCCATCAATACGCCGCAGCTCCTGATGCTGTCCGGCATCGGTGATCCGGACGCGCTCGCGGCGCATGGCATCGCCGTCAAGGTCGGCGCTCCCGGGCGTCGGCGGCAATCTGCGCGATCACTTCAGCGTCGGCATCGAATACGAGCGCGCCGAGTCCGGTCCGTTCGTGCGCATGATGCGGCTCGACCGCATCGCGCTCGAGCTTGCGAAGGCCTATGTGCTCGGCACCGGCTTCGCCACCGATCTGCCGAGCGGCTGGACCGGGTTCGTCAAGAGCGAGCCGGGAAAGTCGCAGCCCGACATCCAGTTCCTGTTCCGCGCGGCGCCGCTGGTGGCGGGACCTTATCTGCCGCCGTTCAAGCCCGCCTTCGCGGACGGCTTTGCGTGCCGCGCGGTGCTGGTCCGTCCGGAAAGCGCGGGCTTCCTCCGGCTGGCGTCGTCCGATCCGCGCGCCGCCATCCGCATTCTGCAACGTCCGCTGACCGCCGACGCCGATGTCCGCGCGTTGCGCAACGGCACCCGCCTGGTCTACGAGCTGGGACGTCAAAAATCGGTCGAGCCATTCATCGCCCAGGTGCGCTCGCCGGTGACCCGCCAGACCGGCGACCAGGATCTGGACGCGTTCGTCCGCGCCACCGCACAGACCGCCCACCATCCGCTCGGAACCTGCAAGATGGGCGCCGATGGCGACGCCGACGCGGTGGTCGACGGCGAGTTGCGCGTGCGCGGGGTCGAGGGACTGCGCGTCGTCGATGCCTCCGTCATCCCGGATGCGATCGGCGGCAACATCAACGCCGCGGTCATCATGATCGCCGAGCGGGCGTGCGATCTCATTCGCGGGCGCACGCCGCTGCCGCCGGCTGAACCATAGCGTTTCCGGCGAATGCCTGCCCCGGACTTGATCTTGAGCTTGGCGGGTCGGTTGGCCTTGCGCCGATCGCCGCGGCACCTCATTTGAATGGTGTGCCGAATGTTGATATTGGACAGCGCATGGCACGCATTCTCGAGCTCACGCTCAACGGTCGCCGCCGCGTCGACGCGGTGCCGGACAATCTGTTGCTGCTGGACTATTTGCGGGAAGTCGTCGGCCTCACTGGAACAAAAACCGGCTGCGACGGCGGCGAGTGCGGCGCCTGCACGGTGCTGGTCGATGATGCGCCGCGGCTCTCCTGCTTGACGCTCGCGCCCGCCGTTGCGGGCCGGCGCGTCGATACCGTCGAGGCGCTCGGCACCGACGGCCGGCTTTCGGCGGTGCAGCGCGGGTTCCACGAGAAGCTCGGCTCGCAATGCGGCTACTGCACGCCGGGATTCATCATGGCGTCGGCCGGCCTGTTGCGGCGCAACCCGCGCCCGAGCGACGACGAAATTCGTGAAGCGCTCGGCAGCAACATCTGCCGCTGCACCGGCTACGTGAAGATCATCGAGGCGGTGCGTTACGCCGCCGAGCTCAACGCCGCCGGAGTGGCGCCGTGAACGAAGTTCGTGCCGACGCGCACCATCGGCGCTATGTGCCGATGATCGACGGCCCCGAGAAGGTGTCGGGCCGCGCCAAGTACACCGCCGATCTCGTTGTGCCCGGCATGCTCGCGCGGGCCGCATCTACCGCAGCCCCTATTCGCACGCCGAGATCCTCGAGGTCGACGTCTCGCGAGGCTCTGCGGCTGCCGGGCGTGAAGGCGATCGTCACCGGCGCCGACTGCGACAAGACCTTCGGCGTGCTGCCGATCGCGCGCAGCGAGCATCCGCTTGGCGCGCGACAAGGTGCGCTATCGCGGCGAGCCGGTCGCGGCGGTCGCCGCCATCGACGACGCCACCGCCAAGCAGGCGCTCGCGCTGATCAAGCTGAAGGTGCGCGAGCTGCCCGCCTACTACACCTGCAAGGAGGCGATGGCGCCGGGCGCCACCGCCCTGCACGAGCGCAAGCCCAACAATGTCGAGCGCGACGTGCTGTTCGAGCTGGGCAGCATCGAGCAGGGTTTCGCCGCGGCCGACCTGGTGCGCGAGGGCAGCTACAACTGCGCCGAGGTCTGCCAGAACCAGATGGAGATGCACGCCGCGGTCGCCGACTACGACGTCGAGCGCGACCGCATGACCGTGCATGCCAGCACCCAGGTGCCCTACTACGTGCACCTGATGCTGGCGCAGATCCTCGACATGGACATGTCCCGCATCCGCGTGATCAAGCCGCATGTCGGCGGCGGCTTCGGCTGCCGCACCGAGACCCTCAACGTCGAGCTGATCACCGCGCTGCTGGCGCGCCGCACCGGCGGCGCCGTGCGCATGGTGGTGAACCGCGAGGAGACCTTCATCACCCACCGCGGCCGGCCGGAGACCGACATCCGGCTCAAGCTCGGCATGCGCCAGGACGGCCGCATCACCGCGGTCGAATGCGAATGCGACCAGCGCGGCGGCGCCCATTCGGGCTACGG
Organism: uncultured Alphaproteobacteria bacterium; assembly: GCA_963708765.1. Classification (GTDB taxonomy): domain Bacteria; phylum Pseudomonadota; class Alphaproteobacteria; order Rhizobiales; family Xanthobacteraceae; genus VAZQ01. Next base: position 335,811 of record CAVPTV010000007.1, on the reverse strand, counting down.
CGTGGTGACGATCCTCTATGCCGGCTCGATGCTGTACGCCATCTACGACCTGCACAACGTGAAATATCTCGGCCGGCGCGCGCTCACCAACACGCCGCCGTGCGGCGCCTTCCGCGGCCACGGCACGGTCGACATCCGCTTCGCCTTCGAGAGCCTGCTCGACCAGATGGCGCCCGAGCTCGGCCTCGATCCGCTGGCGGTGCGGCGCGCCAACTACCTCGTCGCCCCGACCTTCACCGACAACGACCTGATGGTGGCGAGCTATGGCCTGCCCGAATGCGTCGACTGGGTCGAGCGCGAGAGCGGCTGGACGGCGCGCAAGGGCAAGCTGCCGAAAGGCAAGGGCAGCATCCGTAAAGGTCTTGGCTTTGCCTGCTCGCACTACATCAGCGGCGCCTCCAAGCCGGTGAACTGGACCGGCGAGCCGCACGCCACCGTCAAGATCAAGCTCGATTTCGACGGCTCGGTGGTGGTGCTCTCGGGCGCCGCCGATATCGGGCAGGGCTCGACCACCATCCTGGCGCAGAGCGTGGGCGAGGTGCTCGGCCTCGATCTCGCGCGCATCCGCGTCGTCACCGGCGACAGCGACGTGGTGCCGAAGGACAACGGCTCCTATTCGTCGCGCGTCACCTTCATGGTCGGCAACGCGGCGATCGACGCCGCGCAGAATCTCAAGCGCGTGCTGGTGGCGGCGGCGGCGCGCAAGCTCGAGGCCAGGCCCGAGGACATCGAGTGCCTGGGCGAGCTCTATCGCGCCGGCGCCCAGGACAAGGGCGCCACCTTCCAGGAGGTCGTCACCGAGGCGCTCAAGGATACCGGCACCATCACGGTCACCGGCAACTACTCCACCATTCCGGCCTCGCACGGCGGCAAGAAATATCGCGGCGCCGCCATCGGCGGCACCATGGGCTACAGCTACTCGGCGCAGGTGGTCGAGGTCACGGTCGACGAGGAGACCGGCGTGGTCGACGTCGACAAGGTCTGGGTCGCGCACGACTGCGGCAAGGCGCTCAACCGGCTCACCGTCGAGGGCCAGGTGCAGGGCTCGGTCTGGATGGGGATGGGCCAGGCGATGAGCGAGGAGGCCGCCTATCACGAGGGCCTCATGCTCACCGCCAACATGCTCGACTACCGGGTGCCGACCATCCAGGATTCGCCGCCGATCGAGGTCGGCATCGTCGAGAGCAACGATCCGCACGGGCCGTTCGGCGCCAAGGAAGCCGGCGAGGGCTCGCTCGCGGCCTTCCTGCCGGCGCTCACCAACGCCATCGCCGACGCCATCGGCGTGCGCTTCAACGACCTGCCGGTGACGCCCGACCGCGTGTTCGCCGCGCTCGAGAAGCGCCGCCGCGCGTCGGGCAACGGCAGCGAGGATGATGTATCACGACGACAGTGCCGCGCACTCGGTGCGCTCCCTCCCCCGTTGCGGGGGAGGGTTGGGGAGGGGGTCAGCACGCTTGGGGCCGACTCGCAGCGCGTGTCATGACCCCGCACCGCCATGCCCTCCCCCGCAAGCGCGGGAGGGGACGCTGTCGGCCTCGGCCCTGTCGCGGCGTGCAGCCTCACCACGGGTGCGCGCTGATGGACGCCCTTCCCGACTTCCAGCTGGTGCGTCCGACCACGCTCGACGACGTCATCAAGGCGCGCGCCGCCCATCCCGACAGCCGCCTGCTCGGCGGCGGCACCGATCTCGTCGTCAACATCCGCCGCGGCATCGAGGCGCCGCCGACCCTGATCGACGTCAACCACGTGGCCGAGCTGCGCGCGATCCGCGCCGACGCGCACGCGATCGAGATCGGCGCCGCGGTCACGCTCGCCGAGCTCGCCGAGCATCCCGACGTGGTGCGGCACTATCCGGTGGTGGCGCAGGCCGCCGCCGTCATCGCCGGGCCGACCCATCGCCACATGGGCACGGTCGGCGGCAATCTCTGCCTCGACACCCGCTGCATCTTCTACAATCAGAGCGAATGGTGGCGCTCCGCCAATCACCATTGCCTCAAGACCACCGGCGAGATCTGCCACGTCGCGCCCAAGAGCCGCGGCGTCTGCTTCGCGACCTTCAGCGGCGACCTGGCGCCGGCCCTGCTGACGCTCGGCGCCGAGGTCGAGCTCGCCGGCCCCGAGGGGCGCCGCACCGTGCCGCTCGATCGCCTCTATATCGGCTACGCGCGGCAGGATCAGCCGGTCACCGAGACCATGGGCGACGGCAAGTACTATCTCTCGCTGCGGGCAGGCGAGCTGGTCACCGCGGTGCGCGCGAGCAACACGCCCGGCCTGCGCTCGGCCTACGACAAGATCCGCATCCGCCGCTCGATCGAGTATCCGGTCTGCGGCGTCGCCGTGGCGTTGCGCCGCGACGGCGACACCCTCGCCGACCTGCGCGTCGCCTTCACCGGCACCAATCCGCGGCCGGTTCTGCTCGCGGGCACCGACGCGCTCTGCGGCGGTCCGCTCGACGAGCGCGTCTACAAGGGTCTCGACGATCTCGTGCGCGACCAGATCATGGCGATGAAGACCACCTTCACGCCCGGCCACTACCGCCGCCGCGTCGCCGGCGTGCTGGCGCGCCGCCTGCTGACCCGCCTGTTCGCGGCCTGATGCCGCCGCTCGCGCAACGCGCTCGGTGCACCCCCTCTCCCGCTTGCCGAGCAGGGTGATCGCATATGGCGACCGAAGTCGCTCGATCACGTCGAAGCATCCTCGACTGTCATTCCGGCCGACATACGTAGGGGCGCCCCTCGTGGGCGCCCGCAACGACGCCGCGAAGAGGGCGACCACAAGGGTCGCCCCTACCGACTGCCGACTCCCCGCATGCGGGGAGCGCGCCGCGGACGCGCAGTCTCTGCAATGGAACCGCGCGCGCCCGGCTCGTGCGCGCAATTACTGCGGCTGGAAGTTCACGGATTTGAGCAGCTGCGCATTGCGTGCGACCTCGGCCGCCATGAAGCGGGCGAATTGCTCGGGCGTCTCGTAAACCGGCTCGACGCCGATGTCCGCCAGGCGTTGGGCGCCGGCCAGGTCCCGCGTCACCTCGGCGCAGACGGCGTTCAAGCGGCGCACGATCTCGTCCGGCATCCCGGCGGGACCCCACATGCCGTACCATGCGATGACCTCGAGACCGGGCATTCCGCTCTCCGCCGCCGTCGGGATGTCCGGCGCCAGCGCGCTGCGCTTGGACGTGGTGGTGGCCAGGCCCTGCACCTGGCCGCTCCGCGCCATCGGCAGCAGGACCAGTATGGCGTCGATGAGAAGCTGAATATGGCCGCCGGCGACGTCGGTCAGCGCCGCCGCGGTTCCGCGATAGGGCGTGATGGTCAGGTTGGCGTTCGACAGACGATTGAACTGGATCGTCGCGATGTGGCCGGGCGAGCCGAGCGAGGGCGTGCCGGCGGTCCAGCGCTCCGGATTCTGGCGAGCGGCCGCGCCGACCTCGGCCAGCGTCTTCTGCGGCAATTGCGGAGCCATCACCGCCAGCAGCGGCGCTTCGCCCACCCGGGCGATCGGCGTGAAATCGGTGAGCGGGTCGTACGGCGCCTTGCTCATCACCTGCTTTGCCATGGAATGGGTGTTGGCCGAGAACAACACCGTGTAGCCGTCGGACGGCGACTGCTGGACGCTGGCCCCGCCGACCGTTCCGCTGGCGCCCGCCCGGTTCTCGACGATGACGGTCACCCCGAGCTTGGGCTGCATTTTTTCCGCAAACATGCGCGCGAGCGTATCGACGCCGCCGCCGGGCACGAACGGAACGACGATCCGGATCGTCCGATTGGGATAGCTGCCGGTCTGCGAAAATCCCGGCGTGGCGCCGCAGCATACGGCAATCGCCAGTGCGGCGGTGATGTAGGGTCGCAGCGACATGGATCCTCCTGCCGGGCTCAGGCGCCTGCTCGCAATATCAGACGATAGCACGCCATGGCCGCGCGGATGCGGGATGTTTCACGGTGCAACGCGCTCGGTGGACTCCCTCCCCCTGAAAGGCAGGGCCATCGCATGTGGTTGTCATCCCGGCCAAGCAAGCCCGGCTACGCCGGGCTTGCGCCGAGCCGGGACCCAGTAATCACCGGCCCATCATTTGCAAGAGTGATATCGCACAGCCGACTCGACACGCGAGTTCGGTGTTTACTGGATTCGGGCTCTCGCGATCCGGGCAAAGCCCGGATCGCTCGGCCGGAATGACAATCGAGAATGTTCTGACATGATCGAGAAATTTGTCGGAAGCGGCCATATGCGATTGCCCTGCCTTTCAGGGGGAGGTCACTCGCGGCACGTCGTCACCCAACGCTGATTCACCTCACCGGAATGCGCTCTATCCACTCCCACGAGGCCCGATCTCCCGGCCCGCCGGCCCCTCGGCAAACTGCCGCACCGTCTCCGCAAGCTGCTCGGCGAGCGCTCCCGGCATCGCCTTGTCGAAGATCGCGCTCAGCGAGCGATAATACCAGATCGTGCCGTCGCGACCGCCGTTGAAGCGATCCCACAATGCTTCGCCCATGCGCCGATAATCGCCGAGGATGGCGCCGGCGTTGTGCGTCTTGTCGGCAAGAGACACCAGCAGCGATCCGCGCGGCTTCGACGGCAGCGCCGTCAGATAGGCCTCCTTGCGCGGACGCCACGCGGGCTTCGGCTCCGTCCACGCATCGGTGCAATCGGCGACGATCTCGGCCACCGCGGGTCCATAGCGAGCGCGAATCTCGCGCAGGATCGCTTCTCCACCCTGGTCCTCGGCGGCGTCATGCAGCAGGGCGGCAATCGCCTGATCCTCGCTGCCGCCGTGCTCGATGACCAGGCTGCACACCGCCAGCAGGTGCGCCACGTAGGGAATTGCGCTTCCCTTTCGCGTCTGCTGGCGATGCAGTCGGGCCGCGAACGCCAGAGCATCATCGAATTTTTCGGACAACATGATCTACCCCGAGACTGGCATTATGAATTCTGCGCCGAAGCGGGACGCGAGCGGTCGCGATGCAGCACCCCGACGTCTGCCCTCATTCCGGTGCACGGCCGACTTTCGGGCCTAATTGCGCCATATGGGGGTCGTTGAACCCGGCCGTCACCCATGCGGCTCGAAAATGCTTATCCGCACATCATCGAGGCCGCCGAGCGCCCCCTCGATCCGAGGGCGCACGTCATGCCAGTTGAGCCCGCCCAGGCCGCTGCCGAGTGGCGGAAGCGCGATTGAGCGAATGCGCCGCGTTTGGATTTCATCCGCAAGCGCCTTGAGCCCTGCTTCGATGTCCTCCATCCGACTCTTGTCGTGCCAATGCCGCTTGGTTGGGAAATTCACGATGTACTTCGGGTTCGTCAGTTGGCACGTTTCGAACACGAACATTCGTCCGGGCTGAACCTCCCGGCGCGTGCAGGCTGTTTCGTATGCCTTGAAGTTGAGGGGATACGCTGTCTTGAACTGCAGGGCGAGCCCGCGCCCCATGACGCCCACGCAGTTGACCGTGTTCACGAGCGCTTCCGCGTCTGCCTGCAGGATGTCGCCGGCCCGGGTTTCGATCATTGCTCTGCCTTTAATAATTCCATTCCGGCCTGCTTTCGACCGTTGGTTGATGCGGAAGTCTCTCGTTGAGGACAGAGATGCTCCGCTGGAACGGGCCACCGCGCGCACGGTATACATTTTCTGTAAATACATCTTGAATGTATCGCGGCGCTGGACTACATTCCAAATCATCCTCGCTCACGAGGGGAGAGGCCGCAATGCCCATGACCATCACGCTGAAGACAAGGGAGAATCGGCTTCGCCGGCGGGCCGCCCGGCGTGGCTTGCGGGTCGTCAAGACACGCGGTGACCTCAGTTGGGGTGACCTTGGCGCCTACCTGATCATGGAGAGGGAAAAGGTGATCCATGTGATTCATCACGTCGTCCCCGAGCGCAAGGTGATGGCGGCCGACTGGAAGGCGGTGCTCGACGAGGTGGAGGGCTTCCTCCTGGTGGTCGGCCACGAGGCCCGACGGTGATGTCGTCGTTGCGCCTGAGCCGTGATCCCTTTTTCGAGCGCGCCCGGTCGCGGCGGCCGATGTTGATCTACATTTTTTATGTACATATATCTTGACTGTATCACGGCGAATCACTACATTGCGAATCATCCTCGCTCATGAGGGGCGTCTCCGGAGACGTTCTGAAGGCGGAGCGGGGAGTGGTGTTCCGCGGCTGCAGCTCGCACCTGCAGGCTCGGAAGGCACGGGAACCGCTCGCCGGACACTAGGACCCGGCCGCGAGGAGCATCGCTGCACGCGTTTCGGAGGATAATGCCGAAACCGGAAGCGCGGACCCGGAGGCCCAAAATCACCACGGTGGAGCGCCGAGAGGCGCGGCGTCCCGATCGCAAGGGACGCCAGGGCGCCTCGCAAGCGCCCGGCGTGCCGCGCACGGCACGCCAGGGGTGCCTCGCAAGCACCCCGCGCCGTCTCGGCGCTCCGCTCCCCCTCGTTGGGGGAAAGGAAAGTTGCGCCCGCGAAAGCGGGGATGAGAACGCGGTGCCCGCGCGCGAATGGTCCAGCGGGCCGGCGAAGCGTTGCTAAGGGCTGTTTGACAAGTGAATAGTGAATGGTGGGCTTTCGCCCTTTGGATTCGTTGGCGAAATGCCTGTTGGGTTTGTTCCGCCAAAATGCGGTTGAGGTTCCGGGCTACGGTTGCGGCATCAATCCCGCAGCTTGAAGCGCTGGATCTTGCCGGTCGAGGTGCGCGGCAGGTCCGGCCGGATGTCGATCCAGCGCGGATATTTCCACGGGCCGGCGCGTTCCTTCACGTGCACCTTGAGCATCTCCAGCAGGCGCTCGTCGGCCGCATAGCCGTTCTTGAGCACGATGAAGGCCTTCGGCTTGACCAGGCCGTCGCCGTCCTCCTTGCCGATCACCGCGGCTTCGAGCACCGCCTCGTGCGAGACCAGCGCGGCCTCGACCTCGAACGGCGACACCCACATGCCGTTGACCTTGAACATGTCGTCGGTGCGCCCGCAGTAGAAGTAATAGCCGTCGCGGTCGCGCACATATTTGTCGCCGGTATGGGTCCATTCGCCCGCGAAGGTGCGGCGGCTCTTGGCGCGCTGGTTCCAGTAGCCTTCGCCGGCCGACGGCCCGCGCACGATCAGCTCGCCGACCTCGCCGTCGGCGACCTCGCGCCCGTGCTCGTCGACGATCTTGACGTCGTAGCCGGGGACCGGCTTGCCGGTGGAGCCGTAGCGCACGTCGCCCGGCCGGTTGCTCAGGAACGTCTGCAGCATCTCGGTCGAGCCGATGCCGTCGAGGATCTCGACGCCGACGACTTCCTGCCAGCGCTCGCCGAGATGCGCCGGCAGCGCCTCGCCCGCCGAGATGCACAGCCGCAGCCGGTCGGAGCCGGCGCCCGGGCCGATCTCCGGATGCGCCAGCAGCATCGCGTAGAGCGACGGCACGGCGCAGAAGATCGTCGGACGATGGACACGCAGCGTCGCCAGCACCGCTTGCGCGGTCGGCCGGTCGTACAGCAGCACGGCGCTCGCGCCGACCGACATCGGAAACGACATCGCGTTGCCGAGCCCGTAGGAGAACGGCAGCTTCGACGCCGAGAACACCAGGTCGTCCGCGCGCGATGCCGATGATGCCCTGGCCCATCAGCCGGGCGGTGGCCATCAGGCTGGTGTGGACGTGCTTGACGGCCTTGGGATCGCCGGTCGAGCCGGACGTGTACATCCAGAATGCCACCTCGTCGGACAGGGTCGGCGCGACGAACGGCTGCGGCTCGCCGAGCGCGAGCACGTCCTCGAACGCGAGCACGTCGCGCGCCCGCAGCGCCGCCGTTTCGTCGGCGCTCGCGCCGGCCACGACGATCGCGCGCAAGCGCAGGCGGTCACGGATCGACAGCAAGGTCGGCAGCATCGCGCCGGCGACCACGACCGCCGCCGCGCGGCTGTCCGCGAACAGGTAGGCATATTGCTCCGCCGTCAGCAGCGGATTGACCGGGATCGGAATGATGCCGGCACGGAGCGCGCCCCAGAACGCGACCGGGTAATCCACCGTGTCGTGCAACGCGAGCACGATACGATTTTCCTCGCGCGAGCCCGAGCGTCTTCAGCGCGGTCGCGAAGCGGCAGGAGCGCGCCTGCAGCTCGGCATAGGTCAGCGATCGTTCGGAATCGACGAATGCGATCTTGTCGCCCAGGCCGCGCGCCACATTGGCATCGACGAAATCGCTGACGGCGTTGTACGGCCTGCGCTGCAGGAAGTCTTCAAGCATGCGCGATACGCGTCCCCGGCTGGCTCGATCCGCGACACGTCACGTCGATCGTCCCCGCACCTGTGTCGGTGATGGTAGCCCGCATGGAGCGTAGCGCAATGCGGGACCACCGCCCCGGATTTCATCCGGGCTACTGACCGTCAATTGGGGCAGCACTATAGCGCCCGCCGATTTCCGGTGATGGAACAATATCGGGAGACGCTGCGCATTTCGGCGACGATTGGCCGCTCCGCGTCATGCCGGGCACGCAGCCGAGCTTGTGGCATCATTCCTGGAACAGCCAGGCGCCGTGGCCGAGTTCCTCCGGAAAGCGCGCGACCAGAGCTTGCTCGCGCTGCCAGCTCCGCACGCCGGCGCGCTCCAAAAGCTCGCCGAGCGCCGCCAGCGATTTCACCCGGATGCCGCAGGCGCCGATGAAAGGCAGCGATGGGATCGAGACCTCGGGCAGCATCCGCGCGAACGCCTCGGCGGCGACCAGATCGACGCGGCCGCGGTCGAGCGCGATCGTGTGGCCGTGCGGGTGCGGCACGGCATCGCGGCCGGTGAAGCGCGCAAAGCGCCGCGCCGCCTCGTCCACGTCGGCGACCGCGATCGTCACGCTCGCGAGACCAAGCGCGCCGTTGCGATGCGAGAGCCAGCGCGGCTGCCAGACCATGCGCTCGGTCCGGTGGGTGAGGATTTGGATGCGGCCTTCCGGCATCTCGCCCGGCTCGACCCGCGCCACCGCGAAGGCCGCCGTTCCCCCGCCGGTGCCGGTGTCGACGGGGCGGCGCATGTCGACCAGCGGCCGCACCCGAAACCCCTGCTCGGCGAGCCGCCGGTGCGCATCGGCGGCATCGTCGACCGCGAAGGCCGCAAGGTGCACGCCCGGATAGCGCGCCATCGCGGCGTCGAGCTCACGGCCGAGCGGCGTATCGGCGGTCTTGAACAGGAGCTCGATATAGCCGCGCGAAAACATCGCCGTCACGTTGCCGGTGCCGGTGGGCTGCGGCTCGCCGCCGTCCGGATCGGGATTGATCTGGACCGACATGTGCGTGGGGGCGAAGCCGACGCGCTCGAGCGCGCGGCTCGCCGCTTCCGGATCGCGCACGAAATGCGCCACATGGTCGAGAAAGATCTCGCCGGCGAGAGGAAGCTGCCGGTCTGCTTCTCGTCTGGCTTCTTGCACCCAAGACCCCTCGGTTGCCGAATCCCATCGTAAGGTCGGCGCATGTTGATGAGAACGGGGCCATGCGACAAGGCTGGGGGACGATCCGCAGCCATGACCAATGCGAATGCCAATTTGTCGCAGCGACGGCGGCGCGCGAAAGCGACTGGCCTTGGGCACGCTGATTGCCCTAAGGTCTCACCGGGACGACGTGTGAATAACGAGGACGACCATGAACCGCCGTGACCTGCTGGCGTTTGGATCGGTATCGCTCGCGGCGTCCGCGCTGACGCCGTTCTCGGCCTTTGCGCAGAGCAAGTATCCCGAGCGGCCGATCAAGCTGATGATCGCGTTCTCGGCCGGCGGCGTGAACGACGTGGTCGGCCGCCAGTGGGCCGACCGGGTGCGGACCTTGCTCGGGACGGTCTACGTCGAGAACCAGGGCGGCGGCACCGGCACGATCGCGACCGGCGAGGTCGCGCGCGCCCAGCCCGACGGCCACACGATCCTGCTCGGCAGCACGAGCACGCTGGTGCTCAATCCGATGACGATGGCGAAGGTGCCGTACGACGCCATCAAGGACTTCACTCCCGTCGCGATCCTCTGCGTCTCCACCACGTCGGTCGTGGTGCATGCCTCGGTGCCGGCCAGGACGCTCAAGGAGTTCATCGCCTACGCCAAGGCCAATTCCGGCAAGCTGTCGTACGGCTCCGCCGGCACCGGCACCATGTCGAACCTCTCGGGCGAGCTGTTCAAGCAGCTCACCGGCCTGACCGACCTGGTGCACATCCCCTACAAGGGCGCCGGTCCCGGGATCACCGATCTGGTCAGCGGACATATTCCGGCGATGACGCCGAACATCACCGGCCAGGTGCTCGAGCTGCATCGCACCGGCAAGATCCGCATCCTGGCGGTCAATGCGCCGCGAGCGGCTCAAGGCGGCGCCCGAGATTCCGACCGCCATCGAGGAAGGATTGCCGGGCATGATCGGGCAGCTGTTCCTCGGCCTGTTCGTGCCGGCGGCCACGCCCAAGGCGATCGTCGATCGGATCGGCGCCGCCACCCGTGTCGCCATGGCGGATCCGGAGTTCCAGAAAGTGCTGCTCGCCTCCGGCCTCGAGGCGAGCTCGATGTCCGACACCGAGAAGGCGCAGCGCTTCATCGCCGAGGAGACCGCGCGCTGGGCCCCGGTGGTCAAGGCCGCCGGCTTCAAGGTGGAGTAGGGAGGCGATTCACGTCACTCTCCGTTGTCGTCCCCGCGAACGCGGGGACCCAGTAATCCGTGACCGCAGGATAGGGCACGGCGCGCAGCAGGCGGTGCTCTCACGCAAGGGCGGTGATTACTGGGTCCCCGCGTTCGCGGGACGACGAGCGATTTGCGCGAGCGCGCTCAACGAATCGCGCGCGCAACCCGCTCCTCCGCCAATCGCCGCAACGCATTGCGATCGACCTTGTTGGTCGAGGCGAGCGGCAGCTCGTCGACGAACCAGACGAAGCGCGGGTGCTGGTAGGCGGGCGCGTTGGCGAGCGCAAAGCGCTTCACCTCGTCCTCGCCGAGCGCGTGGCCGCCCTTGCGGATCACGAAGGCGACCGGCTTCTGGCCCTTGATCTCGTCCTCGATCGGCACCACCGCGGCCTGCGCGATCTGCGGATGGCGCTCCAGCATGCGCTCGACGTCGGCCGGATAGATGTTCTCGCCGCCCGACACGAACATGTCGTCGGTGCGGCCGACGAAATAGTGAAAGCCGTCGGCGTCGCGGCGGAACACGTCGCCGGTGATGTAGAAGCCGTCGGCGGTGAACGGCGGCCGCACGTCCGGCCGGTTGTGGTAGCCGTTCATCATCGCCGGGCATTTCATTTCCAGCAGGCCCTGCTCGGCGTCGCGGTTGTCGCCGTCGACCAGCCGCAGCGCGACCTGCGGATGCGGGTAGCCGACCGACATGTCCGGCTGCGGCAACCCCTTCGGATGCGGGCCGAACACCACCGGCCCGGCCTCGGTGGTGCCGTAGGCGTTGGTCACCGACGCGCGCGGCAACGCGGCGCGGATCGCCTGCATCAGGCTCTGGCTCACCGGCGCCGAGCCCATGCGGATGAACTCGACGCTCGACAGATCGGCGCCGGCGAGCGCGTCCTGCTCGCGCAGCATCATGGCGATCATCGGCGGCACCGCGGTGAGCCAGGTGCAGCGATAGCGTCCGATCGCCTCGATATAGGCGCGGGCGGTGAACTGCGGCAGCAGCACGATGGTGGCGTGCGCCGCGCAGGCGAGCTTGGCCAGCGCCAGCGCGTTCATGTGATAGAGCGGCGCCGCGATCAGATAGCGGTGGCGGTCGAGCCCGGGTGCGAGCCGCGTCTCCACCACCCAGAGGTGGCTCTGGTGCGAGAGCACGACGCCCTTCGGCGTTCCGGTCGAGCCCGACGTGTAGAGGAACATGGCCGGCTCGCGCTCGGCCGGCACGACGACGGCGTCGAACGGACCGGGATCGAGGAAGGCGTCGAAGCGCTCGCTGCCTTCGCCGCCGAAGCACACCACCGGCAGGCCGGGCGGGCAGTCCGCGCGCCGCGGCAGGTCACAGAACACCAGCTTCGCGCCGGCATCGCTCAGGATGAAATGGATGGTCTCGCGCGGAAACTTGAAGTTCACCGGCACCGCGATCAGGCCGGCACGCATGATGCCGAAATAGGCGGCGAGATATTCGGTGCGATTGGCCGCCAGGATGGCGACGCGGTCCCCGCGCGTCGAGGCCGCGCTTGGCGAGCGCGCGCGCCACGCCATTCGCCATCCGCGTCGAGCCCGCGCATAGCTGAACTCGCGCGGCACCTTTTCGCCGCCGAGATCGATGATCGCGATCTTGTCGAGGTCGCGATCGCGGCGGATCAGGTCGCCGAGATTGGTGAAAGCGGGCATCGAGCCTCAATCGGTGTCCCGGATGCGGAGGCTTGCGGTGAGACCGATCACGCCTTCGGCGGCGCGGTGAAATAGGTGCCGCGGCCGCTGGCGATGAGCTTGCCTTGCGCATCGAAGATGTGCGCCTCGGCGGTCGAGAACTGGCCGCCCATGCGCACGATCCTGCCGCGCACCGTCAGGTCGCCCGGCATGGCGGCGGCGTGATAGTCGACCCGCATGTCGATGGTCGGCACGCCGCGGCCGGTCTTCTTCACCATCGCCCAGTCGGCGCCGAGATCGACCAGCGCGGCCAGCACGCCGCCATGGGTGTAGCGGCGCTCCGGATTGACCACCCATTCCTCGCGCCAGGTCGCCTTGACCTCGATGCCGTCGTCGTGCACCGCGATGACCTTGAGCCCGAGCCACTGATGGTAGGGCGCGCGCGTGATCAGCTCCTGCACCTTGTCGACCGTCATGTCCTCGCTCACGGAGCCCTCCCGCGTCACGGCGCCACCACGACCTTGCCGATGACCTCGCGGTCCGGATCAGGCGCAGGCCCTCGCGCGCCTCGGTCGAGCGGCAGCACCTTGTCGATGACCGGCTTCATCTTGCCCTGCTGGATCAGCGCCATCAGCGCCGCCAGGTTGTCGTCGTAGAAGCTGTTCGAGCCGATGATCTTGAGCTCGAAGCTCCACACGTAGCGCAGGTCCTCCTTCGGGTCGTAGCCGGCGGTGGCGCCGCAGACCAGGAGCTTGCCGCCGCGCTTGAGGCAGCGCAGCGACGGATGCCAGGTGTCGCCGCCGGTGAAGTTGATCACCACGTCGACGCCGCCGTCGTAGCTGCGCCGTTGCGGCTTGCCGTATTTCTCGACCGCCCATTTCGAGAAATCGGTCTCCTTGACGTTGATCACCTCGTCGGCGCCGAGCGCCTCGAGCTTCTGCACCTTCTCCGGGCTCGAGGTGCAGGCGATCACCTCGGCGCCGAGATGCTTGGCGAGGATGATGCAGCCGGTGCCGACGCCGCCCGAGGCGCCGAGGATGAGCACGCGTTCGCCGGCCTTCACGGTGTCGTGGGTGATCAGCATCCGGTGCGCGGTGCCGTAGGCGACCGGCAGCGAGGCGGCGTCCTCGAAGCTCACGCCGGCCGGCATGGCGATGAGCTGGTCGGCGGCGACCAGGCAATATTCCGCCATGCCGCCGTCGAGCATCTCGCCCATCAGGCCTTTCTTCTTGTTGAGCGGATTGACCAGCACCCGGTCGCCGGCCTTCCAGCCGGTCACGCCGGGCCCGACCTCGGCGATCTCGCCCGCCATGTCGAGGCCGATGACCACCGGCAGCGGCACCTTGATGCCGGGCATGCCGCGCACCGTGAACACGTCGTGGTAGTTGAACGAGGAGGCCCGCACCCGGATGACCACGTGTCCGTCGGTCGCCTTCGGCAGCGGATGGTCGTCGACCACCGCGAGGTCGTCGAGCTCGCCATGCTGGCGCAGCAGGAGGGCTTTCATGGTCTTGTTGCCGGTCACCGGATCGTCCTTTCCTCGCCGCCTGGATTGCCGCCGAAGTCCGGTCTAAGTAGCTTAGACGAAAGCTTGCCAACAACCATCGCTTCTCGGTGCCGGAGACCACGGATGCAAGAGAATTTCCGCCAGTTCCTCGACCGGCTGCGGCAAACCGGCGAGCTCGTCGACCTGCACCAGGCGGTGGACATCCGCCACATCGCGACGCTGGTCGATCAGGCCAAGACCGCGCTCTATTTCCACAAGGTGATCGGCTACGACATGCCGGTCGTCTCCGGCCTCATCCGCACGCGCGAGCGCTCGATGATGGCGCTCGGCTGCGAGACCTACCGGGAGATCGAGGACAAGCTCACGCAGGCCATCAACCATCCGATCCCGCCCAAATACGTCAAGATCCTCGCCGACCCGCGAGGTGGTCCTGCTCGGCGACGACGTCGATCTCTACAAGCTGCCGATCCCGATGTCGTCGATCTACGACGGCGGGCCGATGATCACCGCCGGCGTGGTGATCGCGCGCGACCCCGAGCTCGGCATCAACAGCGGCATCTACCGCTTCATCGTCAAGGAGAAGAGCCTCACCGGCATCGACATCGTGACGCCGAACAACATGCGGCTGTTCGCGCAGCGCGCCTACGAGGCGGGCCGGCCGTGCCCGATCTCGATCAGCATCGGCACCCATCCGATCGAGATCACCGGCTCGGGCTACCGCGCGCCGCTCGGCGTCGACGAGATGGCGATCGCCGGCGGCCTGCGCGGCGCGCCGGTCGAGCTGGCGCCCTGCGAGACCATCGACCTGCCCTACATCGCCGACGCCGAGATCGTGCTGGAGGCCGAAATCCTGCCGACCGGCTGGACCTGGCCGGAAGGGCGCTTCGGCGAGTTCACCCGGCTGATGGGCGGGCTGCACTGGAACCCGCTGGTGCGCATCAAGGCGATCTCGATGCGCAAGGACGCGATCTACTACAACCTGCACATGCCGTGGGAGAACACCTGGCTGGCGGCGCCGACGCGCTACGCGGCGATCCGCCAGGCGCTCAGGACCGCGGGCGTGCAGGTCAAGGACATCAACGTCACGCTCGGCGGCTGCGCGTTCTGGCACGCGGTGATCTCGATCAAGAAGCAGCCGGGCGAAGGCAAGAACGCGCTGCTGGCCGCGCTCTCGGTCATGGACCTCAAGCACGTCGTCGTGGTCGACGACGACATCGACGTCAACGATCCGACCGAGGTCGAGTGGGCGATCGCCACCCGCGTGCAGGGCGACAAGGACGTGATGATCGTCGGCAATGCGCGCGCCAAGCCGCTCGATCCGAGCCTGCAGCAGGGCTACGGCGTGGTGCCGACCGGCGCCAAGGTCGGCATCGACGCCACCATGCCGGAAGGGCATTCCGCGCGAATATTACGAGCGCATCACCTACGCGTATGCGGACCGCGCCAAGATCGACGACTACGTCAACGGCAAGGCGGACGCGTCGGGCGACGCCGGCGACGAGCAGGCGGTCGCAGCGCTGGCGGAGAAGATCCTGGCGGCGATCGGCAAGGAGCCGCTCTATTACACCGACATCGCCGAGCGCTTCGCGGCTTACGATTTCCGCACGGTGGCGCGCGCGCTCGGCCACCTGCACGCGACCGAGAAGCTCTGGCAGGACCCGCGCGGGCGGATGTGCGTGCGCGGCTCCGACTTCGCCGCCAAGCCGCCGCGGCGTTGAGATTGCGCAGGCAGGCTGATTTCTCGCATGATCTCAAATGGTTGTGCCTTTCGGTGGCGAGCGATGCGGCTATTGCGGGCCGCCA
Source organism: uncultured Alphaproteobacteria bacterium (assembly GCA_963708765.1). Taxonomy (GTDB): domain Bacteria; phylum Pseudomonadota; class Alphaproteobacteria; order Rhizobiales; family Xanthobacteraceae; genus VAZQ01. Next base: position 320,249 of record CAVPTV010000007.1, on the reverse strand, counting down.
GCATGAGGGCTCGTGCTCGTTAATTAGGCAACAGTCTATTTTTTCAGCTGGCAGCGCAATTTTCGCCGGCGCGACCCGCCGGAACGCAAGGGATGCGCCTGATCGGGCAATAGCTTACCGCGCCGCGACCGCTTGGCACGGGGCTTGCAATTCCAGGCCCTGCGAGCAGGCCCCGGGCCGTTCGCGTGCGTCAACAGAAGGACATCGCGATGATCATATCCGTTGGCTCGGTCGCCTCGCGACCGTCGGCCGCCCGGTGGCTTGCCGCCACGGCGGGACTTGCCCTGGGCCTCGTGGCGGCTTTTCCCGCCAAGGCGCAGGAGACCATCAAAGTCGGCATTCTCCACTCACTGTCCGGCACCATGGCGATCAGCGAGACCACGCTGAAGGACGTCATGCTGATGCTGATCGAGGAGCAGAACAAGAAAGGCGGCCTGCTCGGCAAGAAGCTCGAAGCGGTCGTGGTCGACCCCGCCTCGAACTGGCCGCTGTTCGCCGAGAAGGCGCGCGAGCTCATCACCAAGGAAAAGGTCGCGGTCGTGTTCGGCTGCTGGACCTCGGTGTCGCGCAAGTCGGTGCTGCCGGTGTTCAAGGAGCTCAACAGCATCCTGTTCTATCCGGTGCAGTACGAAGGCGAGGAGAGCGAGCGCAACGTGTTCTACACCGGCGCCGCGCCCAACCAGCAGGCGATCCCGGCGGTCGACTACCTGATGAGCAAGGACGGCGGCGAGGCCAAGCGTTGGGTGCTCGCCGGCACCGACTACGTCTATCCGCGCACCACCAACAAGATCCTCGAGGCCTATCTCAAGCAGAAGGGCGTCGCCGACTCCGACATCATGATCAACTACACGCCGTTCGGGCATTCCGACTGGCAGACGATCGTGTCGGACATCAAGAAGTTCGGCTCGGCCGGCAAGAAGACCGCGGTCGTCTCCACCATCAACGGCGACGCCAACGTTCCGTTCTACAAGGAGCTCGGCAATGCCGGCCTCAAGGCGACCGACATCCCGGTGGTCGCCTTCTCGGTCGGCGAAGAAGAGCTCGCCGGTCTCGACACCAAGCCGCTGCTCGGGCATCTGGCCGCCTGGAACTACTTCCAGTCGATCAAGTCGCCGATCAACGACAAGTTCATCGCCGACTGGAAGACCTTCATGAAGAATCCCAAGAAGGTCACCAACGACCCGATGGAGGCCCATGTCATCGGCTTCGCCATGTGGGTGAAGGCGGTCGAGAAGGTGAAGTCGACCGATCCCGACAAGGTGATCGACGCGCTGCCCGGCACCGAGGCGCCCAACCTGACCGGCGGCATCTCGAAGATGCTCCCCAACCACCACATCACCAAGCCGGTCTTCATCGGCGAGGTGCGCGCGGACGGCCAGTTCGACGTGGTCTGGAAGACCCCGGGCCTGGTCCCGGGCGACGCCTGGTCCGACTTCCTGCCGGGCTCGAAGGACCTGGAGGGCGACTGGGTGACGCTCAAATGCGGAAACTACAACACGGTGACCAAGAAGTGCGGCGGCACTTGATCATCGCCGCTGCGTGACAAGAATGGAGGCGGCCCGAATTCCGGTGAGGATTGGGCCGCCTCGCCTTCCGATGCCGGGACCAACGCGATGGTTGCCTTCCGCGATCGCTTGATGGCGCTCGTCTTGGCGCTTGGAATGCTGGCCGTCCTGGTGACGGGTGCGCAGGCCGGGCCCTACGAGGACGCCATTGCGCGCTTCACCGCCGACAGCTTCGACGAGACGATCGAAGCCATCAATGGCGTCGCCGCGAGCGGCAATCCGCGCGCCGCGACCATCATCGAAGCCCTGCAGGACGGCCGGCTGTTCTTCAGCGCCGAAGCAAAGCGCGTCTTCATCAAGGACAAGTCCGACCGGCTGACCGATGCGGCGACCGGCGAAGCCGTGGCCGGCAGCGCCCCGGCCGATCTCGCGCAAGTCCGGCTCAACAACCGGGTGCGGCGCATCATCCTGGCCGTGCTCGGCGGGCTGACCTTGCTCGCGCCCGACCCGGCCAAGCGCCTGGAGGCGGCGCAGGCGGTATTTCGGTCGAAGGACGCCAATGCGCTTCCGGCGCTCGATCAGGCGATCGCCAAGGAGACCGACGCCAGGGTGAAACGGGCGCTGATCGAAGCGCGCGCGGCGGTCATTCTCTATCTCGACACCAGCTCGGAGGCCGACAAGCTCGAGGCCATCACGGTCATCCGGCAGCGCGGCGACCAGGAGGCGCTCTCGGTGCTGGGCGGGGTGCCGCCGAGCACGCCGCCGGCGGTGAAGAAAGCCGCGCTGGACGCCATCGCGTCGATCGAGAACAGCCTGGCGATGTGGACCGCGCTGCAGAACACCTGGTACGGGCTTTCGCTCGGCTCGGTGCTGCTGCTGGCCGCGATCGGCCTCGCCATCACGTTCGGCGTGATGGGCGTCATCAACATGGCGCACGGCGAAATGGTCATGCTCGGCGCCTACACGACCTTCGTGGTGCAAGAGGTCATCCGCGCCCACAACCCGGCTCTGTTCGACTACTCGCTCGCCTTCGCCATCCCGCTCGCCTTCGTGGTCGCCGGCGCGGTCGGCATTTTGATCGAGCGCGGCATCATCCGTTTCCTCTATGGCCGCCCGCTCGAGACGCTGCTCGCCACCTGGGGCCTGTCGCTGATCCTGCAGCAGGCGGTGCGCACGGCGTTCGGGCCGACCAACAAGGACGTCGGCAACCCGTCCTGGATGAGCGGCGCGTTCGAGCTCGGCCACATCACCATCACCTATAACCGGATGTGGATCATCGTCTTCACGCTGCTGATCTTCGTCGGGCTGTTGGGGCTGTTGCGCTTCACGCGGCTCGGGCTCGAAATGCGGGCGGTCACGCAGAACCGGGCGATGGCCGCGTCGATGGGCATCCGCACCGCCCGCATCGATGCGCTCACCTTCGGGCTCGGCTCCGGCATCGCAGGGCTTGCCGGCGTCGCGCTCTCGCAGATCGACAATGTCAGCCCCAATCTCGGCCAGGGCTACATCATCGACTCGTTCATGGTGGTGGTGTTCGGCGGCGTCGGCAATCTGTGGGGCACGCTGGTCGGCGCCTTCACGCTCGGCATCGCCAACAAGTTCCTGGAGCCCTATGCGGGCGCCGTGCTCGCCAAGATCGCCATCCTGGTGCTGATCATCCTGTTCATCCAGAAGCGTCCGCGCGGCCTGTTCGCCCTCAAGGGTCGGGCAGTGGAGGCGTGATGGGCGGCATCCTCATCCGCTCGCTCGATCGCGGCGCGACCATCTTCCTCGTGCTGCTGGTCGCCATCGCGATCCTGGTGCCGGTGCTCAATCTGGCGCTGCCGCCGTCGTCGCCGCTGTACGTGTCGAGCTACCTGGTCGCGCTGTTCGGCAAATATCTCTGCTATGCGCTGCTGGCGCTCTCGATCGATCTGATCTGGGGCTATTGCGGCATCCTCTCGCTCGGTCACGGCGCCTTCTTCGCGCTCGGCGGCTACGCCATGGGCATGTATCTGATGCGCCAGATCGGCACCCGCGGCGTCTACGCGCACCCGGTCCTGCCGGACTTCATGGTGTTCCTGAACTGGCCGGAGCTGCCGATCTACTGGTGGGGCTTCCAGAATTTCGCGTACGCGCTGCTGATGATCGTGCTGGTGCCCGGCGCGCTCGCCTTCGTGTTCGGATGGTTCGCGTTTCGCAGCCGCGTCACCGGCGTCTATCTCTCGATCATCACCCAGGCGCTGACCTTCGCGCTGATGCTCGGCTTCTTCCGCAACAATTTCGGCTTCGGCGGCAACAACGGCCTCACCGACTTCAAGGACATCCTCGGCTTCAACGTGCAGGCGCCGGGAACGCGCGCCGCGCTGTTCGTCACGTCTTGCGTTGCGCTCGGCCTCGGGTTCCTGATCTGCCGCGTCATCGTCAGCTCGAAGTTCGGCAAGGTGCTGATCGCGATCCGCGACGCGGAGGCGCGCACGCGCTTCCTCGGTTATCGGGTCGAGGCCTACAAGCTGTTCGTCTTCACGCTGTCGGCCTGCATGGCCGGCGTCGCCGGCGCGCTCTACGTGCCGCAGGTCGGCATCATCAATCCGAGCGAGTTCTCGCCGGGGAATTCCATCGAGGCGGTGATCTGGGTCGCGGTCGGCGGCCGCGGCACGCTCACCGGCGCGGTGCTGGGCGCCGTGCTGGTCAACTACGGCAAGACCTACTTCACCAGCGGCTTCCTCGCGCCCTATTGGCTGTTCCTGCTCGGCGGCCTGTTCATCGCGGTGACGCTGCTGCTGCCGCGCGGCGTCGTCGGCACCATCCGGCATTGGCGAAGCGAGCTCCGGCAGCGGCGCCAACAGCAGGCAATCGCCCCCGCGCCCGAGGCGGCGCCGCGGCCGGCGGAGTGAGCGATGGACCCGCGCACCACCACGGCGCTGCTCTATCTCAACGGCGTGAGCGTGTCGTTCGACGGCTTCCGCGCGCTCAACAACCTGTCGTTCACGGTCGAGCCGGGCGAGATGCGCGCCATCATCGGCCCCAACGGCGCCGGCAAGACCACCATGATGGACGTGGTCACCGGCAAGACCAGGCCCGACACCGGCGACGTCTTCTTCGACGGCTCCTACGATCTGTCGCGGCTCGACGAGACCGAGATCGCGCTGCTCGGCATCGGCCGCAAGTTCCAGAAGCCGACCGTGTTCGACATGCACACGGTCGAGGACAATATCGCGCTCGCGCTCAAGAGCGACCGGCGCGCGCGCAAGACCCTGTTGTGGCGCGAGACCGCCGAGGAGGCGAGCCGCATCAACAGCATCCTCGAGATCATCCGGCTGTCGAGCCGTGCGCGCCCGCGTCGCCGGCTCGCTGTCGCATGGCCAGAAGCAGTGGCTCGAGATCGGCATGCTGCTCGCGCAGGAGCCGAAGTTGCTGCTGGTCGACGAGCCGGTCGCCGGCATGACCGACGCCGAAACCCGGCAGACCGCCGAGCTGTTGAAGGAGATCAATCGCGACCGCACCGTGGTGGTGGTCGAGCACGACATGACCTTCGTGCGCGAGCTCGGCGTGCGGGTCACCTGCCTGCACGAAGGCTCGGTGCTGGCCGAGGGCACCATCGACCAGGTCTCCGAGAACGAGCGCGTGGTCGAAGTGTATCTGGGACGGTAGGCATGTTCGCGTAGGGAATCGCACAGCGAGCTCGGTCTGCTCCGTGGGGAGTGGGGATGCAGTGGGCCGAGATGCCACATCGCACGACCCCCACCCCCAACCCCTCCCCACGGGAGCACCGAATACGCAGCGCCGTTGGCATCGAACGCGCAAGAGCGGACGTAGCGCATGCTGCAAGTCGATGCCATCGACCTCCATTACGGCGCCGCGCAGGCGCTGCGCGGCGTCTCGCTCACCGCCGAGCCCGGCAAGGTGACCTGCGTGCTCGGGCGCAACGGCGTCGGCAAGACCAGCCTGCTCGACGCGCTCGCCGGCCAGCATCCGATCAGCAAGGGCGCGATCACGCTCGACGGCGCCGACATTTCGCGGCTCAAGCCCGACGAGCGGGCGCGCCGCGGCGTCGCCTATGTGCCGCAGGGCCGCGAAATCTTCCCGCTGCTCACGGTCGAGGAGAACCTCAAGACCGGCTTTGCGCCGCTCAAGCGCGAGCAACGCTCGATCCCGGACGACGTGTTCTCGCTGTTCCCGGTGCTCAACGGCATGCTGCGCCGGCGCGGCGGCGACCTGTCGGGCGGCCAGCAGCAGCAGCTTGCGATCGGCCGGGCGCTGGTGATGCGGCCGCGGCTCCTGCTGCTGGACGAGCCGACCGAGGGCATCCAGCCCTCGATCATCAAGGATATCGGCCGCGCCATCTCGTATCTGCGCAATCTGGGGCAGATCGCGGTGGTGCTGGTCGAGCAGTATCTCGACTTTGCGCAAGAGCTGGGCGACCATTTCGTCGCGATGGACCGCGGCGCGATCGTCTACTCGTGCAGCCGCGACACCATGGACGAGGCGGCGCTGCGCCGCGCGCTGGCGCTCTAGGGATCGTTGCGCGGCTCGGCCGGCGCTCGTGGATGAACAGGGAGGATGCGGGCAATTGTTCGCGACGACGGACAAGGCTGCGACCTTCGCCGCCAATCGGGCGATCGGAAACATCGCGCTCGCCGTCAAGATGACGCGCGGCACGACCTTGCGCGCGCGCGTGCGCGAGGAAGGCGCGTTGCGCGTGCGCTGCCCGGGAGCGCGCGCCGCCGAGCTCGCGGCCGTCATCGTCAACACCGCGGGCGGCATGGCGGGCGGCGATCGCTTCGCGCTGGAGTTCGTGGTCGAGCCGGCGGCGCGGCTTCTGGTCACCACCGCGGCGGCCGAGAAGGTCTACCGCACGCTCGATCCGGCCGCGACCGTCGACGTGAGGCTGACGGTCGGCGCCGGCGGCTCGCTCGCCTGGCTGCCGCAGGAGACCATCCTGTTCGACCGGGCGCGGCTCCGGCGCTCGATCGAGGTCGATCTCGCCGAGGATGCGAAGCTCGTCTTGGCCGAGGCGATCGTGTTCGGCCGCTCCGGCATGGGCGAGGCGGTCGACGACGGCCGGCTGTTCGATCGCTGGCGGGTGCGCCGGAACGGCAAGCTGATCCACGCCGAGACCGTGCGGCTCGAAGGCGCCGTCGCCGCCAAGCTCGCGGAGCCGGCGGTGGCCAAGGGCGCCGTTGCGGTCGCGACTGTCCTGGTGGTTCCGGGCGACGATGCCACCGCTGGCCGCGGTGCGCGCGCTCGGCGATAAGTTCCGCGGCGAGGTCGGCGTCTCCGCCTGGAACGGCTTCGCGCTGGTTCGCCTCTGCGCCCAGGACGGGGCCGCGCTGCGGCACGATCTGGTCGCCGTGCTGGGCGCCGTCCGCGGCCGCGCGCTGCCGCACCTCTGGCTCCATTGACCGAAGGGAAAGCATGAATCTCACTCCGCGGGAAAAGGACAAGCTCCTGGTCGCGATGGCGGCGATCGTGGCGCGCCGGCGGCTCGAGCGCGGCGTCAAGCTCAATCATCCGGAGGCGGTGGCGCTGATCACCGACTTCATCGTCGAGGGCGCGCGCGACGGCAGGACCGTGGCCGAGCTGATGGAGGCGGGCGCCCACGTGCTCACGCGCGCGCAGGTGATGGACGGCATCCCCGAGATGATCCACGACATCCAGGTCGAGGCGACGTTTCCCGACGGCACCAAGCTGGTGACCGTGCATGAGCCGATCAGATGAGTGAGGCACCAATGATCCCCGGCGAGATGTTCATCAAGGACGGCGAGATCGAGCTCAATGCCGGTCGCAAGACCGTCACGCTCACCGTCACCAATACCGGCGACCGGCCGATCCAGGTCGGCTCGCACTATCATTTCTTCGAGACCAATCCGGCGCTGAAGTTCGATCGCAAGAAGGCGCGCGGCATGCGGCTCGATATCGCCGCCGGCACCGCGGTGCGCTTCGAGCCCGGCCAGACCCGCGACGTGACCTTGGTCGCGCTCGCCGGCAAGCGCACGATCTACGGCTTCCGGCAAGACGTGATGGGAAAGCTTTGACCCGAGCGAGGACGGACCATGTCCGGGACATCGAGCAAGCTGGTCGAGGTTGGCGTCATCCTGCAGGGCGGCGGCGCGCTCGGAGCCTATGAGTGCGGTGCCTTGAACGCGCTGCTCGAGCTGATGGACGAGCTCGCCGCCGAGGGCCGCCGGATCGTGCTCAAGGTCGTGGCCGGCGTGTCGATCGGATCGATCAATGCGGCCTGCGTGGTCGGCGCCAAGAACGGCGCCGACGCGCGCGCGCGGCTCAATGCGCTCTGGGACGATCTCACGCTCGAGGCGCCGCCGTTCTGGATCGCGGCCGCGCAGCGCGACCTCGCCTATTTCGGTCTGCCGGGCTTCTATGCGCCGCGGCGCGATTTCTGGACCGCGCCATCATGGACCTACGTCTACGATACGCGTCCGCTGCTTGCGACGCTCGGACGCCACGTCGACTTCGCGGCGCTGAATGCAAGCCCGACCGCCTTCGTGGCGACCGCGGTCGAGGTCGTGACCGGCAAGCTGCGGCCGTTCGCCAGCAAGCCGCTCGGAAGCGTGCCGGCCACCAAGATCGAGCCTCGCCATGTGCTGGCGAGCGGCAGCCTGCCGCCGGGATTTCCATGGACCGAGATCGACGGCATGCCGTACTGGGATGGCGGCATCGTCGACAATGCGCCGCTCGGCCTGGCCATCGATGCGTTCAGCACCGATCCGGATGTCGACCGCATGCTGGTGGTCATGAACCTGTATCCGTTGCGCGCACGGTTGCCGCGCAACCTCGCCGGCGTCGAAGACCGCATGCACGAGCTGAGCTACGGCAACCGCCTGCGCCAGGATCACGACACGGCACGGCGGATCAATGCGCTGGTGGAGACCATCGACGATCTTGCCGCCCTGGTTCCGCCGGCTGCGCTCGATGAGCGGATGCAGGCCCGCCTGGACGAGGCGCGGCGCTACAAGGTCATCGACGCGATCATCAACATCGACATGCAGGACCCGACGGTCACGCTGGTCCCCGCCGCACAGAGGTCGGCCGACGACAAGGACGGCATGCGCGATTTCTCGCCGGATACGGTCCGCCGTCGGCGTCGGGACGGATATCAGTTCGCGCAGGACATCCTGCGGCCCGCGTTCGAGAATCTCTGGCGTGTCGCCGGATGAAGCGGCGGCGCTCGCAAAATGAGGCGAGCTCACAAAATAGCAGCGGGCAGGCCGAAGCCTGCCCGCCGAGCCCTAAGGTTCGCTCTGGATAACAAGGAGCCTTCATGAACTCGGCGAAACGTCGAAGGTGCGCACAATCGACGAAAACCGAGCGTCTCGAGGCAGCTTCTCGTTACCAAACTGAACGCTACGAGCTGATGGAGATCGTACTCGAGCCAGCGCCGGAATCAATCGGAACTCGTTCGGGGCGGCTGTGGAAAGCGGGTATATGATGGCGACCAGAATCTCACGCTCCGTCTATGCCGACATGTTCGGCCCGACCACCGGCGACCGCGTGCGGCTCGCCGACACCGACATCATCATCGAGGTCGAGAAGGATTTCACCAGCTACGGCGAGGAGGTGAAGTTCGGCGGCGGCAAGGTGATCCGCGACGGCATGGGCCAGAGCCAGATCACCAACAAGCAGGGCGCGGTCGACACCGTCATCACCAACGCGCTGATCCTCGACCACTGGGGCATCGTCAAGGCCGACGTCGGCCTCAAGGGCGACCGCATCGCCGCGATCGGCAAGGCCGGCAATCCCGATATCCAGCCCAACGTCACCATCGTGATCGGGCCCGGCACCGAGGTGATCGCCGGCGAGGGCAAGATCCTCACCGCCGGCGGCTTCGACACCCACATCCACTTCATCTGCCCGCAGCAGGTCGAGGAGGCGCTGATGTCGGGCGTCACCTCGATGCTCGGCGGCGGCACCGGACCGGCGCACGGCACCTTCGCCACCACCTGCACGCCGGGCCCGTGGCACATCGGCCGCATGATCCAGGCGGCCGACGGATTGCCGGTCAATCTCGGCTTCGCCGGCAAGGGCAATGCCTCGCGGCCGGCGGCGCTGGAGGAGATGGTCAAGGGCGGCGCCTGCGCGCTCAAGCTGCACGAGGACTGGGGCACCACGCCGGCCGCGATCGACTGCTGCCTGTCGGTCGCCGACGACTACGACGTGCAGGTGATGATCCACACCGACACGCTCAACGAGTCGGGCTTCGTCGAGGACACCATCAAGGCGTTCAAGGGCCGCACCATCCACGCCTTCCACACCGAGGGCGCCGGCGGCGGGCACGCGCCCGACATCATCAAGGTGGCGGGCCTCGAAGAACGTGCTGCCGTCGTCCACCAACCCGACGCGGCCGTTCACCCGCAACACCATCGACGAGCATCTCGACATGCTGATGGTGTGCCACCATCTCGACCCGTCGATCGCCGAGGACCTGGCGTTCGCCGAGAGCCGCATCCGCAAGGAGACGATCGCGGCCGAGGACATCCTGCACGACCTCGGCGCGCTCTCGATGATGTCGTCGGACAGCCAGGCCATGGGCCGGCTCGGCGAGGTGATCATCCGCACCTGGCAGACCGCCGACAAGATGAAGAAGCAGCGCGGGCGCCTGAAGGAGGAGAAGGGCGACAACGACAATGCGCGCGCCAAGCGCTACGTCGCCAAGTACACCATCAACCCGGCGATCGCGCACGGCGTCTCGAAGCACATCGGCTCGGTCGAGAAGGGCAAGCTCGCCGACCTGGTGCTGTGGTCGCCGGCCTTCTTCGGCGTCAAGCCCGACCTGATCATCAAGGGCGGCTCGATCGTCGCCGCCCAGATGGGCGACCCCAACGCCTCGATCCCGACGCCGCAGCCGGTGCACTACCGGCCGATGTTCGGCGCCTTCGGCAAGGCGCTCACCGCCTCGTCGGTGGTGTTCGTCTCGAAGGCGGCGCTGCGGGGCGGCCTGCGCAACAAGCTCGGCGTCGAGAAGCAGTTCGTGGCCGTCGAGAACACCCGCGGCGGCATCTCCAAGAAGAGCATGGTGCACAACGACGCCACGCCCGAAGATCGAGGTCGACCCGGAAACCTACGAGGTCACCGCCGACGGCGAGCTGCTTGACCTGCGCGCCCGCCGAGGTGCTGCCGATGGCGCAGCGGTACTTTTTGTTCTGAAAGCCCAACCCGATGCGGCGCGCATCCGAGATCAGGACTGCCGGTACCTGGAACGCCGCGGCGGCGATCGACCGCGTCGTGCTCGACGCCGACGAGCGCCACCGCCGCCGCATCACCCTGGCGGGCGAGCGCGGCACCGTCTTCCTGCTCGATCTGCCGCACGCGATTGCGCTGCGCGACGGCGACGGCCTCGTGCTCGACGACGGCGCGATCGTGCGCGTCACCGGCAAGCCCGAGCCGCTGGTCGAGATCAGCGCGCCGTCGCCGCAGGAGCTGGCGCGGCTCGCCTGGCACATCGGCAATCGCCACACCGACGTGCAGGTGGTCGGCGAGCGGCTGCGCATCCGCCGCGACCATGTGCTCGAGGACATGCTGCGCGGCCTCGGCGCGCGATTGACGCCGATCGAGGCGCCGTTCGATCCGGAGCCGGGCGCCTATCAGTCCCATCGTCACGGGTACGGCGATGTCTAAGCGGCATCCACCGCATGGAAGCCGCCGCGCTCTACCGGCTGATGGCGTGGCTGTCGCCGGCCTATCCGATCGGCGCGTTCTCTTATTCGAGCGGCATCGAGTGGGCGGTCGAGGCGGGCGAGATTTCGGACGCGATGTCGCTGCGACGCTGGCTCACCGTGATGATCGCCGAGGGCGGCGGGTTTTGCGACGCGGTGTTCTTCGTTCACGCCCATCGCGCGGCCGCCGGCGGCGACGATGCGGCGCTGCGCGCGGTCGCCGAGCTTGCCGCCGCCTTCGCGCCGTCGAAGGAGCGCCACCTCGAGACCACCGCGCAGGGCCGTGCCTTCCTCGAGACCACGCGCGCGGCCTGGCCGTGCGCGGCGCTCGATCGGCTGATGGCGGTCTGGGACGGCGCCGATCGCGCTGCCGATCGCGGTCGGCGTCGCCTGCGCGGGACATGGCGTCCCGCTGGCGCCGGCGCTTCACGCCTATCTCCACGCGCTGGCCGCGAACCTCATTTCCGCCGGTGTGCGACTGGTGCCGCTCGGGCAGACCGACGGTCAGCGCGTGCTTGCGGCGCTCGAGCCGGTGATTGTCGCGACCGCCGAGCGGGCGCTCGTCACGCCGCTCGACGAGGTCGGCAGCGCCTCGTTCCGCGCCGACCTGGCGAGCATGCGCCACGAGACCCAGTACACCCGGCTGTTCAGGAGCTGAGGCATGCACGCCTCGCACGGTCCGCTGCGCGTCGGCATCGGCGGCCCGGTCGGCTCCGGCAAGACCGCGCTGATGGACGCCCTGTGCAAGGCGCTGCGCGAGCGCTTCGAGATCGCCGCCATCACCAACGACATCTACACCAAGTGGGACGCCGAATACCTGGTGCGCTCCGGCGCGCTCGCGCCCGAGCGCATCGCCGGCGTCGAGACCGGCGGTTGCCCGCATACGGCGATCCGCGAGGACGCCTCGATCAACCTCGCGGCGGTCGCCGACATGCAGAAGAAATTTCCGGCGCTCGACCTGGTGCTGATCGAATCCGGCGGCGACAATCTGGCCGCCACGTTCTCGCCGGAGCTCGCGGACCTCACCGTCTACGTCATCGACGTCGCCGCCGGCGACAAGATCCCCTCGAAGGGCGGCCCCGGCATCACCCGCTCCGACCTGCTGGTGATCAACAAGATCGATCTCGCGCCTTACGTGGGCGCCTCGCTCGACGTGATGGAGCGCGACGCCAAGCGCATGCGCGGCGCGCGACCGTTCGTGTTCAGCAATCTGCGCACCGGGCAGGGTGTCGACGCCATCGTCGCGCTTCATCGAGCAGAAGGGCGGATTGGGGGCGTAGGGTGGGCAAAGGCGCTTGCGCGCCGTGCCCACGCGCTGTCCAGCGGCAGCGGTACGCGTGGGCACGGCGCTGACTGTTCGTGTGGCGCGTGCGAACTCGACCGCGCCTTTGCCCACCCTACGGAAGCGCGACCTCGATGTTCAAATACGCATCCACCTCCGCGCGCTGGCCCGGATAGAGCACGGTGGTCGAGGTCTGTTCCTCGATGATCGCCGGCCCTTCGATGCCGCATGCCCGGCTGCAAGGTGCTGCGACGAAAGACCGGCACGTCGCGGGCATCGCCGGCATTGAAATAGGCTTGCCTCGTTTCGTGCGGCTTTGCTTCGGCGTCAGCCGCATCGAATGTCTTCATCGCCGGCTTCGGAATGAGCCCGACCGCCGTCACCTGGAAATTGACGATCTCGACCGCCTCGGCCTGCGCCATGTGGCCGTAGCGCCGCTGATGGGCGTCGTGAAACCGCCGCACCAGGTCGGCGAGATCGTCGGGCCCGCGCAAGCTCGGCACCGGTACCGACACTTCGTAGGATTGGCCGCGATAGCGCATGCCGGCATGGCGGCGCGTCTGCAGCCGCTCGCGCGGGAATTGCTCCTGCATCAGGTCCGCGAGCGCCGCTGTTTCCATCTCGGCGAAGATCGCGTCGAGCTCGGCCGGTGTCGTCGCCATCGACCGGCGTGATGCGGGTGCGGCTGCGCTCCTGGTGCACATCGGTGACCAGCATCCCGTGGGCGCTGAAGGTGCCGGGGTCGCGCGGAATGAGAATCCGTGCGATCCCGAGCTCGGCCGCGATCATGCCGGCGATGGTCGGGCCCATGCCGCCGAACGGCACCAGCGTGAATTCGCGCGGATCATAGCCGCGCTCGACCGTGATGGTGCGCATCGCCACCATCACGTTCGTCGCCAGCACGCGCAGAATGCCCCACGCCGCCTCGATCGCCGTCATCCCGAGCGGGGAGGCCACGCGTGTGACCACGGCCTCGTGCGCTCGCGCGGCGTCGATCGGCATCGCGCCCTCGAGCAGCGCCGTGGGATTGAGATGGCCGAGCAGCACCAGCGCATCGGTCAAGGTCGGCTCTCGCCCGCCGCGGCCGTAGCAGGCCGGGCCGGGATCGGCGCCGGCGCTTTGCGGACCGACCTTGAGCACATGACCCAGCTGCACCGACGCAATGCTGCCGCCGCCGGCGCCGATGGTCTCGATGTCGACCGTGTGGGTCCGCAGCGGATGGCGCGCGACCGTCACCTCCGACTTGAACAGCGGGGCGCCCGGCAGCACCGCCATGTCGGAGCTGGTTCCGCCGGTGTCGAAGGTGATGAGATTCTCGATCCCCTTCACGTCGCCGAGATGGCGGCCGCCGATCACGCCGGCGACCGGCCCCGACATGACGGTCTGGATCGGCGTGCGCTCGAGCATCCGGGCGCTCGCCGCGCCGCCGTCCGATTTCATCATCAGGGCGCGGGACCGCGGAAACCGCCGCAGCGACAGCGCTTCCAGCGTGTGCAGATAGCGCGCGACCGGCGGGCCGATATAGCCGTTGGCCACGGTCGAGGCGGTGCGCTCGTATTCGCGCCATTCCGGGTTGACCTCGTGCGACAGCGACACGTAGAGACCGGGCGCGATGGCGCGGATGATCTCGGCCGCCGCCTGCTCGTGCGCGGGATTGGCGTAGGCGAACAGAAAGCACACCGCGATCGCCTCGACGCCGTCGGCCACGAGCTTGCGGACCGCGTCGGCGACGTCCTCGGCCGCCAACGGCTCGACGATCTCGCCCTGGGAGCCGATCCGCTCGCGCACCTCGAAAATCCGGTCGCGGGTGAGCAGCATCTTGGGCGCAGGCGCGAAGATGTTGAACACGTCCTCGCCGCGCCACTGCCGGCCGATCTCGTAGACGTCGCGGAACCCGCGCGTCGTCAGCAGCCCCACCCGCACGCCCTTGCCTTCGAGCAGGGTGTTGAGCGCCGCGGTCGAGCCGTGCAGGACCAGCGAGACCGAATCGGCGCCGAAGTCGCGCGCCAGATCCTGCGTGATGTGATCCATCACGGCGGCCGGCTCGGCCGGATTGGAGAGATATTTGCGGACGGCGACCAGCTCGCCCTGGTCTTCGTCGAAGGCGGTGACGTCCGTGAAGGTCCCGCCCACGTCGATGCCGACACGCAAGTTCATCGGGCGGTCTTTTCCCGACGCAGCCGCGCGGTGGCGTCGCCGTCGACCTCGAGGTCGGCATCCAGCACGACGCCGTAGTCGTCTTGCGCGGCTTTGCGAGACACGTAGTCGCGCGCGACATCCTCGCGCACCCGCGCGACGTCGCGTCGACAGGGATCGCCCCAGCCGCCGCCGCCGGCAAACTCCACCGAGAGGAGATCGCCGCGCGCCAGCCGCAGGCCCGCGACCTTGGAGGTGAGCGCGCGTTCGGCCGTGCCGCCGGGATTGAGCACCGCCTGCGAGGCGCGCGCCGGCTTCGCTCCGAAGATGCCGGGCGAGGAAAACTTGAAGCGGTCCATGCGCAGGTTCACGCTCGTCTCGTCCGCCAGGATGCGCCACTGCCGCCGCACGCCGAGCCCGCCGCGGAAGGTGCCGGGTCCGCCCGAGTCGCGCGCGAGCTCGTAGCGCTCGACCCGCACCGGAAACTCGCTCTCGACCGCCTCGATCGGCGTGTTCATCACGTTGACCACGAGCTCGTCCATGGCGCTCACGCCGTCGCCGTCGGGCCGCGCGCCGGTGCCGCCGTTGAGGATTTCGTATTGCGAATACCAGCGGCCCGACGTCGGATGCCGGCCCGAGCTCGACAGCGAGCCGCCGGCCGCGCTGCCCGGCGCCGGCACGCGGCCGGGCAGCGCCTGCGCCAGCACCCGCATGATCACCGAGGTCGTGACCTGGCTCGGGCGCACGTACATGTTGACCGGCGCGGGAAAGCGCGGGTTGAGCAGCGAGCCCTCGGGCGGATAGGAGACCCGCACCGGCCGCGACAGGCCGTCGTTCACCGGCAGGCCCGGGATGAAGATCATCTTCACCAGGCACTCGATGAAATTGCGTGACACGCAGGGCCGCAGGTTGATCGGCCCGCGCGCCTGCGCGTCGCTGTCGAGGATGAAATGCAAGGTGTCGCCCTTGACCTCGAGCGAGGCCGAGATGCGATGCGGCTTGGCGAGATCGACGCCGTCGTCGTCGAGATAGTCGGTCTCCGGTCCGTAGCGCCCGTCCGGCACCTTGGCGATCTCCTTGCGCAGCTCGGCTCTCGCAAATGTCCATCCAGCGTCGCCAGCAGGCCAGCACGTTGTCGACGCCGTACTTGCCGAACAGCTCGGCGAGCTTGCCGAGGCCATAGGTGTTGGTGTTGACCTGCGCCTTGATGTCGCCCCAGGTGATTTCCGGCGTGCGGGTATTGGCGCAAATGAGCGTCTCCACGTCGCCGTTGACCTCGCCGCGCCGCAGGATCTTGAGCGGCGGGATCAGCAGGCCCTCCTGAAACACGTCGGTGGCGTCGCCGCTGTTGGTGCCCGGAACCTTGCCGCCGAGGTCCGGCTTGTGGGCGATATTGCCGATGAAGCCGACGATCCGCTCGCCGACGAACATCGGCGAGATCACGGTCACGTCGGTCGCGTGGTTCTGGCAGGCCTGGTAGGGGTGGTTGACGATGAAGGCGTCGCCCGGCTCGATCGCACCGCGGAAGCGCCGGCGGATTTCGTTCACCTGCGCCGCCAATGGCCCGATATGCAGCGGCTGCGGGATGCCCTGCGCCACCATGCGGCCCTCGCCGTCGAAGATCGCGAAGGTGAAATCCTGGCTCTCCTTGATGATGGTGGAATAGCCCGTGCGCAGCATGTTGAGCGTGAGCTCGCGGGCGATCTGCAGCGTCGACTGGTAGATGACTTCGAGGTCGATGGCGTTCACAGGCACGTTTCTCCGAGGTTGTCATGCCCGCTCTTGAGCGGGCATCCAGTAATCACCGCCTGCTCGTTTGGCCGCGTCGTGCCACACGTCTCGCTCGGTGTTTACTGGGTCGCCCGGTCAAGCCGGGCGATGACAGCGGAGATTTGGGTCATCGGCGGGGCGCGTCTACTTCGACCGGATACGTCTTCGCCATCTGATCGAAATACCCGTCCTGCTTCAGCTTCTCGATGATGCTGAGATCGAGATAGTCGTTCACGTTGCGGCTGCCGATGTCGGTGCCGATCGCCAGCAGCTGCTCGATCACGTTGTTGGCGCCCTCGATCGACGGCGCCGCGTCGAGCGGCATCAGGCGCTTGAAGTCGGCATAGGTGGCGGCGATCACCTTCGGGTCGTTGGTCTTGAACTTCTGCGCGATCAGCTCCTTCGCCTTCTTCTCGTCGGCGAGCGCCAGGTAGGCGCCCGCCACATAGGCTTTCACGAAGCGCGTCAGCGTGTCGCGGTTCTGCTCGAGATAGCCGCGGCCGACGACCACCGAATCGAAAATCCACGGCGTCTTGGCGGCGGCGAGGTCGATGAGCGGATTGAAGCCGCGCTCCTTCGCCAGCGTGACGCCCGGCTCGATCAGCGGCGCGACGTCGATGCGGCCGGCGACCAGCGCGGCGAAGCGCTGCGAGCTGCCGCCGATCTGCGAGACGGTGACGTCCTGCCGGGTGAGGCCGAGCCGCTTGAGCAGGATGCTGAT
This sequence comes from uncultured Alphaproteobacteria bacterium, assembly GCA_963708765.1. Lineage (GTDB taxonomy): Bacteria > Pseudomonadota > Alphaproteobacteria > Rhizobiales > Xanthobacteraceae > VAZQ01. The sequence goes on along the minus strand of CAVPTV010000007.1, from coordinate 303,182 downwards.
GGCGATGTCGGTCTCCGAGCCGAAGGTGCTGATGCCGAAGGTCTTGCCCTTGAGGTCGGCCATGCCGACCCCGGCCTTGGCGAACATGGTGATCGGGATGGTGTTGCAGGTCGAGGTGACGAGGCGCAGGTCGGCGCCCTGCTTGTTGGCGAGCACCGCGGGTGCCGAGCCCGACATGCATGCCCTGGATTTCGCCCGAGAGCAGCACCTGCAGGCCGCGGGTGCCGCCTTCCATGTTGACGACCTCGACCTTGAGCCCTTCCTTCTCGTAGAAGCCGCCGGCCTCCGCCATCCAGACCGGGAAGATGGTCACGACCGGCGCCGAGATGCCGATCTTGAACGGCTTGAGATCGGCAGCCACGGAGGGCGTCGCGAGCGCGAGGCCCAGCAAAGCCGATATCATGCGAAAGGCGTTGATCTGCATTGTTTCCTCCTTGAAGGTCCTCGTCTTGGTCGAGGTTGTGCGCCTACAACGGGTTAGAAATTGGCGTCGCTCCGGTCAACGGTCGGCCGGTTGCGATCGGTCGTGACCTTTCCCTTCACGTCCTCCTCGATCAGGCTCCAGATGCGGTCCTCGATCGCATGGAAACGCGGCTCGCGCTTCACCCCCAGCGGCCGCGGCCGCTCGATCTCGACCGGGATGATCTCCTTGACCCTTCCGGGCCGGCCCGAGAACACGACGACGCGGTCGGACAGATAGATCGCCTCGTCGATCTGGTGGGTGACGAACAGCACGGTCTTCCTGGCGCGCACCCAGATCTGCAGCAGCTCCTCCTGCATCAGCTCGCGGGTCTGCGCGTCGAGCGACGCGAACGGCTCGTCCATCAGCAGGATCTTCGGGTCCATGACCAGCGCGCGCGCCAGGTTGACGCGCTGCTGCATGCCGCCGGAGAGCTCGTAGGGATAATGATGCTCGAAGCCCGTGAGGCCGACCATCTCGATGAAGTGCGATGCGCGCTCTTTTGCCGCGCGCGTGCCGACGCCGATGCATTCGAGCCCATAGAGCACGTTGCCGAGCACCGTCCGCCACGGCAGCAGCGAGGCGTCCTGGAACACCACCGCGCGGTCGGGCCCGGGCTTGGTCACGACCTGACCGTCGACCAGGATGCGGCCCGCGCTGGCGGCGATCAGGCCGTCGACCACCGACAGGAACGTGGTCTTGCCGCAGCCGGACGGCCCCACGATCGAGACGAACTCGCCGTCCATCACCTGCAGGTTCACGCCGTCGAGCGCGGTGAGCCGGGTATTGGTGCGGGGCTGGAAATACTCCAGCCGGATGTCCTGTGCTTCGAGCTTGGCGTCGCGCTTGGGGTTCATGGCTGCTGTCGGTCACGCCGGCGGACGCCAGACCTCGACCCGGCGCTCGATCCGCTGCACGATCTCGACCAATAGCACCCCGATGGCCACGATGGTGAGCACGCCGACGAACACCTTGTCGGTCTGGAAGCGCGAGCCGGCCTGGTTGATCATGGCGCCGAGGCCGGTGGCCGAGCCGTAGATTTCGCCGACCACCACGCCGATCATGCCGCGCCCGATCGCGAGCCGCAGGCCCGCGAGCAGGAACGGCACCGCGCCCGGCAGGATGATGGTGCGGAACAGCCGCCAGTCGCCGGCGCTGAAGCTCGCCGCCACCTTGACCAGGCGCGGATCGGTGGTGCGGACGGCGGCATGGGCGTTGATGGCGATCGGCAGCACGGCGAGCAGAAAGATGATCAGCACGCGGGCGCCGAGCCCGGTGCCGACCCACACCACGATCAGCGGCAGGAAGGCGACCTGCGGCGTGGCGTTGAGCGCCGCGAGGAACGGCTCGACCGCATAGGAGAGCCGCCGATACCAGCCGGCGGCGAGCCCGAGCGGGATGCCGACCGCGATCGCCAGCACGAGGCCGAGCGCATAGCCGAGCCCGCTCCCGGCGAGGTCGCGCCAGATCTCGCCGGTCACGAAGAACATCCGGAAGGCTGCCTGCGCGACCAAGGTGGGCGAGGAGATGAAGATCGGCTTGAGCTTCCAGCGCTCCGCCGACGCGCCGAGCAGCGGCCGCAGCGCGTCCGCCCACCAGCCGCGCTCGAAGCCTTCCCAGGCGATGAGGAATATGAGCACCATGAGGGTGCCCAGAATGGCGCGCTCGTGCGCGAGATAGAAATTCCGTTCAGCGCGCATCGGGCCGCCATCTCTCGAACCGCCGCTCGAGCCGATCGAGCAGCGCGACCACGGTGAGCCCGGTGGCCATGAAGATCAGCACGCCGAAGAACACCACGTCGGTCTGGAACGTATTGCCGGCGGCCGCGATCATGTGCCCGATGCCCGCGGTCGACGCATAGAGCTCGCCGACCACGACGCCGAGCAGCGCGCGGCCGGCGCCGTATTTCAGGCCGGTGAAGATGAACGGCACCGTCCCGGGCAGGATGATGCTCGAGAAAATCTTGAGCTTCGAGGCCGAGAAGCTGCGCGCCACCCGGATGAAGCGCGCTTCGCTGGTCTTCACGCCGGACTGGGTGTTGATCAGGATCGGGATGACGGCGCCCAGGAAAACCACCACCACCTTGGACCAGATGCCGATGCCGAACCAGATGATGATCAGCGGCAACAGCGTGACCCGCGGCACCGCGTTGAGCGTGTCGACGAACGGGCTGAGCATGTATTGCAGCCGTTTCGACAATCCGATCGCGAGCCCGAGCGGGATCGCGATCGCGACCGCGAGGCCATAGCCGAAGATGAACTCGGTCCCGCTGACGGTGAGGTCGTTCCAGAAATCGCGGTCCTGCATCAGGCCGTAGCCCGCCTGCGCCACCTGCGTGGGCGAGGAGATGAACAGCGGATCGACCAGGCCGCTGCGCCCGAACGCCTCCCAGAGCAGCAGGAAGGCGAGCAGCGTGCCGCCGCCGATCACCGCCCGTTCGTGGTCGACGTAAAGGCTCGCGAGCGCGGAGCGCCGCGGTTCGCCTGGCGCCGACTGTTCGAGATTTGCGGGAATGGCCATCAACAACCCAGGGCAGGGCAGGCACTATAGCAACGGCCGACTGTTTGACCCGTCATCCTGAGGCGCGCGCGCTTCGCGAGCCTCGAAGGATGAACGGCCCCCGCGGTGCCGCTTGCTCCCCCGCTGCGATAGCCGGCCGTCGCCCGCCTTCGCGGCAGGCTTCGAGGCTCGCGCAAGAGCGCGAGCGCCTCAGGGTGACGGAACTAGAGGGCGCTCGGCTGACACGTCGCTATCGCCGAGGCTTGGCGCCTGTGCCGCGCACCGTGTAGCGTTCGGTCTCCACGACGAGGCACCATCATGGCCCTGAACGAACGCTTCGATCTCACCGGACGCACCGTCATCATCACCGGCGGCGGCAAGGGCATCGGCAAGGTCTATTCGCAGGAATTCGCCAAGGCCGGCGCCCGCGTGGTTGCGGCCGACATCGATGCGGCCGCCGCCCGGGCGGTGGCGGACGCGCTCGCCGCGCAGGGCCACGAGGCGCTGGCGCTCGAGACCGACATCGCGAGCGAGGAGTCGACCAAGTCCATGGCGGAGGCCGTGCTCGAACGCTTCGGCTCGATCGACGTGCTCGTCAACAATGCCTCGCTGATGAGCGTGCTGGCGCGCCGCTCCTGGCTCGAAATCCCGGTCGACGAATGGGATCGCGTGATGGCGGTGAACCTGCGCGGCATGTTCCTGTCCTGCCGCGCGGTGTTCCCGGCCATGAAGGCCAAGCTGCGCGGCAAGATCGTCAACATCTCGTCGTCGCGGGTGTGGGAGGGCACGCCCAACCGGCTGCACTACACCACCTCGAAGGCCGGCGTGATCGGGTTCACCCGCGCGCTGTCGCGCGAGGTCGGCGAGTTCGGCATCACCGTCAATGCGATCACGCCCGGCTATACGCTGAGCGAGACGCAGGTCGCCTCGTCATCGGGCAATTACCTGGCCTCGCGGGTCGAGGGCCGCGTGTTCGAGCGCGCGCAGGTGCCCGCCGACCTGGTCGGCGCGGTCATGTTCCTGTCGTCGTCGGCCAGCGACTTCATGACCGGGCAGACCATCAACGTCGATGGCGGCAAGTCGATGCATTGAGGCGGCAGTGGTAGGTTGGGTCGAGTTCTTCCGAGACCCAACACCTCCGGTGCGCAACGTTGGGTCTCGCAAGAACTCGACCCAACCTTCGGGCTGATGCGCGCCTTCTCGATCACGTCCTTCCATTTCGGCACGTCCTCGGCGATGCGCCTGGCGAACGCGTCGGGTCCGCGGCCGGTGGCGGCGAAGCCGGCGTGGCGCAGCTTCTCGCGCACGTCGGGACGCTGCGCGATCTCGACCAGCGCCTTGGCGAGGCGCTCGACCATCGTCCTTCGGCGTGCCGGCCGGAACCAGAATGCCTTGCCAGGTCTCCGACACCGACTCCGGCACGCCGGCTTCCGCCACCGTCGGGACGTCGGGCAGATCCGGCCAGCGCTCGGCGCCGGTCACCGCCAGGCCCTTGAGCAGGCCCGCCTGAATGTGCGGCATGGCGACCGAGATCGACAGCGTGCCGAGGTCGACGGTCTTGCCGATGAGCGCCTGGGCGGCCGGCGCCGCGCCCGCATAGGGAATGTGCACCATGTCGATGCCGGCGCGTTGCTTGAGCAGCTCGGTCGCCAGATGCGGCAAGCGTGCCGGGTCCCGGCGTCGCGTAGTTGAGGCTGCCCGGCTTCTCCTTCGCGCGCGCGATCAGCTCGGCCAGCGTGTTGACGCCCAGGTCCGGCCCGCACCGCGAACATGACCGGGAAGGAGCTGATCTCGGCCACCGGCTCGAAGTCCCGAAACGGGTCGTAGGCGACCTTGTCGTAGAGGCTCGGATTGACCGCGAACGAGTTCGGCGCCAGCAACAGCGTGTAGCCGTCCGGCCGGGCGCGCGCGACCCACGCGAACGCGATATTGCCGCCGGCGCCGCCGCGGTTCTCGACCACGATCGGCTGGCCGAGCGCGTCGGCGAGCGGCTGCTGGATGATGCGCACCACGATGTCGTTGGCGCCGCCGGGCGCGAACGGCACCACGATCGTCACCGGCCGATCGGGGTAGAGCGCGAGCGCGGTGCTCGAAGGAACGTTCGCGAGGATAATCAGAAGCAACAGCCGTAGGGTGGGCACAAGGCGACGGTCCGCGCATTCGACATGCTCTCCAAGTGAACGGCAGCGCCGTGCCCACGCGTGGCTGTCGCGCGCATCCACGACCTTCGCCTCATTTCATCAGCTGCGTTTGCGGCTGGCCGACGCGTGGGCAGGCGCGCGAGAGCGCGCCTTTGCCCACCCTACGAGTCCACCAAGCTATAGCGCCCCTCGGCCGGATCGCGCTTGAGGCGGCCCTGCCGATGCAAGTCCTCGAGCGCGAGCACGATCTCGCGGCCGTCGTCGCTGCCGAGCGCCGCCATCAGGTTCTCGAAGAATTTCGGGCCGTCGCGCAGCGCCGCCTCGACCGATTCGAAAGCGCGCGCCCTCGAACCGCGGCGGCTGCGGGATTTCCGATTCGAGCGCGCGCTGGCCGCCGAACGGCAGGGTGAGATCGTAGCCGGCCTTGGCGCCGGTCACCGCCGCGCCGAGCGAAGGATCGAGCGGCAAGGTGCGAAAGCCGCTCGGCGATCACCAGGTCGCGATGCGGCTGGAAGCGCGTGGCCAGCGCCCATTCCATCTGCTCGTCGGAGAAAATGTCGATGTCGGGATCGACCACGAACACGTTCTTGACGTTGGCCTGCGAGCCGAACGCCGCCATGATGGCGTTGCGCGCCTCGCCCGGCACGCGCTGGCGCATGGCGATGCGCACGTTGTAGACGCCGCCGGTGGCGGCCGGCGCGTAGACGGCGACCGGCTCGCGGATCGCGGTCTCGAGCGCGCGCCAGATCAGCACCTCGGTGCGCAAGGTCGTGAGCTGCGCGGTGTCGGTGCGGCTCATGGTGGCGCCGCCGATGGTCAAGGTCTGGAACAGCGCGTCGCGCCGGCGCGTGATGGCGGTGACGTGGAAGATCGGATTGGTCTTGACGCCGCCGTAATAGCCCAGGAACTCGCCGTAGGGTCCTTCCGGCTCGCGGTAGCCTTCCTCGCCCAGATAGCCTTCGAGCACCCACTCGGCGTCGGCCGGGATGCGGATGTCGTTGGTGATGCTCTTGACCACCGGCATCGGCGCGCCGCGCAGCGACGCCAGCAGCCCGAGCTCGTCGACCGGCAGCCGCATGGTGGCGCCGAAATAGTCGATCGGATGGCCGCCGACCACGACGCTGAGCGGCAGCCGCTCGCCGCGCTTGAGCGCCGCCAGATAGATCATGCGCAGGTCGCTCGGCGCCACCAGGTCGATGCCGGTGGTGGCGCGGCCGCGCAGCATCAGCCGGCGCAGCCCGACATTGGTCCAGCCGGTCGCCTGGTCGCGCGCGAAGTCCATCGCGGCCGAGATGAACGGGCCGCCGTCCTTGCCGTGCTGGAGGTGGACCGGAAGCTTGGTGAGATCGACGTCCGCGCCGGTCACCACCACCTGCTGCACCGGCGCCTGCGTCGCGGCCGACCTCGATGAATTCCGGCGCGAGCCGCAGTCGCCGCAGGATCTCGGGCAGCAGCTTTTGCGGCGGCACGCCGAAGGCCTGCGCGAACCGGTTGCGGCTCGCCAGCGCATTGCCGACGAGCGCGTGCCCGCCGGCCTGCTCGAACAGCACGGCTTTCGGATTGGCTTCGAGCGCGCGCGCGATCTCCGAGAGCTTGCTGGCGCCGGCGCGCCGTTCGAGCTCGCTGTCGTCGAGTCCGTCGACGAAAGACTTCAGGCGAAAGCGCTCGAAATCGACGGGTGGCACGATCGAAAGAGCAGGGGCGGGCGCCATCGCGGTCAGCCCTTCTTCACCAGTCCGACCTTGGCGAGCAGCGGCTCGTCGGTCACCCGCAGCACGATCGCATCGCCCTCGGCCTCGATCGTGTGCGCATGCCAGCACGGCACCGTGATCACGTCGCCGACCGCGAGGCTTTCATCGGTTCCGCCCTCGATGGTGACGCGCGCCTTGCCGCTGATCACCGAATAGAGATTGTTGACGGTGGTCTTCGGCACCTCGCGCCGGGTGCCGGACGGCAGCCGCCACAGGTGCAGGCCGATGGTCGGCAGCACGCCCTTGGCGATCTCCACCTCCTTGGCGTCGTTGCCCGGCCCCAGGGCCTCGCGCGCCGGAATCCGAAACGGCGACGGTCCGTTGCGGGTGACCTGTCTCGAAGCCCGCCGGATTGGGCTCGAAGAACATCGCCTCCGAATGCTGCACGAACGGCACGTCGAGGAAGTCGATCCAGTAGCTGGTGGCGTCGCTCTCGTTGGCGTGGCCGTGCCAGCACCAGGACGGCGTCAGCACCACGTCGCCCGGCGCCATGTCGACGCGGGCGCCGTCGACCACCGTGTAGGTGCCGGGCTTGGCCTGCACCACCAGGCGCAGCGCCGCCGCGGTGTGGCGGTGCGAGCGCGCGGTCTCGCCCGCCTTCACCATCTGGTAGGCGGCGACGATGTTGCGGCTGGTCGCGTAGATGTTGCCTTCGATCGGATTGACCATGATCAGGTTGCGCCGCTCGGCCTGCTCGACCGGGACGAACTCGCCGGCCTGGTCGAGCGCCGATTTCGCGGCCGCGAACCGCCACACCGCCGGCTTGAATTTCGGCTTCGGCGACGCCCACATCGCGGGCTCCGGCCGCGCCCATCCGGGCGAGAAGCTCAGCCGCCCCAGCTCGCCGTAATAGGGCGCACGGATGTCCTGGTTCATGGCCGATCTCCTCGAGCCTTGGTCTGGGCGGCGGCGCCGTCGGCCGCCGCGTCCTGTTCTTGGTTGGGTTGCCGTAGACTAGCGTAGCGACCGCGCCCCGCGCACGACGTCGATGACCGCGCGCGCGTCCTCCGGCTCGGCATCGGCGCGCCACGCCACGTGCCCGTCGGGACGAACCAGCACGAGCCGGCGCCCATAGAGCTCGGTGACGTGCGGCTGATCGAGCTCGACCACGTGCAACGGCACGCCCGCCTGCGCCGCCGCGGTGCGCAGGCCCCTTGTTTGCGGCGCATCCGCGCCCAACGCCAGCAGCGTGAAGCCGCGGCCGAACAGGTCGAGCGTCGAACGCCCGTCCGGCAGCCAGGCGTGCGGCGCGCGCGCGCCCGGCCGCGCGGTCTGCGTATAGGTCGCGATCTCGAGCGGCGGCGCCGGCGTGCCGTCCGGCCAGACGATCGGCGAGCCGTCGTAGCGGTAGCCGAGATGGATGCCGAGCGTGTACCACTCCCGCTTCATCGTTTCGGTGAACCAGGCGCCATACTCCTTGCGGGCGGCATCGCCCGCCGCGCCGGGCTCGAAGATTTCCGGCGGCGGCCGGCGCTGGCGGGTGGAGAGCATGCGGCCGAGATTGCCGCTCGCCTCGGTGACGTTGCGGATGGCGACCGGACGGCGCTCGGCTCTCGTAGGAGCGCAAGCAGCTCCCGGCCGGCCCAGCCGCGCACCGTTGCTTCGAGCTTCCAGCCGAGATCGACCGCATCCTGGATGCCGGTGTTCATGCCGAAGCCGCCGGTCGGCGACATCAGATGGGCGGCGTCGCCGGCGATGAACACGCGCTCGGTCCCATAGCGGTCGGCGACCAGCTCGCGCCGCACCCAGCGCAGCACCGACAGGATCTCGTAGTCGAAGTCGCGGCCCACTTCACGCCCCATGGCGCGCCGCAGCGCGGCGTGGATGTCGGCCTCGGTGTGGACCACCTTGTCGGCCGAGCCGACGATCGACATGCGGAAGCGATCGCCGCCGTTGATCGCCACGATGGTCAGCCAGGTGCCCTCCGGCCCGATGAAGATGAAGCGGTAGCCCTTGCCCTTGTCGTGCAGCGACGGGAAATCGGCGCAGCGGAAGATCACGTTGGTGGTGTAGGTCAGCGCCGGGTTGCCGCTCATGGTGATGCCGGCGCGCTCGCGCACCAGGCTGGCGCCGCCGTCGGTGCCGACCAGATAGTCGGCGGCGATTTGCGTGGTCTGCGCCGCTGCGGAGGTCGCGCACGGTCGCGATCACCTCGCCCGCGGTCTCCTCGAACCCGATCAGCTCGGTGTGGTAGCGCAGCGTCACCGCCGGCAGCGTGCGCACGAAGCGCTGCAGGATCGGGTCGAACATGTCCTGCGGCGCGCGCTCGCGCTTCTGCGGGCTCTGCGGCGGGCACTTTTCCAGCGCGCGGGCCGGGAAGGGCTCGCGCCCCAGCTCGTAGCCGTTGAGGCCGGTGACGTAGATGCAGTCCTGCGGATAGTCGCCCGGATAGGGCGCGTCCCTGACCCAGTCGGCGATGCCCCAGCGCCGGCAGAATTCCATGGTGCGCGGGCCGACGATGTCCATCTTCGGATGCTCGATGGCGCCGTCGGTTTTCTCGATCAGCATGCAGGGCACGCCGCGCCAGCCGAGATCGCCGGCGAGCGCGAGCCCGACCGGGCCGGCGCCGACGATCAGGACCGGTGTCCGCTCGGTCATGCGCTGACCTCGACGCTCTCGCTGGCCCGCGAGTTCAGTGCTTCGCGGCATATTTGCGCTCCAGCGCATCGAATTCATCCTTGTGCACCAGCCGCTGCCGCTCGGAGAAATCGACCACCAGTTTGGTGGCGTCGCCCATCTGGCCCTTGCGCCGGAGCTCGCCCAGGGCGGCCTGCATTCCCAACAGCGAGGCTTGCAGCGCGACATTGGCATAGATCACCCCGGCGAAGCCCAATTCCTTGCGCTTCTCGTTGGTCAACTCGGGCGTGCGCCCGCCGAGCACGATGTTGGCGAGCTGCGGCCACGGCAGCCGGCGCGGGATGTCGGCCATCTCCTCGAGGGTGGTCGGCGCCTCCACGAAGGTCACGTCGGCGCCGGCCTCCCGGTAGGCGGTGGCGCGCTCGAGCGCCGCCTCGAAGCCGTCGGTCGCGATCGCGTCGGTGCGCGCGACGATCAGCAGATCGTCCTCCCAGCGCGCATCCACCGCCGCCTTGATCTTTGCCACCATCTCGGCGGCCGGGATCACCTCCTTGCCGGCGAAGTGCCCGCAGCGTTTCGGGAACACCTGATCCTCGATCTGCAGCGCGTTGGCGCCCGCCCGTTCCAGCGCCCGCACCGCCCGCTGGGTGTTGAGCGCGTTGCCGAAGCCGGTGTCCATGTCGACCACCAGCGGGCCCGGGAAGGCGTCGCGGATCGCCGCCACGTGCTCGACCAGCTCCGTCATGGTCACCAGCCCGTTGTCGGGCAGGCCGAGAAACGTATTGGCGATGCCCGCTCCGGTCACATACGCGGCCGGGAACCCCAGATCGGCGACCACGCGCGCGGCGAGCGCGTTGCTCACTCCGGGCAGCAGCAGGGCCGCGCCGGGCGTGAGCATGCTGCGCAGATCGAGGGGCGACGGGCGGCGTCATCGATACGTCCTTTCGGCCAACGCCAGATGGTCCTTTCGGGCCAAGTCCTTTTGAGTATCACGCGAGATGGCCCATTATAGTGGAAGCGGGGAATAATCGAGCATTTGCGCTGCAACGCCCGCGCGGGGAGCCGAAATCGCCATGCCCAAAGTTCCGATCACGTTCGCCTGCGGCCTCTATGACCGCATGCTGGCGCTCTATACCGGCGAAGTGCAAGCCGACGGCATCGATCTCAATTTTCTGGCGATCGACAATCCGCGGCAGATCTTCGACCGCATGGGCAGGAGCCTCGATTTCGACGCCTGCGAAATGTCGAGCTCCGAGGTGTTCAGCCGGTTCGCGGCCGGGCGCCGCGAGATGGTCGCGCTGCCGGTGTTTCCCTCGCGCGTGTTCCGGCACGGCTTCGTCACGGTCAACCGCAAGGCGGTCAAGACCCCGAAGGACCTCGAAGGCAAGCGCATCGGCGTCCCGCTCTACACCCAGACCGCGGCGGTCTTCATCCGCGGCATGCTGCAGGACGAATACGGGGTCGATCTCTCGGGCGTGCATTGGGTGCAGGGCGCCACCAACAGCGCGCAGTCGCACGGCAACCCGGCGGCACCGTCGCTGCTCGAGCCGGTGTCGATCGAGCAGAACAGGTCGGGCCGCTCGCTCAGCGAGTTGCTCGAAGGAAACGAGATCCAGGCGATCATCGGCAGCGGTCTGCCCGATGCGCTGCGCACCAATCCGGACGTGCAGCGGCTGTTTGCGAATTTCCACGCCGTCGAGCTGGAGTTGTTCAAGCGCACGCGCATCTTCCCGATCATGCATCTCGTCGCCATGCGCCGCGACGTCTATGAGCGGCATCCGTTCATTGCCTCGAGCCTCTATGCGGCGATGAACGCCGCCAAGGACCTGGCGCTCGCGAAGATGCGCGACACCGGCGCGTTGCGCTACATGCTGCCCGGCATGACCGCCGAGCTCGACGTGATCGACGCGGTGTTCGACGGCGATCCCTGGCCCTACGGGGTCGAGCCCAATCGGCCGACGCTCGAGGCGCTGGTGCGCTACATGGCCGAGCAGTCGCTGATCAAAGCGCCCATTCCGATCGACGACCTGTTCGTGCCAGTGTATGGGCAGTAACAACGAGCCGATGAATCGAGCCGCCTGTGCGCATTGTGGCTGGCGAGGTGGGCCCGCGAACACCGTCACCCCCTCCCCGCAGGGAGAGGGGCGATGGCGCCCGAGCTCGACAATGACCCGATGGCGCACCACCGCGGACCGGCTGCTCGTGCTCGTCATCATCCTGGCGGCATGGCAGATCGGCAGCGCCATGGTGGGGCCGTACTGGCTGAGCTCGCCGTGGGCGGTGGCGTCGCGCTTCGTCGCGCAAATTGTCAGCGGTGAGCTGATCCGCCAGTCGAGCTACACGATCTGGGAATCGCGTCTGCGGCGCGCTGGTCGGCGGCGTGCCGGCGGTGCTGCTGCCGTTCCTGCTGCGGCGGCACCCGCTGCTGGTCGCCATCCTCGATCCGTTCATGGTCGGCGGCTACGGCGCCCCCAAGCTCGCCTTCGCGCCGCTGTTCATTCTCTGGTTCGGCATCGGCATCGAATCGAAGATCGCCCTGGTGGCGAGCGTGGTGTTCTTCATCGTCTATTTCAACACGCTGTCGGGCGTGCGCGCGCTCGATCCCAAGCTGGTGCAGATGGCGCAGATCGCCGGCGCCAGCGAGCGGCACGTGGCGCGCCATATCGTGTTTCCGGCCGCGGTGCCGCATATCTTCGCCGGCTTCCGCATCGCCGTGCCGTACGCGATCGGCGGCGCCATCATCGCCGAGCTGATCTCGTCGAACCGCGGGCTCGGCTACCTGGTGCAGACCGGCGCGATGAACTTCGACACCACCTCGGTGTTCGCCGCGATCCTGATGGCCACCCTCATCGTCCACGCCGCCAACTGGATCGTCAATTCCACCGAGCGAGTCCTGTTGCGCTGGCGCCCGCAGACCGCCGTCATGGTCGACGTGGGAGACTGACCATGACGGACGCGCCCGTGCTCGAGATCAAGAGCCTCGGCAAGCGCTTTCCGGCGCGGGCGGGCCGCGAGCCGCCGCCGTGGGTGATCCAGGGGCTCTCGTTCACGGTCAGCCCGGGCGAGTTCCTGACCATCGTCGGGCCGTCGGGCGCCGGCAAGTCGACCTTGCTCAACATGATCGCCCAGATCGACACCGTGACCGCGGGCGAGATCGCCTTCAACGGCCAGGCGGTGGCGACGCACGATCCGCGCAGCCTGCGGCCGGGCTTCGATCGCCGCATCGGCTACGTGACGCAGGACGACAACCTGCTGCCGTGGCGCACCACCATCGACAACGTGCTGTTCCCGATCGAGGTGCAGGGCCGGCTCAACGACGAGACCCGGGCGCATGCGCAGATGCTGATCGGCGCGGTCGGGCTTGCCGGCTACGAGCGCTATTATCCGCATGAGCTCTCCGGCGGCATGCGCAAGCGCGCTTCGCTCATCCGCACGCTCGCCTACGACCCGCCGATGATCCTGATGGACGAGCCGTTCGCCGCCGTCGACGCGCAGACCCGCACGCAGCTGCAGGCCGACCTGCTCAACCTGTGGAGCCTCGGCCGCAAGACCATCATCTTCGTCACCCACGACATCACCGAGGCGATCGCGCTCGGCGACCGTGCCCTGGTGCTGAGCCGCCAGCCGGCGCGTATCGCCGCCGAGCACGCGATCCCGATCCCGCGCCCGCGCAACGTGCACGACATCTTCGCGCTCGAGGGTTTCGCCGCCGTCTACGAACGCATCCGGGCCGCCATCCAATGACCGAGCTCGCCGCCCCGACGATTGCCGAAGCGCCGCAACTGCCGCGCAAATGGATCGTGCTCGGCGGCCGGGTGCTGCTGGCGCTGTTGCTGCTGCTGGCCTGGGAGATCAGTGCGCGAACGCTCGGCACCATCTTCTTCGCGCCGCCGCTCGGCGTGCTGGTGCGGATCGGGGAGCTGGCCCAGAGCGGGAAGCTCGTGACCGACATCGTCGCCACCCTGCGGGTGGCGGCGCTCGGCTTCGTGATCGCCTGCGTGGCCGGCGTGCTGCTGCCGTTCCTGTTGCGCCGCTCGCCGCGCGTGACCGACGCGGTCGAGCCCTACATCATGGCCACGATGGGGATTCCCAAATACGCGCTGGCGCCGTGGCTCATTCTCTGGTTCGGCATCGGCGACATGCCGAAGCTCGTGGTCGTGGTGCTGATGGTGTTCTACATCGTGTTCATCACGACCTCGTCGGGCATCCGCGCGGTCGATCAGCGGCTGATCAACATGGCGCGCATCGTCGGCGCCAGCGAGGCCGTGATTTCGCGCGAGATCATCTGGAAATCGCTGTTGCCGTTCTTCTTCACCGGACTGAAAGTGGCCATGCCGCGCGCGGTCAGCGCCACCATCGTGGGCGAGTTCCTGGTCGCCTCGGAGGGGGTCGGTCACTACATCGAGCATTCGCGCCAGGTCGCCGATACGGTCGGAGTGTTCGCCGGCATCGTGATCGCGACCACGCTCGTGCTATTGATCAATGTGGTGGTGAATATCATCGAACGCCGGGCGCTGAGGTGGCGCCCGGTCGATCGCGAAATGGAGCTGTGACGGATGAAGCTCGCGAGCTATGTGGCGGACGGCAAGGATGCGTTCGGGGTGGTGACCGGCGACGGCGTGGTCACGATGAATGGGCGGCTCGACGGCCGCTACGGGAGCCTGCGCGACGCGCTCACGGCGGACGGGCTGGCGGCGATCCGCGCCGCCGCCAAGGATGCGCGTCCCGACCACAAGCTCGCGGACGTGCGCTTCCTGCCGGCGATCCCGAACCCCGAGAAGATCCTCTGTGCCGGCATCAACTACCGCTCGCACGCCGCCGAGACCGGGCGTGAGCTGCCCAAGCAGCCGAGCATGTTCATCCGGCTCGCCAACACGCTCACCGGCCATGACGGCGAGCTGATCCGCCCGTCGGTGTCGCAGCATTTCGACTTCGAGGGCGAGTTTGCGGTCGTGATCGGCCGCGCCGGCCGGCATATTCCGGTCGAGCGCGCGCTCGAGCACGTCGCCGGCTACACCTGCTTCGTCGACGGCAGCGTGCGCGACTACCAGAAATTCTCCGTCACCTCGGGCAAGAATTTCCCCGGCACCGGTCCGCTCGGGCCCTGGATCGTCACCACCGACGAGATCACGGACCCGACCCGCCTGACCCTGACCACTCGCCTCAACGGCAAGGAGGTGCAGAAGTCCGGCACCGACCTTTTGATCTATTCGGTGCCGCAGATCATCGCCTTCTGCTCGGACTTCACGCCGCTGGTTCCGGGCGACGTGATCGCCACCGGCACGCCGGAGGGCGTCGGCCACCGCCGCACCCCGCCGCTCTGGATGAAGCCGGGCGACGTGCTCGAGGTCGAGATTTCCGGCATCGGCACCTTGCGCAGCCGCGTGGTGGACGAACGCGCTTAAGGATCGAGCAAGGACGGGCGCAGGTGATCGTCCAACTCGACATCGTCATCCCGGTCTACAACGAAGGCCGCAACATCCTCTCGGTGCTGGCGGCGCTGGCGCGCGAGGTGAGGACGCCGTCGCGGGTGCTGATCTGCTACGACATGCCGGACGACGACACCCTGCCGGCCGTGCGCAACAACCCCGAGGTCTACGCCGGCCTCGCGGTCGAGCTGGTGCGCAACAGCGGGCGCGGCGTGCACCAGGCGGTGATGACCGGCTTTGCGGCCAGCACGGCGCCCTTCGTCATGATGTATCCGGCCGACGACGACTACAACGCCGCGATCCTCGACCGCATGGTGGCGCTGGCGAAGGACGGATGCGACATCGTCTGCGCCAGCCGGTTCATGCCGGGAGGCGGCATGGTGGGCTGTCCCTGGCTCAAGGGCGTGCTGCTGCGCAGCGCCAACTTCACGCTCTATCATGTGGCGCGCCTGCCGACCCGGGACGCCAGCGTCGGCTTCCGCTTGTTCTCGCGCCGGGTGATCGACCAGATCGCAATCGAGTCCGATCGCGGCTTCTGCTACAGCATCGAGCTGCTGGTGAAGTGTCATCGGCTCGGCTGGAAGATCGACGAGGTGCCGGCGTGGTGGTTCGAGCGCAAGCACGGCGAGAGCCGCTTTCGCGTGCTGCGATGGCTGCCGGCTTACCTGCGCTGGTACGGCTACGCCTATGCGACGACGTTTCTTCGGCGTCCGCCCAGCACGGTGCCGATGAAGGGCGGGTAATCTAACCCGCAGCCTCCGCGATCTCCTCTGGTTTGGTCATCCAGACCGCAAGCACCCACGATACCCACAGGAACAGAAAATAGAGCGCCACAAAAACGATGAGGCTCGGCTGCGACCCCCATTCATACTCGACGAACAGACCAATGAAATATGCGGCGAAGTCGCCGACAATCATGAAGACCACATAGTAGACGATGATGGACACGACGATCTCCCTTTCGCAGCACGAAGCAACGATCCAGTTGGCCTTGAGCTATCAGCAACTGGCGTGCCAGCGGGTCAGCGCGTCGTCTTGAAAATATCTGCAGCGAATTGAGTGCGTTGCGCGCATGCGCGCCGCGAGGCAATCGGTCGTGTCGGCGATTTTTCGCCGATCGGGCCGAATGCATCGGCCGCATTCGGCCGATGAGCCTACTTTGTGTCGCCGGAGCGGAGGGCCAGCCAGGGCTGCCCTGCAACTACGCCGGCTCACCTCACATAGTCGTTGGTGAACAGCCCGTCGTAGGACTTGAGCTTGTCCGCGGCCTTCATCAGCCCGCCCGCCACGTTGAAGTCGTCGGCGTTCTCGATCGATTCCTGCGTCACCACCGCGGTGCGGGGGGTCGATTTGCGGATCTCCTCGAACGCCGACGCGATCAGCGCGGGCTCGAGCGCCGCAAACCGCTTCTGCAGGATCGCGATGGTCTCCTGCGGATGCGCATGCAGGTAGGCGAGCGCCTCGTTGAACACCCGGCCGATCTTCTGGCACACCGACTTGCGCTTCTCGCAGGTGTCGGGCCGCGCCATCACGATATTGTAGGCGAACGGGATCGCGTTCGGCGGATCGCCGTCGGGCCCGCTGGCGATGACGACGGAGGCGCCGTCGACCACCGGCTTGAGCGGGTAGGGCGGGCTCGACGACATGCCGTCGATGCTCCTGGTCTGGAACGCCCCCAGCATGGCGTTGCCTTCCATCGCGGTGACGCGGATGCTCTCGGGATCGATGCCGCCGCGCGCCGCGATCACCCGCAGATAGGCGTGCGGATTGGCCTGGATGGCGCCGACCGCGATGGTGCGGCCGCGCAGCAGCTTGGCGCGCTGCTCGAGCGGCGCCTTCGGGTCGAAGCCTGACGCGAATTCCTTGCGCAGCGTGATGGCGACGATGTTGCGGTCGGCGGTGCTGGCGATCGCGAGCATGCGCTGTCCGCGCGCCGCCGCGCGGGTGAGCGTCGAGCCGCCGCCCTGCGAGAAGTCGGCGCTGCCGGAGATCACCGCGTTGGCGGCGCCGATGCCGGTGACCTGGATCATCTTGAAGCGCAGGCCGTGCTTGGCCCACAGGCCGAGCTCATCGGCGATGAACGTGGCGGTGAGGTTGAACGTGATGTTCGGCACCGCCATGGTGACGTCTTCGGGCGCGGCTTGTTGCGCGCACAGCGGCGGCGAGCCGAGGACGCACGCGGCGAAGGACCGCAAGGGGGGCGAGCGTACGGAACCGCATGGTCAACGCACATACTCGTCGGTGTAGAGGCCGTCGTAGGATTTGAGCTTCTCCTCCGGCTTGAGCAACCCGGCGCCGATATTGAACAGCTCGGCGTTCTCCAGGTCGGCCTTGGTGACCGCCGGCGGCCGCGGCGCGCCCTTGCGGATCTCGGCAAAGCCGGCCGCCAGCAGCTTCTCGTCGAAGGTCGCGAAGCGTTTCTTGAGCGCCGCCAAGGCGTCGTCCGGACGGTCGAGCATCAACGTCATCGCCTCGGTCATCGCCCGGCCGAGCTTCACGCAGGCGGACTTGCGCTTCTCGCAGGTCTCGGGCTTGGCGACGAACACGTTGTGCCCGAACGGATACATGTCGGCGGGATCGCCGTCGGAGCCGCTCGCGATCACCACCGCGCTGCCGTCGAGCACCGGCTGCAGCGGCCACGGCATCGACATCGCGAAGCCGTCGACCTGCCGGGTCTGGAACGCCGCGATCGCGTTGGTGGGCGCCATCGGCGCAATGCGGATGTCGTCGGCGCTGTAGCCGGCGCGCCGCGCCACCAGCAGCACGTAGCCATGGATCACCGAATTGATCGAGTCGACCGCGATGGTGCGTCCGCGCATGACCTGCGCACGCTTGTCGAGCGTTGCCTTCGGGTCGAAGCCCGCCGCCGCCGCGATCTCCTTGCGCAGCACGATCTGGATCGTCGGCCGGTTGAGCGTGCTGACGATCGCGAGCATGCGCTGGCCGCGCGCCGCCGCGCGCGTCAGCGTCGCCCCCGAAATCTGGGCGAAGTCCGCGCTGCCCGAGATCACCGCGTTGGCGGAGCCGATGCCTGAGATCACCACGCTCTTGAGGTTGAGCCCCTGCTTGGCGAACAGGCCCAAGTCTTCCGCCAGATAGCCGGGCGCGAAGGTCAGCGCCACGTTGGGCACCGCCAGCACGACGTCCTCGCTCTGCTGTGCATGAGCCGGCTCGGCGGCGAGGATGGCGAAGACGGACAAGGCTGCAATTCGGCTCAAACCGCGTGCGCGCATGACAGGATCCCGGGCGAATGGAACCGGATCATGATCGCTGCCGCGCAAATCCGCAATCGGACTTGAGCGCGCATGGCCGGCTCACATGAATATCTCGACGATACGATGCTGGGCGGGAGCAGGTGACTGGATTGGGCAGTGCTGCTGCGCGCGGCCGCGAGAGAAAATCCGCTGGACAACGTTGGTAGGCCGGGCGACGATATTTGCTCGCAAAAGTGGCGGCAAGCGCGCCGATCGGACGATGAAGCCCGCGTCCTCGGCCCGCACAATCCGCCCGAATATCCTCGAAGGGAGGAATTGCCATGAATTCCAGGTTGTCACGCCGCACACTCGTCAAGGGCGCGGCCGGCTCCGCGCTGCTCGCCGGCGTCGGCATGCCGGCGATCGTCAAGGCGCAGGCCGACGCCATTCGCATCGGTCATCTGACGCCGATCACCGGCTTCCTGGGACCGCTCGGCGAATACGCCGTCATGGGCGTGCGGCTCGCGGCCGAGGAGATCAACAATTCGGGCGGCGTGCTCGGCCGCAAGATCGATCTCGTGATGGAGGATTCGGTCAATCCGCAGACCGCCTCCGCCAAGGCCGAGCGGCTGATCGAGCGCGACAAGGTCGCGATGATCATCGGCGAGATTTCGTCGGCGTCGGGCCTCGCCATCGGGCAGGTGGCGAACCGGCTCAAGACCGTGTTCATCAACACCGGCTGCAATTCCGACGCGCTGCGCGGCACGAGCTGCAATCCGTACATGTTCCACATCGAGGCGCGCGAACTCGATGTACGTGCAGGCCGCCGGCCAGTACCTGCTGCGCGAGAATCTGGTGAAGGGCAAGAAGTGGTACTCGCTGACGGCCGACTACGCCTTCGGCCACGACCTTCTGCGCGTCGCCAAGAAGTTCATGGAAGCGAACGGCGGCCAGTTCGCGGCCGACGAGCTCGTGCCCACCGACGCCGCCGACTTCTCGCCCTATCTCCTGAAAATCCGGCAGGCGCGCCCCGATCTGGTGGTGTCGAACCTCGCCGGCAATCAGATCACCAACTTCCTCAAGCAATATGCCGAATACGGCCTGCCGTTCCCGGTGGCGGGCTTCGGCTTCGACACCGTCGTCGCCTGGGGCGCCGGCAAGGGCAACTTCGCCGGCATCTGGCCGCTGGTCTGGCACCATCTGGTCGACACGCCGAGCTCCAAGAAATACGTCGACGCGTTCCAGAAGAAGTACGGCAAGCTGCCCGACAACCAGTCCTGGGGCGACTACAACTCGCTCAAGATCGTCGCGCAGTCGATGAACGAGACCAAGTCGGCCGATCCGCAGAAGCTCGCCGAGCATCTGCGCAAGGGCGCCAAGTTCGACGTGATGAAGGCGCGCGAAGCGTATTTCCGTCCCTACGACAACCAGATGGTGATGGAAATGTACGCGGTGCGCGCCAAGGAGCCGTCGAAGATGAAGGACCAGTGGGACATCTATGACGCGCTCGGCACCGTGCCCGGGCCGAGCGAGGACATGGAAATCCATCGCCCCGCCCAAGGACGGCACCTGCAAGATCGGCTGACGCACTCTGCGATCAAGTGTTCGGTGAGGTCGATGCACAGCGCGCCGCAGACTCGACGGGACTCCCCTCCCCCTTGTGGGGAGGGGTTGGGGGTGGGGTGGCGCAATGGGCAATGCGCGTGCCTCATCGAGCCACCCCCCTCCCCAACCCTCCCCCGCAAGGGGGAGGGAGCAGACCGAGCTCGTTGCCGCGCTGATTAGCGCCACGGGGGCAAGTCGCGCGTGCAGCTGGTCTTCGTCCTCGAGCAGGTTCTCAACGGCCTCCTGGTCGGCGCCTACTATCTGCTGATCGCGCTCGGCCTCTCGCTGATCTTCGCGCTCGGCGGCATCGTCAATCTCGCGCATGGCGGGTTCTACGCCATCGGCGCCTATCTGGCGGTCATCCTGACGCCGCGCATCGGCTTTGCCGGCGCGTTCGTCGCCTCGCCGGTGCTGGTCGGCGTGCTCGGCATCGCGATCGAGCGGCTGTTGTTCCGCCGCTTCTATCGCTCCGATCCGATCCTGAGCCTGCTGCTGACCTTCGGGCTCGCGATGGTGATCGAGCAGGGCCTGCGCATCGTGTTCGGCGCCGCGCCGCTGCCGTTCTCGATCCCGCCGGAGCTGCGCGGCCAGATCTTCGTCGGCGACTTCATCTATCCGCGCTATCGCCTGTTCATTCTCGGCGTCGCGGTCGCCGCCGTGACGGCGACCTGGTTCATCGTCTACCGCACCGCGTTCGGCCGCGTGGTGCGGGCGGGCGTGCAGAACCCCGACGTGGTCGGCGCGCTCGGCATCTCGCTCGCGCCCTATATGACGGCGATCGCCGCGCTCGGCGTCGGGCTCGCCGGGCTTGCCGGCGTGCTGCTGGCGCCGATCGCCGGCGTGCACCCGGCGATGGGCGCGGAAATCCTCACCGCCGCCTTCGTGGTGGTGGTGATCGGCGGGCTCGGCTCGTTCTGGGGCGTGATCGCGGCCGCCGCGCTGGTCGGCGTCGTGCGCGGCGTCACCATCTACTTCAACCCGTCCTGGGGCGAAGCCTCGATGTATCTGCTGATGGCGCTGGTGCTGCTGCTGCGGCCGCGCGGGCTCCTCGGCGAGCGCATCATGAAGTTCGAGTGACCGCGATGCGCAAGGACCACGCCCCCTTGATCGTCGCCGCGCTCACGCTGGCCGCTGCTGCCGTTCGCGCTCGACCTGTGCGGCCTGCCGCTGCGCTCCGCGATCGACGTCGTGGTGTTCGCCATCGCCTGCATGGGGCTCAACATCCTGGTCGGCCATACCGGGCTCGTGTCGTTCGGGCACGGCGCCTGGTTCGGGCTCGGCGCCTATGCGGCGGCGCTGAGCCAGCGATACTGGTTTCCCGGCGACGTCGATTCTGCCGGCGCTGTTCGCGATGCTGTTCGTGGCGGTGACCGCGCTCCTCTCCGGCGCGCTGATCCTGCGCCGGCGCGGCGTCTATTTCTCGCTGCTCACCTTGGCGCTGACCGCGCTCCTGTTCGCGATCGGCTACCGCTGGACCGAATTCACCGGCGGCGAGAGCGGGCTCGGCGGCGTCACCCGCTCGACCGTGCTCGGCCTCGATCTGGAGCGCGACTGGAGCTATTACGGCGCCGTCGCCGTGCTCGCCATGGGCGGTGTGCTACTTGCTCTGGCGGTTTCATCGCTCGCCGGTCGGCAGCGTGCTGGTGGCGATCCGCGAGAACGAGGAGCGCGCCCGCTTCATCGGCTACCCGACCAACCGCTACAAGCTCATCGCCTTCGTGCTGTCCGCCACGGTGGTGGCGGTCGCCGGGACATTGTCGGTGTTCAATCATCGCTTTGCCTCGGCCGAGCCGTTGTCGGTGGCGTTCTCGGGCGAGCTCATCGCCATGGTGGTGATCGGCGGGATGCGCAGCTTCCTCGGGCCGGCGCTCGGCGCCCTGTTCTTCATCCTGTTCCGCGAATTCCTGTCGATCTGGACGCCGCATTGGCTGTTCTGGTTCGGCCTGTTGTTCGTCGGCTTCATCGTGTTCTCGCCCACCGGTCTGGTCGGCGTCGCCGAGGCGCTGATCGCGCCGTTTCGCCGCCGGGTGGTCGAGGCGGCCGCCATGGCCGGCCGCACCATCGCCGCAACGGCGGCATTGCCGCAGGTCTATCGCCGCTCGGCCGCGAGCGCGGCGCCGGTCCTGGTCGGGGAGGGCCTGGTCAAGCATTTCGGCGGCATCCATGCGGTCGATGGCGTCGCGCTCGCCGTCAAGGACCGCACCTTGCACGCGCTGATCGGCCCCAACGGCGCCGGCAAGACCACGGCCTTCAACCTGGTCTGCGGCCTCTATCCGCCCGACCGCGGCACCATCACGCTGGACGGCCGCTCGATCGCCGGCCTCAATCCCGAGAGCATCACGGCGGCCGGCGTCGGCCGCTCGTTCCAGATCACCAATCTGTTCGGCGGGCTGTCGGTGCAGGAGAACCTGCGGCTCGCCGTGCAGGCGCGCAGCGCGCATCGCTACGCGGTGTGGCGCTCGACCCAATCGCTCGCCGATGTCACGGCCGAAACCACCGAGCTCATCGGCTTCCTCGGGCTCACCGGCATCGAGCGCGCCGAGGCCGCCTCGCTCTCCTATGGCGGCCAGCGCCTGCTCGACATGGGGCTCGCGCTCGCGACGCGCCCGCGCATCCTGCTGCTCGACGAGCCGCTCGCCGGGCTCGCGGTGGCCGAGCGCGAGCGCATCGCCGCGCTGGTCAAGGCCGTCTCCGCCGAAATCCCGGTGCTGTTCGTCGAGCACGACATCGACCGCGTGTTCCAGATCGCCGACCACGTCACCGTGATGAACGAAGGCAAGGTGCTGGTCGACGGCACGGTCGAGGACGCGCGCAGCGACGCCAAGGTGCGCGAGGTCTATATCGGCTCGGGCGCCGCCGCGCTCGCCGCCAAGCCGCGCGCCTCGGCGGCCGAGGCGACGCCGCTGCTCGTGGTCGACAAGGTCGATACCTTCTACGGCAAGAGCCACATCCTCAACGCCGTCTCGCTCGAGGTGCGCGAGCACGAGATCGTCGCGCTGCTCGGCCGCAACGGCGCCGGCAAGTCGACCCTGCTCAAGACCCTGGTCGGCATCGCGGCGCCGGAAGCCGGCACCATCAGGCTCGCCGGCGAGGAGACCGCGCGGCTGCCCTCCGCCGCGATCGCCCGCCGCGGCATCGGTTACGTGCCGCAGGGCAGGGGCCTGTTCGCCGGCATGACGGTC
This sequence comes from uncultured Alphaproteobacteria bacterium, assembly GCA_963708765.1. Taxonomy (GTDB): domain Bacteria; phylum Pseudomonadota; class Alphaproteobacteria; order Rhizobiales; family Xanthobacteraceae; genus VAZQ01. The sequence continues at coordinate 280,344 of CAVPTV010000007.1, read as the reverse complement.
GCCGACAACCTCGCGCTCGGCCGGCTCAAGCGCCTGACCGGCGCCGGCATCCACTGGGAGGACGACCGCATCGTCGAGTTCTTCCCGCGGCTCGCCGAGCGCTGGCGCATGCCGGCCGACTACCTTTCGGGCGGCGAGCAGCAGATGGTGGCGGTCGCCCGCGCGCTCGCCGGCGACGTGCGCGTGCTCCTGCTCGACGAGCCGTTCGAGGGGCTCTCGCCGGCGGTGACCGAGGAGCTGTTCGAGGCCTTCGACCAGCTGCGCCACGAGATCGCGATCATCATCGTCGACCATCATCTCGACCTGGCGCTCGCGCTCTCCGACCGCACCGTCGTGCTGGAGCGCGGCGCGGTGAGCTGGACCGGCGCCTCGCAGATGCTCAAGGACGACCTCGCGCTGAGGAGGAAGACGCTGTGGATGTGAAGGAACGCGTTGCCATCGTCGGATCGGGGCTGATCGGCCGCTCCTGGGCCATCGTATTCGCGGGCGGCGGCTGCGACGTCGCGCTCTACGATTCCGTCGCGGGCGTCGCCGAGCAGGCGCGCGCGCTGGTGGCCGAAGGCCTTGCCGAGCTTGCCGCGCACGGCCTGGTCGCGGACGCGAACGCGGCCATCGCCCGCGTGCGCACCGCCGCCAGCCTCGCCGATGCGCTCGAGGGCGCGACCTTCGTGCAGGAGAGCACGCCGGAGACGCTCGAGGCGAAGCAGGAGATCTTCGCCGAGCTCGACCGGCTGGCGGCGCCCGACGCGATCCTGGCGTCCTCCACGTCGACCATCGTGGCCAGCAGCTTCACCGAGAAGCTCGCCGGCCGGCACCGCTGCCTGGTCGCGCATCCGGTCAACCCGCCGCATCTGGTGCCGCTGGTCGAGCTGGTCGGCGCGCCCTGGACCGCGCCCGAGGTCGTCGCCAAGGCCAAGGCGGTCTACCAGGCGGTCGGGCAGGTGCCGATCGTGGTCAAGCGCGAGATCGAGGGCTTCATCCTCAATCGCCTGCAGGCGGTGCTGCTGTCGGAGGCGTTCCGGCTGGTCGAGCAGGGCTACGTGACGCCGCAGGATCTCGACCACACGCTCAAGAACGGCCTCGGCCTGCGCTGGTCGTTCATGGGGCCGTTCGAGACCATCGAGCTCAACGCTCCCGGGCGGCATCCCGGATTACTGCCGGCGCTACGGGCCGAGCCTGGCGCGGCTGAGCGACGCCGAGCCGGACATCTATCGCACGCCGAATGTCGAGCTGATCCTGACGCAATGGGCCGCGCCGCCGGGACCCGACGCGATCGCCGCGCGCATGCGCTGGCGCGACCGGCGGCTCGCCGCCCTCAAGGCGCATCAGCGCGCGCAGCCTGCCGGTTGATGCCGCGCGCCCGATTGAGCGGGAGGATCGGGAGCTGACAGCGTCCCCTCCCCCACAACACGGGGGAGGGGATGCACGCAGGCGTCGTTGCCTCAACTACGCTCCGTGCCGAAACGCGGAACCGGCGATGACCAGCGAATTGGCGCGCATGACCACGGCCGAGGCGGCCAAATTCCGCATCGACGCGCCGAATTCGAGGCCGCGGGCGATCAAGGTGATCGCGCTCGACGCGCCGAGCGAGCGGGTGGTGAAAGAGCTCGCCCAATCCCGCTGGAACGACGCGACCTTCTTCACCGCGTCGGCGTTTGCCGGCCGGCCGCGCCAGGCCGAGCCCTTCAGCATGACCGGCTGGCTCAGCGATCTGGCCGGCCGCACCAAGGACCTGATCGACGAGATCGACACCGCGGACCTCATTCTGATGGTGGCGACGGCGGGCGAGAACGCCGAAGCGGCGGCCATCATCGGCGAGGCTTGCGACGTCAAGCACGTCATGACCACGGCGGTCATTCTCGGCAGCGCGTCCAAGTCCGAGCAGACGCTGTCGAAGACGCTCGCGCGGCTGCGGCCGCACGTGATGATGCTGGTCGTCCCGCGCGCCGATGAATACGTGCTGGACATGTTGGCCGCGCTGCACGCCTGACCTCGTCGGCCTGCAGTCCGCGGCGGCAGGTGCGGTCGTGGCGTTGACAGCGCGGAATGTCCTGGATCAGTCTACGCTCTTCGACCCGAAGCCGACGTCAAGGAGCCGCTGCGATGACGACGCGCGCGCAAAACGATTTTCTCACCCAGACCGGGCCGGGCACGCCGATCGGCGATCTGTTGCGGCGCTATTGGATTCCGGCGCTGCTGTCCGCGGAGGTGCCGGAGCCGGATTGCCCGCCGGTGCGGGTCAAGCTGCTCTCGGAGCGGCTGCTGGCATTCCGTGACACGCAGGGGCGCGTCGGCGTGATCGATGAATTCTGCGCCCATCGCGGCGTATCGCTGTGGTTCGGGCGCAACGAGGAGAATGGCCTGCGCTGCGCGTATCACGGCTGGAAATACGACGTCACCGGCCAATGCGTCGAGGTGCCCTCCGAGCCGGAAGCGAGCGGCTTCTGCAAGAAGATCAAGCTCGCCTCCTATGCGTGCGTGGAAATGGGCGACGTCATCTGGGTCTATATGGGACCTCCCGAGGCCAAGCCGCCGTTGCCGGGCTTCGAATGGGCCAAGGTGCCGCATTCGCATCGGTTCGTCACGAAGCGCACCCAGGAATGCAATTATCTGCAGGCGATGGAGGGCGGCATCGACTCCGCCCACGTCTCGTTTCTCCATCGCCACGACCTGCGCAGCGATTCGCTTCATGTCGGCAAGGGCGCCGAGCTGACGCGCGGAAACCGACGCGCGCTTCGAGGTGGTCGAGACCGACGGCGGCATGGTGATCGGCGTGCGGCGTCCGGCGCAGCCGGGCGAGCTCTATTGGCGCATCACCCAATGGGTCATGCCTTTCCACAGCATGATCCCGCCCTACGGGGAGAACGCGCTCAATGGCCACGCCTGGGTGCCGATCGACGACGACAACTGCATGTCGTGGTGCTTCACGCACCACCCGACGCGGCCGCTCACCGAGCACGAGCTCACCACCATGCGCAACGGCGGCGGCATCCATGTGAAGTTGATCCCCGGCACGTTCCGGCCGGTGGTCAACAAGGACAACGATTACATGATCGACCGCGCCGCCCAGAGCGCCGGCAAGACCTATTGCGGCGTCGCCGGCATCGCCATGCAGGACGCCGCCATTCAGGAAAGCATGGGGCCGATCCAGGACCGTGCCAAGGAAAACCTGGTGTCGACCGACAACGGCGTGATCATGGCCCGCATTCGGCTGCGCAACGCCGCCTTGGCGGTGCAGCAGGGCAAGGTGCCCGACGGCATCGATCCGGTCACCCACGCGGTGCGCTCGGCGTCGATCGTGCTGCCGGAAAACGTCAGCTTCTATGAGGCCGCCAAGGACGCGCTGACCGTCAAGGAGGGCGTGGCGCACACGTCGGTGTGAGACGCCGGCCTGTAGATTAGCGTCGCCTCGGTGCCTGCCGGTGGCAGCGCACGTATACGCCGTCTCTTTCTCCTGCGTCGCCGTCATTGCGACAGCGCCTTGGCTCTCCAGAGCGCCCATGGCCGCGCCGAGGCGCGCAGCATCGCCTTGCTGCTGGTGATGGCTTCTTGCCTGGTGAGGAAATTGATCGGCCCGCCGATGGTGATCGCCTGCAGCTGCAGGCGGGCGTTCACCTCCGTGTAGTAGGCGCGGAACACCGCGTCGCGCAGCGTCGGCCCGACCACCGAATTGCCGTGGCCGCGCATCAGCACCACCGCGGCCTGCTTGCCGAGCGATCTGGCCAGCGCCTTGCCCAATTCGGGGGTCTCGACCAGGAGGTCGGTGGCGTTGCCGGCGTATTTGCGGATTTCGAACAGCGGCGCGCCGAACCCCAGAAAGGCGGCATTGTGCAGCAGCGGGCGCAGCTTCGCGCGCGTCACCGTGAACGGAACCACGGTCGGCGAATGGCTGTGCACCACCGCGTTGACGTCCGGGCGCAGCTTGTAGATTTCGCCGTGAATGAAACGCTCGCGATAGAGCAGCGTGCCTTCGTCCTCGGGGTCGACGATCTGGCTGTCGAGATCGAGCAGGAGGATGTCCGCCGCCGCCACCGATTCGGGCGCAACCGAGCGCGACATCAGGTAGCGGTTGGGGTTGCGCGGATCGCGCACGCTGACATGGCCGAAGGCATCGAGCACGTTGAGGCTCGCGAGCGTCCGGTAGGCGGCCACCAGGTCGTCGATGAAGTCCCGATCGAGACCCGCGACCGATCCTTTCCGCCGCGCCGCTGCGAGCCGCGGCGGTTTCGTTTTCGTGTTCATCGACTGAGATTCCCGAAATGCTTCCGAGCCGGGACGATAGCAAAGCTCCGGATTGCTCGGAAGCCTGCGGGATGTCTTGCCGGCTTGCGCTGCGGCCGTGCAACGCCGTCTCTCGCGCCTTCTGCGCGCGGTCAGCTGCGCAGGCGACCGGCAAATCGTCAGGCAGTCGGACGCCGATCAATCGGGTTTAACCCAATTCATCAAGTGACCGGCAACCACCTGCGGCAAGTTTGTTTGTGAACAAGGAACCTACGCGACACGGCTCATTTCGAGCCATGATTTCTTAATGGGTTGACGGCGTGATACTCTGCGATTCTGGAGGCAAACATGCAAACTGATTCGTTTTTGCAACGCTACGCCCGCGCGGCCCTGGCGTCCATCGCGCTGGCGGGACTCACGACCGCCGCAACGGCGCAGGCACGCCTGCCGTCCTACATGGCGCCGATCGCCGGCCGCACGGTCTCGAGCCCGGCCGAGACCGCCACCCAGAACGTGCTGGCGCTCAATACGGGCATGTTCGAGCTCTATGACGACGCCGCCAAGATCTTCAAGCAGAACATTCTGAGCCAAGCACCCGGTCATCCTCGGCCTGTTCTCGGGCGCCGGCGGTCGGTTCATCCTCTATCGGCCCGGCATGCCGCCGCTCGATGCGCCGTCGGTGCCGATCGTCTATCAGTTGCTGAAATCCGTCGGCCACAGCACGATGGCGCTGACCCAGGTGGTGGGCCCGTATCTCGACAACCCCGCGAATCAGTCCTGGCGCGGTCCGCATGCTCGCCTATCGCAGCCGGATGAAATCGGCGCTCGACGGCCTCGACGCAGACGCCGATGCCGGCGGACTGGCGCGACACCAACCGCACCATCCTGGCAGAACAACATCGCCTTCATGGACGACTGCGCGGCGAAGGGCGCCATCTCGTTCGCCGCCTTGGAGGAGTTCTCCAAGAAGCAGGGCCCGCACCTGAAGAAGATCATCGCCTGGGCGGCGCAGACCCAGGTCGGCCATTGGATGGGCGTGATCGGCGACTGGAAGAAGATGCTCGGCGCCGATTGGGACAAGACCTATGCGGCCAGCAACACGATCTATGTCGCGCGGCAGAACAACATACTGTTCAGCGTGCTGGCCCAGTACTTCGGGCCGGAGGCCATCAACGACCGGCTGGTCCTGATCGAGACGATCTCGTTCACCACCACGCCGGACGACATGCTCGACCTCGCTGACCCGCATCATCGGCGACCGCTCGGTCGGCTCGCTGTTCTTCGGCAACTACCACCTGATGGACTACGAGCTGATGGGCGGCGACGCGCGCGCCGCCATCATCGCCGAGACCGAGAAGCGCGGCATGAAGCCGTTCCTGCCGCCGGCGGTGCCGTTCGGCTCGAAGCAGTGGCCGACCCTGATCACGCCGGGGCCGGGACCCACGTCGCTCGCCGACCTTCCAGTGAGCCGTGCCGGCGCTCGAGCTTTCTCTCGCTCGGGCGCCGACGGCCCTCGATCCTGGCTTCGGCTATCCACTCGGAGAAGCGCGACATGAACCTCAACACCATCACCGAGGTCAAGCGCCCGGCATCCGCCGACCAGATCACGCACTGGCGTGACGGATATGCGTGGCTCGCCGGCGGCACCTGGCTGTTCTCCGAGCCGCAGGTCGCGACCGACACGCTCATCGACGTCGAGGCGTTGGGTTGGCCGGCCCTGGAGGCATCTTCGGCCGGCCTCGAGATCGCGGCGACCTGCCGGATCGCCGAGCTCTACCGCTTCGCCGCGCCGTCCGCGTGGCGCGCGGCACCGCTTCTGCGCGAATGCGCCGACGCGCTGCTGATGTCGTTCAAGATCCAGAACGCCGCCACCGTCGGCGGCAATATCTGCATGTCGTTGCCGGCCGGCGCGATGATCTCGCTCACCGTCGCGCTCGAAGGCATCTACACGCTGTGGCCGCGCAACGCGCCGCCGCGCGAGCTGCCGGCGGTCGACTTCGTCACCGGCAACCACGCCAACGTGCTGCAGCCGGGCGAGCTGCTGCGCAGCATCCACCTGCCGGCGGCGGCGCTGTCGAAGCGTTTCGCGTTCCGCCACGCCTCGCTCACCAAGCTCGGCCGCTCGGCGGCGCTGTTGATCGGCACGCAGAGCGAGGCCGCCGGCGATCTCCTGCTCACCATCACGGCGGCGACGCCGCGCCCGATCCAGCTGCGGTTCGCGCAGGTGCCGTCGGCGACCGAGCTGCGGCGCGCGCTCGATGAGCGCATCCCGGCACGACGGATATTTCGACGACGTCCATGGCTCGGCGCCCTACAAGCGCCACCTCACCTATTACTTCGCCGAGCAGATCCGCGCCGAGCTGGCGCAACCGCGAGCAGGCACATGAACTACACCGTGATCACGCGTCCGCACCGCACCGGAGCCGCCGAGAGCCGCATGATCTACAACGTCAACGGCCAGCTGTTCTCGGCCGAGCCGCAGCCCGGACAATGCCTGCGCACCTTCCTGCGCGAGCGCGGCGTGTTCGGCGTCAAGAAGGGCTGCGACGCCGGCGATTGCGGCGCCTGCACGGTCTGGCTCGACGGCACGCCGATCCACTCCTGCCTGATGCCGGCGTTTCGGGCGGCCGGGCGGGTGGTGACCACCATCGAGGGGCTGGCGCAAACCACGCTCGAGGGGCTGGCGCAAACCGACGCGCTGCATCCGGTGCAGCAGGCGTTCCTCGACGCGCAGGCGTTCCAATGCGGCTATCTGCGCGGCCGGCATGATCATGACGGTGGCCGCGCTCGACGAGGAGCAGCGCGCCGACCTGCCGCACGCGCTCAAGGGCAATCTCTGCCGCTGCACCGGTTATCGCTCGATCAGCGACGCGCTCGCCGGCGTTCCCGCCGTCGAGGACGACGTCGCCGGCAAGGCCTGCGGCGCCAGCCTGCCCAATCCGTTCGGCGAGGCGATCGTCACCGGCCGCGCGCGCTACACCATGGACGTGGCGATCGAGGGGCTGTTGCACATCAAGGTGCTGCGCTCGCCGCACGCGCATGCCCGCATCCTGTCGATCGGCCGCGACCGGGCGCTGGCGGTGCCGGGCGTGGTCGAGATCTTCACCTGGGAGGACGTGCCGCGCCGGCTCTACAGCACGGCGACCCACGAGGACCACCTGGTCGACCCGGACGACACCTACGTGCTCGACAACGTCGTGCGCTTCGTCGGCCAGCGCATCGCCGCGGTGGTGGCCGAGACCGAGGCCGCCGCCGATATCGCCTGCCGGCTGCTCGACGTCAGCTACGAGGTGCTGCCGGCGGTGTTCGATCCGGTCGCCGCGATGGCGCCGGACGCGCCGATCCTGCACGACAAGGGCGGCGCCGAGAAAGGCAATATCTTCGTCGACATCCGCGGCGAGGTCGGCAGCGTGGCGGACGGCTTCAAGGCTGCCGACGCCGTGCACGAGATGACCTATTCGACCTCGCGCGTCCAGCACGTGCATCTGGAGACGCACGGCTCGATCGCCTGGCGCGGCGACGACGGCCGCATTCACGTCCGCACCAGCTCGCAGGCGCCCTTCATCGCGCAGCAGAAGCTCTGCCACATCTTCGGCCTGCGGCCGCGCGACCTGCACGTCTTCACCGAGCGCGTCGGCGGCGGCTTCGGCGGCAAGCAGGAAATGCTCTCGGAGGATCTCTGCGTGCTCGCGCTGCTCAAGCTCGGCCGGCCGGTGAAGTGGGAGTTCACCCGCGAGGAGCAGTTCATCGGCGCCTCGACGCGCCACCAGATGACCACCCGGGTGAAGCTCGGCGCCAAGCGCGACGGCACGCTTGACGGCGATCGACGTGCACGTGGTCTCCAACACCGGCGCCTACGGCGGCCATGCCAGCGAGACGCTCGCCGCCGCGCTCGGCAGCCCGCTCACGGCGTATCGCTGCGCCAACAAGAAGGCGGTCGGCTACGCGGTCTACACCAACATGGTGCCGGGCGGCGGCTTCCGCGGCTACGGCTCCTCGCAGACCACGTTCGCGATCGAATGCGCCATCGACGACCTGGCGCGGCTCCTCGGCATGGACCCGTTCGAGATCCGCCGCAAGAACATGGTGCGGCCCGGCGACTGGATGGAGTCGGTCTGGAAGGATCCCTCCGACGTCGACTTCGGCAGCTACGGGCTCGACCAGTGCCTCGACCACGTCGAGCAGGCCTTGGCCTCCGGCCGCGGCGCGCGCAAGCCCGCGGGCGACGAGTGGGCGGAGGGCACCGGCATTGCGCTGGCGATGCTCGATTGCGGCCCGCCGACCGAGCACCGCGCTGGCGCGCAGATGGCGCTGCTGCCGGACGGCAGCTATCACCTGGCGGTCGGCTCGACCGAGATGGGCAACGGCTCGACCAACTCGCACCGGCAGATCGCGGCCTCGATCCTCGGCACGCGCGCCGGCAGCGTCGCCATCATCAATGCCGACACCGATCTCGCGCCCTATGACACCGGCACCTTCGCGAGCACCGGCACGGTCGTCGCCGGCAAGGCGGTGGCGCTGGCGGCGGCCGCGATGCGCGACAACATCCTCGACTTTGCCAGCCGCCATACCGGCGTCGACCTCGCCGACCTGCCGGCTCGAGGACGACAGCCGTGGTCTGCGGCGAGCAGCGCATCTCGCTGCAAGACCTGCACGTCGCCGGCACCAAGGCCGAGGCACCGCTTCGAAGCCAAGCGCAAAGCCTACCTCTCGCCGCGCACGGTCGCCTTCAACGCCCACGGCGTGCGCCTTGCGGTGCATCGCCACACCGGCGAGATCCGCATCTTGCACAGCGTGCACGGCGCCGACATCGGCCGGCTGATCAACCCGATGCAGTGCCGCGGCCAGATCGACGGCGCCGTCGCGATGGCGTTCGGCTGGGCGCTGACCGAGAACATGGTCTACGACGGCGGCACCATGGTGAACCCGGCGCTGCGCAACTACCGCATCCCGGCGTTCGCGGACGTGCCGCCGACCGAGGTGTTCTTCGCCGACACCTACGACAAGATCGGACCGCTCGGCGCCAAGTCGCAGGGCGAGTGCGCGATCAATCCGGTCGCGCCCGCGATCTCCAACGCGCTCGACGAATGCGACCGGCGTGCGCTTCCCGCATCTGCCGTTCACGCCGGACCGCATCTTCGGCAAGCTCGCGGGCGAGACATGAGCGGCGAGCAGCGCATGTCCGCCGCGGGATCGGCAGACGTAAAGGGCACGGTCACGATCGTCACGCAGACCTGCGTGCGGCCGGAAAGCACCGAGGCCTTCGCCCGCTGGCAGGAGGAAACCAGCGCCGCCATCGCGGCCTTCCCGGGCTTCATCAAGCAGACCGTGATGCCGCCGAGCCCGCCCGCGCAGGTCGATTGGGTGATCCTGCAACGCTTCGCCGACACCCAGGCCGCGATGGCGTGGCTCAACTCGAAGGAGCGCCTCACGCGCATCGAAGGCGCGGCGCCGATGCTGGTCGGCCGCGACGACATCCACATCGTGCAGGACGGCGGCGAAGGCGTGCTGCCCTCGCCGGTGTCGGCGGTGATCTCGACCCGCGTCAAGCCGGGCCAGGAGAAAGCCTATCGGGCCTGGGAGCAGCGCATCGCCGCCGCCCAGTCGAAATCTCCCGGCTTCCAGGGTTATCGCTTCGAGCCGCCGGTGCCCGGGGTGCAGGACGATTGGCTCGCGATCGTGCGCTTCGACACCGAAGCCAACCTGCAGGCCTGGCTCGACTCGCCGGAGCGCCACAAGCTGTTGCGCGAGGCCGAGCCCCTGACCGAGGAATTCCACGCCCGCATCGTGCGCACCGGCTTCGACCAGTGGTTCCCGGTCCCGGCCCCCGGAACGTCGCCGCCGGCGGCCTGGAAGATGAACATGCTCGTGCTGCTGATGCTCTATCCGGTGGTGTTCCTGTTCGGGCTCACGGTGCAGACGCCGCTGCTGACCGGCCGCGCCGGCTTGCCGTTCGCGGTCGCGCTGTTCATCGGCAACGTCGTCAGCGTGCTGCTGCTCACTTATCTGGTGCCGTGGACCAGCACCCGCTTCACCTGGTGGCTGCAGCCGGCGGGGCCGCACCCGCGGCGGATCGAGATCGCCGGGGTCGCGCTGCTGGTCGCGCTCTATGCCGCGATGGTGCTCGTGTTCTGGCGGCTGCTGTAGCCCGCATGAAATGCGGGGCGGTCTCCCCGCGCGGTGAAGGGTCCCGGATGTCGCTTACTGCTCATCCGGGCTACGAGCTCGTGGGAGCGCGCCGCTCGCGACCTACGTCCAGCCGAGGCGCGCGAGAATGGCGCGTCCCATGATCCAGTCCTTGTCCTCCTCCGACAGGAACGTCAGCTCCTCGGTGAAGTGGGTGATGCGCTGCTTGTAGGTGGCCTTGGCGAAGCCGTTGGTGATGTCGGTTCCCCAATAGCAACGCTGCGGGCCATAGGCGTCGAACAGCCGCCGGATGTGCGGAAGAAAGTCGCGGAACGGATAGGGTTCCGTCGAGTTGTTGGGAGCCGCCGACAGCTTGACCGAAACATTCGGATACTTCGCCAGCGACGCCGTCTGGGCGATCGCGTCCGCCGAGCTTGCCTTCCTTCACGAGGTCCGCGCGCACGCCCATGTGATCGACGATCAGCGTGAGCTGCGGGTGGCGCTCCGCGATGCGGCCGAATTCCGCCGTCCGGGCATGGGTCAGGAACATGACGGGAAGCCCGGCCTTCTCGGCGGCCGGCCAGAACCAGTCGGCGGTCCCGTCCGTGAGCCACGGGTCGCGGAAGCCCTGGAACGTGACCCGGACGCCGAGCATTCCGGGCTGCTCCTTCCACTTCGGCAGCAGCGCGGCCGACTGCGGGTTCTCGATCGGGATGCGGCCCATGACGGCGAAGCGACCGGGATATCGTTTGACCGCCTCGAGCGCATAGTCGTTGCGATCGCCCGGCCAGGACGGCGGCACGATGACGGCGCGATCGACGCCGGCCTCGTCCATCAGCGGCACCAGCTTCTCGATGGTGAACGGCTCGGGCATTTGCGGCCGGGCGCCGGCGATCCACGGCCAGTCCGGCGATTCCGCCTTCCACAAATGGACCTGTGCGTCGACGATCATGCGCTCTAATCCTTCGGCAGCGGAAACTCGTCGAGATATCGCAGATAATCGTCCTCCACGTCGATCTGCATGGTCGCCAGGATGCGCACCACCGCGTTGTAGAAGGCGATCGTCAGCACCAGGTCGGTGAGGCACTCGTTGTCGAGCCCGGCACGCAGCTCGCCGAACGTGCGCTCGGTGATCGCGCCGCCGACCGTCATCTCGCGCGCCGCCCGCAGCACCGCCTTGGCCAGCGGATCGAGGTCGGTCGGCCGCCGTTCGGTCTCCGCCGCGATGGCGCGGATGTCGTCGTCGCTGACGCCGAAGTGACGGCCGATCTCGATATGGTGCGAATACTCGTAGGCCGAGCGCTCCAGGTATCCGACCTGCAGGATCGCCAGCTCGCGCAGCCGCGGCTCGAGCCGGCTCTTGCGGCGGATGAAATATCCGAGGCTGCTGAACGCGCGCAGCGCATCGGGGCTGTGCGCCAGCAGCCGATAGAGATTGATGTCGCGATTGAGCAACTCCTGATCCTCGGGCTTGAGATCGGCCCGGGCGAGATAGGGAAGGCGCGCCATCGCGGAAGGCTCCATTGCAAGGCCTCTGCAGCGAGATTTGAGATCGGGCTTGCAGGCTCGGCGGCACACTCGATCGGCTTCCTCTCCGCAAATGAGGGAGTGGGAGCGCACGCGCAGATCGTGGAACAGTCAGTCGCTTCTTCTTCTTTCTCGTCGAAGCGCGCGGGCGTTTCCGGCATCATCCCGGCGCGCTGGTGGCCCAGCGTCTCCATGCCGGTGAGCTCCCAGTCGCCGCGGGCGGCGCGGCGCGCGAAGGTCTCCCAGCGGTCGCTCCAGTCGCCCAGGCTGTAGCCGTGCCAGGGCGACTGCGCGGCGAGCGGATAGAGGTCGAGCTCCTCCCACAGCGCGCGCGCATGCTCCATGTATTCGCGCGTCGGCAGCGCGAGCGGCGACATCGGATATTTGCGGGTGGCGTCGATCAGCAGCCCCGAATCCGATGTCTTCGGCCCGTATTGGGCGCCCTGCACGCCGCCGCGGTGGGGCACCAGATGCACGTCCTCGATCGGGTTGGTGCGGTAGGCGAGCGACCACAGCACCGCGTCCATGCTGGTCGGATCGATGTCCTCGCTGACCGCGATGACGATCTTGCCGCAATTGGACTGCAGGGTCGCGGCTCCGTGCAGCCCGCGCCAGACCTCGGTGCGCGGCGTGCCTTCGGCGAATTGCAGGAAGATCACCGGGCGCAGGTTGGTCAGCCGCTCGTGCATCACCACCCGCCGGATGCCCTTGATCGACAGCCGGTCGTGCAGGTGATTGAAGAACACCGGCTCGTAGGCGACCTTCTTGATCACGCTCGATTCGCTCGGCGTCACCTGGCTGATGATCGAGGTGAACACCGGCGCGCGCTTGCGGGTGATCGCCGTCACCCGCATCGGCATGTTGAAGGCCTCGAGCGCCACGTAGCCGTTGCTCTCGCCGAACGGCGCCTCGGGCTCGAGCTTGTCGGGGTCGATCAGCCCCTCGACCACGATCTCCGACGACGCCGGCACGTCGATGTCGATGGTGACGGCCTTCGCCATCTCGATCGGCGCGCCCGCGAGCGCGCCGGCGACGCCGAGCTCGTCCATGTCGATCGCGAGCTTCTGCGGGCCGGTGAACATCACCACCGGCGCGCAGCCGATCACGATGGCGATCGGCATCGGCTGCCGCCGCTCGCGATACTTGAGCCAATGCAAATAGCCGCCGGCGCCGGTCGCCTCGCGCGCCACCATCCGCACCACCAGCCGATCCGTTGCCTTCAAGGCGGCCCGATACGTGCCCATGTTCTGGATCCCGGTATCGGGATCGCGGGTGATGCAGAGCGTCGCCGTCAAGTACGGCGCCGAATCGAACCCGGGCGTCGACACCGGCACCGGCAGGCGCGCCAGCCCGCCGCCGGGCCGGCTCAGCTCATCGCCGGTCTCGACCACTTGCTGGCAGGGCGGCGACTTGACCCTGATCGGCGCGATCGGGCCGGCGATCGCCCGCATCCAGGCCTCGCCGATATCGGCCACCGCCTGCCCCATGCCGACCGCGTAGATTTCGGGCGAGGCGGCGAGCGCGCCGACCACCACCGGGATGTCGTAGCGCCGCCCCTTGGCGTCCGTCACATTGGTGAACAGGAAAGCCCGCCGCTTGTCCTCGGGCACCCCGCCCAGGAACTGCCAGCGCACCAGCGGGTGCAGCTCGGTGTCCTTGTTGATCGGCCGGTCGATCCGCACCAACAGCCCGTTGGCCTCGAGATCGGCCAGGTGCTCCTGGAAATCGAGCCGCGGGCGGCCACCCGGCTGCAGCCGCGTGCGGCGCGAATCTGCGGGTTGGTCGAGCATATGGCCGGCTCTGGGTTCCGTCGGGTCGCATCAGGGTCACGGAACCGTATCATGATCCGAAAGGGCGGGCGCGGCTACTCGATCTGGCGTGCCGGATGCACTAATCTGCCCGCCTGATGGCCGGGATATCTGATCCGGCAGTCCCGCTGCGCGACCCATTCCCCAAGAGCCAGGACCCATGAACCCACAAACGATCGACGTTCACGCTCATATCCTGACCGAAGACACGATCCGGCTGCTGCAGCGGGAATCGCCCAAGGTGGCGCCGAAGCTGAGCGACGTCGACGAGCAATTCGGCACCCTCGACGTCGCCGGCAACGTCTACCGGCATTTCCCCCGCGGCGGCTGGGACCTCGATCGGCGTTTCCAGGACATGACCGCCTCCAAGGTCGACATGCAGGTGCTGTCGGTCTGCCCGCAGACCTTTCTGTACTCGCAGCCGCCGGCCTTGGCGGCGGCGTTCGCCCGCATCCAGAACGAGCAGCTCGCCAAGCTGGTGAAGGCCCATCCCGGCCGCTTCCAGGCGATCGCGACGGTCCCGATGCAGGCGCCCAGGCAGGCGGCGGACGAGCTTCGCCATGCGATGACCGCGCTCGGCCTGCGCGGCGTGCAGATCGGGTCGAACATCGCCGGCAAGAACCTCGATGATCCGGAGCTCGAGCCGGTCTGGGCCACGGCCGCCGAGCTCGGCGCCTTCATATTGATTCATCCGATCAACGTCGCCGGCATCGACCGGCTCAAGTCGTATTATCTCAACAACCTGATCGGCAATCCGCTCGACACCACCATCGCGGCGGCCTGCCTCGTGTTCAGCGGCGTGCTCGAGCGCTATCCGTCGCTGAAGATCTGCCTGGCCCATGGCGGCGGCTTCGTGCCCTACCAGGCCGGACGCTTCCTGCACGGCTGGCAGGTGCGCGCCGAGCCGAAGGTGAAGCTCCCCAAGCCGCCGACCGACTCGCTGCAGCGGTTCTACTTCGACACCATCGTGCACTCGAAGGAGGTGCTCGAATTCCTGGTCCGCAACGCCGGCGCCGACCGGGTGCTGCTCGGCAGCGATTATCCATTCGACATGGGCATGCCGGACGGCGTGCTGCAGGTCCGCAGCCTTTCGATCCCGCCGACCGACCGCACCTCGATTCTCGGCGGGCTGGCGCAGACGATGCTCGGCACCAGCGCCGACCGTCCGGCCTCGCGCGCGGCCGGCGTGGCCTGATCCCAGGCGCTCAACTGGAAAAACATCAACGGAGGAAACCGCAATGTCTCAGCCAGCCGCCGCCGCGCGAACGCCCGGCGCCACCCGCGCGGGCGCCGGCGAGTACGTGTTCGATCTCGCCAAGGTGAACCACATCCTCGGCGGTCCCGACTACTCGACCGCCAACGGCGCCTGCGTCGAGGGCGATCGGATGATCGTCGGGCTGATGCGCATGCCGGCCGGCACCGGGGCGCAGCCGCATTCGCACCCGAACGAGCAGTGGATCTACATTCTGGAGGGCACGTTCCGGGCGAAGATCGGCGACCAGGAGGTCGAGGCCAAGCCCGGCTCGGTGGTCTACGTGCCGTCGAATGTCGTGCATTCCGGCGGCGCGACGCCCGACGCCGACGTGGTGTTCTTCACCGTGAAGGACGCCTCCCACAGCCTGCACGGCATCAGGAGTCAGTAATCGTAGCGACCAAATCGCGCGGTCCATCGCCTGTTGCGGGCGGCCGGCTTGGTCTACACTCGTTGGGAGGCCGCCCATCGGGGTCGGGGCGGCGCCAACAAGGTTCCAGGAGGAAGCAATGAGGCGGATCGGCTGCGTTCTGGCATTGCTCGCTCTCGTGGCCGGCACGGTCACGGCTTCGGCGCAGGACAAATATCCATCGAAGCCCGTGAAGATCGTCGTGCCGTACGCGCCGGGCGGAGCGACCGACATCACCTCGCGCATCTTCGGCGAGCAGATGCGCCAGAGCCTCGGCCAGCAGTTCGTGGTCGAGAACAAGCCGGGCGCCTTCGGCATTCTGGCGATCGAGGAAATGGCCCGCTCGCGGCCCGACGGCTACACGCTGTTCGTCGGCAACGTCTCGACCAATGCGATCACGCCGGTGCTGTTCCAGAAGAAGTTCGCGATCAACTTCGAGCGCGACGTGGTGTCGGTGTCGCGGATGGCGATCTATCCGTCCTTCCTGCTCACCACCACGGCGAATTTCGACGCCAAGAGCGTGCAGGACGTGATCGCGCTCGCCAAGAAGAATCCCGGCAAGGTCCGCTACACCAGCGCCGGGGTCGGCAGCTTCCCGCATTACGACATGGAGATCTTCGCCCGGCGCGCCGGCGTCGAGATGATCCATATCCCGAACAAGAGCGGCGCCGCCGGCATGATCAACGATCTCGTGGTCGGCGACGCGCAGGTGGCGTTCCTCAATGCCGCCAGCTCGGCGGCGATGATCAAGGCCGGCAAGCTGCGACCGGTCGCGGTGCGGGCCGAGCAGCGTCTGGCCGACTATCCGGACGTTCCGACCTTGGCGGAGGTCGGTTTTCCGGGCGTCGGCACCCTGCATTGGCAGAGCATGCTGGCGCCGGCCAATACGCCGAAGGAAACGCTGGCGACGATCTACAAGGCGATCGTCGATGCGTCCAAGGTGCCGCAGCTGCAGGAGGCCTTCGCCAAGCAACTCGTCACCGTCAAGCCGAGCGAATCCCTGGAGGAGGCGCAGTCGTGGCTGAAGAACGAGCTCGCCGCCTGGCGCAAGATCACCGCCGAGGTGAAGATCGATCATTGGCGGAGTGGCGCTCCGGTGATCAGCGAGTGGCGAGCAGCGATCATGGCGGCGACCTCGATCTCGCGATTCGCTGCATTCGCTCCGCATGGAGGACACATGAAGCGATTGGCATTCTCCTGCTGTCCGCGGGTTGCCTTGCGGTCGCCGGCGCGGCGGCGGCGCAGGACAAGTTCCCGTCGAAGCCCGTCAAGGTGGTGGTGCCGTTCGGGCCGGGCAGCGCCACCGACATCGTCGTCCGCATCGTCGGCGAGCACATGCGGCCGATCCTCGGCCAGCCGGTGGTGATCGAGAACAAGCCCGGCGCCTTCGGCATCATCGCCATCGAGGAAATGGCGCGCTCGCGCCCCGACGGCTACACGCTGCAGATCGGCAATCCCGGCACCAACGCGCTCGCGCCGATCATCTACAAGAAGAAGTTCAAGATCGACTACGACAAGGACGTGCTGATGGTGACGCGCTTGAGCGAGGTGCCGCTCGTGCTCGCCGCCACCACCAAGGATTTCGCGCCCAAGACCTATGCGGAGTTCATCGCCTACGCCAAGGCCAATCCCGGCAAGGTCCGCTACGCCAGCGTCGGCATCGGCAGCAACAACCACTACGACATGGAAGCCTTCGCCAAGTGGGCCGGCATCCAGATGGTGCATCTGCCGAACAAGGGCGGCGGCGCCGCCATCACCAACGACCTGGTCACCGGCGACGCGCATGTGGCCCTGGTCAACGCGGCGAGCTCCGGCGGGCGTGATCAAGGGTGGACAGCTGCGCGCCTTGGCGGTCATGGCGGATGAGCGGGTGCCCGAATATCCCGACCTGCCGACGCTCCGGGAGCTCGGCTATGCGCACGGCAAGGGCCTGTGGTCGGCGCTCTACGCGCCGGCCGCGACCCCGCGCGACGTGCTCGAGACGCTGCACAAGGCGGCGGTGCAGTCGCTCAAATCCGAGCCGGTCACGACGGCGTTCAAGAAGCAGATGATCAAAGCGGTCCCCAGTGCGTCGATCGACGAGGCGAAGGCTTGGGACAAGGCCGAGACCGCGAACTGGAAGAAGCTCACCGAAGAGATCAAGGTCGAGCTGCCGGATTGATTTCGTAGGGTGGGCAAAATCGCCTGTCGTGTCGCTGCGGTGAGGCGCATGTATCGCGCGATTTTGCCCACCACCTCAAGGGGCTCGGTGGGCAAAATCGCGCGCGCACCGTGCTCACCATCAACGGTACAGCAGCGATCCCCGGTCGGAGCCGGGGACAGGTTTTGCCCACCCTACAGATAGCCGGGGGATCACCGCCATGAAGATGGAGCCGGCGCCCGCCGTTCCGGCCTACGAGCTGCTGGTCGAGAAGGACGTCGACGTCCCGATGCGCGACGGCGCCCGGCTCAAGGCCGACGTTTTCCGGCCCGACGACGCCGGCAAGTTCCCCGCCATTCTCAATCTCGGTCCCTACCAGAAGGACAAGCTCTGGGTCCCTCCCGACACGCTCGAGGAGAAGCCCAACCCGCTGATGAACTGGGAGACCGTCAATCCGCAATGGTGGGTGCCGCGCGGCTACGCGGCCGTGCGGGTCGACGGGCGCGGCAGCGGAAAGTCACCCGGCCAGTGCGAGCCCTGGTCGCTCGCCGAGTCGATCGATTTCTACGACGCCATCGAATGGGCGGCGGCGCAGCCGTGGTGCAACGGCAACGTCGGGCTCTCCGGCATTTCGTATTTCGCCATCAATCAGTGGTTCGTCGCCAATCATCAGCCGCCCTCGCTGAAGGCGATCATGCCCTGGGAAGGCTTCGCCGATCTCTACCGCGACGCGCTGTTCCATGGCGGCATCCTCAGCCTGTTCATGTCCAACTGGTTCACGGCGCACCTGATGCATCACGTGGTCGGGCGCGCCTCCCGGCACGTTCCGAACGCCTGGCAGGCCAACACGCTGCATTTCTGGCTCAGCAACAATCTCGACAGCGGCGCCTTGCGCGGCGCGCAGGCGCAATGGGACAGGATCACCGTGCCGATGTTCACGGTCGGCAACTGGTCGGGCATGGCGCTGCATCTGCGCGGCAATACCGAAGCGTTCATGCGCGCCGCCTCCAAGCACAAGAAGCTTCGCATCCATGCCGGCACCCACGTGCATCCGTTCTATACCGAGGAGGGGCGGGCCGATCAGCTGCGCTTCTTCGACTACTGGCTCAAGGGCATCGACAACGGCGTGATGGACGAGCCGCCGGTGAAGCTCGCGATCCGCCAGGGCCGCGACCGGATCGAGTGGCGGCACGAGCACGAATGGCCGCTCGCGCGCACCAAGTGGACCAGGCTCTATTTCGATCTCTCGCCGCCCGCGCCCGGCATGGCGGAGAATTCAGGCGGGCTCGTCTCCACCAATCCCGACACGGCCGGCTCGCGCACCTATCCGGCGACCAGCCTGGGCTCGATGGGCTCGACCTCGGCGGCGTCCTCGCAGGTGATGGGCGGCGGGATCAAGCCCGGCATGGGGATTGCGCTGGAGACGCCGCCGCTGCCGCAGGACGTCGAGGTCACCGGCCCGGTCGCGGCCGTGCTGTGGGTCTCGAGCTCGACCGAGGACATGGATCTGTTCCTCACGCTGCGCAACATCGATGCCGACGGCAACGAGGTGCTGGAGACCGGCCAGCAGGGCACGCCGGTGCCGGTGGCGAAAGGCTGGCTGCGGGTCTCGCATCGCGAGCTCGATCCGGACTTGTCGCTGCCGTATCGGCCCTATCACAAGCATCAGCGCCGGCTCTATCTGACCCCCGGCGAGATCGTGCGGGTCGAGGTCGAGATCTGGCCGACCTCGATGGTGTTCCGGAAGGGCCACCGCATCCGTCTCGACGTGCAGCCGCGCGACGGCGTCGGCAGCGCCTCCTACATGCACTACCACGCCGACTACAACACCGGCACCAATACGATATATGCTGGCGGCGAGCGCGAGTCCTATCTGTTGCTGCCGTTCATTCCCGCAGTCGATTCCTAGCTCCGACGCATCCGGATGAGTCGATGACGACCGACGGCCACCCGCAGGCAGCGCCGCCCCGGTCCGCGGCGTGGCACATGCTCGCCCGCAAGGACGTGCTGGCGGGGCTCATGTTCATGGCCGTGGCGGCGTTCGGCCTGTGGCTCTCGCGCGACTATCCGATCGGCACCGCGTTCCGCATGGGCACCGGCTATGTGCCGCGGCTGTTGTGCTGGATCCTGCTCGGGCTCGGCGCCGTCGTTTTCCTGCAGGGGCTGCGCGCGGCGCAAGCCGAGCGCACGGTTGCGGCCGGCGGCGTCAGCCGCGTGGCGGCCGGTCGTTTTCGTCACCGTGAGCCTGGTGGTTTTCGGGCTCGCGATCGAGCGGCTCGGGCTCGTCGTTTCGATTCTGTTGCTGGTCGGGCTCGGCTCGGTCGCGGCGCGCGCCTTGCGGCCGCTCGAGACGGCCGCCGCCGCGCTGGTGCTGATCGTCCTGTCCTGGGCGATCTTCATTCTCGGGCTCGGGCTCACGATCCCGGTCTGGCCGGAGTGGTAGATGGAGCTGCTCGACAACCTCGCGGTCGGGTTCGGGGTGGCGCTGACGCCGGCGAACCTGTTCTTCGCGCTCGCCGGCGCGATGATCGGCACCTTGATCGGCGTGCTGCCCGGCATCGGTCCGATCGCCACCATCGCGATGCTGCTGCCGCTGACGTTCCACCTCGAGCCGACCTCCGGCCTGATCATGCTCGCCGGCATCTTCTACGGCGCCCAATACGGCGGCTCGACCACCGCCATCCTGGTGAACCTGCCGGGCGAGACCTCCTCGGTGGTGACCTGCATCGACGGCCACCAGATGGCGCGCCAGGGCCGTGCCGGCGCGGCGCTGGCGGTGGCGGCGCTCGCCTCGTTCTTTGCCGGCTGCGTGGCGACCATGTTGATCGCGACCTTTGCGCCGCCGCTCGCCAAGATCGGCCAGTCGTTCGGCGCGCCGGAATATTTCTCGCTGATGGTGCTCGGCCTGATCGCCGCGGTCGTGCTGGCGCACGGCTCGGTGATCAAGGCGGTGGCAATGATCATCCTCGGGCTGCTGATCGGTCTCGTCGGCACCGACGGCAATACCGGCGGCACCCGCTTCACCTTCGGCATCACCGAGCTGACCGACGGCCTCGATGTCGCCACCTTGGCGATCGGCATTTTCGGCATCGGCGAGATCATCGCCAATCTGGCGCGGCCGCAGGACAGCCGCTCGCTGGTCACCCAGAAGATCACCCGGCTATGGCCGACGCGCGATGATTTCAATCGCGCCTGGCCGGCGGTGCTGCGCGGCACCGCGCTCGGTTCCGTCCTCGGCGTGCTGCCGGGCGGCGGCGCCACCCTGAGCGCGTTCGCCGCCTATGCGCTCGAGAAGAAATCGAGCGACGACCCCTCACGGTTCGGGCACGGCGCGGTCGAAGGCGTGGCGGGACCCGAATCCGCCAACAATGCCGGCGCGCAGACCTCGTTCATCCCGATGCTCACGCTCGGCATTCCGGGCAACGCCGTGATGGCGCTGATGATCGGGGCGCTCACCATTCACGGCATCCAGCCGGGTCCGCAGATCATGACCGAACGCCCGGCGATGTTCTGGGGCATGATCGCCAGCATGTGGATCGGCAACCTGATGCTGGTGATCATCAACCTGCCGCTGATCGGCATGTGGGTGCAGCTGCTCAGGGTGCCGTATCGATTCCTCTATCTGGCGATCCTGCTGTTCTGCGGCATCGGCGTCTACACGGTGAACAACAGCAGCGCGGCGGTGCTGCTGGCCGCCTTCTTCGGCGTCGCCGGCTACGTGTTCATGCGGCTCGAATGCGAGCCGGCGCCCTTGATCCTCGGCTTCGTGCTCGGCCCGCTGATGGAGGAGAACCTGCGGCGCGCGATGCGCATTTCGGGCGGCGACCCGATGATCTTCCTCAACCGGCCGATCAGCCTCGGCCTGCTGATCGCCTCGCTGCTCTTGTGCATCCTGGTCGCGCTGCCGGCGATCCGCAGCAAGCGCGAGGAAGCGTTCCAGGAGTCAGGGCCGTCAGGGTGCACGCGCGCGCCACACACGCGGCAGCAGACTATTGCGGTGATTGTTGCATATTCCCTGCGGACGGAAACACGACCCGCGCTTCGTGCAGGAACAGCGCCCGCAGCTTGTCCCAGAAGTCTCCTCCCAACACGAACAAGCTGGCCACGATGGTCAGGTCGAGCGCCAGATTGGCCCACACACGGACGGCGTAATCCTGCGGCAGCCAGGACGATGGAGCGTAGCTGGCGATCCAGGCCAATAGCGGAGGCACGACCAACATCACCAGGCCGATCGTGTAGCGCGTTCGGCCCACATTGCCGGCCGGCTTCAACGTCTTGAGCACGCCCTTCGCTCTGGCGACGATGCGGTCGAAGTTCTCCTTGCCCATCAGGGCAACGGCCGGAACGATCAGGATCTCCAGACCGAGCAAGAGAATGCCGCTGACCACCGTCTTCACCGCGACCGGCCAGTCCGTTGCGGCAACGAGCACCGTGCCGGCCGGCATGACCAGCCCGAGGAGCAGCAACGCAATCCCCAGCTTCAGCCGTGTGTCGGCGCTCATTGCAGCTCTCCGGTCGGGTCGGAATTTCGCGGCCGTGCTGCCGTAGGATGGACAAAGGCGCGGCGTGCTCACTTCCCGGCCGGCACCGCCGCGACCACGTCGACCTCGAACATCATGCCCGGCCGCGCCAGCGCCACCACCTGCAGCAACGTGTGCGGCGGCAGCGGCTTGCCGGTGAACACCTCGGTGCGGCATTTGCGCATCTCGTCGCGATAGCGCATGTCGGTGACGTAGGTGGTCGCCTTGACGATGTCGGACACGGTCGCGCCATGCTCCTTGAGCAGCTTGCCGACCTTCTCCCAGCCGAACCGGCACTGCGCCAGGAAGTCGTCCTTGTGGCGGACCGAGCCGTCCTTCTCGTCCTCCGATCCGATGCCGGCGAGATAGACGAGCTTGCCGGGGCCAATGACGGTCACCACCTCGGAGAACGCGCCCTTGGCGAATTCGCTGTAGTTGAAGTTCTTCTTCTCGAAGGTCTGCGCGTGCGATGCGCCCGCGAGCATCGACAGCAGGGCGGCGACGAGGAACAGTCTGGACATGCTGGTTCTCCGGTAGGGAATGACAATAGTATCGCCGGAGATGATAGCGAGCGGCGGACCGGCCCGGAAGGCGGCGGTCCGACCAAGCAGGCATTGCGAAAGCGATGAAACGACCGAGATTCCCGCTCCGATGGCGTCATCGCCTGATCAGGATGATGGTGCCGCGCACATGGCAGGGACGTGCGCTTCAGATGGTCATCCTTTTTGTTACTGTTGTGGGCTATGTGTACTGGCACATCTCTGCGATTGATCGGAATTGAAACGTGGCGGCAACGGCGAAACCGCTGTTGCCGACCTCACGATTGCCGCGCGTGACGCGTGAGCGACGTTGGTTTGCTGGGCTTGCGTCCCAACATCCGCGAACACCCGGCCGATCAGCACCAGCACCGGGCCAGTGAGCGGCTGCGCGCCGAGCTTGACGGCGATATCCGCCACCGTGCCGGCGATCACCGTCTCGTCCGCGCGCGTCACGGCCGCGACCGCGACCGCAGGCGTGTCGGGCGGAAGCCCGCTGGCGATCGCGCGTGCGGTGAGCTCGGCGATCGTCTTCTTCGGCATGTAGACCACCGTGGTGGCGGTCGGATCGGCCAGGCTCGTCCAATCGGTGTCCGCCGGCAGCCGTCCGTCCTCGCCATGGCCGGTGACGTATTGCAGCCGCCGCACCATAGAGTCGCGGCGCTGCGTCAACGAGACCGCAAGCCTCGCCGCCGCGCCTTGCGCGGCGGTGATGCCGGGCACCACCTCGACCGCAATCCCGGCCGCCCGGCACGCCGCGATCTCCTCGCCGGCGCGGCCGAAGATCATCGGATCGCCGCCCTTGAGCCGCACCACCCGCTTGCCGGCCTTGGCCAGCAGGATCATCAAGGCGTTGATCTCGTCCTGCTTGCACGAAGGGCCGTAGCCGGTCTTGCCGACCATCATCTTCTTCGCCTCGCGGCGCGCGAAGTCGAGGATCTCCGGCGCAACGAGGTCGTCGATCAGGATGATGTCCGCCGATTGCAGCGCGCGCACCGCGCGCAAGGTCAGCAGCTCCGGATTGCCGGGGCCGGCGCCGACCAGCGTGACGCTGCCGGCTTCCGCCATGGCGCCCTCGCTTCGCACGTCATCCAGCAGCGCATCGAAATCGGCCTGCGCCGGCGCGCGGTCCGGGTGCGTGACCGCGACGGCGGTGAACAGCTGCCAGAACCGCCGTCGCGCCGCGAAGGCGAGGCCCGATGACTTCACCGCCGCGCGCCAGCGTCGCGCCGCGTCGGCCCAGCGCGCGAAGCCGCGCGGGATCATGGCTTCGAGCTTGGCGCGGATCGCCTGCCCGAACACCGGGGCGGCGCCGTCGGTCGAGATGCCGATCACCAGCGGCGAGCGGTTGACGATGGCGCCGAACGAGAAGTCGCAATGAGCGGGCTTGTCGATCACGTTGACCGGGATGCCGGCCGCGCGCGCCGCCGCCGCGAAGCGCGCCGCCTCGCGGTCGTCGTCGAAGCCGCCGACCGCGATCGCGGCTCCGGCCAAATCCGCTGCCTGCCAGGCGCGATCATGCAGCACGATGGCGCCGCCCGGCGGATCGGCCGCGACCGCGAGAAATTCGTCGCACGGTTGCTCGGCGTAGACGTCGACGGCGGCGCCGGCCGCCGACAGGAGCTCGGCCTTCCACGCGGCTCCCGGTCCGTTGCCGGCGACCATCACGCGCTTGCCGTCGAGCGCGAGGAAGACCGGCAGCCGGGCGAGCGGCTCCATGCGCGGCGGCCGCGCCTCAGTTGGGATGCGTGATGCGTTCATGGACGATGAGTTGCTTCAGCTCGGGCAGGCACGATCCGCAGTTGGTGCCGGCGCGCAGCGCGCGGCCGATCTCCGCGACGGTCCGCACGGTGCCGCAGGAAATGGCTTGCCGCACCGCTTCGACGCCGACCCCGAAGCACGCGCAGATCACCGGCTCGGTGGCGCCGATCGGGTCGCTCGAGATGCGTGCCGTCAGCCGCGCGCCGTCGGCGCCATCGGCGCCGTGCAGCGCCGCCGTGTCCCATTGCAGCGGTGCGTCGGCCGGGCCGACGCACAGGCAGCCGTCGAGCTCGCCGTCGACGAAGGCCGCCGCGCGATAGATTTGGCCATCGAGCTGCTCTGCCAGCGCCGCCTCGCCGGCGAGCGCCCGGTACGCGAAATCGTGCCAGACCATCGGGCCTTGGCTGGTCGCCAGCCGATATTCCGCCCCGTCGGCGACCGCCACGCGCACCCACCAGGTTCCGGCCGGCAGCGCGACGGCGCGGTGCGTCCGGGTCCGGGTGAAGCCGCGCAGCGTCAGCGCAACCGGTGCAATGGCGGCCGGCGTCGCCTTCGCCTCGGGCTGGCCGGAATACGGATCGGTGTGCGGCGAGATGAGGTCGCCGACGCGCGCGCAGGAGGCGGTCTCTGCGCTCCAATGGATCGGCACGAACAGCGAGCCGGGCTGCTGGCCGTCGCTGACCACGACCTTGACCACGCAGGCGCCGTGCGGCGTCGAGACCCGCGCCAAGCCGCCGTCGGTGAGGCCCGCGGTGGCGGCATCGCGCGGATGCACCTCGACGAACGGCTCCGGCAGATGCGTGGCCAGCCGTGCGCTCAACCCGGTGCGCGTCATCGTGTGCCACTGGTCGCGGATGCGGCCGGTGTTGAGCCGGAACGGAAACGCATCCGAGGTCGCTTCCCGCAGCGCCGGCGGCTCGGGCGCCACGAAGCGCGCCTTGCGGTCGGGCGTGAAGAAGCCGCCGGCGGCGAAGAAGCGGCTATCGCTCGGCGCCTCGCCCGCGCGCAGCGGCCACTGCACCGGCTCGAGCGTGTCGTAGGCGTCATCCGTGATGTCGGCGAGGCCGCCGAGATCGAGGTCGCGTGCGCCGTCGTTCTCGAACGCCGACAAGGCGGCGTGCTCGCGGAACACGTCGGCGGCCGAGCGGTACGCGAAGGCCTCGGCGAACCCCATGCGCCGCGCCACCTCCGACACGATCCACCAGTCCGGCTTGGCTTCGCCGGGCAACGGCAGGAAAGCGCGCTGGCGTGAGACTCGCCGCTCCGAATTGGTGACGGCGCCGTCCTTCTCGCCCCAGGCGGCGGCCGGCAGCAGCACGTGCGCGCCCGCATTCACGGTGTCGTTCGAGCGCACATTCTCGGAAACGACGAACAGCTCGAGCTTGCCGAGCGCTTCGCGCATGGCGCCGGCGCGCGGCAGCGATACCGCCGGATTGGTCGCCATCACCCACAGCGCCTTGATCTCGCCGCGCTCGATCGCCTCGAACATCTGTACGGCCTTGAGACCTTCGCGCGTCGCCATGTGGGGCGCGTTCCAGAACCGGCGCACGCGGTCGATCTCGGGAGGCGTGAAACCCATATGGGCGGCGAGCTGATTGGCGAGCCCGCCGACCTCGCGCCCGCCCATCGCATTGGGCTGGCCGGTGAGCGAGAGCGGCCCCATGCCGGGCTTGCCGATGCGCCCGGTGGCCAGGTGGCAGTTGATGATGGCGTCGACCTTGTCGGTGCCCTGCGCCGACTGGTTGACGCCTTGCGAATAGCAGGTGACGACGCGCGCGCTGGCGTGGAACAGATCGAAGAAATGCGCGACCGCGCCTTCGTCGAGGCCGGTGGCGCGGGCGGTCGCCGCCAGGTCCGGCGCGATCTCGCGCGCGCGCGCCAAGCGCTTCGGCAAAGCCGCTGCGTGTGGGCGTCCACATAGGCGCCGTCGATCGCGCCGCGTTCGGCGAGCTCGACCAGCAGCCCGCAGAACAGCGCCGTGTCGGTGCCCGGCGCGATCGGCAGGAACAGGTCGGCCTCCTCGGCCGTCACGGTCCGGCGCGGATCGATCACCACGATGCGCGCGCCGCGCTCGGCCTTGTTGTGCATCATGCGCTGGAACAGCACCGGATGGCACCAGGCGGCGTTCGAGCCGACCAGCACGATCAGGTCGGCCTCGTCGAGGTCCGCGTAGCTCCCCGGCACGGTGTCGGCGCCGAAGGCGCGGCGGTGGCCGGCGACCGATGAGGCCATGCACAGCCGCGAATTGGTGTCGACATTGGCCGAGCCGAGAAAACCCTTCATCAGCTTGTTGGCGACGTAATAGTCCTCGGTCAGCAACTGGCCGGAGAGATAGAAGGCGACCGCGTTCGGCCCGTCCCGCGCGATGATGCGGCCAAAGCCCTCGGCCACCGCGTCGAGCGCCTGCGGCCAGCCGACGCGCGCGAGCGTGCCGTCGCCTTGCCGCAGCATGGGATGCAGCAGGCGGCCGTCGAGCGCGAGCGTCTCGCCGAGTGCCGAGCCCTTCGAGCAGGTGCGTCCGAAATTCGCCGGATGCGTCGGGATCGCCCGTGACCGCGGCGCCGCCGTGTCCATCCGGTTGCGACGATCAGGCCGCAGCCGACGCCGCAATAGGGACAGGTCGTGCGCACCGCCGGCTCGATCTGCACGTGCGCGTTCATTGCGTGCCTCAGTACACGTCCTGCTGATAGCGGCCGCTCTTCTTGAGATCGGCGACGAACGAAACCGCCTCGTTGGTCGAGCGCACGCCGAAGGTCGCCACCACGTCGATGAGCGCGCGCTCCACGTCCCGCGCCATGTGCTTGGCGTCGCCGCAGACATAGACATGCGCGCCTTCGGCGAGCCACGCCCACAGATCGCGGCCGACCTCGCGCATGCGGTCCTGCACGTAGATCTTCTGCTCGCCGTCGCGCGACCAGGCGAGCGTGAGGCGGGTGAGCACGCGCGCGGCCTTCATGCCGGCGAGCTCGTCCTCGTAGAAGAAGTCGTAGCTGCTGCGCTGATGCCCGAAGAACAGCCAGTTGCGGCCCGGTGCCTTGGTCGCCATGCGCTCATGCAAAAAGGCGCGGAACGGCGCGATGCCGGTGCCCGGGCCGATCATGATGATCGGCACCGACGGGTCGGCCGGCAGGCCGAAGTGCTGCGCCTTCTGGACATAGACCTTGAGTCGGTCGCCCGGCCTCACGCGGTCGGCGAGAAACGTGGAGGCGACGCCGAGCCGGGTGCGGCCGTTGATCGGATAGCGCACCGAATCGACGGTGAGCGCGAGCCGCCTGGGGTCGACCTTGGGCGACGAGGCGATCGAGTAGAGCCGCGGCTGCAGCGGATCGAGCGCCTCGACGAACGCCTCCGGATCGGGGCGCACGCCGGAAAATTTCTGGATGGCGGCGAGCACGTCGAGCGTGGCGGCGTCGCCGTCGGGGTCTCCTCCGTCGGCGAGCGCCTTCGCCTTCTGCCGCCGTTCGCCGCCGGTGACGTAGGAGAACAGCTGGAACAGCATGTCGGGCGCCGCGCCGAGCGACACG
The DNA here is from genome assembly GCA_963708765.1 of uncultured Alphaproteobacteria bacterium. GTDB lineage: Bacteria > Pseudomonadota > Alphaproteobacteria > Rhizobiales > Xanthobacteraceae > VAZQ01. The sequence continues at coordinate 252,520 of CAVPTV010000007.1, read as the reverse complement.
CCGTCGATCAGCACCTCGCGCAGCGCGCGGTCGCCGATCGGAAAATCCGCCGGCGCACCGAGTGCCGCGATCACCGCGTCGGCGAGCGCCGGCTCGTTGGTCGGAAACAACCCGAAGGCGTCGCCCACCGCATAGTCGATCTCCGCTCCCGTCGAGATCGAATTCGATGTGCCAGGTCTCCTTGGCGGAGCCCGGTTTATTGAGGCGCGTGCGTGACGAAAAAACCGCCTCGGCCGGATTTTCGCGCGAACGGCCCGGCGCGGCGGTTGGCGCAGCCGTAGCAGCGGCAGGCGTCGGGGTCTTGGTCGTCGGTGCGGCCGGCGCCGCCGGTGGGCTGCCCAGCTCCTGATGCAGCGCCTTGAGCATGCGGGCGGTTTCCTTCCCGCCGGGCACGCAGAGATTCAGCTGCTTTTCCTTTTGTGAAAAGATCGCGTCGGAATAGTCCTGACAGTTGTATCCGCATTGTCCGCAGTCCTGTTGGCCCATTGCCGCCATCAACCGCCGGCGCAGCGGCCGACCTTCGGCGAGCTTCATGCGTTCGGGGAGCGCCATGGCGGGGTCGTGCCATGGCGCATCGTCGTCGTCCTCGGTGCTTTGGGCGGCTGGCGCACCCAGATCGAAGCCGCCGGGCAGCAACGCCGCCGCCTGCTCGGGCGACAGCGGCGTGACGCCCTGCTCGAGCGACAACAGCCCGGCGAACAGGCCATTGAGCCAGACCCGCTGCTCGGCGCTGAACGGCGCCGTCTCCGGGATCAGCGAGGGAATCGGCGCGCGCGGCGACGAGCTCATTCGACCACCTCGCGCTCGGCCAGGGAGCGCAGTACGTCAATCACGTGTCGGCGGGTGAAGGCGAGGAAGCTTTCCTGCGGCGAGGTGCGGTGCGCCAGATAGGCCTTGAGCAGGCGCTCGACCATGCGCGGCGCGTCCTCGGCCTTGACGTCGTGGTAGATTTCGGAAGCGATCGCCGCATCCGGGCCGAACCCGCCGCCGACGTGGATGTGGTAGCCCTCGACGGTATCGCCGTCCTCCGAGGTCTGCACCTTGCAGGCCAGCAGCCCGATGTCGCCGATGTAGTGCTGCGCGCAGGAGTGGTGACAGCCGGTGAGATGGATGTTCACCGGGCCGTCGAGCTCGACGCGGCTTTCGCACCAGCGCGCGATCTCCTCGGCGTGCCGCTTGGTGTCGGAGGCCGCGAACTTGCAGCCCACATTGCCGGTGCAGGCGACCAGGCCGGCGCGGATCGAGGTCGCCTTGGTGGAGAGGCCGAGCGCATCGATCTTCGCCTGCGCGGCCGCGACCTGGTCGGACGGCACGCCCGAGATCAGCAGGTTCTGCCAGACCGTCAGCCTGATATCGCCGTCGCCGAGCTCGCGCGCGATCTCGGCGAGGCCGCGCATCTGGGCGGCGGTCATCTTGCCGACCGGCAGCACCACGCCGATCCAGTTCAGCTGCGGCTGCTTCTGCGGATGCACCCCGATATGGGCGGCGCGGTCGAACGGCGGGCGCGGCGCCAGCGCCTGCGGCGCGACCCGGTCGAGCTTGCGGCCGAGCTTCTCCTCGACCAGGGCCATGACCTTGTCCATGCCCATGCGGTCGATGACGTATTTGAGCCGCGCCTTGTTGCGGTCGGTGCGGTCGCCGTGGTCGATGTAGACCCGCACGATGGCGTCCGCCACCTTGGTGGCGTCGGCCGGCCTCACCACCACGCCGGTCTCGTGCGCGAAGTCCCGGTGCCCGGTGATGCCGCCGACCATCAGGCGGAACCAGACGCCGGGCTCGACCCCGAAGCCGTCCTTCACCTCGACCGCCTGGAAGCCGATGTCGTTGGTGTCCTCCAGCGCCGGGATGATGCCGCCGCCGTCGAACGCGACGTTGAACTTGCGCGGCAGGCCGTAGAGCGCGCGCTCGTTGAGGATGTGGAAATGCCATTCGCGCGCGTACGGCCGCGTGTCGATCAGCTCTTGCGGATCGATGCCGGCGGTCGGCGTGCCGGTGACGTTGCGGATGTTGTCGGCGCCGGAGCCGCGCGAGCAGAGCCCGAGGTCCTGGATCGCCTCCAGCATGGCGACGGCGTTCTTGGCCTCGACCTCGCGCACCTGCAGATTGGCGCGGGTGGTGACATGGGCGTAGCCGCCGCCGTAGCGCTCCGCCAGGTCGGCGACGCCGGCGAATTGCCAATGCGTGAGGATGCCGTTCGGCATCCGCAGCCGGCACATGTAGGAGTTCTGGTTCGGCGCCACGTAGAACAGGCCGAAGAAGCGCCAGCGGAAATTGTCGGGCGGCTTGGGATACTCGTTGCTCGCCGCCTGCGCCTTCAGGCGGTCGTAGCCGTCGAACGGGTGCAGCTCGCGCTTGAATTTCTCCTGCTCGGAGAGCTTGCCGCCGGCCTTGAGGACGCGCGCCTGCGCGCGCCAATGCTCGGCGTCGGGACCGGTCGGCTCGGCCGCGCCGGCGGCAGCGGCGCCGGGAGCGGTTCCTTGGCCGCGCGTCGATCTGGCGATCTGCAGGCCGGTGACGAAGCCTTCCAAATAGCGCTTTTGCTCAGGGTTGAAGTCGCCGGACATCGCTCTCCCTTGCAGCACACGCGCAAAAAGCGGGGTTCGGTCTCCCGCCCCGCGCCATTGCGTCATGCTGCAAAGCAGCAAGGAGCGTGCCAGGCTCCTTGCTGTTGATTTAATTGGAGTATTTCGATTTTTCGGGTTCCATGCCGTCCGACCGTGGCTAGCCGGACGGCAGGGCCGCTGAAAATCTATGCAGCGGCGCGCGGCTCCGTCACGTCAAGAAACGACGGGTCCATTACGGCTGTCCGACCGATAGCGGGCGGCGCAAGCGGGCGCCGTAGCGTCCACGTGCCATTTTCGTCGGCCCGTCGCTGTCGGCGGTGACGAAGATGCTCTGCAGCACCTGCCGTTGGATCGGCTTCTTGAGGATCGGCACGTTGGCAAAGCGGCTGTCGATGCTCTCCACCCCGTAGCCGGTGATGAAGACGAACGGGATCTTTCGCGCCACCAGCACGTCGGCGACCGGATAGACGAACTCGCCCCCGAGATTGATGTCGATGATGCCGGCGTCGAATTCCTCATGCACGGCCGCCACCATGGCTTCCGCGACCCGGCTGAACGGGCCGATGACGGAAAATCCGAGCTCGGTCAGGATGTCCCGCATCATCATGGCGACCAGGATCTCGTCCTCGACCAGCAGGACACGGTTGCCGGTCGCGAGCTGCAACGGAAGCTGCGATTTGTCCTCGCCGTTCGTCCGCCGTCCCACGCCGTCATGCGCCAGGATGCCGATCTGCTCGCTGCGCGGCACCGACAGCGTGCAACAGAGCCCTTCCGGCCGCCAGTCGAACGCCGCTTCGCCTTCGAGCTGGCGTTCGACGCTGGCGCCGATCACCCGGATGCCGAAGCCCGGCGAAGCCGGCGCCTGGACGGGTGGTCCGTCGGTCTCCGTCCATCGCAACACCAGGCGGTCGGGCTTGAGCTCCCAGGTCAGCGACACCCGGCCCGCCAGCTCCGAAAGCGCGCCATATTTGGCCGCGTTGGTGGAGAGCTCGTGCAGCGCGAGCGCCAGCGTCTGCGCGGTGCGCGGCTCGAGCGACAGGTCGGGGCCGCGCACGACGATCTTGTCGGCGTCGCCCGTGCGATAGGCGGCAAGCTCCTCGTCGGCCAGCCGTGCCAGGTCGGCGCCCTGCCAGCGGCTCTGCGCCAGCAGCGTGTGCGCGCGCGACAGCGCGCCGATGCGCCCCTCGACCGCCGCGATATAGGACTTGATGGTGTCGGCGCGGGTCAGGCGCACGATCGATTGCACCAACGCCAGCGCGTTGCGCGCGCGATGATCGACCTCGCGCGCCAGCAGCACCTGCCGCTCCTCGGCTTCCTTGCGCTCGGTGATGTCGACCGTGACCCCGCTGATGCGCACGACATGATCGGTCGCGTCCATGCTCGCCACCGCGGTCCCGATGCACCAGCGCAGCTGCCCGTCCGGACGGATCACGCGAAACTCGGTCTGGAACGCCGGACTGCTCTGCGCGCGTCGGCTTGATGGCGTTCTGCAAGTGACTCCAGTCGTCGGGATGAATCAGCGCCCGGATATTCTCGATCGTGAGGGCGAAGCTCTCGGGATCGACGCCGAAAATCCGATATTGCCCGTCGTCCCACGCGAAATGGCCGGCGACCGGATCCCAGTCCCACGATCCCATGCGGCCGGCGGCCAGCGCCAGGCTGCGCCGCTGCTCGCTCTGCACCAGCCCCGTGGTCGAGGCTTCGAGCTCCGCCGTTCGCTCGGCGACGCGCCGTTCGAGCTCGCGGTTGAGCTGCTCGAGCTGGCGGGTCTTGCGGTACAGCTCGGCGAAGATCTTGACCTTCGCCCGCAGCACCTCCGGAATGACCGGGACCGGGACGTAGTCCACGGCGCCCATCTCATAGGCGCGCAGGCGGTCGACGTCGGTCAGGTGGATCGCCGATATGAAGATGATGGCGGTGCGCTGGAAACGCGGATGCTCGCGGATCATCGCCGCCAGCTGGAACCCGTCGAGCTCCGGCATGCAGACGTCCACCAGGATGACGGCAATATCCTGCTTGAGCAGCTGCTCGAGCGCCTCCCGGGCGGACGCCGCCTTGATCAGATTCTCTCCCAAGCCCGCGAGAATCGTCTCGTAGCTGAGCAGCTTGGCGGGCTGGTCGTCGACCAGCAGGATATTGACGTTGTCGTCCGAAACCATCGGCTTTTCTCCGCCCCTGATACGCTAACGATGCAGCCACATCCGCAGCGCCGACAAGAGTTGCTCGGTGTTGACGGGCTTCGCGAGATAGTCGGACGCGCCTGCTTCGAGGCACTTCTCGCGGTCGCCCTTCATCGCTTTTGCCGTGAGCGCGATGATCGGCAGGCGCCGGAACGCGGGCGTACGCCGGATCACCTCGATCGTCTGGTAGCCATCCATTTCCGGCATCATGATGTCCATCAGCACGATGGCGAGGTCCGGCGTCGATTCGACCAGGGCGACGGCCTCGCTTCCGGTGGTGGAGGTGAGCACGTGCATGCCGCGCCGCTCCAGCACGCTCGACAGCGCGAAGATGTTGCGCGCGTCATCGTCGACCAGCAGCACCGTGCGGCCGACCAGATCCTCGTCGGAGCTGTTGAGCCGCTCGAGCATGCGCTGCTTCTCGGGCGGCAAGTCGGTCACGATGCGGTGCAGGAACAGCGCCGTCTCGTCGAGCAGGCGCTCGGGCGACTCGACCCCTTTGACCACGATGCTGCGCGCCATGGTGTGGAGCTGGGCATCTTCCTCGGCCGACAATTCCCGGCCGGTGAAGACCACCACCGGCACATCGGACAAGCTCGCGTCGGCGCGCAGCCGCTCCAGCACCTCGAACCCGGACATGTCGGGCAGCCGCAGATCGAGCACGACGCAATCGCACGGGTCATGCTTGAGCGTGGACAGCGCCTCGGCGCCGGTACCGGCCGTCACGATCTCGATGTCGTCGTGACCGAGCAGCTCGCGTGATGCTCATCTGCTCGGCCTTGTCGTCCTCCACCACCAGCAGCCGTTTGCGGCGGGGCTTGGCGTATTCCTTGATGCGGGAGAGGGCGGCTTTGACGCCCTCGGTGGAGGTCGGCTTGGTCACGAACGAGAATGCGCCGCGCGCCAGGCCGTGCTGGCGATCCTCGTCGAGCGTGATGATCTGCACCGGAATATGCCGGGTCAGCGGGTTCTGCTTGAGCTGGCTCAGCACCGTCCAGCCCAGCATGTCGGGCAGGAACACGTCGAGAGACACCGCGGTCGGCTGGTATTGCTTGGCGAGATCGAGCGCGTCGGCGCCGCGCATCGCGACCAGCACCTTGAAACCCTTGTCGCGCGCGAGGTCCACCATCACGCGGGCATAGTGCGGGTCGTCCTCGACGATGAGCAGGATCGAGTCGCCGGGCTGGATTTCGAGCCGGTCGTCGGGGATTTGCTCGACGGTGCGCTCCGGCAGTCCCGCCGCGTGCAGGCCCGGGGAACGCACCGTCGGCATGGCGGCGGCCGCCGCCGCCGAGCGCGGCGGCGCGGTCGGCCCGACATATCGCAGCGGCAGGTAGAGCGTGAAGGTGCTGCCCACGCCGGGCGAGCTGCGCAGCTGGATTTCGCCGCCCAGCAGGCTCGACAACTCGCGGCTGATCGCCAGACCCAGACCGGTGCCGCCGTACTTGCGGCTGGTGCTGGCGTCGGCCTGCATGAAGGCCTCGAAAATGACCTTCTGCTTCTCGAGCGGAATGCCGATGCCGGTGTCGGAGACTTCGAAGGCGACGACGGCGGCCGCCTGCTTGAGCACCGGGTGCTCCCGGTTGAAGCCTTCCCGCACCGCCGAGATGTTCAACCGCACGCCGCCCTGCGCGGTGAACTTGAACGCGTTCGACAGCAGGTTGTTGAGCACCTGCTGCAGCCGTTTCGAGATCGGTGGTGATGCTGCGGCCGAGATTGGGGTCGAGATTGACCTCGAACGCCAGCTGCCGCGTGTCGGCGACGTGCCGGAACGGCGCCACCATGTGGAGCAGGTTGGAGAACCCGATCTCCTCGGCGTCGACCGTGACGGTTCCCGATTCGATCTTGGACAGGTCGAGAATGTCGCTGATCAGATTGAGCAGATCGGTGCCGGCGCCGTGAATGGTGCGGGCGAACTCGACCTGCTTGGTGGTGAGGTTGCCGTCCGGGTTGTCGGTGAGCTGCTGCCCGAGGATCAAAATGCTGTTGAGCGGCGTGCGCAGCTCGTGCGACATGTTGGCGAGGAACTCCGACTTGTATTTCGAGGTCAGCGCCAGCTCGGTGGCTTGCTGCTCCAGCGCGCGGCTCGCCTGCTCGATTTCCTGGTTCTTGCGCTCCACCTCGACGTTGCGCTCGGCGAGCTGCTGCGCCTTCTGCTCGAGCTGCTCGTTGGTCTGCTGCAGCTCTCTCTGCCGGCGCTGCAATTCGCCGGCGAGCTGCTGCGATTGCTTGAGCAGCCCTTCGGTCTGCATCGTGGCCTCGATGCTGTTGAGCACGATGCCGATGCCGGTGGTGAGCTGCTCGAGGAACATCATCTGCAGCGCGGTGAACTCACCGAGCGAGGCGAGCTCGATCACCGCCTTGACCTGGCTCTCGAACAGCACCGGCAGCACGACGATGTTGCGCGGAACGGCCTTGAACAAGGCGGACCCGATCGGCACGGCGTGCTCGGGCATGTCGCTGATCCGCATCCGCCGCTTCTCGGCCGCGCATTGCCCGATCAGGCCCTCGCCGAACGCCAGCGTGTGCGGATGGCCGTTGGCCCGATCGTCGGCGTAGGCCGACAGCAGGTTCAGGCTCGGCGTTTCGTCGCTGGTGACCTGATAGATCACGCCCTGCTGGGCGTTGACCAGCGGCGTGAGCTCCGACAGCAGCAGCCGCCCCACCGTGACCAGGTCGCGCTCGCCCTGCAGCATGTTGGTGAACTTGGCGAGGTTGGTCTTGAGCCAATCCTGCTCGGTGTTGCGGTCGGTGGTGAGCCGCAGGTTGTCGATCATCGTGTTGATGTTGTCTTTGAGCTCGGCCACCTCGCCGCGCGCGTCGACCTGAATCGACCGCGTCAGGTCGCCCTTGGTCACCGCGGTCGCCACCTCGGCGATCGCGCGCACCTGCGTGGTCAGGTTGGCGGCCAGCAGGTTCACGTTGCCGGTGAGGTCCTTCCAGGTGCCGGCGGCGCCGGGCACGTTGGCCTGGCCGCCGAGACGGCCTTCCACGCCCACCTCGCGCGCCACGCTGGTCACCTGGTCGGCGAAGATCGCGAGCGTGTCGGTCATGTTGTTGATGGTCTCGGCGAGCGCCGCCACCTCGCCCTTGGATTTCACCGTCAGGTTCTGCTTGAGGTCGCCGTTCGCCACCGCGGTCACCACCTTCACGATGCCGCGCACCTGCTCGGTCAGATTGGCGGCCATCACGTTGACGGTGTCGGTGAGGTCCTTCCAGGTGCCGGCGACGCCCGGCACCTCGGCCTGGCCGCCCAGCCGGCCTTCGGTGCCGACTTCGCGCGCGACACGGGTCACCTCCGAGGCGAAGGCGTTGAGCTGATCGACCATCGTGTTGATGGTGTTCTTGAGCTCGAGGATTTCGCCCTTCACGTCGACCGTGATCTTGCGCGAAAGATCGCCGCGCGCCACCGCGGTGGTCACCTCGGCGATGTTGCGCACCTGCGTGGTCAGGTTGGCGGCCAGCAGGTTGACGTTGTCGGTCAGGTCCTTCCAGGTGCCGGCGACGCCCGGCACCGACCGCCTGGCCGCCCAGGCGCCCTTCGGTGCCGACCTCGCGCGCGACGCGCGTCACCTCGGCGGCGAACGAGCGCAGCTGCTCGACCATCGTGTTCAGCGTGTCTTTGAGCAGCAGGATCTCGCCGCGCACGTCGACGGTGATCTTCTTGGACAGGTCGCCGCCGGCGATCGCGGTCGCCACCTCGGCGATGTTGCGGACCTGCGCGGTCAGGTTCGACGCCATGAAGTTGACGTTGTCGGTCAGGTCCTTCCAGGTGCCGGCGACGCCCGGAACCTGCGCCTGGCCGCCGAGCTTGCCTTCGGTGCCGACCTCGCGGGCGACGCGGGTGACTTCCGAGGCGAAGGCATTGAGCTGGTCCACCATCGTGTTGATGGTGTTCTTGAGCTCGAGAATCTCGCCCTTCACGTCCACCGTGATCTTGCGGGACAGGTCGCCGCGCGCCACCGCGGTCGTCACCTCGGCGATGTTGCGGACCTGGCCGGTCAAGTTGCCGGCCATCGAGTTCACGCTGTCGGTCAGATCTTTCCAGGTGCCGGCGACGCCGGGCACGTTGGCCTGGCCGCCGAGCCGGCCTTCGGTGCCGACCTCGCGCGCCACGCGGGTCACCTCGCCGGCGAACCGGTTGAGCTGGTCCACCATGGTGTTGAGCGTTTCCTTCAGCTGAAGGATTTCGCCGCGCACGTCGACGGTGATCTTCTTGCGAGAGGTCGCCATTCGCCACCGCGATCGTCACGTCAACGATGTTGCGGACCTGGGCGGTCAGGTTGCCCGCCATCGAGTTCACGCTGTCGGTGAGGTCCTTCCAGGTGCCCGCCACGCCCGGCACCTCGGCCTGGCCGCCGAGCTTGCCCTCGGTGCCGACCTCGCGCGCGACGCGCGTCACTTCCGCCGCGAACGCGTTGAGCTGGTCCACCATCGTGTTGATGGTCTGGCTGAGCTGCAGAATTTCGCCGCTGACGTTGACGGTGATCTTCTTCGACAGGTCGCCGAGCGCGACCGCGGTCGCCACCTCGGCGATGTTGCGGACCTGGCCGGTCAGGTTCGACGCCATCGAGTTGACGCTGTCGGTCAAGTCCTTCCAGGTGCCGGCGACGCCGCGCACCACGGCCTGGCCGCCGAGCTTGCCTTCGGTGCCGACCTCGCGCGCGACGCGGGTCACCTCGCCGGCGAAGGCGTTGAGCTGGTCCACCATCGTGTTGATGGTGTCCTTGAGCTCGAGGATTTCGCCGCGCACGTCGACCGTGATCTTCTTCGAGAGGTCGCCGCTGGCGATGGCGGTCGACACCTCGGCGATGTTGCGCACCTGCGCGGTGAGGTTCGACGCCATCGAGTTGACGCTGTCGGTCAGGTCCTTCCAGGTGCCGGCGACGCCCAGCACGTTGGCCTGGCCGCCGAGCCGGCCTTCGGTGCCGACCTCGCGCGCGACGCGGGTCACCTCGCCCGCGAAGGCGTTGAGCTGGTCGACCATCGTGTTGATGGTCTCCTTGAGCTGCAGGATTTCGCCGCTGACGTTGACGGTGATCTTCTTCGACAGGTCGCCGCCGGCGATCGCGGTCGCCACGTCGGCGATGTTGCGCACCTGCGCGGTCAGGTTGCCGGCCATGAAGTTGACGCTGTCGGTCAGGTCCTTCCAGGTGCCGGCGACGCCCGGCACCTGCGCCTGGCCGCCGAGCTTGCCTTCGGTGCCGACCTCGCGCGCGACGCGGGTCACCTCGGAGGCGAAGGCGTTGAGCTGATCGACCATCGTGTTGATGGTGTCCTTGAGCTCCAGGATCTCGCCGCGCACGTCGACGGTGATCTTGCGCGAAAGATCGCCGCGGGCGACCGCGGTCGTCACCTGCGCGATGTTGCGCACCTGGTCGGTGAGGTTGCCGCACATGGCGTTGACCGAGTCGGTCAAGTCCTTCCAGGTGCCGGCGACGCCCGGGACGATGGCCTGGCCGCCGAGCTTGCCGTCGGTGCCGACCTCGCGCGCCACGCGGGTCACCTCGGAGGCGAACGACCGCAACTGGTCGACCATCGTGTTGATGGCTTCCTTGAGCTGCAGGATCTCGCCGCGCACGTCGACCGTGATCTTCTTCGAGAGGTCGCCGTTCGCCACCGCGATCGTCACCTCGGCGATGTTGCGGACCTGACCGGTCAGGTTCGACGCCATCGAGTTCACGCTCTCGGTCAGCTCCTTCCAGACGCCGGTCACCTCGCGCACCTGGGCCTGGCCGCCGAGCTTGCCTTCGGTGCCGACCTCGCGGGCGACGCGGGTCACCTCCGAGGTGAACACGTTGAGCTGCTTGATCATCGTGTTGACGATGGTCGCCGAGCGCAGGAACTCGCCCTCGAGCGGGCGGCCGTCGACGTCGAGCCGCACGGTCTGCAACAGGTCGCCCTGCGCGACGGCGGCGATCGCCCGGGTGACCTCGGTGGTCGGCCACAACAGGTCGTCGATCAGCGTGTTGACCGAGGTTTCCATCTCGCCCCAGGCGCCGTGCGTGAGGCCGAACTTCACCCGCTGCCGGGTCTTGCCCTCGCGGCCGACCGACGTGGCCGACGCGCTCGAGCTGCTGCGCCATGCGCTCGTTGGAGGCGACGATCTCGTTGAAGGTGTCGGCGATCTTGCCGAGGAGGCCGACCTGGCTGCCGGCCATCCGCACCGAGAAGTCGCCCACCCGCATGGCCTGCAGGGCATGCAGCAGGTCGTGCAGCTCGGACGCCGGGGCGGCATTGACCAGACGGTCGGGGGCCTCGGCGAGGGCGGCGTTCGGAGGGGAGCCGTTGGCCTTGACGTCCCCGATCACCTCACTTTGCGGCATCGCTTCCTCCAAGACTTATCCGAGGCTCGATCGTTGCTGACGCGGCGGGAGGCCACGGACGCAGCCGTTCTCCCACGCTAAATCTGTGAATTGCCGGACCGGGACGCCGTCGTCGAAGGAAAAGCTCCGTGAGCGCGCGCGCTCACGGGCGCCCCATGACGCCACGCGCCGGCGAAACCGACCCGAGGGGCCGTTCCGCGTCGCTGCACGTCAAACGAGGACTGATTTCCTGAAATCCGACCAATCCAGCCATAAACGACCCCTTGGCGCGCCGCGGCACGGAGCACCACCTGACGGCCGAACGAACTCGCGGTTCTTTGGTTCCCGCGTACCACAAATTTTTTTATGTGCCGGTTAGAGCCGACTTACCCGGAATTGGTCGCCCGCCGACGCCGCCCGCCGCAAAGTGCCGCAGGTTGCTTTTCACGACCGGCCCGGCCCGGAGCGCAGCCCTGTATCGCCATGCGGGCCGGCGGGCTCCGGCGGGAAATTTCCAGACTCGACCCCGCCATGCTAGTCGTCCGAGCCCCCGACCCGCAAGCGCGGCGCGGAGCGAGCCCACCGACGTCGCGGCCTGTTCAGCCCCCAATCACCCCATCGCCCGGCCCATGGATCAGCGTAAACGACCACGAGCGAGCAACCTTCGCCTGGCCGCCGACATCGGCGGCACCTTCACGGATATCGCGGCCTTCGATGACCGCACCGGCAACCTGACCTTCGGCAAGGCGCTGTCGACGCCGGAGCGGCTGGTCGAGGGCATCAACGCGGGGGTCGAGAAGGCGGGATCGAGCTACCAGGCCGCCGGGCTGTTCCTGCACGGCTCGACCATCGCCATCAACACCATCCTCGAGCGCAAGGGCGCCAGGACCGCGCTGCTCATCACCGAAGGCTTCCGCGACATCTACGAGATCGGCCGCATCAACCGGCCGGACGCCTACAATCTGTTCTTCCAGAAGCACGAGCCGCTGGTCGAGCGGGCGCTGCGGTTCGAGGTCAAGGAGCGCGTGCTGGCCGACGGCGAGATCGAGACGCCGCTCGACGAGGCCGAGATCGCCGAATTCGGCCGGCTGCTGGAGCGGCTCGGCGTGGAAGCCGCCGGCATTCTGTTTCTCAACTGCTACGCCAGGCACGATCACGAGGCGCGCGCCAAGGCGATCCTGGAGCGCAACCACCCGAGCATGTTCGTCTCGGCCTCGCACGAGTTGTCCGAGGAGTATCGCGAGTTCGAGCGCTGCTCGACCGTGGTGGCCAACGCCTATATCGGGCCGATCGTGCGCCGCTACATCGGCGAGATCGACGATCACATCCGCAGCGACGGGTTTTCCGGCTCGTTCCTGATCGTGCAGTCGACCGGCGGACTGTACGAGGCCGATCAGGCCAAGGACCACTGCGTCCGCATGCTCGAATCGGGTCCGGCCGCCGGCGTCATCGGCACCCAGGCGCTCTGCCGCACGCTCGGGCTTCGAGAATGCGATCGCCTTCGACATGGGCGGCACCACCGCCAAGGCCGGCGTCATCTACCACGGCGAGGCGCTCACCACCGGCGCCGCGCTGATCGGCGGCTACGACAAGGCGCTGCCGGTGCAGATCGCCATGATGGACATTTTCGAGGTCGGCACCGGCGGCGGCTCGATCGCGCGGGTGGAGGAGGGCGGCTTGCGCGTCGGCCCGCAGAGCGCCGGCGCCGCGCCCGGTCCGGCCTGCTACGGCCTCGGCGGAGCTGAGCCGACCGTGACCGACGCCAACCTCGTGCTCGGCCGGCTCGGCGCCGACCGGTTCCTGGGCGGCGAGATGCGGCTCGACGTCGCGGCCGCCGAGCGCGCGCTCGCCGAGCGGGTCGCCAAGCCGCTCGGCATGGACACGACCGCGGCCGCCGACGGCATTCTGCGCATCGCCGTCACCGCCATGTCCTATGCGGTCAAGGGCGTCACCACCGAGCGCGGTCTCGACGCCGGCGACTTCGCGCTGGTGGCCTATGGCGGCGCCGGCCCGCTGCACGCGGTGCAGGTCGCCCGCGAGATCGGGATGCGGACGTGATCGTTCCGCCGGCGCCCGGCGTGTTCTCGGCCTTCGGCATGCTGTTCTCCGATCTGCGCTACGACTACGTGCGAACCTGGTTCAAGCGGCTCGAGGACGCGTCGTTCGACCAGATCGAGCGCGTCTATCGCGATCTCGAAGGCCAGGGCCGCGCGGCGATCGCCGGCACCTCGGTCAAGCCGCAGAAGATCATCGTGAAGCGCGCGGCCGACATGCGCTATGTCGGCCAGGAGCACGCGGTGACGGTCGATCTCCCGCTCGAGGTGTTCGAGAAGCAGGACCGGCCGGCGATCAAGCGCGCGTTCGACGCCATGCACGAATTGCGCTACGGCACGTCGGCGCCCGACGAGCGCGCCGAGATCGTCAGCCTGCGCAGCACCGTCACCGGCGTGATGCGCAAGCCGCCGCAGGAGAAGATCAAGCGCGGCAAGCGCGTGCCCGACAAGGCGGCGTTCTCCGGCAAGCGGCCGGTGCATTTCGGCGGCAGGTTCAAGCCGACGCCGACCTACGCCCGCGCCGCCTTGCTGGCCGGCAACCGGATCAACGGCCCGGCGCTGGTCGAGGAGCACGCATCGACCACGGTGCTGCTGCCGGGCGACAGGCTCGAGGTCGACATCTACGGAAATCTCGTGATCGCGGTCGCAGGAGGCCGGTAGACGCCATGGCGAAGAAGAAGACCAAAGCCGCTCCACGCAAGGCGGGCGCCCCCTCCCTTGCCCTCCCCCGCAAGCGGGGGAGGGCAGAGAAGAAGCGCAAGGCCGATCCGGTCATCACCGAGATCGTGCGCAACGGCGTCATCGCGGTGACCGAGGAAATGAAGACCAACCTCATGCGCACCGCCTACAACATCATCATCTACGAGGCGCTCGACTTCACCACCGGGCTGTTCACCCCGCAGGGCGAGACCATCTCGATCGGCATCGGCCTGCCGATGTTCATCCGCGGCATGGCCGAGACCGTGAAGGCCAAGATCAAGCATTTCGGGTTCGCCAATATCCGGCCGGGCGACATCTACGTCACCAACGATTCCTATCTGACCGGCAGCCATCTCAATCACGTCACCCTGACCTTGCCGATCTTCCACAAGGGCGAGCTGGTCGGCGTTCTCGTGCTGCATGGCGCACTGGCTCGACATCGGCGGCATCCTCGGCGGCATGAGCACCGACATCTACTCGGAAGGCCTGCAGATCCCGATCCTCAAGTACCAGGACCGCGGCGTGGTCAACCAGACCGTGGTCGAGTTCATCCGCCAGAACGTGCGGCTGCCGAGCCGCGCCATGGGCGATCTGCGCGCGCAGGTCACGGCGGTGAAGACCGGCGAGCGCCGCTTCCTGCAGCTGCTCGACCGCTACGGCCGCGCCGCCGTGCATCGATTCGATCGCCGCCATCATGGACCATTCCGATGCGATGGCGCGCGCGCGCACGCGCACCATCCCGGACGGCGTCTACGAGGCCGAATCCTACATGGACGACGACGGCATCGACATCGGCAAGCCGGTGCCGATCCGCGTGCGCGTCACCGTCAAGGGCGACGAGATGACGGTCGACCTGAGCGAGGTGTCGAAGCAGGTGCGCGGCTTCTACAATTCGGGCATCACCACCGGCTATGCCTGCGCGCAGGTCGCCTACAAGTGCATCACCTCGCCGACCGACTATCCGATCAACGACGGCTCGTTCCGCAGCCTCAAGATCATCGTGCCGCCGGGGCGCGTGATCAGCGCGGTGCGGCCGGCGCCGATGCGCTGGTGGATGACCTATCCGATGACCATCGTCGACACCATCTTCAAGGCGCTGGCGCCGGCGATTCCCGGCCGCGTCATCGCCGGCCACCACGCCGATCTCCTGGCCTCGTCGTTCCACGGCATCAACACCCGCACCTCCGAGTTCTTCATCGGCAGCTTCGGGCCGCTCGGCGGCGGCTGGGGCGCCAAGCTGACCGAGGACGGCGTCTCCGGCACGGTCTGCATCAACGACGGCGACACCCACAACAGCCCGAACGAGCAGGCCGAGTTCAAGTTTCCGATCGTGGTGGAGCGCTATGCGCTGGTGCCGGATTCCGGCGGCGCCGGCCGCCGCCGCGGCGGGCTCGGGGTCGAGCGGGTGGTGCGCGCGCGCGGCCACATGATGGTCAACAACCAGAGCGACCGCGCCCATTGCCGGCCGTGGGGCCTCGAGGGCGGGCTCGACGGCACCGGCAACGCGGTCGAAATCCGCATCGGCGGGCAATGGAAGACCGACTTTCCCAACGCCAAGGTGCTGGTGGCGCAGCTCAAGCCCGGCGACGCCTTCAAGATCCGCTCGGGCGGCGGCGGCGGCCATGGCGATCCGCTCGCGCGGCCGATCGAGCAGGTGCGCGAGGACGTGCGGCAAGGCTACGTGTCGGTGACGGCGGCGGCCGAGCTCTACGGCGTCGTGCTCGATCCGCGAGACGTTCGAGGTCGACATGGCGGCAACCGAGACGCTGCGCGCCGCGCGGCGGTCGGCTGACGGCGCGGCGGAAGCGAAGTCGGCGTGAGGCTGTAGGCTGTAGACTGTAGGGTGGGCAGAAGGCGCTCGACGGCTATCTCGATTTGAACGAGTCGTTGCGCGCCTTTTGCCCACCGCGGCCTTTGCCGTGCAGACCTGCGATCGATGGTGCGGCGAAAATCGCGCACGTCCATATTCCAACCCGCCGACACAGCAGGCGATTTTGCCCACCCTACAGCACTTGCGGCGCCCCACGAATCGCCATTTTGGCCCGAACCGAACCCGACGGGCATTTCGAATCCAAAGGCGAAAGCTCACCGCTTGAGCTTCGCCGTATACGACATTCCGCCGGCGCCGCAGCACGGGCAGCTCATGGCGACGAGGATGTTCTGCTTCTGCTCCTCGTCGAGGTCGGTGCGATCGAGCATCTGTCGGGCCTGCTGCTCGAACAGGTCGTGCAGCGGCAGCGAGCTGTAGGAGATCTGATCCTCGGGCGAGAGCTCCGGATCAGCCTTCACGTCGGCCGGCGTGGCGCGACGGTCGCCATCGCGGGTCTGCTTCTTGCGCTTGGCCATGTGACCTCGGGCGGTGAGTACTGGATCATCCGCTGACGCGGATGATGACAGCGGAGAGTGGCCCAAGCCAACCGAAAATACGCTACCCGCAGGTGTTGGTCAGCGTGCCGACGCCTTCGACCCACACCTTCACGACGTCGCCGGCTTTGAGGAATTCGTTGCGCGCCAGGCCGACGCCGGCCGGCGTGCCGGTGAGGATCAGGTCGCCGGGCTGCAAGGTGACGCGGGTCGACAGATGCGCGATCTGCTCGGCGAGCGTGAAGATCATCTTGCTGGTGTGGGAGTCCTGCTTGATCACGTCGTTGACCCAGAGCTTGATGGCGACCTTCTGCGGGTCGGCGATGGTGTCGGCCGGCACGATCCAGGGGCCGAGCGGGCAGGCGCCCTCGAAGCACTTCTGGCTCAGCCAGTCGTACTTGAACGGCGAATTGTCCGGGACATGCGGGCGCTTGGTGAAGTCGCGCGCCGAGAGATCGTTGGCGACGGTGTAGCCGGCGACATGACCGAGCGCGTTCTCGATCGACACGTTGCGCGCCGGCCGGCCGATCACCGCGGTCAGCTCGGCCTCCCAGTCGACCATCTTCGAATAGGCGGGAAGCTTCACGGTGCTGTCGGGCGGCGCGAGGCAGTGCACGGTCTTGATGAAATGCCAGGGCTTGAGCCCGAGGCTGTGCGGATCGGGCTCCGGCGTGAGGTTCTGCACCTTGGCCATTTCCATCATGTGGTCGGTGAAATTGGCGCCGGCGCAGAAAATTCCGCCGGGCGAGGCGACCGGCGCCAGCAGCCTGGTGCCCTCGAGCGGAAGTCCGCCGCTCTTGCCGGCGGCCGCTCGCCGTCTTGGCGGCGTCCCGCACGAGGCGGAGCGCGGTGTCCCAGTCGCGCAGCACGTCGAGCATGCTGACGTAGGCCGGCCGGCCGGTGGTCGCCGCGACGTCGAAGATCGTCTCGCCGGTGACAAATCCGGCGCGGGCGCCTTGCGGCGACTGATAGGTCACCAGCTTCAACTCCGACATCGCGAACGGTCCTCTCTCGATACGGTGAGCGTCGTCTATATCCCAAGCGTGATCCTGTTGCGCGCTTGCGGCGCAAGGGGCAGCTGCGCGTTGTGAGAATGCTGGTGGTCTGGTCCGCCGCCCGGCGTGCCTGGGACCCCCACCCCTCCCCCTTTCAGGGCAGGGAAATCGCATTGGGGGGCGTCCCGGCCAAGCGCCCCTTCGCTCCCCCGCATGCGGGGAGTTGGTAGTCGTAGGGGCGACCCTTGTGGTCGCCCTCTTCGTGGCGTCGTTGCGGGCGCCCACGAGGGGCGCCCCTACGTATGTCGGACGGTGCGGTGTCTACTGGCTTCCGGCTCTTCGCGGTCGTGGGCGAAGCCCGCGTCGCTTCGGGCCGGAATGACAGTCGAGGATGCTGATCGAAGCGCATTGTCGTCGGTGGCCATATGCGATCGCCCTGCCTTTCAGGGGGAGGGAGCGCACCGAGCTTGCTGCGCATGCTGACTCCATCTCACAGGAAGGCGCTGCGATCTCACAGGAATGCGCTCTGGCGCGGCGCGTATTTTCTCTCCATAAGGTCGGCCCAGGATACGATACAATCGTATCGGGCTATAGACGTCAGTGACGGTTCAGGGCAAAGAGGCAAGCAGGATGGCCGAGGCTTCATCCGAAAAGGCCGACACGGCGGCCGGTCGCGGGCGCGCGCCGGCGATCGACGTGCACGCGCACGTCCTGGTGCCCGAGGTCTACGCGGTGGCGGCCGAGCACAACATCTTTTCCGAGCTGCCCAGCGATCCCGGCGTCACCGAGGAGATGCGCCAGAAGATCAGGGACCGCGCCGGCATGGTGCTCGGCCGCATGAGCGACCTCACCGACCGCATCGCCACGATGGACACGATGGGCGTCGACGTCCAGGTGCTGAGCGCGAGCCTGGTGCATCAAGGGCTCGAATGGGCCGACGCGCAGACGAGCCTGCGGCTCGCGCGCACCACCAACGACTGGATCGCCAAGGCGGTCGCCGCGCACCCGGCGCGCTTCATCGGGCTCGGCACCTTGCCGCTGCACGTGCCGGCGCTCGCGGTCGCCGAGCTCGAGCGCTGCCTGCGCGAGCTTGCCCTCAAGGGCGTCGCCATCTCGACCATGGCGGGGTCGATGGAGCTCGGCGATCCGCAGCTTCGGCCGTTCTGGGCCGAGGCCGAGGCGCTCGGCGCCCTCGTCTACATCCATCCGGGCGGCAACCGCGACCGCCGCTTCAAGCGCTTCCATCTCTGGAACAGCGTCGGCCAGGCGTTCGAGGAGGCGATGGCGATCTCGTCGCTGATGTATGACGGCGTGCTGGAGTCCTTCCCCAAGCTCAAGATCTGCATCTCGCATGGCGGCGGCTACATGCCGTATTATATGGGCCGCATCGACCGCAACTACGTGGAAAAGGCCAACACCCGCGTCAACATGAGCAAGCCGCCGATCGAGTATCTGCGCATGCTCTATTTCAATTCCTGCGTCTACGAGCGTCCGGTGCTGCAGCATCTGGTCGACAAGGTCGGCGCCGACCGGGTGCTGCTGGGCTCGGACTATCCGGTGGGGGAGACAAAGCCGATCGAGTTCGTGCGCGAGACCGAGACGCTGTCGAGCGCGCAGAAGGAGCAGATCGTGGGTGCGAACGCGGCGGCGTTGTTTGGTGTTGCGAAGTCTCTACAATTCGATAGCCCGCATGGAGCGTAGCGGAATGCGGGTGGAGTCTTTCCGCGCGGTGGGGATCCCGGATTGCGCTTCGCTCCATCCGGGCTACAAACTCTGCTTCAACATGGATGCGAGATAATGGACGAACGGCTCCTCAATCCGATCTCCACCGCCGAGCTCGAGCGCCGCTGGGCGGCCGCCCGCAAGGCCATGGCCGAGCGCAAGATCGACGCGCTGGTCATGCAGAACAACAATGACTGGCTCGGCGGCTACGTGCGCTGGTTCACCGACACGCCGCTCAGCAACGGCTATCCGCGCAGCGTCATCTTCCCGGCCGACGGCCTGATGACGGTGGTCGACATGGGCGCCAGCGGCGCGCGCCGCAAGATCAACGGCGACGACGAGACCAACCGCGGCGTCGGCGAGATGATCTTCACGCCGGCCTTCACCAGCGTCGCCTACACCGACGAATACCAGGCCGAGCTGGTGGCCGAGGAAGCTCAAGCGCCGCCGCTACCGCACCGTCGGCTGGGTCGGCAGCGGCGCGATGCCGCACAAGTTCGTGGCGCGCATCGAGAAGGACCTGTTCGGCCGCGGCCAATTGGTCGATGCCACCGAGCTGGTGGATCGGCTCAAGGCGATCAAGAGCGAGGAGGAGATCGCCCTGATCCGCTTGGCGGCCGAGATGCAGGACGAGATTTTCGACCGGCTGTGCCACAAGATCCAGCCCGGCATGCGCGACAACGACATCACCGCGCTGGCGCAATACGAAGGTCGCCTGCTCGGCAGCGAGCAGGGGCTGTTTCTCGGCTCGTCGGCGCCGCTCGGGCAGGCTTCGCGCTTCATCGATCGCCATCTGCAGAACCGGGTGCTGCAACCGGGCGAGCATTTCAGCCTGCTGATCGAGAACAGCGGCCCGGGCGGCTTCTACACCGAGATCGCGCGCACGATCGTGCTCGGCAAGGCCTCGAACGAGCTGATCGACGGCTTCGAGTCGATGAAGGAGGCGCAGGCCCATACCCTGCGGCTGCTGATGCCGGGCGCCTCCTGCGCCGACGATCGCCAAGAGCCACGACGAGCACATGCGCGGCCGCGGCCTGCCGCCGGAGCTGCGGCTCTATGCCCACGGGCAGGGCTACGACCTGGTCGAGCGGCCGTTGATCCGCGCCGACGAGACCATGCTGATCGAGCAGCACATGAACCTCGCGGTGCATCCGGGCTACGAGACCAGCTCGATCTTCGCGGTGATCTGCGACAACTACCTGATCGAAGCCGACGGCCCGGGCGAATGCCTGCATCGCACGCCCAAGCAGATCTTCGAGCTGTGACGCGCGCATGACCATCGACGTGTTGAGCATCGGCTCGTTCCCCGCCGCGACCAATTCCGAGCTCGCCAGCCGGTTCGCCGTCACCCATCACCTGCACCGGCCGGCGCCGGACGCGCTCGACGCGTCGCTGCGGTTGCGCATCCGGGCGATCGCCACCGAGGCCAACCGCGGCGCCGACCGCGCGCTGATCGCGGCGCTGCCGAAGCTCGAGATCGTCTCGGTGTTCGGCGTCGGCGTCGACAATATCGACCTCGCGGCGGCGCGCGAGCGCGACGTTCCAGTCACCAATACGCCCGGCGTGCTGACCGATGAGGTCGCCGATCTGGCGATCGGCCTGATGCTCGCCTCGGCGCGCCGATCCTGCTCGCCGACCGCTACGTGCGCGACGGCAGTTGGCGCAGCAAGGGACCGATCCCGCTCGGCCGCGGCGTCGGCGGCAAGACCATGGGCGTGGTCGGGCTCGGCGGCATCGGCCGCGCCATCGCCGATCGCGCCGCCGCCTTCCGCATGCGGGTGATCTACCAGGGGCCGCGGCGCAAGCCCGAGGCGCCCTACGAGTACGTCGCCGACCTCACCGAGATGGCGCGGCACAGCGACGTCCTGATGGTCGCCTGCAAGGGCGGGCCGGAGACGCAGGGTCTCGTCTCCACCGCGGTGATCGACGCACTCGGGCCCAAGGGCACGCTGATCAACGTGGCGCGCGGCTCGGTGATCGACGAGCCGGCGCTGATCAAGGCGCTGGCCGAAGGCCGGCTCGGCCATGCGGCGCTCGACGTGTTCGCGAGCGAGCCCGACGTGTCGCCGGAGCTTCTGAAGCTCCCCAACGTGATCGTGCAGCCGCACCACGGCAGCGCCACCATCGAGACCCGCACGGCGATCGGCCAGCTCATGATCGACAACATCAGCGCGCACTTTGCCGGCAAGCCGCTGCTCACGCCGGTGTGGTGAGTGCACCAATCTCGCGGCTGTCATTCCGGGGCGCGCCACTTGGCGCGAGCCCGGAATCCATAACCACGGCCTGGGAGTATGGATTCCGGGCTCGCGGGCTAAAGCCCGCGCCCCGGAATGACGGCGGATGGTGCTATCCGATGTCTCTAAGGATCGCGCACGCGTGGCGTTGCAACGACAGTTCGGATAGCGTGCCGGCACGTGGGCGTGGGCAGGGGTCATGGCCGAGCCGCAGATCGTCATCGACGGGCGTCAGCCACCTCTACCGGCCGCCGCGCGGCCGGCCGGTGCTGGCGCTCGAGGACGTGTCGCTCGAGGTGCGGCGACGCGCGAGTTCGTCGCGCTGCTCGGCCCGTCGGGCTGCGGCAAGTCGACGCTGCTCTATCTGATCGGCGGCTTCCTGCCGATCGAGACCGGCCGGATCCTGGTCGACGGCAAGCCGGTCGGCGCGCCCGGGCCCCGACCGCGGCATCGTGTTCCAGCATTTCGCGCTGTTCCCGTGGAAGACGGTGCGCGCGAACATCCTCTACGGGCTCGAGCGGCAGGGCATGCCGCGCGACGGAGCGCGAGAAGCGCGCGCAAGCCTTCATCGACCTGGTCGGGCTCACCGGCTTCGAGGACAGCTATCCCTCGCAGCTCTCCGGCGGCATGAAGCAGCGCACCGCGATCGCCCGCACGCTCGCGTTCGATCCGCACATCCTGCTGATGGACGAGCCGTTCGGCGCGCTCGACGCGCAGACCCGCAGCCTGATGCAGAGCGAGCTGCTCGGCATCTGGCAGCGCACGCCGAAGACCGTGATCTTCGTGACCCACGACGTGCAGGAGGCGGTCTATCTCGCCGACCGCGTGGCCGTGATGTCGGCGCGGCCGGGCCGCATCAAGGCGATCGTCGACACCAAGTTCGACAAGAACGATCCGAACATCTTCCAGCACCACGGCCTTCGTCGAGAAGGTCGACGAGATCTGGAACCTGGTGCGCGATCGAGGCGATCAAGGCGCAGGAGGCGCGCGAGCGTCATGACGCAGACGTTCTGCCGCTACCTGCCGCTGCTGCTGCTGGCGCTCGCCTGGGAGGCGGTCGCGCGGCTCGGGCTGGTCTCGCGTCGGCGCTTGCCGCCGCTCACCGACGTCGTCGCCGCCTGGTTCGATCTCATCAAGAGCGGCGAGCTGATCACCAACGGCGCCTCCTCGCTCTATCGCGCCGCCGCCGGGCTCGCGCTGGCGATCGTGGTCGGCGCCGTGCTCGGCATCGTCATGGCGTGGTGGCGGCCGGTCAACGTGCTGCTCAGCCCGCTGGTCGAGATGTTCTACCCGATGCCGAAATCGGCGCTGATCCCGGTGACGGTGATCTGGCTCGGCTTCGGCGACGGCTCGAAGATCCTGCTGATCTTCCTCGGCTGCATGCTGCCGGTCACGCTCGGCGCCTTCAACGGCGCGCGCGGCAGCGAGCAGGTGCTGGTCTGGTCGGCGCGCAGCATGGGGGCGAACCGGCTGCGCATGCTGTGGGACGTGGTGGTGCCGAGCGCGCTGCCGGAGCTGCTCAACGGCATCCGCACCGCGCTCGCGCTCTCCTTCATCCTGCTGGTCAGCTCCGAGCTGATCGTGGCGCGCGCAGGGCTTCGGCTACCTGATCGGCTTCCTCGGCGCCAGCGGCGCCTACGACGCGATGTTCGCGGTCGTGCTGACGGTGGCGTTGCTCGGCTTCGCCGCCGACCGCGTCTATCCAGCTCGTCATGCGCCGGGCGCTGCGATGGCGGGAGACAGAGCAGCTGGATCGCGCTCGACGCCCGCGCTGCGCGCGGCTGTCGCCGGCCGCTCGTCGCGCTGGCCGCTGCGCTCGGCGCGCTCGGCTGCGCTGCGCTCGTCGATCGTCGCGCTTCTGGTCGCGTGGGAGGCTGTTCGCGCGCAGCGGCGCGGTCACGCCGTTCATGCTGCCGCGCGCTCGTCGGCCGTGCTCGAGCGCATCTGGAGCGACGTCGCGTCGGGCGAGCTCTGCCGATCAATGTCGGCGCTCACGCTCTATCGCGCGCTCGCCGGGCTTCGCGATCGCGGCGGTCGGCGGCGTCGTGCTCGGCATGGTGATCTCGCGCAGCGCTCGGCGCACTGGTTCTTCGATCCGATCATCTCGGTCGGCTTCCCGATGCCGAAGATCGCGTTCCTGCCGGTCGTCATCCTGTGGCTCGGCGTCTACGACGTGTCGAAGATCTCGATGGTCGTGCTCGACGCGATCTTCCCGGTGGTGACCGCGACCATCGCGGCATCCGCAGGGGTCGAGCGCGAGCTGATCTGGTCGGCGCGCAACATGGGCGCGAACGAGCGCGAGCTCCTGTGGCAGATCATGCTGCCGGCGGCGCTGCCGCAGATCATGACCGGCCTGCAGGTCGCGCTGCCGATCGCGCTGATCGTCGCGGTCGTGGCCGAGATGCTGATGGGCGGCTACGGGCTCGGCGGCGCCATGATGACGGCCTCGCGCTTTGCCGATTCGCGCGGCGTGTTCGCCGGCATCGTCGAGATCGCCGTCGTGGGCTATGTGCTGGTCAAGGGGATGGCGATGCTGCGCCGCCGCCTGCTGCTGTGGCACCAGGAGGCGCTGGAGCCGAGCACGGTATGATTTCAAAGGCCTAAAAAATTCCTGCGGCTAAAGGCACAGCAAAGGCGCCGGTTGCAGGCCCAGCGGTCCGAAGGTGTCAGTCGTCGTTGTTCATAACGTGATGACAGTGGGCCGGGGTCCTGCGAGTGCTTATAAGCCTAATCGCGAGATGGCGGTTTAGGTGGGGATGGTGGCGGTGGGTTGCTTGGAGCCGGCGCGGGCGGCCGAGTAACAACCTGGGACGGGCTGGGGTTCGTCCCGCCCTTCTTGATGTAGCCGTCACCGACTGATCGGCTAGGCGGTGGTGATGGCGGCCTATTGGGAGGTGCTGGCATTGACCGGCGCTCCTGTAGTCACTGGAAATTCAACGTCCATAGAATCTGGTGAGCGACCTAAATATATCAAGGGTGCGAAATACGACGGTGGCCATCCAAGTCAAAAACTTCGACGTCTCGGAGAAGCAACTCTAGAGTCTTCTCGCTTTCAGAAAAGGCTTTGACCCAACCTGAAAACACCTTGTTGTTCGCGATGACAGAACTATTCGGTCCACGCGACGGGAGGATTAAAGGTTGAAGCCCACACGTCGGCGGAGAATCTAACCGTAGAAGCCCACGCGATCTTCGCCACCATACTTCTTCGTCGCTCCGATGGCTCTCAAGAAGCGGCTAGCCCACCTGTAGTTGGCTGCATATAGCCAAAAGACTCCGAACCGCAGGCGCCCACGACGATCGCGGCGGCAAATTCAGTCAAATATCGCTTATCGACGATGAACGGAACGTCCTTCTTCACCTCCGGAAAGAACACATCAATCCCGAGGAGGCTGAAAATTGCGTACGTAATGAAGTAGGACGTAAGACCGAAAGTGAAGGTCCGTAATCCAATCTCAAACGGCGTCGGCTGCCGATTGAGGGCATACTTCGCGACCACCCGTTCCCATATGAGGCCCGGGAGAAATATGATCGCGAGTTGGAAGAAGAAGAAAAATCCAATTTCCCTCCAAAGGGTACTTAGCGTCTAGAGGGCACGCGCCATCTTATCGATCGCAGAATTCCTACAAAGCCCGCCTGAAGGATTTGAACATTACTCTGCTGCCAACCCGAGCACCAACTTCCAATGCCGTGCAGATCGGGAAGCTGCTGTTTCTTGTCGGCAACACCCCGGGCGCGCAATGGCCGCACAAGGGCAAGGTCGGCAAAGACCTCACCGTGGAGCAGGGCGGTAGACCCTGAACGATCATTCATGCTGGGAATAGTGCGGGCCGCGCTCGGCAGCCTCGATCGCGTCCAAGCACTCACGGCGTGAACATCAACGATCATCCACTCTCCCTCGACGTCGCCCGCCAGAGTCCTGCCGCTCCGCTCGAGGCGGGCTCGCAGCCCGGCACGACCGCATAGGGACGCAGGGCGAAATCGCATTGTGCGCCGGCCGTCGCAGACCGTGGACCGGCTTCAATTCTGCGATATCCCTGACCATGCGTAAGTTGACCCCGGCCGCGAGCAGCGGCTCCGTCGTCTCGCCTGATTCCGCGAAGAACTCCTGGTCGCCGGCGATCGCCGCGGAATTCGAGCACGATCAGGGTCGGGATGCCGTAGCTGTAGTGGCCGCGCAGCAGGTGGTAGGCGCTGGCGAACAGCCCCGATTTTCCATCAGGGGGCGCCGCGTGAAATGTGGTCCGGCCGGCAACTGCCGATTCTCACCCTTTTACCGAGCCTTGATCTCGTTGAATTTGGATTGCGCCCGTTCAAATTTGTCGTTGAAGAGCCACATCGCGTCGAGAATTTCGCGGAAGGTTGCGGATGTTTTTGCCCGGTCGGCTCGTCCAAAGGTGAAGATGCTGTTGTTGCGCAAAAATCCCATGATCCTCGGCTCGGAAATTTCGTAGCTGGCGAAGTTGCCTGACTTGAGAGCGGATTTGGTCGGTGAAGGAATAATCTGGATGAGCTCAAAAATCTTCATTTGCTCGATCGGATCCGGAAATGCTTTCACGATCGCCGGTATTTGCGGGAAAAGCTCTGCGTGTGCGTTCATGAGGCCGTTTCTCACGGCGGTCCAGTGATTGTATCGCTGATCCAGATTGCCAACGCGCGCCTGCTCCTTGTCGTCGCGAGCGCTCAGCGCAGGATCAAAGGCCGCGATCGATTTCTTGATTGCCGCCCATTTCCTTTGACCATTTTGATCCTCGGGCACTCCTGTTTGAAAGCTTCCCTTGTAGGTATTCGAGCGCGCATTCCCGATGTTTTGATTGCCGTTCGTCTCGGCAAAGAACATGCCCAGGCTGATACGACCTGCCCGTTCGGCATTTGCCGCATCGAGGCCCTTCGCTCGTGCAATCGCGGTACCCAGGTCGACGACGTCCTTGAACGGAGTATCCGAGTGTTGCGCAGTGGCGGGTGGCGCCTGCATGATGCTGAAGACATTCGTATACTCGTCGAGCAGCGGCTCATTGTCGGCATCGAAGTACGCCGGAGGAATTCCAAATCTGTTGGGTCTTCCGATCTTGGACGGAAGCGCGTCGGTGAGATCCTTGTACGCGCTCATCATGCTGTTGCGAGCAAGATAGAGTGCTTGTCCCGGCAGGTTCGGCAGCGGTTGCTTCGAATCGATCTGTGCGCGCCGCTGGCGCAAGATCGACTTGAAGTGGTCGACCGCATTGTTGTACGCGGCGAGCGCATCCGACTGTGACGTCGTGAGTGCGGCCGGCCCACCCTGTGCGGGGGAAATGAAGCCGAGATTGCCGATGCTGGCCGCGACGTGCGGCGTGACCGCGTTGGCGATCGCCTCGATGGCGTTGGAAACCGGCGGCGTGAGGAAGAGCCCGAGCGCAAGAGTGGCCGCCACGGCGCGAGCATGAGCGTCAACGATCATCCATCTCTCCTCGACGTTCACCCGCGGTTCGTCTCGCCGCCCCGCTCGAGGCGGGTGAGCTCGTAGCCCGGCACCACCGCATAGGGACGCATGGCGAAATCCATCCAGCGCAGGCCGTCGCGGATGAATTCATGCATAGGGCCTGCGCGGCGGAGAGACCGGCCTCTTTCTACTCGCCGCCGTAGAGGAACCTCATACAGCGGCCGTGCGTTGCTTGCAAAACAGGAGACAGATGTGGGAAAGACGCCACGAAATTTGCCGGACGATCCGAAGGGCGGCCGGGACAAGGGCGACGAAGACGTAGGCGAAGGCCTCGACAACGAAGGCCGTCCGCGCGACCCGGAAAAGGGCGATGTGGTTATCCCAACGCCGCCGCCACCTGACTGAGTGACAGGCAGGAATAAACACCCCCAACATGCTCTCGGTCTGAGGGGTATTCTTCTATCTCGGCCACAGCCTTCACGACTGCGGCGCCGGACTACTGCAATCTGTTCGTTTTCAATCATGATTTATTGAGCCAGTTGATACTGCGGCTCGCCCCCATGGAACGAAAGGTGAAAGCGGGAGTTGTACTTCAAGGACATCATGCGCGCGGCAGCGCACCGCTACAGGAGCCACAAATGGATTTGACCACGGTTCTCATCATCGTACTTCTCGTTCTGCTGCTTGGCGGCGGCGGCTGGTACGGCCGTGGGCGGTGGTACGGTCGCCCTTGAAAATCATAAGGTCTCGCCGCCCCGCTTGAGGCGGGTGAGCTCGTAGCCCGGCACGACCGCATACGGCCGCATGGCGAAATCCATCCAGCGCAGGCCGTCGCGGATGGCCGGCTTCAAGTCTGCGATATCTCTGACCATGCGGTAGTTGATCCGCGCGGCCGCGAGCAGCGGCTCCGTCATCTCGCCCGATTCCGCGAAGAACTCCTGGTCGCCGGCGTCGCCGCGGAATTCGAGCACGATCAGGGTCGGGATGCCGTAGCTGTAGTGGCCGCGCAGCAGGTGGTAGGTGCTGGCGAACAGCCCGAAATTTTCCATCAGCGCCGCCGGCCGCTTGCCGCCGAGCCACGCGCCGGCGCAGAGGCCTAAGCCCGTGCCTTCGTGGGCGACCGCGACATAGCGCATCGACTGCGAATTCATGCAGTAGCGCCTGCGCGGCGGAGAGACCGCTGCACGGCAGCCCGACCACGAAATCGACGCCGTTCTCCTGCAGGCCGTCGAACAGGATCGCGGCGAAATCGTCATTGCCGGACACCGCCGAAAGGCTCGGATCGGCTTTCGGCGCCGCGCCGTGCTCCTTCGACGAGGGGCGCAGGATGATCCTGCTCTCGCTTTGCTCGATGTGACGGACGAACCGATACTTGTTCTCCTTGGAGTCCATCAGCGTGGGACCGACGAACGCCTGCTCCTTGTTGACCTTGGCGACGATGAGGCTCGGCCCCGCCCCGCGATAGGCGGCTTCGACGGCGGCGACCAGTTCGTCCACGGACCGCACCGTGCACGCGCTCGCGATCCCCGATCCCCTGGCGACGGCCTCGATGTCGACCGGGCCGGCGGTCAGCGAGGCCGTGGAGGGCCATCGGCCGGTCGAGACGTAGCCTTCGTTGTCGAACACCACGACGCACAAGTTGGCGGGCGCCGTCTGCGCAAGGACCCCGAGGATGCTCAGGTCGAACAGGATGCCGCCGTCCCCGTCGAGCGCGAGCACCCGCCGGTTGGGCAGCGCCATGGCGAGGCCGGCCGCATAGGGCGTCACCATCCCCATGCCGACGAAATAGAGATTGCCTTCATGCGGGCGAACCGATCGCCACTCGGTCGCGGTGTTGGCCAGGTTGGTGATCACCAGGCTGTCGGCGACGAGTGGAGCGATCGCCTCGAGGCAATCATAACGACGCATGATGCGGAATCCTGATGGTCTCTTCGCCGGCGGGATGCAGGCAATCAACTCGACGCGTTCCCGGCAGGCTGTTACGCTAGGATGCCGGAGCGAATTGTGCAAACAGGAGATCGGCGATGCGGCGAAGAACGTTCCTGCAGATGGCGGCGAGCGCGCCATTGCTGCTCCCGGCATCGCGGCTTGCAGCGCAAACGGCCTGGCCGAGCGGACCGATCGAGCTGGTCGTGCCGTTTCCGCCGGGAGGCCCGACCGACACCGCGCCGCGCATCGTGCTCGAGCATCTGCAGGCGTTGCTGGACAACGCCACCCTGGTGATCATCAACAAGCCCGGCGCCGGCGGCGGCGTCGCCTGCGAGCATGTCGCGCGCAGCAAGCCGGACGGCACCACGGTGCTGGCAACCAGCAATCCCCCGCTCAGCGTGCGCACCGCGATCGAGAAGAAAGCCACCTACAAGATCGAGGATTTCACCCCGCTCGGCATGTATGCGGTCGACGTCGGAATCCTGGTGGCGCGGCCGCAACTGGGCATCAAGACCATCGAGGAGCTGATCGAGCGGGCGAAGCAGAAGCCGGACGAGCTCAGCTACGCCTCGGCCGGGCCGGGCACCGTGACGCATGTGTCGACCGAATTGCTCAAGCACGCGGCCGGCATCAAGATCGTGCACGTGCCGTTTCGCGGATCCGGGCCGGCCGCCCAGGCGATTCTCGGCGGCCATGTCCCGCTCATGTCCTCGGCCTATTCGTCGGCCAAGCCGCTGGTGGAGCGAGGCGACGTCGTTCCGCTCATCACCACGGCCGCGCGCCGGCTGCCCGATCTCCCGAACGTCCCGACGCTCGCCGAGAAGGGCTTCGGCGGCAGCGAGGTCAACATCTGGATGGGCTTCTTCATGCCGGCCGCGACCCCGCAGCCGATCGTGCAGAAGTTCGCCAATGCGGTCGCCGAAGCGAGCCGCAAGCCGGCGCTGAAGGCGGCGATCGAGCGGACCGGAATGATCCTGGACTACGGCGACCCGGCGCGCATCGCTGCGTTGCTGCAGCAGGAGCACGCCAACGTCACCAGGCTTGCCCAGGTGGTCGATCTGGGAACGTGAACGAGCCCGGCGCGACGGACGGAAGGACGCACGAGCATGTCCGTCACCGACATACGTTCATCTGCGCCCAAACCTGACGTGCCGGAGTTGCTGTCGCGCGCCCGCGCCATCGCCGAGATCGTTCGCGCTCGCGCACAGGAAACCGAGGCGAACCGGCGCATCGCCGACGACGTCATCGAGCGCATGCGCGAAGCCGACCTGTTCCGTATTCTGAAGCCCGCAGGCCTATGGCGGCTTCGAGTACGGCTTCGACGTCTTCGTCGAGCTGGTCGCCACGATCGGCCGCGGCTGTGGGTCGTCGGCCTGGGTGTACGGCCTCGGCGCCGTGCATCAGTGGTTCACGGCGTGCTTTCCCAGAGAGGCACAGGACGAATTCTGGGCCGACCCGGGGGCGATCGCGGCCGGGTCCTATGCGCCGGTCGGCAAGACGGTGGCGGTCGACGGCGGCTATCGCACCTCCGGAGTTTGGAGCTTCGCCAGCGGCTGCGACAATGCGCAGTGGTACTTCCTCGCCACCATGGTCCCGCCGGTCGACGGGTCCGAGGCGGCGAAGCCGAGCTTTCTTCTGGTGCCGCGCGCGGACGCCCGCATCGACGACAATTGGCACACGATGGGGCTCGCCGGGACCGGCAGCAAGAACATCGTGGCGGACGACATGTTCGTCCCCGCTCACCGCGCCGTGGCGATTGCGGACCTTGCGGCGGGGACGTGCCCGGGAACGCTCATCAACACCAACCCGCTCTATCGCCAGTCGTTTCTTTCGGTCGTGCCGGTCACGCTGATCGCGCCGGTGCTCGGCATGGCGGAGGGCGCGCTCGGCGATTTCGTCGACATGGTGAAGGGGCGCTCGACCCGCGGGGCGGTCGCCGGCGGCAACCGGCGGATGGCCGAGTTCGCCACCATCCAGTCGCGCGTCGCCGAGGCGACCGGGTGCATCGACGCGGCGCGCCTGATGATGTTCCGCGATCTCGCGGAGACCCACGCAACGGCCGCGCGCGGCGAGCGCACGCCGCTCGACATGCGGCTGCGCAACCGGCTCAGTCACACCTTCTGCACGCGCCTGCTGGTGCAGGCGGTCGATGCGCTGTTCGTCGCCTCCGGCGGCCAGGGGATCTTTCTCGAGAGGCCGCTGCAGCGGGTGTGGCGCGATGCCCACGCCGCCGCCTCCCATATCAGCCTCAACTGGGATGCGGTGAGCACCATGTACGGCCAGCACGCGCTGGGGCTGGAGCCGAAGGGGCAGTATTGATGTCGATCTTCGCAGGCGCCGACCATTCGTCGGCGAGGTAAGGAGCCATGACATGAGAACCCCGTTGAGCACGCTGATCGCTGCGATCCTGACGTTGATCGCCATGTCGGGTGCTGCGCCGGCGCAGACCCCGGCGGGCGCCGAAGCGCGCATCAAGGAATTGAACATCACCTTGCCGCCGCCCTCGGTCCCGGCCGCCAACTTCGTCAATGCCGTGCAGACCGGCAAGCTGCTGTTTCTGGCCGGCAACACGCCGGGCGGGCAATGGCCGCACAAGGGCAAGGTCGGCAAGGACCTCACCGTGGACCAGGGCTACCAGGCGGCGCGGCAGACCGGGATCATCATGCTGGGGAAAGTGCGCGCCGCGCTCGGCAGCCTCGATCGCGTCAAGCGGGTGGTCAAGGTTCTCGGCATGGTCAACTCGGCCGACGGCTTTGGCGACCAGCCGAAGGTGGTGAACGGGTTTTCCGATCTGATGGTCGAGGTGTTCGGCGAAGCGATCGGCAAGCATGCCCGCTCCGCCGTCGGCGTGGCGGGCCTTCCCGGCAACGCCGCGGTCGAGGTCGAGATGATCGTGGAGGTCGAGTAGGGGGGGCGGCTTCTACTGCGTCGCGAGTTTTGCCCTCTCCCCTTGCGGGAGAGGGCAGCTCGGTGCGGCAACGCGCGATGAAGGGTGAGGGGGCCTCTTCGCAAGAAGAGCTTCTTGCGAAGCGAACCCCTCACCCATTCTCGGATGCTGCACCACCGAGTGGCCCTCTCCCGCAAGGGGAGAGGGCAGAAACTGCACGCCCTCGTCTGCGGCACGCAGCAAGACTCATAGCGCGCCGCGGAATGACACAATGGTTCACTGCCGGCGACGGCGCTAGTCGCGCGAGAGCAGGTCGAGAACGTCCTCGATGATGGCGCGCTCGCGCGGCGGCAGCTTGGATGCAGTGTCCTGGTAGAACCCGTCGGCGAACGCCGGATCGGCGCGCCGGAACGACAGGTATTGCTGCACGAAGAATGCGCGGCCCAGTTTGCCGTGCCCGATGATGAGGGATTGGAAAGCTCGATAGGCGTCCTGCTCGCTCTTGGGATAATCCATCGGGGTACCTCCACGCCACACCACTGGTAACAGCCAGCCGCAATAGGCCGGCGTTGGCAAGAAATCATAGTCTGCGCCGGTCGGGTTTATCCACAGCTGGGGATCACCGCAAGTGAGAGGAGGCTTCTTCCTCCGCCCGCGTCTTGATCTCGCGCGCGAGCGGATTCTTGATCTCTTCCCGGATGTGGCCGACGAGGCCGATCGCCCTTGCGATCACGCCGACGCCGCGAACGATGTTCCACGGTATTCCAAGCTCGCTCGCCACGGCGGCGATGGCGCCGGTCGCGTTCACCGGCAGCGGCTTGCCGAGACGTTGCTCGGCGTCGGCCGCGATCCGTTTCATGAGCTCGACGTAATGTCCCGAAAGGCCGTTGTTGCGCGCGATCTCGAACAGCTTCGGCGCGCGCGGGTCGACCGGTTTGTGGAAATGGTGTCCGATTCCCGGAATGGCCTGCTTGCGGGCGAGATGCGTGCTCACGATCTCGCGCGCGAGCGCGTCGAGGTCGGCGGTCGCTTGCGACGGCGGCAGTGCGTCCTGAAGCACGCGCGCGGCCGCCTCCATGCTGCCGACGAAGACGCTGCCCAGGCCGCAAAGACCCGCGGCAACGGCCGCCTGCATCGCCTCCGGCGCGCCCGACAACGTCATCCGCGCCACGATGGCGCTCGGGGTCAGGCCATGCTCGACCAGGGTCAAGGCCATGGCGTTGAACAGGTTGGATTCCTCAGGCGTCGGCCGCCGATCCATCAATTCCAGAAAGGCCATGTCGCCGAGCGAAAGCTGGCCGAGCAGCTCGTCGCACAGGTCGTAGCCCTTGATGAATATGCGCTCGGGGGTGGCCCAGGCGATGTCGGAACGAAGCGTCTTGCGGCGGGTCATGGCGGAGGTCCTCGCTATTCGGACGAGTGAAGATGTGGCGGAACGCGCGAATCACTCGATCCGCGCTCCGGATCGCTTGACGACCTCGTCTGCTGCAGGTCGACGGCGCGCCCGACCAGCGACCGGTCCTTGCGCAGCACTTCCTTGGCGACCTTGTGCGTTGGGGTATGCGGCATTTGCTCCACGAAGCACACGAACCGAGGCACCTTCTGCGGAGCCAGCCGTTCGCGACACCATTGCGCGATGTCGGCGGCGCCGATCTCGGCTCCCGGGCGACGCACGACCACCGCCATGATCTCGTCCTCGCCCAGCTCCGACGGCACCGCGATCGCCGCAACCTCCAACACGCCCGGATGCTCGCCGATCACGCGGTCGAGCTCGGCGCCGGCGATGTTCTCGCCGCGACGACGAATGATGTCCTTCTTTCGCGAGACATAGAAAAAGAACCCGTCCGCGTCCCTGCGAACCAGGTCTCCGGTCAGGAACCAGCCGTCCCGAAACGCCGCCTTGGTCTGCTCGGGGTCGCGGAAATATCCCTGCATGACGATCGGCGTCTTGACCGCGAGCTCGCCGACCTCCCCGTCCGGCACGTCATGTCCGTTGTCGTCGAGGATGCGGCAGGTCGCCCACGGCCGGCTCGGGTCGGGATGCTGGCCGATCACGCCCATGCTGCCCGGCTTGTTCGGCTTGCCGAACGGATTGCAGGTGACGCCGGGAATCTCGGTCATGCCGAAGCCGCTGAACAGGTGGTGAACGTTGAACTCTTCGCGGAACGTCCTGGCGGCACTCTCGCGGATCCCGTAGATGGCGCGGATGGCATGGCCCGGTCGAAACTCGCTGCGCGGCCGGGATTTCAGGATCGCGCCGATCGATTCGATGAAGTTGACCTCGGTCGCCCCGTGCTCGACCGCCGTCTGCCAGAAGGTCGAGGCGGAGAACCTGGGTACGATGATCGCGCTTCCCCCCACGGCGAGCGCCCCGGCAATCGAGTAGAACAGCGCGTTCATATGAAAGAGCGGCAGCACGATCATGACGCGATCGCTCTCCTGCAGATGCACGCGCTGCACGAATGCCTCGCCGGCGGCGACGAAGCTTCGCTGACTGTGCATCACCCCTTTCGGGTGCCCGGTCGTTCCCGAGGTGTAGACGATCACGCAGGTATCGTCGGGCGCACCCACGTTGGGCGGCTCGGCGGCTCGCGCGTCCGCCAGCAGGCTTTGCAGCGACGGAGCCTCGTCGTCGCTGCCGTCGAGCAGGATCATCCAAGGTGGCTCGCGGGCGCCCATGGTGGCCTGCCGAACGGTGACCAGCGTCTCCGACGACGCGATGACGCCGCTGACCTCGGCATTGGCTCAGCACGTAACGCGCCTCCTCCACGCCGAAGTCCGGATTGATCGGGACCATGATCGCGCCCAGGCGCGCGGCGGCAAACAGCGTCAGCACATGGCCGACATGATTGCGCGCCACCACCGCCACGCGGTCGCCCTTGCGGACGCCGCGGGCGTGAAACACGTGCGCCAATCTTGCGGATTCGGAATCGAACCGATCCCACGTCAGGCTTGTGCCGGCAGAAAGCAGGAATGGCTCGCGCCCGCGCGAGCTGCGGCGGGTCGACAATACGCCGTTCAGCGTATGATCGTGCGCCGGATAGAGATTCAGAACGTCGAGCGGAGACTTCAACACGATGCGAGCCCGTACATGATGAAGGTCGATTACATCACCGCATAGGACATCGGACACATCTCCTCCGCCGTGCGACCGAGCGTGTCCCAGCTCTGCCAGTTCGTCCAGGTGCGCTCGCCCAGGCGCTGGGCGGCGGCCAGCAGCTGCGCGTCGTCGATGCCGTCGATCATCCGATCGCGCATGCAGACCCGACCGCCGACGATCACCGTCATCACGTCGTCGCCGATGCCGCATTCGACCAGGCTGTGAATCGGATCGCGGACCGGCCCGTGGCGCAGGCTGCGCAGATTGATGATGCTGATGTCCGCCTTGGCGCCGACCGCGAGCCGGCCCAGATCGTTGCGGTCGAGCGAGCGTGCCCCGCTCAGGGTCGCGGCGTCGAACACCTCGCCGGCGCTCGCCGCGCTGAGGTCGTGCTCGAGCACCTTGGCGAAATAGGACGCCGTGCGCATCTGCATGATCATGTCGCGCGGATAGGTATCGCTGCCGAGCGCGATGTTGACGCCGGCCTTGCGGTACTTGGTCCAGGTATCGAGAAACCGCGCCCGCCGCACGAGATTGCACGGACAGTGCGAGATGGTGCTGCCATGCCGGCCCATGAGCGCGATGTCGCTGCCGCCGCTATAGGCCAGGCGCCGATGCTCGGCGACGAAGTTGCCGTGTCCGATGTTCAGCAGCGGACCCAGATCGAGCAGGCCCACCGAGTTCCAGCAGCTCGATCGAGGTCTTCTGATGCTCGCGCAGAATGTCGTAGAACTCGTGCACGCTGTAGGCGGCGTGGATGCACACGGGAAACCGGTGCTGCCGTGCGATGTCCGCCGTCTGCCGCAGCTGCTCGATCGAGCAGGTCTCGACCCGCTTGGGCGCCAGGATGGCGTTCAGCCGCCCACCGGCCTTGCCGTCGATGCGCTGCGAGAACGCGATCGAATCGGCGAAGACCTTGGCTCCGACGGCTTCATCGATGACGCGCGTGAGCCGGCCGTCGGGGCCGCCGACCCAGCCGCCGAGATCGTAGCCGGCCCCCAGATAGGCCCTGCGTCCCGATGCGCTCGACCGCCTTGGCCAGCGCCTCCTGCATGTGCACGGGCGCACCCATCTCGACGAAGGTGGTGACGCCGTTGCGGATCAGCTCCACCGCCGTGAACAGCGCCCACGGATCGCCGTCATGCAGCCGCTTGTCCTCCTCGGAAAAGAAGCGCGGGTCTCCGCCGACGGTGGTGCCGGCGCGCGCGACGTCGAATTCCAGGAACGGCTGGCCGAAATAGTCCGGCCGGCCGACGTCGGTGATCATCCGTTTCTGCGCCTGGTATCCGGCATGAACGTGCGTGTCGATGAAGCCCGGCGCCACCAGCATGCCGGTCCCGTCGATCTCCTCGTCAACGTCGCCGGCAAAGCCGCGCCCCACGAAAATGATGCTGTCGTTCTCGTAGACGACCTCGCCGTCCTTGATGAGGGTATGACGTCCATTGTGGTGGCCGACGACCCAGCTGCCCTTGACGCGTGTCTTCATCGACTTCAGTTGACCTTGATCCCGGCCGTCTTCACGAGCTCTTTGTTGATTCTGATCTCGTCGGCGACCAGCTTGTCGAACTCCGCCGAGGTCATCGCCATGGGATCGGCGCCGAGCGCGCGGATTCTGGCCTGCACGTCAGGCAGCGCAAGCGCTTCGGCAGTCCGGCGATAGAGAATGTCGACGATCGCGCGATCGGTCTTCCGCGGCACCAGCACGCCCGCCCAGAAGTTATAATCGGAATTCGGAAAGCCCGCTTCCGTCGTGGTCGGAACGTCGGGCAGGGCGGTGGCGCGGCGAGAGCTGCTCACCGCCAGCGCCTTGAGCTTTCCGTCCTGCAGCAGCTGCAGTCCGGGAAGCAGCGTGCTGAAGCTGAAATCGATCCGCTGCGCCAGCACTTCGGTGAGCGCCTCCGGCGAGCCCTTGAACGGCACGTGAACGGCCTGGAAGCCGGCGCTCAGCATGAAGCGCTCGGCATTGAGATGCGTGGCATTGCCGACACCGCCCGACCCATAGCTCATCGCCCCCGGCTTGGCCTTTGCCGCGGTCACGAATTCTCCGATGCTCCTTGTAGCCTTTCGCGCCGGAGACGAAGAGCACCGTCGGCAGGTTCGCCAGCGGGATGACCGCCGAGAAGTCGGCGGCCGCGTCGTAGGACAAGCTGGCAAACAGCGCGGGCGCGACGGTGTGCGACGACGAGTTGACCAGGATCGTGTGGCCGTCCGGATCGGCTTTCGCCGCCGCGGCGGCTCCGATCGTGCCGCCGGCGCCGAGGCGATTCTCGATGACGAACGGCTGCCCGAGCTGGGCCGAGACCTTGTCGAAGACCGTGCGCGCCAGGACATCGACGGCGCCGCCGGCGGGAAACGGCACGATGACGCGGACCGGCTTGGTCGGCCAGGTTTGCGCCGGCGTTTGCGCCGGCGCACTGCCCTGCAATATCAGCAGGCAAAACGGCACCGCGAGCAGCAGTCGCTTGAGCATCAGATACCCCTCTGCATAGGATCCTCGAGGGATATTAGGTGCCGATGCGCATCGGGTCGAGCGCGCCTGCGCCGAAAGGCGGCGCGCGTGCCGCAGCGTCATGGCGGGATGTCACGGCGCCGCGCGGAAGCTGGGCGGGCATGCCTCGCCTTGCGCACCCTGCGCGTGTGCGTCGTCGACTGTGGCCTACTTCAACCGCTTCGCCGCCTCTTCGACGATGCTGAGATCGGTGTGCTTCTTGATGTCGAGGCTCGCCCGGATGAAGCCCAGGTCCTTGGTCATGTCGATGTTCTTCTGCAGCGCCGCGAGGTCGGGGATCATGTTCGGGTCGCGGTAATAGTCCTTCTCGGTGAACAGCCAGCCGAAGCGCTCGACCGGCTGCTTGGTGACGCGCGAGGCGATCTCGGCCGCGGCCTTCTGGTTCGCTGGGTCGAGATACCACTGCACGATGCGCAGCGTATCCTCCATAAAGTCGACCATGGCGGCGCGGTTCTTGTCGAGGAACGGCTTGCGCGCCGTCCACACGATCATCTCGGTCACGCCGATCGCCTCGCGCTGGGTGTAGAGCGCGCGCGAGATCTTGCGCAGCTCGGGATCGAGCGCGAACGGCAGCACGCCCGGAATCAGGTCGACCTTCTTCTCGGCCAGCATCGCCCGCATGGTCGGGAACGGCGCCTCGACCACCGTGTAGTCGCGCTTGTCCTCGAAACCGAACTTGCGCAGCATCGCGCGGGTGGCGACGTCGACCGCGCTGCCGGCCGCGTTGGTGCCGACCACCTTGCCCTTCATGTCCTCCGGCTTCTTGATCGGCCCGTCGGCGAGCACGAGGTATTCGTGCGTGTAGCGGCCCGGCATGCCGTCGCGGAATTCGTCGGCGATCACGCGGATGTCGTCGAGGCCGGCGTTCTGGATGGCGATGCCGAGCGTCGAATAGGCGAGGTTGGCGATCTCGAGCTCGCCGTTCGCCAGCGCGGTGATCATCGGCGGCGTGCCCTGATAGCGCACCGGCTCGAGCACGTAGGACTTGCCGAGATGGCGGGCGAGGTCCTTCTTCTCCAGCAGGATCGACGCCCAGTTCGACACCGGCGCCACCCACGACGCGCGGATCTTCACCGGATCGGCGCTCTGGGCCGCGCTGGTGCCGAGCAGGGCGACGGCGGCGAGGGTCGGCAGCAGGACTTTCAGCACGCGCATGGGCGTTTCTCCTGATCGCAGGTGCATTGTTGGGCGCAACGTTTGCCGGGCGACGCCGCCGTTGGCAAGCGTCGTATCGGCGCAGCTTCGACCTCCCCCTGAACGGGGGAGGTCGATTGGAGTCGCCATGCGACTGCGATCGGGTGGGGGTCATCCTTCGCGCAGCGCGGAGTTGATCCCCACCCCGACCCTCCCCTTTTCAAGGGGAGGGGGCGCACCGAGATCGCGGCGGCTTCGGTGGGCCACTCACGGTTCATCGCAACAGTCATCGAAGTTGTCTTATGCCGGCAGTTTCAGCAGCCGCGTCGCCGTGTTGAAGCAGATGTCGTTGCGCACGCGCTCGTCGAGCGCCACGCTGTCGATGAAATGCGCCGCCTCCTCGGCCTGCTCGAACGGATAGTCGGCGGCGAACATCACGCGGTCGTGGCCGAGCGCGCAGATCGCGCAGGTCAAGGGCTCGGCCGAGCACATGCCCGAGGTCGTCACCACGATGTTGTCCTTGATGTACTGCGACGGCGGCTTGGCGAGCTTGACGCCGTAGAGCTTGGCGCGGCTGTCGAAGCGCCAGAGCAGGTACGGCAAGGTCTCGCCGAGATGGCCGAGAATGAGCTGCGCGCGCGGGAAGCGGTCGAAATGACCGCCGAACACCAGGCGCAGCGCATGCGAGCCGGTCTCGAAGCCCCATTCCCAGGTGGCGCGCCGCAACGCCTCGTGGCCCGTCGAGCGCGGGCGACGGGCGTCACCGGGTCGGCCGGATGGATGTAGATCGGCGCGTCCAACGCCTGCGCCCGTTCCCAGAACGGATAGAGCGAGGGATGATCGAGATATTGGCCGTTGGTGTGGCCGTTGATCATGGCGCCGCAGAGCTTGAGCTCGCGCATGCAGCGTTCGAGCTCGTCGGCGGCGGCGGCGGCGTCCTGCATCGCCAGATGGGCGAAGCCGGAATAGCGGTCGGGGCGCTTGGCGATTTCCTGCGCCAGGAAATCATTGGCCGCGCGCGCCTTGCGGACCGCGGTGGCGGCGTCGCGCTCGGCCTGCACGCCGGGTCCCGCCACCGACAGCACCGCGCGTGCGATCCCGGCCTTGTCCATGACCGAGAGGCGCATCTCGCCGAAGTCGGTGAGGCGCGCCAGACACCTGGCTGAGGATCTTGGGATCGACGTCGCCGACCGTCGGCTTCCAGTAGTCTTCGAAGCCGGGACACAGGAAGTGCTCTTCGAGCGCGATCTTCTTGACCATGCCGCTCCTTGTTCCCTCGTCGTTGTTTTCTGTACCGTAATTTGGTCAAAGCGTATCAATGGGTGAGCCACCAAGCAAGTTGCGGGGCATGACGTGACAAATCGGGCGGAGATCGACGGCAGAGCAAAGAGACAGGCGTTGCGAGCGACAAGAGCCAGGTTCAGGTGATCGCGCGCGCGGCCGCGATCCTGCGCGCGCTCGAGGAGCAGCCGGCGGGCTTGAGCCTCGGACAGATTGCGCAACGGGTCGCGCTGGCGCGCTCGACCGTGCAGCGCATCGTCGCCGCGCTGGCGGCCGAAAAGCTCCTGATCGCCGCCTCGCCGACCGGACGGGTGCGGCTCGGTCCGACCATCCTGCGGCTGGCGGCCTCGGCGCGCACCGATTTCGTCGCCATCGCGCGTCCGTTCCTGGTCAAGCTCTCGAACGAGCTGGGCGAGACCGTCGACCTCGCCACCATCAGGAAGGACCACCTCATCTTCATCGACCAGGTGATCGGGCCGCAGCGGCTGCGCGCGGTGTCGGCGGTCGGCGAGACCTTTCCGCTCTATTGCACGGCCAACGGCAAGGCCTATCTGGCGCAGCTCGACGAGGTCGCGGTCGCGCGCCTGATCGGCACCAGCTTCGAGCGCCGTACCGCCAACACGGTCACGCGGCTCAACGACCTGCTCAAGGAGCTCAAGGTCATCCGCAAGTCCGCGCGTCGCGTTCGACCACGAGGAGCATACGCTCGGCATTTGCGCGGCCGGCGTGGTGCTGCGCGACCTGCTCGGCAACGACCTCGCGATCTCGGTGCCGGTGCCGGCGCAGCGCTTCTATGAGCGCGAGAAGCTGATCGCCGAGCGGCTGCTGGCGACCCGGCGCCTGCTGGAGGAGCATCTCAACGCCGCGGCGGCGTGAGCTGACTGCGTCCCCGCTTGCGCGGGACGACAGCAAGGGAGACTGCTCGTCAGGTCCCCGTCGCTTGCGCGGCATGCGCGCAGGCGTGTATGCTCCGGCGATACAAACGTACCATATGATGGGACAAGCAGCCGCAGATGCTGCAACCCGAGGGAGGCGTGCCTTGGCCAAGAAAATCCGCGGCGTCATGTTCGAGGAGAACCTCAGCAACAGCATGGGGCTCGAGTTCTACAACCTGTCCCATCGCTTCGGTTATCAGTCCCCGAACTGGCCGTACTTCGAGGACGTCAAGATCGAGCGCATCCACTACCACGCCAAGTCGGGCGTGCTGTCGCAGCGCATCACCACCAGCATGCACAACACCACGCATATCGACGCGCCCGCGCACGTGGTGCAGGGCACGCCGTTCATCGACGAGGTGCCGCTGCCGCATTTCTTCGGCTCCGGCATCGTGGTGTCGATCCCGAAGAAGAAATGGGAGCCGATCACCTACGACGATCTCGAGAAGGCGGCCGGCAAGATCGTGCGCCCGCGCGACGTGGTGCTGGTCAATACCGGCTGGCACCACAAATACGAGGATAGCGAAGACTATTTCTGCTACGCGCCGGGCTTCGTGAAATCGGCCGGCGACTGGTTCGTCGAGAAGAAGGTCAAGGTGGTCGGCCACGACACCCAGGCCAACGACCATCCGCTCGCCACCGCCATCGGCCCGCAGCGCAACGGACCGCTGCACCCGCATCTCGCCGAGGAATACAAGAAGTGGTCGGGCGGCCGCGACTGGAAGGACGACTTCCCGGAATGGGAGCCGGTGCATCGGATCCTGTTCAAGAACGGCATCCTCGGCATCGAGAATGTCGGCGGCGATCTCGACAAGGTCACCGGCCGGCGCTGCACCTTCGCGTATTTCCCGTGGAACTGGGATCGCGGCGACGGCTGCATCGTCCGCCTGGTCGCCATCGTCGATCCCAAGGGAGC
The DNA here is from genome assembly GCA_963708765.1 of uncultured Alphaproteobacteria bacterium. Taxonomy (GTDB): domain Bacteria; phylum Pseudomonadota; class Alphaproteobacteria; order Rhizobiales; family Xanthobacteraceae; genus VAZQ01. The sequence continues at coordinate 211,296 of CAVPTV010000007.1, read as the reverse complement.
CTACCGGATCGAGAAGGGGGAGAAGTTCTGATGATCGTTCGAAAGCTCTCCGAGGCAAAGCCATACGAAGCGCCCAACCATCGTGACTACAAATCGCTGCGCGTGTTCGGCGCCGAAATGGGCGGCTCGCAGACGTTGATCTTCGGCATCTCGCATTTCCTGCCCGGCGGCGGCGCCGGGCCGGACGCCTCGCCGCCCGAGAAGATCTACTACGTGCTCGCGGGCGAGCTCACCGTGATCGTCGGCGGCAAGGAGACGGTCGTGCGAGCGGGCGACAGCTGCTACATCGGCCCGAACGAGAGCCGCGAGATCATCAACCGCGGCAACGAGGTCTGCACCATCGCGGTCGCGGTCGCGCCGGTGAAATGAGTCTCTGGTCCGTCATCCGAGCTCGCGTCATGCGCGGGCTCGAACCGCGCATCCATCGTACTCGCGCAAGATCGATGGATCGCCGGGTCGAGCCCGGCGATGACGGCGGAGACAGGATCGCGCAAGTTGCGAGTAGTCCTCATGTCCGAAGACATCCTCAAGAATCCGCTCTCGCTGTTCGACATCCGCGGCAAGACCGCGATCGTCACCGGCGCGACCGGCGCGTTCGGTGCGCTGGCCGCCAAGGTGCTGGCCGGCGCCGGCGCCAACGTGGTGCTCTGCGCCAACAACGCCGCCGAGCTCGAGAAGGTCGCGGCCGAATGCGAGACGCTCGGCGGCAAGGCCGAGGTCGTCGCCAAGCGGCCGAGCTCGGAGGCCAATTGCGACGCGATCGTGGAGGCGGCGGTCAAGAAATTCGGCCGCGTCGATATCCTGGTGGTCGCCTCCGGCCAGAACAAGGTGTCGAAGATCGTCGACCAGAAGCCGGAAGACTTCCTCGACGTGATGGACGCCAATGTCACGCAGTCCTGGCTGATCGCGCGCGCCGCCGGCAAGCAGATGCTCGCGCAGGGGCAGGGCGGCAAGGTGATCCTGATGTCGTCGGCGCGCGGCCTGCTCGGCCATCCGGCCGGCTACACCGCCTATTGCGCGTCGAAGTCGGCGGTCGACGGCATCACCAAGGCGCTCGGCTGCGAGTGGGGCGACAGCCGGCATCACCGTCAACGCGCTCGGGCCGACGGTGTTTCGCTCGCCGCTCACCGCAATGGATGTTCGAGGACAGACGAGCGCGCCAAGACGCGTGCGCGCGGGCTTCCTCACGCGCGTGCCGAAAGGCCGGCTGGGCGAGCCCGCCGACCTCGCCGGGCCGCTCCTGTTCCTCGCCTCCAAGGCGTCGGACTTCTACACCGGCCACATCCTCTACGCCGACGGCGGCTACACGGCGGGCTGACGCATGGCGAAGGCGCGCATCGCCGTCGATCGGCGCCGGCCTGATGGGGCACGGCATCGCGCAGGTGTTCGCGCTCGCCGGCCACGAGGTGACGATCTACGACTCGGTCGCCGCCAGCCTCGACAGCGCCAAGGCGCGCATCCTCGCCAATCTGCGCGACCTCGGCGACGATCAATCGGCGGTCGAGCGGGTGCGGCCGTGCGGCGAGCTCGCCGAGGCGGTGCGCGACGCCGACTACGTGGTCGAGGCCGTGCTCGAAGATTTGCCGCTCAAGCAGAAGCTGTTCGTCGAGATCGAGCGGCACGTGCGGCCGGACACGATCCTCGCCAGCAACACCTCGGTGATCCCGATCACCAGCATCATGGAGGGGCTGCGCGACCGCTCGCGCGCGCTCGGCACCCATTGGTGGAATCCGCCCTATCTGGTGCCGCTGGTCGAGGTGATCGGCACGCGCTGGACCTCGCAGCAGGCGATCGACTGGACCATCGCGCTGCACAGTGACGCGGGCAAAAGCCCGGTCCACGTCAAGAAGGACGTGCCGGGCTTCGTCGGCAACCGGCTGCAGCATGCGCTGTGGCGCGAGGCGATCGCGCTGGTCGAGCACGGCATCTGCGACGCCGAGACGGTCGACACCGTGATCAAGGCGAGCTTCGGCCGGCGCCTGGCGGTGCTGGGGCCGCTCGAGAACGCCGATCTGGTCGGCACCGACCTGACGCTGGCGATCCACCAGACCGTGCTGCCCGACATCGAGGGCCGCGGCGGCCCGTCGCCCTATCTGGAGCAGCTGGTGGCGGACGGAAAGCTCGGCATGAAGGCGGGCGAGGGCTTCCGCCAATGGACCCCGGAGCAGCAGCAGGAGCTGCGGGCGAAGGTCCTGGCGCATCTCAAGAAGGCCAAATCGCAAGACGTGTAGGCCATGAATTGCGCCGCGGCGCGCGCTGCGCAACACTGACGCCGTTCAAGAATGCCGAGACCCAAGGAAACGAACCGGGAGAGCCAAATGGCCGCCAAATCCGACAAGGTCATCATCACCTGCGCCATCACCGGCGCGATCCACACGCCGACCATGTCGGAGGCCCTGCCGGTCACGCCCGACCAGATCGCCGAGCAGGCGATCGGCGCCGCCGAGGCCGGCGCCGCGATCCTGCACCTGCATGCGCGCAATCCGCAGGACGGCCGCCCGACCGGCGATCCGGCGATGTTCATGCAGTTCCTGCCGCGCATCAAGCAGGCGACCGACGCGGTCGTCAACATCACCACCGGCGGCTCGCCGACCATGCCGGTCGAGGAGCGGCTCGCGGGCGTGATGAAGCTCTCGCCCGAGATGTGCTCGCTCAACATGGGCTCGATGAATTTCGCGCTCTACCCGATGGTGGCGCGCTACAAGACCTGGAAGCACGAGTGGGAGAAGCCGTATCTGCTCGGCACCAACGAGACCATCTTCCGCAACACCTTCGCCGACATCGAGAAGATCTCGAAGCTGATGGGCGAGGGCCACGGCACCAAGTTCGAGCACGAATGCTACGACGTCGGGCACCTCTACAATCTCGCCCATGGCGTCGACAAAGGCTGGTTCAAGCCGCCGATCTTCCTGCAGCTGATCTTCGGCATTCTCGGCGGCATCGGCGCCGACATGGAAAACCTGATGTTCATGAAGCGCACCGCCGACAAGCTGTTCGGCGACGACTATCAGTGGTCGGTGCTGGGCGCCGGGCGCTTCCAGATGCCGTTCGCCACCCAGGCGGTGATGATGGGCGGCAACGTGCGCGTCGGTCTCGAGGACAGCCTGTTCATCGGCCGCGGCCAGCTCGCCAAGAGCAACGCCGAGCAGGTCGCCAAGGTGCGCCGCCTGATCGAGGAGCTCGGCTACCAGGTCGCCACGCCGAAGGAGGCGCGCGAAATCCTCGGGCTGAAGGGCCAGGACCGGGTGAAGTTCTAAGATGGCCAACGACACGATCGTCGACATCTACTGCCACATCTTCCCGGACCAGTTCTTCCAGGAGATGAACCGCATTCGCGCCGCGGCTCGGCAATATCGGGGCGCGGCTGCGCGGCGTCAAAAAGCTGTTCGATCTCGACGAGCGCTTCCGCGAGATGGACCAGTTCGGCGACTATCGCGAGATCATCTCGCTGCCCAATCCGCCGATCGAGGACTTCGCCACCGGCGACGTCGGCCTCAACCTGGCGCGGATCGGCAACGACGCCATGGCGGAGCTGTGCGCGCGGCATCCCGACGCGCTTCCCGACCTTCGTCGCGGCGGTGTCGATGACCGACGTCGAGGGCTCGGTCGCGGAGGCGCGGCGCGCCGTCAAGGAGCTCGATGCCGGCGGCATCCAGATCTTCACCAACATCGCCGGCCGGCCGCTCGACGATCCGGCGTTCGAGCCGATCTTCGCCACCATGGCGGAGCTCGACCTGCCGATCTGGCTGCATCCGGCCCGCACCGCCGCCATGTCGGACTATGCGGCGGAGCCGAAATCGCGCTTCGAGATGTGGTGGTGCTTCGGCTGGCCGTACGAGACCTCGGTGGCGATGGTGCGGATGGTGTTCAACGGCCTGCTGGATCGCTATCCGAAGCTCAAGATCGTCACCCATCATCTCGGCGGGATGATCCCGTTCTACGACGGCCGCATCGGCCCCGGCCTGCAGGTGCTGGGCAGCCGCACCCTCGACGAGGATTATTCGAAGGTGCTGTCGTCGCTCAAGCGCCCGCATCTCGACTACCTGCGCGACTTCTACGGCGACACCGCGCTGTTCGCCGGCGGCATCCACGCGGTGCGCTGCGGGCTCGAATTCTTCGGCAGCGAGCACGTGGTGTTCGCGACCGACACGCCGCTCGGCCCGATCGCGCCGACGATCGACGTGATCAAGCGGCTCGACATCGCGGAGGCCGACCGCCGCAAGATCTTCTGCGGCAATGCCGAGCGGCTGCTGAACCGCAAATTGGCCTGAGGCCGGGAGAGCAACCATGCCCACGACCGTCTCATTCCGCCGCGTGATGCGCACCGCCGCCCTGATGCTCGTGCTGGCGGCCGGCGGGTCGTTTCTCGCCTCGCCCGCGGCTGCCGCCGAGAAGCTCCGGGTCGGCAAGGCGGTGCCCGAGGCGTTCTCGTTCGTGCCGCTCGACATCGGGATGCGCAAGGGCATCTTTGCGAAGAACGGGCTCGAGATCGAATCGATCGCCTTCGCCGGCGACGCCCGCATGCAGCAGGCGGCGGCCGCCGACTCGATCGACATATTGCTCGGCTCGGGTCCCGCCATGGCGTTCATCGCCAAGGGCGCGCCGATCAAGGGCGTCGCCGGCATGGCCGGCCCGCCGCTGCTGCTCGCCATCGTGGTGCGGCCCGACGGCCCGAAGACCGCCGCCGACCTCAAGGGCAAGAAGGTCAGCGTGTCGACCGCGGGCTCGCTCACCTATTGGCTGGTCAGCGAAACATCGCGCCGGCAGGGCTGGGGCCCCAAGGGCATCGAGATCGCGCCGATGGGGGCGATGCCGGGACAGATCGCGGCGCTCAAGCGCGGCGACATCGACGGCGTCATCATGGATATCGGCAACGCCTTCGACCTCGAGAAGAGGGGCGAAGGCCGCATCCTGGTGCGCTTCACCGACATCAAGGACTTCCACATCCACGTGATCTTCGCGACCGACAAGCTGATCGCCGGCCGTCCCGCGGCGGTGCGCGGCTTCCTCAAGGGCTGGTTCGAGACCATCGCGTTCATGCGCGGCAACAAGGCCGAGACCGTGGCGATCGCCAAGGAGGTGACCAACAAGGACGACGAGATCACCGCGCGCGTCTACGACGAGCTGATGCCGATGTTCTCCGACGACGGCAAATTCAACCCGAAGGCGCTGGCGACGCTCGCGACGTCGTACGTGGAGCTGCAGCTGCTGCCGCAGGAGCCCGACATGGCGAAGCTCTATACGGAGGCGTTCCTGCCGGCGAAGTGATGCGGCGCTCGATCTCCGCCAATAGCGGATCGAAGCTTGCCGGCCTCGAGGGCTTCTCCACATTGCTGCGAGCAGTCGCTGCGCGCGGCTCCGTGCCCAATCACCGGCGCCGCGAAAGCGAGAAATTTCCGCTCGACCTGCGCCCGATCGAACGGCCGCGCCGGATCGCCCGGAACGTGCGTCACCAGCCGCTCGTGGCGTGCCGCGCCGGCCGTCGACGCGTCACCCGCGCCGGCCAGGCGCGCGGATAGTCGGCGAGCAGGCGCTCGTCGGCCTCGACCTTGATCTTGTCCATGAAGGCGCGCAGCGGCGGCGGCAGGCTCGCCGGCGACTGGCCGACGTCGAACGCCATGTCCGGCGCGAGCGCGGCCACCGCCATGCAGTATTGCACGCTGGTGAGATGCGAGGCGCGGTCGCCGGACTTGACGCCGTGATCGATCATCTTGAGGTGCGGCGGCAGCACCGCGACGCTTGATCTCGGTGATGGTCGTCGGGCGCGACGCCGCTCTCGATGATCTCCTTGAGCGCCTGCGTCGCCGCCATGGTCTGGCGCGCCGCGCACCACGGCTTGAACGAAACCTCCGCCAATGCGTCAGCGCTCGCCGAGCCCGTCGGTGAGCGCCGCGAGGTCCGGCGTCATGTCGTAGATGCCGGCCAGGAAGTTTCCGTCGAGCAGGTTGAGGTCGGACGGTGAAGCCCGCCTGCGCCGCCAGGGCGGCGGCGAGCCCGTTGCGGGCGGCGTTGCCGACGGCGAGCCAGCGCGACGTGGTGGCGGCATTGTGGTGGCCGACGCCGGGCGCCGCGAAGGTCAGCGCCAGCGCCAGCGCATTCGCGGTCTGCCGCGCGTCGAGCCTGAGCAGCCGCGCCGCCACCGCGGCGATGCCGAACGGGGCGGCGAAATAGGTCGGCCAGATGCCGCGATAGAGGATCGCCGGCCCGTCGATCGCGCGGCCGAGCCGGGTCATCGCCTCGTAGCCGGCGAGGATCGCGGCGATCACGTCGTCGGCTTGCGGCGCCCGGCAACGCGCCGGCGATGGTCAGCGCGCCCGGGATGACGATCGAGCCGGGCGTGGTCATCGAGGCCAGATGAATGTCGTCGATCTCGCTCAGCCGCGCGAGCGCGCAGCGGGTGGCGAGATCGAGCGCCAGCGGGTCGTGTCCGCCTTGCGCTCGCGCATCTTCGCGCGAAAATCGAGCAGCGCCTGGCCTTCCGGCGTGGACGTGCTCGGCGATCCAGGCGCCGACGGTGTCGATGAGATGGAGCTCGACCAATTCGCGCGCCGCGCTCCGAGGCGGCGCGCCGGACGTCGCCACGTGGGCGCCGAGCTGCTCGAGCGCGGTCATGTCATGGCTCCAGCGGGAAGCCCAGAGCACGTCGTTGCCGTGCTCGCTGCACCGCGATCATCGCCGACACGATGGCGGAGCCGCCGCTCGCATCGCGACACGCCGACCCGCAGGCTGTAGACGCCGCCGGGCTCGAATGTGTCCGCGCTTGCGGCGGTGATCAGCGGCTGCTCCTCGAGCGCCAGCCCGATGGCGTTGCCGACGACGTGCGCGGTGACCGGATGGGAGCCCAACGGGTGGATCGCCTCGGTGATCGCGCGGGCGACGTCGCCGCATCGCGCGTCCCGGCCGGATCATCTCGATGGCGTAGCGCAGGACGTCGCCGGCTCCGCGCGCGCAGCGGATTGCGGCGATGCCGTCAGCACGGCGAAGCCCTCCGCCCAATAGCCGAACTGGCGGACCGCGACATAGACCTGCAGCGGATCGACCGCGCGCTCGACCGGGGTGTCGAACGGCCGCAGCGTGCGTCCGCCGTCGAGGCTGAACAGGGTGCGAACGTCCTGCGCGCCGGCGCGGTAGGCGGCGCGTTCGCCGGCGAGAATGGCGTCGGTCGTGCCGGCGCCGGAGCGCTGTGCCTGCGCCATCGCGTCGACCGCCGCGCCGAGCGTGACGCAGGCCTCGCGCATCGCCGCGAGCTCGCGTTCGCTCTTGCGGCGCATCAGCGGCCCGAGCTCGGCGGTCTTGTCCGCGATCTCGGCCCGACGGCCTCGGTCGATCTGCCGGCGAAGCGGCGAGGGCATGGCCGCGCCGCCGATCAGCACCGGCCGGCCGCCGCCGCTCTGCTCGCGCGTCCATTGCGCGACCGTCTCGCCGACATTGCGCAGCGGGCGGACGCTCTCGATGAAGGTGAGCGGCTTTGCCGCCGGCAGCATGTTGACGCCGCCGCCGACCAGCAGCTGCGCCGCGCCCACGCGCGGGATCAGCGCCAGCGCGGCTTCGAGCTTGGGCGTGAAGCTGGTGAGATAGGCGAGCTCGGCGTGCTGCGCGCGGCCGCCGTAGACGATCGCGCCCGACGCCGCCGGACAGCGCCGCCACAGCGCCGTCGCGCGCGCGAGGAACTCGGCCCGCGGCATGCGCGCCGCGTCCCAGTCGGCCGGTCCCACCAGCAAGGTCGGTTGCATCGTGTGCACGGCCGCGCGCCCGATCAGCCGAGCTCGGCCAGCGCCGACTAGCCGCGCGCGTCAACGGCTCGGCGCCGCTGCGCGGTCAACAGCACCGGCTCGCCGCACAGGAGATAGCCGGTCTCCGGCAGGTGCTGGTTCGGATGGATCATGAACACCATGCCTTCCGCGAGCACGGTGTCGTTGTCGAGGCTGACGTCGCCCGGCCGGATCGAGCCGAAGCCGAGGCCGTGGCCGCGCCGGCGGATATGCGGCGGATGGCAATACTCGCCGTAGCCTTCCGCCTCCAGCACCGTGTTGATCGCGCGGCACACCGCCGCCATCGGCGCGCCGGGCACCGCCGCGCGGATGCCCTCGTTCATGGCGCGCACGAGCAGGTCGTATTTGTCCTTGAGCTCGGCGGTCGCTGGCCCGAGCGCGACGGTGCGGCAGATCTGCGCGAGCTGCCCGCGATAGCTCGGCGTGATCTCGGCCACCAGGATGTCGCCCGGCTGCATGATGCCGCCCGTTCGACGGCGCGACCGCGGGATTGCGCGGACCGGCGCACAGGAGGAGGAAATTGTCCTCGGCGCCGAGCGTCCTGGTGTACCACTTGAGCTCGACCGCGAGCTCGTCCTCGCTCATGCCCGGACGCGCGATTTCGAGCATCCGCGCATAGCCGAGCTCGGCGATGCGGGTGGCCTCGCGCGCGTTGGCGATCTCGTCCTCGGTCTTGGCGGCGGCGGCGTCGAACACGACGTCATCGGCGGGGACGGCCTGCGGCAGCGCGTCGGTCACGCGGCCGGCGATGTCCCACGGCGCGAATGCCAGGCCGGCGATGCCGACGTTCTGCGCGCGCGCTGCCAAGCGCGGCCGTGAGCCCATCGACCAGATCGTCGGCCGCGATGACGCGCGCGCTCGGGCAGCATTCGCGCGGCGCGTTCGGCGTCCCAGGCCGGCGTCACGATCAGGCTCGTCTCGCCGTCGCGCCGCAGCACGACGGCGGCGGGCCCGAGCGACTTGAAGCCGCTCAGCACGAGCACCGGATTGGGCGTCTCGATGAAATGCGCGCCGTCGTGAATCGCGACCAGCAGATCGAGCTTCTGCTCGATCATGTTGGCGCGGATCGCGGCGAGACGTTCGTCGAAGGTCATGATCGCCTACGGATACTCAAATCGCATCCGAGCCGCCGGCGTCGCCGAGGTCGGTATCGGCGAACAGCTCGTCGAGCGGCCAGGTGCGGCTGATCATGCCCTGCTGGTGGGTGTAGCGCAGCACGGTCTCGAGGTTCTTCCGGTTGGCCGGCCCGAGCCCGTAGGCCCAGGGATCGGGTCCGAGCACCTGCTCCTGCTCCTCGACGGCGGTGCGCACCCAGGCGAGCGGCACCATGCGCGGATTGGCGATGCGCCGATAGGCGATCGTGCTTCGCCTCCTCGAACGCCTTCACCAGGTTGGTCGGCACCCAGGGATATTTGTCGACGATCTCCTGCTTGATCGTGTTCACGTGCATGATCGGGAAGATGCCGGTGTTGCGGAAATAGGCGAGCTCGATCTCCTTGTAGTTCGGAAACATCCGCACGATGCGCTTGTCGCCTTTGAGGAACAGCTTCGGCAGGTCGGGCGACAGCATGGCGGAGATCTCGCCCTCCGCCAGCATCTCGTCGAGCTTCTTGCCCGGCGCGATCATCTCGATGCGCAGGTCCTTGGGCGGCGTGAACGCCACGTCCTCGCTGCGCTCGACCACCCAGGTGACCTGCCGGTGCGGCAGGCCGTATTCCTCCTCCAGGATGCCGCGCATCCAGATGTTCGACGCCGGCTGGAAATTGGTGCCGCCGACCTTCTTGCCGATCAGGTCCTTGGGCGCGCGGATGCCGGCATTGGCGTTGACGAACAGAAAGCCGTGGCGGAACCGCCGATGCAGGAACACCGGGATCGCGGTAGCGGCGGCGCCGTGGTCGCGCTCCATGAAATAGGCGCCGACATTGCCCTCGCAGACGTCGAACTCGGCCTTGCGCGCCATCCGCCAGTGGCGCTCGCGCGGGCCCATGCCGGTGAGCATGACGAGCTCGAGGCCGTCGGCCTTGACGGCGCCCTCCTTGAGCGCGCGCACGATCTCGTAGTCGCCGCAGGCCACGGTCAGTCTCAGCTTTTCGGCCATCGGGCGCCCTTTTTCTAGCTGTTATGCCAGCGGCTGAATCGCACCTCGGCCCGCCGCACGATCTCGTTGAGCGCGATCGCCATGGCGGCGAGCATCGCGATCAGGCCGAACAGCCGGGTCGGGTCGAAGTTCTGCGTGAACAGCGTGGTGAAGTAGCCGATGCCGGCGGTCGAGACATAGAGCTCGGCGAGCAGCACGCCGAGCAGCACGCCGGTCATGCCGAGCCGCATGCCGGCGAAGAAGCTCGGGATCATGTGCGGGAAGATCACGTGGCGCAGGACCTGCCAGCGGCTCGCGCCCATGGAGCGCGCGCTGGTGAGCAGGATCGGCTTGATGTTCTGCACGCCGGCGACGATCGCCATGATGATCGGAAATATGCCGTGGCTCACCCCGAAGGCGATCTTGGAGGCCGGGCCGATGCCGAAATAGAGGATGAACAGCGGCAGGATGGTGACCTGCGGCGTGCCGTAGAGCAGCAGGATGATCGGCATGAAGCTCTTTTGGGCGAACGGCTGCAGCCCGACCGCGAGCCCGACCACGAGCCCGATCGCGACCGACATCGCGAAGGCGACGCCCAGCTCCCAGAACGTGATCCGCAGCGCCGCCGGCACGCCGCGGGTATCGAACACGGCTTGCAGCGACATCAGCACCCGCGACGGCGGGCTGAGAAACATCGGATCGACCCACCAGCGCGCGGCGATCTCCCAGACGATGAACAGCGCGATCAGCACGCCGACGCGCGCGACCCAGGGCCGCCGCAGCCACGAGCGAAGCGTCTTCGCCGCGGGCGTCACAAGTGCCGCCTTCCGCGCGCTTCGAGCGCGGACACGATGGTGTTGAGGATCAACGCGATGGCGACGACGAAGGCGATATAGGCGAACATGCGCGGCATCTCCATGCCTTCGGCGAGATGCACGATGCGGTGGCCGAGCCCGGCCAGCGACGCGATGGTCTCGCTGCCGATGATGGACAGCAGCGCCACCGTGAAGCCCATGCGCATGCCGGTGAGGATGATCGGCAGCGCCGCCGGCAGCAGCACATAGCGAAACAGCTGGACGTCGGAGGCGCCCATCGAGCGCGCCGCCGTCACCAGAACGCGGTCGACATAGCCGAAGCCCGCGATGGTGTTGAGCACGATCGGGAAGAAGCTGATGGTGGCGCCGAGCGCGATCTTGGACGCCGGTCCGAGCCCGAAGAACAGCACGTAGAGCGGCAGGAACAGAATGATCGGCACCGAATAGATGCCGGCGAACAGCGGCTCGAACACGCGGATGCGGTAATGCGACCGGCTGATCAGGTAGCCGATGATGATGCCGGACGTCGAGGAGATCGCGAACGCGATGCCGAGCTCGGTGAGCGTGACGCGCAGGTCGCCGATGAACTCGCCCGATTTGAGGATGTCCCACAGCTGCTGCACCACCAGCACCGGGTTCGGCAGCAGGATGCTGCTCACCCCCCAGCGGGTCGTGGCGAGGTACCACAGCACGATCAGCACGAGCACGAACGCCGCCTGAACGGATCGGCTGCCGAGCCGGCTGTCGCGCGATTTTCCCGCCGGCGTCACGGCGCGTGCTCCGCGGCGGCGCCCATGCCGCTCTCCGCCATGGTCTTGCGGATCTCGTCGTGCAGCAGCCCGTAGAGCTGGTTGCGGATGGTGGTGAATTTCTCCGAGGTGACGAAGTCGGGCCGGCGCGGGTGCGGCTCGTCGACCGAGATGATCTGCTTGATGGTGCCGGGCCGTGCCGAGAACACCGCGACCCGGTCGGCGAGGAACGTGGCCTCGCCCAGGCTGTGGGTCACGAACACGATGGTCTTGTCGGTGCGCGAGAGCAAAACCGAGAGGTCCTCGCCGAGGATCATGCGGGTCTGCTCGTCGAGCGCGCCGAACGGCTCGTCCATCAGCAGAATGCCGGTCTCGAGGCTGAGCGCGCGCGCGAGCGCCGCGCGCTGGCGCATGCCGCCGGACAGCTGTCCCGGATAGTGCTGGGCGAAATCCTTGAGCCCGACCGCCTCCAGCGAACGCTGCGCGCGCGCCTCGCGCTCGGCGCGCGGCACGCCCTGGAACACCATGCCGAGATTGATGTTCTCGAACACGGTGTTCCAGGGGAACAGCGCGTTTTCCTGGAACACGAAGGCGATGTCGCGCGGCATCGGCCCGGCCACCTTCTTGCCGGAGACTTCCACCGTGCCGGTGGTGGGCTCGAGCAGTCCGCCGATCATGTTGAGCAAGGTCGACTTGCCGCAGCCGCTCGGGCCGATCAGGCAGAGCAGCTCGCCGCGCACGATGTCGAGCGAGGTGTCGCGCAGCGCCAGCACGTGGCGCGCGTCGTCTTCCTCGCCGAAATGATGCGAGACGTTCTTGATCCGGATCGCGACCTCGCCCGTCATCGCATCGTCATTCGGTTGCTGCTGGAGGGAGACCGCGTTCAGTTTCGCGGCAGAAACGCTTCGGTGGTGAGCTTGCTCATGTCCGGCTCCTCGGGGAGCGTCTTCATCTCGACGAAGGACTTGCGCAGCACCGCCAGCGCCTTCGGGTCGAAGCGGCCGGTGTCGGAGAACATCGGCATCAGCTCGTCGTAGATGCCGCTGGTGGTCGGCGCGTCGGTGCCCATCACCTCCTTGGCGATCTCGACCGTCTCGTTCTTGTTCTTGCGCATGAACGCGATGGTCTCGAACCAGCCCTTGAGGAAGCCGCGCAGCGCCTCGGGCCTGCCGGCGATCGCCTTGTCGGTCGCGAAGATCACGTGGATATGGAAATCCTTGACCAGCTCGCCGAAGCGCAGCAGCACGCGGCCTTCGCCGCGCTGCACGAAATTGAGCGCCTGCGCCAGGTTGACGATGGCCGCGTCGATCGACCTGGTCTTGAGCGCCGCGATCCGGTTGGCGTCGTCGCCGATCGGCACCTGCGCGATGCCCTCGTAGCCCCAGCCCTTCTGCCGCGATACCTCGCTGATGATCCAGCTCGTCACCGAGCCGACGGTCGAGACCCCGACTTTGCGGCCCTTGAGATCGTCGGCGGTCTTCACGGCTGTCGTCGTTGCGCACCACCAGGGCGAACAGCAGCGGCGGCCCCGCCATGGCGGCAATGCCCTTCACGGGCGATCCCTTGACGATGAAGGCGAGCCCCGGGCCGGAGCCGAGCGCGATGTCGATGCCGTCGGCCGCCATCGCCTGCTGCAGGCGGGCGTCGCCGCCGAAGCTGCTGATCTCGATCTCGACGCCGTTGCGCTTGAAGATGCCGGTGCGCGCGCCGATGTCGGCCGGCACGAACGAGAACGCCTCGCGCCCCGCCTTGCCGACGCGCAGCGTCTGGGCGGAGGCCGATGTGACGGCGATGATCAGAATGAGGGTGGCGCAAACGGCCCGGATTGCGAGCCATACTCTCCTGTCATCATCCGCGTAAGCGGATGATCCAGTAACCGCCGATGTCCGTTGTCTGCGGACAGTGCGGTGTTCACTGGATGCCCCGCTTGCGCGGGGCATGACAACCGGAGGCTCATCGTTTCGCTCCCGTCGCGCCACTTGCGCTTCCTTGCACCGATCTTATCGCATGTCGCGCGGCCTCAGTCGCGGCCTCGTCGATGCTCAAATCGTCGCGCAGCACCACCCCGTAGTCCGTCGCGCGCCGAGCGCGCGCGATACCAGCTCCTCGATCACGTCCGCCCGCACCGCGGCCGGGTCGCGCTCGAGCGGGTCGCCCCAGCCGCCGCCGCCGCCGGTGCGCACGATCACCTCGGACTTCACCGGCACCGGATGGTGCGCGCCGCCCATCATCCGATAGTCGGTTTCGCCCGGCTCGCGCAGCAGGTACATGCCGAACTCGCCCGGCTTGCCGCCCCACAGGCCCCAGGGCGGGCACTGGCTGCGCTTGACCAGCTCGAAATTCCACTTGCCCTCGACCAGGTTGCGCACCTGCATGTCGATGCCGAGCCCGCCGCGGAATTTGCCGGCGCCGCCCGAATCCGTGCGCAAGCTGCGGCCCTCGACCATCACCGGGCATTTGAGCTCGATGCCTTCGATCGAGCCGTTGCGCACGTCGCCCTGGCAGACCGAGACCGTGCCGGACTCGCCGTCCTCGAACGGCCGGCCGCCCCAGCCGCCGCCCTCGATGCTCTGCACCACGAAGCGCCGCCCGGTCTTGGGATGCACGCCGAAGAACACCACCGCGCCGCCGAGGAGGCCGTGGTGCCCGGCCGGCACCCGCTCCGGCATGGCGCGGGCCAGCGCCGCCACGATGGTGTCGACCACCATCGGGACGATCATGCTCCAGGTCGACATCGGCGCCGGAAAGCGCGCCATCATGATGCTGCCCTCGGGGATGATCACCTCGAGCGCACGGAACGAGCCCTCGTTGACCGGATCGAGCGGGCCGGTGAGCGCCTTGTAGGCGACCCGCGCGCCGGCGAGCGTGCGCGAATTGATCGCGGCGCGCCGCTCCTTCGAGCAGCCCGACAGGTCGATGGTCATCGCGCCCTGGTCGATCGTGACCTTGGCGTGGATCGGCACCGGCTCGCCGCGGGTGAGGCCGTCCTCGTCGAGCGCCGCCGATGCCTCGTAGACGCCGTCGGCGAGCTGCGACACCACGTTGCGGCACTTGGTCTCGGTCTCGTCGAAGATCTGCGCGATCGCCGCGAGGATGGTGTCGCGGCCGTATTTGTCGAACAGCTCGTCCATGCGCCGCGCTGCCAGGCGACAGGCCGCCATTTGCGACTTCATGTCGCCGAGCGAGGATTCCGGAAAGCGGATGTTGTCCTTGAGCACGCGGTAGAGCGTGTCGTTGAGCTCGCCGGCCTCGTAGATCTTGAGCTGATCGAGCTGCAGCCCCTCCATCCACGGATCGGCGACGGTCGGGCCGGCGCCGAAGCCGGTGCTCATGCCGCCGACGTCGATCCAGTGCGCGCGCACCATGGCGAACATCAACAGCTCGCCCTTGTAGAAGTACGGCATGTAGATGACGACGTTGTTGAGGTGCTGGCCGGCGACCGCCTGATGATTGGTGATGAGCACGTCGCCCGGCTTGAAGCCCTGCTTGCCGTAGCGCTTCATGCCGTCGGTGATGATGACGCCGAGGTCGGCGACGAAATGCGACACGCCGCCGACGTTCTGGCAGATCAACTCGCCCTCGGTGTTGATCAGCGCGGTGCAGAAGTCGCGCACCTCGTAGATCATCATGTTGTAGGACGTGCGCTGCAGGTCGGTCGCCATCTCGTTGGCGACGGCGGGCAGCGCGTTGCGGATCACTTCGAGCGTCACCGGGTCGAGCGTGGAGGTCATGGTCGAGTTCCTCTCGAATTGAGTCTCGACTTCGCCGCCAGCCGCGGTCTGCTCCCTCCCCCGCTTGCGGGGGAGGGGTGGGGAGGGGGAAGGCTTGCGCGAGTCTTCGTGCATGCCCCCTCCCTGTCCCTCCCCCGCAAGCGGGGGAGGGGACGCTGTGGCGCCGCCACGGCGTCACAGAAGCATCGCGGTTGCTGCCGCACGTCGCATCACGCGCCTCCCACCGTGATGATCAGCTCGCCCGACGGCGCCACCACGCAGGTGTCGTGCTCGAACAGCACCGTCGTGGTGCCGTGCTCCTGGATCAGCGCGGGACCGGCGATCCGGTTGCCGGCGCCGAGCTGCTCGCGCTGATAGACCGGGCAGGGCAGCAGGCTTGCGCGCGTCCGTGAAATAGACCTCGCGCCGGCGCGCGGGGGTCGCATCGGCGATCGCGGGCGCGGGCGGGAAGCTCAGCTTCGCGCGCTTGCCGATCATCGCCAGCCGGATGTTCACCATCTCGACCGGCTCGTCCGGCGAATGGTGGGCGTAGCGGTGCTCGTAGAGCGCGTCGAAGGCGGCGCGCACGCCGCGGCGATCTCCGGTTTCCAACTGCTCGAGGCTGACCGGCACCTGCAGGGTGAACTCCTGGCCGACATAGCGCAGGTCGAGATGGATTTGCCGCTCCGCGCCGGCGGCGTGGCGCAGGCTCGCGGTCGCTTCCGCGACCATCTCGCGGTGGATGTGCAAGAGCGCGGCGAAATCCACGCTGGCGAGGTCGGCGTAATGGGTGCGGATGAAGTCGTGCCGTTCGTCGGCGAGCAGCATGCCGAGCGCCGAGAAATGCGACGGGAACAGCGGCACCACCACCTTCGGGATGTGCAGCTCGCGGGCGATCGCGACCACGTGCAGCGGCCCGGCGCCGCCCGACGCCACCAGCGCGAAGTCGCGCGGATCGTAGCCTTTCGCCACCGAGACCTCGCGCACGGCGAGCGACATCTTGGAGATCGCGATCTCGACGATCGCCTGCGCGGCCGCCACCGTGTCCAGCTTCAGCGGGTCGGCGATCTTCTCCCGGATGCCGCGGTGCGCGCCTTCGGCGTCGAGCTTCATCTGGCCGCCGAGGAAATTGTCCGGATCGAGCCGGCCGAGCACCACATTGGCGTCGGTGATGGTCGGCTCGGCTCCGCCGCCGCGATAGCAGATCGGGCCGGGATCGGCGCCGGCGCTCTGCGGCCCGACTTTGAGCGCGCCGACGTCGTCGAGCCAGGCGATCGAGCCGCCGCCGGCGCCGACCTCGACCACGTCGATCATCGGCAGCATCACCGGATGCCCGCTGGCATAGCCGCCGACATAGTAACCGGGCGCCATGGTCGGCTCGCCGTCGCGCACCAGGCTCGCCTTGGCGGTGGTGCCGCCCATGTCGAACGAGATCACGTTGGGCGAGCCGAGCGCCTGTCCGACCTGCGCCGACGCGATGATGCCGCCGACCGGGCCGGACTCCATCATCGCGGCCGGCCGCTCGGTGGCGATCTCGGGCGTCATCACGCCGCCGTTCGAGCGCATGATCGAGAGCGCCCCGCGAAAGCCGATGCCGCCGAGGCTCGAGCTCAGGCTCTTCACGTAGCCGCCGACCTTCGGGCCGATATAGGCGTTCACCACCGTCGTCGACATCCGCTCGAACTCGCGGTATTCGCGCAGGATCTCATGCGAGAGCGACACATAGGCGTCGGGCAGCGCCGCGCGGATCATGTCGCCGGCGACGCGCTCGTGCTCGGGATTGACGTAGGAGTGCAGGAAGCACACCGCGACCGCCTCGACCCCTTCGGCCGCGAGCACGCGACACGCCTGCGCCACGCTGGCGCGGTCGAGCGGCTCGTGCGCCTCGCCGGATGCGAGCAGCCGCTCGTCGACCTCGCGGGTGAGATGGCGCGGCACCAGCGGCCGATGGCGGTGGAAGAACAGATTGTAGGCCTCGGGCCGGTTGCCGCGGCCGATGATGTACACGTCGCGCGTGCCGCGCGTGACCACGAGCCCGGTCTTGGCGCCTTTGCGCTCGATCAGCGTATTGATCGCGATGGTCGAGCCGTGGATGAGCTCGTCGATGGCGGCGGCCTCGAGGCCGCTCTTGCGGATGCAATCGATGACGCCCTGCACCAGCTGCGCCGGCGTGGTGAGGCTCTTGGCTTGGACGAAGCGTTGCGCCTGGTCGTCGAAGCCGAGCAGATCCGTGAACGTCCCCCCGATATCGATTGCGACGACGATCACGCGAGCAAAACTCCCGGCCTTCGACTTGATCCAACGCTTCCAAGATGATGCCATGCCGTGCGGGTTTGCCGCATCGAGCCGGCCATAGGCAGGTTCCAGAAAATCAGCGATAGTTCGCCAAAAGGCAAGGACCCCGAGAGAGCAACACCGAGACGAACAGGAGACGAACGAATGCGAACGTGGCTTGCGGGATTGGTCGCGCTCGGTTGCTTGGTGCCGGCTACCACGGCCGCGCAGGCGCAGACCTATCCGGCCAAGCCGGTCACGATCGTGGTGCCGGCGGCGCCGGGCGGGGTCACCGATGCGCTCGGCCGCATGCTGGCGCAGCGCTTCACCGAAGCCTGGGGCCAGCAGGCGATCGTCGAGAACAAGCCGGGCGCCAACAACCAGATCGCCGCCGAATACGTCACCAAGTCGGCGCCCGACGGCTACACGCTGTTGATCGGCCCGGAAACGACCTTCGTGGTCAATCCGAGCCTCTACGCCAAGCTCGCCTATGACCCGGTCAAGGGCTTCACGCCGATCAGCGGCCTCGTCACCATCAACCACGCGCTCATCAGCCATCCGACGCTGCAGGTCGCAAGCGCCAAGGACCTGATCGCGCTCGCCAAGCAGAAGCCGGGCGAGCTCAACTACGGGACCTTCGGGGTCGGCTCGAGCGGGCACCTGAACATGGAGTTGTTGCAGGCGCTGGCGGGCGTGAAGCTGCAGGCGGTGCACTACAAGGGCGCGACGCCGGCACTCACCGACGTCATCGCCGGTCACATCCAGATGATGTTCATCAGCGTCGGCAGCGCGGTGCCGCAGTGGAAGACCGACAAGGTGAAGCTCCTGGCGGTCGGCGCCTCCAAGCGGATGGCGCTGCTGCCGGAAATCCCGACCGTGGCCGAGAGCGGGCTGCCCGGCTACGAGGCGGTCTCCTGGTTCGGCCTGTTCGGCCCGCCCGGCATGCCCGCCGACGTGGTCGGCAAGATCAACGGCGAGGTGCGCAAGATCTTCGCCGATCCGGAGATCAAGAAGAGCTTCCTCGAGCGGCAGTATTTCGAATTCGATCGCCGGCTCGCCCGAGCAGCTCACGAGCTACATCAAGAACGACGAGCCGAAGTGGCGCAAGGTGATCCAGGACGCCAAGGTCAAGGCGGAGTGAGGCGCTACGCTTCGCGACTGCGGCGCCACATACTCGGTCGGCTCCCTCGCCCCTTGTGGGGGAGGGTTGGGGAGCGGGGTGGTGCCGATGGCACCGGCGGTGCGACCCGCGACGACCCCCACCCCTAACCCCTCCCCACAAGGGGCGCACGAGCGGTGGCGTGAATCGCGCCAATCCGCGCGCACGTGCAGCGATCACAGCCCCAGCAACCGCCGCGCGTTGCCGCCGGTCAGCGCCGCGATGGTCGAAGCGTCGAAGCCGTCGACCGCAGCGACGTGGCCGATCGGATCGTAGTCGGCCATGTCGAACGGGTAGTCGGTGCCCATGATGATGTGGTCGGCGCCGAACAGCCGCACCAGCTCGGCGAGCTGATGCGGCGTGAACACCACCGTGTCGAAATAGATCTTCTTGAGATAGCTGGTGGGCGGCTGCGGCAGCTCGCCGTGCGAATCCGAGCGCGCCCCCCAGGCATGGTCGATGCGGCCCGAATAGGCCGGCAGAAAGCCGCCGCCGTGCACCGCCAGGATCTTCAGGTCGGGATGGCGCTCGAGCACGCCGTCGAAGATCAAATAGTGCAGCGCGATCGTCGTCTCCAGCGGATTGCCGATCACGTTGTTGAAGTAGAAGCGGGTGAAGCGCTTGGCGTCGGTGAAGCCGTTGGGATGAATGACCACGAGGGCGCCGAGCTCCTCGGCCTTCCGCCAGAACGGCGCGTAGGCCGGCTCCGATAATTCGTGGCCGTCGACATTGGTCAGGATCTCGGCGCCCTTCATGCCGAGCGTCTTCATGCAGCGCTCGAGCTCCTTGGCGGCCTCGTTGCCGTCGATCAGCGGTACGGTGCCGAGCGCCACGAACCGGTCGGGCTTGCGCGAGACGTATTCGGCCAGGCCGTCGTTCACCATGCGCGAGGCTTCGACCGAGATGTCGAGCGGCACCGTGTAGAAGCACTGGTTCGGCGGCGGCATCACGAGCTGCATGTCGAGGCCCATGGCGTCGAGATCGGCGAGGCGCTCGTCATAGCCGGTGATGCGGGCGCGGATGTCCTCCTCCTGCTTCTGGCTCAACGCCTTGGTCTCGGCATTGGCAAAATGCGCGAGCGGGATCGTCGCCATGTCGAGATGCGGCTTGACGAAGGCGCCGGCCTGCGGAATCGCCACGTGCGAATGGATGTCGATGGTGGTGCTTTTCGGCCTGATCTCGCGGCCCGCTCTTGCCGTGCTTGCGCGCAGCGGTCGCTTCGTACTTGTTCCATTGCGTGGTCATTGTGGCTCCGTTGTGAGTGATATCGAGAAGCGAATAGCAAATAGCGAATAGCGAATAGTAAGCGAGCGGTCCTACTTGCTACTCGCTACTCGCTATTCGCGCTGTCAAAACACACCCAGGTGCTGCGCCACCATGGCGTCGTCGACCTTGATCTGGTCGGCCGTGCCGGTGAACACGACCCGCCCGGTATTGATGATCACGACGTCGTCGGCGAGGTTGAGCGCGAGCTTGATGTTCTGCTCGACCAGCACGATCGACTGCCCTTCGGCCTTCAATTGCGCGATGGTGCGGCCGACCTCGGCGACCAGCTGCGGCGCCAGCCCCTCCGAAGGCTCGTCCATCAGCAGCACGCGCGGGTTGCCCATGAGCGCCCGGCCGATCGCCAGCATCTGCTGCTCGCCGCCGGACAGCGAGCCCGCGACCTGGGCATGCCGCTCCTGCAGCCGCGGAAACAACCTGAACACGCGCTCGAGCGACCAGCCGGGTCCGCCGCCGCCGTTCTTGAGGCGTTGCGCCGCCACCATCAGGTTCTCGCGCACCGTCAGGGTGCGGAACATGCGCCGGCCCTGCGGGACCAGGCAGATGCCTTTGCGGGCGATCACGTCGGGAGGCAGGCCTCCGACCGGCTCGCCGTAGAGGCTGATCGCGCCGCGGCGCGGCTTGAGGAAGCCCATGATGGTCGACATGCAGGTGGTCTTGCCGGCGCCGTTGCGGCCGAGCAGCCCGAGCAGGCGGCCCGGCTGCAGCGCGAACGAGACGCCGTGCAGCACGTGGCTGTCGCCGTAATAGGTGTCGATGCCGGCAATGGCGAGTGCCTCAGTCGCCAAGGTACACCTCCCGGGTGCGCGGATCGGCGACCACCTCGGCGCGGGTGCCCTCGACGATCACCTCGCCGTAGTGCAGCACGGTGATGCGCTCGGCGAAACCCAGCGCGGTGTCCATGTCGTGCTCGATCATCACGATGGTGACGTCGCGCGGAATGGTGTCGAGCAGCGCGCGAACGGTCTGGCGCTCGCCCTGGGAGAGCCCGGCCAGCGGCTCGTCGAGCAGCAGCAGCTTCGGCTTCTGTGCCAGCGCCATGGCGAGCTCGAGCCGGCGCCGCTCGCCGTAGGAGGTCTCGACCACGATGCGCTCGGCGCTGTCGGCCGAGGCCCACCTGCGCCAGGGCTTCTTGCGCGCTCTTGTAGAGGTCGCGGTTGCCGGTCAGCACCGACCACGGATTCCAGCGCCGCTTGTCGAGGCCCAAGAGCGCCAGCACCACGTTGTGAATGAGCCGCTCGCGCGGGAACAGCGTGAGAATCTGGTAGGTGCGGGCGAGGCCGAGATGCACGCGATTCTGCGTGAGCATGCCGAGCAACTCCCGGCCGAACAGCCGCACCGAGCCGCTGTCGGCGGTGAGGTCGCCGGTGATCAGGTTGAACAGCGTGGTCTTGCCGGCGCCGTTCGGTCCGATGATCAGCCGGCGCTCGCCCGGCATCACGCTGAGCGAGACGTCCCGGGTCGCCGGCAGGCCGCCGAAGCGCTTGTTGAGACCTCTGACCTCGAGCGCGGGCGCGGTCATGCGCCGCCCTCCGGCGCGCGCGCCATAGAGTCGCCGCGCTGGCCGCTCGCTTCGCTCGCCAGCGCGGCCGGCTCCGGTTTCGTCGCCTTGCGGCTGGTCAGCCGCCGCCACAACTGCGTGCAGCCGGGAACGAGGCCGTACGGCATGAACACGATCACCACCACGAAGATCAGCCCGAGCAGCGTATTCCAGCGCTCGACGTAGGTGCTGACCACGTTCTTCACCAGCGTGATGATGGCGGCGCCGACGATCGGGCCGGTGAGCGTGCTGGCGCCGCCCAGGATCGCCATCAGCAGGATCTCGGCCGATTGCTGCAGCGAGATCGCGTGCGGGCTCAGAAACAGGTTGTAATAGACATAGAGAACGCTCGCGACCGAGCCCCAGAATCCGGCCATCGTGAAGGTGAGCAGCTGGATGAGCCAGACATTGTGGCCGAGCATGCGCATGCGGCGCGGCTGGTCGCGCGTGCCCATCAGGCTGGCGCCGAACGGGGAACGCGAGAACCGCCAGATGAAGAACAGCGCGATCGCGAACACGATCAGGGTGAAATAGTAGAAGCTCGGCGCATCGCGGATATCGAAGCCGAACGGCAGCGGACGGGCCGGATGCCGGATGCCGTTGTCGCCGCCGGTGAGATCGTTCGCCCGATACGCCACGCCCCAGACGATCTGGCCGAGCGCGAGCGTGATCATGATGAAGCCCAGCCCCGGCGCGCGCAGCGACAGCACGCCGAACAGCGCCGCGGCCGCGGTCGACAGCAGGACCGCAAAGATCGCCGCGGTGAGCTGGTCGTAGCCGGCGACCGTCGCCAGGATGCAGGCGTAGCCGGCGATGCCGAGATAGCCGGCGTGGCCGAGCGACACCATGCCGCCATAGCCGAGCATCATGTTGATCGACAGCGCGAACAGCGCGTAGATCAGCACCTGGCTCGCCATGTTGACGTAGAACTCGTTGCCGATGATCCACGGCAGGATCAGCAGGATCGCCGCGCAGACCGCGAGCGCGACCGATGGCGCGGCGCGTCATATCTGCACCCGCCCGAACAGGCCCTGCGGCAGGAACACCAGCACCAGCACCATCGGCAGGAACAGGACGAAATAGGCGAGGTCGGGCACCAGCGCGATGCCGAAATTGTAGAGGAAGCCGACGATGAAGCTGCCGACGAAGGCGCCGAGCAGGCTGCCGGCGCCGCCCAGGATCACCACGATCAAAGCGAGCGGCAGCATGTCGGTGTCGAGCCCCGGATAGGCGTTGAGGATCGGGCCGCCGAGCACGCCGCCGATGCCCGCCAGCGTGGCGCCGAGCAGGAAAACCGTGGTGAACAGCCGCGATACCGGGATGCCGACCCCGCGCGCCATCTCCATGTCGTCGACGCCGGCGCGGATCATGGCGCCGAGCCGGGTGCGCTCCATCAGGAGATAGAGCGCCACCGCCGCCACCAGCGCGATGCCGAGCACCACCAGCCGGTAGGTCGGAAAGGCGTAGCCGGCGACCCGCAGCGGCGGGCGCAGCGCCTGCGGCGCCGCCAGCGGCATCGGATCGCCGGTCCAGACCAGCAGGCAGATGTCGGCGATGATGAACGAGATGCCGAGCGTGACCAGCACCTGCCCCTGCTCGTTGCCTTGCAGCCGGCGCAGGATGAACCGCTCCATCGACAATGCCGAGCAGCCCGACGCCGAGCCCGCCGATGATGGCCGCCAACCAGAAGTGCAGCCCGAGCTGCAGCAGCGAGAAGCCGAAATAGGCGCCGAGCATGAAGAACGCCCCATGCGCCAGGTTCGGAATCCGCATCAGGCCGAAGATCAGCGAGAAGCCCGACGACAACAGGAACAGCAGGCCGCCGAAGGCCACGCTGTTGAGCGTCTGGATGATCCAGAACTGCCACTGCATCGGGTCAGCGCTCGCGGGGAGGGGCCTCGAGAACCAGTTGCGC
Organism: uncultured Alphaproteobacteria bacterium; assembly: GCA_963708765.1. Classification (GTDB taxonomy): domain Bacteria; phylum Pseudomonadota; class Alphaproteobacteria; order Rhizobiales; family Xanthobacteraceae; genus VAZQ01. Next base: position 188,001 of record CAVPTV010000007.1, on the reverse strand, counting down.
TATTTTACCGGGACGACCAGCGAATAGCGACCGTCGGCGGCCGGGCACACCGCCTCCGGCAGGCCGAGCTCGCGGCGCACGATGTTGGTCCCCAGCACCAGCGCAACCATCTTGTAGAAGGCGTGGCGCCGGCTCATTCCCTCGCGGCCCATCCCGCAATCCGAGCAGATGACGAGACGCTCGGGCGGGATGAATTTCAAGGCGCGCCGGATGTGCGTCGGCCACGTCCTCGGGCCGTTCCACCTGCAGCGTATGATGGTCGATCACGCCGATGGCGATCTTCTTGTCGACGATGCCTGTGCCGATGGCTTCGAGATCGATGCCGCCGGAGCTGCAGGATTCGAAGGTGATCACGTCGGCGTCGCACTGGTTGAAATACTCGATCGCCGGCTTGTAGCTCTGAACCTCGGCGAACATGCGCTGCTGCGAAGGGTTGCCCCAGCAACTGTGGCACCAGACCTCGGTCTTGTCGCGCAGCCCTTTGACCGTGTTGTTGTAGACCTCCACCATGAAGCTCGGATTGATCGCCTCGCTGACGAAGCCGCGCGCCGCCAGCAGATGGATCTGCGGCTCCTCGATCTGGATCACCGGGCAGCCGGCATCGGCCAGCTCGTGCAGCTCCTCGCGCAGCGCATCGCTGATGGCCATGATGCGGGTGCGGACGTCCTTGTAGTGATGATCGGCGCACAAGAGACCGATGATCTCCGCCGTGACGGTGCCGAACTTGACCGGCTTCGTGGTCAGGCGCTGCGCCGTCCGCCACAGCGCGGTGTACTGCAGGTCGCCGCGCTCGACCGGGCCGACGATCGGCGGCAGCAGCCGCGACTCGAGGTAGTCGTGAAGAATGTGCCCGGCGGGAAACCAGACCAGGCTTTTCCCCGGGCTCGACGGGACCGGTCGAGGGTTGTGGCGGTCGAACCCCTGCATGTGGGACGGCGGATAGCTGGTCCAGCTCTGGCCGCCGACGTCGGTGTCGAATCGGCAGTCGCCGTCGGTGACGATGTCGAGGCCGGCCTGTTGCTGCTCGAGCAGATAGACGCCGAGCGCGTCGGTGTACTGCTCGCGGTACCTCGCATTGACCATCGCGGCGAGGAAGTTCCGCGAGCCGAGGTTCTCGGTGTACCAGCTCGGCCGCGGCAGTGACCCGATGATGGCCGTCGGCAGCTTGATGTCGGCGGTTGCTCGATACATGCGGGTTTCCCCCGTCCCCGTTCGGTCGGGCGCGGCAGCCGGCGCGCCGGCTCACCGACGCGGCCGGCGCGCCCGTTCTGCCGCTTATTGCTCGAGATTGCGCGCCGGCGGATAGTCGCGCGAATAGACGGGATTCTTCAGGAAGTCTTCCTGCTTGTAGGTCCAGAACTGGCTCACGTCCGGATAGGTCTTGACCACGGCGTTGACCAGCTTGCCGCCCTTGCGCTCGACCTTGCGGATGTAGATGTTGCCGATGACGTTGCCGAACTCGTCGAAGCGCACCGGGCCGCGCAAGGTGTTCGGCACGTTCGCGTCCTTGAGCGCCTTCATGAACACCGGCTTGTCCTCGATCTTGCCGCCGATGCCCTTGAGCGCGTGCTCGAGCACCTCGCCGCACAGATAGGTCTCGGCCGCATAGACGCCGGGATCGACCTTGTAGTCGCGCTGGATCGCCGCCACGAACCGCTTGTTGATCGGGTATTCGAGCTCGGCCGAATACCAGTTGCCGGTGATGGCGCCGAGCGCGTCGTCGCCCATCTGCTGCAGCAGCGCTTCGTCGACCGGCGTGAAGCCGCCGAGGATCTGCGTCCGGTTGCCGTACTCGCGCAGCTGCTTGATGAACTTGAATCCGTTGGAGCCGGCGTGGCCGGTGTAGACGGCATCCAGGTTCGACTTGAGCTGCGAGATATAGGTGCCGTAATCGGGGGCGTTCAACGGCGTGAACAGCTTCTGCACCACCTTGCCGCCGTTGTCCTCGAACACGCGCTGGAAACCGGCGACGTTCTCGTGGCCGAATGCGAAATCGTCGGCCAGCACGGCGACGCGCTTGAGCTTGAGATCCTTGGCGGCGTAGTCGCCGAGCGGATGGCTGGGCTGCGCCGACGTGCAGCTCGGCCGCACGAACCACGGATTGGGCTTGCGCTGCGTCATGTCCTCGGCGCCGGCCACCGACAGGATCGGCGTCTGCGACGAGCGGATGTAGTCGTCGATGGCGAGCGCCTCGAAGGCGGCGAGCGGGCCGATCAGGACCGAGACGCGCAGGCGCTCGACCAGCTCCTGGGTCTTGGTGCGCGCCTGCGCCGGATTGCCGCCGGTGTCGGCGGTGTGCAGCTCGACCGGCCGGCCGGCGAGCGCGTTGTTGCGCTCCTTGAAGAAGACCGTGAGGCCCTGCTCCATCTGGATGCCGCCCGAGGCGAGCGGTCCGGTCTTGATGGTCAGAAAGCCGACGCGGATCGGCGCCGCCTGCGCCGGCGCGGCCGGCACTCTCAGCACCTGCGTCGCCACGCCGGCGGCGAGCGCTCCCTTGATGACGGTACGGCGGTTCACGGTCATTGCGTTGTCTCCCTTTCGATGGCTTTTATCCTGGCATATCGGAGCCGATTTTGTCCTGCGGCATCGTCTGCCGCGCAGTTTATCCGGTCGTTAACGCAATCAAATGCCCAGATAATTGGATTTGATCTCGTCGTTGGCCCAAAGCTCCTGCGGACGGGCGGAGTAGACCACCTGGCCCTTGCTCATCACGTGCACGTAGTCGACCAGCTTGAGGGCGAGCGCGGCGTTCTGCTCGACCAGCAGGATCGAGAGCCCCTGCTCCTTGAGCTTTCCGATCGCCTCCCAGACGCCCTGGATGATGATGGGCGCGAGCCCTTCCGACGGCTCGTCCATGATCAGGCAGTCGGGGTTGGTCATCAGGCCGCGGCCGATGGCGAGCATCTGCTGCTCGCCCCCCGACAACGTCTTGGCGCGCTGGCTGCGTCTCTCCTGCAAGCGCGGGAACAGCGCATAGACGCGCTGCAGATTCCAGCCATGACGCTCGGGGTTGCGCTCGGCCACCAGGAGATTTTCCTCCACGTTCAGGGTTGGAAAAACCCGCCGGCCTTGTGGAACCAGCCCCATCCCGCTGCGGATCGTTTCGAACGAGGATGCACGGGTGATGTCGACGCCCTTGAACACGATCCTGCCCCGGCGCGGCGGAGTGAATCCAACGATCGAGTTCACCAGCGTCGTCTTGCCGACGCCGTTGCGTCCGAGCAGGCCCAGGATCTGGCCCTGCTCGACCTGCAAGGACATTCCTTGCAGCACGTAGGCATCGCCGTAATAGGTGTGGATGTCGTGAACGTCGAGAATCGCCATAACTCAACCGGTGCCCAGATAGATTTCCTGTACCTTCGCGCTCTTGCGGATTTGCTCGGTGGGTCCCGTTTCCAGCACTTCACCGAAATGGAGAACCGAGATGTGATCGGCGACGTCGAAGACGACGTCCATGTCATGCTCGATCAGCAGGATCGCAAGATTGCGATCAAGTCGGAGGAGAAATTCCGCCATCTCCGCCGATTCGCCGGAGGACAAGCCGGCGGCCGGCTCGTCCAGCAGCAGGATTTTCGGATCGCTCGCGAGGCCCAGCACGATCTCGAGCTGGCGCTGCTCGCCGTGCGACAGATAGCGCACCTCGGTGTCCTTGCGGTCCAGGAATTGGGCGCGTTCCAGGAGCCCGGCAGCCTTGTCGTAGACGTCGCGATAGGACGACAGGAACCGCCACATCACGAACTTCGAGGGCCGCAGACCCTGGATCGCCAACAGCACGTTGTCGAGAACGGTGAGCTTCGGAAACAGGCTGGTGATCTGAAACGTGCGCGCCATGCCGAGGGCAGTCCGCCGATGGCTCGGCCAGGCGGTCACGTCCTGGCCGAACAGCAGCACCTGCCCGGAGGTGGCGGGGAATATTCCAGTGATCAGATTGAACAGGGTCGTCTTGCCGGCGCCGTTCGGGCCGATGATGGCCTTGCGGTCGCCGGGCATGATCTTGAAGGTGACGTCGCGTACGGCCCGCAGGCCGCCGAAGCTCTTCGACAAGCCCCGGAGCTCGAGAGCGGGCTCGCCGCCGTTCGCGCGCGCGTCGGTGGTCACTTCGGTCTCCTTGCCGATCGCAAGTGAAGCGACCGGGGCTCCCGACCCGGAGCCCCGGCCGACGGTCGCGCTAATTACAGTATTTGCAGGGCGGGTAGTCGCGGTTGTAGACCGGCGTCTTGAGGAACTCGTCCTTGCTGAACTGCCCGAACTGGCTGACGTTCGGATAGGTCTTGATGACGGTGTTCCAGAGCTCGTCCTTGTCGTAGCCGAACATCTTCTTCTTCTCGACCTTCTTGATGTAGATGTTCTGCACCGGGTTGCGCATCTCGTCGATGGTGACGGGACCGCGGAGCGTATCCACCTTCAGCGCGGCGAGCTGCTTCACGAATGGCTCGAGGCCCGGGAAGTTGCCGTTGTTGCTCTTGATGACCTCGTGGATCATCTGCGCGGTCGTGTAGTTGGTCTCCGAGTAGTACGAGGGCACCTTGCCGTACTTGGCGCGATACTTCTTCACGAAGGCCTCGTTCTTCGGATTTTCCAACGCGGCGCTGTATTGCAGCGCCGACACGTGACCGATCACCTCGTCGCCCATCGACGGCAGCACGAACTCGTCATAGCTCGTCCCGCCGCCGATCACCGGCTTCTTGTTGCCGGAGGCCGCCAGCTGCTTGGGGAATTGCAGCGACATGGGTCCGACCATGAGCGTGAAGATCGCGTCGGCGTCCTGCCTGATGGTCGGGATGTAGGGCCCGAAGTCCTTGGTGCCGAGCGGTGGCCAGATCTTCTGCACGATCTGCCCGCCGCAGGCCTCGAATGCGCGTTGGAACCCGCCGATGACCTCGTAGCCGAACGCATAGTCGGCGCCGATGGCGGCGATCTTCTTGTAGCCCTGCTCGCAGGCCCATTGCCCGAACGGATGGCTTGGCTGCGAGCTCGACCAGCCGGTGCGGACCATGTACGGATATTTGGGCAGGTCGCGCTGGGTCAGGTCGTCGGCCGCCGAAACGGGCACGACGTACACCGTCTTGTCGGCGGTGCTGACCGGCGCCAGCGCGTAGCCGCTCGACGCCAGCAGGCCGCCGACCAGCATATGCACCTTGTCCTGCAGGATGAGCTTCTTGGCCCTGGTGACGGCGGTGTCCGGCTTGGCCTGCTCGTCCTCGACGATGAACTTCACTTTCGCCCCGCCGAAGTCGCTCTTGACGTCGTCGAGGTAGAGCTGGAAGCCGTCGACCATATCCTTGCCGACCTGGGCGAAGATGCCGGTGGTCGGCGCCACATATCCGATGCGCAGTTCCTCGGCGGCCTGCGCAGGCGCCGTCAGGCTGAAGGCAACAACGCTGCCCAGCAGCAGCGGACTAGATCGTCGCAGCAAAGTGACCGTCATGGTCCATCCTCCATTGTTGTCGTGAGCTTTCCACTCACGGGGCGCCTCGCAGAGCCCGGTGCATCGGCTTCGCTATTGGCAATACTTGCAGGGCGGGAAGTCGCGGCTGTAGACCGGCTGCTTCAGGAACGCCGCCTTGTCATATGTCCAGAACTGACCGACATTCGGATAAGTCTTGATGACGGTGTTCCAGAGCTCGTCCTTGTCGTAGCCGAACAGCTTTTTCTTCTCGACCTTCTTGATGTAGATGTTGTGCACGGGGTTGCGCATGTCGTCGAAGGCGACCGGGCCGCGCACGGCGTCGATCTTGAGCGCCGCCATCGCCTTGACGAACGGCTCGGCGCCCGGCCAGTCGCCCTTCGTGCCCTTCATCACCTCGTTGATCAGTTGCGCGCTGGTGTAGTTGGTCTCCGAGAAATAGGACGGCACCTTGCCGTATTTGGCGCGGTACTTCTTCACGAATGCCTCGTTCTTGGGCGTTTCCAGCGCGGCGCTGTATTGCAGCGCGGAGACGTCGCCGATCACCTCGTCGCCCATGACCGGCAAGGCGAACTCGTCGTAGCTGGTGCCGCCGCCGACGATCGGCTTCTTGATGCCGGCGGCCCGCAACTGCTTCGGGAATTGAACCACCATCGGCCCGACCATGAGCGTGAAGATCGCATCGGCGTCCGCCTTGATGGTCGGAATGTAGGGCCCGAAGTCCTTGGTGCCGAACGGAGGCCAGATCTTCTGGATGATCCTGCCGCCGCAGTCCTCGAAAGTCTTCTGGAAGCCGCCGACCGACTCGTGCCCGAACGCGTAGTCGGCCCCGATCGCGACGATCTTCTTGTAGCCCTGCTCGCAGGCCCATTGCCCGAGCGGGTGATGCGGCTGCGAGCTCGTCCAGCCGGTGCGGATGAGGTAGGGATAGTTCGGAAGATCGCGCTGGGTGAGATCGTCGGCCGCGGGGACCGAGGCGATATAGACGGTCTTGTCGTTGGTGCTCACCGGCGCAAGCGCATAGCCTTCGGTGGCCAGTACGCCGCCGAGGAGCATGTGCACCTTGTCCTGCAGGATGAGCTTCTTGGCTTTGGTGACGGCGGTGTCGGGTTTGCCTTGGCTGTCCTCGACGATCACCTTCACCTTGGCGCCCGCAAAGGTGCTGCCGGTCTCCTCGAGATACATGTTGAGGCCGTCGACCATGTCCTTGCCGACCTGCGCAAGGATGCCGGTCGTCGGCGCGATCACGCCGATGCGCAATTCCTCGGCCGCATCGGCACCCGGGGCGCCGCCCAGCACGACGCCGCCACCCAACAGCAGCGGCACAAGCCGCCGTAATGAGATACATGTCATCGCCTCGCTCCCTTGCTGTCGTGACATCCGGCGCAAGTCAGGAGGTCACGGGTGCCAGTTTTTTTGCGTCTTCTGCTCGACTTCCCGCAAGCGCCCGTCGTTGACGGATGCGCTCCGGAATGCCCATCAGCCCCGTTGGCAGATACAGGATCGTCAGCACGTAGACGGCGCCCAGCACGTACTGCCACCAGGGAACCAGCGTGCTGAGGTATTCGCGCAGGCCGAACACGATAATTGCGCCGATGACGCCGCCGACCAGCGTACCCGCACCGCCGAGAACCGCCATCAGCAGCGCGTCGACCGAGGTGGTCAGCACCACGTTCTCGGGGCTCACGATGCCGGCGGTATGGGCCCACAGCACGCCCGAAAGCCCGCCGAAGCCGCCGGCGATGACGAACGCGATGTATTTGTGCAGCCACGTATTGTAGCCCAGGATCTTCATGCGCAGCTCGCGCTCGCGAATCCCCGTCAGGCTGCGTCCGAACGGCGACCGGACCAGCGTGTACATTAGCAGCAGCGAGACTGCGAAGAAACCGAACACCAGATAGAAGAACGTCACTTCGTTGGCGAGGTCGATGCCGAAGAATTTGGGCCGTGCGCGCAGATTGATGCCGTTGTCGCCGCCGGTGAGCGAGTTCCACCGATAGGCCAGTCCCCAGACGCATTGGCCGAGCGCAAGCGTGATCATCAGGAAGTAGACCCCGGTCGCGCGAATGGCGAGCAGGCCGAAAACGGCCGCCAAGGCCGCTCCAAACAGAATTCCCAGCACGACGACCAGCCAGAAATCGTACCCCAGCCCGAACTGGTATCTGGTCGCGAGAATCGCGGTCACGTACGCACCGACGCCCAGATAGGCCGCCTGCCCGAGGGAGGCGAGGCCGGTATAGCCGAGCAGGATGTCCACGCTCATCACGAGAATCGCGAACGCCAACGCGCGCGTGGCCAGCAGGATCACGAACGAATTGGTGCTCGGAGTGATGATCGCGAGCGCCGCCAGGGCGACAACGACAAGCAGGATCTTGATACGCTGGCTCTTCATCCGTCGTGCTCATTCGCGTCCGAACAATCCGGTCGGCTTGACCGCCAATATCAGTGCCATCGGCGCGTACAGCGTGAAATAGGAGATCTCCGGGAACAGGGCCTTGCCGAAATTGTCCGCCAATCCGACCAGCAACGCTCCAATCGCCGCGCCGCCGAGGCTTCCCATCCCGCCGATGATCACGACGGCGAACGCGAGCGGCAGCATCTCGAAGTCCAAACCCGGATAGATGCCGAGAAAGGCGCCGCCGATCACGCCGCCCAATGCCGCCAGGAACGCGCCCAGCGAGAAGATCAGCATGGAAATGCGCGAGGTGTCGATGCCGACGCCGCGCGCCATCTGCGCATCGTCGACGGTTGCACGAACCGCCGCGCCCATCCGGGTCTTTTCCATGACCAGCCACAGGATGATGCCGATGGCGAGCGCCATGCCGATCATGAACATCCGGTACAGCGGCAGATAGAGCCCGCCGACCACGATGCTCTTGGTCAGCGCCTCGGGCGGGTTGATGTCGAAATTGTTGCCGGTCCAGATGTCCAGCGCCGCTTGCTGAAACAGGAAGGCGAAGCCGACCGTCAGCAGCACCTGGCGCAGCGGGTCGAACCCCAGCGGCCGCAGGAAAATGCGTTCCATCAACAGGCCGACAAGGCCGATCGTCAAGGCCGCGACGGGAATCGCCAGCACCCAGGAGCCGGTGGTCCAGATCACCGACAGCGCGACGTAACCGCCCAGCAGGAAGTAGGAGCCGTGCGAGAGGTTGACGATCCGCATCACGCCGAAGATCAGCGACAGGCCGCTGCCCACCAGGAACAGCAAGGCGCCGTACGAAATGCCGTTGAAGGCCTGGATCAGCCAGAACTGCGTATTCATCTCCCCCTTACCCCTTTTGACACCTCCTTCTTGTCGTTGTTCTGATCACGAAGGTTGCGGGAGCTTACCCCAGGACAGACGCGCCGGATACTGCCCACTCGCCGCAGGGACGGGTGTGTCCCGGGCGCGGCGCAGCGGCGCAGACCCTTGTCGGCGCTGGTGCGCTGCAGACCCGGGATCGTTACGGTCCGTGGCGGTCCCGGATCAGCGGCGCACCGCCATAGCGCGTCGCAGACGCGCGTAAAACGCGCTTATGGCAAGAGCTTCGCGCTGCACCGCATCCGGGACACGCACCTTACTTGCGCTTGCGCGCTGCCGCCTTTTTGGGCGGGATGACCGGCAGCAGCAGATAGGGCTGCCGGCCGGCGCCGAAATGCAGGCTGGTGGTGCCGCCGAAGACCTCCGGCGGGCGGTCGCGCGGGTCGTCGTGCAGGAACGGGCCGCAGCCGGTGAGCTCGTTCTTGAAGTTCGAGAGCTTGCCGCCGCTCGGACCCGGATAGACGTAGTCCTTGCCGCGGATGGTGAGCGCCACCCGGTGGCCGGCCGGCACCACGATCGAGGTCGGCCAGATTTCGATATCGAGCTCGACCACCTCGCCCTTCTTGAGCGGCTGCGCCCGGTCGTGGGTGTGATAGGGCCGGTAGGGCGTCGAGAGCGTCTTGTCGAGCTTGCGATGGGAGGCGCGCAGCCAGCCCTGGCCGACCGGCGTGTGCGGGTCGATGGCGCCCTGGAACACCACCTCCTTGAGGTCGCCCGTGAACACCCGCAGCACGACGAACAGATCGGCGTCCCTGGTGGACGACGAGACGAACAGTTTCAGCGCCGAAGGGCCGGTGATCTCGGTTTCCTCCGCCAACGGCTCGGTCAGGAAGGTCACGCCGTCGCCCATCGCGGCGAAGCTTTTCACCGCCTTGCCGCCCGCGCGCTTCTCGGCTGAGCGCGCCGCTGGTCGGGTCGAGGTAGAGCTTCGTCCACTTGGTGCGCGCGAGCGGCCATTCGTTCTCGGCGCGCTCGACGAACTTGTCGACGTGGCGCACCTGCAGCAGCACGCGCGGCTGCTTGTCCCAGCCGTTGCTCTTGCCGTGCAGGAAATGGTCGAAGAACCGGAGCTGCAGCTCGCGGCCGTAATCGGTGTAGAAGTGCGTCCAGTGCTCGATGCCGTGCACCTCGAGCCACTTGTCCTTGGCGGCGGCGCGCACGAAGCCCTCGAAATTGCCGCGCGGATGCAGCGGCTGGCCGCCCCAATTGGCGGCGGAGAGGAGCGGCGTCTTCACCTTCGACCAGATCGGCGAGCGCGCCCGGTGGTAGTCGTCGTCGAGCGGATGCGAGAAGATGTCATTGCCGAAGTCGCAGCGGTTTTTCGCCAGCTCCTGCTCCGACAGCGTCTGCGGCCCGCACACCAGCTCGCCGTGCACCCGCGAGCGCCTGCCGCGCTCGCCGGCGCCGTACTGCACGGTCTTCACCTGCATGTCGTACCAGTTTTCCGGGAACGTGCAGAGGATGCCGCCATGGTGCGTCAGCTCGCGGTAGAAGTCGGCGCAGCCCTCCCAGATGCACATGGCGGCGAGGTGGGGCGGCTGCAAGCGTCGCCACGTGCCACTGGTTGATGGCATAGTAGGAGATGCCGTTGAGCCCGACCTTGCCGTTCGACCACGGCTGCACGCCGGCCCATTCGATGCAGTCGTGGAAATCCTTGGTCTCGCGCGGCGACCAGTGGTCGATGTAGCCCGGCGAGCAGCCGGCGCCGCGCGAATCGACGCGCACGCAGGCATAATCGTGCGGCACCCATTTTTCCGGATCGACCACTTCCCAGCTCTGGTAGAGGTTGCTCGATCCGGCGGTGACGTCCGGATGTTTCTCCGCCATGCGTTGCCAGGCGCTCGGATAGCCGTCCTGGAAGGCGAGCCCCTTGGCGTAGGGGCCGTAGCTCAGGATCACCGGATAGCGGCCTTCCTTGAGCGGCCGAAACACGTCGGCGCGCAGCACCAGGCCGTCGTCCATCGTGATCGGCACGTCCCAGTCGATGCGCATGCCGTCGCGGATCTCGCTGCGATGCTCATGGGTCTTGCCGCCGGCGCCCTTGGCTGCGCGCATCCTCGACCGTGGTCATTGCCGTCCTCCCGTTGCGTTTTTTCCGCCTGTACAGCGGCCATTTCTTCGTGTCGTCGGCATAATATGATATGGACGCCGCCATCACAATTTCTGCTATGAAGCCGGCAAGAACACACAAGCCCAACGACCGCAGGGGAGGCGTCCCGTGAAGATATTTTCGTTCTGGCGCTCGCTGGCTTCGTTCCGCGTGCGCATCGCGCTCAACCTCAAGGGCATCGTGCCCGACGAGGTCGTCGACGTCGACCTCCTCAAGGGCAAGCAGCGCGACGAGGCGTTCCGCAAGGTCAATCCGCAGATGCTGCTGCCGGCGCTGGTCGACGGCGACGGGCCGGTGCTGTTCCAGTCGCTGGCGATCATCGAGTATCTCGACGAGACCCATCCGCAGCCGCCGCTGCTGCCGAAGGAGCCGCGCGCCCGCGCGCGCGTGCGGGGGCTGGCGCAGATCGTCGCCTGCGACTCGCATCCGCTGCTGGTGCCGCGGGTGCGCGAGTATCTCGAGCACGAGCTCGAAGCTCGACGAGCCCACCCGGCTCAAATGGATCCACAATTGGATCGGGCAGGCGCTGAAAGCCTTGGAGGCCAATCTCGCCGGCAGCAAGGAGACCGGCCGCTATTGCCAGGGCGACGCCATCACGATCGCCGACATTTGCCTGGTGACCCAGGCGACCGGCGCGAACTTCTTCAAGGTGGACCTGGCGCCGTTTCCGACCGTGCGGCGCATCGTCGACACCTGCATGCAGAACGACGCCTTCGCCCGCGCGCATCCGCTTCGCCAGCCGGGCGCGCCGGCATCGGTGTGAACGGCAACGCCCTGCCCGGCTCGAGCAGCGAGAGAGTGACCACGAACGGGTGAACATGCGACTTGCAAGCTTTCGCGTGAACGGCCGCGCCAGCTACGGCGCGGTGACCGACGGCGGCATCATCGATCTCGGCCGCAAGCTGCCCGAAATATCCGACCCTGCTCGACGTGTTCCGCGCCCAGGCGATCGCGGAAGCGCGCGCGGCCGCGACCGGGCCGGCGGACCATCAGGTCAAGGACGTCGAGATGCTGCCGCCGATCCTGGCGCCGGAAAAGAACATCTGCGTCGGGATCAACTATCCGGAGCGCGACACCGAGTACAACAAGGACGGCAAGGACGCCAAGGAGCCGCCGAAATATCCGAACCTGTTCTGCCGCTTCCCGAGCTCGCTGGTGGGGACCGAGCAGCCGATCGTGCGGCCGAAAGTGTCGGACAAGTTCGACTACGAGGGCGAGGTCGTGCTGGTGATCGGCAAGGAGGGCCGCCATGTCCCGCGCGAGCAGGCGCTCGGCATGATCGGCGGCTTGACGCTCGGCAACGAAGGCAGCGTGCGCGACTGGCTGCGGCACGGCACCTTGAACATCACGCAGGGCAAGAATTTCGACAAGTCCGGCAGCCTCGGGCCGTGGATCGTGCCGGCGGACGAGCTCGATCCGGGGAAGCCGCTGCATCTCACGACGCGCGTGAACGGCGAGTTGCGGCAGGAAGACACCACCGACCGCCTGACCTGGGGCTTCGCCTGGCTGATCAACTACATCAGCACGTTCGCGACCTTGCGGCCGGGCGACCTGATCTGGACCGGCACGCCGACCGGCGCCGGCGTGCACCGCAAGCCGCCGGCGTGGCTCGTGCCGGGCGACGTGGTGGAGGTCGCGGTGCCGGAGATCGGCGTGCTGCGCAACCGGGTGGTGGACGAGGCGTAGGCCGCCGGCTGCGCTGCGTATTCGGTGGGCTCCCTCTCCCTTTGGGAGAGCGATGGCGTGAGGGGTCAAGCTCTATCGAGAGTCCGTAACCCCCTCACCCCAACCCGCTCCCCAAACGGGGAGAGGGAGCGCACCGAGTTCGCTGCACCTTCAGTTCACCAGCTCGGTGACCTTGCCGTCCTTGGCGCGGCCCTGCGCGTAGTACTGGCCGATGTTCTTCATCAGCGCGGCGTCCGACACCGAGTAGATCACCGCGTCGGTCTTGCCGGTATTGATGTGGCGCCGCCACAGGAAGTTCGGCACCACGAACAGGTCGTTGTGGCTCCATTCGAAGCGCTTGCCGCCGACCTCGGTCGCGCCGGTGCCCTCGATCACCACGTAGTAGGTGCCGGCGGTCTCGCGCTTGAGCTCGGTCTCCTCGCCCGGCCGCAGCAGCTGCGCCGAATAGTTCAAGGTCTTGAACACCGGCTCGCCGGTCACCGGGTTGACGAAGTCGACCTTGATGCCCTCGTGCGGATCGCCCTTCTCCTTGCGCAGGCTGTGCAGCGTCTCCTTGACGTCGGCGCCGCGGTAGTGGAACAGCGGCGCCGGTGCGTGGCCGACGCCGCGCTGGTGATTGACGAAGGCCGGCTTGATGCCGCCCTGGCCGTAGAGCTTGCGCGAATAGCCTTCGCTGAAGGTCACCGGCTGGACATTGGTGTTGCCCTGCGCGCCCGGCATGTCGTGATCGACCCAGGCGGCGTCGAGGAACTCCATCAGCGGCCAGTCGAGCGTGTCGATCCAGATCACCGGCTCGTCGGAATCGTTGCCGTGGTCGTGCCAGGTGCCGTTCGGCGTGAGGATCAGGTCGCCGCGATCGGCGGTGCAGCGCTCGCCTTCGACCACCGTGTAGCCGCCCTTGTCGGACAGGATGGTGCGGCTGGCGTTGGGCGAATGCAGATGCACCGGCGCGACGTCGCCCGGATTGTAGATCGAGATCGCGCAGCGGATGGTGTTGGTGACCTGCAGCCGTCCGTTCAGGCCCGGATTGAGCAGCAGGATGCTCTGGCGGTCGGCGAACTCGATCGGCGACACGTCGGCCTTGCTGGCGATCTCGGAAATCTGATGCAGGTAGGGGCTGTATTCCTTCCAGCGCCACATGTGGGGCGCGGTCTTCATCTGCGCGACCGCGACGCGGCCGGAGGCGAGCTGTCCGCTGCCGGCCCCGTCGGTCTGGCTGAACCAGGGACGCTGCGCCGGCGCGTTCGCCTGGGTGCGGACCCAGACGTTGTGCTTGCCGGCCTCGGCGTTGATCGCCTCCATCAGCTCGCGCGCCTTGTTGGAGAGCCCGCCCGGGGCGGGAGCCTTCATTGTCGCGGTGGCCATGACGTTTTCTCCTGCAAAATTTCTCGACCCTTGCGGCCAGTATGCCCAACGGACGCTGCTTTATCCAGGTCCGGCCGTTTCGCCCGGCGTATAGCTGTTCCGGCAGGTTTGCAACGTCGCCGCTTGATCAAGGTCAATGCTCCCGGCCCCGGTGCGCTTCAGGCGGCCTTCAGGAAATCCGCGCATCGCCTTCGTGAAAGCCTGCGGCTGGTCGAGGTTGGAGATATGCCCGGCGCCGGGCAGCTCGACATAGCGTGAGCCGGGCAGCGCCTCGCTGAGCTTGCGCATGGCCGGCGGAGCGACGCCGTCCTTCTCGCCGACCATGAACAGCACCGGCCGTGTCACGGTCGCGACCGCCGCCGCGTAGTTGTGATCGGCGAGCGCCGCCGCGCAGCCGATGAAGCCGTTCACCGGCGTGGTGCGGACCATGTGACGGATCTTGTCGACGTAGGGCGGATTGGCTTTCAGCACGTCCGGCGGGAACCAGCGTCCGACCGTCGGCTCGACCAGCGCCTCCATGCCGTCCTTCTGCGCGACGAGGATGCGCTCCTCCCATTGCTGCGAGGACGTCGGCGTCGACTGGCAGGGCGTGTCGCAGACGATCACGCGGTCGAGCCGGTCCGGATGCTTCTCGGCGAGACCCAGCGCGGTGGCGCCGCCCATCGACAGCCCGCCGAAATGCGCCGTCTTGATCGAGAGCGCGTCCATCAGCGCCACTGCGTCGGCGAGCAGCAGGTCGAACGCGTAGCGGCCGGCCGGCGCCTCGGTCTCGCCGTGGCCGCGCTGGTCGTAGCGCAGCACCCGGAACGAGCGGCCGAGCTCGCGCGCCTGGTGCTCCCACATCGCCAGATTGGTGGCGAGCGAGTTGCTCAAGACCAGCCACGGCGCGCCCTCGGGCCCGTCGACCTGGTAGTTGATGGAGATGCCGTTTGCTTTGACCTTCATCTTGCTTGCGTCCTTTTGGTCAGGAAATCCTGCAGCAGCGCCAGCAGCGGGCCCGGCGCCTGCGCGGGCATCATGTGCACGGCGTCGATCAGCTCGTAGCGGGCGCCCGCAATGGTCTGCGCGAACGCCTCGCTGCCGGCATGCGGGCGCACCTTGTCGAAGCGCCCGCCGACCACCATGGTCGGCGCCCGGATGTCCTTGGCGAGATGCGTCACGTTGGAGCGCGCGACCGCCCGGTTGATGGCGCCGAAGCAGACCGGGTCGTGCCCGACATAGCGCCCGCGATAGGTGGCGTAGGCGGCGCGATCGCCGATCTCGGGCGGCCACGAATTGTCGAGCGTGACCGGAATGACCGCGCGCATGCCGTCGCGCGCGGCCTGGTCCGCGCGCGCGTCGAGCGCGGCGATGCGGCTCGGGTCGGCGCCGGTGAACGGATTGCAGAACGTAAAGCTCGCGATGTGATCGGGATGCCGGGTCATGTAGATCAGCGCCTGCATGGTGGCGGCGGCGACCGTGACGAAATGATAGGGCGGCGGCAGGCCGGTGCCCGCGAGCACCGCCTCCAGGTCATCGACCAGGGTCTCGATGGTGAACGGCTGCCGCACTTTCTCGGACTCGCCGAAGCCGCGCTGGTCGTAGCGCAAGGTGCGGAAGCCCGCGCTCATCGCCGGAAAGATGCCGTCCCAGCTCTCGAGCGTGCCGCCCATCTCGTGCAGCAGCACGAGCGAGGGGCCGTTGCCGGCAAGCTGGTAATGGATGCTGATTGCGTTGGCGTCGAGCCAGGGCAAGGTGTCCTCCCGGTTTGGGCGGGCATAGAGGCATGGGTGCTTGCAAAATTCAACACGGCCACCGCTGTCATGGCCGCACCCTCGCTGTCATCGCCACGCCCTCGCTGTCATCGCCATTCCTCCGCTGTCATCGCCCGGCTTGACCGGGCGACCCAGTAATCACCGGAACGATCTGTGATGCGCAGCTCGTGCATTCCAGGCTATGGCGGTGTTTACTGGATGCCCGCGCAAGCGCGGGCATGACAACCGTTGCCTGGGGCAACAGATGCCATCACCACGCCGGATCGACGTTCACTTCCACCTCATCCCGCCGTTCTTCAGCGAGGCGGTCTACCAGGCCGGCACCGGGCCGGCGATCGGCAGATATCCGGACTGGACGCCCGAGCTCGCGCTCGAGCTGATGGACGCGCACGGCATCGAGGTCGCGATCACCTCGCTGGCGCAGCCCGGCGTCGGCTTCGGCAGCGAGGCGGAGCGGCGAGGCGCTGGCGCGCCGCTGCAACGACTATGCGGCCGAGCTGGTCGCGAAGTGGCCGAAGCGGTTCGGCGCTTTCGGCACGGTGCCGATGCGGCGCATCGCCGGCGCGCTCGACGAGATCACCCATTGCTACGACACGCTCGCGCTCGACGGCGTCTCGCTGTTCGCGAGCTACGGCGACAAATTCCTCGGCGATCCGTCCTTCGATCCGGTGCTGGACGCGCTCAATGCCCGCGACGCGGTGGTGTTCGTCCATCCCGGCCTGCATCCGTCGAGCAAGGGGCTCGCGCTGCCGTGGCCGGCCTTCATGATGGAATACCTGTTCGACACCACGCGCGCGGTGGTGAACCTCGTGTTCTCGGGCGCGATCGAGCGTTTTCCGCGCATCCGTTTCATCCTGCCGCATGCCGGCGGGCTCGTGCCCTATTTCGCCTGGCGGCTGTCGGTGTCGCCGATGATCGACAAGCGGCTGCCGCAGCTCTCGCGCGAGCAGGTGCTCTCCGGCCTGCGGCATTTCTGGTACGACAACGCGCTGGCGCCGGGCGAGGCGACGTTCGGCGCGCTCGACCAGGTGGCGCGGCCCGAGCGCATCGTGTTCGGGACCGACTATCCGTTCGCCAATCCGCGGGTGATCGCCGAGATGGTCAGGACCCACGAGTCGGGATTGCACTCCGACGCGCGGCGCGCCGCCATCGACCGCGCCAACGCGCTCGCGCTGTTTCCGAAGTATGCGTGATGGTGAGCTGTGGCGCGAATAATTGCACTTTGCCCACGGGCTGCGCGCAAATTCGGCTTGCTCACATGTTCGATCTTCATGCTATCATCCATATACGGTACGTATCCGCGGCCATCGATAGGCGCCGCTCCCAAAACGGAGGGACAGACGTGAGGCAACAAGCAAGCAAAGCTGCGTTGGCTGCAATCGTCCTTGCCGCCGGCCTGATGACGGAGGCCGGCGCGCAGGAGACCATCAAGGTCGGCGTCATTCAGCCATTGACCGGCGCGTTCGCGGCGTCGGGAAATTATGTCGCCAACGGCGCCAAGATTGCCGCGGACGAGATCAACGCCAAGGGCGGCGTGCTCGGCAAGAAAATCGAGCTGGTGATCGAGGACAACAAGAGCAACCCGACGGAAGCGGCCGCGGTCGCCGAGAAGCTCATCTCGCGGGACAAGGTCCCGGTGATGATGGGGGCGTGGGGCTCGGGCTTCACCCTGGCGATCATGCCGAAGCTCATGGAATACAAGGTGCCGATGCTGGTCGAGACCTCCTCGGCCGGCAAGATCACCACGTCGGGCAACCCGTACATCTTCCGCATCTCGCCGCCGTCGGCGGTCGAGGCGGTCGCCTTCGCCAAGATCGTCGATCGGCTCAAGATCGGAAAGGCGGACTTCCTGGTCGTGAACAACGACTGGGGCCGCGGCGCCGCCGAAGACTTCGGCAAGATGTTCAAGGAGCGCAACATCAAGGTCGGCCTGGTCGAGACCATGGACCCGCCGGCGCAGGACATGAGCGCCCAGCTCGCCAAGATCAAGGCGTCCGATGCCGATACGCTCATCGTCACCACGGCGGTCGAGCAGCTCACCTTGATCTTCAAGCAGGCGGCCGCGCTCGGCTTGAAGAAGCGGATCATCACCACCGGCGGCTCGCAGAACCCCGATCAGCTGATCGAGCAGGCCGGCGCGGCGGCGAACGACAGCACCCACATCACCTTCTTCACGCCCTGGAATCCCGATGTCTCGGCTGATCCGGCCATGGCGAGGGCCTTCATCGCGGAATGGAAGAAGCGCGGCCATCCGTTCGCCGGCCTGACCGAGAGCTTCCGCGGCTATGACGGCATCCGGACCATTGCGGCAGCGATCGCCAAGGCCGGCAAGGCCGAGCCGGAGGCGATCCGCGCCGCATTCTGGCAGGTCGAGCTGATGGGCATGAACGGCTTGATCAAGTTCACCAAGGTCGGCCCCGCGGGTCAGGAAAGCGGCCAGAGCAATCCGGGCATCTACCTGATCAGGATCGAGAACGGCAAGGTCGTCCTGCCGAGCGCCTGACCTCTTCGATCAGGAGCCTCCGGGGTCGCCCCGGAGGCTCGATTCTTCAGTACGCTCGATTCTTCAGTAGCTCGATTCTTCGGTAAGATTGCACGATCGAGGCCGCGGGCTGCGTGCAGATCGTGGGGGCGTGTGGATCAACTCCTCCAGCACCTCGTGAACGCCGTCATCCTGGGCGGAACCTACGCCCTGCTCGGCATCGGGCTGACCTTGATTTTCGGCATCATGCGGGTGGTGAATTTCACCCACGGCGAGCTCTACGCTTTCGGCGCCTACACCGTCTATCTGGTCGCCGCTTCGCTCGGGCTCAACTTCTTTCTCGGGCTCGTGGTTGCCGTCATCGCCGGCGTGCTGCTCGGCGCGCTGATCGAGATCGTGCTGCTGCGGCCGATCCGCAGCGCCGACATCGACATCGTGATGCTGGTGATGATCGGCGGCTGGATCGTGATGCAGAACACCGAGCTCCTGGTCTGGGGCGGCGTGGCCAAGTCGATCGTGACGCCGTTTCCGGACGCCCCGCTGGTGATCGGACCGGTCTCGATATCCTGGTTGCGGGTCTTCGTGCTCGTCGTCGCGCTGCTGCTGATCGTCGGCAGCTACCTGATCATTCAACGCACCAAGCTCGGCAAGGCGATGCGCGCGACTTTCCAGGACGCCGACACCGCGGCGCTGATGGGGGTCCACATCAAGGGCATCCATACCGCGACCTTCGCCATCGGCTCCGGCCTTGCCGCTGCCGCGGGCGCCCTGCTGGGCCCGGTCTTTCTCGTCACGCCGACCATGGGCGACCTCGCCTCGCTCAAGGCGTTTGCCATCGTCATCCTGGGCGGTCTCGGCAACATCACCGGCGCGACCATCGGCGGATTCATCCTTGCCTTGGTCGAGGAGCTCGGTGCCGGCTACATCTCGTCCGGCTATCGCGACGCGATGGGCTTCCTGATCATCATCGTGGTGCTGCTGTTCAAGCCGACCGGCCTGTTCGCGCGAGCGGAGCGCGTCGGATGAAGCGGGTATTGCCGGCCTTCTGGCTCGTCGTCCTCTTCACCGTTCCGTTGTGGCTGCAGGACCAGTACATCCTGCACATCCTGATCACGACCGGCATTTTCATCATCGCGGCGATGAGCCTGAACCTGCTGCTCGGCTATACCGGGCAGCTCAGCCTCGGCCACGTGGCGTTCTTCGGCATCGGCGCCTATGCCAGCGCGCTGACCACGCTGGGCTTCGACGTCGAGTTGCTCGGCGGCTTCCGCGTGGTGCACGAGCCGTGGCCCGCCATCGTCGGCTTCTTCGTCGGCATCGTCATCGCGGGGATGAGCGGCTACCTGATCGGCCGGCTGTCCTTCAAGGTGCGCGGCGCCTACTTCGTGATCGTCACCATCAGCTTCGCCGAGGTGACGCGGCTGGTCGCCTTGAATTGGGTGGAGCTGACGCAGGGTCCGTTGGCGCTCACCAACATCCCGCCGTTCACCCTGGGGTTCCCCGGTCTCGGCACCTACACGCTCTGGGGCAAGACCGCCAACTACTACCTGGTCGCCGTCGTCGGGCTGGTCGCCTACCTCGTCATCAGCCGGCTGGTCGGCTCCCGCATCGGCCGCGCCATGATTGCGCTGAAGGAAAACGAGCAGCTCGCAAGCTCGGTCGGCATCGATGTGACGCGCTATCTCGTGCTGGCGGCGGTCGTGTCCGCGGCGATCGCCGGCGGCGCCGGAAGCCTGTACGCGCACTATCTCAAGATCATCGATCCCGACATTTTCCTGTTCATCTACACGGTCACGATGGTGATCATGGTGATCACCGGCGGCAAGGGGACGCTGGCCGGGCCGATCGTCGGAGGGATCATTTTCGGCTTCCTGCCGGTGATCGTGCGTCCGATCGCGGCCCCTGCCGTGCAATGGATCCTCTACGGCGGCTTGATGATCCTGATCGTCTTCGTGCTGCCGCAGGGGATCGTGCCCGCGGTGGAACGCGCGATCGCGAGCTGGATGAAGTCCAGGCGCAAGCTCCCCGAGCCGAGTTGGGCCGGCAGTTCCAAGCCGGGCGAGGGACAATAATGGCGGCCGTCACCGCACCGGGAGAGGTCGTGCTCTCGATCGAGCACGTCGCGATGCGTTTCGGCGGGCTCGTTGCCCTTGCGGATCTGAACTTCACGGTCCGCGACGGGGAGATCGTGGGCCTGATCGGACCGAACGGCGCCGGCAAGACCACCGCGTTCAATGTCTTCACCGGATTCCTGAAACCGACCGACGGCGAGGTGCGTTATCGCGGAACGCTGTTGAATGGCCTGCAGCCGCACGAGATCGCCGGCCTTGGTCTGGTCAGGACGTTCCAGCGCACCAGCATCTTTCAGAGCAACAGCGTATTCGAGAACGTCCTGATCGGGTTGCACCGCCGCGGGCGGTCGACCCTGTGGGACACGCTGCTGGCGCTGCCGCGGGAGAGGATCGCCGAGCGGACGTTTGCCGACAACGCGCATGACATCCTGCGCTTCGTGGGCCTCGAGCGGCGATCGGATGAATTGGCTGGCGCGCTGCCATACGGCGAGCAGCGCCTGCTCGGCATTGCGCTCGCGCTCGCCGCGCAGCCGACCATGCTCCTGCTCGACGAGCCGGTATCCGGGATGAATCCGAACGAATCCGCCAAGGTCATGAAGCTGGTCGAGGCCATCCGCGCGTCGGGCGTGACCATCCTCCTGGTCGAGCACGACATGCCGATGGTCATGCGGGTGTCGGACCGCGTCGTCGTCCTCAACTATGGGCGGATCATTGCGGAAGGCCCCCCGGCCGTCATCCAGAAGAATCCCGACGTCATTCGCGCCTATCTCGGAGAAGGAAAGAAGCGTGCTTGAGCTGCGCGACGTGGTCTGCTGCTACGGCCCGGTGGCGGCGCTCAAGGGCGTCTCGCTGACCGTCGGCAAGGGCCAGCTGGTCGCCTTGATCGGCGCCAACGGGGCCGGCAAGACCACGACCTTGCGGGCGATCTCGGGCCTGTTGCATCCGACTGCCGGCACGATCGTATTCGAAGGGCACGACATCACCCGCGCGTCGCCCCGCGCGATCCTGTCGCTCGGCATCGCGCATTGCCCGGAGGGCCGTCACGTCTTCCCGCAGATGACGGTGTTGGAAAATCTGGAGATGGGCTGCTATCTGCGCACCGATCGCCGCGAGATCGCGGCCGACATGACGCGCATCTTCGAGCAGTTTCCGCGCCTTGCCGAGCGCCGGCAGCAGGCGGCGGGCACATTGTCCGGCGGCGAGCAGCAGATGCTGGCGATCGGCCGGGCGCTGATCTCGCGGCCGAAGCTCATCATGTTCGACGAGCCTTCGCTCGGCCTCGCCCCCACCATCGTCGAGCGCACGTTCGACATCATCACCGGCATCCGCGCGTCCGGCACGACCGTTCTCATGGTGGAGCAGAATGCGTCCGCCGCGCTCGACATGTGCGATCACGCCTACCTGTTGGAATCCGGCACCATGGCGCTCGAGGGGGCCGGACGCGAGCTGATCGACAATCCGCATGTGCGCGAGGCGTATCTGGCGGGGTGAAGGCTCGCTGGAGCGCGATCTCGCAATTGCGTAAAGGCCAATGGGCCGTGGCTTCCGACCACCGCAGCCGTTACGCGACCTTGCGTGGATCAGCAGCCGAGCAGAAATCGCGAGGCACCTCCGCAAGGCGCAGCGTCGCCGGGCTCGCACTGGGGGCGGCGACCAGCGCGACTTCCGTATTGCTGATCGCCGGAAATCCATCCTTGGTCTTGAGCACGCGATGCTCGAGCAAGATCGCAACGTCGGGCAGAATGCTCACGCCGACGCCGACGGAGACCGCGGCTTGAATGCCGACGAGGCTTGGGCTCGTGTAGGCCATGTGCCGCGCCCGACCGGCCGCTTCGGCGGCGTGGATCATGCGCTGGCGATAGAGGCAGCCCTGCTCCCCTGCTCCGACATCACCAGCGGCAGCGGATCACGGCGGAAATCGATCGGATGCTTCCGGCTGGTGACCCAATGCAGGCGTTCAGGCCACGCGGCAATTCCGCCACGTTCTCCGGCGTCGCGTTTGAACAGCGCGAGATCGCGCGCGGCGGTGGTTGTCGGTACGCCCTCTGTGCTGGAAGCGAATTGGTGGAACTCCGGAAGATTCGGGGGCGCCCCTCGGTCATGCCTGGTCATGCCAGGTCAGATCCTGGCTGTGAAACGGTGTCGCGCGGATGCGCTTGCCGGTGGCGTAATAGATCGCGTTGGCGACGGCGGGAGGCACGGGCGGACCGGCGGGCTCGCCGAGACCACCCCATTTCTTGCCGCCGGACGATGCGAAGATGGTCTCGACCTGCGGGTGCCTGATGGATGCGGAGCAGGTTGTAGGTGTCGAAGTTGGTGTTGACGAAACGGCCGTTCTCCAGCTCGAGCCCGCCCGTCCAGGCATGCGAGAGCTCCCAGCAGACCGAGCCTTCGCACTGCTCGGCGGCGGCATGCGGATTGATGACACGACCCGCATCCAACACGACCAGGACCTTCTCGATCTCGAGCCGGCCGCGCCGGCTGACCGTGACCGTGGCGCAAGCCGCGGCGATGGTGCCGTGCAATTCGACGACCGCCACGCCCATGCCTTCGCCCTTCGGCAGGTCGGTCCGGAAACCGGCCTTCTCCTTGAGCGTCCTGAGCACGAGCTGCCAATCGGGCAAACCCTCGGTCATCTTGAGGCGCCATTCGAGCGGATCCCAGCCGCCCGCGATCGCCATCTCGTCGACGAAGCTCTCGGCCATGAACCCGAGCTGGTTGGCGCCGGGCGCGCGATGGGTCGAGCTCGGGATGTGAGTCTTCGCGTCATGCCGTTCATGGTGACGATGGGGAACCTTGTACGGCATGTTGTAAATGCCGTAATCGGCGGATGCGCTCCCGACCCGCGCGTTGCCGTCCTGAATGAACCACGCCGCGCGGGTGAACAGCGCCGTGGGCAGGCCGTCGTCGCCGATCGCCGCGCTCAGCTTGGCGACCGCGAGCGGGCGCTGCTTGTCCTGCGCGATGTCCTCCTCGCGCGACCAGATGACCTTGACCGGTTTGCCGACCTGCTTGGAGATCTCGGCCGCCTGGCGGGTGACGCCGGTGCCGCCGGCGCCGTTGCCGCCGAACCCGCCGCCCAGGAACATGGTGTGGGCATAAACGGTCTTCGGATCGACCTTGAGCTGGTCGGCGACGAGAGTGATCGCCGCCGACTGATCTTGCGTGGGCGACCAGACATCGACGCGATCGGCCTGCACATGCACCGTCGCGTTGATCGGCTCCATGCGGGCATGGGTCTCGAACGGGCGCTCGTATGACGCCGTGACGACCTTCTTGGCGGCCGCGACGATCTCGGCCGCCTGGGGGTCTTCCTTGCCGCTGACGAGGCCCTTCTGCTCCATCAGCTTGTGGCCGTGCGCGTAATAGTCGGCCGTGCTGGCCTTGGCGCTGTCGCCGAAGTCCCATTCGATGGGAAGCAGATCGAGGGCGGTCTTGGCGCGGTACCAGGTGTCCGCGACGACCGCGACGGCATCCTGCAAGTCCGGCTGGGCGCGCTTGCCGGGAACCGCCTTGAGCTGCACGGCCGCGATGACGCCGGGACGGCCTTTGATCGCATCGAAGTTGTAGCTCTTCAACGTCCCCCATGGCACCGGGCTCGCCTTCACGGCGGCATAGACCATGCCGGGCAAGCGCGTATCGATGGCGAACTGCGCGCTGCCGTTGACCTTGTGCGGGATGTCGAGGCGCTGCCTCGGCTTGCCGAGCAGCCACCACTTGGCCGGATCGGTCTGGATCTCCGGCTCCTTGTCGAGCGTCACCTTGGCCGCGGCTTCGGCGAACTCGCCGTAAGTGCCGCTGCGGCTGCCCGCCGTCAGCACGCCGAGCTTCGCTTCGACCTGGGAACGGTCGACCCCCCAGGCCTCCGCGGCGGCCTGCTTGAGGCGCTCGCGCGCGGAGGCGCCGGCGCCCATGAGGTGAGGATGCTGCAGGCGCACGAGCTGCGAGCCGTGCGTGCTCATCACCTTGTATTCCTTGTTGTTGCGCAGGTGCCGGTTGGCGTCGGCGAACTCGGTCTTGATCTTCGACCAGTCGACGTTGAGCTCCTCGGCGATCAGCATCGCGACCGAGGTGATGCCGCCCTGGCCCATCTCGGTATGCGGGATGCGGATGGTGACGGTGCCGTCCTTGTCGATCACCAGCCAGGCGTTGATCTCGGTGCCGCTCGCGGTCGTGGTCGACTGCGGCCGCGCACCGATGCTCGCGGCCAAGGCATCGGACATGTGGAAGCCGAGCATCAGTCCGCCGCCGACGGCGACCGAGGCCTTGAGGAAGAAACGGCGGGAAAGAACCGGTTTGGTCATATCGGCCTCCCTATGCCTGTGCGATCTGGGCGGCGCGACGGATCGCCTGGACGATCCGCTGGTAGGTTCCGCAACGGCAGAGATTGTCGGCCATCGCAGCCTCGATCTCAGTCTCGGTCGGATTCTTGCGCTTGGCGAGCAAGGCGGCGGCCGACATGATCTGACCGCTCTGACAGTAGCCGCATTGCGGGACGCCGATCTCGACCCAGGCTCGCTGGACCGGATGCGAGCTGTCGCCCGACAGCCCTTCGATGGTGGTGATCCGCTTGCCGACGGCGGCGGACGCCGGCAGCTGGCACGCCTTCATCGCCTGTCCGTCGACATGGATCGTGCAGGTGCCGCAGCGCGCGATACCGCATCCGTATTTGGTGCCGGTGAGCCCGATATTGTCGCGCAGGACCCAAAGCAGCGGGGTCTCCGGCTCGACATCCACCTTCTCGGACTTGCCGTTGATGTTCAGGGTAAATTGCATGAATGCGGTTCCTCTCGCCAGGCGGCGCGGCCTTGTGCCCTCGCGCGGCACTTGCCAAGGCGCTCTAGACGCGCATGAGTGATCTGCTGCTACATAAATAACGCTAATACCGCGTGGGTTGCGAATCAAGCGACCGGCCGCAAGCTGCAACGCTACACCGGCCCAAGAAGCACCGGCACAAGAGATTTCAGGGGGGAGGATCGATGGGAACCCGCGGAGTTGTCGTGTGGACGGTCGTCGGCTTGCTGGTGGCCGGGGCTGCCGGATTTGCCTTCCTCGCGCACCAGTCCGAGATCGCCCCGGTCGCGCGGCCGGACCCCGCCTCCTTCGACAAGGCCCTGGTCGAGCGCGGCCGGGTCCTGGCCAATTATGGCGACTGCACCGCTTGCCATACGCGTCCGGATGGCCCGCCTTTCGCCGGCAACCTGCCGCTCAAGACGCCGTTCGGGACCATCTACACCAGCAACATCACACCGGATGCGGAGACCGGTATCGGGACATGGTCCAAGGAGGCCTTCCGCCGATCGATGAAGGAGGGCGTCGACCGCAAGGGCAATCATCTCTACCCGGCGTTCCCGTACGACCAGTTCACCAAGGTGAGGGATGCCGACATCGACGCGATCTATGCCTATCTGATGGCCGCCGTCGCACCGGTGAAAGAGACCACGCGAGGGAACGATTTCGCCTTTCCCTACAATATCCGCCCCACCCTGGCGGTCTGGAAGCTCCTGTTCCTCGACAAGACTCCGTTCAAGCCTGATCCCTCCAAGAACGCGGAGTGGAACGAGGGTGCCTACCTGGTCGAAGGTCTGGGTCACTGCGCCGCCTGCCATAGCCCGCGCAACATCATGGGGGCGCGCACCACGCCGGCCTACGGCGGCGGCAGCGCCGAAGGCTGGTACGCGCCCCCGCTCAACAAGGACAATCTCTCGCAGCAGCCGTGGACCAAGACCGAATTCGTCGTCTATCTGATGGACGGCTGGCACCCGAACCACGGCATGGCGGCCGGGTCGATGACGCCGGTAGTCGATGCCCTGCACAAGCAGAACGAGATCGACGTGTTCGCGATCGCCGCTTATCTCGGCACGCTGCGTGCCGGAGAGAAACCGATCGACGCCGCCGCCGTGCGGGCCGCGGCTCTCAAGCGCGAGTGGGGCCATCCAGATGCGCCGCCGGTGCCGCAGGAGTTCAGCGAGGGCGCCAAGGTGTTCGAGTCACGCTGCGCGCAATGTCATCGCAACAATGGCGCCACCGTGCCGCTGGCGCTGCAAACCTCCATTCACGCGCCGGTGCCCGACAGCGTCGTGCGAGCGATCCGGGATGGAATCAGCCCGCCCACGGGCGCGCTCGGCCGGTCCATGCCGGCCTTCGGCCCGCAGCTATCGGACGCCGAGATCACGGCGCTGGTGAAGTTCCTGCGCGCGCGCTTCAGCACCCAAGCGCCCTGGAAAATGTAAGCGTCCATGCCGAGGTTCCTGCACCTGCAACCGAAACATAGTCTATTAGAAGCCCTCAACCGTATCTAAAGTGGAGAATGTTGGATCCCGGTTCCTCTCCCTCCGCCATACGCATCCTGAGTCAGTCATGCTGGGATGGCTCCTTCCAGACCTTCAACGCGCAGTGGCTGGCCATGTGCTTGAAGTCATTGTCGGCTGCCAGCATGGTCAGGTCGTGGCGGATGCAAAGCTGGGCTAAGAGGGCATCGATCGTTCCGATCTGTATCCCGGCACGCCGACAGCGATTTCTCAACTCCGCGGCCTGGATGTGATCGTCGCGATCCGGCACCAATAAGCGGTACGGCGGAAAAGCGATCCAAAATCTGTTCGCGAGACTTCGGACCGGAAAAACCTTGAAGAATCTCCTGGAGGACAAGGCCCGTCGTCAGGATCGTCTCGCCGATTTCGATCGCCCGAATCAGCGCCCGCACTTCGACCGCCGAGGAAGGCAAATTGCGCCGAAGCGCGAGAGACCAGACGCTGGTATCGACGAAAAGGCTCAATCGCGCGTGCGCTCCGCCTTGTAGTCATACGATGAGTCCCACTCGAGCTTGCCCATCAAATCGAGCAGGCGCTTCTGCCGTCTTCGCGCGATGAATTCCTGCAAGGCCTTTGTGACAGCCGCCTTTTTCGTGCGCTCGCCGCTGACTTCCAGTGCCCGTTCGATCAGCTCTGGATCAATCGAGAGGTTCGTCGCCATGTGTGAATCTCCACACATAGTATGACACAAAAACCCGAATAGGGCAACGGCGGGCTGAAGAACCGTTGCGGAAATGTGGTGGGATCGGGGTGGCAACACCCCGGACCGAGCGTCCGCCGTCCTCAAGCAAAAACAAAGTCGCTGGCGTCGATCGAGGCTCCATTGGTGAACGTGATGATGTCGTGCGAGGCGAGGCCGGCGCCGTAGTTCACCTGCCAGTGGGTGGCGTCGATATTGGTGAAGGTGGCGCCGGCGCCGTAGCCGACGAAGCTCAGCGAATCGCCTGCCGCCGCGCCGTTGCCGGCGAAGTCGACGACGGTGTCGCCGTTGCCCTCCCCGGCGCGGAACACGAACGTGTCGTTGCCGGCGTTGCCGGTGAGCTGATCGGCGCCGACGCCGCCATCGAGCGTGTTGTTGCCGGAGTTGCCGAACAGGCTGTTGGCCAGCGTGTTGCCGGTGCCCGAGATGTTGCCGGCGCCCTGCAGCACCAGCGTCTCCACGTTGGCCGCCAGCGTGTGGCTGACGGTGGCGAACACCGCGTCGGTGCCCTCGCCGGCATTCTCGAACACCATGTCGCCGGCGTCGTCGACGAAGTAGACGTCGTTGCCGGCGCCGCCGAACATGACGTCGGCGCCGGCGCCGCCGTCGAGGAGATTGCTGCCGGTGTTGCCGTAGAGCACGTTGGCCAGGCCGTTGCCGTCGCCCTGCAGGTCGGCGCTGCCTTGCAGGACCAGGTTTCCACGTTCGCCGACAGCGCGAAATGGGCGGTCGAAAACACCGTGTCGGTGCCCTCGTTGGCGTTCTCGATCACCCCGTCGCCGGCGTCGTCGACGAAGTAGACGTCGTTGCCGGCGCCGCCGAACATGGCGTCGGCGCCGGCGTCGCCGTCGAGGAGATTGTTGCCGCTGTTGCCGTAGAGCGCGTTCGCCAGGCTGTTGCCGTCGCCCTGCAGGTCGGCGCTGCCTTGCAGGACCAGGTTCTCCACGTTCGCCGTCAGCCGAAATGCGCGGTCGAAAACACCGTGTCGGTGCCCTCGTTGGCGTTCTCGATCGCCTGGTCGCCGGCGTCGTCGACGAAGTAGACGTCGTTGCCGGCGCCGCCGAACATGGCGTCGGCGCCGGCGCCGCCGTTGAGGAGATTGTTGCCGGTATTGCCGTAGAGCGTGTTCGAGGCTGTTGCCGTAGCCCTGCAGGTCGGCCGTCGCCTTGCAGCACCAGGTTCTCGACGTTGGCCGCCAGGCGCAGGTGCGCGGTCGAATAGACCGTGTCGGTGCCCTCGTCGGCGTTCTCGATCACCACGTCGCCGCGCGTTGTCGACGAAGTAGCTGTCGTTGCCGGCGCCGCCCGCACATGGTGTCGGTTCCGGCGCCGCCGTCGAGCACGTTGTCGCCGGTGCTTCCGGTGAGCACGTCGTTGCCGGAGCCGCCGGTGACGTTCTCGACGCCGGCGATGGAGGTGAATCCATCGGCCGACGGAATGGCGAGATTGACCGTCACGGCCGCCGTCGAAGCGGAGTAGTCGAGCGTGTCGACGCCGTTGCCGAGATCGAGCGTGATGGTCTCGATGCCGGTCAGGCTGCCGCCGCCGACGCCGGTGATGCGGGTTCCGTCCCACACCACGCTGATCGTCTCGTCGGCACCGTCAAACGCGACGATCGACAGCACATCGGTGTCGGCACCGCCGTCGATCGCGTCGGCGCCGTCATCGAAGCGGTAGACGAACGTGTCGTTGCCGGCATCCCCGTGCAAGGTATCGCCGCCCTGGCGGCCGGTGATGGTGTCGTTGCCGGCGCCGCCGATCAGGATGTTCGTGCCTGCATCGCCCCGCAGAGTATCGTTGCCGGCTCCGCCAGTTACGTTGTCCAACCCGGCGACCAGCCGTGAAGCCGGTCGCGCTGCCAAAAAAAGGATCGACGGCGACGTCCCCGGTCGAGCCGGAATAATCGAGGGTCTCGTTGACCGTTGCCCATGTCGGCCCGCACGCTCTCATGCCGACGAGGTTCGCATCACGGCGGTCAACGTGGTGCCGTCCCAGACGGCCGTAATCGTGTCCTGCCGGGCCCCCCACCATACTCGACCTGGTCATCGCCGGGACCACCGTCGAACACGTCAATGCCGCGAGCCCCTGCATTGTCACGAGCGACATCGTTCCCATCCCCGCCGTTGAGCACGTCGCTTCCGGCGCCGCCAACGATAACATCGCCTATGCTGGTCCCGATGATCGTGTCGTCGCCGCCCGATCCATTGATTTGTAGGCACCCGGGACAAAGTTGAATTGCCAGCCGGACAGATCGAGCGTGCCGGCAGACGTCATGTTGACGGTGAAGGTCGCTGAGCCGCTAACGCGATCGAGCTGCAGGTTGGAGGACAGCTTCCCGGCACCGATCTGATCGGAGGTGAATTTCACCTGCGAACCGCCGAGGGTTTCGACGACCAGCCGCTCGATCGAGGTGAGCGTCGCGCCGGTGAAATTGGTGGTTGCCGGCGATCGTGCAGCTTCAAGGTGTCGGTGCCGCTGCCGCCGTCGAAGGTGCTTCCGGAAAAGCGGCTGGCGATGCCGTTGACAGCGATGATGTCGTCACCGTCGCCGAGATGGATGGTGTCGACGCTGGTTGCTGCTGCTAAGGGGTTGCCGGTGTCTGGCCTCGTCGCTCTGGCTGGTGCCGGTGATGGTGTCGGCGCCCGTCGAGCCCTGGATGGTGACGCGGTCGGTGCCGGCCGTCCAGTTGGTGAAGGTCCAGCCGGAGAGGTCGATCGTGGCGGCGCTGGACGCCACCACCGCGACCGTATTGGCCTGCGCGTCGCCATCGACCGCCAGCGTCGACGGTAGTTGCGCCGCCGAGCTGTGCGGCGCCGAACGTGAAGGTGGTGGCGGCGCTGGTGGCGAAGCCCACCCGCTCGATCGAGGTCAGCGTCGCGGCGCGCAGATCGACGCCGCTGCTGCCGGTGATCTGCAGCGTATCGGTCGCGGCGCCGCCGTCGTAGGTCTCGCCCGCGCCGTTGGCGGGCGCGTCGCCGGCCTTGACCACCAGCGTGTCGTCGCCGTCGCCGGCATGGATGGTGTCGGCGCCGGCGCCGCCGTCGATATGGTCGGCAAAGTTGGTGCCGGTCACGCTCGCCCCGCCGCTCGCGGTGATCAGCGCGTCGACCGCCGCCGTCATGGTGGAGAAGTCGACCGCGATGCCGTTGGCGCCGACCTGGTAGTGCTCGACATTGGCGATGTTGCCGCGCGTCATGCTGGCGACGATGCGGCACGGTGTCGTCGCCGCCGTTGGCGGCCTCGACCACCGCGTCCGACGTGCTGTCGATGACGTAGGTGTCGTTGCCGGCGCCGCCGGTCAGCGTGTCGTTGCCGGCGCCGCCGTCGAGCGTGTCGTTGCCGGTCCCGCCGGTGATGCTGTCGGGGCCGCCGTCCCGGTCACGCTGGCGCCGGCCGCGGTCGTGACCGTCGCGGTCACCGGGCCGGCGAGGTTGGCAAAGCTCACCGGACCGGCGGTGGCGACCTCGTAAAGCTCGACATTGGCGACGACGTTGGCGAGCGTCATCGCCGCCATGATGCGGACGGTGTCGGTGTCGGCGCCGCCGTCGATCGAGACCGGCGAGCCGTCGATGACGATGGTGTCGTTGCCGGCGCCGCCCTCGAAGGCATGGCCGGCGCCGCCGATGAGCGTGTCGCCGAGGCCGCTGCCGATGACCTTCTCGATGGCGGCGAAGCTGTCGCCGGCGGCGTCGCCGCCGCTCGCGGTGCCGAGCTGCAGGTTCACCGTCACGCCGGCCGCCGAGGCCGCATAGGTGAGCGTGTCGGTGTCGCTGCCGCCGGTCATCGTGTCGGCGCCGACGCCGCCGATGAATGTGTCGTTGCCGGAACCGCCGATCAGCGTGTTCTCGTCCGCGCCGCCTTCGAGCGTGTCGGCGCCGGAGCCGCCATTGAGCGTGTCGTCACCGGCGGCCCCGACGAGCGTATCATTGCCGGCGCCGCCCAAGATGGTGTCGTCGCCGTTGCTGCCGCCGAGGTCATTGTCCCCGGCATTGCCGGTCAGCGTGACATCGTTGGGCGACGAAATGGCGTCGACGTCGATCGGCGCCGTGCCGCTGAGCGTGAGCGTGGTTCGATTGAACAGCAGCGTGATGAGGGTGTTGCCGGCATCGCCGTCGAAGGTCAGGTGGTCCTTGGTGATCGTAGCGGTCTCGGAATTGTAGCCCGACAGCAGATCGATGGTGTCGCCTGGTTGCACCTGGCTCGCGTCGTTGGCTGCCTGAATGCTGAGAAAATCGCCGCCCGAACCGACTGTCCACGTCGCCATCTGAGTACTCCACTCGGCGCACGCTCGCCCGCGCGACAGCGCGGGGCTCGTCGGCAATATGAATCTGGTGCGGCGACGACGGCGCCGCCCTGACTTGCTCTGTCCGGCCTCGGAACCAGCCCCGGTTGAAAACCCTTAGCGGTTTGCCCGCCGGGGTGGAAGCGATAAACGAGTCGGTTAACCATTGAAAGGAACGGAGCTAATTCACGTCCGGCTGTTGTTGTTTTTCAGCGGACGGCATGCAGCGCGACATGCGGCGTGACCTCGCGAGCTGCACGCTGCGCCTTCGGTCGCAACGCCTGGCGCGGCAAGTCAAAAGAACATCGCTGGCAGCGATCGAGGCCCGTTGGCCAACGTGATAATGCCGGCATCCGACCTCGATGGTTCCGAGCGAGAATGCTGCTAACATCGGCGCGCGGCCGGCCGAGAGCGGACGCGGATCAGTGCCCAGGAGGAATCCATGGCGAAGAAGCAGGTGGATACGGTCTACAAGATCGTCGAGGTCGTCGGCGTCAGCGAGAAGTCGTGGGAGGAGGCGGGCCGCAACGCCGTCGAAACGGCAGCCGATTCGCTGCGCGACCTGCGCGTGGCCGAGGTGATGAAAATGGACATGAAGGTGGAGAACGGCAAGGTCTCGGCATTTCGCACGCGCGTGTCGCTCTCCTTCAAGTACGAAGCCTGATCTCGGCTTCGCGGATCTCGGCGCGGCGTAGCCTGGACGGCGGCCTCGCGGTTCGCGAGAGCGGCGTCGTCACGGGCATGCCGGCACCGGGCGACCGACGCCTGGTCGGCGACGATCTGCGCCAGACCGCGTCGGCCTGCTCGATGTCAGAAGCCTCACGCACCGGAGGGCGAGATGAGTCTCCGTCTTGAAATACCCCGCGCCATCGTTCCGCGCCCCGACCCGGTCCGGAACCCAGAGCCGGTTCGGAGCCCGGATCCAGTTCCGAGCCCCGATCCGGTTCCGAGTCCCGACCCGGTCCCGCCTCCCGACCCCGTTCCGGCGCCATAGACCGGCAGAGACATAGACCGGCAGAGACATGGACCGGCCCCGCGCCCGTCACTCGTCACGGCGGCAGAATCAGGCGCGGCCTCCGCGCGAACGGCGTATCGCCTCGATCACGGTGATTGCGGCGGCCCCGCCAAAAACGGCAGCGAAGAACGTGTCACCGTGAGCCCACGCAAGACCACAGCAGAAGGCCGCGAGGAGGGAAAGCGCGGTCAACTCCCGCAGGCCCGGCGCCATATCCGACTGCCGATATCTCGCGCGCGCAGGCGCGACGCCGGAGGACGACCGTCCTCGTCCGCGGCGATCAAGCCGCTGTTGGCGCCGCCTCTCTTGGTTTGCTCGCCCATACGGCGAGCAGCCAGGACACCCAGAGAAAAACGAAATAGAGAATGAGGAAGGCGACCAGACTCACATGTGAGCCCCATCGGTACTCGACAAGCAACCCGAGGAAATAGGCGGCAAAGTCGCCGGCGATCATGAACACCAGATAGTATGCGATGAGCGACACAGTGCTCTCCACAGAATGAGAATGAGCTGGCCCTGCCTCATCCCTACCACCGCGGGGTGCCGTTTGCACTCGATATCTTGGAAGAGGCCCAAGCCCGGATCACGGCGCCGGCATGGCCGGAAACCGGGCATTCGGCGCCCGGCCGCTCGGATGCCACTTGGGCGCGGCCTCCCTTGTCTCGCTCGGCGGCGTTGGTTACATAGCGGCCTCCGAGCGGGGCTCGCGCCCCTTCGGCCGCGGAGAGGTGGCTGAGCGGTTGAAAGCACCGCACTCGAAATGCGGCATACGGGTAACCGTATCGTGGGTTCGAATCCCACCCTCTCCGCCAGCTGCACCTGCGAACTCGCTCTCGCACCCTCTGACACGATCAAAATCACTGTGCCGAGGTATTGGCGGCTTGTCGTACGACTCGGAAAAACATTTCCGACGCAACCGAGGCCGACGGCTTGGAAAATCCGCTGGACAAGGTGGATAGCTCGCGCGACGCTGACCGCCGATACAAAAGCGCTATAGCCTCCAACTATGGCTCAGGAGGGAAACGATGGACGAGACACTGATCAACACGTCCACGTCGGGAGATCAGGGCCAGCCCGCCATCGCCGGTTTTCGCGGCACCCAGTTTGTCGTTGTGTGGGAGGATCGCGGCAGCGGCAATATCAGGGTCAGACGTTCGGCGTGAACGGGAGCAAGAGCGGCAGCGAGTTCCTCGTCAACTTTCCGACGGAGCCGGGGACGAAGCGGCAGCTGCCGGCGATCATTGAATGCGATCTGGGCCTTGCCGTCGCTTGGATCGAGCAGGCGCCCGGGGGTCAGCCGCAGGTGAAGCTTCGCACCTTCGACCAGGACACGCTGTCGGGCCCGGAAAGCCAGGTCAGCACGGCGGCGGTCGAGCCGCTGATACGGCCCGCAATGGCGCGTCTGACCGACGGCGGCTTCGTCATCGTCTGGGCCGACAAGCGGCAGGATGAGCGGATCCGCGCGCAACGTTTTGCATTCGACGGAACGAAAAACGGCTCCGAGTTTCGCGCCAATACCGTCGCGGGGCTGCACCGCGTCCCCATGGTCGCCGGCCTGACCAACGGAAACATCGTGATCGGGTGGCGTGCGCGCCTGCCCGGCCCGCTTCTCGTTCACTTGCAGATTTTCGGCTCGAATGGACCGGTGGGCGGCGAGCAGACGACGAACTCTGGACATCACGGACGCGGCCATGACGTCGCTCGATTTCGGGCGGTTCGTCATCGCGCATGTCAGGAGTGCACTCGACGGCGAGACCGGCTTCGACACGACGGTCGCGCAAGCGAGCGTGTTCGAGGCCAACGGCGCTTTCGCCAACATCCGGTTTCCCGCCACCAGCGAGCAACGGATCCAGTCCTCCTGGCCGACGCTCGCACCGCTTTCGGGCGGACGCTTTCTCCTGGCGTGGACTCAAGTCAACGTGGATAACGTCGCTGCCGGTACCAACGTCAAGGCCAGGATTTTCTCGCAAACCCAAGGCCCGATCGGTCAGGCCGCTCAGTTCAACACATCGACGGGCGGCCAACGATTCAGCCTGTGCGCCGCGACAACCTCGGGTCCCGATGGCGAGATTGCCTTCGCCGCCTGGACGGACGACAGCCAGACCGGCGGCGATGCTTCGGGGCGCGCGGTCCGCGGACGGCCGCTGAAGATATCTCCCGGAGGAGGCTTCTAGTTTGCCTTGGTACCTTGCATTCGAATGATCACCGGACGGCAAGACGATGACGAAGAAGCGTATGGTGCTCGAGATCGGCATGGGCACCGACATCCGCGGTGCGGACCCGACGAAGGCCGCCTGCAGGGCTCTTCGCGATGCGCTTTGGCATAACTCGTTGTCGATCGCGACCGCGCTTGGTCATCCGCTGGATGCGATGATCGTCGACGTGCACATCGGCGTACCCCGGCCCGAAATGGTCGACAAGGCGCAAGTGATGGCCGTGCTGCCTTACGGCAAGGGCACGGTGACGGTGATCGAAGGTGGCCTCGAGATCCGCAACGATGCGGGCACCGACAGCACGTTGATTGCCAACGCTTGCGTGGTCGTCAGCCTCGACATCGCTTGAAGGAGGCATCGATGCCAAAGACGCGTGTCATTCTGGAGCTGGGCTCCGGCAACGATCTGCATGGCTCCGACTACACCAAGGCCGCGCTGCGCGCCGTGCAAGACGCGCTGCATCACAGCTCGCTTTCCTTCATTCGTTCGTTGAAGGTCGACAAGACCAAGCTGGACGTCGAGGTTACGATCGGTGTCCAGCGACCCGAGCAGGTGGACCTCGAGGTGGTCAAGAGCTCCTTGCCCATCGGCAACGTCACCGTGACGGCCGTCAAGGGTGGTCTCGATGTTGCCGACCCTGAGAACAACGATCCCGTGGTCATTGCCAGCGCAGCCATCGCGGTGCGCATCGAGGTGGCCACACCAGCATGAGCAAGGAGGGCGCCGATATGGATCCGATCAGACGCAATATGCTCGCAACGGGCGCCGCGGCGACGGTGATGGCCGCAGCCCCGCGCGTGTTTGCTCAGCAGGCTGGGCCGGGAGGAGCTGCCACCTCGTTCTACGAAAAAGGCAACGTCCGCATCCGCTACCAGGAGGTCGGCTCCGGCTTTCCGCTGCTGGTCACCCCGGGCGGAGGCTTGAACTCGCGGATCAGCAATTGGCAGACCGCGGTGATCAACGCGATGGAGGTTTTCAAGAACGACTTCCGCTGCATCACGATGGACCAGCGCAACGCCACCGGCGGCGAATCCACCGGCCCGATCCCGGTCGACGACCCGTGGGGCGCCTTCGCCGACGACCAATTGGGGCTGATGGACCACCTCGGCATCCGCCAGTTCTTCTTCTTCGGCAACTGCATCGGCGGCTCGTTTGCGCTCAAGCTGATGGAGCGGGCCCCGGAGCGCGTCGTCGCGGGGGTGCTGAGCCAGCCGATCGGTCACCGGCCGGAGAATCCGGACGTGATGTACAATTCCGGCCGGGATGTCTGGGCCAAAGAGTTCCGCGCCCGACGGCCCGAGGTGTCGATGGAAACCATCGAGAAGTACCTGCACAACCTTTATCGCGTCCGGCCCGACTTCGTGTACAGCGTGTCGCGCGACTTCGTGCGCTCCTGCCAGACGCCGATGCTGGTCCTGCCGGACGACACCCCGGCGCACGCGTACCAAACATCCGTCGACATCGCGTCGCTGGCGCCGAATGCCGAGGTGACGGTCTATCCCTGGAAGGAGCCCGCCGGAGCTGAAGGCCCGGACAATCAACCGGGTGCGCAACTTCCTGAAGGCGCATCAACCTGTGACAGCGGCCCGGTAGTCTAGTCGCAAGCAACGGTTACTTCTTCCGGATAGGGCGATCTCCACCTTCCAGCACGCAAGCGATGCGATCGCCAGCCGAGACCATCGATTTGGTAAAATCGCAAAAGCGAGCGACCAAGTTAAGGCTGGTGGCGGGGATCAGCACGGTGTCGCCGCCCTGACACTTTTTCAGCTCGGCCAAGCCCTCTTCCCTGCTGATCGCAAAGGCGGAGGTAACTCCGCAGAATTGCGATGAGGTTGGGGGGACTGCAACGCTCTCTGTCTGCGCCGCAGCCGTTGAAGCCATGACCATCGCGACGATGGGTAGAGCAACTCTGATCATCGGAAAGCACCCTCGAGAAAGCCGCCAACGGTACCGCGTTCCGGTCGTGGCAGGGAAAGCCGCCGACTACAAAACCAGTCACCAGTCATCTCTGTCAAACCGGTCCGGTCCTGCCAAAGTGGGCACCCGGGAAGCTCGGCAAGAGTGATGGAAGAGAGAGTGATGGAAGAGGTAGGAACAGCGGGCCAGTAGCGATAGACTTGGTTGGGTCTAATCGCCAAACAAACCAGGAAAAGCCATGTCCGACGAAGATATGAAAGTTGAGCTCGAGCGCCTCCGCAACGAAAACGCGGCCCTCAAGAAGGGAGCGTCTACCGGTATCCGCCTGAAGGTCAGCGAAAAGGGAGCCGTCTCGATCTACGGCATGGGGCGCTTTCCCGTGACCTTGTACAAGGAACAGTGGCTGAAGCTGCTCGACATGTCGGCCGAGATTCGCGCGTTCATCGCCGCGAACGAAGCGCAATTGAAGGCGAAGGATTAAATGAATCGCGTCGGCTGATGCCGGTTGTCGCCTCCCGGCTCAGCTGCGCAGGCCGGGAGCCTCGTGGCCCGTGCGCGCCACGTACTCCGTGTAGCCGCCGCCGTACTGGTGAATGCCCTCGGGCGTCAGCTCCAGCACCCGATTGGACAGCGCGGCCAGGAAGTGCCGGTCGTGCGAGACGAACAGCATGGCGCCCTCGTACTGCGACAGCGCCGTGATGAGCATCTCCTTCGTCGCCATGTCCAGGTGGTTCGTGGGCTCGTCCAGCACCAGGAAGTTCGGCGGGTCGTAGAGCATCTTCGCCATGACCAGCCGGGCCTTCTCGCCGCCCGACAGCACCCGGCATCTCTTCTCCACATCGTCGCCGGAGAAGCCGAAGCACCCGGCGAGCGAGCGCAGCGAGCCCTGCCCGGCCTGCGGGAACGAGTCCTCCAGCGACTGGAACACCGTGCGCTCGCCGTCCAGCAGCTCCATGGCGTGCTGCGCGAAGTAGCCCATCTTCACGCTGCCGCCCAGCGCCACCGTCCCATCGTCCGGCTGCGTGAAGCCCGCCACCAGCTTCAGCAGCGTGGACTTGCCGGCGCCGTTGACGCCCATGACACACCAGCGCTCCCTGCGGCGCACCGAGAAGTCCAGCCCCTGCGTAGATGCTCCGGCTGCCATAGCCCTTGTGCACGTTCTTCAGGCTCACCACGTCCTCGCCGGAGCGCGGCGCCGGCAGGAACTCGAACAACACCGTCTGGCGGCGCTTCGGCGGCTCCACCCGGTCGATCTTCTCGAGCTTCTTCACCCGGCTCTGCACCTGCGCGGCGTGCGAGGCGCGCGCCTTGAAGCGCTCGATGAACTTGATTTCCTTGGCGAGCATCGCCTGCTGACGCTCGAACTGGGCCTGCTGCTGCTTCTCGTTCTGCGCGCGTTGCTGCTCGTAGAACTCGTAGTTGCCCGAGTACGCCGTCAGCGCGCCGCCGTCGATCTCCACCACCTTGGTGACGATGCGGTTCATGAACTCGCGGTCGTGCGAGGTCATCAGCAGCGCGCCCTCGTAGCCCTTGAGGAATTGCTCCAGCCAGATGAGGCTCTCCAGGTCCAGGTGGTTGCTCGGCTCGTCCAGCAGCATGGCGTCGGGGCGCATGAGCAGGATGCGGGCCAGCGCCACGCGCATCTTCCAACCGCCCGACAGCGCGCCCACGTCGCCGTCCATCATCTCCTGGCTGAAGCCCAAACCGCTCAGGACCTCGCGCGCCCGACCCTCCAGGGCGTAGCCGCCCAGCTCCTCGAAGCGTCCCTGCACCTCACCGTAGCGCTCGACGATGCTCTCCATGTCGTCCGCCCGGTCCGGATCCGCCATGGCGGCCTCCAGCTCCTTCAGCTCGGTCGCCACGGTGCTCACCGGGCCGGCGCCGTCCATCACCTCGGACACGGCGCTGCGGCCCGACATCTCGCCCACGTCCTGGCTGAAGTAGCCGATGGTCACGCCCCGATCGACCGCCACCTGGCCCTCGTCGGGGTGCTCCTCGCCCGTGATCATCCGGAACAGCGTCGTCTTGCCGGCCCCGTTGGGACCGACGAGGCCGACCTTCTCCCCCTTCTGGAGCGCCGCGGAGGCCTCGATGAAGAGGATCTGGTGGCCGTTCTGCTTGCCGATGTTGTCGAGACGAATCATGTGCGCATGGGGCCCGGAAAAAGTTGCGGCGCCCTTATGCCATGTGGCGCGCCCGCGGAAAGCGCCGAAAAGCGATCGGGGTTGGCAAGCTTCCGCAAAGGCGGGTTGCGCTTCGAAGCTCAATCGAAGAGAGGACGCGACGCGCCCGTCGTGTTCGCTGCAGACGGTCGCGCGCAATCGGCCAGGCCGGATTACGACGCCATGCTGCCGGTCCGTTGCGCGTTGCAGAGCGTCCGACACGCCCGCAGAATATCCGCCGGCTCGTACGGCTTGTTGAAGAACACGCTTCCGGCCACCGGCCGCGCCCGCTCGACCGAGCTGCCGGACGTGTAGATCACCGGAACGTCGCCAAGCGTGCAGCGGGCGGCTTCGCCGACATCCCACCCGGTCAACGCGCTGCGCAGATGCACATCGGTAAAGACGGCGTCGATCGACAGGCCCAATTTGCACAGGGAGATGGCTCGCTCCGCCGTCGCCGACTCGAACACCAGACAACCGGCGTCTTCCAGATAATCGACGATGACCGCGCGCAGCTCCGAATCATCCTCGACGACGAGGACGTGGATCGACGCATCGTTGCCGATGGGCATCGGTGAAACCTTCCACGCGCCGAGCAACGAGCTCGGCGTTCGCAACACGACGGCAGACATTGAGTTGGGCAGACATGAGTTGAGGGCGCTGGTCTTTGTTCTGCAGCCACCGCGCCTGAGCGGTCAACGGCCGGCTGCTGCCGAGCGTTCCCTGCGAATTGTACTATTTCGTACAAACCATCGAATGTCCAGGTGGAAGTCAAGGTGGAACCGGTTCGTGCCGAGCGCATTCTTGGTACGGAATCGGAGTGCGTCATCATGCGGCCAGCGCCAATACCGCATGTTCAGGTGTCGGCTCGGCTGCTGCAGGAGCACGTCAACCACCCCTCACCGGCACGCCCGGGCGCTGCCGGCGTCACGCGCCGCGCTCGCCGCCGGACTGGTCGGATCGATTGCGCTCGTACCCGTTGCATGGGCGCAGGGCATCGCAACGCGCCGGCGCGTGCCGCTGCTGCCGCCCGCGCTGCCGCCGCATCACGGAAGCGTGCCGGGCGTGGGCGCGCCGATTCGCATCGTCGCCATCGGAGACTCCGCGGTGTCCGGCATCGGCGTGTTGCGCAGTGACCAGACGGTCGCGGCCGCGACCGCCAGAGTGCTGACGCGCATGACCGGCCGACCGAGCATCTGGCGGGCCTACGGACTTTCGGGAGCGACCGTCAGGGATGCGTTGAGCCGACTGTTGCCACGCGTGGCGCCCGAGCCCGCGGACCTGCTGATCATCGCCTTTGGGGTCAACGACACCACCGGCTATCGTTCTCCCTCCGGCTTCGCCGATGATCTCGCCCGGCTTGCAGGTGCTGCACGCGACCGCGTCGGGCAGGCGGCAGTCGTGATCGGGGGCGTGGCGCCGCTGGCGTCCTTTCCGGCGCTGCCATGGCTGCTTCGAACCGCGCTGGGCTGGCGCTCGGCCGCGCTGCAGGCTGCGGCCGACCGGATCGCTGGACGGCTGCCGAGACTTGTCGTGGAGCGATTCGAGGCGCCGCTCGCACCGGACCTGTTCGCCTCCGACGGCTTTCACCCCAATCTGAAAGCGCACACGCTGTGGGGTGAAAAGATTGCAGCGCTGGCGCTGCCGCTCATCGGCAATTCGACACGCGCAACACGGCCGCGGCAGGAAGCGCTGGTCACCGCCGCTGATCCACAAAATCCGTGCTGCGTTTGCGGGTAGGCTCTGCTCGAGCAGAGCGGCAGAAACTTGAAGCCCGCCGGCTTGCGGCCGGCGGGCTTGGTCATAACCATCGATCAGCTTCGTGTGGCGCGAACGCCGTATCCTCAGCAGACTCAGCCGTCGATGGCGGCCCTCTGCCAACGCGCTAGCAAAGCTCGGCTTCTTCCGCCCACAGCGGGCAGCCAGGACCCCACCAGCCGCGACCACGACCTCTGCCGCGCCCTCGGCCTCTGCCGCGGCCTCGGCCTCTGCCTCTCGCCTCTGCCGCGACCTCGGCCACGACCGCCGCCTCTACCGCGACCGCCGCCTCTTGCATCCGCAGAGGTAGAGGTCGCGACACCTGCCGCGGTATAGGCGAGGCTCGACACCCCGACGACACCGAGACAGTACACTGCGACCATGGCGACTGCTGCTACCGCCGCCAGGACCTTGGTTCGAGTTTGAGCAAGAAAAGTCTTCGTCATTTCATTGCCTTTCCACTCCTCAGGCTTCGCGGCGGAAATGCGAGTGCTCCATGGTGAGATGCAACACCACATCATGTCCGCTGAAGCCGAATCGACCCTATGAAACGTGCAATCACAACGCAAGGTCCAAGTCGCTGAAACATCGGCCGGTTTGGCTAAGAGATCATAACGAAGATATGACCAATAGACGGATGCTATCGTCAGGATCATGACCGATGCATCGCCTGGCAGTGGCTCCATATCGAGCTCCACTCGCTAAAGATGTCGATGATCCGGTCAGGAATTGCCCGCCATGCGGGTGAGCGACGATCTTTCGTCGCTCGGGCCTGCCGCCGCGAGGCAGCGCTCTCCGTCCCAATTCCGATGACGAAATCGACCGACTTGTGACGGCCAGCACAGCCGCCGCAACGGCCGCCGTTAGTCTGCATGGCATCCGGCCGGGACACGCCGTCAAGGCGATCCACCGGAGCGGACAACAGGGTGCCGACATGACCAGGCAGCAGAAGAAGATGACGGTTTCAATCGCGCGCGCAGTGGGTTTCCGGCTGCAGGCGAAGACGTGTCTTCGGCTCGCCGACGACGCGGCCGAGTATTGGGTCGCGGCTTCGCTGAAGGAACTGGCGGAGGAGCTCCTGCGGCGCGCCAATCGCATCGCGCGCGATGCTTCGATCGGTCCGCGCGCGGCCTTCGCTTCGGCACCGGCACGAATGGGCGCACTGTGATGCACAACGCCGTCGCCCCCACCGCGCACGCGAGTGCCGCGTACCTCGGCGCGAGAACGCGCCGGCAATGCCCGGCGTGCAGGGAACAATTCGAGGCGGGCAAAGGCGCCTGCTACTGCGAAGAGCTGCATCGTCGCAAGACGTATGACGAGGAGCGCAGGAGACGGGGCTTGGTCGCGCTCTATCGGCCGCCGAGCATGAGATGATTCAATCAGCCCACTAATCGCGGAACGCGCGCTCCGGATTCCGGACGCGATCGAGATTGCGCGCGTGGTCGCGCCCGCGCAGGCCGATGAGCCGCGTCGAGGTGACGTCGGCATTGTCGAAGTCGGCGTCGGTGACGTCGGCACCCAGAAAATCGGCGCCGCCGAGCTCGCTGCCGTTGAGCCTGGCGCCCTTGAGGCTCGCGTCGCGCAGCGAGGCGAACTCGAGCACGGCGCGCGACAGATTGGCGTTCTCGAGGCTCGCGCCGTCGAGCGTGGCCGACCGCAAGACGCCGCGCATCAGCCCCATCGACTGGTTGCGCATATCGGCGGACAGATCGGCGCGATCGAGGCGCGCCTGCCGCAGGCTCGCCCGCGACAGGTCGCCGGCGATGCGGGCGCCGGTGAGATCGGCGCGATCGAGCTTGGCGCCGATCAGCTGGGTGGCGAACAGGCTGGCGCCGCGAAGACTGGCGCCGGTCAGATCGGCGTCGAGCGCCCAGGCCTGATCGAGCGTGACGCCGTCGAGATTGGCGCCGGCGAGCTTGGCGCGATTGAGGCGCGCCGCCTGCAGCTTGGCGCGCCGCAGGTCGAGCCCCGACAGGTCGAGGCCATTGAGGCGCTTGCCCGAGAGATCGACGAGCCTGGTCGGACCGGCGTCCGCCAGCGCCGCCTCGATCTCGCCCCGCGTCATGTCGGCTTTGGTGAAATCGTCCGACTTGAGGTCGAGAAACCGGAGCAGGTCCTGCGCCGCGGCGCCGTGCACCATGGCGCACGCCAGCATGGTCGCCGGCAGCAGTGCCTTCGCCCAACAGCCGCGGCGCATGGCGGGCCTCCAGGGAAGCGCTGCCATACAAGGCTGCCGCGACTCATGGCCAGGCCTCCGGACAATGCGCCGATGTCGCGCCCGATCAAATGTCCCGCTCGGCTCGCCGGGCGGCACTGCCAGCGTACGATGCGCCACTGCGGATGCTCCTCGCTCCACTGCGCGACCTGCGGCAGCGCGGCCTTCATGCACTGGAACGCGCTGATCTCCGGCGACAGCACGATCTTGTGGTCACGGCATACCGCCGGATCACGGACGAGACAGGTCGACAGGATGAGGGCGATGGCGATCATGAATGGTCCTGCCGGTTGCGTGTCGTTTGCCGGCCCAGCACCGCTTACGCATGCCTGCACGTACGTATGCACCTCGATTACGTATGCATTTCTATGCGACGTATGCACTTTCCACTGCCACGAGCACGTCCAGACGGCCGTTGCGCCGCGCCGCGGCCGGATTTATCCTCACACCGTGCGCGGATAGGCGGCCCGCGGCCGCCCGACCCCATCGGCACTTCAACAGCTCCGGAGTGGCAGGACATGGGCTGGATGCTCGGAGCGCTCGCAGCGGCCGTGCTCGTCGCACATGGCGGCGCCGGCACGGCGCGCGCTGCCGAGCTGCCCGCCAACGACTATCCGACCGTGGCGCGCGCCGACTACGTGTTCGGCTGCATGCAGGTCAACGGGCAGACGCGCGACGCGCTCGAGCGATGCTCCTGCTCGATCGACGTCATCGCCTCGCTGCTTCCC
Organism: uncultured Alphaproteobacteria bacterium; assembly: GCA_963708765.1. GTDB lineage: Bacteria > Pseudomonadota > Alphaproteobacteria > Rhizobiales > Xanthobacteraceae > VAZQ01. The sequence goes on along the minus strand of CAVPTV010000007.1, from coordinate 144,524 downwards.
TATGATCAATACGAGGAGGCCGAGACGGTCATGCGCATGCGCCAGCGCGGCGGCAAGAACGCCTCCATGTTCCTGAGCATGCCGATGCTGCGGGCGAAGGTCGACGACTTGAAGCGCGCGCAGGTCGAGGCGGAGCTGCGCTGCTTCTGAGTTCCCAACTGCGGCCCCTTCGCGTCAAGTTGGGGCAATCCCAACGCAGGGCTCGGCGAATGCCAGCAGCGAGCGGGCGCGCGTTCACATTTTCCTGAATGCGCTCGGTGCGCGACAGCATCCAGCCTTGCGAATACAAGACAATAGTGCCTAGACTTGCGCCGGTAGCCCTCGCCGTCGGGAACGCCCACGCATGTGGGAGCAACGTTCCATTCGCAAGCCCTGAACTTTCCGGGGAAGGGGCCCTGGCTGCGACGCGCTGACGATCGCTACCGCCTAAAATTAAGAAGCTGGAACCCAAGGGAGTGGCGCTATGCGCAGACATGCACTTGCAAGTGCATCGCTGGTCGTGATCGCGTTTGCGATGCCGGCGATGGCCAACGAGGACGTGCTGCAGCAATCGGCAAAACCCGAGCAGTGGGTGCTGCAGACCGGTGATTACGCGAACCAGCGCTACACGCAAGCTGGACCAGATCAACCGGGACAACGTCAAGAACCTGAAGGTGGCCTGGACGTTCTCGACCGGCGTGCTGCGCGGCCATGAGGGCTCGCCGCTCGTGGTCGGCAACATCATGTACGTCCACACCCCCTTCCCCAACATCGTCTATGCCCTCGATCTCAACCAGGACGGCAAGATCCTCTGGAAATACGAGCCGAAGCAGGATCCCTCCGTCATCCCGGTGATGTGCTGCGACACCGTCTATCGCGGCGTCGCCTACGCCGACGGCACCATCTACCACCACCAGGCCGACACCACGCTGGTCGCGCTCGACGCCAAGACCGGCAAGGAGAAGTGGAAGGTCGTCAACGGCGACCCGAAGAAGGGCGAGACCAATACGGCGACCGTGCTGCCGGTGAAGGACAAGGTCATCGTCGGCATTTCCGGCGCCGAGTTCGGCGTGCGCGGTCACGTCACCGCCTACGACGCCAAGACCGGCAAGCAGGTGTGGCGTGCCTACACGCTCGGCCCCGACAACGAAACGCTGTTCGATCCCGAGAAGACCATGTCGCTCGGCAAGCCGGTCGGCAAGGACTCCTCGCTCAAGACCTGGAACGGCGAGCAGTGGAAGATCGGCGGCGGCACCGCCTGGGGCTGGTTCTCGTACGATCCCGAGACCAACCTGTTCTTCTACGGCACCGCCAATCCCTCGACCTGGAACCCGGTTCAGCGCACCGGCCCGGACGGCAAGCCGATCGACCAGAAGTGGACCATGGCGATCATCGCCCGTGACGTCGACACCGGCATGGCGAAATGGGCCTACCAGATGACGCCGTTCGACGAGTGGGACTATGACGGCGTCAACGAGATGATCCTCGCCGACATCGACGTCGGCGGCCAGACCGCGCAAGGCGCTCGTCCACTTCGACCGCAACGGTCTCGGCTACACGCTCGATCGCGTGACCGGCGAGCTGCTGGTCGCCGCCAAGTACGACCCCAAGGTCAACTGGACCACCGGCGTCGTGATGGACAAGAACAGCCCGCAATATGGGCGTCCGCAGGTCGTCAAGGAGTACTCGACCTTCCAGACCGGCCAGGACAAGAACACCAAAGGTGTCTGCCCGGCGGCGCTCGGCAGCAAGGACCAGCAGCCGGCGGCGTTCTCGCCACGGACCGGCCTGTTCTACGTGCCGACCAACCACGTCTGCATGGACTACGAGCCGTTCCGGGTGTCGTACACGGCGGGCCAGCCCTATGTCGGGGCCACGCTGTCGATGTTCCCGGCGCCCGGCAGCCACGGCGGCATGGGCAACTTCATCGCCTGGGATGCCGGCCAGGGCAAGATCGTCTGGTCGATCCCGGAGAAGTTCTCGGTGTGGTCGGGAGCGCTCGCCACCGCCGGCGGCGTCGTCTTCTACGGCACGCTCGAAGGCTACCTCAAGGCGGTCGACGAGAAGGACGGCAAGGAGCTGTTCAAGTTCAAGACCCCGTCCGGCATCATCGGCAACGTGATGACCTATAGCCACAAGGGCAAGCAGCACATCGCGGTGCTGTCGGGCGTCGGCGGCTGGGCCGGGATCGGCCTGGCGGCCGGCCTGACCAACCCGACCGATGGTCTCGGCGCGGTCGGCGGCTACGCGGCTCTGCGCGACTACACGGCGCTGGGCGGCGCGCTCACCGTGTTCACGCTGCCGTAGTCGGCACGTCGGACAGCGGACCGGCGCGGGCTCGCCTGCGCCGGTCCTCGAAGCTGAAACTCATCATCGATCCGAAACATCAGCCGTCGAGGTTGCGCGTGAAGCGAGCTGGCATTGCACTGGCGTTCGTTGCCGCTCTCGGCTCTGCTGTCGAGCCTTCACGCCGTCGCAGAGACGGCGAAGAAGGAGAAGGACGGCAAGTGGGAAACGGCTGACGGCAACCCGACCTACAACATCACCGGCGACGGCACGGTCGACTGGTACACGTTCTCGGGCTTCCGCCGCTACCATTCCGAATGCCATACCTGTCACGGGCCGGACGGCGAGGGCTCGACCTATGCGCCGGGCCTGGTCGAATCGCTCAAGAGCATGAGCTATCCCGAGTTCATGCTGATCGTCGCCACCGGCCGCGAGGTGGTCCGCGCCGACAAGCAGAGCAAGATGCCGGCGCTCGGCGATAATCCCAACGTGCGGTGCTACCTCGAGGACATCTACGTCTACCTGAAGGCGCGCGCCGACGGCGTGCTGCCGCGCGGACGCCCGGCCAAGCGGGTCGACAAGCCCGCCGCCGCCGAAAAGCACGAGAAGGCCTGCTTCGGGTGACAGGTAAGCGCACCGCGGCGCTGCTCGTCGTGCTGTTGAGCGCGGCGCTCGTCACGTCTGCGCGCGTGGCGCAAGGCGCAGCGGGTCGACCTCGTCGACCGCGCGGCGCTGCGGGTCTGCGCCGACCCCGCCAACATGCCGTTCTCGAACGACAAGGGCGAGGGCTTCGAGAACAAGATCGCCGACATCGTGGCGGGCGAGCTCAAGATCCCGGTCGAGTACACCTGGTTCCCGCAGGCGACCGGCTTCATCCGCCAGACCCTGTTCGCCAGGCGCTGCGACGTGGTGATGGGCTACGCCCAGGGCGACGAGCTCGTGCTCAACACCAACCCCTACTACCGCTCGACCTATGCGCTGGTGTATCGCAAGGGCACCGGGCTCGACGGCGTCGACAGCCTCGCGGAGCCGCGCCTGCAGGGCAAGCGCATCGGCGTCGTCGCCGGCACACCGCCCGGCACCATCATGGCCCAGCTCGGGCTCATCCGGCAGGCCAAGCCCTATCCGCTGATGGTCGACCGCCGTTTCGATTCGCCGGGCGAGCGCATGATCGGCGACATCCAATCGGGCGAGATCGACGCCGGCGTGTTGTGGGGGCCGATGGCCGGATATTTCGCCGCCAAGGCCGGCGACACGCTCGTGGTCGTGCCGCTCACTGAAGGAGGCCGGCGGTGCGCGCATGGCCTATCGCATCACCTTCGGCGTGCGCCCGCTCGAGGACGACTGGAAGCGCCAGCTCAACACCCTGATCGCCAAGCGGCAGGGCGATATCGACGCCGTGCTGCTGCAGTTCGGCGTGCCGCTGCTCGACGAGCAGTCCAATCTGATCACCCAGCCGCGGCGGTGAGCGGCGTGTCACGCGCAGTTGTCATCCGCCGCGAAAGCGGGGACCCATCGTGCAACATGTTCGGCTGCACGATCGAGCCGCGCTACACGCAGAGCCTATCGCGCAAGTCGATTCCGCTGCACCATCGGGTCCCCGGCTTACGCGGGTGACGACAGCGGTACGGTGCCGCCGTCGTCAATCGTTCATGTGCGAGCGGATCTCGCGGCCGAGCTCGAACAGGCGCTGCTCGATCAGGACCGGCACCTCGCAGGCGAGCGGCAGCGACTGCTGGCGCTCGGTGAAGACCCGCACATCCCAATTGTATCGCTCCTCGGCGGCGGCCAGCTCGGCGCGCGCCTTCGCGTCGCTCGCCGCCCGCTCCCGGAGCTGCCGCAGCACCGCGCCCTGCCGCTCGATCTCGGCGGCGCGCGCCTTCTGCCGCCGCTGGAAGCGCTCGATGCCGCTCATCACGGCGGCGCGGTCGCTGTTGACGGTGCTGAGCAGGCCGGCGAACAGCAGCTTGAGCGCATCGTCGCGCTGGTCCGGCGGCTGCGCCGCGGCGAACTGCGCGATGGCTGCGGCCGCCTGCTCGAGCGGGACGCGACGGCTGGCGAGCACCGCGATCAGCTTTCCGATCTCGTCGTTGTCGCGCCATTGCGTGAGATCGTCGACGGCGGGGCCGTCCCACATCTGCGCCGCGGTCAGCGTCGCCACCTTGCGCTGCACGCACGGCCAATCCGGGTTGGCGGCGTCGGCGGCGGAGCGCGCCGGCGGCGCGCCGAGCGCGATGATGCCGGCGGCGAGCAGGCCGACGATCGTGTTCGAGCGCGCCATGTCGACCTCAGAATCCGCGCCACGACGACGCCCCAGGGATAGCGTCCGACCTTGATGGAGCGCACGACCCGCAATTTCTCGACGTCGATCACCGACACGTCGTTGGACGCGCCGTTGGTGGTGAACAGGAGCTTCTCGTCGGGCGTGAAGCCGAGCTGCCAGACGCGCTGGCCGACCAGGAGATATCTCTCGACCTTGAACGTCGCGGCGTCGATCACGGCGACACGATTGGCGGGACCGAGCGCGACGAAGGCGCGCTTGCCGTCCCGGGTGATGCGCACGCCGACCGGCTGAATGGCGTCCGGCGGCACGCCCGGGATCTTGAAGCCGATCTTGGCCACGACCTTGCGCGTCCTGGTCTCGATGACCGTCACCGTGCCGCCGATCTCGGCGCTGACCCAGACCTGGCTGCCGTCGGCGGTGAACTCGGCGACGCGCGGGCGGCTGTCGACCAGCACATTGTCGATGGTCGTGTGGGTCGCGGTATCGATGAAATGCGCCATGTTGGTGGTTTCCGACGTGGTCACCAGGACCTTGCCGTCCGGGCTGATGCCCATGCCCTCGGGCTCCACGCCGACCGGGATCTCCGCCAGCACGTGTCCTTCTCGATGTCGACCACGGTCACCAGATTGTCTTCCTCGTTGGCGATGTAGAGCGGGTTGCCGGAAGGATGCAGCACGAACAGCTCCGGGTCCTGCCCGGACGGCAAGGTCTTCACGAACTCCATGGTGCGGGCGTCGTAGACCTGCACGGTGTTGTCGTCGCTGGCGCAGACCAGCAGCCAGCGCTGGTCCTTCGACAGGATGACGCCGCGCGGGCGCTGGCCGACCTTGACGGTCTTGACCACCTCGAGCTTGGCGCTGTCGATGACGCTGACCGTGTTGTCCTTCTCGTTGGTGACGAAGACCGTGTAGGCGCTCGCCGCCGGCGGCGCGAGCAGCGAGGCCGCCAGGACCAAGCCCCGCAAAATGACTGCTCTGGAACTATGCGCACGGCGTTCCTCCGTTTCGAGCAAGACCTCAAGGCGCGTAGGCCCGGCAATTGGTCTCCGGCTTGTCGATGCCGAGCGTATCGAGCTCGGTGAATTGATGCAGGAAGCCCGGTTGCGGCGAGACCGTCACCGGCAGCTTCGCGGTCGCAAGCAGGATCGGCTGGCGCAGCTGCCCGTCCCAGGCGCGATAGCTGAGCTTGCGTCCCTTGAAGGCGGCGAGCTCGAACTCGGCCGATTTCAGATGCGCGATCAGGTCCGCCGGCGCCGCCGACTTGGCGCGCGTCGCCGCCTCGCCGATCGAGCGGACCGCGACCCAGGCGTCGTAGTCGAGCGGCCGCATGGGGCGATTGGCCAGCCGTCGAAAGCGATTCTGCAGTTGGGTCGCGCCCCACTGCTCGAGCGCCGGATGCCAGCTCGTCGGCACCAGCCCCTGGGTTCCCGCCACCGGCCGCGCCTCGGCGGTGCGGTACGGGAGATACTCGCCGAACAGGCCGCTTTCGTCGGCGACCACCAGCACGTCGTGGGCGGCGGCATTGCGGGTCAAGGCCGGGATCTGCTCCTGGATTTGCTCGTGCCCGCCGTCGGCGCGCCGGCTGCCGACCTCGTACTTGAACGGGCGCTCCTCGACGATCTTCGCTCCGAACCGCTTGGCGGCGCGCCGCAGCGCCTCGGCGAAGGCCGCATCGTCGGGCTCGGTCCCGTGCACCAGGAACCAGCGCGGCCAGCGCTTCCAGACCAGATACTGCGCCAACGCGTCGGCGAGCATGGCGCGCGACGGCGCCGTGTGCACGACATTCGGCCGGCAATCGCGCTCGCGCAGCCGATCGTCGCGCGAGCCGGCATTGAGGATCAGCGCATCGCCTGGCCCTTGAGCGGATCGGCGAGCGCGAGCAGCGTCGGCGGGCTCGTATCGACAACGACGAAGGCAGCGCCGGCTTCGACCCGCTGCTTGATCTCCGCAACCAGCTCCTGGGCGTTGCGGCTCTCGACCACCTCGAGCGTGAACTCCTGCTTCAGGAACCGGCCGGTGGTGTTGTTGTCGTTGATGGCGAGCCGTGCTCCGGCAACGCCCTCGTCCGCCGGCGGCACATCGAGAAGCGAGAGCGGCGGGGGCAGGTCGCGCAGCTCGCGGGCGAGCACGATCGCGATCCGGTGCGGCTGGCTCGCCTGGGCGGGTTCGCCGGCCGCCGGCTGCTGGCTCGAGACGAACGCCGCAAAGGCCAACGGTGCCGCGACCGCCAGCCAGAGGAGAGACGCGAGACGCGCGCTGCTGCCGGCGAGCCTGCGATGCGGGTGCTCATTGGCGTTCCGTTCCATCCGTGCACTCCGGGTGCGACCCGTCGCTTCCCGAATGACCGGGATTCCGCGACGAATGCTCGCGCGCGCTCAGAACAAGACCACGCTCCGGATGCTCTTGCCCGCATGCATCAGGTCGAACCCCTTGTTGATGTCCGGGAGCGGCATGGTGTGGGTGATCATCGGGTCGATCTGGATCTTGCCCTCCATGTACCAGTCGACGATTTTCGGCACGTCGGTGCGGCCGCGCGCGCCGCCGAAGGCGGTGCCCTTCCAGACCCGCCCGGTGACCAGCTGGAACGGGCGCGTCGCGATCTCCGCGCCGGCCGGCGGCGACGCCGATGATGATGGATTGGCCCCAGCCGCGATGGCAGGCCTCCAGCGCCTGGCGCATCACCGTGACGTTGCCGGTGCAGTCGAAGGTGTAGTCGGCGCCGCCGATCTGGTCGGCGCCGCGCTTGGTCATGTTGACCAGGTGCGCGACCAGATCGCCGCCGACCTCCTTCGGATTGACGAAGTGGGTCATGCCGAAGCGCTCGCCCCATTCCTTCTTGCCGTTGTTGACGTCGACGCCGATGATCATGTCGGCGCCGGCCAGCCGCAGGCCCTGGATGACGTTGAGGCCGATGCCGCCCAGCCCGAACACCACGCACTTGGCGCCGGGCTCCACCTTGGCGGTGTTGAGGACGGCGCCGATGCCGGTGGTGACGCCGCAGCCGATGTAGCAGACCTTGTCGAAGGGCGCGTCCTCGCGGATCTTGGCGACCGCGATCTCGGGCAGCACGGTGAAATTCGAGAACGTCGAGGTGCCCATGTAGTGGTAGCAGCTTCTTGCCGCCGAGCGAGAAGCGCGAAGTGCCGTCCGGCATCACGCCCTGGCCCTGGGTCGCGCGGATGGCGGTGCACAGATTGGTCTTGCGCGAGAGGCACGACGGGCATTGCCGGCATTCGGGCGTGTAGAGCGGAATGACGTGGTCGCCCTTCTTCACGCTGGTCACGCCCGGCCCGATATCGACGACGATGCCGGCGCCCTCATGGCCGAGGATCGCCGGGAACAGCCCTTCGGGGTCGGCGCCCGAGAGCGTGAACTCGTCGGTGTGGCAGATGCCGGTGGCCTTCACCTCGACCAGCACCTCGCCGGCTTTCGGCCCGTCGAGGTCGACCTCGGTGATCTCGAGCGGCTTGCCCTTCTCCACTGCGACGGCGGCGCGGGTTTTCATGGCGTTTTCCTCCTCGTCGTTATGGTCGGCACGAGTTGATGCGCGGAGCTCGCCGCCGGCAGCGGAACCCTGCGTGCAGCGCGTCGAGGCGACCCAGGTCAGGTATCTGCCCCACGATGGCAGGTGGTCGCCCGCATGGGCCGCTGCCCCTGACGATGCAAGTTTCCGCTCGAAAAAGCTCTCGAGCGCTTTGGCGTTTTCTGCGGCGAACCGTTTTCCACTTCGCCGGAAAACGCTATAGTGTCGATGCAAAGCGTTACAACGAAAAACCTGACTGAAATCGAGCCTTCTCGCAAGAGCGCGGCCGCCCGGAAGGCGTCATTCGAAGTCGTCAGAGCGAACCGCCTCACGAGAACGTGACGTGCGACGCGGCGCCGCAACGGCGCCCGATAACCAACTTTGGAGGACATGCCATGGCGACGATCTCAATTCATCCGGCAGTGGACAACGGCGTGAAGCCCGGCTCGCCCAGCTTCGCGGGCGGCACGCTCGTGTGCAAATGCGGGAGCAATCCCGTCGAGGTGAGCGTCACGAGCCAGTGCGCCCACAATCACGTGTGCGGATGCACCAAATGCTGGAAGCCCGCGGGCGCGATGTTCGCGCAAGTCGCCGTGGTGCCGCGCGACAAGCTCAATGTGACCAAGAATGCCGACAAGCTCAAGGTCGTGGACGCCAATGCGGCTATTCAGCGGCACGCCTGCACGGGATGCGGCGTGCACATGTACGGCCGCATCGAGAACACCAAGCATCCGTTCTACGGGTTCGATTTCATCCACACCGAGCTGTCGAAGGAGCAGGGCTGGGCGGCGCCCGAGTTCGCCGCGTTCGTCTCCTCGATCATCGAGTCCGGCACCCCGCCCGATCAGATGGGGGCCGTCCGAGCGCGGCTGAAGGAGCTCAAGCTCGAGCCCTACGACTGCCTGTCGCCGGCGCTGATGGATGCGATCGCCACCCATGTCGCCAAGGCATCGGGGGCGCTGCGGGCCGCCTGAGATTGCTACGCCCGCATCGAGCCAGTAGCGTCGTCCGCGACGCGCTATGGCGCAAATGCGGGGCCGCCTTGCGCCTCACTCCCGGAACGCCTGCTCGCGGCCGCGGCGGATGCCCGGCAGCGTGACGGCGACCAGCAGCGCCAATGCGGCGAGGAGAAACGCGAGGCTCAGCGGCCGCGTCACGAACACCGACCAGTCGCCGCCGGTGAGCTGCAGCGCGCGCCGCAAGTTCTCCTCGAGCAGCGGCCCCAGCACCAGCCCGAGCAGCAGCGGCGCCGGCTCGCAATCGAGCTTGCGGAACACGTAGCCGATGACGCCGAACGCGGTCATGATCAGCACCTCGCCGGTGCTGCTGTTGAGCGCGTAGGTGCCGATGCAGCAGAACACCAGGATGGTGGGAAACAGATAGCCGTACGGCACCTGCAGCAGCCGCACCCAGATGCCGATCAGCGGCAGGTTGAGGATCACCAGCATGGCGTTGCCGATCCACATGCTGGCGATCAGGCCCCAGAACAGCTCCGGCTGCTTGGCGATGATGTTCGGCCCCGGCTGGATGCCGTGGATCATCATGGCGCCGATCATCAGCGCCATCAGGGCGTTGGGCGGGATGCCGAGGCTCAGCATCGGGATGAAGCAGGCCTGCGCGGCCGCATTGTTGGCGGCCTCCGGGGCGGCGACGCCCTCGATGGCGCCGTTGCCGAAGCGCTGCGGCGTGCCTGAGACCTTCTTCTCGAGCGTGTAGGCGGAGAACGCCGCGATGGTCGGACCGCCGCCGGGAAGAATGCCGAAGGCGGTGCCGACCGCGGTGCCGCGCACCATCGCCGGCAGGCAGGTCAGCAGGTCGCGCTTGGTCGGCATCAGGCCGGTCACCCGGCCGGGTGCGCTCGCGTGCGCGGCACCGTGCTCGATGTTGTAGATGATCTCGGCGAGGCCGAAGACGCCCATCGAGATCGGCACGAAGCCGAGCCCGTCGAACAGCACGTCGAGCCCCATGGTCATGCGGTAGGCGCCGCTGTGGGTGTCGGTGCCGACCAGCCCGAACAGAACGCCGAGCACGATCATCGCCACCGCCTTGAGCACCGAGCCGTGCGCCAGCACCACCGCCGAGACCAGCCCGAGCAGCATCACCGAGACGTAGTCGGCCGAGTGGAACAGCAGCGCGATCGAGGCGAGCGGCGGACCGGCGGCCGCGATCAGCAGGGTCACCACCGAGCCGGCGAACAGCGAGGCGATCGCCGCGATCGCGAGCGCCGGGCCGGCGCGGCCCTGCTGCGCCATGGCGTGGCCGTCGAGGATGGTGACGACCGACGAGGTCTCGCCGGGAATCTTGACCAGGATCGCGGTGGTCGAGCCGCCGTATTGGGCGCCGTAGAACACGCCGGCCAGCATGATCAGCGCGCCGACCGGCCCCAGCCAGAACGTGAACGGCAGCACCATCGCCATGGTGGTGAGCGGGCCGATGCCCGGCAGCACCCCGATGATGGTTCCGAGCAGGCAGCCGATGAAGCAGAGCAGCAGGTTCTGCCAGGTGAGCGCGACCGCAAAGCCCATCCCGATATTGCCGAGGAAGCCGCTGAGCGCATCCATCTCAGAACACCGACGGCCACAACGGGATCGGCATTTTCAGCGCGACGACGAAGATGCCGACATTGACGGCGATCAGCACCGCGGCGAGCGCGACCAGCGGCAACGGCCGCAGCAAGGTGCCGGCGGCGCTGGCGAGCACGGTGGTGAGCGCGAGCGTGCCGACGAGGCCGATCGGCTTGAGCAGGAACGCGAAGGCGAGCGCGGAGAGCGTGATCAGCAGCAGCGGTTTCCAGGCCCAGCCTTCGGCCGCGCTCGCCCGCGCGCAGCAGCGCCGTGACGGCGAGCGCGCCGCCGAGCGCGATCAGCAGCGCGCAGACCGCGCGCGGAAAGTAGCCCGGGCCCATGTCGCCGGCGCTGCCGAAATCGAGATCGCGGCGCGAGCCACAGGCCGGCGAGGCCGAACGCGATGAACATGAGCCCGGCGAGCAGGTTCTTGCTCAGGTGAAGCGCGGGCGCGGGTGTCATGTCAGGCCGACGACGCCGATCCGTCGATCCGTCATCCTGAGGCGCGCGACCTCTTGGCGCAGCGCGAAGTGCTGTCGCTCGATCGGGCCGCATGCTCTCGCGGCGACCCATGGTGCAGCGGGACGTGCTCGCTCGATGGGTCCCCGCTTTCGCGAGGGCGAGCACCTCAGGGTGACGGTCAGAGTGGGTCATGCGCAGCTGCCGTCGCTCACTTCTGCCGTGCCTTCACCAACCCGGCCTCCAGCAGGATCGGATAGAGCGCGGCGTCGTCGGATTTCCAGCGCGCCGCCGTCGCCTTGGCGTCGCCGCGGTCCGACGATGAAGCCGGACTGCTTCGCTCTCGCCTGGAACTCGGGGTCCTTGAGGACGGCCAGAATATTCGACTCCAGGAACGCGATGCGGTCGGCGGGCATTCCCTTCGGACCGATCACGCAGCGCCAGGAGCCGACCACCACGTCGAAGCCCTGCTCCTTGAAGGTCGGGACATCGGGCGCCATGTAGTGGCGCTCGGTCGCCGACACGCCCAGGATCTTCAGCTTGCCGCCCTTGTGGTGCTCGATCGTGTCCGGGATCGGGACCGTCGCCGAATTCGATCTCGGCGCCGAGCAGCGCCGTGACGGTCGGCGCGAAGCCGCCGTACGACACCTTCGTCACCTTGAAGTTCATCGCCCGCTCGTATTGGGCGACGGCGAGGAACGACGAGCCGCCGGGCGCGTCGTTGCCGTTGCGCAGCTTGCCGGGATTGGCGCGGGCGCGCTCGACGTACTCCTTGAGCGAATTGATGCCGCTCGCGATGCTGACCTCGAGCGCGTTGGGATCCTCGCCGAAGAACGCCAACGGCTCCATTTCATCGGTCGTGTTGGCCTGCGCGTTCATATAGGGCAAGGCGACGCCGCCCGAGCTGAACATGCCGATGGTCTGGCCGTCGGGCTTGGCGGTGATGATCTCGCGGTGGCCGATGGCACCGCCGGCGCCGGCCTTGTTGACCACGACCACCGGCACGTTGATCTTCTTGCCAGCGCATCGGCAAGCAGCCGCATCGAGACGTCGCTGCCGCCGCCGGCCGGCCAGGCGACGATGAACGTGATGGGGCCGGACGGATAGGCTTGCGCCTTGACGCGCACGGCCGGGAACGCGGCCGACAGCGCGCCGGCGCCGGCCAGTTTCAGGATCGATCTGCGGTTCATTGCCAGTCTCCTTCCAGGGATCAGAGGTCAGTCGTCAGTGATCGGTGGCCTGCCGCAAACTTGCGCATGACGTCGATGCCGAAGGCGCACATGGCGGGCGTGCCGACCAGGCTGAGCACCGGCTCGTCGATCCCGGCATCGATGAAATCGCGCAACCGCCGCAGGCAGTGCTCGGGCGAGCCGGCGATCGCGAACGCCTCGACCGCCTCGTCGGGCACCAGCGCGGCGGCGCCCTTGGGGTCGCGCCTGGCGATGGCGGCGATCACCGCCTCATGGTCGACCGCAATGCCGCTGTCCTTGATGTTCTGCGCCAGGAACTTGTTGCGCATCACGAAGGCGAGCTTCGAGCGCACCGCGTCGATCGCCTCGCGCGCGTTGTTCGAGGAGCCGAAGAAGATGTAGCCGGCGCGCCGCAGCGTCTTCGGGTCGCGCCCTTCCTTGCCGGCGCCCTCGGCGCAGCGGGCGAGCGACTTGCGCACCGAGTCGGTCGAGAGGCCGGCCGAGAGCACGACGCCGTCGGCGATGCGGCCGGTCAGGTGCAGCATGTCGGGCCCCATGGCGGCGACGTAGATCGGGATCGGATTGGGCTTGAAGGCGAGCCGCGCGCCGGCGAGCTTGACGAACTCGCCGTCCATGTGGGCGGGCTCGGTGGTCCAGAGCTGGCGCATGGCGGCGATGAATTCGCGCATCACCCGGATCGGCTTCTCGAGCTTCTGCCCGGACTCCTGCAGGAACAGCGGATTGCCGACGCCGAGCGCGACCGCGACGCGGCCGGGCGCCAGCTCGTCGAGGGTGGCGAGCGCCATCGCGGTCGGCGTGGCGTGCCACAGATAGGGGCTCACCGCGGTCGGCACCAAGGTCGGCCCGGGCGCCGACAACGCGAACGCCGCGCAGGTGGTGATCGCCTCGCGATAGCCGAGATGCTCGGCCACCCACAGGCTCTGGGCGCCGGCGTCGACCGCGTGCTTGGCGAGCGCGATCGCCTCGTTGGTGGTGACGAAGCCGTCGAATGCCACTCCGATGCGCATCGCTATGACCAGTCCTTCAGTTCACGTAGCCGTGGTCGAGCAGCGCGATCGCGCCGGCGGCGTCGCGGCCGCCGAGCCCCAGGCGATCGAGCGTCAAACCCTGGCCGCGGTAGTCCTTGCCGGTCGCCACGCAGGCGAGCTGGATCACGTGGTCCATGGTCGGCGTCGCCACGCCGGCCAGCCGCCCGAGCTCGGACAGCGGCACGAGCCCATAGGGAATATCCTCGTTCAGGAAGCGGTAGTCCAACGAGGACGGCGCCTTGATCCAGCGGTCCGGCTCGCTCTGGTGAAACGCCTCGTAGGCGAGGCCGGAGGCGCGCGCCGCCTCCGTGGTGTAGCCGACGCGGTAGAAGTGCTCGACGAAGGGAAGCGCGCGCACGCCGAGCGCGTCGGCGACCGCGAGCCGCTCGCGATCGAGCGCGTCGATCAGCCGGCCGACCGCCGGGCTGATGCCGTCGTAGTAGTGGTAGTAGTCGCCGCCGGTCGCCTCGACGCGCCCGACGTTGCACAGGATCGCCGGCGGATGATGGACGGCGTTGGTGTAGGGAAACACCGTCTCCAGCAGGTTGGCGCCGGGCGCAATCGACGGATAGACCGCGCGCAGACGCTCGGCGAGCTCGGCGGTGCGGTTGCCCGGGAACGCCGCGAACACCAGGTAGCGGCCGGCCTGCATGATGCGCACCGCGGCCGGACCGGTCTTGCGCGCGATATAGGGCAAGCTGGCGGTGTCGCAGTAGGCGGGCAGCTTGCGGCCCTTGGCGCGCAGCGCGTTCGGAATCAGCAGCACGGTGTGCCCGGGCGCCGCCAGCAGGATCTGATCCTCCGCGATATGCGGCGCGATGGTCTCGGCGATGGCGCCGTGCGCATGGGTCGGGCCCATCAGCACGACCAGGTCGGCGCCGCGCATCGCCTCGCCGGCATCGTTGGTGATCTTGGCGATCGGCGCAAAGTGCTCGCCGAGCGAGCCGGAGAGCTCGATGCCGCCGCGCTCCCGGATCGGCGCGATGGTCGATGCGCTGCGCCCGTAGAGGCGCACCGAGAAGCCGCGCAGGGTCAGGTCGGCCGCGGCCGCGCATCCGCCGTTGCCGGCGCCGATGATCGCGATCTCGCGGATTGGATCGTGACATCGCAACAGCTCTACAGCGCGTATTTCTTCAGCTTCGCTTCGTCGACCTCGATGCCGAGCCCGGGCCCGTCCGGCACCAGCAGGCAGCCGTCGCGGTACTCGAACGGAACCTTGATGATGTCGTCGAGATATTTGTGCCCGGCCACCTTGGTGCGGACGATCTCGGCGGTCGAGGTGACCGGGATCGTGCCCGGCAGCTCGATGATGCTGCGAGGACGCGGCCAGATGCAGGTTGGCGGCGTTGCCGACGCCCATCTCGCCCGAGCCGTTGATGTCGCACAGGAGCCCGCCGGTCTCGGCGACCGCGAGCAGCTTCTTCGATTTCATCAGCCCGCCCGGCTTGGTGTAGTAGACCGAGACCATCTCGGCCGCCTTCCACTCGATCAGCCGCAGCACGTCGCGCGCGCTCCACGCGCTCTCGTCGGCCATGATCGGCACGTCGGTGTTCTGCGCCACGCGCGCCATGTTCTCGAGCCCCTCGCAGGGCTGCTCCATGTAGGCGATGTCCTGCTCGGCCATCACGCGGGTGACGCGCAGCGCCTCCTTCCAGGTGCGGTAGCCCTGGTTGGCGTCGACCCGCAGCTTGACCTTGGGGCCGAGCGTCTGGCGCAGCCGCTTGACCAGCTCGATGTCGCGCGCGGCATCGACGCCGACCTTGACCTTGAGCGTGGTGATGCCCTCCTCGACCACCGCCTGCGCCTCGGCGAGCGCGACGTCGATCTCCATGAGGCCGATGCTGTGGGCGAGCGGGATCGCGCGCCGCACCAGTCCGCCGAGCAGCGCATAGACCGGGAGGCCGTAGAGCTTGCCGAGCGCGTCGTGCATGGCCACGTCGATCGCCGCCTTGGCGTACGGATAGCCGCGCACGAGCTTGTCCATCTTGGCGTGGACGTTCTCGATCTGCCGCACGTCCTCGCCGATGACGATCGGCGCCAGCAGCTCGCCGACCACCACGCGCGTGGTCTCGTGCGATTCGCCCGAGCGGGTGCCGTATTCGCCGCCCCAGTCCTTGAGCACCTGCGCCTCGCCCCAGCCGACCGTGCCGTCCGCGAGCGTGAGCTTGAGCACCACATAGCCGCGCCCCGGCGGCGAGAAGTTGCCCGCCCAGGTGTGCGGCCGCCGCACCGGCAGGCTCACCACGAAGGTCTCGATGGCGGCGATCTTCATGTGCGTCAGCCGATCCGGATCAGCTCGTCGTTGGGCGTGATCATGCCGGTGATCGGCGCAAAGCCGTCGCGGGTGATCAGGTACATGTCCTCGACGTGGAAGCCCATGCGGCCGGGGATCATGTAGAGCGGCTCCATCGTGAAGGTGATGTTCGGCTCCATCACGATGGTGCGGGTATCGGTGATGTAGGGCTCCTCGTGGATGGTCTGGCCGATGCCGTGGCCGAGGAACTTGAGCGTCGGCTCGATGTTGCGGTCGGTGAGATACTTCACGTAGGTGCGATAGAGGTCGGCGACCGCGAGCCCCGGCTTGAGCAGCGCCTTGCAGGCCTCGCGCGCGCCGATCATCACCTGCCAGATCTTCTTCTGCTCGTCGGTCGGCGCGCCGAGCACGGCGGTGCGGGTGACGTTCGAGCGGTATTGATTCATGTCGCCGAGGATCTCGACGCGGACGACGTCGCCCTGCTCGATCTGCTTGTCGGTCGGGGTGCAATTGGTGATGCCGCTGCGGACGCCCGATCCGACCTGGACCTTGAGGCCGTCGCAGCCGCCGTCCATCATCTTGTTGGTGATGAGCTGGGCGACCGCCTTCTCGGTCATGCCGGGCTTGATCTCGCGCAGCACCTCGCCGGCGACCCGGTCGGTGAGCGCGCCGACCTTGCGCAGGATCGCGACCTCCGCGTCGGTCTTGATCATGCGGGCGGTGAAGTAGAGATCCTTGCAGGGCACGAACGTCGCCTGCGGCAGCCGCTCCTTGAGCCGGATGTAGTCCTGCGCCGGCATGTAATCGAGCTCGATGGCGATGCGGCCGGCGCCGACGCCGGCCTCCTGCAGCACATCGGCGAGCACGTCGGCCGGATCCTGGGTGAACTGGTTGTAGGAGCGGATGTCGCCGAAGCGCGAGCGCTGGCGGGCGAGATTCTCCTCGACGTTGACGACGATCTGCGCCGCGAAGCGGTCGCCGGCGATGATCGTGATGGTGCGGCGGAAGCGGTTGCTGGCCTGGCTCGGCACCAGGAAGCCGGCCGTGTAGGTGACGTTGTCCTGCGAGAACGCGACCAGCGCGTCGTGGCCGGCCTTCCTCATCGCGGCTGCGCAGCTTGCCGATGACCTCGTGCTCCATCGTCGTACGTCCCTGCTGCTTCCCTGCTACGCGCCTTCGGTGACGAAGCGGATGAATTCGGCCGGCGTCTTGCCGGCGAGGCCGAGCTTCTCGAGCGTGAGCCCGTCGCGCGCATAGTCGATGCCGACCGCGAGGCCGGCGAGATGCACGAGCGCGTCGATGGTCGGCGTGTCGCACGCCGGCGAGCCGGCCGAGCGCCGCCATCGGCACGAGGCCGTAGCCGACATCCTCGTGCACGTAGCGGTGATCGAGCGAGGACGGCGACTTGATGGTGGCGTTGGGGGCGCTTTCCTTGCAGGCGCGGGCGATGTTGCCGCTGTCGCGCGCCGCCTTGGTGGTGAGCCCGGCGTTGTGGAAGGCGTCGAGGAACGACACGCAGGGAACCCCGAGCGCCTTGGCGACCGCGATGCGCTCGGCGTCGACCGCGGCGGTGACCCGGCCGATCGATTCGGTGAAGCCTTCCCGGTAGAACAGAAAGTCGCCGCCGGTCGCCTCGATCCAGCCCGCATTCATGATCATGCCGGGCGGATGGAACACGGCGTTCATGTTGGAGAGCGCGGTCTCGATCACGCTCGTGGCCTTGCGGATGTCCGGATAGAGCGGCTTGATCAGCTCGAACAGCTCGTCGGTGTGCTTGCCCGGCAGGGCGCCGAAGCCGAGCTGCTTGATATAGCTGTAGATGCCGACGGTCGCCGGCCCTTCCATGCGGGTGACGTAGGTCAGCGACACGGTCTCGCAGGTCTTGACCGGTCCTTTGTAGCCGGCCTTGCGCAGCTCATGCAGGAAGTGCAGCCCGCCGCCGGTGTGGCCGGGATTGAGGAAGATCGGCTGGCTGCCGTCGATGCAGCGGCGCGAGCGCGCGCGCATAGGGCTCGTGCGCGACCGACGGCACCACCAGCATGATCAGGTCGGCGCCCGTGACGGCCTCGGCGACGTCGGTGGTGGTGAGCGCGATCGGCACGTGGCCCTGCACGATGCCGCGCGCCTCGATGCCGCCGCGCGCGCGCAATGGCGCGAGCCGCTCCGGATTGCGCGCCTGCAGCCGCACCGTCGTAGCCGCGGCGGCTGAGGTCGGCGGCGGCCGCGTAGCCGCCGTGGCCGGCGCCCAGGATCGCGACCGTCTTCACCGGCATGTCAGCTGTCACCACCAGGAGCTTGTCGGTGTCGGCGTAGTCGGACAGCAGCTCGGAGCCGGTGTCGGTGACCAGCACCATGTCCTTGTTCTGCATGCCGAAGCCGTAGGCCGTGTCGGTAGACCAGCGGCTCGATGCCGAGCACCATGCCGGCTTCGAGCGGCGTGTCGGAATACTTTGCCGAGATACGGGTCCTCGTGCAGGTGCAGGCCGATGCCGTGGCCGACGAACGAGATCGGCGGCAGGTCGAGCTCCGACAGCTTGCGCGAGGAACGCCTCGTAGATCGCGCGCGCAGCTCGCGCCCGGCTTGATCATGTCGAGGATCAGATATTTGCAGGCGACGAGATTGCGCCCAGATGCGCTCGGCGTGCGGCGGCGGCGCTGCACCACCGCGGTGCGGCAGACGCCGGCCTGATAGCCGTTGATCATCGAGAAGATCTCGACGCGGCAGACGTCCTGCGGCTGCGAGCTTGCGCTCGGTCGGGCCGACATTCGGGAACACGCTGCGCTCGCCGGTCGCGACGATCATCAGCCGGAACTGCTCGGCGCCGTGCGCGTAGATGCCGCGCGTCATGTGCGGCGGCGATGTCCATCTCGGTGTCGCCGGCCTGCGACCGCCGCGAACGCGTCGGTGATCGACGCGTCGGCGATGCGCGAGAGCCGGCGCAGCAGCGCGATCTCCTCCGGCGTCTTGATCTGCCGCGAGCCGCGCGAGAGCTGCTTCGGCCGGCGCTGAACGCCGCGCCTCGGCAGCGCGCTGCTGCAGGGCCGCGAAGTCGCCGGCCGGCAGATAGTCCATCTCGATGCCGATGCGCGCCGACGCCAGCCCCAGGTCGGTCGAGCAGCTCCGCCAGGCACGGCCATCGCGCTGTCGGTGAACTCGCCCCAGACGCGGATCGGCGTCGCCGGGCAGGCGGTTGCGGATCGTGGTTTCCTCCATGTCGACGGCGAAGACCGCATGTGCTGCCGTCGGCCGTGACGACCACCATCGCGTGGCGCCAGCGCAGGAGCGGCTGCGAGGGCACGACGAAGCCGGTGGTCCAGGCGAAATTCTCGGGCGAGACCGCGATCAGCGCATCGAGCCCGTTGTCGGCCATGATCCTGCGCTGGCGCGCGATGATCTCCTGTGCGCATCGCTCAGTCCTTCGACGCGGTATTGCTCGATCTTGGCCGAGTCGACGTCGATGCCCAGGCCCGGGCCGGTCGGCACGCGGATGGCGCCGTCGCGATACTCCATCGGCGCGGCGATCAGGTCGTCCTTGTAGTAGATGCCGCCGATCTGGCCGCGCTGCGCTGCGGCCGGCGTCGAGACCGGCACCACGCAGGACGAGCGTCACCGCCGGCGCGGCGGCCGCGAGCGCAGGTTGGCGAGATTGCCGATGCCGGTCTCGACCGAGCCGTTGACGTTGCAGACGATGCCGGCGGCGCGGCACACCGCGGCGACCTCCATCGCGCGATAGAGCCCGCCCGGCTTGGTGGTGTAGATCGAGACGATCTGCGCGGCGCGGCGCTCGATGATCTGCGATCGACGTCGTGCGAGTTCCAGGCGACTTTCGTCGGCCATCACCGGCGTATCGATGGCGCGCGCCACCTCCGCCATGCGCTCGATGCCCATGCACCGGCTGCTCGGCATAGATCAGGTCGAAGGCTTCCATCTTGCGGATGGTCTTGATCGCTTCGCCCGGCGTCTTGTAGCCCTCGTTGGCGTCGACGCAGAGCGCGACGTCCGGGCCGACGGCGGCGCGGATCGCGCCGCACCATCTCGACGTCGCGCGCCGGCTCGACGCCGACCTTGATCTTGATGGTGCGGATGCCCTCGGAGGCGACCTTGCGCGGCCTCGCGTCTCCGCCGTCCTCGATCGCCATCAGGCCGATCGAATGGGTCGACCGGGATGCGTGTCGCGCACGGCGCCGCCGAGCAGCGTCGTGCACCGGGATGCCGCGCGCGCGGCCGGCGAGATCGTAGGCGGCGAAATCGATCGCGGCCTTGGCGTAGGGATAGCCCTTGATGGCGGCGTCCATGCGCTGATGCAGCAGGCCGATATTGCCGACCGGCGACGCCGATCGCGGCCGGCGCCGAGATAGCGCTCGATGACCAGCTGCGACGGTGGCGGTGCTCTCGCCGAAATAGCGGCCGTACTCGCCGCCCCAGTCCTTGAGCGCGGGCGCCTCGCCCCAGCCGACGTGGCCGGCGTCGTCGGTCATGCGCACCAGGACGTAGCGGCCGATGCTCTCGGTCAGCCCGGTCCACTTGTGCTCGCGGCGCGTCGGCAGCGCCACCACCAGGGTCTCGACCGACCGGATCGTCGAACTGACCGTGCTCAAATCACCACTCGGCGGGCCTGCTCGCGTGATCACAGCTTGTGATCACAAGAAAATCGAGTGTGAGGCACGGCGCGGAGTGTTGTCAACCGCACGCGCCGGCTGTATGCCCGACGTTCGCGGAAGTCGACCGGATCAGTCGCCGATGGACGCATTCGTCGAAACGGCACGCAGCAGCTCGCACGTGCGCTGGCCAAGCGCAAGCGGAACGGCTCCGCGCCGCAGCGTCCCAAGGGCAGCGTGCAGGACCGGGTCTATGGCGAGCTGCGCCGCTGGCTGATGGTCGGGCGCTTCCTGCCGGGCGAGAGCATCACGTTGCGAAACCTGGCGGCGGAGCTGGGCGTGAGCCCGATGCCGGTGCGGGCGGCGCTGCGGCATCTGATCGCCGAGGGCGGCTTCGAGATGCTGCCCAACCGCGCGGTGCGGGTGCCGCGCATGACGCGCGAGCGCCTGCGCGAGCTGCTCGCCGTGCGGCGCGAGCTCGAGGGCATGGCGACCGCGCAAGCCTGCCGCAACATGACGCAGGCGCAATACCGCGAGATCGAGAAGCTCCACGCCAGCCTGATGCGCGCGCTCGACGCCGGCAACAGCGCGCAGATCCTGGCGCTGAACCAGCGCTTCCATTTCGCCATCTATGCGATCGCCCGCTCCTGGGTGCTGATGCCGATGATCGAGACGCTGTGGCTGCGCGCCGGCCCGTTCATGCATCTGGCGCAAAGCTCGCCGGACGCGCACTGGGACGGCCGCCACCATGCCGAGCTGGTGCGCGCGCTGCGCCGTCGCGACGCGCGGGCGGCGCAGCGCGCGATCGAGCGCGACATCAATACGGCCGGTCAGAACCTGCGCAAGACGCCGTTGCTGCGCGGCTGAGCGGACGCGGGTTCGCGCTATTTCAGCGCCGCCACGCCGGCATAGGCGATCTTCTCGTCGTCCTGGGATTGCACGCCGGAGACGCCGATCGCGCCGACGCATTCGTTCTGGTAGATGATCGGCACGCCGCCCCAGATCGTGAGCCCGGCCGGATAGTTGATGAAGGCCGGCCGCTCCTTGACGCGCTCCTCCCAGAGCTTGGTCGGCTGCTTGGTGAGCGCGGCGGTGCGGGCCTTGCCGAGCGCCACTTCGGGCGAGGTCGGGCCGGCGCCCTCCAGCCGCTCCAGCAGGTACGGAACTCCGGCGTCGTCGACGATCGCGATCGACACCTTCCACTTGTTCTTCTCCGCCTCGGCCTTGCAGGCCGCCATCATCGTGTGGGCGTCTTCGGTCGTCAGGCAGGGCTTGGTACGCATGTCGTCTCCTGGTGAAAAATGCGGTGGCGCGATCGGAGCTTAATGGATCGGACGCGATGTTGTCAGTCGCCCCGCGCGCAGGCGGGTGCGCGCAGGCGGCATGACCGCACCGCCGAGTTGCGATAGAGTGAGCCGGATATTGTCGTTCGATAGGTGACACGCATGTCCAGGCTTCGTCCAGCATTCGTCGCGGCGGCGCTCCTGTGCCTGGCCGGCGCCGACGCCCAGGCGCAGACACAGGCACAAACACAGACCTGGCCGAACCGCGCGGTGAAGATCATCGCGCCGTTCGCGGCGGGCGGCGCCGCCGACACGCTCGGCCGGCTGATCGCCGAGCAGCTCTCGACCGCGTTCCGCCAGCAGTTCTACGTCGAGAACCGCGGCGGCGCCGGCGGCATCGTCGGTGCCGCCGCGGGCGCGGCGGCCGAGCCCGACGGATACACGCTGGTGGTTTCCAGCATCGCGGCCAACGTGGTCTCGCCCGCGTTCCACGCCAATGTGGGCTACGACGGCCTGCGCGACTTCACGCACATCGCCTATCTCGGTGGCCCGCCGGTGGTCATGGTGGTGCATCCCTCGCTCGCGGCGACCACCTACAAGGAGTTCGTCGCGCTCGCCCGCGCCAGCAAGGAGCCGCTGAGCTACATCTCGCCGGGAACCGGATCGAACGGCTTCCTGGTCGGGGAGGAGCTGGCGCGGCGCGAGGGCTACAAGCTCAGCCACATCCCGTACAAAGGCGCGGGGCCGGCGCTCAGCGACCTGGTGGCAGGCCACGTCAAGCTCGGCACCGTGACGTTCTCGACCGCGGCCGAGCTGATCCGCGTCGGCAAGGTGCGCGCGCTCGCGGTCTCCAGCGAAAAACGCATCCCGAACTTCCCGGACATCCCGACCTTCCGGGAGGTGGGCCCGGACATCGTGTCGGCGACCTGGTTCGCGCTGTCGGGGCCGGCGCGGCTGCCGAACGACATCGTGCAGGCGATCAGCCGCGAGACGCTCAAGGCGCTGCAGCTGCCCGAGGTGCAGAAGCGGCTCGCGCTCGACGCCATCGAGACCAAATTGATGTCGCCGGAAGAGTTCACCCGGTTCGTCGAGGCCGAGACCGCGCGCTGGGCGCCGCTCGCGAAATCGCTCGCCGCGACGCACAAGGAGTAGCGAATGGCGAGTAGCGAGTAGCGAGTCGGGCCTCTTATCGCCTGCCCTATTCGCTATTCGCCACTCGCTATTCGCTACCTCTTAAATCGGCACCGCCATCGCCTCGAAGGCGGAATCGCAGTTGATCAGGTCGACGCGCTTCTGGACGATGCGGAAGCCTGCGCCGTCGCGCCGCAGCCGGTGGTGCTGGCGGCCGGCGAACACGCGCTGCTGATCGTCGCGATACTCGACCATGATCACGGTCGAGCCGACGACATATTCGCCCTTGGCTTCGTCCGCCTGCTCGATCACGCGTATTGCCGATCAGATGCGCGGTGCGCGACGGCGGCGTCTGCACGTGGATGCGCGGATGCTCGAGGCGCTCGACGCGCGTCCGCATCAGGTCGCGGTCGTCGTAGAACAGCGAAGCCTGGTCGAACGGGCTCTCCTGGTCGGGCACCGCCGGCACCCAGTAGGTGCCGTCCTCGGTGAACAGCTCCATCCAGTCGCGGAAGCGCCGCTCGTCGAGCAGCCGCGCCTCGTGGATGAGGAATTGCTCGAACGGCGCGCGGTCGATCCCGGAAGCGCCGCGCCGCCGGCGCCGCCATCACGCCGCCTCGCGCATATAGCCGGTCCAGGCCTTGTATTGCGCGCGCACCACCATCTCGTGGGTGGCGAGCGCGCGGGTGGCGTTGAGCTCGCGGTCGGGCTCCTCGTCGCCGAGCCCGCGCGAGATATCGACCCAGTCGGTGCCGAGGCTGCGCAAGCCCTTCTGCGCGCGCACGAACGATTCGAGATCGTCGGTCTGCACGAACGAGGCCGCCGAGTGGGTGACGTTGAGCAGGCGGATATTGCCGAAATTCATCGCGTCGGGCGCGCCGACGAGACGGATCGGATAGATCGTCACCTCGGTGCGGTCGACCGCGATCGGCTTGATCACCCGCACGTGGATGTTGAGCCCCATGATCGACATGTTGGGGTAGATCAGCGAATTGTGCAGCCGCGGCGTGAGGATCTGGTTCGCCCGCTCGGCGCCGACCTTCTCGGCCAGCACGCTGCTTGTAGGCGTCGAAGGCCGGGCTCGAGCGCTTGCCGTCGTCGAGCGTGGTGTTGCTGGTCCAGCCGTGGCCGTTGCCGGCGATGTAGCTCTTGCGGTCCTTCCAGGACGCGGCGGTCTGCTTCTTTTCCGCCTCCACGACGGTGGCGCCCTTCTGGTCGCCCTCGCGGCGCGCGAACTGCACGCCCTGCTTGTTGACCGTCGAGGCATGGCCGAACGGCACGTGATAGGAGTTGAGCACGTTCTCGACCTGGAGCTTCCAGTTGCCGTTGTAGACGTAGCGGTGCATGCCGGCGTCGAGCGCGAGCGTGCCGTCGGGCGCGCGGTCGACCAGGTCGTCGATGTTGCCCTTCATCGGGCCGATATGGTCCTCGAAGCTCGGGCCCTTGGCGGCGAGGCTCGCGAACACGAAGCCGCGATACTCGCCGACGCGCGGCGCGCGCGCGAGGCCGAACGCCTCCTTGTCGAAATCGGCGGCGCAGCCTTCCGGCACCGGCACGGTCATCAAGCGGCCGTCGGTGTCGAAGCTCCAGCCGTGATAGCAGCAGGTCAGGCGCGGCGAATGGCCCTTGCGCTCGTTCACCACCTTGGCGCCGCGGTGGGTGCAGCGGTTGAGCAGCACGTGCACGCTGCCGTCGCGATGGCGGGTCATGATCACCGGCTGGCGGCCGAGCTCGGTGGTGATGTAGTCGCCCGGCTGCGGCACCTGGCTGGCATGGCCGACGAACAGCCAGGCGCGGCCGAAGATGCGCTCCATCTCCAATTCGAACAGGTCGGGATCGGTGTAGACGCGCCGGTGCACCCGCCCCGGCTCGATCAGCTTGGCGATGTCGTCCGCGTGGCCGTTGCGCATGCCGAGCTCTACTCCGCCGCCTGGTGGGCGTAGCGCTGCACGTCCATGTTGACGAGCTGCGAGCGGCGAGGCGGTCTCCTCCAGCATGCCCCAGCTCTTGAGCCAGTCGTAGGTGCGCTGCATCTCGTCGAGCGGGATCGGCGCCGGATCGCAGACCACCAGCCGGCTCTCGCGCAGGTCCTCGACCTTGAGCGCCGCGACCTCCGGGATCCTTCTTGCCGTGATAGTCGATGAAATAGTGCAGATAGGCGCGCTTGTCGGCGTTGATGCGCCGCACCGCCTCGCGCACCGCGCGGTTGAAGGCCGCGTAGGTCTCGGCGTCGACCCGGTCGGACGCGACCTCGGTGCCGTGGAAGAAGGCCGAGCAGATGATGCGGCAGCCCTTCTTCTCGGCCAGCGTGACGTGCGGCTCGGTCAAGGTGGTGGCCTCGACCTCGCCCTTCAGCAGCGCGTCGAGCCGATAGCGCGAGCCGTTGGGCGCGCGGCAGAGCTTGATCTGGTCGCGCGGCAGGAAGCCTTCCAGCATGTGCAGCGCGATGTAGTGGGTGCCGAAATAGAACGGCACGCCGATGGTGCGGCCGGCGAGCTGCTGCGGCGTGTAGACCGGCGAATTCGGCGCCACCACCAGGGCGGAATAGGTCACGATGGCGCGGCGGCCGAGCTGGCGGCTGCCGGTGCTGGTGTCCTGCACGCGGCAGTAGTTGCCCCATTCGCAGGCGTTGTACATGTCGGCCTTGCCCTGCTCGAACAGCTTGCCGTGGCTGGCGAACGGATTGACGCCCTTCGGGCTGGTGACGTCGGTCTCGACCTTCTTCTCGACGCCCTGCTCGCGGTCGGCCCATTCGACCGTCGAGCCCTTCCTGCTCGAACAGGCCCTCGTCGTAGGCGACCAGCTCCGGCAGCCCCTGGAACGGCGCCGTCGTCTCCAACACCAGCTTTTTCATGAGTATGCTCCGCATGTTCGCGGGTTCTTCGCAACGCGGGCAACCTTAGTCTCGCACGCGAGGCGAATCAAGAATCGACCGGCCAGGAGGCCGATCCCGGCGGGTCTATGCAGACTTTATGAGCCAAACCGCAGCCGCGTCAGCGCGCGGGACGCAGCCGCTGGATCTGCAGCTGCGCCAGGAACGGCACCAGCGGATGCGCGCCCATCTTCACGATCGACGGCATGTCGAGCTTGATCAGCGCCTCGCGCTGGTCGGGCGGCAGCTGGAACTTGTCCGCGTAGGCGCCGCGCGTCCGCCATGTAGTGCGGCGCGCATGTCGGCGTCGTGGGCAAGACCGTGCAGCGCCGAGGTCAGCTCGACCAGCTCGGGCTTGATCGACGGATAATGCGCGGCGTGCTGCTCGCTCGCTCTGCCCGCTGGTCCAGGCGAGCGAGGCGTAGTTGTGATGCCAGCTCGGGTCCATCGACACCACGTCGGGCTTGCGCTCGCCCAGCGCGCCGGCCGCGCAGGCCCAGCAGCGCAGCTCGATATTGCCGGTCTCGTCGAGCTCGGTCTCGTCGTAGCCGATCAGCGATTTCAGATTGCCGGCCTTGAGCTTCTCGAGCACGCGGTTGTCCCAGGCCAGCTCCGGATTGGAATAGCGGTCGGTGCCCGGGAAAATGCGACATGCCGCCGCTCGACAGGATCACGGTCTTGAGCCCGAGCGCCGTGACCGTGCGCGCCACCGCCTGGCCGAACTGGTAGCAGCGCTCCATGGTGGGCTGCGGCGGCAGATAGGCGTTGACGTAGATCGGCAGCACCGGATCGGTGTGGCCGAGATGGGTCAGCGGAATGCCGATCGCGTAGTCGATCTTGGCGGTCGAGGTGAAGGCCGGGTCGAAGTTCTGCCGGTAGAGCTGGCGCACGATCTCGAAGCCGATCTCGCTCGGGATCTTCCAGTGGAACTTGCGGCCGGCGAAGTCGCCGGTCGCCTCGCCGCCGACATGCACCGTGAAGGGCGGCGCGGTGGTGTGGAAGAACTGCTCGGCGTGATCGTTCGAGAAGATGATCCAGAGGTCGGGCTTGAGCGCGCGCAGCTTCTTGCCGATGTCGGCCGCCACCTCCCGCACGTGCGCGACCAGGTCCTTGTCCTCGGTGTCCGGCATGGTGAAGAACTGCGGCGCATGGGGCAGCATGGCGCCGCCGACCACTGTCGACATCATGGCTTGTTCTCCTTGTGCCGGCATCGCAACGCCGGTCGCACCGCGCGTCGGGCTCAAAAATATCCCGCAAAGCCTGAGACAACAAGCGCACGTGCGGCATCGCAGCTCGGCCATAATCGGCTTCCCAGCCGAAATGGAAGCAAGTACGTTTCTGCGAAACACGGCCAAGCCTGCCCCGCTCGCTCCCTTCGACAGCGTAATGACAAGGAGACCCCATGGTCGAGGTGCCGATAACGATTGCGTGCGGCAACTACGACCGCACCCGCGCCATCCGGGACGGCCGCGTGCAGGTCGAGGGCTGCGCCACCACCTATCTGCCGCTCTATCCGGAGGAGATCTTCTTTCGCGCCTTCCGCTACCAGGAATTCGACGTCTCGGAGCTGTCGTTCTCGAGCTATATCCGCACCGTCGCGGCCGGCACGTCGGCCTATGTCGGCATTCCGGCCTTCGTGTCGCGGCTGTTCCGGCACTCCGGCATCTATGTGCGCACCGATGCCGGCATCCGCGCGCCGGCCGACCTCAAGGGCAAGCGCGTCGGGCTGCCCGAGTACCAGATCACCGCGGTGGTCTGGATGCGCGGCATGATGCAGCACGAATACGGCGTGCTGCCGACCGACATCCATTGGCGCAGCGGCGGCCAGGAGGAGCCGGGACGCGACGAGCGCACCCCGCTCAAGCCGATCCCGGGCCTCGACCTCCAGCCGATCGGCAAGGAGCAGACCTTGGTCGGCATGCTGCGCGACGGCGAGCTCGACGCGCTGTTCACGGCGCGCGGGCCGTCATCGTTCCTGCGCGGCGAGCCGCACATCGCGCGGCTGTTTCCCGATACGCGCGCGGCCGAGCAGGCCTATTACAAGAAGACCCGCATGTTCCCGCTCATGCATCTGGTCGGCATCCGCAAGGAGCTGGTGGCGCAATATCCGTGGCTGCCGACCAGCGTCTACAAGGCGTTCTGCGAGGCCAAGGCGCTCGCCATGGTCGACCTGCTCGACGTCAACGCCCTGATGGTGACGCTGCCCTGGCTCATTGCGGAGACGCAGGAGACCATGGCGCTGATGGGCAAGGACTTCTGGGCCTACGGCATCCACGAGAACATGCGCGAGATCGAGGCGCTCACGCAGTACGTCTTCGAGCAGGGCCTGGTCGACCGCAAGGTCACGGTCGAGGAGCTGTTCCATCCGTCGATGTTCGAGATTTCGCGGGTCTAGGTGATAAGTGAGCGCGCATGGAGCATGCAGCACGACAATCGCGTGATCGTGGTCGGGGCCGGACCGGTCGGCGCCGTGATGACGCTCGCGCTGGTCGCGAAGGCATTCCGGTCACGCTGCTCGAGCCGCTGCCGGACGCCGCCGAGGATCAGCGCGCCGCCACCGTGCATCCGCCGACCGTCGAGATGCTGGTCGAGCTCGGCCTCGAGAAGGAGGCGTTCTCCGAGGAGCCGTCCGGCGGCATGTCGGCGCCGCTGTTCCATTTCCGCGACCGCGCAACCGGCGAGCTGTTCGCGGTGTTCGACATCAGCCTGCTCAAAGGCGAGGTCCCCTATCCGTTCGTGCTGCAATGGGAGCAGTACAAGCTCGTGCACGCGGCGCTGCCGCACATCAGGCGAGCGGCCTCGGCGAGGTGCGCTTCTCGACCAAGGTGACCGGGCTCGAGCAGCATGCCGACCATGTCGACGTGACCGTCAGCCAACGAGGCCGGCGAGACCGAGACGCTTCGCGGCCGATACGTCATCGGCACCGACGGCGCGAGCAGCACGGTGCGCCGGCTGGCGGAGATCGAGTTCGAGGGCTTCACCTATCCGGAGCGCTTCATCAAGATCGGCACCACCTTCGACCTGCTGGCGGCCAACAAGAGCTTCTGCACCCGCAACTATTTCTTCGATCCCGACGAATGGCTCAACCTGTTCAAGGTCAAGGGCTACGGCCCGCCCGGCATCTGGCGCGGCGTGCTTCCCGGTGCCGGCCGACGAGTCCGACGAAGCGGCGATGAGCCCGGAGGCGCGTGCAGCGCCGCCTGCAGGGCATCCATCCCAAGAGCGGCGACTACGACATCCCCTATCACGCGCTCTATGCGGTGCATCAGCGCGTGGCCGAGACCTTCAACAAGGGCCGCGTGCTGCTCGCCGGCGACAGCGCCCATGTCAACAATCCGATCGGCGGCATGGGCATGAACGGCGGCATCCATGACGCGATCAATCTCGCCGAGAAGCTCGCCGACGTCTGGTTCGGCCGCGCCGACGCGAGCGTGCTCGACCGCTACACCCGGCAGCGGCGCAAGGCGCAGACCGACTTCGTCCAGGCGCAGACCATCCAGAACAAGAAGTCGCTGGAGGAGAAGGACCCGGCGATGCGCCGCCAGCACCTCGACGAGCTGCGGCGCACGTCGGAGGACGTGGCGCTGCACAAGAAGTTCCTCTACCGCAGCTCGCTGATCGACAGCCTGAACTCGGCCAACGCGGTGGCGTGAGCGGTTACCCCTTCAACACGCTCCCCCACTTCTCCTCGATCGCGCGCGCCTCGGCGAGCGATAGCGCCGAGGTCGGCGGGAACTTGTCGATCCAGGGGAACGGCCGGCAGGCCTCGATGATCACCTTGGAGTGCGAGGTGATGCCGCGCGCCTTGTCGGCGGCGGGAATGCGCGGATCGAGCGCCGAGCTCCAGGCGTTGCGCACGATGTCGATCTGCTCGGACGGCTCGCAGCGGGTCGCCACCGCCCACATCACGTCGTGCAGGTTGGACGGATCGACGTCCTCGTCCACCACCACCACCACCCGCGCCATGTAGCTGTGCGCGGCCGCGACCAGCGCGGCGCGCTTGGCGTGGCCGTCGTAGCGCTGCTTGAGCGCCACCACGGTCATCAGCTGCGAGACGTGCTGCCAGGCGCCGACCACGTCGGTGACGCCGGCCGCATCGAGGTTGCCCCAGATGGTGGCGGCGCGGAACGGCAGCCCGAAATGAAAGCGCGGCGGCTTCATCGGCGGCGAGCCGAGCAGGATCGGATCGTCGCGATGATAGAGCGCCGGTCACCTCCATGACCGGGCCGGGGCGGGCCTCGGCGGCGTAATAGCCGGTGAACTCGCCGAACGGACCTTCCGGCAGCGTGGTTTCGCTCATCGGCAGGAGCTCGCCCTCGAACACGATCTCGGCATGCGCCGGGATCGGCAGGCCGGTCTGCGGCCCGGAAACGATCTCGATCGGCGCGCCCTTGATGGCGCCGGCGAACTCGTATTCCGATTGCCCGGCCGGCAGATACTCGAAGCCGGCGATGAACAGCGCCGGATCCTCGCCGTTGACCACCGCGACCGGGCAGGTCTTGCCCTGGTCCCAATACTTCTTGGCGATGATGGCGCCGTGCCGGCCGCCATGGTCGAACTGCACGGTGACCTTGTTCCTGCCGTGCACCTGGACGCGATAGATCGAGGCGTTGATCCAGCCGCCGTCCGGATCGCGCATGATGACGATCGAGCCCGAGCCGATGAAGGGACCGCCGTCGTGGCGGTGCCAGATCGGCGCCGGCAGCTTGGCGAGGTCGACGTCGGCGCCCGCCATGGTGTTCTCGAGGAAGGCGGCGTTCTGGACGGTCACGGGCTGCTGCGGCACGAGCGTCTTGCGCTTCTCCATCCAGGCCTTGAGCGCGTCGAGCGGCCGCAGCGCCGGATCGAGGCCGAGCGCCAGCGCCGCCCGCTGCGGGTTGGTCACCGCGTTGGTGAAGATGCGGAAGCCGCGCGGAAAGCCTTTGATGTCGTCGAACAGCAGCGCCGGGCCGTCCGGCATGCCGGCGGCGACCTCGGTGATGCCGCCGATCTCGAACAGCGGATCGGCGCCCGTCGACCCGCCGCAGCGCGTTGAGCTTGTCGACAAGCGCGATGAACTCGCGCAGATCCTTGTACATCCGAGTAGGCCCCAAGATTTCCGGGCGGCACCGCCCTTGGCGACCATATAGCACCGGATCGCACCCACGGCCGAGCTTGTGGCCCCATGGCCATCCTGGCTATGCTTCGCGCTCTCCGTTTCCAACAACCAGGAAGACGCCATGGCCAAGCTTCGCCACATCGCGCTCATCGTTCCCGATCCGGAAAAGGCCGCCAAGTTCTTCGAGGAAGCCTTCGACATGAAGGTCGCGGGCCGCGCCCGGCGCGGGCTCTACGTGTCCGACGGCACCATCAACGTCGCGCTGCTCAAGCAGGAGGGGAACGAGAAGGTCGGCATCTACCACTTCGGCATGTGGGTCGACGATCTCGACGAGGCCGAGAAGAAGGTGGTGGAGGCCGGCGGCACCTATCTCGACGGCCGGCCGGCGCCCGCCGCCCCCGGCCAGCCCGCCAACGCGCACTCGTACTACGAGGCCAAATACAAGGACCCGCTCGGCATCGTGTTCGATCTCACGCATACCGGCTGGATCGGCGCCGTGAAGGACGTGGTGGCGAAGAATTGACGGCGCGATGCGCTGACGCGTAGGCTCGCGTCAGGCTCGGTCTGCTCCCGCTGCCATGGGAGAGGGTGGGGCGAGGGGTCAGGCTTCGATGGCTCGACCCGCTCAACCCGACCCTCTCCGCATGGGGAGAGGGAGCGCACCGAGTTCGCGGCACGTGCAGCGATTCAACATGCGCCAAGACTCCAACCGCGTGATCGTCATCGGCGCCGGGCCGGTCGGGCTCTGCCTGTCGCTGGCGCTGGCGCAGCAGGGCGTGCGGGTCTGCCTGATCGAGGCGCTCGGCGACGACAATTTCCTCGAGCAGGTGCCGCGCGCCGGAACCAACCATCCGGCGACGCTCGAGCTGCTCGACCGCATCGGCCTCTACGACAAGCTCGAGCCGCGCGGCATCATCGCGCCGCTGTTCCACTACTGGGACCGCCAGCGAGAACAAGCTGATCGCCGAGTTCGATCACGCGCCATCTCAAGGACGACACGCGCTTTCCCTACGTGCTGCAATGCGAGCGCATCAAGATCGTCGAGGAGGCGCTCAAGCTCGCCAAGGCGCATCCCGATATCGAGCTTCGGCTCTCGACCACC
Source organism: uncultured Alphaproteobacteria bacterium (assembly GCA_963708765.1). Taxonomy (GTDB): domain Bacteria; phylum Pseudomonadota; class Alphaproteobacteria; order Rhizobiales; family Xanthobacteraceae; genus VAZQ01. Next base: position 112,852 of record CAVPTV010000007.1, on the reverse strand, counting down.
TTCACGTCGTTCACGCAGGACGCCGACGGCGTGATCGCGCGGGTGACCAACCCGGCGGGCGAGACCGAGGCGATCCGCGGCGCCTACCTGGTCAGCGGCGAAGGCGCGCGCAGCATCGTCCGCAAGGAGCTCGACATCGAGTTCGAGGGCTTCACCTATGCCGACCGCACGCTGAACATCGAGGTCGCCTACGACTTCCGCCAGCACGGCTATACCGAGCGCAACTACATCTCCGACCCGGACGAATGGTCGAACCTGTTCCACTGGAAGGGGCCGCCCGACCGCTGGCGCGTGCATTTCCCGACCGCGCCGGAGCGAGGATGAAGCCGCGCTCACGCGTCCGGAGGCGCTGCAGGCGCGGCTGCAGCGCTTCCTGCCGACCGGGCGCGACTTCGACATCGTCGGCAGCAACCTCTACACCGTGCATCAGCGGGTGGCGAAGAAGTTCCGCGGCGGCCGCGCCATCCTCGCCGGCGACGCCGCGCATGTGAACAGCCCGATCGGCGCCATGGGGATGAACAGCGGCATCCACGACGCGTTCAACCTCGCCGACAAGCTGGTCGGCGATCCTGCGCGGGGAAGCCGACGACGACGTGCTCGACCGCTACGAGCGCCAGCGCCGGCACGTCGCCGTGCAGCACACGCAGGCGCAGACCATCCGCAACAAGCGGCTGCTGGCCGAGAAGGACCCGGCGGTGCGCCGGAAGAACCACGACGAGCTGCGCCGCACCGCCGAAGACCCGAAGCTCGCGCGCGCCTTCCTGCTGCGGTCGTCGCTGATCGAGAGCCTGCGCGAGGCCGAGCAGATCGCATGAGCAGGAGCACGGCTGCGATGATGCGATTGCCGCGGATTGCTCGGGAGGCATCGCGACGATTCGGTTGGCATTGGCGTTGGCTGCTGGCGGCCGGCGCCGCGCACGCGCAGACCGGCGAGCGATGCGCGCTGGCCGGAGCGGCCGATCCGCTTCATCGTGCCGTTCACGCGCGGGCAGCAGCTCGGACACGGTCGCCCGCCTGGTCGGGCAGAAGCTCGGCGAGCGGCTCGGCCAGCAGCTCGTGGTCGAGAACCGCGTCGGCGCCGGCGGCAGCATCGGCACCGAGCAGGTCGCGCGCGCCGAGCCCGACGGCTACACGGTCGGGCTTGCCAACACCAGCACGCATGCGGTGGCCGCGAGCCTCACCAGTCTCTCCTACGATCCGGTCAAGGACTTCGCGCCGGTGTCGATGCTCGGGAGCTCGCCGTTCCTGCTCGCGCTCTATCCGGGCGTGGCCGGCCAAGACCGTGCCGGAGCTGATCGCGCTCGCCAAGGCCAAGCCGCGCGCCTGAACTACGCGTCCGCCGGTCCGGCGACGCTGGCGCACCTGTCGGGCGCGCTGTTCGAGAAGATGGCGAACATCGAGCTCACCCACGTGCCCTATCGCGGCACCGCGCAGTCCACGCTCGACCTGCTCGAGGGCCGGGTCGAGATGCAGTTCGGCACCATCCCGCCGACGCTCGCGCATGTCCGCGCCGGCAAGCTGCGCGCGCTCGCGGTGACCGGCGCGGTGCGCAACGCGACGCTGCCGGACGTTCCGACCATCGCCGAGTCCGGCCTGCCCGGCTACGAGTCGTCGCTCTGGCAGGCGATCGTCGATGCCGGCCGCGACGCCGCCCGCCATCGTCGCGCGGCTCAACCGCGAGGTCACCGCTCGTGCTCAACGATCCCGACGTCAAGGACGCGCTCGCCAAGCAGGGCGTCGAAACCGAGCCCGGCTCGCCGGAGGCGCTCGCCGCGCGCATCCGCGACGACGTGAAGAAGTGGCGCGAGGTGATCGCCAGCGCCGGCATCAACGCACGCAGTGAGAGACTTCAATCCGCCTTGGCGCCGGAGATGCGGATCACCTCGGCCCACTTCTTGGTCTCGGCATCCATGAAGGCGCGCACGTCCTTCTCGGTGGCGGTGCCCGGCTCGGAGCCGAGCTCGCGAATGCGCGCGACGATGTCGGGCGACGTCAGCGCCTTGGCGACCTCGGCGCGCAGCTTGGCGAGCACCGGCGCCGGGGTCTTCGCCGGCGCCACCAGCGCGACCCAGGACGAGGAGTCGAACCCGGCAAGACCCTGCTCGGCGACGGTCGGCAGGTCGGGCAGCGCGGCCGGACGTTTGGCGCCGGCATTGGCGAGCGCGCGCACCTTGCCGGTGCTGATCTGCGGCAGGCTCCCCGGCAGCAGGTCGAAGAACATCTGGATGTGGCCGCCGATGAGATCGTTCATGGCCGGCCCGGTGCCGCGATAGGGCACGTGGGTGATCTCGGTCTTGGTCATGCTCTTGAACAGCTCGCCGGAGAGATGCGGCGTCGAGCCGATGCCGGCGGAGCCGAAATTGACCTTGCCGGGATTGCCCTTCGCGAACGCGATCAGCTCCTGGACATTGCTTGGCCGGCACGCTCGGATTCACCATCAGCACGATCGGCGTGTAGCGCGAAGATCGCGATCGGCGCGAAATCCTTGGTCGGGTCGAACGGCAGGCCCTTGGTGTAGAGCGTCTGGTTGACGACCAGCGGGCCGGGCGCGCTGAACAGCAGCGTGTAGCCGTCCGGGCTCCGACTTGGCGACCGAATCGGCGCCGGTATTGCCGCCGGCGCCGGTGCGGTTCTCGACGATGAACTGCTGCCCGGTATTGTCGCTGAGCTTCTGCGCCAGGATGCGCGCGGTGATGTCGACCGAGCCGCCGGGCGGATACGGATTGACGATGCGCACCACGCGATCGGGATAGCTTTGCGCCGCGGCCGGCGCGGTCAGGGCGAAGACCGCGAGGACGGCAATCGAGAAGCGACGCAAGGCATTCGACATCCGCTAGGCTCCGCTCGCTGCTTGTGCCGGCGGCCGAAGCTATGTCATTTCGACATCGACCTGCCAGCGCGGCGCGCCGGCGTGCAGCCGTGAGTGACGCGAGCTCGACGCATCGGCCACGCGGAGGACAACAGCGATGCCCCTTCCACGCGAACGCTTCGACTACTCGTCGCCTTTCACCCGCCCGCCGCTGCGGCTGCCCGGCAACGGCCGCATGATCGTCTGGACGGTGGTCAACATCGAGGAATGGGAGATCACCCGGCCGATGGCGCGGCAGCTGTCGCAGCCGCCGATGGGACAGACGCCGATCCCCGACATGCCGAACTGGACCTGGTACGAGTACGGCATGCGGGTCGGGTTCTGGCGGCTCGATGCGCGCGCTCGAAAAGGCGCAGGTCACGCCGACCATGTCGATCAACGCCAAGGTGTGCGAGACCTATCCGGAAGTCGCCGACGGCCGCGCGCGACGCCAACTGGGAGTTCATGGCGCACAGCTACGTGCAGATGCCGATCCAGCAGATCGAGGACCAGCGCGCGGTGATGCGGCAGTCGATCGACATCATCCGGGCGTTCACCGGCAAGACGCCGACCGGCTGGCTCGGACCGGGCCGCGGCCAGACCCACGACACGTTGGACTACGCCACCGAATGCGGCTTCAGCTGGTTCGGCGACTGGGTGCTCGACGACCAGCCGTTCTGGGTGAAGACCGCGCAACGGCCCGATCCTCTCGGTGCCCTACAGCGCCGAGATCAACGACATCACGCTGATGGTGTCGCACCACCACGAGTCCGACGTGCTGCTCAAGCGCACCGCCGACGCGTTCGACCGGCTGTACGAGGAGTCGGCCGAGTCGGCGCGCGTGCTGGCGATCGGCGTGCATCCGTACGTGACCGGCGCCGCGCACCGCATCAAGTATTTCGAAGCAGCTCTACGACTACATCAACAAGCACGACGGCGTGGTGCACTGGACCGGCCAGCAGATCCACGACTGGTACGCCGAGCTGGTGCCGCCGCACGCGTAGGTTGGGTCGAGCCTTCGCGAGACCCAACGCGTCGGCAGCGTGCGGAGTTGGTCTCGTAAGAACTCGACCCAACCTACGACGCACGGCTTGCTACAGCGCGGCATCGTGGCGACAGCGTGCACGCTCCAACGAAAGGAAAGCCGTGACCAATCTGCGTCTGACGTTTGCCTGCGGTCCGTACGACCGCACCATGGCGCTGCGCGACGGGATCATCCGCCCCGAGGGCATCGAGCTCAACTACCTGACCATGCAGCCGGCCGAAATCTTCTGGCGGATGCTGCAATACAAGGAGTTCGACGTCTCCGAGATGTCGCTGTCGAACTACACCACGCTGGTGAGCGGCGGCAACGCGCCGTTCATCGCCATCCCGGTGTTTCCGTCGCGCGTGTTCCGCCACGGCTATTTCTTCATCAACACCGAGCAAGGGCATCGCGCATCCGCGCGACCTCAAGGGCAAGCGCGGCGGCGTGCCCGAATACAGCATGACCGCCGCCGTCTACATGCGCGGGCTGCTGCAGCACGAATACGGCGTCAAGCCGAGCGACGATCGAATGGGTGCAGGGCCGCACCGACCGCCTCGGCCGCAAGCTGCCGGCCGACATCCGCCTCACCCAGGCGCCGGCCGGCAGCGAGCTCGGCGACCTGCTCGAGCGCGGCGAGATCGACTTTCTGATGACCGCCAACAATCCGCTCTCGTTCCGCCGCGGCGCGCCGACGGTGCGGCGGCTGTTTCCGAACTACGCCGAGGAGGAGAAGGCCTATTACCGGCGCACCAGGATCTATCCGATCATGCACACGGTGGTGATCCGCCGCGACATCTACGAGCGCGATCCGTGGGTGGCGCTCTCGCTCTACAAGGCGCTCTGCCGCGCCAAGGACTACGCCTATGATCTGCTGGCCGACATGGGCTCGCCGAAGGCGTCGTTCGCCTGGCTGCAGCCGTTGCTCGAGGAGGAGCAGGCGATCCTGGGGCGCGGACTGGTTCCCGTACGGCATCGAGCAGAACCGGCCGTCGATCGAGGCGCTGCTGCAGTACACCCACGAGCACGGGCTGACCGATCGCCGCCTCAAGATCGAGGAGCTGTTCGCGCCGAGCACCTTGCGCGACATCCCGCTCAGCGAAGGGCAGCGGGTGTAGAGACATAGAAGAATCGAGGAGGAACGCCCATGACCGTACCGCAGCTGATGCCGTGGATCGGCGGCGCCCACCGACGTTCGAGGCCGCGTTCTCGCCGCTCATCTGCCCGATCGACGAGAGCGTCGCCTCGCAGATGATCGAATCCGACGCCAAGGTGGTCGACGCCGCGGTCGAGCACGCGCACGCGGCGTTCCTCAAGCATCAGGACGCGACCACCGCCAAGCGCGTGGAGTGGCTCCTGGCGGCGGCCGACGCCATCGACAAGATCGAGGCCGAGATCGTGCGCTCGCTCATCCGCTTCATCGGCAAGCCGCGGCGCGCCGCCACCTTCGAGGCCAAGCGCGTCGGCATCTTCATGCGCGCCTGCGCGGCGCAGGTGCCGCATCTCACGGGCGAGGTGCTGCCGCTCGACGTGACCGCGGCCGGGCGCCGGCCGCTTCGGCTTCACCACGCGCATTCCCTACGGCGTGGTCGCCGCCGTCACGCCGTTCAACGGGCCGGCCAATCTGCTGATCCAGAAGGTCGCGCCGGCGCTCGCGGTCGGCAACGCGGTCGTGGTGAAGCCGTCGCCGCCCGGCACCGAGGTGGCGCTGCTGATGGCGGAGGCGGTGAAGAAGGCGGGCGTCCCCGACGGGCTGTTCAACGTGGTGCCGGGCGGGCGCGAGACCGCGAAGCTGCTCGCCGCGCATCCGCTGGTCGCCGCCGTCACCGTCACCGGCAGCACCGCCGCCGGCAACGAGCTCGCGCGCGCGGCCGGCGCGAAGAAATTCGTCGGCGAGCTCGGCTCCAACGCCGCCAACATCGTCTGCGCCGACGCCGATCTCGCCGACGCCGCGACCCGCATCGCCGGCGCCGGCTTCGAGGCGAGCGGCCAGCAATGCATCTCGGCGCAACGCGTGATCGTCGAGCGGCCGGTGTTCGATCGCTTCCTCGAGCTGTTCGTCGCCGCCGCCAAGAAGCTCAAGGTCGGCGACCCCGAGGACGCCGCGATCGACGTCGGGCCGATGGTGAGCAGCGCGGCCGCCGACCGCGTCGAGCAGATGGTCGACGACGCGGTCGCCAAGGGCGCCAGGCTGGTGCTCAAGCCGGAGCGCCGCGGCGCCATCCTCGGGCCCGCGATCGTGGCGGAGGCGCCGCCCGAGGCGCGGCTGATGCGCGAGGAAGCGTTCGGCCCGGTGGTGGTGGTGCAGAGCGTCGCCGACGTCGACGCCGCGCTCGCGCTCGCCAACTCGTCCGAGTTCGGCCTGCAGGGCGCCTGCTTCACCGCGAGCCTCGAGACCGCGTTCAAGGTGTCGCGCAAGCTCCGGGTCGGCTCGCTCTGGATCAACGACGCCAGCCGCTTCCGGCTCGACACCTATCCGTTCGGCGGCGTCGGCGCGAGCGGCTTCGGGCGCGAAGGCGTGCGCTACGCCATGGAGGAGCTGTCGCAGTGGAAGTTCACCGGCATGCGGCTCAATCCGCGATGATGATTGCGCACCGTTCGCCGTCATGCCCGGCGCTTGTGCCGGGCATCCACGTCTTTCCTTCTGCAATCGCAGCAAGACGTGGATGGCCGGGGCAAGCTCGCGGCCATGACGATCGGATCGCGCATGACCGCGGTCGGGCTGATCGGCTGCGGCGGGATCGCGCAGGACGTGGTCGCGGCGCTGCGAAGGCCGAAGACGGCGTGCGGATCGTCGGCGCGCTGGCGCGTCCCGGCCGCGCCGATGCAGGCGCGCGCGGCGCTCGGCGGCATCGACATCGTCGAAGCGCTCGATGAGCTGCTCGCGCGCCGCCCGGCGGTCGTGGCCGAGGTCGCCGGCCAGCAGGCGGTGGCCGAGCATGGCGAGCCGGTGCTGCGCGGCGGCATCGATTGCCTGGTGATCTCGGTCGGCGCGCTCGCCGATCCGGCGCTGCTCGGCGCGGCTCAAGGCGGCGGCGCAGGACGGCAACAGCCGCATCCTGCTGCCGGCGGGCGCGATCGGCGGCATCGACGCGATCGCCGCGATGCGGGTCGCGGGCCTCACCTCGGTGCGCTACCGCTCGCGCAAGCCGCCGGCCGCCTGGCGCGGCTCGCCGGCCGAGAAGGTCGTCGATCTCGGCACGCTCACGCAGCGCACCGTGCTCTACCGGGGCACCGCCGGCGAGGCGGCGCTGCTCTATCCGCAGAACGCCAATGTCGCGGCCGCGGTGGCGCTCGCCGGGCTCGGCTTCGACGCCACCGAGGTCGAGCTGGTCGCCGATCCCGACGCGCCCGGCAACGTGCACGAGATCGAAGCCGAGGGCGCCGCCGGGCGCTTTGCCATCCAGCTGCAAGGCAAGCCGTCGCGCAGCAATCCGAAGACCTCGGCGCTCGGCGGCCATGAGCGTCGCGCGGGCGCTGCTCAACGAGCAGGCCACGATCGTCATATGAGCGCCGCGCCGATATGGACCACGAAGCGCACGACCAACGCCTTCGTCGGCAGCCCGGTCGAGCGCATCGAGGATTTTCGCTTCCTGCGCGGCCGCGGCCAGTTCGTCGACGATCTCGCGCGCGACGATCTCCTGCACGCCGTGATCCTGCGCAGCTCGGTCGCGCATGGCCGCATCCGCGTCGATCGACGCCAGCGCCGCGCTGGCGCGGCCCGGCGTGCACGCGGTCATCACCGCGGCCGAGATCGGCGCCGTGATCCCGACGATCCCGCTGCGGCAGGAATCCTCGCCGGCGTTCAAGCCGTTCGAGCAGCCGGTGCATCGCGCACGACAAGGTGCGCTATGTCGGCGAGCCGGTCGCGGTCGTGCTGGCGGAGAGCGCCGCGGCGGCCGAGGACGCGCTCGAGGCGATCGCGCTCGACATCGAGCCGCTGCCGGCGGTCGTGGACCGCGCCGCCGCCGCGACGAACGACGTCCTGCTGTTCGAGACGGCCGGCAGCAATCTCGCCGCTCACGCTCACCGGCGTGCGCGGCGACGCCGACGCCGCGTTCGCGACGCGCGGCCTATGTCCGCCGCGAGCGCTTCAAGGTGCAGCGCCACGGCGCGGTGCCGATGGAGCCGCGCGGGCTGCTGGCCGAATGGGACGCGGCGCGCGGCCGGCTCACCGTGTCCGGCGCCGCCAAGGTCGCGTTCCCCAACCGGCGCATGCTGGCGAAGCAGATGGGCCTGCCCGAAAGCGTCGATCCGCATGGTCGAGAACGACGTCGGCGGCGGCTTCGGCGCGCGCGGCGAATTCTATCCGGAGGATTTCCTGATCCCGTTCGCGGCGCGCCTGACCGGCCGGCCGGTGAAATGGATCGAGGATCGCCGCGAGCATCTCCTCGCCACCAATCATGCCCGCGACGCCGAATGCGAGCTCGAGATCGCCTGCGACGCGCGACGGCACGATCCTGGCGCTGCGCGGCCACGCCATCGACCGACCAGGGCGCCTATATCCGCACCAATCGGCGCGACGCGGCGCGCAACATCGCGCAGGTGCTGACCGGCCCCTATCGCATCCCGCATGTCCGCATCGACGTCGTCGCTGATGATGACCAACAAGACGCCGTCCGGGACCTATCGCGGGCCCGGGCGCTACGAGGCCGATTTCTTTCGCGAGCGGCTGTTCGACATCGCGGCGCGGCGAGCTTGGCATCGATCGCGTCGAGTTCCGGCGCCGCAATCTGATCGCCGAAGCCGAGATGCCGTATCCGCTGCGCCACGGTCGAGCCGCTCAACATCGAGACCGAGACCGACAGCGGCGACTATCGGATGACGCTCGAGCGCTGCCTCGCGGAGTTCGACTGGAGCGAGAAGGCCGCGCTGCAGGGCAAGCTGATCGACGGCCGCTATCACGGCATCGCGCGTCGGCTGCTACCTCGAAGGCGGCGCGTCCGGCCCGAAGGAGAGCGCGCGGCTCGTGCTCGAAGCCGACGGCACGGTCTCGGTCTATGTCGGCTCCTCCTCGATCGGCCAGGGGCTCGAGACGGTGTTCGCGCAGATCGCCGCCGACGCGCTCGAAATGCCGATGGACGACATCAAGGGCGTGTTCCACGGCTCGACCGACCACGTGCCCGAAGGCTACGGCTCCTACAGCTCGCGCTCGGTGGTGATGGGCGGCTACGCGATCGTGGCGGCGGCGGCGAAGCTGCGCGCGGCGATTTGCGCCGCGGCGGCCGCGCGGCTGGGCTGCGCGGCGGGCGAGATCGAGATCGATGCCGGCATGGCGCTCGGTCCGCGACGGACGATCGCTGCCGCTCGGCAGTTTCGCGGGGATCTCGGCGGAAGCCGCCTATGCCAGCAACAAGCGCACCTACAGCTACGGCGCGCATGCCGCGCATGTCGCGGTCGATCCCAAGACCGGCCACGTCGAGCTCCTCGACTACGTGGCGGTCGAGGACGTCGGCCGCATCATCAATCCGCTCACCCTGCACGGCCAGGCGGTCGGCGCGATCGTGCAGGGTCTCGGCGGCGCGTTCCTGGAGCATTTCGTCTACGACGCAGGACGGGCAGCTGCTGACCGGCTCGTTCGCCGACTACCTGCTGCCGACCGCGAGCGACTTTCCGAACATCCGGGCGGTGGCGCTCGAGGAGCAAGCCCTCGCCCAACAATCCGCTCGGCGCCAAGGGCGCGGGCGAAGGCGGCATCATCCCGGTCGGCGGCGTGATCGCCAATGCGGTGGCGGCGGCGCTCGGCTCGCTCGGCGTGCAGCCGCGCGAGCTGCCGCTGTCGCCGCCGCGCGTGTGGCAGCTGATCAACCTGCGCCGCTAATCGGCGATCGTCATGGCGCGTTCGATGACGCTGCGGGGCGCGCCGTACATGCGCTGGAGCATTCTTTGAATTGCATCTCCGCCCACATAGTGGATGTCGAGGCCGGCTTTTTCCGCATCGGCGAGAAACTGCGGATCCTTCAAGGTGCTCTCGAACGCCGCCCGTAGGGATTGAGCGCGATCGGCCGGCACTCCCGGCGGTGCGTAGAACGGACGACCCATTTCATGCGGCGCGAACAACAACTCGAACACGCGTCGATCCTCAGGGGTCTTCGCGTGATCGCTGATCAAGGGAACATCGAGCAGATCAGGATGGCGCTCGAGCGCCATCTGGAACAGCATGTTGACCTTCTTGTGGGTCAGCCATTCGGTGTAGCGCCGCTTCAATTCGGACCAGGACATCGCGCAGAACCCTTCGACCTCGCCGCGTTCCATGGCCAGCAGTGCTTGTGGTCCGCCCTGATAACCGCCGATGACCGTGAACTTGGTGCCGGCGAGCTTGTTCGCAGCCTTGGCAAAGACCGCGGACGGGCCCGCTGCTCCGTAGCTTCCGATGACCAGCTCTTTCGCAAAGGCATCTTGCAGTGTCTTGACCGGGGCGGTGTGCCACGAAACACAGACCGTGTATTCGACGTTCGTGCTGCCGAGCCAGGTGAATTTCAGCGCATCGAATTGGGCACCCTTGCCGCCGAGCAGCGGCTCGATCAGCACCGTGCGGTTGGTGGCGACCAAGGCGGTCCCGTCGCGCGGCGCGACATTGTAGGCGTGGTTGGCGGCCGTGAGCCCGCCAGCGCCTGGCATATGCTGCACGACCAGGGACGGATTGCCCGGCAGATGCCGCCCCAAATGGCGAGCGAGCGCCTGGGAATAGAGGCTGAGGCTGCTTCCGGGAGGTGTCCCCACGACGATCGCGACCTGCCTGCCCTTGTAGAAGTCCGCCACCGCGTCCTCAGCGGCGCATTCGAACGACGGGAAAGGAGGCGGCGAGCGCGATCAAGAGCAAAGCTCCCCGGCAGGTCCGAAAGGTCATAAGCACCTCACCCGCGGCGCGCCGACACGCGCTTTGAACGGCAACATTGGCGGGCACACAATCATCCCCGCAACGCGGACGCAATCATTCGTTGGGCGGCGCGCCGCCGTCGGCTTGTTGGCCGGAGCGGCGGTTGGTAAGGTTTCGCCCCTCGCAGACCGTCGGAAGGCTGGCATGGAAATCCTGACCGCAGGTTTCGGATTCTGCATCGGCATCGATCGCGCCTACCGCGAAATGAACAAGCGCGCATTGAACGACGCGCCGTTCACGGTTGCGCACCAGAATTCCAAGAGCGACTTCGATACGCTTCGCCGCATCGCGCGCAAGGAGCCCGAGCTGCTGGCGCGCTATCCCGCGCTGAGCAACGTCTCGGTCACCCACGATGTGGCTGCGATGGGCAAGGGCGAACGCCTCGTGCTGGGGTTTCACGGCCTTCCGAACGACGCCAAGGCCGACCTTGCCGCACGCGGGGTCGAGCTCGTCGACGACCTCATGTGTCCGTTCATCGCCAAGCTCGACCGGGTCGTCGAGCGGCACGCTGCCGAGGGCTTCGACATCGCGATCGTCGGCGCCAAGGGCGGCCATCACTGCCGCACCGCGCAACAGATCGCCGAGCAGCACGGCCGTCGTTGCTTCGTGATCGAGCGCAAGGAGGATATCGACTCGCTGCCGGACGAAGAGGGCCGGCCGATCGCGTTGGTCGGGCAGGTCACCGGCAACACCGAGACGTTCAAGGACGTCATAGAGCGAGTGCGGGACACCGGAAGGCCGATCAAGGTCGCCAAGACGATGTGCAGCGACTCCCATTCGCGCCAGAAGGCGGTGGCCGATATCGCGCAGAAGGCCGATCTCGTCATTCTGGTCGACGACGGCGGCGACGCTGCGAGAAGCGTGTTCGAGGTGTGCTCGCGGGTCAACCAGCGGGTTCATCGGATTCGTTCGAAGGACGAGATTCGCATCGAGTGGTTCGAGGGGGCGGGCACGACCGCGATCGTGAGCGGCATTCTCACGCCCGAGTGGTCGGTTCAGGAGGTCGTACGGCATGTTCAAGCGCTGTGCGCCTAACGAGATGGCCTCGCGAGTCCGCCTTGATCCAACGACCTGGGCCGCGCCACGTGTCAATGGTGCAAGCAATCGTTTCGTAAGAGGAATGGAGACATGCGGCTCCCGGTTGGAGCCGCATGGACAGCCGCTACGCTCTCCCTCGAATGTCCCGCCATGCCCAGCAAACCCCACGCGCTCACCAAATCCCAAGCCAGACGCATCTGGCTGCGCGCGCAGCGGCTCGATGCGCGCGCGCCGTTCGGCGACGGGCCGGAGGCGACGCGCGCGGCGGTCGAGCATCTGGGCTATGTGCAGATCGACACCATCAACGTGATCGAGCGCTGCCACCACCACATCCTCTACACGCGCATTCCGGACTATCGGCGCGAGCATCTGCGCCAGGCGCAGAGCGTCGACAAGACGGTGTTCGAATACTGGACGCACGCGCTGTCCTACGTGCCGACCCGGGACCTGCGGTTCTTCGTCGGCGCCATGAAGCGCGACCGGCAGCGCCGCAGCACGCTGGTTCAGCGCGGTGAAGCAAGCAGGACCTGCGCAAGGTGCTGGCGCCGCATCCGCAAGGACGGCGCGCTCACGATCCGCGACATCGACGACGACGTGCTGGTGGAGAAGGACCACGCCTGGGCGAGCCGCAAGCCGTCGAAGCGGGCGCTGCAGCTCGCCTTCTACCGCGGCGTGCGTGACCATCAGCGAGCGGGCCGGCATGCTCAAGACCTACGAGCTGATGGACCGGCACTTCGGCTGGGAGCGGCGGCCGAAGGCCGGCGTCGGAGACGCGAGATCCTCGACTATCTGCTCGACCGGGCGCTGCGATCGCAGGGCGTCGTGAGCCTCGATTCGGTCTGCTATCTCGACGCCCCGCGCAAGCCGGCCATCCGGCGGCTGATCGAGGCGCGGGTGCGCCGCAAGGAGCTGGTGCCGGTCGCGCTCGAAGGGGCCGGGAAGCTGGAGCACTGGGCGCGGCCCGAGGCGCTCGATGCCGCGCTCCGAGCCCGCCGAAGAGCTGGTCCACATCCTGTCGCCGTTCGACCCGCTCATCATCCAGCGCAAGCGGCTGCAGCTGTTCTTCGACTACGAGCACCGCTTCGAGGCCTACGTGCCGAAGGAGAAGCGCGTGTTCGGCTACTTCGCGCTGCCCGTGCTGGTCGGCGACGAGATCGTCGCCGCCATCGACCTCAAGACCGACCGCGAGCAGCAGAAGCTGCTGGTGCAGAAATGGACCTGGGTCGGCGGCGGCTCGCGCCGCGCTCGCACAAGCGGCGGATCGAGGAGGAGCTGCACCGCTTCGAGCGCTTTCAGCTCGCGTTGTGACGATCATGCGCGGAGCGTAGGTTGGGTCGAGCTCTTCGCGAGACCCAACATCTCGCCGCGCGAGCGAAGTGTTGGGTCTCGCAAGAGCTCGACCCAACCTACGACCTACCGCCGGCACGTCGTTGCTTTCCGGCGCCGGCTGACGGACAATTCGCCCGCGTTCGACCCTGATCGCCGGAACAGGGGAATGCCCATGAAGCACGTACCGAGCTTGCTGCGCGGCTGCACGATCGCGCTGGCCGCGGCGATCGCGATGGTCCCGCACGCGGCGCGGGCGCAGTCCTATCCGTCGCAGGACGTGCAGCTTCATCTGCGGGTTCGCGGCCGGCAGCGGCGCCGACATCATCGTGCGGTTCTTCGCCGACAAGATGCGCCCGCTGATGGGCCGGACCATCGTCGTGCAGAACAAGCCGGGCGCGCTCGGCAACATCGCGACCGAGTTCGTCGCCCGCGCCAAGCCCGACGGGCACACGATCTACGTCACCGGGGCGAACTCGGTCGCCGCCAACATGCACGTGTTCAAGAAGCCGCCGGTGGACGCCGGCAAGGCGCTGCAGATCGTCGCCACCATCAACCGGGCGACCATGATGGTGACGGTGCGCGCCGACGGCCCGTGGAAGACCGTGCCCGAGCTGACCGCGGCGATGAAGGAGAAGGGCGACAAGGCGAGCTACGCGTTCGCCAACCCGACCTCGAAGGTGCTCGGCGCGATGTACAAGGAGAAGGCCGGCCTGCAAGTCGGTCGAGGTGGCGTACCGCACCGGCGCCGACTATCTCAACGAGCTCTACGCCGGCAAGATCGACTACGCGATCGCCGACAACATCCAGGCGATGGCGCAGTCGAACGCGGGCCGCATGCGCATCCTCGCCGTCGGCGCCGGCACGCGCATGCAGGCCGCGCCCGACATCCCGACCCTGACCGAGTTCGGCTACCCGATGGACATCCGCAGCTGGTGGGCGGCGCTGGTGCCGGCCGCGACGCCGCGGCCGATCATCGATCAGCTCAACGCCTGGTTCAGCCAGGTGGTCGCGAGCCCGGAGACCAAGACATTCCTCAACAGCGTCGCCAGCGATCCCTGGGTGAGCAAGCCGGACGAAGGGCAGGCCTACTTCCTGCAGCAGATCAAGGACTGGGCCGAGCTATGTGCGCGTGGCCAAGATCGAGCCGCAGGGCTGAAGCGATTTCCGTTCCATTAACGGCTGCCACGCCAGCTCCCGTTCCGTACTCAATGCCGCCAACAAAGTGCCCGATTACGATGATCCGGTGAATGGTCCGCGACTTGGCATCAGCGCCGGTCGCCGAATGATCGGAGTGCGTCATGCCGCTGGTATCGCTTACGGCCAAGAAATGCCTCGGGCTCCTCGGGCTCGCGATCGGAGGCTGCTGTTCTCAATCTGCCGGGTCTCGCAATCGCCGCCGATTTTTATGATCCGAACGGCCGGTACGGCCGTTACGGGCCGCCTCCCGGCCGCTACGAAGCGCCCGTGGACGCGCCTTATGGTCCACCCGTAGTGCGGCGCGGCGTAGAGGTCGACGAGGAGGGCTGTCGCGTGTTCCTGCGACGGGGTGTCGACCCGTACGGACGCGAGATCGTTCGGCGCGTTCGCGTCTGCGAGGAGGACGTTGCGGGCTACGCTCCTTACCCGGCAGCGCCGCAACCCCGCTACGGCTACGGGCCTCGGTTCTACGACGTGCCGCGCAGATATCCGTGAATGACGCGATGAGACGCAAGACGTTCGGCGCCTTGGAGCTGTCGGTGATCGACGAATACGACGCGGATACGCAGTACATCTACGACGAGGTGTTCGGCTCGCAGATCTACCACCATCCGGAGATGAGAGATTCCGGACCGTCCGACGATCATGGACGTCGGCGCGAATATCGGAATCTACACGATCTGGGCGCAACGCCGATATCGGCCGGCCGCGATCTGCTGCTACGAGGCCAGCCCACGAACGTTCGCCTTCCTGCGAGGACAACGTCGACGCGCCTGGTCGACCGCGAGGTCACCCGGGATCTCCGCGGTCAACTGCGCCATCGCGAGCCGCAGCGGTCAGAAGCTCGTGCTGCACCAGTCAACCAGCATATCCGGGATCAGCACCCTGCTCGACACCGGCACGGTGAATTGGATCGCACAGGCGGCCGCCGACCGGCAGCTCGTCACTCACGAGGTCACCAGCTCGACCGTGTCGGCCGAGATGGAGTCCAACCGGCTCGCGGCCGTCGACATCCTCAAGATCGACGTCGAGGGCTACTTCATGGAGGTGCTGAAAGGCATCGCCGCAAAAGACTTCGCCAGGATCGCCAACATCGTCATGGAGGTCGACTACCTGCCGGAGACCGGGATCAAGCCTGACGACGTCGAGGAGCTGTTGAAAACGATGGGTTACCGGACCGATTGGCTCGACCGCTCGCAGGACAACAATCTGACGCTTTACGCTTGGCGCAGCTAGTCGATGGGGCGCACGGGCCGCGCTCATCCGACCTGCGGACGATCGCACCTCAGCGTTGCGCGGCGTCGCGTTGACCCGTCCGTCAGTCCGATGATAGGTAGCGAACACCTGCTGTCTTGCGGTCTCCTTGCAGTGCGAAGGAAGCATCCGGGTCATGAAACTGCCGCCCTTCGACTACGCGTGCCCGGCGACAATCCCCGAAGCGGTGCAGCTTCTCGCCTCGCGACGACGACGCCAAGGCGATCGCCGGCGGCCAGAGCCTGATGCCGATGCTGGCGTTTCGGCTGGCGCACCCGACCTTGCTGGTCGACCTGCGCAAGCTCGCCGAGCTGCGCGGGATCAGGATTTCGGAGCGCGGCGTCGTGCTCGGCGCCATGGTGCGCTGGCGCGACATCGAGGACGACGCGCGGCTCGCGACCGCGCATCCGCTGCTCAAGGCCGCGGTCGCGCATGTGGCGCATTATCAGATCCGCAATCGCGGCACGGTCGGCGGCAGCATCGCGCACGCCGATCCGGCCGCCGAGATGCCCGGCATCGCGATGACCTGCGACGCCGAGATCGCGGTGGTCGGAAAATCCGGCGCGCGCGTGATCCAGGCGGCCGATTTCTTCCAGGGCCCGCTGATGACCGCGCTCGACGCCCGACGAGATCATCACCGAGATCCGCCTGCCGGCCTGGCCGGCGCGCCGGCGCTGGGGCTTCCAGGAATTCGCCCGCCGCCGCGGCGATTTCGCGATGGCGGGCGCGGCGGTCTTCTACGACCCGGACGAGAGCGGCCGCGCGCGCAACGCCCATGTCGGCGCCATCGGCGTCGCCGACCGGCCGCTGCGGCTTGGGCGGCGTGGAAGACGTGCTCAACGGCCAAGTGATCGACGAGGCGACGATCGCGCAAGGCCGAGGCCGCCGCATCCGCCATGGTCGATCCGCCCGACGACATCCATGCGAGCGGCGCCTATCGGCGCGCGCTGGTCGGCACCATGGTCGAGCGCGCGCTCAAGAACGCCGTCGCCCGCGCGCAGCCCTGAACATACCGGTCACCCATGCCGGTCCGATTCGAAGTCAACGGCAAGCAGGTCGAGGTCGAGGTCGAGCCGCGGCTGACCCTGGTGGATTGCCTGCGCCATCGAGCTGCGGCTCACCGGCACCCATGTGGGCTGCGAGCACGGCGTCTGCGGCGCCTGCACGGTGATCGTCGACGGCGCCGCGGTGCGCTCCTGCCTGATGCTGGCGGTGCAGGCCGAAGGCAGCCGCGTGGTCACGGTCGAGGGGCTCTCGAACGACGACGACCTCACGCCGCTGCAGAAGAGCTTCCGCAAGCATCACGCGCTGCAATGCGGCTTCTGCACGCCCGGCATGATCACCACCGCGCACGTGCTGCTGAGCGAGGAGCCGGACTGCGACGCGGACCGCGTGCGCGAGGTGCTGTCCGGCAACCTCTGCCGCTGCACCGGCTATATCTCGATCGTCGAGGCGGTGCTCGACGCGCGCGCCGCCTACAAGCGCGGAGCCGAGCCCGCATGAAGAACTCGTTCATCGGCAGCCCGATCGAGCGCCGCGAGGACCTGCGCTTCCTGCGCGGCCGCGGCGAATATGTCGACGACCTCGCCCGCAAGGACGTGCTGCATGCGGCGATCCTGCGCAGCTCGGTGGCGCACGGCCGCATCCGCTCGATCGACACCGCGGCGGCGCGCGCGCTCCCCGGCGTGCATTCGGTGATCACCGCCAAGGACATCGGCAACCGGGTGCCGCGCGTGCCGATGCGGCTGCAGCCGCTGCCGGATTTCGAGCCGTTCGGGCAGCCGGTGATCGCCGAGACGAAAGTCCGCTATGTGGGCGAGGCGATCGCGCTGGTGCTGGCCGACAGCGCCCGGCATCGCCGAGGACGCGGTCGGCCTGATCGAGGTCGAGATCGAGGCGCTGCCGGCGGTCGCCGACCGGCACGTGTCGGCGAGGAACGAGTCGCTGCTGTTCGAGGAGCACGGGCACCAACCTGGCGATCAAGTTCCACGCGGTGCGCGGCGACGCCGCCGCGGCGTTCAAGACCGCGCCCTACACGCGGCGCGAGAGCTTCCGCACGCAGCGCCACATGGCGCTGCCGATGGAGCCGCGCGGCCTGCTGGCCGAATGGGACGCGGCGCGCGGGCGGCTCACCGTCTCGGGCGGCGCCAAGGTGCTGTTCTTCAACCGCCGCACCCTGGCGAAGCAGCTCGGCCTTGCGGAAGACCAGATCGAGATCGTGGAGAACGACGTCGGCGGCGGCTTCGGCGCGCGCGGCGAGTTCTATCCGGAGGATTTCCTGATTCCGTTCGCGGCGCGGCAGACCGGCCGGCCGGTGAAATGGACCGAGGACCGCCGCGAGCACCTGATGTGCATGAACCACGCGCGCGAGGCGGAATGCGACGTCGAGATCGCCTGCACGCGCGACGGCACCATCCTGGGGCTGCGCGGCCACGCCTATGTCGACGTCGGCGCCTATATGCGCACCAACGGCGCGGTCGGCGCGCGCAACGTCGCGCAGTTCATGTCCGGCCCCTACCGGATCGAGAACATCGACATCGACGTCGCGCTGCAGCTCACCAACAAGACGCCGGTCGGCACCTATCGCGGGCCCGGCCGCTTCGAGACCGATTTCTTCCGCGAGCGCTTGTTCGACATCGTGGCGCAGGACCTCGGGCATCGATCGGGTCGAGTTCCGCCGCCGCAATCTCGTGTCGCATGCCGAGATGCCCTACTCGATCGCCACCATCACGCCGTTCGAGAGCAAGGACCAGTTCGACAGCGGCGACTATCACGCCACGCTCGAGCGCTGCCTCGAGGAGATCGGCTGGGCGGAGAAGTCGAAGCTCGCCGGCAAGCTGATCGACGGCCGCTATCACGGCCTCGCGGTCGGCTGCTTCATCGAGGGCGGCGCCGCCGGTCCGAAGGAGAGCGCCCGCATGGTGCTCGAGCCGGACGGCGACTATTCGGTCTATGTCGGATCATCGGCGATCGGCCAGGGGCTCGAAACCGTCATTCGCGCAGATCGCCGCCGACGCGCTCGAAGTGCCGATGGACCGCATCAGGGCGTGTTCCACGGCAGCACGTCCTACGTGAGCGACGGCTACGGCGCCTATCACTCGCGCTCGGTGGTGATGGGCGGCTCGGCGATGCTCGATGCGGCGAACAACCTGCGCGCAGGCGATCCGCGCCGAGGCCGCCAAGCGGCTGGGCTGCGCGCCGTCCGAGATCGAGATCGTCGACGGCAGCAAGGCGGTCGGGCCCGGCGGCAAGTCGGTCGCCCTGAAGGGGCTGTCGAGCGAAGGCATCTCGGCCGAGGGCGCCTTCCTCAACAAGAAGCACACCTATACGTACGGCGCGCATGCCGCGCACGTGGCGGTCGATCCCAAGCTCGGCCATGTCGAGCTCATCGACTATGTGATCGTCGAGGATTGCGGGCGCGCGATCAATCCGCTGACCGTGCACGGGCAGGCGATCGGCTCGGCGGTGCAGGGCCTGGGCGGCGCCTTCATGGAGCACCTGGTCTACGACCAGCAGGGCCAGCTGCTGACCGGCTCGCTCGCCGACTATCTCATCCCCACCGCCAGCGACTTTCCCAACATCCGCGCCGTCGTGCTGGAGGATCATCCCTCGCCGATCAATCCGCTCGGCGCCAAGGGCGCCGGCGAAGGCGGCATCATCGCGGCCGGCGGCGTGATGGCGAACGCGGTGGCGAATGCGCTCGGCTCGTTCGGCGTGCACCTGACCGAGCTGCCGCTGACGCCGACGCGGATCTGGGAGCTGGTGCAGGCAGGCGCAGAGCAGTGGGTCGACCGTCTGCGAGACCGTACGGTCGGCAATCGAGCTGCGGAGCTCACCCCTGCGCGTCGTTGACGGGCCGTGCGGCCGAAGCCTAGATTCAGCCAACGAGCTTGCACCGATAGGAGCGTGACATGAGCGTTGCACGGCATCCGCGGCCGCCGGAACTCGAGGGCGTCCCGGTCGAAGAGATCATGCAGAAATATGTCGGCCGCTTCCGCGAGAAGAAGCCCGACTGGGCGGCGTTCGAGGACGCCAAGATCGAGGGCTACAAGCGCGCCCAGCACCGCTTCATCGGCGCCGGCGGCTCCGGCAAGCACGGCGACCCGACCGTGATCCCGGCGAAGAATTTCACGCTCTCGATCATGTATGTGGAGCCGGGCCAGGGCAACGCCGCGCACACCCACGAGGTCGAGGAGTGCTTCTTCGTGCTGCAGGGCTTCCTCGACGTGTTCGTCGAGGACGAGAGCGGCAAGCGCATCACCACGCGGCTGGGCCCGTGGGAATGCATCTCCTGCCCGGCCGGCGTGATCCACGGCTACCAGAACGACAGCCTCGGGCCGGTCTATTTCCAGGTGATGCTCGGCCGCGCCAAGCCCGACACCATGGGCTACGCCGACGACGAGCTCTACAAGCGGCGCGACGCGCACCTCAAGGCGGTGTGAGGCCCGACGCTGCCGTAGGTGGCAAGCGCGCTCAGCTGCGTGCCGTCGCGCAAGCGCTGGACGCATGACCGCGACCGATGCGTGGGCGCCGCATGCTGCGGAGCGCCCGGCCGTTCGCGGATCGCGCAGCGAGCGCCTTGCCCAGCCTACGCGACCGCGCATCTACTCCGCCGCGACGCGGCTGGCGCTCTGCGGCGCCCGGTCGCGGAAATGCGGCAGGATCTCCTGCGGCGATCGCCGTCATGTTGGCGCGCGCCATGTCGTCCGGCATGGTGCCGAACTGGGTCTTGGTCAGCGACGTGTTGAAGCCGGCGAGGTCCTGATATTCGGCGAGCTTCTCGCGCACGGTGTTGGGGCTGCCGACGATGACGACGCCGTTCTTGATGACGTCCTCGATCGTCTGCGGCTTGCCGGTGACCTTGGCGGCGCGCACCCGCTTCATCGAGGCCGGATCGGTGTAGCCCGGCGGCAACAGCATCTCGGTCGGCATCTTGAGGAAATAGTTCATCAGCGCTTCGAGATGCGGCCGCGCTTCGCGCACCGCCTTCTCGTCGGTCTCGGCGACATAGATGGTGTTCGACCAGGCGAGCTGATCGGGCGACGCCTGATAGCCGGCCTTCTCGGCCTCGTCGCGATACATCTGGAAGAAGCGCGCCACCGCGGCGATCGGGCTCAGCGTCTGGCAATAGGTGTAGCGCATGCGCGCGGCCCAGCGGATGGTCGAGCCGGAGCCTTGCGAGGGAATCCAGATCGGCGGATGCGGCGTCTGGTAGGGCCGCGGCCACGGATTCACGTATTTGAACTGATAGTGCTTGCCGACATACGCGAACGGACCGGGCTCGGTCCAGGCCCGCACGATCAGGTCGTGCGCCTCGGCGTAGCGCTCCTGCGAATAGGCCGGGTTGATCCCCATCGCATGATACTCGGCGCCGATGCCGCGCACGAAGCCGGCGATCAGCCGGCCGCGGGTGAGGTTGTCGAGAATGGCGTATTCTTCCGCGATCATCAGCGGATTGTTGAGCAGCGGCAGCGCGCGGCCGAGGATCGCGAGCTTGGCGCGCTTGACGCTGCGCGCGAGCGCGCCGGCGAGAACGCCCGGGATCGGCATCATGCCGTAGGCGGTCTGGTGATGCTCGTTGAGGCAGACGCCGTCGAAGCCGAGCTTGTCGGCAAGCTCCATCTGGTCGAGATACTCGTGATAGAGCTCGGCGCCCTTCTGCGGATCGTAGTGGCGGTTCGAGAACGTGACCCAGGCCGAGCCGTTCTTTGCGATGGCGTCGAGGTCGGCATGCCGGTAGGGCATGAGATGGAAGTTGAAGATCTTCATGCTGCGATCCTCATGGTCGCCGATGAAGGCTTCGAGCTCGGCCGCGAAGGCGTCGCCCTTCTCCACATGCGGCAGATGCCCGCATTCGGGCAGCACCACCGCCTTCGAGCCGGGAATCAGTTGCTGGTAGACGAAGGCATATTCCCTGGGGAACAAGCGGTCGTCGGCGCCCCAGATCAGCAGCGTCGGCACGCTTGATGCGATGCAGCCACTTGCGCAGATGCGGATCATGGTTGCGCGGCTGCCACGCGAGCCGGGCGGTCGTCGTCCGATTCTTGAGCGCGGCGTCCTCGCATCTCCGGCCGCTCCGAGCTCGCGACCACCGCCTCGGCGAGCTCCTGATCGTAGAACAGGTCGCGGATGCGCTGCTCCTCGGTGCTCAGGAAGGTGATCGACCTGCGGCACGTCCTCGACGTAGATGCCGGCGGCGCCGACGAGCGTGAGCGAGGCGAGACGGCTCGCATTGCGCACCGCGAGCTCGGCGGCGATCCAGCCGCCCGAGCGAGCTGCCGATCGAGATGGACGCCGCGCAGGTCGAGCTGGTCGAGGAACGTCGAGATAGAAATTCGCCAGGTCGCCGATGGTGTCGAGCCACTCCGGCGTATCGGACTCGCCGAAGCCGGGATGCTCGGGGGCGATCACGTCGAACTTCTTCGCCAGCCGCGCCATGCAGGGAAGCCAGATCCCGACGCCGCCCCCGCCATGCAGGAAGAGCATCGGCGCGCCGGAGCCGCCGCGCATGAGCCGGATGCGGCACCCGTCGATCGATATCATCGAGGTCGAATGATCGGCCATTTCCTCGGGTCTCGTTACGTCTGCTGATCGTGGTGAAATTGTCCGTCCAGGAGGTATGAGCTCACCCTTCCCCTTGCCGGATTGCGGCAATCATACCCCTCGAATATCAAGCACATATACACTAATCTGCGATCCGGATTGATGTCGACTGGCCGTTGCGCCCGCGCAGCGGATCGAGGTCGAGCTTTCAGCACGCGCCAAGGAGAGCCGATGTACGCGCCGCCCGGAGTGAAGACCAGCAAGGACTATCCGATCCCCGACACCATGAAGGCGTGGGTGCTCGGCGATCCCGGAGAGCTCAGCCTGAAGGACAAGCCGGTGCCGGTGCCGAAGAAGGCCGAGGTGCTGGTGCGCATCGACGCGGTCGCGATCTGCGCGACCGACCTCGAGATCATCTATCACGGGCCGCCGGCCTCGATCCAAGGCGGCTTTGCGTTCAACAAGAACTTCACGCCCGGCCACGAATATATGGGCACCGTGGTGGCGCTCGGGCCCGGCGTCGACGAGTACCGGATCGGCCAGCGCATCACGGTGGAAATCCACGCCGGCTGCGGCCAGTGCAAGCGCTGCCGCGAAGGCATGTACACCTCCTGCCACAACTACGGGCTCAACTACGGCGACGTCGACAAGGGCCACCGCGCCAACGGCTTCACCACCGACGGCGGCTTCTGCGAATACCAGGTCAACAACATCAACACCCTGGTGGCGATCCCGGACGAGATGTCGGACGAGGAGGCGACCCTGGTGGTCACCGCCGGCACCGCCATGTACGGGCTCACCGAGCTGGGCGGCCTGGTCGCCGGCGAGAGCGTGGTGGTCACCGGTCCCGGGCCGATCGGGCTCCTCGGCGTCGCGGTCGCCAAGGCGATGGGCGCCCAGCCGGTCATCCTCACCGGCACCCGCGACAACCGGCTCGCGATCGGGCGCGAGCTCGGCGCCGACCACGTCGTCAACGTCCGCAAGGAGCCCGACGTGGTCGCAGGCGATCAAGCAGCTCAACGGCGGCAAGGGCGTCGACTACGTGGTCGAATGCTCGGGCGCGCCCAATGCGGTCAACGAGGCGATCCGCATGGTCAATCGCGGCGGCAAGGTCTGCCTCGCCGCCTTCCCGCACGAGGAGACGCCGGTCGACGTCGCCCACATCGTGCGCAACAACATCTACCTCTACGGCATCCGCGGCGAGGGCAAGAGCGCGACCCACCGCGCCGAAGCCTTCATGAGCCAGAAGCGCTTCGACGCCACCAAGATCCACACCCACACCTTCCCGCTCGAGGACCTGCCGACCGCGATCCGCTACGCCAAGGACCGGGTCGAGGACGCCATCAAGGTGGTGGTGAAGGCGCGCGGCGTGTCGGCCGCGCACAAGGTGGCGGCGGAGTAGGCCTCCGCTGCAAACATGCCTGCGCCTGCGGCATCGAATCGCGGCGAGCAAAATCGGGAGAGATGCCGTGGCGAGCGACGCGGCCGCAATTGCGGCGGGCAAGACCAACGCGGAAAAGAAGTTCGGCGCCGACCTGGCGGTGATCCGGGCGATGGGCACGGTGCTGCCGGGCGCGCTTCCGGTCGCCGTCAACGGCGTGCGGGTCGCGGCCTCGATCCGGCCGCGCAAGTTCGTGATCCAGGGCGGCGACGAGACCCCGGTGACGATGCCGCGCACCGCCTTTCAGGTGGTCTATCCCGACTGCACCGTGATGATCGATTCCGGGCTCGACAAGGCCACGCACGATTCGTTCAGCCCGGACAAGCCCGAGCCCTATTACGCCGAGCGAATTCGCCAAGCTCGCGCGCGCGCTCGACGCCGCGCGCCTGATCGTGCTCACGCACCATCATGCCGACCACGTCGGCGGCGTCGTGACCGCGTCGAATTTCGCCGCGCTTGCCGCCAAGACCATCATCACGATGGACGTCGCCGATTGCCTGATGAACACGCCGCATCGGCCGCACCTGAAGCTCACGCAGGCGGCGATCGGCAGGTTCA
Organism: uncultured Alphaproteobacteria bacterium; assembly: GCA_963708765.1. Classification (GTDB taxonomy): domain Bacteria; phylum Pseudomonadota; class Alphaproteobacteria; order Rhizobiales; family Xanthobacteraceae; genus VAZQ01. The sequence goes on along the minus strand of CAVPTV010000007.1, from coordinate 88,740 downwards.
TCGTGCTCGACTATCCGCAATATTATCCGGTGGCGCCCGGCATGGTGCTGATCAGGGCGCCGGGACACAGCACCGACTCGCAGATGGTCTATGTGCGGCTGCAAACCGGCCGCGAGGTCCTGCACAGCGTCGATTCCGCCTGGATCATGGACAACATCCTCGAGCTCAAGCCCAAGGCGGCGCCGTGGGTGAAGGAGGACGTGCCGGCGATCATGGGCCACCTGCGGTGGCTGAAGGCGGTGCACGAGAGCGAGCCGGGCATGACGATCCTCGTCACCCATGACGACGGCTTGTTCGATCGAGTCACGGCATCGGGCGCGATCGGCGCACACTTGAAATAATCCGGCGCCGGAACAAGGGAGGAGTACCATGAAGGGTCCCGTTACCCTGACGATTCCGTTTGTCGCAGCATGCCTCTTGGCGGCCGCGACGGTACCGGCTTCGGCACAGAGCTATCCGACGCGCGCCATCACCGTGGTGGTGCCGTTCCCGGCCGGCGGGCCGAGCGACGTGGTGGCGCGCATCGTCACCGACCATATGGGCCGGACGCTCGGCCACCAGCTGGTGATCGAGAATGTCGGCGGCGCCGGCGGCACGCTCGGCAGCGCGCGCGTCGCCGCCGCAACGCCGGACGGCTACACCTTGCTCGCCGGCAGCATGGGATCGCACGTGGCCGCGCCGGTGCTCACGCCGAATCTCAAATACGATCCCTCGAAGGACTTCGAGCCGATCGGCTTCACCGCGCACTCCCCGGCGGTGATCGCCGCGCGCAATGATTTTCCCGCCAAGACGATGGCGGAGTTCGTGGCCTATCTGAAGCAGAACGGCGACAAGGTGAAGCAGGCGCATGGCGGCATCGGCGCCTCCTCGCACATGGCGTGCCTGCTGTTCACCTCGGAGCTCGGCCTCAAGCCGACGCTCGTGGCCTATCGCGGCACCGGGCCGGCGGTGAACGACCTGGTCGGCGGCCACGTCGATTTCCTGTGCGAGCAGTCGGTGAGCGTGGCCGAGCAGATCAAGGGCGGCAAGATCAAGGCCTACGGCGTCTCCGCCCCCCAGCGCCTGGCGGCGCTGCCCGACGTCCCGTCCGCCAAGGAGGCCGGAATCAACTACGACATGAGCATCTGGGCCGGCATCTTCGCGCCCAAGGGCGTGTCGAAGGAGGTCGTCGACAAGCTCGCGGCCGCACTCGACAAGGCGCTCGACGATCCGGCGGTGCAGAAACGGCTGGGCGATCTGGGCGCCTCGATCCCGCCCAAGGCGGAGCGGAACCCGGCGACCTTCGATCGCCTGGTGAAGGCCGAGATCGCGCGCTGGTCGCCGATTCTCAAGGCCGCGTCCGCCAGCGCGAATTGGAATGGTGGTGCTCGATCCAGAGAGACCGGCGCGCATGACGTCACGTCCGTTGCGGGTGGCGGCGCTGGGAATGGGCTGGTGGTCGGACGTGCTGGCCGACGCCGCCAAGCGCTCGAACGAGATCGAGATCGTCGCCTGCTTCAGCCGCTCCGAGGACAAGCGCCGCGCCTTCGCGGCGAAGTATCGCTGCCGCGCCGCCGCCAGCTACCAGGAGATGCTCGAGGACCCATCGATCGAGGCGATCGTCAACACCACGCCCAACAGCGTGCATCTCGAGACCACCCGGATGGCGGCCGCGGCCGGCAAGCACGTGTTCCTCGACAAGCCGATCGCCAACACGGTCGCGGAGGGCGACGCCATCGCGCGGACTTGCAGGGAGGCGGGCGTCGTGCTCGCGCTCGGCTATCAGCGCCGGCGCGAGAGCCATTTCCGCTGGATCAAGCGCGAGATCGACGCCGGCCGCTTCGGCAAGCTGGTGCAGGCGGAAGGCAATATCAGCCGCGACCGGCTCGGCAAGATCGACCTCTCCTCGTGGCGCTTCCAGGCGGCCGGCATGCCGGGCGGCGTCATGCTGCAGATCGGCATCCACTACGTCGACGTGCTGGAAATGCTGCTGGGCCCGGTCGCGCGCGTCTCCGGCATGCTGGCCCAGCTGGTGCTGCCCGGCGACAATCCCGACGTCGCCAGCCTCATGCTCGAGCACGAGAGCGGCGCGATCTCCAACCTGACCGCGTCCTATGCGTCGGCGTCCGAGTACTACATGATGAACGTCTACGGCAAGGAGGCGAGCGCCTATTACGATCTGTTCTCCGGGCTGCGCCACCTCAAGCGCGGCGAGAGCACGGCGCAGCCGGTCAAGGTCGAGGAGAACGACACCATTCGCGAGGAGCTCGAGGAGTTCGTGCACTGCGTTCGCACCGGCGCGCAGCCCGAAACCGACGGCTTCTGGGCGACGCGCAATCTCGCGGTGATCAAGGCCGGCGTGCGCAGCGCCCGCGAGGGCCGCGCGGTCGACGTCGCCGACGTGCTGGCGAGCGGCGAATAGGCCAGAGGCGCTCACCGCATGCCCAGGATCGACATCGGCGAGCTTTCGCTCAACGTCGAGGAGCGCGGCAGCGGCCCGGCGTTCCTGTTCATCCCGGGCCTGGTCGGCCTGCTCAATGCCTGGGAATTCCAGATGGCGGAATTCTCCAAGCGCTACCGCTGCATCTCGTTCGACCACCGCGGCGCCGGCGACAGCGACAAGCCGAAGGACGCCTATGCGACCGAGCTGATCGCCCGCGATGCGATCGCGCTGCTCGACACGCTCGGCATCGACAAGGCGCACGTGGCCGGCACCTCGACCGGCGGCTGCGTGCTGCAGAACCTCGCGATCGATCACCCCGAGCGGCTCGCTGCTGCATCTTCTCCAACACCTGGGTGAAGGCGGACGAATACATCACGCGCGTGCAGATGACCCGCAAGCGCATCGCGCTCGCCTATGGGCCGGAGGAATACGTCAAGGTCTCCTCGCTGTTCACCAACGGCGCCATGCAGTTCCGCTACGATCTCGACAAGGTGATGGAGCTCGAGCGCCGCGCGCTCGCCACCGTGGCGCCGGTCGACGTTCTGGCCGGGAGACTTGACATGACGCTCGAGCACGACCGCACCGCCGAGCTGCACAAGATCCGTAACCCGGCGCTGATCGTCGGCACCCGCGACGACGCCACCGTGCCGTTCTATCAGTCCGAGGACCTGCATAAGGCGGTGGCGGGCTCGCGCCTGGTGATCGTCGAGGAAGGCGGCCACTATTCCTACCGGCGGCATTGGCAGGAATGGAACCGGATCGCGGATGCGTTCCTGCGGGAGATGGAAGATGCCGGCTGAGCCGATGTCGGCGCGGCGCGCGCCGTACACGGTTTGGTAACCCACAAAGCGCTCGCACATTAATTCGTGGTAGGACTCTGAACCGTCGCGGCTTGCGCTACGACGACTGCCTGGGGACTAAGCCGGGCCCACGGGCGGGTAAGTATATGCCGACGCGACGCCAGTTCCTTCGCACCGCCACGCAGGCCGGCACCGGCCTGGCGCTGGCGTCCTATGCGCCGCAGCGCGCGGACGCCGCCGGCGTTCTGGTCAACGATATCCACTCGAAGCTCAATGCGACGCAGGTCGATCGTGTGGTGGCGGTCGACTCGGAAGCGGCGCTGGCGGCCGCGCTCGCGGCGGCGCGCGCCGCCGGCAAGCCGGTCTGCGTGGCGGGCGGCCGGCACGCCATGGGCGGCCAGCAGTTCGCCGAGGGCGCCGTCCTCATCGACACCCGGCCGATGCGTCGGATCCTCGGGCTCGATGCCGAGCGCGGCGTCGTCGAGGTCGAAGCGGGCATCCAATGGCCGGAGCTGATCAACGGCCTGATCGCCATGCAAGGAGGACGAGCGCCGGCACAGGGACGGCAGGCTTGGGGCATCACCCAGAAACAGACCGGCGCCGACCGGCTCTCGCTCGGCGGCGCGCTCGGCGCCAACATCCACGGCCGCGGCCTGACGCTGCGGCCCATCGTCGGCGAGGTCGAGTCGTTCACCTGATGGACGCCGACGGCAAGCTCGTCACCTGCAGCCGGACCGAGAACGGCGAGCTCTTCGGCCTCGTCATCGGCGGCTACGGCCTGTTCGGCGTCGTCACCCGCGTGCGCCTGAAGCTGATGCAGCGGACCAAGATCGAGCGCGTGGTGCGGATCATCGATACCGACGAGCTGATGTCGGCCTTCGCGGAGCGCATCGCCGAGGGCTATCTCTACGGCGATTGCCAGTTCTCGACCGACGCGTCCTCCGACACCTATCTGCGCAAGGGCGTGCTCTCGTGCTACCGCCCGCTGCCGGCCGACGCCGCGATGCCGGCGGAGCAAAAGGAACTGGGCGACGCGCACTGGCGCGAGCTCTATTATTTCTCCCACGCCGACACGCGGCGCGCCTACGAGGCCTACACCTCCTACTATCTGTCCACCTCGGGACAGCGCTACTGGTCGGACACCAGCCAGCTCAGCGTCTATATCGACGACTATCACGCGGAGCTCGACCGCCGGCTCGGCGCCCAGCACAAGGGCACCGAGATGATCACCGAGCTCTACGTGCCGCGCCCGGCGCTGCCGGCGTTTCTCGCAGCCGTGCGCGCGGACTTCCGCCAGCACGGCGTGCAGCTCATCTACGGGACGATCCGCCTGATCGAGCGCGACGACGAGAGCTTCCTGGCCTGGGCGCGCGAGCCGTGGGTCTGCACGGTGATGAACCTGCATGTCGACCACACGCAGGATGGCCTCGCGCAAGGCGGCCGGCGATTTCCGCCGCCTGATCGATCGCGCCAGCGAGCACGGCGGCAGCTACTTCCTCACCTACCACCGCTGGGCGAGCCGCGCCCAGGTCGAGGCCTGCCACCCGCGCATGGTCGAGTTCCTGCGGCACAAGCGCAAGCACGACCCGGGCGAGGTGTTCCAGAGCGACTGGTATCGGCACTACCGGCAGATGTTCGCCGATCGGATTTGACCGTCGGCCTCGTGTCCCGGACGCGGCGCGAAGAAGGTGGATGCCCGGGTCGAGCCCGGGCATGACGTGGAGGGAGTAGTGCAAATCGACAGAAATCTGCGGTAGGCTGAGCACCTCCAAAACGAGAATCCGGGAAGAGCAAAACCATGTCAGAACCGATCTGGAACAAGTTCCTCACCGAGCGCGACAAGGCGGTCTTCGGGACGTCCGGCTACGGCGCCCGCGGCGGCTTCGGCAAGCGCCCGGCATTGCTGATCATCGACGTCAACTACGCGTTCTGCGACGAGCGCCCGATGCCGATCCTCGAATCGATCAAACGCTGGCGCAATTCCTGCGGCGAGGACGCCTGGGAGGCGATGCCCTATCTCAAGTCGCTGATCGACAAGGCGCACGCCAAGGGCATCCCGGTGATCTACACCACCGGCGTGCGGCGCGAGGACAACTGGGACAACGGCAGCTGGAGCTGGAAGAACAGCCGCTCCGAGGAGGACGACAAGACCGTCAAGCCGCCGACCAACCTCGACGGCAACGAGATCGTCGCCGAGATCGCGCCGGCGCCGCAGGACATCGTCGTGCTCAAGCAGAAGCCGTCCGGCTTCTTCGGCACCAACATGGCGAGCTATCTGACGCTGCTCGGCTGCGACAGCGTGATCGTCACCGGCACCACCACGTCGGGCTGCGTGCGCGCCACCGTGCTCGACGCCTTCAGCCTCAACTACCGCATCGCGCTCGCCGAGGAGGGCTGCTTCGACCGCTCGCAGGCGAGCCACGCCATCAACCTCTGCGACATGAACGCCAAATATGCCGACGTGGTGAAGACCTCGGAGGTGCTGTCGTTCTTCGACAGTCTTCCGAGCGGCATGTTCGACCTGCCGAAGGGCTCGGCGGCCGCGGCGCCGAAGCCCAAGCTGGCGGCGAATTTCTGAGCGCGCATACGCTGTCGAGGTGAGCGAGCCGGGCGTATCGCAGTCGCTCGATCGGTCATGCCCGGACCGTCGCCGCCGCGGCATGACGTTCCCACCCTGCGCACGCCGCTCGGTCGGCCGATGAATCTCGCGCTGTGGCTCGAGCGCGCGGGCAAGAGTCACCCGGACCATCCTGCCGTCGGTCTCGGAACGCGCAAGCTGCGCAGCTACGGTGAGCTCGCGGGCCGGGTCGCGCGGCTCGCCGGCGCGCTGACCGACCGTTATGGTCTGCGTCCGGGCGACCGGGTCGCGATCGCGGCCAAGAACTCTCCCGACTATCTCGATCTCCTCTACGCGGTCTGGCACGCCGGGCTGGCGGCGGTGCCGGCCAACGCCAAGCTGCATGGCTCAGAGCTCGGCTACATCCTGGAGCATTCGGGCGCGCGCGCATGCTTCGCGTCGGCGGGGCTCGACGACGCCATCGCGCCGCACGCGCCCAAGAGCCTCGAGCGCCTCCTCACCATCGGCAGCGCCGAATACCAGGCATTGTTCACGGCAGAGTCGGCCGCGCCCGCCCCGCGCGACGGCAACGATCTCGCCTGGCTGTTCTACACCTCGGGCACCACCGGCCGGCCGAAAGGCGCGATGCTCACGCACCGGGTGCTGGCGGTCGCCAGTCACGCCTACCTGTCGGACGTCGATCCGGTCGCGCCCGGCGACGCCATCCTGCACGCGGCGCCGATGAGCCATGGGTCGGGGCTCTACATCATGGCGCACGTGGCGCGGCTCGGCGTCAACGTCGTGCCGGATTCTGGCGCGTTCGAGCCGGAGGAGGTCTTCGATCTCGTCGCCGCGTGGCCGCGCGCCTCGATGTTCGCGGCGCCGACCATGATCAAGCGCCTGGTCGAGTGCCCGGCCGATTGCCGCACCGCCAATATCCGCACGCTCGTGTGGGGCGGCGCCCCGATGTACGTGGAGGACGCGCTCAAGGCACTCGACCGGTTCGGTCCGCGGCTTGCGCAAATCTACGGCCAGGGCGAGAGCCCGATGACCATCACGACCTTGTCGCGCGAGGACATCGCCGGCCGCGACCATCCGCGCTGGCGCGAGCGGCTCGCCTCGGCCGGCCTGCCCTATGCGTGCGCCGACGTGATGGTGGCAGACGCCGACGACCGCGCGCTGCCGGTGGGCGAGACCGGCGAAATCCTCTGCCGCGGCGACATGGTGATGCCGGGCTACTGGCGCAACCCGGACGCCACCGCGCAGGCGCTCAAGGGCGGCTGGTTGCATACCGGCGACGTCGGCGCGTTCGACGCGGACGGCTACCTCACGCTCAAGGACCGCTCCAAGGATCTCATCATCTCGGGCGGCTCCAACATCTATCCGCGCGAGGTCGAGGAGGTGCTGCTGCAGCACGCCGAGGTGCGCGAAGTCTCGGTGATCGGGCGGCCCGACCGCGAATGGGGCGAGGTCGTGGTCGCCTACGTGGTCGGCGAGGCGAGCGCGGCCGAGCTCGACGCGCTCTGCCTCGCCCACATCGCGCGCTTCAAGCGGCCGAAGGACTACGTGTTCGTCGACGCCTTGCCGAAGAACAATTACGGCAAGATCCTCAAGACCGAGCTGCGCGAACGCGATGCGGCGAGGAAACCGGAGACATAAGCTGTAATTTCCGGCTCAAATCAGTCTCGTCTGGCTGGGCAGGCCGAGCAGCACCTGCCCCACCATCTCGAAATTGACGAACTGCGCCTGCACCTGCTGCAGCACGGTGTGCACGTCGCGCAGGCGCCGCTCGAACGGATTGCTCTCGAAGATCGCGGTGGCGCCGGCGGCGTGATAGGCCGTGTCGATCACGTCCTTCGCCTGATGCGCCGCATAGACGCCCGCGAGCTTGAGCGTGGCACGTTGCGTCATCGAGAGCGGCGTCGCCGCGCGTTACCGTCTCCCAGATCTCGCGCAGCACCTGCAGCAGGAAGCTGCGCGAGGATTGCAGCTTCGCCTCGGCCAGCGCCACCTGCGACTGCACCACCGCATTGTCGCGCAGCACCGACGCCCGGCTGAGGGGAATCTTGGTGGCGGCGAGCTCGACGAAGGCGTCGAGCGTCGCGCGCGCGAGCCCGAGCGCGATCGCCGCGAAGCCGATGCCGTAGAGATGGTAGATCGCCAGACGGTAGAGCGGTCCGGTCTCGCGGCGGTCGTCGGGCGACTCGCGCGTGTAGCTGTATGCGGCCGGGACGAACAGATCCTCGATCGTGTAGTTGTCGCTGCCGGTGCCCTTGAGGCCGACCACGTGCCAGATGTCGGTTATCCTGGCGCTGCCCTTGGGAAACAGCATGGTGCGCTCGGCCGGCTTGCCGTCGGCCGCGAGCCGCGGCGTGCCGTCCGGCTCGAACAGCGCGCAGTGGCAGGCGAGCCAGCTCGCATGCTTGATGCCGCTGGCGAAGCTCCAGGAGCCGGACACCCGATAACCGCCCGCGACCGACGACGGCCTTGGGGTCGGAGCCCAACGGCCCCGAGGCCATCACCGCGCGGGCGTCGCCGAAGACCTCCCGCGCCACCTCGGGCGCCACATAGGCGGCCGCCACCGAGCAGCCCGAGGCCTGGCTGAGGCACCACGCGGTCGAGCCGTCGGCCTTGGCGATCTCCTCGATCGTCTGCATCAAGGTCACCGGATCGACCTCGAGCCCGCCGACCGAGCGCGGCAGCACCATGCGGAACAGCCGCGCGTCATGCAGCGCCGCGAGCACCTCGGGGACGATCTCGCGCTGCCGCTCGATCCGGTCGGCCTGCGCGGCGATCAGCGGCGCGAGCTCGCGCGCGCGGGCGACGCAGTCGGCCGCGGCCCCGCTCGGGGCCTCGTCGCTCGTCCGCCGAAGGCGCTCGTTCCAGCATCGCGCTTCCAGCCTGTGCTCGGCCATTGTGGCGCCTGCGGCCGCCCGGTCAATGGCGCATGCAGCCGGACGCGCGATCACCCCATAGCCAGGGCGCCCGAGCTTTGCGATAACGCCTGTCCCGCAATCGTTCGATCAGCTCCGAGGATGCAATGGGTGAATTCGCGATCGGTCAAAGCGTGTCCCGTTTCGAGGACCCGAGGCTGCTCAAGGGCGGCGGCCGCTATGTCGGCGACATGGTGCTGCCCGGCATGGTGTATCGGCGCGGTGCTGCGCTCCCCGCACGCCCATGCCCGCATCCGCAAGATCGACACCGCCAAGGCCAAGGCCGCGCCCGGCGTGCTGGCGGTCCTCACCGGCGCCGACTGGCAGGCCTCCGGCTGGGGCGACCTGCCGGTGCCGGACGGGCTGAAGCGCCGCGACGGCAGCCCGTTCAAGCCGCCCTATCCGGCCCTGGTCAAGGACGAGGTGCGCTGGGTCGGCGACTATGTCGCCTTCGTGGTGGCCGAAACGCTCCATCGCGCGCTCGACGCCGCCGAGCTGATCGAGGTCGACTACGAGCCGCTGCCGGCCGCTGATCTCGACCGCGGACGCGTCCACGCCCGGTGCGCCGCGGGTGTGGGACGGCTGTCCGGACAATATCGGATTCGTCCAGCTGTTCGGCGACAAGGCCGCGACCGACGCCGGCATCGCCAAGGCCGACCACGTGGTCAAGCATCGCTTCGTGATCAACCGCGTCACCGCAGCCACCATGGAGCCGCGCGCCTGCATCGGCGACTACACGTCGACCGACGGCCGCTACACCGTCTACACCACGCTGCAGCGCATGCATCCGTTCCGTGCCGAGCTGGCGCCGATCCTGAAGGTGCCGGAGAGCCGCATCCGCGTCGTCGCCGGCGATATCGGCGGCAGCTTCGGGATGAAGTCGGCGGTCTACAACGAGGTTGCGCTGGTGCTGCTCGCCTCCAGGACGGTCGGGCGCCCGGTGAAATGGGTGAGCACGCGCTCGGAGGCGTTTCTCAGCGACGCCCAGGCGCGCGACAACGTCACCGAGGCGGAGCTCGCGCTCGACAAGAACGGCAAGTTCCTCGCGCTGCGCGTGAAGGTCGTCGCCGCCATCGGCGCCTATCTGCAGACCGGCATGAATGCCTTCACGGGCAACATCGGGACGCTCGCCGGCGTCTACCACATCCCGGCCGCGCATGCCGACGTGACCGCCGTGTTCACCCACACCAATCCGGTGCGGCCCTATCGCGGCAACGGGCGGCCGGAGGCGGCCTATGTGATCGAGCGCATGGTCGATCTCGCGGCCGACGAGCTCGGAGATCGATCCGGCCGAGCTGCGGCGGCGCAACTACATCGCGCCCGATGCCCTGCCGTACAAGACCGCGCTCACCTTCACCTACGACAGCGGCGAGTTCGAGAAGAGCATGGACATGGCGATCAAGCTCGCCGACATGGCGGGCTTCGAGCAGCGCCGCGCGAGACGCGAAGACGCGCGGCAAGCTCGCCGGCATCGGCCTCTCCAACACCATCGAGCGCGCCGCCGCCAACGGTTTCGAGGGCGCCGAGATCCGCTTCGACAAGTCCGGGCACGGTGACGCTGTTCTCCGGCAGCGTCACCCAGGGCCAGGGGCACGAGACCATCTACAAGCAGATCGTCTGCGACCGCCTCGGCATCGATCCCGACGACGTGCATTACGTGCAGGGCGACACCGATCAGGTTTTCGTCGGCGAAGGCACCGGCGGCTCGCGCTCGGCGACGATCGGCGGCAGCGCCTGCCAGATCGCGGCGCAGAAGATCGTCACCAAGGCGAAGCAGATCGCCGCCCACCTGCTCAAGGTCGATGTCGCCGATGTGAAGTTCGCGGAGGGGCTGTTCTCCAGCCCGAAGACCAACCGCACGCTCACCATGCAAGGAGGTCGCCAAGGAGGCGCTCGATCCGGCGAAGCTGCCGAAGGACATGGAGGTCGGCCTGCTCGCCACCGCCACCTAGGCGGCGCCGATGCAGAACTTCCCCAACGGCTGCCACGTCTGCGAGGTCGAGATCGACCCGGACACCGGCACGATCGAGATCACGCGCTACAGCGTGGTCGACGACGTCGGCACCGTGCTCAATCCGTTGCTGCTCAAGGGCCAGATCGTCGGCGGCGTGGCGCAGGGCGTCGGCCAGATCCTGATGGAGGACATCCATTTCGACGAAGACGGCCAGCTCGTGACCGGCTCGTTCATGGACTACGCCATGCCGCGCGCGACCGACATGAGCGCGGTCGAGGTCAAGAGCAATCCGGTGCCGACCGCGACCAACCCGCTCGGCGTCAAGGGCGCGGGCGAGGCCGGCTGCGTCGGCGCCATGCCGGCGGTCGCCAACGCGATCGTCGACGCGCTCTCGCATCTCGGCGTCCAGCACATCGAGATGCCGGCGACGTCCGAGCGGGTGTGGCGGACGATCGAACGGAATGGCAGGTATGCGAGCGGAGCAGCTGCGTCACCCTGAGGCGTCGACCCGCTCTGGGGCGAGCCTCGAAGGGCGCCCGGATCGCCGCGAGGCAGGCACCCGGGCTCATCCTTCGAGGCTCGCGCGCAAGCGCTCGCTCGCGCCTCAGGATGACGGTCAGCGTCGTTGCAGAGCGAGGAGGAGCCATGCAAAAATCGTTCGTTCGCGGCACCTGGCAGGTCAAGCGCGCGTTCTCGCCGGCGGTCATCACGCAAGGCGCCGGCCGCATCATCTGGGTCGCCGGGCATACCGGGCAGGTGGATGATGCCGGCAAATCGCTCGCCGGCGATTTCGACGCCCAGTTCCAGCAGACCTTCCGCAACATCGAGAAGACGCTGGCGGAAGCCGGCGCCACGCTCGCCGACCTGGTGACGATGACGGTGTTCCTGATCGACGCGCGCTACACCACCCGCATGACCGAGCTGCGCGGCGAGCTGTTCGGCAAGGACTTTCCGGCGAGCGCCGCGATCACCGTGGAGGGCTTCGCGCAGCCCGAGATGATGATCGAGGTGCAGGGGATTGCCGTCACCGCCGCCCAGTGATTGAATCGATCCGGCGAGACGCCCGAGCGTGGAGGGCATGAGCATGGCCATCACGGTTGTTCCGGTCACACCGAGCTTCGCCGCCGAAGTCGGCGACGTCGACCTGTCGAGGCCGCTCGAGGCGGCGGACGTCGCGGCCATCAAGGACGCCTTCGCAAAATACGCGGTGTTGATCTTCTCCGATCAGCATCTCTCGCAGGACCAGCATCTCGATTTTGCCAAGCACTTCGGTCCGCTGGAGACCACCATCGGGGTCTATCGAAAGGACGCGCCGCTGCGCGTGCGCAAGGAATTCGCCGACGTCTCCAACCTGAACCACGAGAACCAGGTGTGGGGCCGGGACAGCCGGCATCGCATGTTCCAATTGGCGAACCGGATCTGGCACACCGACAGCTCGTTCAAGCGGCTGCCGGCGCTGGCGTCGTTGCTCTATGCGCGCTCGATCCCGCCGGTCGGAGGCCATACCGAGTTCGCCGACGAACGCGCGGCCTATGACGCGCTTCCCGACGACATGAAACGCCGCCTCGATTCGCTGGTGGCCGAGCATTCGATCTTCACCTCGCGGGCACGGATCGGCTTCGCCAATTTCAGCGATGAGGAGCGCCGGGAGCTGCCGCCGGTGCCCCAGGTGGTCGTGCGCACGCTCCCCGAATCCGGCCGCAAATCGCTTTATCTGGCGTCCCATGCGGGTCGCATCTTCGGCCTGCCCGAGCCGAGGGTCGCGCCCTGATCGACGAGCTGATCGCGCACGCGACGCAGCGGCAATTCGTCTACACCCATCGCTGGCGCCTCCACGACCTCGTCATGTGGGACAATCGCTGCACCATGCACCGCGGCACCGAGTTCGACGACCTGCGCTGGAAGCGCGACGTGCAGCGCGCCACCGTCTGCGACGTGGCGAACACCTGCGAGCAGGCCGGCATCGAGATCGCAGCCGCATGACCGACACATTCGAAACCGCGCTCGCCGCCCGCGTCGACGCGATGGCCGATGCCTGCACCCGCTGCGGCAAGTGCGTCGAGGTCTGCCCGGTGACCGGGCCGGGCGGCGTCAACGCCGAGCCGGTCGCGGTGATCAGCGGCGTGCTCGACATCCTGCGCACCGGCGACGGCCCGGAAGCCTCGCGCAAATGGGCGAACGCCTGCGTGCTCAGCGGCGAGTGCATCAAGGCCTGCGACTACGGCGTCAATCCGCGCTTTCTGCTCAACATGGCGCGCGTGCGGATGGCGCAACACGACAACGCGCCGGCCGAGCAGCGCCGCGGCGGCGTCGACGGCTTCCGCAAGGTCGCGCGCGAGGTGCAGCACATTTCGCGCATTCAGCTGGACGACAAGATCCTGGAGCGGCTCGGCCAGAAGCCCGACAACCGCCCCTCGCCCGACGCGCCGCCGGATTTCGTGTTCTACACCGGCTGCAACGTGCTCAAGACGCCGCATATCGCGCTGCTGGCGCTCGACATCATGGACGCGCTCGGCGTCACCTACAAGGTGATGGGCGGTCCGACCCATTGCTGCGGCGTGGTGCAGATGCGCACCGGCGACGTCGCGACGTCCGGCCGCTTCGCCGAAGCCACCATGGACAAGCTCGCCAGCAGCAAGACCAAGGAAGTGCTGGCCTGGTGCCCGAGCTGCCACACCCAGTTCAACGAGACCACGCTGCCGACGATCGAGAAGACGCGCGGCGCAAAGCCGTTCGAGATGACGCCGTTCATGCTGTTCCTGCGCCGGCACCTCGACCGGCTGCGGCCGCTCCTGACGGACGCGCGTCGAGATGCGCGTCGCCTTGCATCGCCATCCCGGCCTCAAGGGCGTGGTCGAGGCCGCCGAGGACATCCTGCAGGCGGTGCCGGGCGTGCGAGCTCGTCGATCTGCACCAGCCCGCGGTCGGCATGATGAGCAACTATTTCCGCGCGCTGCCGGCCTATCGGCGCGAGCTGCAGGGAAACGAGCTCGCCGCCGCCGAGCAGGCCGGCGTCGACGCGCTGGTCGCGGTCTATCACGCCGACCACCGCGAGCTGTGCGCGCACGAGCGCGACTATCCGTTCCGGATCATGAACCTGCTGGAGATCGTCGGCGACAGCATGGGCATCCACCACGACGATCACTTCAAGCGGCTCAAGATGCTGCAGGACGTCGACGCGATCGCGGCCGACTGCCAGGACCTGATGGCGCAGCACGGGCTCGATCCCGCCACCACCCGGCCAGGCGATCCAGGCGATGCTCGAGGAGCAGCCGCTGCCGCTGCGGGGCACGCCGGTAGACGGCTCGTCAGAGAGCGCGGCATACTCCGATCCCCGCGGCAGATGGCGAGCATCGCAGCGAGCGGATGTAGCCGGGTGAGGGGCTCGGCGTCGCCCGCTTCGCCGCACCTCTCGCGAGTCGGAGCAGCCGCGCGCCATCGCATCTGGCACAGCGCACTCACGAACAACACCGTCCGGTCATCGCCAGCGCGACGCGCTCCTCCTCGGTGAGCTTCTCGTGCGCGTGGTCGTGATGGTGCTGATGTGCCGGACGCGGGCAGCGGCACGCCGGTGTCGGCGATCGGCTCGTCGTGCGGCAGTCCCTGCGCGCGCATCTCGGCGCGCCGCGCCTCGCTCGCCGCCACGTCGAGCTTGCCGGTGGCCGGCTCGAACACCGCGCCGTAATCGCGCTCGGCCGCCTCCTTGCTCACGTAGCCGCAGCGCACGTCGCGCGCGAGGCTCGCGAGGTCGCGCTCGAGCGGCGAGCCGAAGCCGCCGCCGCCGCCCGAGCGCAGGACATAGGCGTCGCCCGCGTGCAGCACCTGGTTGAGCGCCTTGCCGTTGTGGAAGCGCTGCTCCTCGGTCTTGCCGAAGCGCGAGATCGCGACGCCGTTGCCGAGGCCCGAGAGGCCGCCCTCGAGGCCCCACGGCTTGCACTTCACCCGGTCCATCTGCGAGTTGAAGCGGATGTCGTGGCGCGCCTGCACCACCTGCTCGCAGCCGAGCCCGCCGCGGAAGCGCCCGGCGCCGCCGGAGTCCGGGCGCAGCGCATAGCGCTCGACCAGCAGCGGATATTTCGCCTCGACCTGCTCGGACGGCCCGTTGTGGGTGTCGCCGTCGTTCATCGCGATGGTGGAGTTGCGGCCGTCGCTGTCGTGCTTCGCGCCCCAGCCGCCGCCGATCAGTCCGCCGAGATAGATGTAGAAGCTGTCGTCCTTGGGGCGGCGGCCGTTGATGCGGCCGACCACCAGATCGGCGTGGTGACCGGCGATGATGCTGCTCGGGGATCGCCGGCGCCAGCGCCTTGAAGATCGTGTCGATGATGGTCATCGGATAGGTCATCCACAGGCGCATCGCCGCCGGCTTGAGCGCGCTCACCACGCGGCCCGGCGGCAGCACGATCTCGAGCGCGCGGAACTGGCCGTCGTTGATCGGCAGGTCGAGCGCCGAGGTCAGGCACTTGAACGCCACCTGGCAGCAGGAGCGGCCCGCGGTCTCGCCCGAATTGTAGAAGCCCGCCACCTGCTTCGACACGTCGGTGAGGTCGACCTTCATCTGGTCGCCCTTGATCTCGACCCGCACCTTGATCGGAATGCGCTCGCCGATCTTGACGCCGTCGTCGTCCATGAAGGATTCGGCCTCGTAGACGCCGTCGGGAATCTCGCTCACGCGCGCGCGGGTGACCGCCTCGCTCTGGTCCATGATCGCCTCGATGCCGCCGACCACGGCGTCGCGGCCGTATTTCCGGATCATCTCGAGGAAGCGGCGCTCGCCGGTCTTCACCGCGGCGATCTGGGCGCGGAAATCGCCCATGGCGCGCTCGGGCAGCCGCACATTGGTGCGGATGATCGAGACCAGCTCCTCGTTGATCACGCCCTTGCGATACATCTTCACGATCGGCATCTGCAGGCCTTCCGAGAAGATGTCGGTGGTGGCGCCGTCGAGCGTGCCGCCGACGTCGGGCCAGTGCGCCATGCAGCAGGAGAACGCCACCAGCTCGCCGTCGTGGAAGACCGGCACCGTGAAGGTCATGTGGTTGAGATGGCTGCCGGTGATGTAGGCGTCGTTGGTCAGCAGGATGTCGCCGGGCTCGAGGTTCTCGGCGCCATAGTGATCGAGCTTGGTCTTCACCGTGTCGCTCATGCCGCGGATGAACATCGGCAGGCCGAGCCCGATCGACACCGTGTTGCCCTGCGCGTCGAACAGCCCGACCGTGAAGTCGAGCGCCTCGTAGATGATCATGTTGTAGGCGGTGCGCATCAGGTTGGTCTTCATCTCCTCGGTCGCGGCGATGAGACCGTTGCGCACGATTTCGGTGGTCACCGGATCGGTGCGGTAGGCGGCGGAGCTGGCTTTGGTCTTGAGTGCGACGTCCATTCTCAGCTCCGCAGAATTTCGATCACCAGGTCGCCGAAGGCATCGACCTCGACCACGTCGCCCGGATGCACCACGGTGGTCGAGGCGTATTCCTCGATCAGCGCCGGCCCGGAGATCCGATTGCCGGCCACCAGCAGGGCGCGGTCATAGGTGGGCGTGTCGACGTGCCGGCCCGCTTCGGCGAAATAGACCGGCCGCGTGCCGCGGAAGGCGGCGGCCGGCGGCTCGGCGTCGCCGGCGGCGATCTGCTCGAACTGCGGCTTGCGCATCGCGCCGGTGACGGCGCTGCGCAGGCTCACGATCTCGGCCTTCTCGGCGGGCGCCGAATAGCCGTAGCGGGTCTC
Source organism: uncultured Alphaproteobacteria bacterium (assembly GCA_963708765.1). GTDB lineage: Bacteria > Pseudomonadota > Alphaproteobacteria > Rhizobiales > Xanthobacteraceae > VAZQ01. The sequence continues at coordinate 72,353 of CAVPTV010000007.1, read as the reverse complement.
GTGCACCGCATCGAAGCGCTGCTTGATGCCGTCGCGGTCCTGCGACCGGAACAGCTCGATCGGCAGCTCGACCGTGACCGCGTGCTCCTGGCCGACATAGCGCATGTCGGCCGAGCGCTGCACCGCGATGCCGGCGAGCGCGAGCTGGCTCTGCGCGACGGCCTCGCGGCCGCGCTGCTCCATCTCGGCGTAGAGCTCTTCGATCGCCGGGAACGAGGCCTCGGCGAGCGGCGTGAACCAGGTATTGACGAAATCGCGCCGCAGGTCCGCGACCAGCATGCCGTAGGCCGAGAAATGACCGGGCGCGCGCGGGATCACCACCTTGGCGATGCGCAGCTCGCGCGCCACCATGCGCGGCATGCAGCGGACCGGCGCCGCCATAGGCGACCAGCGTGAAATCGGCGGCGTCGAGGCCGCGCTCGGTGGTGACCCAGCGCACCATGTGGGACATCTTGGTGGTGGCGATGCGCAGAATGCCGTCGGCCGCCTGGGTGAGATCGAGCCCGAGCGGCGTCGCCACGCGCGCCTCCAGCGCGCGCCTTGGCGCCCTCGAGATCGAGCCGCATCTCGCCGCCGAGAAAGCGGTCGACGCCGAGACGGCCGAGAATGAGATTGGCGTCCGTGATGGTCGGCTCGGTGCCGCCCTGGCCGTAGCAGACCGGGCCGGGCTGCGCGCCGGCGCTTTCCGGCCCGACATGCAGCGCGCCGCCCATCTCCACGCGCGCGATCGAGCCGCCGCCGGTGCCGACCTCCTGGATGTCGATCATCGGGATCTGCACCGGCAGCCCGGTCGCGTAGCCGCCGATCAGCGTGCTGCCGATCATCAGCACGTCGCCGTTGTAGATCACGCCGGCCTTGGCGGTGGTGCCGCCCATGTCGAAGGCGATCGCGTTGCTCAGCCCGATGCTGTCGCACAGCGCCTTGGTGCCGATCACGCCGGCCGCCGGTCCCGACTCCAGCATCTTGATGCAGGCGCTCTGCGCCTCGTCGACGCCGAACAGGCCGCCGGTCGACTGCACGATCAGGAACTCGCCGCCGAAGCCGGCCGCCTCGAGATGCTCGCCCATCTCGCCGAGATAGCGCCGCACGCGCGGCCCCACATAGGCGTTGGCGGCCGCCGTCGAGGTGCGCTCGAACTCGCGGTATTCCTGCGAGAGCTCGTGCGAGGCGGTGACGAACAGCTGCGGATGGCTCTGCCTCGATGATCGCCTTCACCCGCTGCTCGTGCGCGGGATTGCGATAGGAGTGCAGAAACAGGATCGCGATCGCCTGCACGCCCTGCGCCACCGCGTCGGCGACCGCCGCGCGCACCTGGTCCTCGTCGAGCTTGATCAGCACCTTGCCCTGCGAGTCGAGGCGCTCGCGGATCTCGTAGCGCAGGTCGCGCTCGATCAGCGGCTCGTGCCGGCGGAAGAACAGATTGTAGGATTCCGGCCGGTTGACGCGGCCGATCTCGTAGATGTCGCGAAAGCCTTGCGTGGTGAGCAGCGCGCAGGTCGCGCCGGTGCGCTCGAGGATGGTGTTGATCGCGACCGTCGTGCCGTGCAGGAAAAGCTGCGCCGCCCGGAAGCTCGCGCCGGCCTTGGCGACGCCGTTCTCGATGCCGGTCGACGAGCCGCGCCGGCGTGGTGAGCGTCTTGCCGAGCTGGAGCTCCCCGGTCGTCTCGTCGAAGGCCGCGACATCCGTGAAGGTCCCGCCGACGTCGGCCGACAGCCGGATGTGACTTGACGCCATCGTGCTCAAACGCCTGCTCCGCCGGGATTGTTCAGGGCCGGGACGATATCAACCGCGGCCTTGCGCCGCAACGCCGAGCAGCTCTCGGTCTCCAGCTCGCGGCGTCGTTTGCGCGCAATGCCGGCATGACCTCGCCGGCGAACAGACCGATCGATTGCAGGCATTCGGCGAGCGTCAGATCGCCGAAGGCGAACTGCCCGACCACGTAGTTGCAGCCGGTCTCGGCGAGCTGCGACGTCAGAAAGTCCGCCACCGTCCGCGGCGAGCCGGCGATCCCCTGTCCGCGCTCGACCAGCGAGATCGAAGGTCGCCGGGCGCGGATGCATCTGCGAGCGGCCGTGCAGCCGGAACAGATGCGTAAAGCTCGCGTGCCAGACCGGATAGGCGCGGCGCGCCAGCGCCAGCGCCTCGGCGTCGCTCGGCGCCACCACGATGAAGCGGCCGAGGCCGAGCTTGGGGAACGGCACGGTCGGCGCGTGAACCTGCGGCCAGATCGCGCGGTAGCGCTCGATCGACAGCCGCGTTTCGTCCGGCGGATCGAGGCTCACCACGTTGAGGTTGCGCCGCGCCGCCCGCTCGGCGCTGTCGGGCGCGTGCACCCCGTACCAGATCGGCGGATGCGGCTTCTGCAGCGGCTCGATCTCCATCGGCACATTGCTGAAGGAGAACCGCTTGCCGTGGAAGTCGAGCACCTTGTGGGTGAGCCCCTGGAGCACCAGCTCGACCGCCTCCGCGTAGACCTCCTGGGCGGTCGGCCGGATCGGCGCCGTAATATTCGAGCTCGATGCCGACCGAGCCGCGGCCGAAGCCGATCTCGAGCCGGCCGCCGCTCATCTGATCGAGCATGCAGATTTCCTCGATCAGCCGCAGCGGATGGTGCAGCGGCATCGCCCAGACCAGCGGTCCGAACCGGAGCTTGCGCGTGCGCTGCGCGACGCCGGCGAGAAACACGCTCGGCGATGGCGCCAGCCCGAGCGGCGTCGAATGGTGCTCGGCCAGATGGTAGGCGTAGAAGCCCGGCGCGATCGTAGGCTTCGGCGATCTTCAGGCGGCTCTCGTAGTAGTCGGCGAGCGAGCCGCCGTGCCGGTCGAGATGATCGAAGACGCCGAATTCCATTTTTCCTCAGCGGTCGACGGTTGCCCGCATATAGGCCCAGATCGCCTCGATCTGCTCCATCTCGAGGACGCCGCGCCAGGGCGGCATCGGACCCTTGCCGTCGAGCACCGCGGTGGTGAAACGATCGCGATCCTCGGGGCGCAGCCTGCGCAGATCGAAGGTCACGCCGCCGCTGGTGTTGCGCAATTGCTCGCCGTGGCAGGAGGAGCAGTAGTCGCCGTAAATGGTCGCGCCCGCCTCGACCTTTGCGGTATCGGCGTGGGCCGCCGACCCGGTCGAGACGAGCGCGAATGTCACTCCCGCGACAAGCGGAGCTTTCGACAACCTCATCCGCCACGCACCTGTCGCGTCATCGCTCAACTGGACGTCAGTTGGCCGAGGCCGCGCGCTGCGGCCCGGAATACTCCTCGAACAGCTTGAACGTCCACACGGCGCCTCCGGCCGGAACGTTGGCCAGATTGGGATCGCCCGCGCGCATCACGTAGGGGCCGGTCGCCCCGTTGGTGATGGTGAGGTATTGCTTGCCGTCGCGCTCCCAGGTGATCGGCTGCCCGATGATGCCGGCCGAGGTCTGGAATTCGAACAGCGTCTTGCCGCTCTCGGCATCGAGCGCGACGAACTCGCCGGTGAGCTTGCCGGTGAACACGAGTCCGCCAGCGGTCACCAGCGTGCCGGCGAAGATCGGGACCTTGTTGGGCATCGCCCATTTGGACTGGCCGGTGAGCGGGTCGATGGCGCGGGTATAGCCACGCGCCTCGGGCTCATCGTACAGGAACACCAGCGGCCGCTTCACGCCGTAGGCCGGCATGCCGGGCTTGAGATTGGAGACGTCCGCCAGCGGCGCGAGGTCGTAGTCCCAACCGAAGTTCATCGTGTTCACGTAGATCAGCTTGCTCGTCGGGCTGTACGCCATCGGATGCCAGTTCTTGCCGCCGACCAGCGAGGGATAGACCTTCACCCGTTTGCCCTCGAGGGCGCCTTTGGTCACGTCGGTCCACACCGGACGCCCGGTCGCCAGGTCGATGCGCTCGGCCCAGTTGACGTTGACGAACTTGCTGGCGGCCAGGAGCTTGCCGGTCGACCGCTCCAGCACGTAGAGGAAGCCGTTGCGGTCCGCCTGCATGATCACCTTGCGCGGCGTTCCGTCGATGGTGAGATCGGCGTGCACCAGCTCGTTGACGCCGTCGTAGTCGAACGGGTCGCCCGGCGACTTTTGGTAAGACCAGACCACCTTGCCGGTCTTGGGCTGGATGGCGAGGATCGAATTGGTGTGGAGATTGTCGCCCTTGCGGCCGAGCGGGTTCCACGGCGCCGGATTGCCGGTGCCCCAGAACACGAGATCGAGCTCGGGATCATACGAGCCGGTGATCCAGGTCGAGCCGCCGCCGGTCAGGGCGGAGTTGCCCGCCCAGGTCTCCGAGCCCGGCTCGCCCTTCGCCGGAACCGTGTAGGTGCGCCACAGCTGCTTGCCGGTCTGCGGGTCGAGACCTTCGAGGTAGCCGCGGTGGCCGAACTCGGCGCCCGCCACCCCGACGATCACGACGCCGCCCGCGACCAGCGGCGCGACCGTCATCGAGTAGCCGTCCTTGGGGTCGGACGACTTCGTGCGCCAGACTTCCTTGCCGGTCTTGATGTCGAGCGCCACCACCTGCGCGTCGAGGGTGGTGCGATAGAGCTTGCCGTCGAACAGCGCGGCGCCGCGGTTGACGATGCCGCAGCAGACCACGCGCGTGGTGTCGGCCGGATACTCGATCACCGACTTCCAGATCGCCTTGCCGCTCAGCGCATCGAGCGCGACCGTCTTCTCGTGGTCGGTGACATAGATGACGCCGTCCTTGACCAGCGCCTGCGCCTCCTGGCCGCGATTGTCGGCCATGCTGTAGGACCAGGCCGGCACCAGCCGCTTGACGTTGTCGCGATTGATCTGGGTGAGCGGGCTGTAGCGGTTCTGGCTGTAGCCCATGCCGTAGGTGAGCACGTCACCCGGTGTCTTCTCGTCGTTCTTCAGGTCGTCCGCGGTCTGGGCGAGCACCGCCACCGGGAGCGCAACGCCGAGCAGCGCGGCCAAGAGAGCCGATCGCATCATGGTGGTTCCTCCGCATTTTTCGGATCGGCGGAGAGTTCTTGCCGCGATGTTCCGCCGTCCCCACGGGGCGTGATTGGTCACGCCTCGCAGGGACTATAGCCGCAAAACCGTCGATGTTGACCGAAAAGATCGACACGCGGAACGTGTCCCGCTTCGTACCGGCAGCCGGCGAGCTTGCTGTCCTGTTCTCGAGCACGAACGGACCGAGCTTCTGCGCCGCATATTCGGCGTAGCTCGCATCGACCAGCCGGTCGGCCGGGAAAGCGCGCGCTGGTGAACTTGTTCCTGGCGAACCAGTCCTGCATGTCGAGCATGCTGTCGATGTTGATGCGGCCGAATCGGATCGCGCGCCGGCCAGACATAGTCGTTGAGCAGCTCGAGCCGCGTCTCGGTGCCGGAGCGGATCAACAGATCGATGATCTGCTTGCGCGTCGAGCCGCCGTGGTAGGCCTGGCAATAGTCGCGCACGCCGCGCAGATAGCCGAGGATGAAATCGCGCGGCAGCGTCGGGTTCGCCTTCGCCCAATCGGTGTTGATCATCGCGACCGAGATCGACACCGGGGTCGGCTTGATCAGCGCATCGGAATCGCCGAACGGCACCGCGATCCCCTGCTTGGGCAGCTGCCAGGTCCAGGGCGCGATGGCGAGCGCCGCATCGATCGCCTTGTTGGTGAACGCGATCGCATATTGCGAGAACGGGATCACCTTGACGTCGACGTCCGCGAGCGTGAGGCCGGCGGTCTGCGAGGATTTTTCCGATCTCGTAGGTGGAGACGGAGCCTGGCCCATTGGTGGCGATGGTCTTGCCCTTGAGCTCCTCGGATCTCCTTGACCTGGTCCTTCAAGTCCGCGCGCAGCATCAGGTTATGCGCAATCGGCGTGCTGACCCGCGACAGCCCGATGATGATCGGAAGCCCCTTCTCGAGCGCGTTGAAGTAGCCGGCCGAGAGGCCGCCGAGCACGGCCTGCAACCGGTTCTGCGAGAGGAGCGCCAGCGCGTTGGCCGAGGAGTTCGAGCTCGTCGACCACGACATTGATCCCGAGCTCCTTGAAGTATCCCTTCTCGATGGCGATCAGCATCGAGCCGGCGGAAATCGTCCGCACCATGCCGATGCGGATGGTGGCATCCGCGCCCGCCGCCGCGCTGGTCATGCCGGCCATCGCCAAAGCGACCAGAGCAGCGCCTTTCGTGCAGGTGGTCATGAACATTCCCGTCCCGATCGTGCGTGCGGCAGTCTAGCAAGGCCGGCTACGTCCGGCTGCAACGCCTTCTGCGCCGCCGACTGCCCGGCGATGCGACCGAACACCGCAGCCGCCATCAGGCCCGAGCCGCCCGGATAGTTGAAATAGAACAGCCCGCCGACCAACTCGCCGGCCGCGTACAGCCCCGGGATGGCGGCGCCGTCGACATCCATCACCTGCGCGCTCCGGTCGACACGCACGCCCCCGAACGTGAACGTGATGCCGCAGGTCACCGGATAGGCCTCGAACGGCGGCTCGTCGATGGTGGCGGCCCAGTTCGACTTCGGCACCGCGAGCCCCACGGTGCCGCGGCCGTCCTTCCTGCCCGGATCGAACGCGACGTCGCGTTGCACCGCGCGATTGAAGTGCTCGACGGTGGCGAGAAAAGCATCGCGGTCGATGCCGTGAAGCTCACCCGCCAGCTCGGCGAGCGTATCTGCGCGATCGGCCGGACGAGCGCGCCGCCCGATACTCGTCGTGCAGCAGGTGCGCGGTCTTGCGTCGAAGATCTGCCACGCCACCTGGCCCGGCTGCGCCAGGATCGCGCGCCCCATCTTGGCATAGGTGAGCGCGCGGATGTCGGCGCCTTCGTCGACGAAGCGCTCGCCGCGGGCATTGACCATGATGCCGTAGAGGAAGTCGTCGCGCTTGAACACCGCGCCGTGCGCAAGCTCGTTCACGTCGGGCGCGCCCAGATCCCAGCTCGCCGAATGGCAGCCGGACCAGTTGCCGCACGGCATGGCGCCGATCTCGAGCGCCATGCGCAGTCCATCGCCGGTATTGAAGCGCGAGCCGCGCACTTTCGCCAGCTCCCAGCCCGGCCCGAGATAGCGCGTCCGCCATTCGGTATTGGCCTCGAAGCCGCCGGCCGCCAGCACCACCGCCTTGGCGGCGAGATCGATGCTGCGCGTGCCTTGACGCGCCCGCACGCCGGCGACCCCCTGCCCGCTCTCGATCAGCGCGACCGCCCGCGTCCCGTAGGCGATGGTGACGCCGCGCTGCTCGGCGGTCGTGAACAGCGCGTCGGAAAGCGCCGCGCCGGCGCCGTCGATCCCGACCGCCGAGCCGCCCGCGAACTTGACCCGGCCGTCGGCCTGCTTGAACTGCCATTGCGTGAGCGGCCGAAACCGCACGCCGTTGCCGCGCAGCCAGCGCATGGTGTCGGTGCTGCCGTCGACCAGCAGCTCGGCGAGCTCCTTGTCGCCGCGATGCTGGGTCACGCGCGCCAGGTCGTCGAGATACTGCTGGCGCGCATAGGCGCCGAAATCGACGCGCGCCCGTTCCGCCTCGCCGAGGTCGCCGACCAGTTTCTCGATGTCGTCGACCCCCGCATAGACCGCCCGCATCGCGCCGATCGAGAAGCGGCTGTTGCCGCCACGCTCCTCGCGCGGCGCGCGCTCCAGCACCAGGACGGACGCGCCGAGCTCGCGCGCCGCCAGCGCCGCCGACAGGCCGGCGAGCCCGGCGCCGACCACCAGCACATCGGGTTGCGTCATTCGCCGCGTTCCTCACCAGTTCATGCCCGCCGAACCGCGAGAGTGGTGCGTCATCATAGCCGACGCTCGCGCGCCGCCGATTGCTTTCGGGCATTTCTCGTATGCTATGCTACCGTGCCAGTGCCACCACGCCTTTGCATCCGGGTCAAACAAATGCCTGCCGGCCTGCGCGTCGCCGTCGTCGTTGCCATCGTCGCCACCTTGGCGCTCGCCGCCACCGGCGCCGGCGCCGCCGACCGCATTCGGCTCGCGGTGCAAAAAACCGGGACGCTGTCCTGGGAGCTCGACATCATCAAGGCGCACGGCCTCGACCGCAAAGCCGGCCTGCAGATCGAGCCGCTCGAGCTCGCCTCGACCGAGGCCGGCAAGATCGCCCTCAAGGGCGGCTCGGCCGACATGATGCTGTCCGACTGGCTGTGGGTCGCGCGCGAGCGCACGCTCGGCGACAACCTGGTGTTCTATCCGTCGTCGAGCACGCTCGGCGCCGTCATGGTGCCGGCGGGATCGCCGATCAGCGAGATCGCCCATCTCAAGGGCCGCAAGCTCGCGATCGCGGGCGGCCCGCTCGACAAGAGCTGGCTGCTGCTGCAGGCGCTGGCGCGCCGCTCGGGCGTGGACCTGCGGCGGCAGGCAACGATCGTCTACGGGGCGCCGCCGCTGCTGTCGGAAAAGGCGCTGCAGCGCGAGCACGACGCGACGCTGACGTTCTGGAATTTCTGCGCCGATCTCGAGGGCAAGGGATTTCGGCGCGCCATTGCGATGGACGGCGTCATGCGCGACCTCGGCGCCAAGGGGCCGGTCGCGATCGTCGGTTACACGTTCGACGGCGCCTGGGCGGCCCGCAACCGCGGCGCGGTCGACCGCTTCCTCGACGCCACCCGGCAGGCGAAGCAGATCCTCGCCTCCTCGGAAGCCGAATGGCAGCGGCTGGCGCCGCGCATCGGCGTCAGCGATGCGGCGGCGCTTTCGATCTACCGCCAGCGCTACGGCGAAGGCATCGTGCGCCGCCCGCTCGCCGACGAAGAGGCGGACGCGCGCGCCTTGTATCTGGTGCTGGCCGAGATCGCCGGCACCGAGCTGGTCGGGCCGGCACGCGAGCTGGCGCCGGGCACGTTCTACCGACCGGCGGCAGCGGAATGAACCTGGCGCTGCGGCTCGTTTCGCTCATCTTGCTCATCGCAGCCTGGTATGCGGGCTCGCAGATCGCCGGCGCGCGCCTGTTGCCCGACCCGCAGACGGTGGCGCTCGCGATCATCGCCGAGGCGCGCTCGGGTGCGCTCGCCTTCAATCTCGGCGCCACGCTGGCGCGCGTCGCGGTGGCGTTCGCGATCGCGATGCTGCTGGGCGCGGCGATCGGGCTGGCGATGGGCCGCTCCCGGATCGCCGACCGGCTCGCCGATCCCTGGCTGATCGTGCTGCTCAACCTGCCGGCCCTGGTCATCATCGTGCTCGCCTATGTGTGGGCGGGCCTGACCGAGACCGCCGCCATCGCGGCGGTGGCGCTCAACAAGCTGCCGATCGCGACCGTCACGGTGCGCGAGGGGGCGCGCTCGCTCGACCGCGCGCTGGACGACGTGGCGCACGTGTTTCGCATGGGGGCCTGGACCCGCATGCGCCATGTCGTGCTGCCGCAGCTCGCCCCCTACCTGGCGGCCGCGGCCCGTTCCGGCCTGTCGCTGGTCTGGAAGATCGTGCTCATCGTCGAGCTGCTCGGACGGCCCAACGGCGTCGGCTTCGAGATCGGGGTGGCGTTCCAGCTGTTCGACGTCACCCGCATCCTCGCCTATGCTCTCGCCTTCATCGCCGTCATGCTGGCGATCGAAACCTTCCTGGTGCAGCCGCTTGAACGACATGTCGCCCGCTGGCGCCCCAAACCGGCCTGACGAAGACCGGCTCGACGTCGGCATCAAGCAGAAATCCTATCTGGCGGCGTCGGGCGGGAAGCTCCACGTCATCGGCGAGCTTGCGTTCAGCCTGGGCGCCGGCGAGGTCGCGGCGCTGGTCGGACCATCGGGCTGCGGCAAGACCACGCTGTTGCGCATCCTCGCCGGCCTCGATCGCGATTTCGAGGGCAGCGTGAGGCTTCCGGCGCACGGCACGCTCGGCATGGTGTTCCAGGAGCCGCGGCTGCTGCCGTGGCGCACGGTCGAGCAGAACGTGCGGATCGCTGCGCCGCAGGCGACCGATGCGGCGCTCGAATTGCTGTTCAACACGCTCGGCCTCGCCGGCCATCGCAATCTCTATCCGGGCGAGCTTTCGCTCGGGCTGGCGCGGCGGGTGGCGCTGGCGCGCGCGTTCGCGGTCGAGCCCGATCTGCTGCTGCTGGACGAGCCGTTCGTCTCGCTCGACAACGCGCTGGCGGCGCGGCTGCGCGAGGAGCTGGCCGAGCTGGTCAACCGCCGGCCGGTCACGACGCTGCTGGTGACGCACGACGTCGAGGAAGCGATCGGGCTCGCCGACCGGCTGCTGCTGCTCTCAGCCGGCCCCGCGCGTCTCCTGGCCGAGGTGCCGGTCCCGCGCCCGCGCACCGCGCATACGCCCGCGGAGCTTGCCGCCATGCGCGACGAGATCGCGCGGCGGATCAACCAGGCGCATTTGTAAGGTCTCGCCGCGCGTCACCCCGCCGGCGCGGCGCGGCGGAGCATGCCGCGCTGCGGATCGTAGCCCTGCACGGCCAGCAGAAAGAACAGCACGGTCGATCCCACCACCACCGCCGCCGCCACCGGCTCGAACATCTCGTAGAGCGCGAAACGGATCAGCTCCACCGCGTGGGTGAACGGGTTGGCGAGCGAGACGAGATAGAGCAGCTCCGAGCCGCCCTCGCGCAGCTTCCAGAGCGGATAGAGCGCCGACGAGAAGAAGAACATCGGGAACATCACGAAGTTCATGGCGCCGGCGAAATTCTCGACCTGCCGGATGTAGACCGACAGAAACAGCCACAGCGCGCCGAGCATCAGCCCGGAGGCGATCAGCGCGGGCAGCACCGTGAGCCAGGCGATCGGCTCGAAGGTCACGTCGAACGGGATGCAGACCAGCAGGAACACGTAGCAGGTGATCACCGACAGCGACGTGCCGGCGATCAGCTTGCAGGCGAGCAGCACCCAGCGCGGCAACGGCGCGGTCAGCAACAGCCGCATGACGCCCATCTCGCGGTCGTAGACCATCGAGAGCGACGACTGCATGCCGTGGAACAGCAGGATGATGCCGAGCAGGCCCGGCACGATATAGACCTGGTAGGTGATGTAGGTCTTGTAGGGCGGGATGATCGAGACGCCGAACACGTTGTGGAAGCCGACCGCGAACACCGCGAGCCACATCAGCGGCCGCACGATCGCCGACAACAGCCGGCCGCGCTGCTGCACGAATTTGACGATCTCGCGGGTGGTGACCGCGCGCAGCGCCTGTGCCGCGTGCACGAGTTGCATGGCTGTCTACCTGTTCAAGCGGCAAGGCGTTTCCGGCTCGTCGTCGCCGAGCGTGTCGAGCACGTTGCTGCGGTGGAGAAAGCCCTCGACCGGCGCGCTGGCGGCGACCGCATAGGGCGTGGCGAGGAACATCGCCTGCCGGACCTGCTGGTCCCAGGGGCGCACGCTCACTGCCAGGCCCTTGTAGCCGTCGAAGCCGGTGCTGCCGAGGATGAACTCGCGCTGCTGCTTGAAGTCGGCCGAGCGCGTGCGCAAGGTCGCCTGCACCACCATCTTGACCGCGACCCAGGCGGCCCAGTCGGCGGCCTCCATATGGCGGCCGCCGGTGAGCTTCTGGAAGCGGGAATTGATCTGCGGCGCGCCGTTGCGCTCCCAGGTCCAATGCCAGGCCACCGGCTCGAGATCGATGCTGCCGACCACCGGCCGCGCCCGCACGGTGTGATAGGGCACCTGGCGGGCGAAATCGAAGGCGTCGTCGGCGACGAACACCACGTCGTAGTCGCGGCTGATGGCGCTGAGCAGCGCCGGGTTGTTCTGCTCGCGCTCGCGCGGATCGGTGCCGGTCTTGAAATGCTGATGCGCGACGATGCGGGCGCCGAATTTCTTCACGGATTGCTCGAACGCCTTGGTGACGACCGCATCGGGCGGCAGCGGCCCCTGCATCACCAGGATGTCGCGCCACTTGCGCGACACCAGATATTGCACGAGCGCATCCATCCGCATCGCGAGGCTCGCCGCCGTGTGCACGACCTCGCGCACGCAAAGCTCGCGGCGCAGCCAGTCCTCCGGCGCGGTGGCGTTGAACAGCAGCAGGTCGCGGCCGCGAACCGCCGCGGTCAGCGGCTTGAACGCCTCGGCCGGCAGATCGACGATGAAGAAGCGGATGTCGCGGCTCTCGCGGGCGTGCAGCACCGCCGGCGCGGCCTCCTGGACCGATTTCACCCGGATGCGCTCGAGCGCAAAATCGATCTTGAGGACGCGGCTGAGGATCTGCGCCTCCTCGATGCCGACCTGCGCGCCCGCGAACGGATGCTCGCGCAGCTTGAGCACCATGCGCTCATAGGCCCGCACCGGCTCGTGCCGCGGATCACCCTCGAGGTCGACGAACGCGATGGTCACGCGCGGGTTGGGTGGGCGGGCGGCGGCGCGGGTTGGGCGAAGGCGATCGTCGCGACGCGATGCAGGCAAAGATCGCGGTGTGAATGACGACGGTCAGACCGCGCCGCAACGTTCCCTCCTCCCCCTTGCGGGGGAGGGGACGGGGAGGGGGGTAGCGAGGTCGAGGCACCGGCGTTCTGATTGCACCACCCCCCTCCCCCAACCCTCCCCCGCAAGGGGGGAGGGAGCACACCGAGCAAGTGGCGAGAGAGCAGACCGCAGCAAGCGGCATCGCCAACGCACTGCAAGCCGCCTAATCATCGATCACCACGCCCCAGGGGATGCGGCCGACCGGGATCGACAGCTTGGCCCGGCGGGTCTTGGTGTCGATCACCGTCACGTCGTCGCCGAAGCCGTTGGCGACGTAGAGCGTGCTCTCGTCGCGCGAGAGCGTGATGCCCCACGAGCGCTTGCCGACCAGGATGTAGCCCTGGATTTTCCGCGTCGGCACCTCGACCACCGCCACATGCGAGGCGTGGCCGAGCGTCACATAGGCGGTCTTGCCGTCGCGCGTCATGACCAGACCCACCGGCGTGACGTCGGTCTTGCGCATGCCGGGCGGCAGGAACTCGATCTTGCCGGAGACCGTGAACTTCTCGCGGTCGATGATGTAGACCTCGCCCGACAACTCGGCGGTGACCCAGAGCTCCTTGCGGTCGGGCGTCGCCGCGAAGCGCCGCGGCCGGGTGCCCACCACCACGTCCTGCGTCACGTGCCCGCCCTCGGCGTCGACCATGTGGACGAGATCGCCGACCTCCGAGGTCACGTAGAGGGTCTTGCCGTCCTCGCTCAGGAACACGCCTTCCGGCTCGGCGCCGGTCGGCACCTCGTGCACGATGATGTTCTGGTCCATGTCGACGACCGACAGGGTCGAGCCCTCCTCGTTGGCCACGTAGATGCGCCGCCGCTGCTCGTCGATCGCGAACGTCTCGGGGCTCGGGCCGGTCGAGAGCTTGCCGATCACCTCGAGCTTGGCGACGTCGATGATGTCGATCACGTCATCGTCGCCGCAGGCGACGTAGAGCTTGCTGCGGTCGGCGCTGAAATGCATGTCGCGCGGCCGCCGCGAGGTCTTGATGTCCTTCACGACCTTGTAGGTCTTGGGATCGAGCACGATCAGGTTGTTGGTCTTCTCGTTGCTGACGAAGATCAGGCCGGTGTCCTTGGCGTGCGACCCGATCGGCGCGAGCCCCGCCACGACCGCCACAAGCGACAAAAATGACCGCCCGCATGGCAAAGACCACTCGTTGCATCCCAACCAGCCTACGCCGTATTAAACGGAGCGAGCAAGGCACGAGGACCACGCGATGGATGAGCGATCCGACGGGCGAGCGGCCGCTCCCGCGCTGCTGCTCGACAACGTGGTCAAGACCTATGGTCCGGTGCGGGCGGTCGACGGCGTCAGCCTGAAGGCCGAGCCGGGCGAGTTCATCGCCCTGCTCGGCCCCAACGGCGCCGGCAAGACCACGCTGTTCCAGCTGCTGTCCGGCCTGTTCGTCGCCGATTCCGGCCGCATCGAGGTCATGGGCCACGACATGTCGCGCGACCCGGTGCCGGCGCTGGCGCGGCTCGGCATCGTGTTCCAGCAGCCCACGCTCGATCTCGAGCTCTCGGTCACCGCGAACCTGTTCTTCCATGCCGGGCTGCACGGCATCCCGCGCCAGGTCGCCCGGGCGCGGATCGAGCGCGAGCTCGCCCGCCTCGGGCTGATCGATCGCGCCCGCGACAAGACCTCGCAGTTGAGCGGCGGCAACCGGCGCCGGGTCGAGCTCGCGCGTGCGCTGCTGCACGAGCCGCGCCTCCTGCTCATGGACGAGGCCACCGTCGGGCTCGATCCGCAAAGCCGCGGCGATCTCATCCGGCTCATCCTGGCGATGCGCGCCGAGCGCAAGGTCGCGGTGCTGTGGGCGACGCATCTGTGCGACGAGGTGCCGGAGGCCGACCGGGTCGTCGTGCTGCATCGCGGCAAGGTGCTGGCGGATACCACGCCGGCCGACCTCGTCGCCAAAGCCGGCGCCGCCACCATCGAGGAGGCGTTCCTGTCGATGACCGGGCGATCGTAGGGTGGGTCAGCGCGACGTGCGTACGATGGCGATTCCGCGCGACCCACCGCGGGGCCATGGTGGTGCGCGTGGCACGAGTTACCAGCACTGTCGCGCTACCCACCCTACACGCTCCTACGGCACTTTGGGCGGCAGCTTCGGCAACGGCATGGGCGTGAACTCCACGCGCTGGGCCTGCTGCAGCAGCTGGAACTGTTCGAGATCGACGGTGGTCACTCCGACGTCGGTGCGGGCTCCGGATTGGGCGTGATCCTCCTTGGGGTCCTTGGTGTCGCGCCCATCGATGTCCTCGGCCAAGCCCTGCTGCGGCCGGCCGCGCATGATCTCGTCGCGCGCCTTGGCGGAACGGTCGGCGAGCGGGCGCGAATAGGGAATCCGGTACGACCGCGGCACTCCGTCCGGCACGTTGTTGTCATCCACCTCCTCGATCCACAGATAGATCGCGCCGCGATCGCCGGTCTTGGTGTCGGGCTCGAGCACCCTCACCCACAGCAGCTGGAAGCGGGCCGGGAGCTGCCCGCTACGCGGCCAGCCGAGCAGGTCCTTGGTGGCGAAGAACGCCTCGACGAAGAACAGCGAGGTCACCACGATCGCCGCCGCCTTCACCCACCAGGCAAAGCGCGAGGTCAGCCCGACCGTCAGCAACAGCACGCCGATGACCACGTAGGCGGCGGATATGGCCAGCACGGTCGAGGTCATCGAAAGATCCGGTTTCCGCTCACTTGTTCGTATTCGAGCGGCGAACGCTGCGGGTCAGCTGGATGAGCGACTTCTCGCGACGGTTGACGTCGATGATGCCGCCGTTCTCGGCGATGCGAAAGCGCACCGCGGTCCGCTCGAGCCCGGTGCGATCGAGCGGCAGCGTGTCGTAGTGCACGACCTCGAGGGCGGGATTGACCTTCTCGACCTTGACGGCGACCGGCACGGCCGCGCCGGTGGTGGCGAGATAATGGTTGACGTTGACGGTGTACTCGCCGGCGACGATGCCGCGGATGCTGACCGTCTCCTGCCGGATCGGGCTCGAGATCCGCTTGCCGGCCACCACGATGGTGTTGTTGAGCCCGCCGCGGTCGTCGCGGTCGAGCACCATGAAGCCGGCCTCGCGCACGTGATACCAGACGATGTTGCCGGCCGGATCCTCGACGTAGAGGTCGACGTCGTCGGGATGGCTGTCGGGCCAGCTTGCCGTGATGAGGAACTCGGCCTTGGTGTCGACCTTGCCGGACTTCGCCTCCGGATTCATCACCAGCAGCGCGATGAAGAACAGGAACGCGACCACCTGCAGTCCCTTGAACAGCATCACGCTGAAGGGATCGAACTTCTCGCGCGGATAGTTGCCGAAGCCGTCCATCCTGATCCTGCTTCGCCTTGCACGCTACGGCGGGCTTGTCCTGCGCAGCTCCACTCTTGCCGGTCGCAGCCCGTCCTCGGGCGAGACGATGGAGCGACGCAGCGGGCTCCTGCTCGAGCACCGATACGACGAAGACCTCGGTCAGGTCGGTGGCGAGCCCGAACACCTTCGCGGTGGCCTCGTCGAGCATGTAGTACTGGGTCTGCACCAGGACCGAGCCGATCAGGCCGGTGAGGGTCGTATACATGGCGACCGCCATGCCGTCGCTCATCAGGCCCATCGAGCTCTTGACCGAGGCGCGGTCGGCGGCATCGAGACCGGCGATCGGGGCCAGCATCAGGATGAAGCCGATGATGGTGCCGAGCAGGCCGAGCTTCATCAGCGCATCGCTGGCGAACGGGCCGAGCTGATTGGGGCCCCGCAGTGCGTCCGCCAGCCCGCGCAGCAGCAAGGTCTGATCGAGCCGGTGATGCCCCTGCAGACCGGCCTTGAGAATGAGGTTGCGGATATGCGCGGTGACCTGGCCGGGCGGCAGCTTGGTGCCGTCGCCGGTCACCACGTCGGGGCCCAGGACCCGGAAGCTCGGGGTGCCGCGGCTCACCAGCGCGAACACGCGCTGGGCGCTGTCGAGCTCGCGCGAGATCGTGGCGGTGCGCGCCAGGCAGTGCAGCGAGATCGCCACGTAAAGGACCGTGATGATGACCGAAATGTAGGTCTTGTCGCTGGCCAGCATCAGGTGGAAGAGCCCGTAGTGCCACGCCAGCACGAACCCGAAAGCCGACACGCCGGTGAACATCAGCCAGCGCAGCAGCGGCAGGTGATCGGTCGGGAATTCGCGTTCCCAGAGGCGTATTGTCATCGCCAGGCGCGCCAATCGCTGGTGCTGAGCCTATTTCGATAGTGACGCAGGCGCATTGCCTGTCAAGGTTGGTTCCAGCCGCCACCCGGTTTCGAGTATGTATTGGACTGCGACCGCACGCAGGGATCAAAACCCCCAAGGGGTGTCATGCACAAATTCTGCTCCGTGGTTTTTGTGCTCGCCGTGACCGCGTCGCTGGCGCTGGCCGAAGGCCGGCCGACGCGCTTCTGGAATCTGACGCGATATACGATTTCCGAGCTCTATCTGGCGCCGGCCGGCACCACGAGCTGGGGGCCGAACCAGTGCAAGAACGACAAGGACGGCACCGTCGATCCGGACGAGCGGCTGCCGATCACCGGCGTGACGCCCCGGCAGCTATGACGTGAAGCTCGTCGACACCAGCGGGCGCACCTGCCTGGTGCGCAACGTCAAGGTGGAAGCCGGCCAAATCTTCTCGATCGAGGAGCGCGAGCTCACCTCCTGCACGACGCGTTGATGCCGTTGGGCGTCCTCCCACCGCACTCGGGAACGACGCGTTCGGGCTCGGCCGGTATCGCGAGACCAAATCGCGGTCGAAGCCAGCCATGCAGCGATTGATGTTGACCGCCGATTGCGCGCGGGACTAGGCTTGATTGTCGGGCGATGGGCATTCGCGCCAATGCGGCGTCGCCAGCAACAGCAATAATAATAGGCAAATCGCCGGGCCATCGTGCACCGGCGATCACGGGAGGATGCGATGAAAACTCTGGCTTTCGCCGGTGCGTTGATCAGTTCGTTGCTGGTCGCAACGGCCCTCGCCCCGCTCGGGGCGGCCGACATGACGCACGAGCGCGCGCTCGCGGCCCAGAAGGAGCCGCACAATTGGCTCCTGCACTACGGAAACTACGAGGGCTGGAGGTTCTCTCAGCTCAAGCAGATCAATACCGAGAACGCCAAGAATCTGAAGGTCGCATTCACGGTCGCGCTGGGCGGCTACGAGAGCGGCGGCCGCTACAAGCACGGCAATCTGCAAGGCACCCCGATCGTCGAGGACGGCATGATGTACGTCACCGACGGCTGGGGCTCGGTCTACGCGATCGACGTCTCCAGCGGCAAGAAGGCCACGATCAAGTGGAAGTTCGATCCCGGCACCGACCGCGCCTGGGCCGGCGACGTGGCCTGCTGCGGCGTCAACAACCGCGGCGTGGCGCTGTGGAAGGACAAGGTGATCTCGATCTCGCTCGACGGCCGGCTGTTCTCGCTCAACAAGGCAACCGGCGAGATGGTGTGGGAGCGCAAGGTCGCCGACCCCGCCGTTGCCGAGACGCTCACGCTCGCCCCGCTGGTCATCCGCGACATCGCCATCGTCGGCGTCGCGGGCGGCGAATACGGCGTCCGCGGCTGGATCGACGGGACCGACCTCAACACCGGCAAGCAGGTCTGGCGCACCTACACGATCCCGGGCCCGGGCGAGCCGGGACATGAGACCTGGAAGGACGGAAAAGAGCGCTACAAGCACGGCGGCGGCTCAGTGTGGATGACCGCCACCTACGATCCCGAGACCGACACGTTCTACCAGGGGATCGGCAATGCCGGACCGGACTGGGATCCGGAATATCGACCGGGCGACAACAAGTGGGCCGCGAGCGTGCTCGCGCTCAACCCGAGCGACGGCAAGATCAAATGGGGCTTCCAGTACACGCCGAACGACCCGTACGACTACGACGAGATCTCCGAGCACCAGATCATCAACGCGAAGGTCGCCGGGGAAGATCGCAAGCTGGTCGTGCATGCCGCGCGTAACGGGTTCTATTACGTGCTCGATCGCGTCAACGGGTCGTTCATCCTGGGCAAGCAATATGTCGACCAGCTGAACTGGACGCCCGGCCTCGATCCCAAGACCGGTCTTCCGCTCAACTACAATCCCAAGACGGACGTGCAGGAATACGCGCCGCGCAGCCATAGCTCGCGCGCCAATCCGAAGAGCGACCGCCTGTGCCCATCGCATTACGGCGGCAAGAACTGGGAGCCCGGCGCCTACAATCCCGAGCTCAATCTGCTCTTCATCCCGTCGATCGAAGGCTGCAATACGCTCGAGACGGTCGAGCAGAAGGACTTCGAGGACCAGGGCGGCCCGGTCAAATGGCGTGAGCGGTTCACCGGCGGCGCCGGCCGGCCGACCGAGCGGCTGTACGGCAGCCTCAAGGCCCTCGACCCGGTCACCGGAGAAACCAAGGCCAGGCTGAAGCTCGAATATCCGAACTACTCGGGTGCGCTCGCGACCGCCGGCAATCTGGTGTTCCTGGGCCACTACGACGGCACGTTCTCGGCCTATGACGCCAAGTCCTGCAGGAGCTCTGGAGCTTCAATACCGGCACCGGCATCAATGCGCCGGCCGTCACCTACTCGGTCAACGGCAAGCAGTACGTCGCCGTTCTGGTGGGCTCGCGCAACCCGCTCAACGTCTGGTCCAACGCGCCCGAGCTCAAGCACGCCGCGACCGCGTCCATGCTCTACGTGTTCGAGCAGTAGTCGGCTCATTGACGCCATATGCCGGCGCGACATGGTGGTCGCGCCGGCGATCGATCGAGTGCAAGGCGGCTCGCGCCGCTTAAGTGTCAAGGCGGCTCGCGCCGCGTCTGGGACCATGCAGATCAAGCGTACGCGTCGAGCTGGTGGCCTGTCGTTCGTTGCGCTGGCAACAGCCGTCGCCCTGTCCGCACTTGCGGTCGAGCCGTCATGCGCGCAGACGCCATCGCGCGAAGAGTTGCGCGAGCTCGAGCAAGGCAAGGAAATCTTCAAGGTCAAGGCGAACTGCCAGTTCTGCCACAAGTGGGACGGGTCCGGCGACCAGGGCTACGGCGGTAATGCATCGTCGCTGCGCAAGACCTTCCTCACGTTCGAGCAGTTCGTCGAAGTGGTGAAGTGCGGCCGGCCCCTGACCGGGATGCCCTATCACGACCAGTTCGCCTACACGGACAAGCGCTGCTTCGACATGACCCGCGAGGAGATCGGCAAGGACATGCCGCCGATCGGCGAATCCCTGCAGGCGCGCGAGATCGCCGTGGTCGTCAAATATCTTTACGCCAAGGTGGTCGGGCGCGGCCCCGCCACCTACGAGGACTGCGTCGACTTCTGGGGCAAGGACACGCGCCAGTGCGAGCCGATGAAGAAATGACGCCGGCAGCTCGCGTGCTTGCGGCTTGGGTGCGGCATGCGGCGATTGTTCTTCGGGCACCTGCGCGGTGCTTGCAGGTCCCCCGGCGAGCACGGTAGCGCACGCGCAGACCCAGGCCGACCGCGGTGAAATCCGCGGCCTGAAGCTCGGCCTCGACGCACGACAGATGCGTCTCGCCGGCTTCGGCGAGCTCGCCTGCGGCAGCAACGGCGGGGCGCCGCGCCAGCCGCTCGACGGCTGGTCGGCATTCCACAAGTGCCGGCCCGAGAACAACGGCCTCTACGAGGTCTATGCCCGGTTCGACGACGAGGACGAATATATCGGCCGGGCGGTCGACGACCCGGCCTATGCGCGCGGCAAGGGCGGGACACGGCTGGCCGGCCATCCGGTGATCCTGTCGGTGTTGTTCGATCGCGACGGCGTCGTGCGGGCGCTGCGCCTGGTGACCGATCCGCGCGCGGCGTCACACGAGCGCCGCATGGCGCATCTGCTTCGGCTGGCCGTGCTCAACCGCTACGACCACGACGGATGGACTTGCACGGACGCGGCGCCGGCGGAGGGCGAAACCGCGGTCGGCGGAGTTTTCGTCAAGCAGCGCTGCGACAAGCTGATACCGGGGCGCCATCTGTTCCTCGAAGCGCGCTTCCTGCGCAAGCCCGGCCAAGCCGATGCCGACCCCAGGACCGGCGAGTACAAGGCCGGCCAGTTCGAGAGCTGGACGCGGTTCGAGATCTTCGAGCCGGGATTCAGGATAGCTTGTAGCCCGGATGAAGCGAAGCGAAATCCGGGGACTCGGCCGCGAAGCCCATATCCCGCATTTCGCTGCGCTCCATGCGGGCTACCGACTCACCGCGGAAACGGAATGAACCCGTCGCGGTTCGGCATCCGCACCTTCGGCAGCGACTGCGCGTCGACCACGTCGGTCGCCGCGATCACGCCGTTGAGATGGAGAATGTAGGCCGACACCGCGTAGAGCTCGTCGTTGCTCAGCGATTTCGTCTCGTTCCACGGCATCGCGCGCCGCACGTAGTCGAACAGCGTGGTGGCGTACGGCCAATAGCTTCCCACGGTCTTCACCGCCGGCCGGTCGGACGCGATGGTGGCCGATCCGCCGACCAGTGCATCGTTGGGCCGGCCGGCGCCCTTCTCGCCGTGACAGGCCTGGCACTTGGCGGCGTAGACCGCCTCGCCTTGCGCGGCGGTCCCGCGGCCGGGCGGAAGGCCCACGCCGTCGGGCCCCACGCTGATGTCCCAGGGCGCGAGATCGGCGGGCGCGATCGGCTGTCCGAGGCCGGGGCCGTCGGCCGCCATCGCGGGCGCGGCGGCGACCAGCATGACGGCACAGTCTCCGGCAATGGCTACGAGGCGTTCATGCGTAGGCATTGGTCGCCTCCCCCTTCTCGTCGATCCGCCAGCTGGCGACCGCGTTGTAGTGATAGACGCCACGCAGCCCGCGTTCGGCGGCGAACTGCGCGCGGGTCGGTTGCACCATGCCGGTCTCGTCGGTGGCGCGGCTCTGCAGCACGGCGGGACCGCCGTTCCATCGCCAGGGGGCGCGGAAGCGCGTGAGCGCCTTCGACAGGATCGGCTCCTGCAGCGCCGCCGGCGCCCAGCTCGCGCCGCCGTCGGCCGAGACCTCGACCTGCTTGATGCGGCCCTTGCCCGACCAGGCGAGGCCCGAAATCTCGTAGAAGCCCTGCCCTTTCAAGGGCAGCCCGGGCGACGGATGGGTGATGAACGACTTCACCTCCATGGGAAACACGAATTGCCAGGCTTTTCCGTCCTTCAGCAGGATCGTGTATTTCGAGGTCTCGTCCTTGGCCATCACCGGCGCCTCGGTGAGCTTGATGCGGCGCAGCCATTTGACGTTCATGTTGCCTTCGAAGCCCGGCAGCAACAGCCGGATCGGATAGCCGTTGGAGGGCCGCACCCGCTCGCCGTTCTGGTAGAGGCAGACCAGCGCATCATCCATGCACTTCGCGAGCGGCACGCTGCGGCTCATGGCGGCGGCGTCGGCGCCCTCGGCCACCACCCATTTGGCGCTCGGCTCGACGCCGGCCTCGTCCAGCAGGGTCGCGAGCCGCACGCCGGTCCATTCCGCGCACGAGACCAGGCCGTGGATCGCCGCCACGTTGAGCGGCTGCGCCTGCGGCGCGTTGAGCGCGCCCGAGTTGCCGGCGCACTCGACGAAGGCGATGCGCGATTCCATCGGATAGCGCGCCAGCGCCTCGAGCGTGAACACCAGCGGCCGCTTCACCAAGCCATGGATCAAGAGCCGGTGCTGATCGGGATCGATATCCGGCGTGCCGGAATGGCTGCGGTCGAAATGCAGGCCGTTCGGCGTGATCGTGCCGTTGAGCAGATGGAGCGGAGTGCGGGAGGCGCCGATCCCTTCGGTGGCCGGATTGGGTGCCGCAGGCAATGCGCGCACGACCTTGGCCTCGAAACGGGACGGTTGCCCATAGGCGGTGAATTGGGCGCCCGGCTGCGTCATCCAGCGCGGCACCGGGAGCGGCTCTGCGCTCGCATCCGGCATGCCCGATCCCGCCACGACGGCGCCGGCGACGCCGGTGAGCAGCGTCCGCTCGAGAAAGACACGGCGGTTCAAGATGCCGTTCCCGGCGGCCGGCTCCGATGGCGCCTCCTGGTACTCTCTGTCCTTGCGCATCACCCTTCCCTTCTCGTTTTCGTTTCGTTGGCAGCTTGATATTACTCCGCCCGCTTGCCGTCCGGCATGATCGCCGCCTCGAGCTTGGTGCCTTCGAGCTGGGCGTCGGTCAGGATGGCGTTGGTGAGGTTGGCGCCCTCGAGATTGGCGCCGCGCAAATCCGCGCCGTTGAGATTGGCGCCGAACAGATCGACGCCGCCGAGATTGGCGTCGCGCAGATCGGCGCCGGTGAGGTCCGCCTCGACCATGTCGCCCATGCGAAAATCGAGGCCGCGCAAATCCATCCCGCGCAGGTTCTGATGGTCGAGCTTGGCGCCGCGCAGATCAGCGCCTTTGAGCTTGATGCCCGCCAGCCGCGCGCCGCGCAGATCGGCAGCCGATGAGCGTTGGCGGCTTCGAGATTGGCCTGGTTGAGCCGGGAGCGGCCGAGCCGTGCCCCCTGCAGATTTGCGCCGGTGAGATTGGCGCTCGCGAGGTCGGCCTCGTAGAGCAGGCCGTCGGTCAGGTCGGCGCCGGAAAAGTCGGCCCATTTGGCGTCGACCAGATTGAGATTGGCGCCCTTGAGCGTCGCGCCGCCGACGTCCGCGCGGACCAAGACGGCCCGGAACAGGGTCGCGCCCGACAGGTCGGCATTGCGCAACTTGGCGCGAGCGAGCCGCGCGCGCTTGAAATCGCGCTCGCGCAGGTCACGGCCGGAGAGGTCGCATTCGACGCAATCGCGGGTCGTGCCGGCGAGAAACGCCTCGACATCGGCGGCGCGCGCGGCGCCGGTCGCTAGCAGGACCAGCAGTCCGATCGCCAACAGTCGTATGGGTCGGCCGCGCGTGGGCATGGTCCCAACCTCATCATTGCGTCAACAGCATAGTCCGGTTGTGCGCCTTCGATCCATATCCCGCACACGAGCATAGACACGCCCGGCTCGCCGCGGCGTCAAGCCTCTCGACCACGGCGGTGAATCCACTATGGTGTGTCCCTCGACCCGACAAGCCGGAGCCAACCGGCTGCCGCCATCTCGGCCACATCAGGGAGCGACCCCATGAGAGTTATCGCATCGGCTGCGAGCATTCTGCTGCTGCTCGGCGCTGCCGCCTCGGCGCAGACGCTCGACGATCTCAAGAACGACGGCAAGAACACCGACAACATTCTCACCTACGGCATGGGCTATCACCAGCAGCGCCATAGCCCGCTCAAGCAGATCAACAAGCAGACCGTGAAGCGGCTGGTGCCGGTCTGGAACCTGAGCCTCGACAACAATTGGGGCGAGCAGGCGCAGCCGATCGTCCACAACGGCGTCATGTACGTCACCAATGCGCGGCACACCGTCGCGATCGACGCGCGCAGCGGCAAGCAGATCTGGAGGCATACGATCGATTGGCCGGCGGAGACCCCGCGCGTCGTCTGCTGCGGCGTCTCCAACAAGGGCGCGGCGATCTACAACGGCAAGATCTATCGCACCACGCTCGACGCCCATCTGCTCGCGCTCGACGCCACGACCGGCAAGGAGCTGTGGAAGTCGAAGGTCGCCGAGTGGAAGGACGGCTTCTCGCTCACGCTGGCGCCGCTGGTCGCCAACGGTGTCCTCGTCATCGGCAATTCCGGCGCCGAGTTCGGCGTGCGCGGCTGGATCGACGGCTGGGATCCCGAGACCGGCAAGCAGCTGTGGCGCCGCTACACCATTCCGGCGCGCGGCGAGAAGGGCAACGAGACCTGGCCGCAGAACAACAACGCCTGGGAGCTCGGCGGCGGCTCGGCCTGGATCACCGGCTCGTACGATCCCGAGCTCGACCTGATGTATTGGGGCACCGGCAATCCGGCCCCGTGGGCGTCGCAGACCCGCGACGGCGACAATCTCTACACGTCGTCGGTGCTGGCGATCCGGCCGAAGACCGGCGAGATCGCCTGGTACTACCAGTTCACGCCCAACGATCCGTACGACTACGACGCCTGCTGGGAGCTGATCAACGCCAACATCACGGTCGAGGGTCAGCCGCGCAAGGTGATCATGCAGCTCAACCGCAACGGCTTCATGTACGTGATCGACCGCACCAACGGCAAGCTGATCTCGGCCAAGCCCTTCGAGAAGGTCAACTGGGCGACCCACGTCGACATGACCACCGGCCGTCCGGTCGAAACCGAGCTCGGCAAGAAAGTCCGCGCCCGCGAGGCGATCGAGCATTGGCCGTCGGCGCGCGGCGCCAAGAACTGGCCGCACGCCGCCTTCAATCCCGACACCGGCCTGCTCTACGCCAACACCATGCACGTCGGGATGATGTACAAGCACCTGGAGATCAAGCCGCACGTGGTCGGCCAGCGCTACATGTACATGGAGAACCTGAACATGCCGCGCCCGCACGGCCAGCCCATCGGCCATATCGAAGCCATCAATCCGCTCACGGGCGAGAAGAAATGGCGCACGCCGCTGCACGACTACCAGATCTGGTCGGCGATGCTCTCGACCGGCGGCGGATTGCTGTTCACCGGCAAGGAGACCGGCGAGTTCATCGCGGTGGACGCCGACACCGGCAAGATCGTGTGGGAGTTCCAGACCGGCTCCGGCATCAACGCCATGCCGGTCACCTTCACGCAGCAGGGCCGGCAATACGTCACGGTGCTGTCCGGCATCGGCGGATTGTACTGGAACATCTGGCGCGAGCAGCTCAAGGACAAGGTGCCGCAAGGCGGCTCGGTGTGGACCTTCGCGCTCATCGAGGATTGAGCGCGACCTTCCATCGTTCTCGAAACATGTCATGGCCGGGCTCGTCCCGGCCATGACGCGTCTTTGCACCGACGCCGCGCGAGTGACTTCCATGAAGCACGTTGCATTGATGATCGTCCTCGCATTTTCGCCTGATGCACGCGCCGGCAGCCGCCCAGGAACCGCAGAAATTCACGCGGGAGCAGATCAGCGCCGGCGCGGAAATCTACGCGGTCAACTGCTCGCCGTGTCACGGCGCGCGCCTGCGAGGGTCTCGGCAGCGCTTTCGATTTGCGCAAATTTCCGCACGACCAGCGCGAGCGCTTCATCAATTCGGTCACGCGCGGCAAGAACCAGATGCCGCCATGGGGCGACTTCTTCAAGCCCGACCAGCTCGAGGCGCTGTGGGCCTACGTGGTCGCCGGCGAGCGGGATTGATGCAGCCAACGATCAAAACTTGGCGCGCACGCCCGCATAGGCGGCGAGCGGTGCGCCCGGGCCCATGGTGCGCGGGTCCTGCAAGTTGAGGAACGGAACCTCGTTCGTCTCGAAGAACGTGCCGAACGTGTAGTAGCGCTGATTGAACAGGTTCTGCACCAACCCGAACACTTCCACCTGCTTCGATGACCTTGTAGGTGGTGTTGAGATTGACCAGCGCGTAGCCGGGCAGCATCGCGGTTGAGGTTGTTTTCATCCCCGCGCAGATATTGGCCGCTCACGGCGATGAAATCGGCGCCGACCTTCCAATTGTCGAACACCGCGTATTCGACTCCGGCCTTGACCCGGTGCGCCGGGATCGACGGCATGACGTTGCCGGGCGTGACCGTGATGAGCCCATCCACGGCGAACGGATTGCCGGGAGACTGCAGCGTGAACGTGTCCTGGAAGGTGGCGTCGAGATAGTTGTAGCTGGCATAGACGTTCCAGCGATCGGATCGGTACGAGGCCGCGGCCTCGATGCCCCAGCGGCGTGTGGTGCCGGCATTCTGGAAGAAGCCGCGCCCGGTGATCGGGCTGGCGACATGAATGATGTCGTCCTCGGAGTTGGTGTGGAACGCGCCGAGATTCCAGGCGATGCGGCCGTGCTTCGGACCGGCATCGATGTTGCCGCGCAGGCCCGCCTCGTAGGTGCGGGCGACCACCTGCTTGAGCGGCGGATCGGAGACCAGGAAATTGTCGAGCAGGCAGGGCCGCTCCGGATCGGCGCAGGCGAGCTCGGCCGGCGTCGGCGCGCGGTTGGCCTCGGAATAGCCCGCATAGGCGCCGAGCTGCGGCGTGATCTTGTAGGTGGCGCCGATGACCGGATTGAACCGGCTGAACTGGTGCTCGCCGTTGAGCGCGACGCCGAGCTGGTCCTCGAGCTTGATCAGCGCCAGGTTGAAGCGGCCGCCGGCGGTGACCGACAGCCGCGACGTCAGGTCGATGCGTATCGGTGAGGTAAAATCCGTAATAGGTGTTGCTGGTCTTGAGATTGGCCGGAGCCACCGAGCCGTCCGGCTGGTTGACGATCACGCCGGTGCCGGTGACGAACAGGTCTGGGCCGATGGTGCCGAGCTCGCTCGCGGCCTGGAAATTGACGCGGCCGCGATCGACGCTGGCGCCGACCACGAATTGATTGTTGAGGCCGAACAGCTTGGCCGAGCTGGCCGCCTGCCCGGAGGCGCCGTAGCTGTTGGCCGCGGTCGCGGTCCGGTCGATCGAGCCCGGCGTCAAGCCATTGAGCGTATCGGGCACCGGCAGCCCGTTGAGGCCGAACAGCGGATCGTCGTTCTCCTCGAAGCACAGGGTGCCCGGGAACAGGCCCGGGTCGCACGGCACCACGTCGCTGGTGTTGCCGTCGACATGCTTCTGCCAGAAGCCGCGATAATAGATATTGCCCTTGAACGAAAGCGTGTCGGTGGCCTGATAGCTGCCGGTGCTGTTGAGGAAGGCGAGCTGGTTCTTGTAGGTCTGCGGCGTCGTGTAGACCGCGCTCCAGCGCTGATTCAGCATCTCGATCGGGGTCGCCGCCGCGGCGCCGAAGAAGTTCGAGGCGCCGGTGAAATTGACATGGAATTCGCTGCGGTCGCCGAGCACGCCGACATCCGCGTAGATCCGCCGCAGCTTCGACGGCGAGCGGTCGCGCCAGCCGTTGTCGTTGAGGGCATCGGCGCCGACATAGAAAGAGGTATCGCCCTGCCGCATGCCGACCTGGGCGACGGCAGAGCGGCGCCAGTACGATCCGCCCATCAGCTCGACCTCGCGGCCCTGGTAGTTGAAGCCGTTCTTCATCTCGATGGAGATCGCGCCGCCGAGCGCATTGAGACCGAAGATCGGGTTGCTCGGGAACACGTCGAGCCGGTTGATCGCCCATTGCGGGATGAAGTCCCAGTTCACCGTGTCGCCGAAGGCCTCGTTGACGCGCACGCCGTTCTGGTAGACCGCCAAACCCTGCGGGACGCCGACCACGGGCGACGCCTGAAAGCCGCGGTATTGCACGTCGGGCTGGAACGGGTTCCCCGAGGTGTCGTTGATGTAGATGCTCGGCACCCGCTGCAGCAGCGCGTCCGTCAGGCTCGACGATTTGGCAGTGGTCGAAATCCTCGGCCGTCAAGGTCACGGTATTCGACGGCACCTTGAAGCGGTCGATCAGGCCGGGATCGGTCGCGACCGGCTCGGCCGCCACCGGAGCGGGGGCGGCCGGACGCCGCCGTGGTCGTGCGGGGAGCGCGCTGAGCTGCCGCCGGTGGCAGGGCTCCGACGCGGCGTACGGACCGTCGACAGCGGCGTCGTGCCGATGACGCGGACCTCGGGAAGCGTCACCTCGGTGGTGGTCTGCTGGGCGAGTGCCGGGCCTGGCAGCGCCACGCTGCCCAAGGCAAGCGCCTGCAGGATCCGGCCCGCGCCGGACTGAAAGATCGATCGCCCCCCTGCACGCCCACCCATCGCACTCGACCGACGCCGACTGACTTCCCCGAACCGCATCCTGGAGCATCGCGCGCCCCGGGTCGCGGTCGTTTCTTGCAATTCCGATCGGGAACATTTGGCAATGTGTCCTTGAGGACACACTCGGCGCTCACCGTAGGGTGGGCAAAAGCGTCT
This sequence comes from uncultured Alphaproteobacteria bacterium, assembly GCA_963708765.1. Classification (GTDB taxonomy): domain Bacteria; phylum Pseudomonadota; class Alphaproteobacteria; order Rhizobiales; family Xanthobacteraceae; genus VAZQ01. Next base: position 44,220 of record CAVPTV010000007.1, on the reverse strand, counting down.
GACGCGGTGCCGATGGTGGGCCATCAGCGCGTTTACGCGCGTCTACGACGCGCTTTGGCGCGTCAACGATTGTGCCCACCGCGAGCACCGAGCAACGCGCCTTTGCCCACCGTACCGGACCGCAGGCGAATTCCTACGTCTCCGCCGCCACCAGCTGCACGGCAGCGCGGATCAGCTCGGGCAGGTTTCGCGCATCGAGCTTCTGCTTGAGCTGCGAGCAGACATTGACCACGGTCTTGTAGCTGACGTTGAGCTCATCGGCGATCCGGCCATAGGGCTTGCCCTCGGCCAGCAGCGACAGCGTCTGCAACTCCCGCGGCGTCAATTCGGCGAGCGGATTCTGCCGCACGCCGGTACGCACCAGCGCCACCTCCATGGCGAGCTCGTTGCTCAGATAGGGCGTGCCGGCGCGCACCTTCTCGAACGCCTTGAGCAATTCCGCCGGCGACGTGTCCTTGAGCACATAGCCGGTGGCGCCGGCCTCGAGCGCGCGGGCGACGATGATCGGGTCGCTGTGCATGCTGAAAACGAGGATGCGGGTGCGCGGCTCGTGCGCGCGGATACGGCGGATCAACGACAGGCCGGCGAGTCCGCTCCCCGGCATCCCGAGATCGACGATCACCACGCCGGGCTGGTGGCGCCGGTAGAGGCGATAGCCGGATTTGAGATCGCGCGCTTCCAGCACGCTCTCGACGCCGGCATCCTCGAGCACGCGCCGGCATCCCTGCAGCACGATCGGATGGTCGTCGATGATCAGGACGCTGGTCATGACACGCTGCCGATGGAGCTCCCGAGACGACCCGGATCGTCCGGCTGCCGCGGTACGGGAATGACGATGCGCACGCAGGTGCCGCGGCCGCCTGCCCCGTCGACCATATAGCTGCCGCCCAGTCCTTGCACGCGTTCCTGCATGCCGCGGATGCCGAAGCCCATCGGCGTCTTGGGGTCGATCCCACGCCCATCGTCGCGAACGACGAGCGCGAGCGCATGATCCTCGTCCGAGCTGGCGTCGCTCACCTCGCCGAGCTCGATGCCGACATGCTTGGGCTGCGCATGGCGGACGGCATTGGTCAGGCTTTCCTGGATGCAGCGGTAGATCGTGAGGTCGATGGAGTCGCCGTAGCTGCGCATGAGCCCATCGGCCGTGAACGAGAACGCGATCTGCGGGTGCTGCCGGGTGCGCTCGCGCACGAGCTCGGACAACAGCTCCCGCAACGGCACATGGCCGAGCGCCATCGGCCGCAAGCGGTTCAACAGGCTCCGGTTGATGGCCTGCAGATGCTCGATGATCGCCAGCATGTCGCGCACGCGCGCTTGCACGATCGCGCCTTGCCTCCTCCGGCAGCGCGCCGGCCGCGGTTTCGATCGAGGCGGCATTGGCCTTGAGGCCGAACAGGCTCGGACCCACCTCGTCGTGCAGCTCCATGGCGGTGTGCCGCCGCTCGTCGTCCTGTGCGGTGATCAGCCGCTGATTCAATCGCAGGTTCTCGGCGCGCGCCGCTTCCAGCGCTTCGGCGAGCGCGTTGAACCGGTCGGTGATGCCCGCGAGCTCCTGCGGCTGCGGGTCGCGGCAGCCGCACCTTGTAGTTCCGGCCCTCGAGGTCGGCGAGCCCTTGCGCGAGGCCGGTGAGCGGACCGAGCACGCGTCCGAACAGAAAATACAGGATGGCGATGACCGCGACGTTGAGCATCACGCCGGCGGCGCCGAGCGCGACCGTGTTTCCCCAGACCTCGGCGATCTCGTCCTTGGGCTCGCCGATGATCTCCACCGAGCCGATCGGCTGTCCGTTGACGATCACCGGCACGGTGCGGCTGGCGAGCGGCGGCGCGATCAGCGCCGCGAACCAGGCCGGCGCGCGGTCATCGCGCACACCGTCGGAGCCGCCGACAGGTCGACGCAACGAAAGCGGCGCACCGGCCGCGTCCTTGACGACGATGCGCACATGGCGCACCAGCCGCAATTGCGAGCTGAGGTCGGCGAGAAATTTTTCCGCCGGCACCTCCTGCTGCATCAACACGACCGCCTCGCTCACCAGCAGCTGGGCCAGCTCCATCGAGGCTGCGATCTCGACCCGCGTGGAGGTGCGGGCCTGAAAGATCGTCACGACGCCCGCCAGCAGTCCGGCGATCACGTCGATGACGACGAACACGATGATCAGCTGCGCCCGGACCGAGCGGCCTTGCCACAGCGCATGCGACAGCCCGTGGCGCGACGGCGACGCCAGCGGCTTCGCGACTTCGTGCTCTGGGCGCGCGATGCGCATCCTCCGGGCTGCAACGAGACCGGCATCATAGGCTCTGGGAGGGCGCCTCGATCAATGGTACTTTATCCTGGAGCAACGGTACTTTTGCCAGTCGCGATTCCTGTCGGGGCTGAAGTTGTGTTAGAGCGCATCCCGATTCAACCCGATCGGGATGTGCTCTAGATGGCTCCGGCATGAGCGGACTGCGCCGCGTCGGCGACGATTTCGATCCCGCCGTGGTGGCGGCGATCGACGCGCGGCTGCGCTCGGTGACCGAGCGCGAGCACGCCGGCGTGCTGCTGGCGGTCGAGAGCGGCAGTCGCGCCTGGGGCTTCCCGTCGCCCGACAGCGATTACGACTGCCGGTTCATCTATGCGCGCCGGCGCGACGACTACCTCGCGCTGTTTCCGCCGCGCGACGTGATCGAGTTTCCGGCCGACCCGGTGCTCGACGTCAACGGCTGGGACCTCGCCAAGGCCTTGCGCCTCATGCTCAAGGGCAACGCCGTGGTGATCGAGTGGCTCACCTCGCCCTTCGTCTATGCGGGCGATGCGGGCTTTCGCGAGGAAGCCCTGGCGCTGGCGCGGCAGGCCGCGGTGCCGGCGGCGATCGCGCGACATTACCTGCATCTCGGGGAGCGCCAGCGCCGAACCTATTTCGCGGACGCGCACGCGATCCCGCTCAAGAAGATCTTCTATGCGCTGCGTCCGGCGGTGGCGCTGCGCTGGCTGCGGCTCAATCACGGCGAGGCGGTGCCGCCGATGCATTTTCCGACGCTGGTCGCCGCGAGCGAGCTTCCGGCCGACGTGGTGGCGATCATCGACGACCTGCTGGCGCGCAAGGCGGTGACGCGCGAGCTCGGCGATGGGTCGTTGCCGCAGCCGATCGGCGCCCTGATCGATGCCGAGTTCGCGATCGCACGCGAGCACTGGGTGCGACAGCCGTGGCACGCGGACCCCGCGATGGTGGCCGCCGCCAACGCGCTGTTTCGGCGCTGGGTCGACTCGCCCCCGTCATCTTGACGCGCTAGAACCGCGGCCCGGTTCAATCCGAACATTTGCGGGAGAACAGTCCAATGATCGACCATGTCGGGTTTCCGGTTTCCGACTACGCGCGCTCGAAGGCGTTCTACGAAAAGGCGTTGGCGCCGCTCGGCTACACGCTGATCATGGAGGTGACGGCGAGCCAGACCGAAAGCGGCAGCCCGGCGGCGGGCTTCGGGAAGGCAGGCAAGCCGGACTTCTGGATCGGCGGCGAGGGTGGCCTCAAGGGCATCTTGCATATCGCGATCGCCACCGAGAGCCGCGCCACGGTCGATGCCTTCCATCGCGCCGCGCTCGCGGCCGGCGGCAAGGACAACGGCGCGCCGGGACTGCGGCCGCACTATCACCCGAACTATTACGGCGCCTTCGTGCTCGATCCCGACGGCCACAATATCGAGGCGGTGTGCCACGCCCCGGCGTAGCCGCGCTGCGCGTCTTTCGCGTGTTCACCCGGCGTTAGCCATAGGAGCGTAGATCAGTCTCGGCGCGTGAACGTTGGGCGGGCGGGCTCCGACGAACCGGTAGCGGCATTTTTGCCGGCCCCCTGCCACGCTTCGAGGAGATCGCAAATGCGTGTCGCCGTTGCGGCTTTGCTTGTCGTTGCCGGAACCTTGCCGGCGCTCGCCCAGAAGTCCTACGAAATTCAGCAGCCGCGCGGGACCTGGCAAACGCCGGGACCGATCCAGCAGCCCAAAGGCCCTTGGCAGGTGCCGGGCGAAATCCAGCAGCCCAAGGGCACCTGGCAGGTGCCCGGCGAGATTCAACAGCCGAAGGGCACCTGGCAGGTGCCGGGCGAAATCCAGGTGCCCAAGGGCATCCAGGCGGTGCGCGCGAGCGCGGCCGGCTGCGAGCGCCGCGTCAGCGTGGTCGGCGATGCGCTGTTCGATTTCGACAAGGCGAACCTGCGGCCCGACGCCGAGGAGACGCTTGTCGCGGCCGGCCCGGAGATCGCCAAGCTGGGAGGCAAGCCGACACGGGTCGAAGGCCATACCGACGCGATCGGCTCCGACGCCTACAACATGAAGCTCTCGGAAGCGCGCGCCACGACCGTGCGCGACTGGCTCGCCGGACGCGCGCTGGTGCCGGCCGCGACGCCGATCAAAGGCTACGGCAAGACCAGCCCGATCGCGCCCAACCAGACCAGCGACGGCCGCGACGATCCGGAAGGCCGGCAGAAGAACCGCCGGGTCGAGGTGGTGTTCGACACCTGCAGCTGACCCGGCCGTCGCCGCCGCGCGCCGGAACCACACCGGCGCCCGGCCGTTAGCCGGTCATGAGCCGGCAAGACGACAGCATCGAGCGCGTCTGGGAGATCATCGAGAAGGTCGGCGTCTGCATGCTGGTGACGCGCTTTGCCGGCGGCTTGCGCGCGCGGCCGCTGGAAGCGCGGCCCGACCGCGAAGCCGGGCTGATCTTCTTCGTCACCGACATCCGCAGCCCCAAGGAGGACGAGATCGAGGCCGAGCACGACGTGTGCCTGGTGTTCATCGATGCCGGCGAAAAGGCCTACCTGTCGATCACCGCGCGCGCCGAGGTGGAGCGCGACCACGCCAAGGCCGCGCAGATCTGGAGGACGACCGACAATGCCTGGTGGAACGGGCCTGACGACCCGAATGTCTGCGTGCTGCGGGTGCGGCCGGTCACCGCGGAATTGTGGGACGGGCCGGCCAGCAAGGCGGTCGCCGCCTACGAGTTCGCCAAGGCGCGGCTCACCGGCGAGAAGCCGAACCTCGGCGAGAACCGCAAGGTGACGGTGGAGATGATGGGAAACGTGCGATCAACCGCGCTCGAGCGGAAGCCGCGGAGCAAACGGCCGAGCACGGCCTATCGACGCCTCTGGAGGGCCGTGCGTGCCCGCCAGCAGGTCACCTGCGGCTACGATGGATGCTCATCGCGAGGTTTGCCCGATCATCCTGGGTTACGCGACCGACGCGCAGCGAAGCCGTATTCGTCTTTCCAATTTGGCGGCGAGAGCACGACGGACACTGCCGGCTGGCGGCGACTGGCGCTGTTTTCGACTTGGCCAGCGTGACGGACATTCGCCTTCGCAGACGGCGAGTGGCGCAGCGGAACCCGGCACAGCAGAGCACAGACATGCATTCAGCACGTCGATGTCGATGCGAATATACCGGAAACATTGACACGCCCTGAGCCATTGGCTTTCGGCGCACCCGAGCTGCGACCGCCGCGCAAGTCCGAATAGCCGCCCGGCGGCTCGGCCTAGTCCAACTTCAGCTTCTTCTTGCGCTGGCCGAGCGTGCGCAATCGCAGCGCGTTCAATTTGATGAACCCGGCGGCGTCGCGGTGGTCGTAGGCGACCGCGCCTTCCTCGAAGGTGACGAGGTCCTGGTCGTACAGCGAATACCGGCTCTCGCGCCCGACCACCGCGACGTTGCCCTTGTAGAGCTTGAGCTTCACGCGTCCGGTCACGAATTCCTGCGACTTGTCGATGGCGGCCTGCAGCATCTCGCGCTCGGGCGTGAACCAGAAGCCGTTGTAGATGAGCTCGGCGTATTTCGGCATCAGCTCGTCCTTGAGATGCGCGGCGCCGCGGTCGAGCGTGATCGACTCGATGCCGCGATGCGCCGCGATCAGGATGGTGCCGCCCGGCGTCTCGTACATGCCGCGCGATTTCATGCCGACGAAGCGGTTCTCGACCAGGTCGAGCCGGCCGATGCCGTGCTCGCGCCCGAGCCGGTTGAGCTCGGCCAGCAGGCTCGCGGGCGAGAGCCGCTTGCCGTCGAGCGCGACCGCGTCGCCGCGCTCGAAGTCGACGCTGACGTAGGCCGCCTGGTCGGGCGCATCCTCCGGATCGATGGTGCGCGAATAGACGTAGTCCGGCACCTCCTGCGCCGGGTCTTCCAGCACCTTCCCCTCCGAGGAGGCATGCAGCAGATTGGCGTCGACCGAGAACGGCGCCTCGCCGCGCTTGTCCTTGGCGATCGGGATCTGGTGCTGCTCGGCAAACGCAATGAGCGCCTCGCGCGAGCGCAGGTCCCATTCGCGCCACGGCGCGATCACGGTCACGTCGGGCTTGAGCGCGTAGTAGGTGAGCTCGAAGCGCACCTGGTCGTTGCCTTTTCCCGTGGCGCCGTGGGCCACCGCATCGGCGCCGACCTGCTCGGCGATCTCGATCTGCTTCTTGGCGATGAGCGGCCGCGCGATCGAGGTGCCGAGCAGGTACTGGCCTTCGTAGAGCGCGTTCGCCCGGAACATCGGGAACACGTAGTCGCGCACGAACTCCTCGCGCAAATCCTCGATGAAGATGTTGCCCGGCTTGATGCCGAGCAGCAGCGCCTTCTTGCGCGCCGGCTCGAGCTCCTCGCCCTGGCCGAGATCGGCCGTGAAGGTGACCACCTCGCAGCCATAGGTGGTCTGCAGCCACTTGAGGATGATGGAGGTGTCGAGCCCGCCCGAATAGGCGAGCACGACTTTCTTGACGTCGCGCTTGCTGGCGTCGCGCTCCTTTACGTCGCCTTGGGGCATGCAGCACTCCAAACGCCCGGTCGAGCCGGGCGAGCACCCATCAAAGTGGCGCGGACTATAGGGAGAATGGACAGCGGCGCAAGCAGCCATGCCATCGGCGCGGGCGCTTACCCTGCGCGCATGATATTCTCCCGCGTGCCGAGGGAGCGAATCATGAGCGACGCCGACGACAAAGCCCAGGGACTGGCGCTGGCGGGCGGCGTCATCATGGTCGCCCTGCTGGAGACGCTGGTCGAGAAGAACGTGCTGTCCGCCGCGGAGGTCCGCGCGCTGCTCTCGAAGGCGCTGATCGGCATCGGTCCGCATGCCCGCAGCGCCGGCGGCTACGAGGCCAGCAGGGCGATCGCCGCCATCATGCGCGAGCGGTTTCCGGAGAGCCGGAGCTGAAAACGCGATTGCGCTACCGCACCAGCTTGTCCTTCATCCAGCTCACGATCGTGTTGCGGATCTCGTCCTCCGGCATGCCCGGAGTGCGGCCCATGTGGTGGCCCTGCGGATAGATGCGGGCTTCCTTCGGGCTGCCGTGCTCCATCAGCAGATAGATGTCCTCGACCGGCGCCTGGTCGTCGAGCTTGCCGTTGATGCCGAGGATCGGCGCCGACGGCCGGTCGAGCAGCCCCATGTCCTTGAGCGAGAGGCTGGGCACGGCCGCGAGAAACTCCTCCAAGGTCTTCGTGCCCATGGCGCGCCCGCGCGCTTCGAGCAGGCTGCCGGCGCCGAACAGATACGTGGCGCCACCCGTCGTGAACGCCGGCACCAGCCACTTCTCCTGGAAGCCGTGGTGCACGTTGCCGCCGTGGAACACCGCGCCCTTGATGCGCTTGGCCTCGACGAAGGCGAGGCGCGCCGCCCAGTAGGCGCCGAAGCTGCCGCCCCAGACCGCGACGCGGGAGCCGTCGACGTCGGCGCGCTGCGCAAGATGGTCGAGCCAGGCCGAATAGGTGCGCTCGGCGGCAGGGTCGCCGTAGCGCACCGGATTCTCGCCGGTGCCCGGCATGTCGATGGTCAGCGAGGCGAGCCCGGCTTGCAGAATGAAGGCGGCCGCGCGCAGGCGGTCCTCCTTCCAGCCGTCCACCCCGCCCCAATGCATGACCACCGGCGGCCGCGCCACTCCGGGCGGGAGCTGCAGATAGCCGACCAGCGTCTTGCCGTCGAACGGCAGCTCGATGACGTGGAGCGGCGGGTCGAAATATTTCGCCGCCTTGCGGAACGCCCGCAGCGAATGCCGGTAGGATTCCTCCTTGCCGGGCGTGCTCGGCACCGGATAGCGGCCGACGCGGCAATAGTCGAACGCCAGCGTGTAGAGCTCGGCGAGCTCGTGCCCGCCGGCGCCCTCCCGCGCCCGCGCGTCGGCCTTGGCCTCGTAGGCGAGGCCGAGCTTCGACCAGAGCTGCGCCCACAGGTCGCGGTCGAGGCTCGTGAGCGCATCGACCACCTGCTGGGCGTCCTCGCGGCGGATGTCCTCGAACGGGCTGAGCCGCCCGGCGCGACGCATCAGCTCCTGCTTGACCTCCTCCAGCGAGCGCCACGGCGCGGCGGCTTTCGGCGCCGCGCGGCGGCGACGAGTTGATCCGTGGTCATGGCTGGCTCCTCCTGAATGCTGTGCTCGTGGATCATCGTAGCCCGCATGGAGCGGAGCGCAATGCGGGGACGCACCCGGATTTCGCTACGCTCCATCCGGGCTACGCTTGCCGCGCAGCCGCTCGAGCGCGCGCTCCACCGCCGCGTCCGCGATCCGCGTGCGCGGCCAGCGGTAGAGCCAGCCGTGCGTGAGCCAGATCACCAGGAACGTGAACACGCCGGCGAACACCACGTCGGAGAAGAAGTGCGCGCCGGCCGCCATGCGCAGCACGCCGACGGCGGCGCCGAACACCAGCGCTCCGCCATAGGCGAGCGCGCGCCAGTGCGGCGGCACGACCGCGGCCGGCGCAAGCGTCCAGAACGCGCCCGACGGCTCGCCGGCGACGAACGAGCAATTCTTCGGGCAGTCGCCGCGCGGGTCCCACCACGGCCGGAAATGCTCGGCGCCCCCGAACTCGGCGACGTCGATCGGACGCGGCCGGTCCCAGTGCTCCTTGAAGATGAGATTGGCGACGACGCCGGGCGCGAGCGCGAGCGTGAGCAGCATCAGCACGATGGCGCGGCCCGGAATGATGAGCGGCCGGCGCGGGCGCACGAGCTTGAGAACGAGCGCGAGCACGGCGGGCGCGGCGATCAGCGCGATCAGCCAGGTGCTGGCATCGCGCAGGCGCAGATAGGTCGGATCGAAGCTGCGCCAGAAGCCGCCTCTGGCCGGATCGAAGAACGGCGCCGCGAGCCTGAGGTCGAGGTCGGGCTCGAGACCGAACACGAGCCCGACCACGACGGCGACGGCGAGCGCGATCACGAGGCCGGTGCGGTTCATGCGTCAGTGGAGCTCAAGAGATCAGAGCGCAGCTATTGCGGCTTCGGCGCCTGGTCGCGACAGACCTGGCTGTCGCCGCGCATCGGCGACCACCAGTCGCCGCATTTGTCGCAGCCGGCGAGCGTGGCGCCGAGCACCACCAGGCAGGCGAGCCGGAGCGCGCGCTTGCGCCAATCGGATATCGGTGTCGCTCGCCGAAACATAGGAACCCCCGGAACCCCCGTTGCCGCCAGCGATGCTATAGCACATTTCCTAATGGATTTCAGGCGGGCGCGACGCCGCCAGCCGGGGAGCGGCGGCGCCGGCTCGGCGCCGCGGAACACCGGCTTCCAGAAGCCCGCGCTCCAGCCGGCGACCAGCCAATAGGCGAAGCCGGCGGCGAGCCCGGCCGCGATCACGGCGATCGGCCCGTTGAGCGGGATGCGCGAGTCGTCGACATAGCCGAACATGCTCCAGCCGATCCAGGCCGACACCGCGCCGTTGAGGGCATGGAACATCCAGGAGCGGATGGCGAACGCCTCCGAGATCAGGATCCCGATGGCGCCGGGAATCCACATGGTGCTGAGCAGCAGCGACCAGCAGAACCGGCCCCGCGAACACGAAGCCGAAGATCGCGATCGCCTGCGCGTTGGAGTCGGCGGCCGCCTGCCCGATCTTCCATGAGCCGAACAGGATCACCAGCGCGCCCGCCATCACGGCGACCATGTAGCCGAGCGGCACCAGGACGAAGCGCAGCAGCAGGCGGCCGAAATTGTCCATGGCGGCCGCTCAATCCGTCATCGCCATGGCGCGCAGCGCCAGCCGCTCGCGGGCGGAGAGCTTCTCGGTCGCGCTCTTGAGCTGGCCGCAGGCGGCGAGGATGTCGCGCCCGCGCGGCGTGCGCACCGGCGACGCATAGCCGGCGTTGAAGACGATCTCGGAGAATTTCTCGATCTGCTCCCAGTCGGAGCATTCGTACTGGGTGCCGGGCCACGGATTGAACGGGATCAGGTTGATCTTGGCCGGGATGCCCTCGAGCAGCCGCACCAGCGCCTTGGCGTCGGCGAGCGCATCGTTGACGCCCTTGAGCATCACGTATTCGAAGGTGATGCGGCGGGCATTGGAGACGCCCGGATAATTGCGGCAGGCGTCGAGCAGCTCCCTGATCGGATATTTGCGGTTGAGCGGCACCAGCTCGTTGCGCAGCTCGTCGCGCACGGCGTGCAGCGAGACCGCCAGCATGCAGCCGATCTCGGCGCCGGCGCGCGCGATCATCGGCACCACGCCCGAGGTCGAGAGCGTGATGCGGCGCTTGGAGATGGCGATCCCCTCGCCGTCGGCGATCACCTGGATGGCGTCGCGCACCGCCTCGAAATTGTAGAGCGGCTCGCCCATGCCCATCATGACGATGTTGCTGACGAAGCGGTCGCCCTCGGTCGGCAGGCCTTCGCCTTTCGCACGTTCGGCGCCCAGAAAATCGCCGAGCCGGTCGCGCGCCACCATCACCTGGCCGACGATCTCGCCGGGCGTGAGGTTGCGCACGAGCCGCTGGGTGCCGGTGTGGCAGAACGAGCAGGTGAGCGTGCAGCCGACCTGGCTCGAGAGACAGAGCGTGCCGCGATCGCTCTCCGGGATGTAGACGCATTCGACCTCGTGCGGCGTTTCGCCCGCATGCTCGCCGGGAAGCCGGATCAGCCATTTGCGGGTGCCGTCGACCGAGACCTGCTCGGCGACGACCTCGGGCCGCGCCAGGGTGAAATGCGCGTCGAGCGTCGCGTGCAGCTCCTTCGACACGCTGCTCATCTGGTCGAAGCGCGTGGCGCCGCGCACGTAGATCCAGTGCCAGAGCTGCTGCACGCGCATCTTGCGCTGCGCCGCCGGCACGCCGATGCGCGCCGAGCGCGTCCGCCAGCGCGGCGCGCGACAGGCCCACCAGCGAGGGCTTCGCCGGCGGCACGTAGCGCTCGAGCGGCGCCTTCTCGACGAAGCCGGCGGGCGCCGGCGCGGTCGAGGACATGTCGGCGGTGTGGAGCGGCGTGGTCATGGAACCGAGGGTGTCAGGGGTCGCGGCGTTCTAGCACAGATAGGCCGCCGCAAGCATCAGTGCCACCTCACTTGAGCTGCTCGATCAGCGCCATCGCGGCGGCGGGCGCGCGCACCTTGGCGCCGGAGATCATGTAGACGAACACGTCGCGCGGTTGCTTCGCCGGCGCCGACGCGCCGATGGTCTTCAAATCGTCCGGCGCGCCGCCGCCGGCCCAGGCCCGCGCCCGCTCCGCCCAGGTCGCGAGCGCGCGCGGCGGATAGCCGGTCTTGGCTTTCTCCGACGTGCGCTGCAGGCGCAGATAGAGGAAGTCGCTGGTGACGTCGGCGAACAGCGGATGCTTGTCGGAGTCCACCAGCACGATCGCGACCGAGTGCTTGCGCGACGAGCTCGATGAAGGCCGGGCACGACAAAGCTCTCATGCCGGACCTCGAGGACGTGGCGGATCGGCTTGCCGTCGAGCTCGCGCGGCAGCAACGCCAGAAACGCCGCGAAATCATCGGCCTCGAATTTCTTGGCCGGATGGAATTGCCAGAGAATCGGCCCGAGCTTCGATTTCAGCTCCGATACGCCGCTCGTGAAGAACCGCTCGATCGAGGGCGCCGCCTCGGCCAGCACGCGGCGGTGGGTGGCGTAGCGCGGCGCCTTGAGCGAGAACACGAAATCGTCGGGCGTCTCGCTCGCCCAGCGCCGGAAGCTCTCGGGCTTCTGGGTGCTGTAGAAGGTGCCGTTGATCTCGATCGTGGTGAGGTTGCGGCTGGCGTAGGAGAGCTCCTGCGCCTGCGGCAGCCCCTTGGGATAGAACACGCCGCGCCAGGGCTCGAACACCCAGCCGCCGATGCCGACACGGATCATGGGGCGAGGTGCTACTTGCACTCCTGCTCGGCGCGATCGAGCGCCTGCGCGAGCCCCTTCAGCGAATACTGATCGGTCGATTGCGTGCCGCGGCCCGAGGTGCCCTTGACGGTGAGGTCGGCGGCCTTGCGCATGGCGTCGATCATGCGCGCTTCCTCGGCGACATTCTTGATCCAGGCGCCGTCGTTCTGCGTGTACATCGCGAACTTGGCGGCGCCGATCTCGGCGGTCGCGTCGGAGGACGGTCTTGAACGGATAGCCGATGATCACCGACACCTCGTGCTTCACGTTCTCGGCCGGGCGGGTGGAGATGAACACATAGGCCTGGTCGCGCTTGCGGCCGACCGGCTCGGTCTTCGAGGTCTTCGGCTTGGCGAGCGCGAAGCACACCTTGGCGCCGCCGGGCTTGGCGCTGTAGGCGCCCCAATCGCCGTACTGGCCGAGCAGGGTCGGCTGGGTGTCGCCGGCCGGGGCCGCCGCGGTGGCGGCCGGCTTGGGCGGCTGCTGCGCCGAGGCCACCGAAGATCAGGGATGTTGCGAGGGCGATCGGCAACATGGTCGCGACGAATTGGATCACAGTCATCGGCCCTCTCCTCCGTGACGGCTGCAACATCAAGCTGAACCGAGGCCACCCCTTGGAGCATCGGATAGGCAGGGAATCCGGCAAGTTGAAGGCGATTCGCCCGCGATCCGCGAATGAGCACACCCGCTGCCGCACACCGCCGCCATCTGCAGCCCGGCGCGGCGAAATCGCACACCCGGCACGCTCGTGATAGTAAGGAGTTCCCAGTTTCCAACCAACGCAGCCCGCCCGTGAAAGCCATACTCTGCCACCGCTACGGCTCCGCCGACGACCTCGTGCTCGAGGACATTCCCGACCCGGTCGCCGGGCCGGGCGAGGTCGTCGCCAAGGTCAAGGCGGTCGGCCTGAATTTCTTCGACACCCTGATCATCGCCGGCAAGTACCAGACCAAGCCGCCGTTCCCGTTCTCGCCGGGCGGCGAGCTCGCCGGCGTGGTCGAGCGGGTCGGCCCGGGCGTCACCACGCTCGTGGCCGGCGACCGGGTGATGGGCTACACCAATTTCAACGCCGCGCGCGAGCGCACCGCCGTCCCCGTCGACCAGCTGGTCAAGATCGCCGCCGATCTCGATTTCGAGCGCGCCGCCGCGCTCACCATCACGTACGGCACCGGCTACCACGCGCTCGCGCACCGCGCCCGCCTCAAGCCCGGCGAGACGCTCGCCGTGCTGGGCGCCTCCGGCGGCGTCGGGCTGGCGGCGGTCGAGCTCGGCAAGATCATGGGCGCGCGCGTGATCGCCTGCGCGTCGACCGACGACAAGCTCGCGCTCGCCCGCCAGCACGGCGCCGACGAGGTGGTGAACTACGAGCGCGAGCCGTTGCGCGACGCGCTCAAGCGCGTCGGCGGCCCGCACGGCATCGACGTCGTGTTCGATCCGGTCGGCGGCCCCTACAGCGAGCCGGCGGTGCGCTCGCTCGCCTGGGAGGGCCGCCATCTGGTGGTCGGGTTCGCGGCCGGCGACATTCCCAAGCTCCCGCTCAATCTCGTGCTGCTCAAGAACTGCGCCGTGCTCGGGGTGTTTTGGGGCGCCTGGGTGCGGCACGATCCCGCCGCCTACCAGGCGGCGATCGGCGAGCTGGCGCGCTGGTGCGCGCAGGGCAAGCTCTCCTGCTACATCCAGAAGGTCTACCCGCTCGCCGAGACGCCGCAGGCGATCAAGGCGCTGGCCGAGCGCAAGGCCATGGGCAAGCTGGTGGTGAGGCCGTAGGGTGGGCCATCAGCGCGTCTTACGCGCGTCTTCGACGCGCTATGGGCGCGTCCGGCGCCGTGCTCCGCACTGTCGCGGCCGAGACCGTGGGCTCGGCGCACGGTGTGCGCCATTGAGCGCTCTATGCGCGACGCCTACTTGCCCGCGATCCGGTCCATCGCCTCGGCGAGCTTGACGTCGCGCTCGGTCACGCCGCCGGCATCGTGGGTCGACAGCGTCACCTCGACCCTGTTGTAGACGTTGAACCACTCGGGATGATGGTCGAGCTTTTCGGCGACCAGCGCCGCCCTTGTCATAAAGCCGAACGCCGCGTTGAAATCCTCGAACGTGAACTTCTTGCTGATGGCGTTGCGGCCGTCGACCTCGCCCCAGCCGTTGAGCTTGGCGAGCGCGGCCTTGAGGGCGTCGCCGGTCAGTTTTTGCGCCATGGTTTCGTTCCTTTCGATCGGCCGATTGTGCCACGAATCGCCGCCCTGCCGCCGAGCCGCCACTCGCAAAGGCGGATCGTGCCCATTACCTAAGGGCGAACACTGTCACTTGAAGACAGCCACTCGTCTTGCGGGAGATTTCATGTCCTGGTCGCTCAACATCGGCACCATCGCCGGCACGGCGGTCCGCGTGCACATCACGTTCCTGCTGTTTCTCGGCTGGCTGTTCGGCGCGAGCTACGTCGCGAGCGGAGCCGACGCGGCGTGGTCGAGCGCTCATCTTCCTGCTGCTCCTGTTCGCCTGCGTGCTGGCGCACGAATTCGGCCACATCTTCACGGCGCGCGCGTTCGGCGTGTCGACGCCGGACGTGACCTTGCTGCCGATCGGCGGCGTGGCGCGGCTCGAGCGCATCCCCGAGGAGCCGTGGGAGGAATTCCTGATCGCGATTGCCGGCCCGCTGGTCAACGTGGTGATCGCGTTCGGACTGGTGGCGCTCGCGGGCGCGCGGCTCAGCACCGCCGACCTCTACGCGATGGAGAGCGCGCACGTCTCGCTGGTCGACCGGCTCGCCGCCGTCAACCTGTTCCTGGCGGTGTTCAACATGATCCCGGCCTTTCCGATGGACGGCGGCCGCGTGCTGCGCGCGCTGCTGGCGACCCGCATGGGCTACGTGCGGGCGACCGAGATCGCCGCCTCGATCGGCCAGGGCGTCGCCTTCGCGCTCGGTTTCATCGGGCTGTTCCACAATCCGATCCTGATCTTCATCGCCATCTTCGTCTATCTGGCGGCGTCATCGGAGGCCCATATGGTGGCGATCCGCGCGATGTCGCGCGGCGTGCCGGTGTCGACCGCGATGATGACGCAATACGCCACGCTCACGCCGGACGCGCATGTCGAAGAGGCAGTGCAGACGCTGTTGCGCACCAGCCAGAGCGAGTTCCCGGTGGTCGACGGGGACGGCAAGCCGGTCGGCCTGCTCGGCCGCGGCGATCTCATCCGCGCGCTCAAGGAGCGCGGCCCCGACGCCCGCGTCGCCGAGGCGATGACCGCCAACGTGCCGACGATCGGCCACCGCAGCCACCTGGAGGATGCGTTCCGCATCCTGCAGGAGAAATCGGCGCCCGCGGTCGCGGTGGTCGACGCCGGCGGCCGCCTGATCGGCCTGGTCACCTCCGAGACCGTCGGCGAGATGATGATGCTGCACGAGGCCTTGCCCAAGGGCGTGCGGTTCGGGCCGTGGAGCCGGCCGGCGTGAGCGGCGGCGCGGCGTGCTCGGATGCCCGGTGCAAGGCATGCTGGCGATTTTGGCACGAACGAACCCAACGGGCATTTCGCCAATGAATCCAACGGGCGAAAGCCCGCACCTCATGATTCACTTGTCAAACAGCCCTGCTAGACAACGCTCCGCCGCCCGGGCACTTTGGATTTTCGGGCGCCGGGCGTCGCCCTTTCCCCTTTTTCCTTCTCCCTTGCACGCAAGGGAAATGGAGCGCCGGGAGGCGCCGGGGTGCGTTGCGAGGCACCCCTGGCGAACCTTGCGAGGGTCCGCCGCGCGCCTTGCGAGGGCGCGCGCACCCCAGTGACGTAGGGGTGCGGCGCCTCCCGGCGCTCCACCTGCGACGCCTCGGCCGGGGCCACGTTCTCCCCGCGCCGGCGGCGCCGCTTCGCACTCCGCCTTGGGCGCTCAAACGAGCGCCTCGGCGAAGCACGAATCAGCATGTTCATGATATGTTCTAATAGGAATGTTGTCAAGAAACGATCGGCTCCTTGCAATTTCCTCTCGGCGGGATATTTGCGCGCCCGCCCGCAGGCGAGATTCCGATCCAGTCGCGTCATAACCACGATCTGCCGGCAACACGCGTTTGCGGATGCAATCGGTGGGGAGGACCGAACAAACGCCCACGCGACGAAGCACGCGTGTCTTGCTCGGAGGCATCGGCTCGATGACACTCCCCTCACAGCCGCCGAGTTCATGCCGCATGATCCGAAGCTCGAGTTGAGAGGTTGCATCACGCTCCGGCAACGTGGGCATATCTCGATCGGTCACTGCGGCACACAAACCTTGAACTCGCGTCAGCTTTCCGGCGAATCCGCCGCGGTTTGATCGGCACCACGGCTTGATGGCACCGCGGCCTCTCCTGGGGCCATGGGATTGACACGCTTGTCTACGCTTCAATGACCGCCCCTGGCACTAACCGGACCTGTCGGTCGCTGCAACCGATGTCTGCTTTTCGCGGTATAGCGGACTCGATGCGAAGGTCGCGCTTGGTCTGTTCGTGACCCCAAACCGGAACTACCGCGACCGGCTCACTCGATGATCTCGTTGGCGGCGACCAGCAGCGCGTCGGTGATCAGGGTGAGCAATATTATACAGACTGCTGCTGTCAATCGGCGCAAGGTCTGTCGCTATAGAGATGTCGAACAAGGCGTCCCGTAGGCACGAGAATGTCAGAGACAACCTTAGCTCCCAAACGTCTTCGCCAGCTCAGCAGCCTCCCTGTCCCAGGGACCGCTCTCACTACCATATTGCTCGCGGTTGTGGTTGTCGTCGCACTCTATTTGGGTCGGGAAGTTCTGGTTCCGATTGCTTTAGCGGTACTGATGACCTTCGTGCTTGCGCCGCCGGTCCGGCGCTTGCAGGCATGGTATGTCCCCCGCATTGTCGCAGTCATTTTCGTGGTTTTGGTCGCATTTGCGGCCATTTTCAGCCTGGGCGGATTGATGGTCTCTCAAGTCAATCAGCTCGCGGCCGATCTGCCCCAGTACCAGTCGACGCTCCGAGACAAGATTGCAAGCCTACGTGGCGCCGCGGCTGGAACTGGTACCCTGGAACGAGCTTCGGGCGTGTTGAAAGATTTGAGTAAAGAGCTCGACAAGCCCAGGGGAAACGTGACGCCGTCGTCGCCACTCGCAATTGATGGACCATCCACGGGCAAGCCTATTGCGGTCGAGGTGAAGCAGCCGGACCCGGGCGCTCTACAAACGCTTGTGTCGCTCATCTCGCCCCTTCTCCAGCCGCTTGCGACGACTGGTATTGTGATCATCTTTGTTATTTTTATTCTGCTTCAGAGAGAAGATCTGCGGAATAGATTGGTCCGACTGGCGGGTTCAGCGGACCTCCAGAGAACAACCGCCGCAATGGATGATGCCGGGCGGCGACTGAGCCGACTATTCCTCATCCAACTCGCCCTCAATTCCGGCTTCGGACTCGTGATCGGCACGGGGCTATGGTTCATCGGTGTGCCAAGTGCGCCCCTTTGGGGCATGCTGGCGATGATCTTGAGGTTCGTTCCCTACATCGGGGCTGTGATCTCAGCGATCTTTCCGCTCGTTCTTGCAGCCGCCGTGGGGCAAGGCTGGACCATGGTGTTGTGGACGGCTGCCTTGTTTCTCATTGTAGAACCAATCGTTGGGCACGTGGTCGAGCCCCTGCTCTACGGCCAAGGTGCCGGCCTTTCACCCGTCTCCGTCATTGCCTCGGCTACGTTCTGGACTTGGCTCTGGGGACCGATCGGTTTGGTACTGGCCACTCCGTTGACAATCTGTCTGGTCGTTCTCGGCCGCCACGTCGATCGGTTGAAATTCCTCGACATCATGTTTGGTGATCAGCCGGCACTGACGCCACCCGAGCTGGTCTATCAGCGAATGCTGGCAGGCGATCCTGTGGAAGCTGCTGAGCAGGCACAGACGTTCTTAAAGGAGCGGCCTCTCGTTGCTTACTACGAGGAGGTCCTGATCGGCGGCCTGAAGCTCGCGCATGCGGACGCGAAGCGAGGATTGCTGGACGATGAGCGTCTGCAGCGCATCCGCGACGCATCCGCGGAGATCGTGGACGACCTAAGTGCCCATGAGGATACGCTAGAGGTGATACCGGAACTCGTTCTGGACGACGATAAGCAGGCACCACTACGCCAACTCACTGACGCGGAAAAGCTGCCGGCCCTCTCATCGGAGTTGCCCACACAATGGCAGAAGGCGAAACCAGTGCTCTGCATCCCTGGCTCAGGCCCGCTCGATGAAGCGATGGCACTCATCTTGGCGCAGCTAATCGAAAGACAGGAGATTGGAGTGCGTCCGGAGAGTGCCGATGCGCTTTCGATGTCGCGAATCTTCAGCCTGGATACGAAAGACGTCGCGCTTGTCTGCCTTTGCTATATTGCTAATCCCTCTTCTGCTCAGATACGCTATGCGACCCGACGCCTTCGCAGAAAGGCACCCGAAGCCTTCATCCTCGTTTCTATGATTGGTGGGGCCGATAATGTCAGCGATTTGGAAGAGCTTCGCGCTTGTCAGGCGGATGACGTGCGGCACTCGCTGAGCGAAACTATTGATCAGATCAAGAACTTGGCTCGGCGCGTTAAAGGCGCCAACGGCCCAAGTGCCGGTACCTTGGTATCCAGAGCCGGCTAAGGTGCGACAGCCATCAAGAAGGGCGGCCGGTGCCAAAGCCCGCCCGGCGAGGTGGCCGCGTCCCTTGCCCGCACCTACATCGCCAGCTCAGGCGGCGACTTATCCGCCCGGAGGGATACGATCGTGGTCCTGACGGGGCCGCAGTCCGCGCACTCGTAGTTGTGCAGCGCCATGTCGGAGCGGGTCGGATGACGCTCGACGACGGCGATGCTCACTGGTTTGCGGCATCGCGGACAGGTCTCACTGACATGAAACTGCATGGGAATACCTTTCGCTTCGAGGCGACACAGGAGGACTGCTCAAAAAAGGGTCCCTGGGCAAGTTTTTTGTGAGGAAGCGTGGACGCTTTGCGATGGCGTCTCACCCGACGGACGTGCGCCCTCAACGAGCGCGTTGTCTAGCTTTCAGAATGTCGCGCCAGTGACGCTGGCGGTCACGCTCACGTGACTATTGCCTCAATCGGCGGCACAGCCTTCCGAGTGAGCAATTCTATACAGACTGCTGCCGTCCAACGAACGTAGGCTCCGCAGCTACAAAGATTCGAAAGAGCGGCGTCTCGTAGCAGGAGGGTGTCATGTTGGAGGCCGTTGAGTTTCGGCGATATGCCGAGGAGGCGATGGGCTGGGCTCGCGAAGCCACTACCGAACAGGAAAAACGGACGTTGATCGAGCTTGCGCGCACGTGGTCGCAAGCGGCGACTGAGATTGAGCGCGCGTTTCGCGAGGCAGCGCCCAAAGGCAAGCGCATGGCCCTGCGCTTGGTGTGACGCCCGGACCCCCGGCCACCATCGCAGCGGCCGGGGTCTTCGTTCTTCGGTGTGACCAATCCAATTGCGACGCTGCAAGCTCGTTGAAGCAAGCTGACAATAAGCGGTGAACATCATGCGCCTTCCCAAGGACAGAAATGACCGGGTGCTGCTCGGAACGGGACTAGCCTTTGTTGGACTGGGAATTGTGGCCGCCGCAAGTCTGTTTCTGCCGGCCACGGCTTCGGACCAAGCCGTCGCTGCTGAACGTACCGAAGTGTTTCGCGCGCAACCCGCGCGTGGCGTGGTGCCGCACGCCCATACGATAACCAAGATCGTCAAGGTCGACGGCCTTGCCTCGATCGTGCGCGATCCGAAAGACTTGCCGCCGCCGGTCGGCACGCGCGGGCCGCAGCGGGTGAAGGTCGACCTCGAAACAGTCGAGATCACCGGAAAGCTCGCCGATGGCGCGGCCTATCGGTACTGGACTTTTAATCAGAAGGTGCCAGGGCCCTTCGTGCGTGTGCGCGTCGGCGACACCGTCGAGGTGCGGCTGAAGAATCACGACGACAGTGCGGTGATGCACAATGTCGACTTCCACGCAGTCACGGGGCCGGGCGGCGGCGCCAAAGCGACTGATGCGGCACCCGGCGAGTCGCGCGGCTTTGAATTCACCGCGATTAAACCCGGCCTTTATGTCTATCACTGCGCCGTGCCGATGGCGGCGCAGCACATCGCCAACGGCATGTATGGCCTGATCCTGATTGAGCCCGAAGGCGGCCTGCCCAAAGTCGATCACGAATTCTACGTGATGCAGGGCGAGATCTATACCGAGCAGAAATTCGGCGCCAAAGGCGTGTTGACGGAAAGTTACGACAAGCTGATGGACGAGCGCCCGGAGTACTTCATTTTCAACGGCGCAGTCGGCGCATTGTCGACGGAGAAGCCGCTCAAGGCGAAGACCGGAGAGACCGTACGCATCTTCTTCGGCGTCGGCGGTCCGAACTTCACCTCCTCCTTCCACGTGATCGGCGAGATGTTCGACAAGGTCTACAACATGGGCTCACTGACGACAAAGCCGGTCAGTGACGTGCAGACCGTCACCGTCCCGCCCGGCGGCGCCACGGTCGTCGAGTTCAAGCTCGAAGTGCCGGGCAAGTACATGCTGGTCGATCATGCCTTGACCCGCGTCGAGCGTGGGCTCGTGGGCATCCTTGAAGTCCAGGGTCCGGACAACCCGGACATCTTCAAGGACAACGATCCGGCCAAATCCGCGAAATCGACATCGCACTGAACAGTTGATTACCGGTCATTGATGCGTTTTCCCCGGCACAGCCGGAGGAGGCCGTTATCCTGCAACCCTCCGCACGATGTGCGCCGTTGATCTGGCGCAACGCGCAATGGCTTTGCCGCCGATGCTGCAGTGCATTCGAGCAAGCCTGGACTGCGGGGACAAGAATGTCTGCTATTGATGCTGTGATGCTGTGGACGGCTCCTCCACCGGCACGTGAGTGCCATGGATATGGGGGCTGTTAAGGCCCTCACGATTTGGAGGAGCCAGTCATGCAAGCGGCACAAAGCGGAAGTGTCGGGGAGCGCCGCGCATTTCCGGTTTGGGGAGTAAAGCTGACATCGCGCGCGCTTGGCGCCACGGCCGTTCATGACCCAACTCGGACATCGGCCTCGCTGGATTGGCGGAGAGAATATAAAGCATTCGGGGGATCATCCCGGCTTGATGCCCGCGAACTTCACCACTCTGGCCCACTTCTCGGTTTCCTCGACAATGAGCTTGCCGAAATCGGCGGGCGAACCCGCAAGCATCATGTAGCCGAGGTCGGCGAACCGTGCCTTCATCCTCGGATCGGCAAGCCCCGCATTGATCTCCCTATTCAACCTTTCGACAATACCGGCGCTCGTATTCCTGGGCGCGCCAATGCCGAACCAGACGCTTGCCTCATAGCCTGGTACTATCTCACTCACGGTTGGCACGTCGGGCAGCGCCTGCGAGCGCGTCGCGGTTGTGACCGCCAGCGCGCGTAGCTTGCCGGCCCTAATCTGTTCGATAGCCGGGGGAAGGCCGACGAAATGGACGTGCACCTCGCCGCTAAGTAAAGCGGTGATCGCGGGCGGGTCGCCGCGATACGGCACGTGAAGCATCGTGACGCCGGTCATTGCCTTGAACAGTTCGCCCGCCAAGTGGCCTGGCCCGCCGTTGTTGCCGGACGCCATGTTGACCTTCCCAGGATTGGCCTTGGCGTAAGCGACGAATTCGGAAACCGTCGTGGCAGGAAACGATGGATTGACCACCATAACCAAGCTCCCGCGAGCGATGCTTGCGACCGGCGCGATGTCACTGATGAAGTCGAAATTGAGCTTTTCGTAGAGTGTCGTGTTGATTGCGTTCGTGGTGAAAATCAGAAGCAGCGTGTGGCCATCGGCGGGCGCGCGCACGACTACCTCGGTCGCAATATTGGCCGCAGCGCCCGGCCGGTTCTCTATGATGAACGGCTGGCCAAGCCGCTCGGACAGCCATTGACCGACCAAGCGTGCCGCGATGTCGAGGCCCCCGCCGGCCGGACCACCCACGACGATGCGAACGGGTCGTGTCGGATACGTTTGCGCACGAGCGACGCGTGCGACTGCCAAGAGGGCCGTAGCCCCTGCTGCCAAGTGCAGAAATCGTCGGCGCACAAGGTGCATGATGTTACCCTTCAGTGTGGGCGGTCAACCGTGCTCCCGCTTTCGGTAACTGGCAATTTCTAGTCTTTGGACCCTACGGTATCAATTTAGCTACCGACGGAGGATCTCCTATGGACTGGTCAGATCGCATTGGTCGCCGCATAAGATTGCGCGACCTTCATATTCTGCTCGCAGTCGTGCAATGCAAAAGCATGGCGAAGGCGGCGAAGCAACTCGCCATTTCGAGGCCCGTCGTATCAAAGGTGATCGCCGACCTTGAGCACGTGCTCGGCGTGACTTTGCTTGATCGTGACCGTCACGGCGCTGAGCCGACGGTCTACGGCGCAGCGCTCCTCAAACGCGGTAGCGCCGCCTTTGACGAACTGCGGGAGGGCGTGAAGGACATCGAATTGCTCGCCGATCCGACCGCAGGGGAGGTACGGGTTGGAAGCACGCCCCCGTTGTCCGCGAGCTTCGTTGCCGCTGTGGTCGATCAACTGTGTAAGCGCCATCCACGTATTCGCTTTCACATCGAGGTGTCGGAAACGGAATGGCTGCGTCGGAATTTGATGGAGCGCAATGTCGATCTCCTAATCGTGCGGAAATACGGTGGTCGAGTGCCTGACGAATTGAGCTTCGAAAAGCTCTACGAAGACCCGTTTGTCGTGGCGGCAGGCGCGCAAAGTCCGTGGGCGCGCCGCCGCAAGGTCGAGCTTGCAGAGCTGGCCAATGAATGGTGGGTCATGCCGCCTTCGGAAAGTCAGCCAGGATCGTTTTTCGCGGAGGCCTTTCGTGCCAAGGGGCTCGACTTTCCGCGCGTGAAGGTGGTCGCATTTCCGATTGAGGTGCGGGCCAGCCTGCTGGCGACCGGACGATTTCTGACGATTCTTCCTCGATCCGTGTTGAGATTCTCTTCCAAGCCTACGTCACATCAAGGAGTTGCCAACCGCGCTGCCGGTGACCGGGCCGGTCGGTGTGCTCACCGTGAAGAAGCGGGCGCAAAGTCCTGCGGGACAGCTTTTCATCGAGTGCGCCCGCGAAGTCGCAAATGCTGCTGATCGTCGTCATTAGGCAGCATGGACTGGACACAGGCCGTTGGTCAGCTTTTGGCCGATTTTGTTGCAGAAGTCGTTTGAAGCGGCTGCAGAACAGTGATTCCGTCGTGCGGATGCGAACATCGGCGGAGACGAGCGATGATGGGGCGGAGCAGCCAAGATCAAGGGCAGTTGTTCTATGCGTTTAATCTGGAAGAGGTCGTGCCGAACAGGCACTGAACCGACGTGCCAACCGCTCTCACGAATGTCCGTTGCTGGGGGTAGCCGGAAAACTTGTGCTCTATCTGAGGTTTACCGCTTTTGACCGATGCTGTCGAAAAATGGGTTGAGCGCGCGGGCGAACAGTGATTCCTGCTGGTCGAGAGCGGCAGGAGTGTTCGGCGATGATGGGGCGGCAGACCGCGATCAGCGGCGCTGTTCTACGAGTTCAACCTCGACGAGGTGCCTCCCGAACCCATCTGCTGCGCCGTATCAACGTGTTCGTGCGGCGGTGCTGGCTAACCTGCACGAGCCGCTGAAGCCTTTTATAGCGACATCGGACGCCCTTCGTCGATCCCGAACTGCTGATCCGGATGCTCCTCGTTGGCTATTGCTACGGCATCCGACCCGAACGGCGCTCTGTGCGAGGAGGTTGCGCTGCATCTTGCCTATCGGTGGTTCTGCCAGCTCGATCTGACGACAAGGTTCCGCATCACTCGACGTTTTCGATGAACCGGCTCGATCGCTTCCGCGAGAGCGACCTCCTGCGTCACATGTTCGAGCGGGTCGTCACGGCGTGCATCGCCCCGGGCCTCGTCAAAGGCGAGGGCTTCGCGGTTGACGCGAGCGTGATCGAAGCCAATGCCAGCCGCTATCACGGCAAGGCGCCCGACGAACTCGACTGGACTGATGCAGCAGCGCCAGAAGCGTGCGGTGGCTGAGTATCTGGCTGCACTCGATGCCGAGGCTCAATCACAAGCCGAGCGCGACCGCGCGACAGCGATGGGTCGGATGGTGGCGGCAACTTTCGGCCCGACCGCAAGCCGCCGAAGGTGATCTCACCGTCCGACCCGCCATCGGCCTGGACCGCCAAGGCCAACAAGCGCGTGCAGTTCGGCTACGGCCTCAACTATCTGATCGATGTCGAGAACGCGGTGATCGTCGACGTGGAGGCGACGCCCGCGCGCACCTACGACGAGGTCGCCGCGACCAAGACGATGATCGAACGCACCCGAGCACTGCTTCGGTCTGAAACCCAAGCGGCTGGCCGCCGACACGGCCTACGGGACGGGCAAGTTCCTCGCCTTCGTCGTCCGGCGCCGGCATCACGCCGCACATCCCGGTCTGGGACAAGAGCCCGCGCGACGACGGCACGTTCTCGCGGTCCGATTTCCACTGCGACAAGCAGACGAACGTCTACACCTGTCCGGCGGGCAAGGTGCTGACGACGAGGGCCGGTCCGCAGCGACCATGCGATCCGCTACGTTGCGTCCGTGCCCGATGCCGGGCCTGCCCACTCAAGCCGAAATGCTGCCCGAACATGCCCGCGCGCCGTGTTGTGCGAGACGTCAACGAGGATGCCCGCGACGTCGCGCGTCGCAAGATGCGCACCAAGGCGTTCGCGAAATCACGCGATGAGAGGAAGCGAGTCGAGATGCGCTTCGCACACCTCAAGACCCATCACGGCTTCGAACGCATGCGGCTTCGCGGTCTTTCCGGTGCGCGCGACGAGTTCCATCTCGCCGCCATCGTTCAAAACCTCAAAACCATGGCCCTGCGCCTGCTCGGACCACCGCCTAAACTGGCGTAAACGTGAGTTGGGTCCAAAGTCCCAGCCTCCATTTGTCCACCAAGGACCAAGAAACTGTCCTCGGACGCAAACGAAAACGGGTCACCGGTCTCTCAGACCCCACCACCTCGCTAACCACCGAGTTTTTCGACAGCATCGACCCTAACCGGAACTCGGTCGCCCGCTCATTCGATCACCTCGTCGGCGCGCGCGAGCAGCATCGGCGGCACTTCGATGCCGAGCGCTTTGGCGGTCTTGAGGTTAATGACCAACTCGAACTTGGTGGGAAAGGCGACCGGCAGGTCGGCTGGCTTGCTGCCCTTGAGGATCTTGTCAATGTAAACCGCAGTTTGGCGGTACAGTTCGACATAGTTCGCAGCGTACGACATCAGGCCTCCTGACACAGGCCCCAGCCGATTGGACGAGAGCGACGGCAGCCGATGTTTCATCGCGAGGTCGACGGCCTCCTTGCGCAGGATGCTTCCCTGGATGATGACAGCGTCCACCCGCTTGCGGGTCATGTTTTCGAACGCCGCTTCCAGCGGTTCCGCCGGCAAAACCATGATGGGCTCCATCTCCATGCCAACGCTGCGCGCGCCGCGGCCGATTTGTGCCAGGAACGGCTTTGCGAAGGAGTCCGTCGCACTAGCGAGCACACCAACACGGCGGACAGACGGAAGCACTTCGCGGATCAGTTCCACGCTCTTCCCCGCCACTTCTGCGGCCCCGGACGAAACCCCCGTGACGTTTCCGCCTGGTCGGGCGAGGAACCCGGCAGAGTCCCCCGCATCTCCAAGGAGGTCGGACTATGAAGCAGGCTCGGCGCGCAGGGAGATTGTTTGGTACGATTCCGCACGCTCGGCAGTGTTTCTTCCGCCTGTTGCAAAGGTGCCTCACTGCCCGCCGGCTCAAAATAGGACGGGACGCACCCGGAACTGAGAAAGAAATTCCCTTTACCCACAATGATACCAACATGGAACAAACGAAAAGGTATTGTTTAGGGGAATTCAAAATCGAAGGCAGAAAAGAAAGCCCTATTCCCCATCTTTCCTGGGTTGTGCTTGTTGCTGCTGCTGAACCACCGGCCGGGATTCATTTGCCGCTGTCGGTGGGGGCGCGTCTTGCTGTTCCGCTAAACGGAACCAGACTTGCGCCATGTGTATTAGAGAGGTTCGTTTTTCTTCGTTGGCGATTTCGCGCGCCGTTGCCAAGCACTCCTGCGCGATCCGCCGATACTCATCTGACTTGGTTACCACGACGGACACTCGCAGATTAGCGGCGGGGAGCAGGTGATTGTGTCTCATACGTCACCTGCGACGCCGTTCGGAGGTTCGATGGTACGCCCGACAAAGACAGGCCATTGCAAGATTTAAAGCGGACTACCTCGACCGCCCCCGGCGCACGCCTGTAAGCTCGGCTATGAGGGCATCGTATCGAAGCGCCGCGGCTCGCGGTACGAGTTTGGCCGATCGAGCCACTGCCTCAAGATCAAGAACCCGAACCACCCGGCCGTGCTGCGGCTGCTCGAGAAGGACTGGAATGGGTGAAAGCGTTCCCGCAAAGACGTGGCCCCGCAAGACCGAGGCGATCTCTGCCCGTATCGTTCCGTGGGACGGCGCGATCGGCGTCGGCTACGTCCTGCCCGACGGCAAGCAGACGGCCCATCCGATCAAGCAGGACGACTGGCCGATCATCGCTCGCCTCGAGCGCGAGGACCAGCTGACCTACTCAAGCGACGCGGTGCGCGAGCGCGCCGAGCGGGAGCGGCCGCCCCATGACCTCGATGCGCCGCTATGAAACCCTCTTCGCCTTCACCGCTCTCTGCATGGTCGGCGCGGTGGTCGTCGGGCCGGCGATGCAGCTCGCCGGCTGTTGGCCGTCATAGCCAAGGCCGCCCGGGATTTATGCCGAGCGGCCCTTGGGACAAACTGCCGGGTGCTCCGGTTCCGTTCATCACTTGGGGATTTAACGAAAAGAGGCCCGCTTCGTTCCGTGTCGATGAGTCCGCAAAAAAGCCCCGCCTAAACGGGGCTGAGGTGAGAGGAAACGCCCCTAAGCATAGGGACAGGCAATCGTTAGCTGAGTTGCTGTCGGTGCGCCTTGTATAACTATCCTTTTCCCCAGACGCGTGGGCGGTGGTGTGCTGAGCGGTCGTCCTCGGCTTTAAGCGGGGCCTGTCCAGGTGGCAATCCGGGGTGGATCCCGGCAAGCGCGATGCGACACATCACGGGCAGGCGATTGTTCCCGACACTACTCCAGCCCAAGCCTAAGTCCGTGCGAAATCGGCACCACAACTCTAGAATCCAGACAAGGGCGCTGGCGCTCGGGAGTTACTCAGGCGCGGGCTGGCGGCAGCCGCAAAGCAAGAGACCGACAAGGCGCATCCAATAAATGTCGTGAAATCCATCGAAGGCCTGTTGCTTCTTCCGGGGTGAGAGTCCTCAGGGCTGGCCAACAATCTGACTTAATTTCTTTCTCTGCGAAACTACTGCCCTGCCTGACGGTTGATGAGGCGTGCCCAACAAGCCCGAGTGCCATGCGCTCTTCACAGTTCAATGACGCCTGGCCCTTAGTCGCTGTCGGTAACCCGGTGGCAGGTCGCGATCAGGCTGTAAGAGCCCTGAGAAACTCGCGTGCCGCGGGCGAGACAAAAGCACAGAGGAGGCAGAGATGAGCATATTCGGCAATATCGTTTCGGCGATCTTTGGCCATAAGACCCCAACGCCCGTTGGCGGCGCGGCAGCGACGCCGGCTCCCAAAGGAGCACCCACTGCGGGCGGCGAGCCCGCCACTGGCAAGCCGATGACGACCGAAGAGGTCGAGGCAATGATCGAGAAGATCGCCGACGCCCAGAATGAGGACTACAACTGGGAGGAGTCGATTGTCGACCTCATGAAACTTCTTAAACTTGATAGCAGCTTATCCGCCCGCAAGCAGTTGGCGCAGGAGCTAGGGTACACCGGCGCTCTCGACGGCTCAGCGGAGATGAACATCTGGCTGCACAAGCAGGTCATGACGAAGCTTGCGGAAGGCGGCGGCGTGGTGCCGGCTAGTCTTAAACACGCTTGACCCGAACGCCTGATCGCTGATGCGGTCCCGCGCCGACTCCCGACGGGAGCGGAATTTTCGCGTACCTAGGGAAAGAGGCTGCAATGGCGACCAAGGCAAATTTCACATCGGAGGAATGGGGCAAACTCCTGGCTAGTCCGATGATAGCAGGGATGGCCGTCACTGCGGCCGATCCGAGTGGGCTCTGGGGTCTTTTGAAGGAAGGCATGGCCGGAGGCTGGGCTCTCCTCGAAGCGCGCCAGAGCAATCAGGCGAATCCACTCGTGAAAGCTGTTGCGGAGGACTTCTCAACGGCTGAAGGGCGTACTGCCGCGCGAGCGGCGGTCGATGCAGAATTTCACGGGCGCGAAGCTTGAGGGCCTCAAAGACATGGCACTCGCCGAATTGAAGAGTATCTCGAGCATTCTTGACGCCAAGGCTCCAGACGACGCTGCTCCTTTTAGGGCTTGGCTGCAGAATGTGGCCCAAAAGGCCGCCGAGGCGGGCAAGGAAGGCGGGTTCTTCGGTTTCGGAGGTGTTGCCGTGAGCGAAGCGGAGAAGGCGACGCTCGTGGAGATCTCAGCGGCCCTAAGTCGGACCGGGACCGCGTCGGCCTGAGCGGGAGGGCGCCGCGGGCTGAGTGTGGACGTAAATTTTCGGAGCGCGATGCGCCTTACATCGGGGGCGGCCCACGAGAGCGCACGAACCACAGCACCGCACGCCCCGCGATGTAAGCAACGCCAATAGCAACAAGGCCCACCACGAAGGGATTGGGCGTCCAGTGGTACACCTCGTTGTGAACAAAGATGAGCAACATTACCACTATCGGAAATGCAAACGCGCTCCACCAACGGGTGGGCGCCCCGCGATCGCTCACTTCCCAAATAAACTCGACGACTGATTTTAAGAGACCACCGGCGATGAATCCCACGTATGCGGCCAAGAGGATTGCCACATGCGGGCTGCCGTCTATGTTGAAATCCACCGCCCATAGGAATGCGAACGCGGCTGCCAGCCGAACCGCCCATAACACCCAGTACAGCACCCTCCAACTTGGGCGCGCTTCACCCAATGGCATCTCACCCGACCATCATAAGCGTGTACACGCGGCGCCGTCGCGCATCCTACCAGCGGAGGGCACGAAGATGGAGAGGGCCGGGCGGGGCAACGCTGGGCGAGACGCATCGGATCCCTGCTTCGGTTGGGTCAATGAACCGGCGGTTGCGGGGCTGTGACTCAGATGGCGGCGTCGGCTCCTTTGTCGCCACGTCCTCCGCAAGCACCTGGGCATGTTCGTTTGGATACACGGCGACGTAACGCTTGATGAGATCATAAAAAATCCTGTCGTCTCCCGTTGCCTTGCAACGTCTATCCGCGGCCTCCTTGACCCTGATGTGCCATCAGCAGTGCCAGCGACCGCGATGAGGATGTTGTCGCGAGCCCATTCGATGCCCTGGTAGGTCTCGAGCAGATTCTCGAGGGAAACCTTAAACTGCGTGCAGCCGTGCTGCAGCGCGGCTTCATCATTGGTCTTGGTCGCGTCTGCTCGCCGTCCGAGGCGGATATTCCCTACGACAGCATGCGCCCCAAATCATTCACCAGATTATCCGTAGGTTGAGTGCCTGGAGACACTTGGCTTGTGGGATGTCGGGGGAACGGTGTCCACACGTCTATATCTATCCGACCGCGAGCGTGCGATCCTCTCTGATGACCAGCACCCCACTCCTCCGCCTCCTCAGCATCGTCAGCCTCTCCGCTGCGAGCGGCATGTTCTTTATTATCGGCGTGCAGAACTGGTTGCGGGACGACCCCACCTTTTTACTGCACATATCCACGGCTGTGGCACTCGGCCTCGTCGTATTTTTGTATTGTCGGAGATTGTTGAAGCTGAGCCCCTAATGACACTACCGCCAGTCCGTACCATCCGTTCCTTCCGCTTCCGCCGCTCCTTCTTGGTCGGCTCCGATGCAGTTTCAGGCGCTCGCATATCGAGTGGGGCAATTTTATCCTGATGGCCGCCACGCCACGAGAGCTGCTCTTGTGGGGTGGCGCAACTGTCCGTAGGCCGGACCCATGATTGGGCTGATGGCTGACGAAACGCCGATCCGGGCCGCCTTGCCCGGCTGCTGCGCGCGCGCGGCGAGCGGCCAAAGCAGCGAAGGCGCGACCGCCGCGCCGCCGAGAAGCGAGATAAAATTCCGTCGCCGCACGACTCGGACCTCCCGCGATGTCTGCTGTCCGGTCGCTATCGGGGGCAAAGCGGAAAACATATGCTCGCTCTGAGCTTTACCGCTTTGACCCGACTCGGACATTGTTGTCTCGCGCGATTATGGGGCAGGCGGCACGGTACGGCTAGGTTGCTCTCATCCCTCCGAGCGTTCCGATGCTCCCCTAAATGTCTGCGCGATGTGATATGCCTTGGTCTGCGTTTAGGATGGTCATCAGCCTGGACGGGGAGCTACATGAGACCTATCGCTTTCACATTGATTTTCTGGCTATGCAGCGCCGTCGTGCCGCATGCCCAGGAGCCGCCGGTCAAGCTCCCAGTCCTCGGTTGGCTCAGTCCCGCTACGACACAGTCGTATCAGCAACCGGGTCCTGGAAATCCAGGGCCCCAGCTGTTGCGCGACTCGCTCGCAAAGCATGGACTCATTGATGGCAAGAACATACGCCTCGACATGCGTCTCGCCGAGGGAAAGCTTGACCTCCTTCCGGGACTCGCTGAAGCACTCGTGCGCGATGGCGCTACTGTTATCCTCGCATATGGCGAAGAGGCAGGACGGGCGGCACAAGCCGCGACCAAGACGCTTCCTATCGTGTGTGTCGGCGACGACCTCGTGGACTCCGGGCTCGCCGCCAGCTTGGCAAGGCCTGGTAGCAACATGACGGGCGTAAGCATCCTTGCGACCGAGCTCGACGCGAAGAAAATCGAAGTGCTGAAAGAGCTGCTTCCGGGTGCTAAGCGCTTTGGCGTACTCAACGATCCGGCGACAAGCGGTCGAGAGCGCCCACAAAAGATGGCCGAAACTGCGCGCTATCTCGGTATCGGACTCCAGACGATCGACATCCGGGGCCCTGACGACCTGGAGTTAGCCTTTCAGGCTTTACGGGCGGGGCGCGCCGAAGGAGTCAATATCGTCGCTTCGGCAATGCTGACAAGTTTCCGGCAACGGCTCGGGGAGCTGAGTCTCGCCGCGAAAATTCCGGCGATCTGCCAATTTCGTCATATGGTGGAAGCTGGGTGTCTTGCGACCTATGGCATCACGATAGCGGAACTTTATGCGCTCTCCGCCGACCAGGTCGCCAGACTGCTGAAGGGTGCGAAGCCGGCCGACTTACCAGTTATCCAACCGGACAAGTTTGAGCTGGTCATCAGTTTGAGGACCGCGAAAGCACTCGGGTTGACGATCCCGCCGATGCTGCTGACCCGCGCCGACGAGGTGATCGAATAATCTGGCCAATGTCCGAGTTTGGCACGGAAGAGACCTGCCAGCCACGCCGACCAATGTCCGCAGTTGAGGGTGAATTGGACTTCAGCACCGACGTCGCATTTGGGCCGCTTTGACCCGAAGCTGCCATTCGGCGGCCAATTTTGCTGTAATGCACAACGCGGCCTTTCCTGGGACAGTGTGGTAGGGTGTGATCCTCGGCTGAGGGGAGCACATATGAGACGGCGCGAGTTCATGACGCTTGCCGGCGGCGCGGCCGCATGGCCGCTGGCCGCGCGCGCGCAGCAGGCGGCAAGGATGCGACGCATCGGCGTGCTGATGTCGATCGCAGCGGATGATCCTGAGTTACAGCGTCGCATGACGGCGTTCGTGCAGGGGCTGCAGGAATTAGGCTGGACCGACGGCCGCAACGTTCGCATCGACACCCGTTGGAGCGCGGCCGATGCCGACCTTGGACGCAAATACGCGGCCGAATTGGTCGCGCTCGCGCCCGACGTCATCCTGGCCGCTGGCGGTACGGTTGTGGGGGCCTTGCTTCAGGCAAGCCGCACCGTGCCGATCGTGTTCACGCTGACCGTTGATCCAGTCGGCGCCGGTTTCGTCTCGAGCCTGGCACGGCCGGGAGGCAACGCCACCGGATTTATCTCGTACGAATACGGCCTCAGCGGGAAATGGCTGGAGCTGCTCAAGGAGATCGCACCGCGCGTGACGCGAGCGGCGGTCCTTCGCGACACGACCATCCCCCAGGGGGTCGGCCAATTCGCCATAATCCAGTCCATGTCGGCGTCGGTCGGAGTTGAGGTGAGCCCGATAGAGGTGCGCGACGCCGGCGAGATCGAGCGCGCCGTTGCGGCTTTCGCTGGCGTCGCGAATGGCGGCATGATCGTAACGGCTAGCGGGTTGGCGATCGTGCATCGCGAACTGATCATCACGCTGGCGGCCCGGCACAAACTGCCCGCGATCTACTTCCAACGTTTCTTCGTCAACACCGGTGGTCTGGTCTCCTACGCGCCCGATCCCATCGACCCGCACCGGCTGGCGGCCGGCTACGTCGATCGCATCCTCAAGGGCGAGAAGCCGGCCGACCTGCCGGTGCAGGCGCCGACCAAGTACGAGCTTATGATCAACCTCAAGACCGCCAAGGCGCTCGGCCTTACAGTGCCGCCGACGCTCTCGCCCGCGCCGACGAGGTGATCGAATAAAAGAGGCTGTTTGCTGCGGTGCATAAGTTCCGGAAGTGGCACTAACCGGACCTGCCGACCGCCGCCACCGATGTCTGCTTATCGAGGTATAGCGGAGCTCGATGCAACGATCGCTCTTGGTCCGTTCATGACCCAAAGCCGACATGCAGCGAACTAACTATTCGATCAACTCGTCGGCGCTCACGAGCAGCGTGTTGGGCACGGTGAGGCCGAGCGCCTTGGCGGTCCTAACGTTGAGCACCGTCTCAAATCTTGTCGGCCCCTGCACCGGAAGATCGGCAGGATTGGCGCCGCGCAGGACGCGATCGACATAGGCAGCGGCCTGCCGATACTGCTCGGTGAGGTCGGTGGAGTAGGACATAAGTCCGCCGGCCGTTACAAAGAACCGGAAGGAGTAGACCGCAGGCAACCGATGCACGGCTGCCAGCGAGATGGTGAGATCGCGATGCGAAATGGTCGTGCCATCCGGCGGCAGCACCAAACCTCCGTTTGGGACACGCGCAAACGCCTCGATGGCGCGCTCGATGTCAGCGGCGGGGTCCGACACGAATGGGCACAACATCCAACGTCAGCGATGAGGCGCCAGGTCCTGCTGTTGCACTTCAGGAAATAATCAAAGTCGGCGTTCAGGGAATCCCCATGAACGCGACGCGCGTCAGATGCGGCGCAATCTCTTTAAGCATCGCCAGCCATTTCCCCGTAATGCTACCCTCGAAGTTCTGAAGTCCCGTGAGGTTGCCGCCGGGCCGCGCCAGCTGCCAATGAAACCCGCACCGATCGGGTCCGAGACGGCGACGAAGACGATCGGGATCGTGCGGGTCGACTGCTGCAGCGCCCGAACAACATGAGGGGCGTTTGCGAGGATGACGTCGGGTTGCTGGGCGAGTAACTCTTTCGCGCTGGCCGAGATTTGCTCTGCGCTGACGGCCCCAAATCGAGCGTCTATGCGGATGTTTCTGCCAATCACCCACCCGAGCTTTTCAAGCCCTTGCAGAAACGCTCCGAACCGCGCCTTCATTGGCGGATCATTCTCGGCGATATTCGACAACACGCCGATGCGCCGCATTCGCTCGCCCTGCTGCGCCCGTGCCGCGAGCGGCCATGCAGCAGCGGCGCTACCTAGAAGCGTGATGAAATTGCGGCGTCTCATTCCAGCTACCCCTTAACCTAGTTCAGAGTAGCACAGTCACGCCGGCAATATCGGTCCAACCGCTGTCCCGTTCGCATGTCCGGTCATGGCACTCAACGGCCGTGTCGGCAGTCACCGAATATGTCCGCTATTGAAGGTAGACCGGCCGTGCCGTCGCGCTGCCGTGACTTCTCAGTTTGACCCATAGCGGTCATCGAGCATCTTCATTCGATCAGCTCGTCGGCGCGCAGCAGGAACGACTCCGGGATCGTCAGCCCGAGCGCCTTGGCGGTCGTGAGGTTGATGACCAGATCGAACTTGGTCGGCTGCTCGACCGGGAGGTCGCCCGGCTTTGCCCCGCGCAGAATCTTGTCGACATAGTCGCCGGCGCGGCGGAACAGGTCCGCGTTGTTCGCTCCGTAGGACATGAAACCTCCCGCTCCGAGAAAATCGCGGAAGGGATGAATCGTCGGCAGTCGCGCGCCGAGCGCCAAGGTGTTGATGCGCGCGTGGTTGGCGTTGACCAGGGGGTCGGGACACACATAGAGCGCCTGCACGCCGCTCTTAAGCGTCCCGAAGGCGGGCGCGATCTCCTCGGCACGCCGGATTTCCAGCACGTCGACGTCGAGGCCAAGCTTGCGGGCTGTTGCCTGCGCTTCGGCGATCTCCAGCACGGCGCCGGAAGAGCCGATATTGGCGATGATCGCCAACCGACGGAGGCCGGGGAGCACCTCGCGCAGAAGGTCGATCCGTTTGCCGGCAAGATCGCTCGACTGGATCGACAGGCCGGTGACGTTGCCGCCCGGCCGCGCGAGACTTGCGACCAGGCCACTCCCAACCGGGTCCCCCGCCAGCGCGAACACGATCGGGATCGTCGAGGTTGCTTGCATTGCGGCAGGGACCGCGCTTGCCACCGTGACGATGACATCCACCTTGAGCCGCACAAATTCGGCCGCGATCTCGGCGAATCGCTCGCTGCGTCCCTCCGCCCAGCGATACTCGATCACGACCGTGCGCCCCTCGATCCAGCCGAGCTCGCGCAGCCGCTGCACAAAGGCGGCGGTCCAGTGGCTCCAGTTCGCAGCCGTGCTCGCGCCCAGGAACCCGATGGTCGGCAGCTTGCCCGGCTGCTGCGCGCGGGCGGCGAGCGGCCACGCGACGGCGCCGCCGAGCAGCGTGATGAACTCGCGCCGTCTCATACCGACTCCGGCTGAGGCCTATATTCCTCAAACGATAGCACGCCGGCGCCCTGCGGAATGGGCAAATGCACGATGCACGACCGGCCTGACCGCCGTGCGTGATTTCCGCTATTGGCACTTCTCGGACATCGTGGCGGACAACTACGATGTCCGGTCTGCGCAAGAACGGACAACATTTTCTCACGGTGAGCCTTTCCAATTCTGGCACGAAGCCGAAGTGCCGGCACGCCGCTACTACGTCCGCTATTAGATGTAGACCGGACTCAGCGCGGTCGTCGCCGTTGGGCCGTTTTTCACCCGACCCGGACATGCAGCGCCGCCTCATTCGATCACCTCGTCGGCGCGGCCGAGCAGCGAGAGCGGCACGGTGAGGCCGAGCGCCTTGGCGGTCTTCAGATTGATGATCAGCTCGACTTTCGTGGACTGCTGGACCGGCAGGTCGGCCGGCTTCTCGCCCTTGAGAATCCGGCCGGTGTAGACGCCGACCTGACGATACGAATCCGTCATGCTGCCACCGTAGCTCATCAGGCCGCCGGC
This sequence comes from uncultured Alphaproteobacteria bacterium, assembly GCA_963708765.1. Taxonomy (GTDB): domain Bacteria; phylum Pseudomonadota; class Alphaproteobacteria; order Rhizobiales; family Xanthobacteraceae; genus VAZQ01. The sequence continues at coordinate 8,728 of CAVPTV010000007.1, read as the reverse complement.
CGCGGCGAACTCGCGATACGTGTAGATCGCGGGCACCGCATGGCGGACCGTCAATGCGGCGAGCTGTTCGCTCCGGCTATTGAAGAATGACTCGGGAGCGATGACGAGCGCGCCTGCCCGCAGTTGGACCAAGGTTGCGAAGGCCGCATCGATCTCGCGTTCGGTGCTTGCATGCAGGATGTGGAGCTCGCGACCGAGGGCGCGGGCCGCCGCCTGCAGGTCTCTCACTTGGATCTCGGCAGAGCGATTGGCCGGGTTGACGAGGAGCGCAATGATGGTCGCCGTGGGGACCAGCTCGTGCAGCAGCTCGAGCCGCTTCGGCCCCAGCTCCACGCCCAATGAGGTCACACCCGTGAGGTTGCCGCCCGGCCGGTTCAAGCTGGCGACAAGTCCAGCCTGCGACCGGGTCGGCCCCTGTAAGGAAGACGATTGGAATCGTCGCGGTCGCGGTCTTGGCTGCCAGCGCCGAAGTATTTCCGCCGGTCGCAGCGATCACGGTCACCTGGCGACGAACCAGATCGGCCGCCAATGCCGGCAGCCGATCGTATTGGTCGTCCGCCCAGCGATACTCGATCGCCACGTTGCGGCCCTCGACATAGCCGGCTTCGCTCAGACCTTGGCGGAACGCGCGCACGCGGTCCGCGGTACTGGTCCGGCGACGCGGTGCTGAGAAACCCGATCACCGGCATCGCCGGCTGCTGCGCGCGCGCCGCGAGCGGCCACGCGAGCCGCCGCGCCGCCGAGAAGCGTGATGAACTCGCGCCGCCTCATTCGATCACCTCGTCGGCGCGTGACGAGCAGCGATCGGCGGCACGTCGAGGCCGAGCGCCTTGGCGGTCTTGAGGTTGATGATCAGCTCGACCTTCGTGGACTGCTGGACCGGCAGGTCGGCCGGCTTCTCGCCCTTGAGAATCCGGCCGGTGTAGACGCCGATCAGACGATATGCATCCGACATCGCTGCCTGCCGTAGCTCATCAGGCCACCGGCCTCGCGCAAACTCCCGGCTCTGGAAGATCGCGGGCACCGCATGGCGGACGCGTCAGCGCGGCCAGCCGTTCGCGCTGGCCATCGAAGAACGCCATCGGTGCCGATCACGAGCGCGCCGGCTCGCTGTCGGACCAAGGTTGCGAACGCCGCATCGAAGTCGCGTTCGCTGCTGGCATGCAGGACATGGAGCTCGAGCCCGAGCGTGCGGGCCGCCGCCTGCGTGTCTCTGCGACAGACTCTCGGCATTGGGATTGGTCGGGTTGACGAGCAGCGCAATGACGGTGGCCGTGGGGACCAGCTCGTGCAGCAGCTCCAGCCGCTTCGGCGCCAGCTCCGCGTTCAACAGGCTCACGCCGGTGAGATTGCCGCCCGGCCGGTTCAGGCTGGCGACAAGGCCGAGCTTGACCGGATCGAAGCCCACGACGAACACGATCGGAATGGTCGTGGTCGCCGCCTTGGCCGCCAGCGCCGCAGGTGCCGTTCGCGACGATCACGGTCACTCGACGGCGAACCAGATCGGCCGCAAGTGCCGGCAGTCGATCGTATTGGCCCTCCGCCCAGCGATATTCGATCGCCACGTTGTGGCCCTCGACATAACCGGCTTCGCTCAGGCCGTTGCGGAACGCGCCCAAACGACGCGCACGCAGATCAGGCGCGTCAGTGCCGAGGAACCCGATCACCGGCATCGCCGGCTGCTGCGCGCTCGCCGCGAGCGGCCATGCTGCCGCAGCGCCGAGAAGGCCGATGAACTCGCGCCGTCTCATTCGATCACCTCGTCGGCGCTGGCGAGCAGCGATGGCGGCATGTCGAGGCCGAGCGTCTTGGCGGTCTTGAGGTTGATGACCAGCTCGAACTTGGTACGCTTGCACGATCGGCAGGTCCGCGGGCTTGGCGCCCTTGAGGATACGGCCGGTGTAGACGCCGACCTGACGATACGCATCCGTAAGGTTCGCGTCCCGTAGCTCATCAGCCCGCCGGCTTCGGCGAATTCACGCCCGAGCATATGACCGCCGGAATCCGCGTGGCGTGCCGCCAGTTGGACCAGTTGGACGCGCCGGACGTTCAAGAAGGGGTCCGGCCCTACGAAGAGGCGTCCGGCCCGATCGTGCACAAGACCTGCGAAGGCCGCGTCGATCTCGCGGCTGGTGCTGGCGTTGAGAACTTGGATTTGCAGCCCGATGGCGCGGGCGGCCGCTTCCACGGCCCTGCAAGGTACGGCTCGGTATCGGAACATTGGTCGGATTGACGAGCACGGCAACGCGTTAGCCCCGGGCACCAGCTCACGCAGCAGTTCCAGCCGCTTTGCCGCCAGCTCGGCAGTGAAAAAATTGACTCCCGTCAGATTGCCGCCGGCCGAGCGAGGCTGGCGACGAGGCCAAGCCTGACCGGGTCTTCGGCGACGCCGAAGACGATCGGGATCGTCGTGGTTGCCGCCTTGGCCGCGCAATGCCGCAGCGGGCCTCCGCTCGCGACGATCACGGCGACCTGCCGGCGAACCAGATCGGCCGCCAGCGCCGGCAGCCGATCGGTTTGATCCTCGGCCCAGCGGTATTCGATGCGCCACGTTCTCGCCCTCGGCGTAGCCGGTGTCCTTGAGGCCCTGGCGAAATCCGCGCAGACGTCCGCGCGCGTCAGGAGACGGAGTGTCGAGAAACCCGATCACCGGCATCGCCGGCTGCTGCGCGCGCGCCGCGAGCGGCCATGCCGCCGCGCCGCCGAGCAGCGTGATGAATTCGCGCCGCTTCATTCGATCACCTCGTCGGCGCGCGCGAGCAGCGTGGGCGGCACGTCGAGGCCGAGCGCCTTGGCGGTCTTGAGGTTGATGCACCAGCTCGTACTTGGTCGGCGCCTGCACCGGCAGGTCGGCCGGCTTCTCGCCCTTGAGGATGCGGTCGACGTAGCCGGCCGCGCGCCGGTACTGGTCGAGCAGACTGGCCCCATAGGAGATCAAGCCGCCGCCGGCGACGAAGAAGCGTTCGTAATAGACCGCGGGCAGTTTGTGCCGGGCCGCCAGCGTGATGATCAGCTCGCGATGACGCTGCGCTGCCCCGCCCGCCGTCACGATCAGACCGCCATTCGGAGCGCGCGCGAAGACCTCGACGGAGTGCTCGATCTCGCCGGCGTCGCGCATGTTGACCGGGTTGACCTCCACCCTGAGCGACGGCGCCACGGCCTGGATCACGGCAAACTGGCTGGTGCCGCTTCCTACGGCGGGATCGCGAAGGACCGCCGCTCGCGTCACGCCCGGCGCGATCTGCTTGAGCAGCTCCAGCCATTTCCCGCTCAGGCTGAATTCGAAATTCATGAAACCGGTGGCGTTGCCGCCCGGCCGCGCCAGGCTGTCGACGAAGCCGGCGCCGACCGGATCGCCGACGACGGGGAACACGATCGGCACGGTGCGGGTCGCCTGCAGCAACGCCCCCACGGCTGCGTTGCCATGGGCCAGAACGACGTCCGGCGCGAGCGCGACCAATTCCGCCGCGTGTCTGCGAATGGCGTCGGCATTGGCTCCGGCCCAGCGGGTGTCGATCCGCACGTTGCGGCCGATGGTCCAGCCCAATAGCGCCAGCGCCTGCAGGAATGCCCCGACCCAGGTCTGAAATTGCGAATCGTCCGCGGCTGCGGGCAGGAGCACGCCGATGCGCCGCATCCGCTCCGGCTGCTGCGCGCGCGCGGCGAGCGGCCAAATCATTGGCGCTGCCGTCGCGCCGCCGAGAAGCGTAATGAATTCCCGCCGTCGCATGTGATCAATTTCCGGGGACGGGCCGATAAGCCCAATCAGGAAATAGTACCAGCGTTCCGCGCCGAGGTGTGGGTTAAGTTCACGTTCAGGGCGGCGGGCCTTGCCGAAGACGACGTGCGGCTCGTCATCGTGCGCAACTCGCCGTCGGCGAGGATCACGCCGTCGTTGCCCGGCCGCTAGCCGGCTACTTTCGTCACGACGGCCGCGCCGGCCTCCAGCGTGCGGTGCACCGGACACTTGTCGGCGATCTCAATCAGCTTGTCGCGCAGCGCGGCATCGACGCCACCTTCAACACTGATCATGCGTTCGAAGCCGATCGATTTTACCGGTGCGACCCTCAACCGCCTCGCCGCAGTCCTGGCAATGCTCGACCGGCACCTTGCCGTGGTTGACACGCACGCTCAGGCGGCCGACCGACAGCTTCTTTTGCTCGGCGTAGATGCGCAACGTCATGGATGTGCACGCCCCAAGCGCAATCGCCAAGTAGTCGTAGGGGTGGGGCCGCTGTCGAGACCGCCAACGGTTTCGGGTTCATCTGCGAGCAGATGATGACGGCGCGACAATCACCGCGTTCTGGAACCTGCCCGCGCCGGTCTCGACACAACGACGCCCGTGTCGGTCGTGGTACCTTCCTGGTGCCGTCGGGAAGATAAGCGCGATGCCCAAGCTGCAATAACCTCGGCCACGTAGGCAGTGTCGTGTCGGTTGGAAAGGAGATGGTCGGCACTATCGAGTGAGACAAAGCTCTTGGGGTGCTTGGCCGCGGTGAAGATTTTCGTCGCATGTTCGATGCCGACAACTCTGGTCGGTCGGTGAATGCATGACGAGAAGCGCTTTGTGCAGATTGGCGATGCGGTCTTTCAGAGCGTGTCCTCTGGCGTCATCGACAAATTGCTTGCGAATCGGGAAGGTGCGGTCGGCGAGTGTCACTTCGGCGACCCGGTCCGTTCGATCTCTTCGAGCGTTCGCATTGAAGTGTTGCAGTACGTGAGCGACATCCGAGGGTGCCGCAATAGTGACCACTGCCGTCGCCTCAGGGATGCGATGCGCAGCAGCGAGAACGGCGGCACCGCCGAGCGAGTGCCCGATGAACAGCGCGGGAGCCGCGAAGTGCTCGCGCAAGTAGTCGGCAGCGCGCACGAGGTCGTCAATGTTGGAGGAGAAATTGGTGTTCTCGAACTCTCCTTCCGATGATCCAAGGCCCGTGAAATCGAACCTCAGGACGCCGATGCCGAGAGCGAAGCCAGCTTCCCGGCGATGGACCGCGCCGCAATGCTGTCCTTCGAGCAGGTAAAGCAGTGGGCAAGCAACGCATAGCCTCGCACCGGGCCTGCCGGCAGGTCCAGGCGCGCAGCGAGATCGTGGCCGAGGCTGCCGGCGAACGTGATGCGGATTGCGCTCGGTATCATGAGCATCTCCCTGTCCACGGCCCTGATCGGATGCGTAGGCACGAGTATAGCCTGCCGCAGAACGCCCCGGCAGGTTCTCGGGACAGTCTGAAATCGTTCTAAATTCGACGCGGGGGGGCGGCCGGTCCTGCATCCCCTCGGGATGCCCGGTTGTGGCGCATGAGAGACATGCAGCGCCCGCTATTCGATCACCTCGTCGGCGCGCAGGAGAAGCGATGTCGGCACGTCGATGCCGATCGCCTTGGCGGTCTTGAGGTTGATGATGGTCTCGAACTTGGTCGCCCGCTCGACCGGCAGATCCGCCGGCTTGGCGCCTTTCAGAATCTTGTCGACGAACGTAGCGGCGCGCCGGAACATGTCGGGAAAGCTCACCCCATAGGCCATCAGGCCGCCGGCGACGGCGAAATCGATCCACCCGCACGAAGGCAGACGCTGCTTCAAAGCGAGCGCGGCCAGCGCCGGAGCGTTGGCGAGCAGCATCGCATCGTCGAAGACCACGAGGGCGCGAACGCGCTTCGCCGCCATGTCCGCAAAAGCGCCTTCGAACTCGGCGGGTCCGCGTACGTCGAATTGATGAAGCTCCAGCTTGAGCGACTGTGCGACCTGAGCGACTTGCGGCAGGGCCGGCTCGTTCATTGGATTCGCCAAATTCAACAGGATGCCGACGTCCGTCAGGTCGGGCATGGTTTCCTTGAGCAACTCGAGCCGCTTCGCAAGGAGCTCCGGCTGGAAGAACGTCAATCCGGTCACGTTCCCGCCCGGCCGCGCGAGGCTGGACACGAGACCCGACCCCAAAGCATCGCCGACCACCGCCATGACGATGGGGATCGTGGAGGTGGCCTGCTTGGCGGCCATGACCCCCGGCGTCCCATGCGTGACGATCACATCGACGCGCAGACCAATCAGCTCCGCGAACAGGGCTGGAAGCCGCTCATACTTGCCGTCCGCCCAACGGTACTCGATGACGACGTTGCGTCCCTCCTGATAGCCGAGATCGCGCAAGCCCGCGCGAAAGGCCTCCCGGCGCTTGGGCAGACTGTCAGCAGTCGTCGACCCGAGGAACCCGATCCGAAAGAGCCTCGCCGGCTGTTGCGCGTGCGCGGTGAGCGGCGAGACTGCCGCGCCGCCGAGAAGCAATATGAGCTCACGACGTCTCATCATGAGGAATTCCTACCGCCTGCTCGGCGAATAACTCGTTGGAGCTTAAAAAAATAGCATATTCACTGGCGGCGCAGGCAAAACATGCGCTCGAAACGGCGGGCTGGATGTCTGCGCCTGGCACTCAACGGCCGTGCCGGCAGCCGCGACCGATGTCTGCTTATCGAGGTATAGAGGGCTCGATGCGACGGTCGCTCCTGGTCTGTTCATGACCTGACCCACAGCAGACATTGCAGGCGCACAGCCGTTATTCAATCACCTCATCGGCGGTCGCGAGCAATGTCGGCGGCACCTCGATGCCGAGCGCCTCGGCGGTTTTGAGGTTGATCACCAGCTCGAATTTGGTGGATTGCATCACCGGCAGGTCGGCCGGCTTCTCGCCCTTGAGAATCCGGCCGGCGTAGATGCCGACCTGGCGATACGCACCCTGCTGGTCTCCTGCATAGCTCATCAGGCCGCCGACCACTGCGGCCTCCCGGCTGCTATAGACTGCCGGCAGCGCATGGCGAGCCGCCAACGCGACGATACGTTCGCGATGGGAGAACGTGAAAGTGCCGCCACCGACGAGCAGCGCACCGGCCCCGCGTTGGACGGACGTTGCAAAGGCTGCCTCGATGTCGCGGTCGCTGCCGACATCGAGAGTGATGAGTTGCTGCCCGATCGCTTGCGCCGCGACTTGCACGTCTCTTCGCTCCGCCTCGGTTTCGGTCGTGTTCGGGTTCACGAGCACTGCGATCGTCGTCGCCTTGGGCACGAGCTGGCGCAGCAGCTGCAGTCGCTTCGTCCCCAATACGCCGGCGAAAAAGCTCACGCCCGTGACATTGCCACCCGGCCGGTTGAAGCTGGCGACCAGGCCTTGCTCGACCGGGTCGCCGCCGGTCGCGAAAACGATCGGTACTGTCGTGGTTGCGGCCTTGGCTGCAAGCGCCGCAATACCGTTCGCGGCGATCACGGCCGGCGACCGGCGGATCAAGTCAGCCGCCAGAGCCCGCAGCCTGTCAGGATGACCTTCCGCTGAATGATATTCGACCGCAACGTTCTGGCCCTCGATATGGCCGGTTTCCTTCAAACCCTGGCGGAATGCAGTCACGAGCTGCGTTGCGTTGGCGAGCGACGTGCTCCGCAGAAATCCGAGCAGCGGCATCGCCGGTTGTTGCGCGCGCGCCGCGAGTGGCCAAGCGACCGCCGCGCCGCCGAGAAGTGTAATGAACTCGCGGCGTTTCATTCGAGCTGGGCCCTCAATTTACCTCAAGGTAGCACAGTCACACGGCGATGTCCGACCAATCGCTAACTCATCAATGTCCGTTTGTGGCACTCAACGGCCGTGCCGGCAGTCACCCGATATGTCCGCTGTTGAAGGTAGACCGGCTGTGCGATCTTGATGCCGGCTGGTCTTTGAATGACCCATAAGCGGCATGCCGCGTGCCAGCGTGTCGCGCCGAGATTGATTACGTCGACAGCAAGATACAGACAGAAAGAGGCCCCGCTTGGCCGAAGCCGAGCGGGGCCAGCGGAGAGTGGGTGCGTCTTAGTTCGTGGCCGCCGCCGGGGCTCGCTTCAATGTCACTTCGATTTGGCCGCCGGCTGTCGCGGTGGGGTTGGTGAACTTGAGCTCATTCGCCGTGAGCGAGGTGATCATCCGCTTCTGGTTTACCGACTGATTGGGGAACGTCGTCACCTCGATACGCAGTGCGATCGTCTTGCTCGGCTCGTCGACCGTGTACGTTCCGGAGTAGGCAATCGCCCCGTCCACGAGGGCTTTGGCTTCCTCCGGTGTCGCCTTGGCCCGGTCGTTGGCAGCAATTTTCGGAAGATCGCCGCGCGCGAAGAGGACGAAGAAACGGCCATCCGCGCCGTAATAGGCGATGCCCTTGGGATTTGCGCCGTACGCGTGGGCCTTGGTTCCGTCGGGAGCGGTGCGCTCCCAAGCGACGAGATTCCAGCCCCCGACGAGTTGGTCTTTGAGCGATTTTTGCTGGCCGACGGCGCTGCCTGGCAGCAAGGCAAGTCCCAACGCCGTGATTGCAGAGATACTGAGAATGTTACGCCGATTCATGGTGCTCTCCTCTGGCTATCTGAAAATTCAGCCGCACGGTGCCTGCAGCGCGCGATGTGCAGAATGCGGGCGCAGGCGGCCCTCCGCTAAACGAACCAAGATCGATTTCAGATTGAAATCGTGCCTGCCGATGGCACCAGAGCTGCCTATTGGAGGAGCGGAGACTTCGGTACGTCGCCGTTTTTTGGGCAGCGCTTCGGACAAGACAGTGCTCGCCCGCGTACGCGTACGTGGGGATGCCGGAGATGAAGGACAATAGCGGTCGCCAAATTTAGGCGCAGAAACCGCCGGCAGCGGCGCAGACTGTGCCTTCCGGCTTTTGGCACGGAAGAGACCTGCCAGCCACGCCGACCACCGCGCGGTAGCTGGTATCAC
>CAVPTV010000006.1:0-75125 GCA_963708765.1 uncultured Alphaproteobacteria bacterium | reverse complement strand
TCCGCCGCGTCGCCGCCGAGCGCATCCTGGTGCTCGACGGCGCCATGGGCACCATGATCCAGGGGCTCGGGCTCGATGAGGAGGGCTATCGCGGCGCGCGCTTCGACGCCTGGAACCGGGAGGTGCGCGGCAACAACGATCTGCTGATCCTCACCCAGCCCGACGCGGTCCGCGACATTCATCTCGCCTATTATCTCGCGCCGGCGCCGACATCGTCTCGACCAACACCTTCTCGTCGACGCGCATCGCCCAGACCGACTACGGCATGTCGGACATCGCCCATGAATTGAACCTGGAAGGCGCCAAGCTCGCCCGCGCCGCCGCCGATCGCGCAAAGCGAGGACGGCCGCCCGCGCTTCGTCGCCGGCGCGCTCGGGCCGACCAACCGCACCGCCTCGATCTCGCCCGACGTGAGCAATCCGGGCTTCCGCGCCGTCACCTTCGACGAGCTGCGCACGCCTATGCCGAGCAGGTCCAGGGCCTGCTCGAGGCGGCGCCGACCTCCTCCTGATCGAGACGATCTTCGACACCCTCAACGCCAAGGCGGCGATCGCGGCAATAGCCGACGTCACCGAGGCGCGCGGGCGCGAGCGTGCCGGTGATGATCTCCGGCACCATCACCGACCGCTCCGGGCGACTGCTCTCCGGCCAGACGCCGGCGGCGTTCTGGAACTCGGTGCGCCACGCTACGCCGTTCACGATCGGGCTCAACTGCGCGCTCGGCGCCAAGGAGATGCGCGCCCATATCGCCGAGATCGGGCGCATCGCCGATACGCTGGTGTGCGCCTATCCCAACGCCGGCCTGCCCAACGAGTTCGGCCGCTACGACGAGAGCCCCGAATTCATGGCCTCGCTGCTCGGCGAATTCGCCGACGCGGGCCTCGTCAACGTGGTCGGCGGCTGCTGCGGCACCACGCCCGAGCATATTCACGCGATCGCCCGCGCGGTCGCGGGCAAGCCGCCGCGGCAGGTCCCCGAGCTGCCGCGGCTCTTGCGCCTGTCCGGTCTCGAGGCCTTCGCGCTGACGCCGGAAATCCCGTTCGTCAACGTGGGCGAGCGCACCAACGTCACCGGCTCGGCCAAGTTCCGCAAGCTCGTCACCGCCGGCGACTACACGGCCGCGCTCGCGATCGCGCGCGATCAGGTCGAGAACGGCGCCCAGATCATCGACGTCAACATGGACGAAGGCCTTGCTCGATTCCGAGAAGGCGATGGTGACGTTCCTCAACCTGATCGCGGCCGAGCCCGACATCGCGCGTGTGCCGGTGATGGTCGACTCCTCGAAATTCTCGGTGATCGAGGCCGGGCTCAAATGCCTGCAAGGCAAGCCGGTGGTGAACTCGATCTCGATGAAGGAGGGCGAGGCCGCCTTCATCGAGCACGCCAGGATCGTGCGCCGCTACGGCGCCGCGGTCGTCGTCATGGCGTTCGACGAGCAGGGCCAGGCCGACACGCTCGAGCGCAAATGCGCGATCGCCAAGCGCGCCTACGACATTCTGGTCAACCAGGTCGGCTTCCCGCCCGAGGACATCATCTTCGATCCCAACATCTTCGCGATCGCGACCGGAATGGAGGAGCACAACGGCTACGGCGTCGCCTTCATCGAGGGCGCGCGCTGGATCCGGGCGAACCTGCCGCACGTGCACGTGTCGGGCGGCGTGTCGAACCTCTCGTTCTCGTTCCGCGGCAACGAGCCGGTGCGCGAGGCCATGCACTCGGTGTTTCTCTTTCACGCCATCAAGGCCGGCATGGATATGGGCATCGTCAATGCCGGGCAGATGGCGGTCTACGACGACCTCGCCCCCGAGCTGCGCGAGGCCTGCGAGGACGTGGTGCTCGACCGCCGGCCGGACGCGGCCGAGCGGCTGCTGGCGCTCGCGCAGAAATTCCAAGGGCACGGCAAGGAGAAGAAGGAGGCCGACCTCGCCTGGCGCGAGCGGCCGGTGGACGAGCGGCTCTCGCACGCGCTGGTGCACGGCATCACCGATTTCATCGAGGTCGACGTGGAGGAGGCCCGGCGCAAGGCCGAGCGTCCGCTGCACGTCATCGAAGGCCCGCTGATGGACGGCATGAACGTGGTCGGCGATCTGTTCGGCTCGGGCAAAATGTTCCTGCCGCAGGTGGTGAAGTCGGCGCGGGTGATGAAGCAGGCGGTCGCCTACCTGATGCCGTTCATGGAGCAGGAGAAGAAGGACAAGGGCATCGAGAAGAAGAGCTCCAACGGCAAGATCGTGATGGCGACCGTGAAGGGCGACGTGCACGACATCGGCAAGAACATCGTCGGCGTCGTGCTCCAGTGCAACAACTACGAGGTCGTCGATCTCGGCGTGATGGTGCCGGCGGCGAAGATCCTGGAGACCGCGCAGAAGGAGGAGGCGGACATGATCGGGCTATCCGGCCTGATCACCCCTTCGCTCGACGAGATGTGTCATGTCGCAGCCGAGATGGAGCGCCAGGGCTTCGAGGTGCCGCTCCTGATCGGCGGCGCCACCACCAGCCGCGTGCACACGGCGGTGAAGATCCATCCGAACTACCGCCGCGGCCAGACCGTCTATGTGACCGACGCCAGCCGCGCCGTCGGCGTCGCCGGCAACCTGATGTCGGCGAAGGCGCGAGGAGGCTACATCGCCGAGATCCGCGCCGAATACGCGCGCATCGCCACGGCGCATGCGCGCGGCGAGGAGGCGAAGCAGCGGCTCAAGCTCGCGGACGCGCGCGCGAACGCGCTCAAGCTCAACTGGTCGGGAAACTACCTGCCGCAGCGGCCGGGCTTCATCGGAACGCGGGTGCTCGAGGACTATCCGGTCGCCGAGCTGATCGACTTCATCGACTGGACGCCGTTCTTCGCCACCTGGGAGCTGACCGGCAAGTTCCCGGCGATTCTCGACGACGCCAAATACGGGGCCGCCGCGCGCAGCCTCTATCGAGGACGCGCGGGCGATGCTGCAGCGGATCGCATCGGAGCGCTGGTTCCGGGCGAGCGCGGTGGTCGGCTTCTGGCCGGCCAATGCCGACGGCGACGATATCCTGGTCTACGGCGACGACGCGCGCACGACCCGAACGCGGTGCTGCACACGCTGCGCCAGCAGCTCACCCGCCGCGAAGGCCGCGCCAACGTGGCGCTGGCCGATTTCGTCGCCCCGCGCGCCAGCGGGCTCGCCGACTACATCGGCGGCTTCCTGGTCACCGCCGGCATCGGCGAGGACGAGGTGGCCGAGCGCTTCAAGCAGGCGAACGACGATTATTCGGCGATCATGGTCAAGGCGCTCGCCGATCGCCTCGCCGAAGCGTTCGCCGAGCGTCTGCACCAGCGCGTGCGCAAGGAATTCTGGGCCTATGCGTCGGACGAGACGCTTGGGCGCGACCGAGTTGATCGGCGAGCGCTACCAGGGCATCCGGCCGGCGCCCGGCTATCCGGCGCAGCCCGATCACAGCGAGAAGGCCACGCTGTTCGCGCTGCTCGACGGCGAAAGCCGGATCGGCGTCAAGCTCACCGAGAGCTTCGCCATGTGGCCGGGAGCCTCGGTCTGCGGGCTCTATTTCAGCCACCCCGAGAGCCACTATTTCGGCGTCGGCAAGATCGAGCGCGACCAGGTCGAGGACTACGCCAAGCGCAAGGGCTGGACCGTGGCGCAGGCCGAGAAGTGGCTGGCGCCGGTGCTCAACTACGATCCGCTGGCGGCCGCGCGGGTGGCGGCGGAGTAAATGCTGACGCGGTGAGCGGCGTCCTCAAAATACAAACACCGGAGAGTGTCCTCTCCGGTGCCCGCAATTGGTGGCCGATTTTTTGAAACGCGTTGTTTGAGACTGGCGTTGTCCTTGGATACTCGGAACTCAGAATGCACCCAGCAAGATCGCGCCGACGAACGCAAATACGGCACACACCGCCAGCACATCGAGCCTCAAGGCAAGGTCCACGTCACACCTCCTCCTTGTTGGAATGACTAAAGTCTAACAGAGGACAGGCCCGGGCCGAAATGACAAATGTTTTGCGCTGCGGCAATGGACCGGGCGTAATTCCTGGATGGTCAGGCGCGAGTTGCCAACATCCTGATATTTCGACGTAAAATTACTGGCACTATGACCTTTGATTGCGCATAAAAATTGCTTGTGACTGCATCGTGCGTTCTTGTGGATATCTCGGGAAACGTGACTATACGATAGGTAATAGCCAAATAATACGTGGCCGGACATATGGTTAGCGGCTGCTTGCGGTGGGCTTGCGGTCACCCGCCGCGGGCTGCGGCGAGCGCCTGCTCGAGGAAAGCCGCGGCCGCGAGCGCGAACCGGTCCCGCCCAAAACGGGCAACGATCTGAACGCCGAGCGGCAGGCCGGCCGCATCCGACAACCCCGGCACGTTGACGCAAGGGGTGCCCAGCAGCGTCCAGAGCCGGTTGAAGATCGGCCGGCCGGTCGACGTAAGACCGTGCGGGGCCGCGCCCGGCGCCGACGGCGTGAGGATCACCTCGCCGTCGGCGAGCAGGTCGGCGAAGGCCTGGCGCGCACGCCGGGTGGTGCGGCGGGCATCGTCATAGGCGTCGGCGTCGATCTCGGCCGCCAAGTCGAGCTGCCGGCGCAAGGTCGGACCCAAGCGGTCGGCGTGGTGGTCATATTCGAACGCGAGTGCGCGGAACGCCTCGTAGTCCTGGATGATGCGGTGCGCGGCCGCGGCCTGCTCGATGATCGGCGGCAGCTCGAGCTCCTTCACGCGCGCTCCCGTGCTCTCGGCTGCGCGTGCCGCGCTTTCGACCGCCTCCTGCATCGGCGCGCTGGCCTCGCTCCAGTCGTGGGTGCGCGCGAGCGCGATCACCGGCGGCGCCGGCAGCCGCCCTTCGACCAGCAGGCCCCGACCGCTGATGGCGGCGGCCGCGAACGCCACATCGGCGACGCTCGCCGCGAACAAGCCGACGGTGTCGAGCGACCAGGAGAAACATTTCATCCCGGCGGTCGGCAGCGTCCGGTACGACGGCTTGAAACCGGCGACGCCGCAGAAGGCGGCGGGACGGATGACGGAGCCGCCGGTCTGGCTGCCGATTGCGAGCGGCAACATGCCGGCCGCCACCGCCGCGGCCGAACCCGAGGACGATCCGCCCGGCGTATGCGCGGCGTTGCGCGGATTGCGCGTGCCGGCGGGCTCGAGCGACGCGAATTGCGTGGTGACGGTCTTGCCGGGCACGATACCGCCGGCACGCCGCACCATCATCACCATCGCGGCGTCGGCGTTCGGCCGATGGCCGGCATGGATCGGCGAGCCATAGGCGGTGGGAAAATCGGCGGTGTCGAAAATGTCCTTGATGCCGGCCGGCAGCCCGCGCAGCGGCGACGCAAGCAGGTGCGGCGCCGCCGCGCTGCGGCGGGCGGCCTCGAGGTCGAGCGTCGCGAAGGCGCCGATCTCGCCCTCGCGCGCGGCGATGGCCTCGGCGCAGAGATCGATCACGGCGCGCGGGGTGAGCTCGCCGGCGTCGATCCGGCGAACGAGATCGAGGGCACTGAGCATCAGGCCCTGCTCTCGATCAGGCCGACGATCCACGCGGTCGCGCGCCGCACAGAGGGAATCGCAAAGAAGGCGGTGACTGCGGCGACCGGCCACCCGACGATGAAAGCCTTGAGCCAGCGCGGCACGAAATCGGGATGCAATCCGATATTCGAGTAGGTGACGACGGCGCTGACGACGAACACGATGATGGCCGTGATGATGATCGGAAAAACAAATCGTGCCTTGCCTTCCATTCGGTCCCCCCGGCGGCAGTACGCCTGCGTAACCCTTCTTAACCATAGTGCGATGGGGAGACCAGCCGGGCCGCGGGCGAGCGAATCTTTGAAGAGTCGTTAACAAACTCCGTCGCATTGTCCGCGCCATGGCGTGGGGAGTTCGTTGGTATCTCGTCGGCTCCGTCGTCCTTGGCGTCCTCGGCGTGCTTGCGGGTTGCAGCGGCGGCAACATGTTTGCCGAGCGCGAGCCGTGGCGGCAGGAGGCCGAGGCGCAGTGCATCAACGCGGGCGCGGTCAAGGAAAGCGCCGGCATCGTGCGCATCAAGGCGATCCGCGGGCCCGGCATGTGCGGGGCCGATTTTCCGCTGCGGGTCTCGGCGCTCGGTGAGGGCGGAACGCTGGGCTATTCGGGCGAGGTGCGCCCGCCCAGCGCGATCCCCGGCGCCGCCGCGCAACCGCGCTGGCCGGGCAATGCGTCCGCGCCGTCCTATGAGCCTGCGCCCTACGAGCCGCAGCCGATGCCTTACCCGGCGCGCCCGGCGCCGCCACCGTCGCGGGTCGCGCCCGCCGCGCCGCGCCATCAAACCGGTGAGGCGGACGGACCGATATCGCTCAGCCCCAACGGCCCGGCTGGTCCTGCACGCGCGGCACCCGAGCCTTACGACTTCCGCAAGCCCTACGGCGCCGCGCCACCGCCGCCCGCGCCGCCGCCCCCTGCGCCACCGCGCTCAAACATCTCGCGGGACGCGAGCCCGCCGGTGGTGGACTTGTCGCCGGTGCCCTATGAGCGGCGGCGGGTCATCGACGCCGCGCGCGCCGAGCCGCACACCGGCAGTGCGCGCAGCTCCGTGCGCGCCGACCCGTTGCCGCCGGCCGAAACGGCGCGCGCCCCGATGCGTGAGCCGCCGCCGGTGCTCGCCGATCGCCCGCGCCCAGCGCCACTGCCGCCGCTCGGTCCTACACGCGGCGCCCCGGTCACCGGCTCGATCGGGCCGGTCGCGATGTCGCCGGCGGCGACACTCGCCTGTCCGCTGGTGTCGGTGCTCGAGCAATGGCTGGCCAACGACGTGCAGCCGGCGGCGTTGCGCTGGTTCGGCTCGCCGGTGGTCGAGATCAAGCAAATTTCCGCCTATTCCTGCCGCGGCATGAACGGCAACCCGAACGCGCGCATTTCCGAGCACGCCTTCGGCAACGCACTCGACATCGCCTCGTTCACGCTTGCCGACGGGCGCAAGATCACGGTCAAGAACGGCTGGCAAGGCCTGCCGGAGGAGCAGGGCTTCCTGCGCGACGTGCAGGGCGCCGCCTGCGAGCAGTTCAACACCGTGCTGGCGCCGGGCTCGAACGTCTATCATTACGACCACATCCACGTGGACCTGATGCGCCGGCGCGGCGGACGGCGCGCCTGCAATCCCGACGCCGTTCCGGGCGAGGTCGTCGCCGCGCGCGCGGGCGGCAGCAGATACGCCGGCAAGCGCGGGAACGAGCCCGCCGTCACCGGCGCGCTGGCGCAGCGCGGGATGCCGCCGCCGAAGCGAATGCGCTCCGATCCCGACGACGACCGGCGCTCGCGCGCGCTGCCGCTGGCGGAGCCGGGCAACGACGGCCAAGACGACGACTGACCGTCTCTGAACCTTGCGGGGCGTTCGGGCCGACCGGCGGGGCATCCGTTCCGCCACTGTTCCGCCACGGGGGCCGGGGGCGCGACATAAAGTCTTCGTAGACGGAGGCGGAAAAACGCTTCATAAGTCCGTGCGATCGGCCGGTCGGCGGCATAAACGGCCATTTACGACCCGTGCCGGTCCCCTTACAATGCCGTCACCAAGTACCAATATTGTAGGCAAGCTCACTGCCTTCCGGGAGGATAGACATGCTTGGTTTCCGCCTTCGTCCGCTGCTGGCGCTCGGCGCCATCGCGGCAACGCTTGTACTGGTCGTGGCCGACGCCGACGCCCGTCCGCGCCTCGGCGCCGGCAGCCGCGGCTCGCAGACCCACGCCGCGCCACCGCCGACGGCGACCGCGCCGGCCGCGCGTCCGCTCGAGCGCACCATGACGCAGCCCGGCCAGAGCGGCGCGGTCGCGCAGCGTCCGGCGACCGCACCCACGCCGGCGCCGGCCGGCGGCATGTTGGGCCGGCCGGGCTTCATGGGCGGCCTGTTCGCGGGCTTCCTCGGCGCCGGCTTGCTCGGCATGCTGTTCGGTCATGGCCTCACGGGTGGCCTCGGCGGCGGCTTTGCCTCGATGCTCGGCCTCATGCTGCAGATCGGCATCGTCGTCATCATCGGGTATCTGTTGTGGACATGGTGGCAGCGCCGCAGCCAGCCGGCACTCGCCAGCGGCCCGGCCATGCGTGACATGTCTGCGGGCGGCTCGCGCCCGGCCTTCGGGCTCGGCGGCCTCGGCGGCGGATTGGGCGGCGGCGCGCCGGCGGCGCGCGCGTCCGGCACCGACGAGGTCGGCACCACGCAGGAAGACTTCGGCACGTTCGAGCGTCTGCTCGGCGATATCCAGGCCGCCTACGGCGCCGAGGACCTTGCCAAGCTGCGCACGCACGTCACGCCCGAGATGCTGTCCTACTACTCGGAAGAGCTCGCCGCGAACGCGAGCCGCGGTGTCGTCAACCGCCTGTCCGACGTCAAGCTGCTGCAGGGCGACCTCGCCGAGGCTTGGCGCGAAGGCGACATCGACTATGCCACGGTCGCGGTACGCTACTCGCTCGTCGACCAGATCGTCGACCGCACCAGCGGCCGCGTGGTCGAGGGTGGACCCGATGAGGCCACCGAGGTGTGGACCTTCATGCGCAAGCACGGCGGCCAGTGGATCCTGTCGGCGATCCAGCAGACGTGACAGCGCAGCCAAGCATCAAAGATTGACGCGATGGCCGGGCAAGTCCCGGCCATTTCGTTTTTGGGGAGGCGCGGCAGTCGCCTTTTGAGCCTTAGGCGAGTTCTTGCCGATGGAGGAGCGTGAGGCCTTGCCAAGTCGCGGCTTCAACCTATAATAGAATGAATGATGAATGCGACCAGGGGGAAAAAGTGGCCAATGGAGCAGACGCCGACCTTCGGGCGAAAATAGAAGCCGCGACCATTTCGGCACCTGCCGATTCCGGCTTGCCGGTGGCGCGCTTCGTATTGATCGCGAAACCCGAGCAGGATCCGCTCGCAGTCGCGGCCTCCGTCCAACAGGCGCTCGCGCCGTTGGGCGCGCGAGTTCGAGCGGCTTTCGAACCTTGATCACCGTGCGCTCGCGCTCATCCTTCCCGGCCGCGCTCTGCGCGGCGATCCCGCTCCCGCCTTCGAAGCAGCTTATGAGCTGGTGCGGCGCTTCGACCTCGAGGCGGCCGAGCCGGAAGTCTTCACCGACGTCTTTCCGGAGCCGGACCTTCGACGCAAGGGTGTGGACACTGAAAGCATCGACGACTTCCCGCCCGGATGCTGGGCTCCGGAGCAGCCGGATCTCAACGACAAGAAACGTTGGGCGATCGACAAAATGTTCGTGCCGGACGCCTGGGCATATTCGGACTCGCTGAACCGGCCGAGCCGCGGCACCGGCGTCATCATCGCCCAGCCGGATACGGGAGTTGCGGAGCATCCCGAGCTCAAGAACGTCGCGCGCGTGCCCGGCTATGATTTCGTCGACGGGGACGGCAATCCCACCGACCCGCTCGGCTATGCCGGCAACCCGGGGCATGGGACCGGGACCGCCAGTGTCGTCGTCAGTCCGGAAGCCGGCGACCTTTCCGGTAGCGCCCCGAAAGCCAAGCACATGTCGATCCGGGCGATCGAGAGCGTGATCAGGTTGTCGCAGGTCGCCGTCGCCCAGGCCATCGACTTTGCCGTCGAGAACGGGGCTCAGGTCATCACCATGAGTTTCTCGGCGGCATTCCCTCGTTCTCACTTCACCGCGCGCTCACCCGCGCAGTGTCTTCCGACGTCATCGTGCTGGCGGCGGCCGGCAATTGCGTCGGCCTGGTGGTCTGGCCGGCGCGTTACGACGCCTGCGTCGCGGTCGCGGGCACCAACAACGGCGACAAGCCGTGGCGGGGAACGTCGAGCGGACCCGATGTCGACGTCGCGGCGCCGGGTGAGAACGTCTTCCGCGCGCATGTCGAGAAGGGCAAGCCGCCGACGGTCGGTCAAGGTCAAGGCACGAGCTTTGCGGTGGCGTTGACCGCCGGTGTCGCCGCCTGTTGGCTCGCGCACCATGGCCGCCCCAACCTGATCGCAGCGGCGCGCGCGCACGGCGAGACCTTGCAGGCGATGTTTCTGCGCCTGCTGAAGGCGACCGCGCGGCGGCCTGCCGGCTGGGATGGCTTCAACATGGGAGCCGGCGTCGTCCATGCGAAACGCCTGCTGCAGGCGCAATTCGATCTCGGCCGCGACAAGGAGTCGGCCCTCCCGGTGTCGAGCGCCGAAGCTCCGGCGCTGGCGGTGCGCCGGTTCGTGGCCGAATCCGTGTCTCCCGATGCGGCGCAGGCTGATTTCGACTGGAGCCTGTACGGGCCTGAAATCGCGCTCTCGCTGCTCAACCGCAAGCTCGGCAAGGCGCCGAGCGCGCGCGGGGCGGTGCGCCCCGAGACGATGGAAGGTGTGCCCGCTCCGAACCTTTCTCCCACACTCGCGGGCGCCATCACCGTCAACGCGGCCCTGGACGCTGCATTGGGCAACACCGCAAAGGTCGACCATGGCTAACAATCGCGCCAGCCACCTGCGACGTCTGCTGACCGCATTCCCCGTCCGCGGCCACGAAGGCGCCGGGCTGGAAGCCTTGGAGGAGGCGGGAGCACCTCCTGCCTCCGCCGACATTCTGGCGCGCGTCGACAAGGCCATGAAAGCCATCCCGCCGGACGAGATGGGCGATCCGGGCGAGTTCCGCCGTGCGCTTGAAACGCTCTACCGCGAGGCCGAGCCGACGCTCGACAAGTTGCACGCGGATCCGGACGCGCCGCTCAACTCGCAGGAAATGTTCGGACTGGAGGCGGTGATCAAGACCGACGGCAGCCGCCCGACCCTGCTGCTGCGCAACGGCTTGCCGCCCGAAAATCACCCGCTCGCCGGCAACTGGGTCGACCAGCTGATCGCGCAGCGGGAGACCATTCGCACCGCCGCCGCCGCGATCGGGCGCATCGAGCCGGACCGCCCGAGCGGCCGCAATTTCTTCGGCACCGGCTGGCTGGTCGATGCGGGCAAGGGCTTGGTGCTGACCAATGTGCACGTGGTGGAAGCGTTCATGCGGCGCGCCTCGACACTGGCCAAGGCCAGCAACGGCCGCATTCGGGTGTTCGACGGCGTCTACATCGATTTCGTGGCGGAGACGCAATCGGAAGCGCAGAACCGCTACAAGGTCGTGGAAGCCGTGCCGTCGGGAATCGAAGGCGACGGCTTCGGGCGCCTCGACATCGCGGCGCTCAAGATCGAGCCGACGGAAAGCTCGCAGAAGATCGATCAGGCGATCAAGGTCGTCGCGGATCTCGACGGGGCCCAGGGTGCCAACAATTCGATCTGCGTGATCGGCTATCCGGGAGAGCCGGAGCAGACGTCCGGGGTCGTCGAGGGTGTCGATTGGGGTTGGGTGAATGCGACCCTGTTCGGCCGGCGCTACGGAGTCAAACGGATCGCTCCCGGCACCGTGCAAAACCGCCTCGGCTTCCACCCGCAAGACACCCAGCGCTGGATCTTCGGGCACGATGCCACCACGCTGGGCGGCTCCTCGGGCTCGCCAATCATCGCCTGGCTCGACGGCGGCGGCTCGTTCGGCATCCATTTCGCCGGCACCTCGATCGAAACCAACTTCGCGCACGCCGCGGCGAAATGCGTCGAAGCCCTCAAGAAGCTCGGCGTGCCGGTGGTGGAGCCGTGAAGGACGACGTCAACCCCGCGACCGGCTTCGACGCGGCCGTCGCCGGGCTGCTCGCGGACGCGCCCAATGTCGAGGAGTTCAAACGGCTCTACAATGAATGTGCCAATTCCTCGCAGGCCCCGCAATTTGGGTCCATCCTGGCGGACAAGAACGACGATCAAGCAGCAGCAACCGGGCCGCAGCCAAATTCGCGTTCATTCACGGGTTCGGTCTGCCTCTCTGGATCAAATGCCTGCCTGGCGGATTGGATTGAGGCCGTCATGCGCGAGGCGGTGGGAGACCAACCGCCGCCCGGGTACCGACGCGTTCGCCTGGCGGACCTGCTGAAGGAGGACGATTAGCAGGGCTAGGGCTGCCCATAGCCGCCCGCGGTCGGCGTCTGGATGATCACCGCTTCGCCTTCGTCGATCACGGTGGCGTCGCAGCCTTGCAGCCGTTCCATGCGGCCGTCCTTGCGGCGCGCCCAGTTCTCGCCGACCTGACCCGGCTCGCCGCCGGCGAGCCCGAACGGGCGCATGCGGCGTTGGCCCGAGAGGATCGTGCAGTCCATCTTCTCCAAGAAGCGGATGGTGCGGCGCACGCCGTCGCCCGCGTTCCATTTGCCGCGCCCGCCCGAGCCCTTGCGGATATGGAAATCCTCCAGCACCACCGGAAACCGGAACTCGAGCACCTCCGGGTCGGTGAGCCGCGTATTGGTCATGTGGGTGTGCACCGCATCGGTGCCGGGAAAGCCCGGGCCGGCGGGCGAGCCGGAGCAGATCGTCTCGTAATATTGGTATTTGGCGTTGCCGAAATTGAGGTTGTTCATCGAGCCCTGCGCCGCCGCCATGGCGCCGAGCGCGCCGAACAGGCAGTTGGTCACCGCCTGCGAGGTCTCCACGTTGCCGGCGACGACGGCGGCGGGATATTCGGGCGAGAGCATCGACTTCTTCGGGATGATGACGTTGATCGGCCGCAGGCAGCCGGCGTTCATCGGGATGTCGTCGTCCACCATCACGCGGAACACGTAGAGCACCGCCGCGCGCGTCACCGGCTCGGGCGCGTTGAAGTTGGTCGGCTGCTGCGGCGAGGTGCCGGTGAAATCGACGGTCGCCTCGCGCTTCTCCTTGTCGACGCTGATCTTCACCCTGATCCAGGTGCCCTGGTCCATCTCGTATTCGAAGGCTGAGTCGTGCAGCCGGTCGATCACGCGGCGCACGCTCTCGGCCGCGTTGTCCTGCACGTGCTGCATGTAGGCCTTGACCACCGGCAGCGTGAAATGCGCCACCATCTTGCGCAGCTCCTGCACGCCCTTCTCGTTGGCGGCGATCTGCGCCTTCAGGTCGTTGACGTTCTGCAGCGGATTGCGCGCCGGATACTTGGCGCCGCTCAGCGCGGCGTAGAGCTCCTTCTCGCGGAAATGGCCGCGATCGACCAGCTTGAAGTTGTCGAACAGGACGCCTTCCTCCTCGATCGTCGTCGCATTCGGCGACATCGAGCCCGGCGAGATGCCGCCGACGTCGGCGTGGTGGCCGCGGCTCGCCACCCAGAACAGGATCTCGCGCTGCGTCGTCGTCGAACACCGGCGTGCAGACGGTGATGTCGGGCAGGTGGGTGCCGCCGTTGTAGGGCGCGTTGATCACGTAGACGTCGCCGGGTGCGACGTTGCCCTTGTTCTCGCGGATGATGGTCTCGACCGCGCGGTCCATGGAGCCGAGATGCACCGGCATGTGCGGGGCGTTGGCGACCAGCGTGCTGTCGGCGGCGAACACCGCGCAGGAGAAATCGAGCCGCTCCTTGATGTTGACCGAGTAGGCGGTGTTCTGCAGCGACACGCCCATCTGCTCGGCGATCGACATGAACAGGTTGTTGAACACTTCCAGCATCACCGGATCGGCGGCCTCGGTGCCGATCGCGCTTTGCCGCTTGAGCGCCACCACGCGCTCGAGCACGAGGTGATTTTTCGCGGTGATCTCGGCGCGCCAACCGTCCTCGACCACGATGGTCTGGTGCGGCTCGATCACGATGGCGGGACCGGCGACCTTGTGGCCGGGCGCGAGCTGATCGCGGGTGAGCACCGCGGCGTCGTGCCAGCGGCCGCCGGAATAGAAGCGCGTCGTGCGCGCGGGGGCGGGCAGGGGAGCGGTTGTCGTCGTCAGCACCGGCTCGGCGAATTTCGCGCCGCCGCCGACCGCCTCGACCGAGACTGCCTCGACCACCAGCTGCTTGGTCGCGTCGATGAAGCCGAAACGGGATTTGTGCGCGGCCTCGAAGGCGGATTTCATGGCGGCGAGTGAGACGTGCGCGGGCGCTGCAGTCGAATGGTGCGCAGCGGTGCCGCTTGCCGTGGTCTGCTCCCTCCCCCCTTGCGGGGGAGGGGTGGGGAGGGGGGTGGCTACGAACTCCGGCCGGCGTGTGTGCTCACCCCCCTCCCTGTCCCTCCCCCGGCCGGCTGCGGGCTCGCCCGCTTCCGGCAAATCCAAGGGTGACCAACCCCGGCAGGCCGGGGTTTGGTTGGGGGAGGGGACGCTGTGGCACCACCGAGCGTAAGCGCCGGAACGACCAGCGCCAGGTCGGTGCCGGCGTAGCGAATGTGCGCGCGCATGTGCACGACGATGTCACGCTCGGGAACGCCTTGGCCGGCCACCTCGCGTCTGGCCTCGTCGCCGAGCCGGGTGCCGATCGCCGTGAGCGAGGCGAGCGCGCCGTCCCCGAACGGCTCCTCGATCGCCTGCTGGCGGGTGGCGCGGATGTCGGCCAGCCCCATGCCGTAGGCGGACAGCAGCGAGGAGAACGGATGGATCAGCACCTTGGTCATGCCGAGCGCATCGGCCACCAGGCAGGCATGCTGGCCGCCGGCGCCGCCGAAGCAGTTGAGCGCGTAGCGCGTCACGTCGTAGCCGCGCTGCACCGAGATCTTCTTGATCGCGTTCGCCATGTTCTCGACCGCGATCTTGATGAAGCCGTCGGCCACGTCCTCGGCCGAGCGGCCGTCGCCGATCTCGTGTGCGAGCTTGGCAAACGCCGCGCGTACCGCCTCGGCGTCGAGCGGAAGGTTGTGCTGCTCCCCGAAAATCTTCGGGAAGAAATCCGGGATCAGCTTGCCGACCATCACGTTTGCATCCGTGAGCGCAAGCATTCCCGCCGCGGCGGTAGCAGGTCGGCCCAGGATTGGCGCCGGCGCTGTCGGGGCCGACGCGGAAGCGGGCGCCGTCGAAGTGCAGGATCGAGCCGCCGCCGGCCGCCACCGTGTGGATCAGCATCATCGGCGCGCGCATGCGCACGCCGGCGACCTCGGTTTCGAACGCGCGCTCGTATTCGCCGTCGAAGTGCGACACGTCGGTCGAGGTGCCGCCCATGTCGAAGCCGATCAGCCGGTCGAGCCCCGCCTCGCGTCCGGTCTCGGCCATGCCGACCACGCCGCCCGCCGGCCCCGACAGGATCGCGTCCTTGCCCTGGAACAGCTCGGCGGCGGTGAGGCCGCCCGACGACATCATGAACATCAGGCGGGCGGCGTTGCTCGCAGCGGCACCGCCGCCGCCCATCTCCTGCGCCACCTGCGCCACGTAGCCACGGATGATCGGCGACAGATAGGCATCGACCACCGTGGTGTCGCCGCGGCCGACCAGCTTGATCAGCGGCGAGACCTCGTGGCTCACCGACACCTGCGCGAAGCCGAGCTCGCGCGCCAGCGCCGCCACCTGCTGCTCATGCTCCGGGTAACGATAGGCGTGCATGAACACGATTGCGACCGCCCGGATGCCGTCGGCGAGCGCGGCGGCAAGCTCGGCGCGCACCGCGGCGAGATCGGGCGGGCGCTCCACCGTGCCGTCGGCGCGCACGCGCTCGTCGACCTCGACGACGCGCTCGAACAGCATCTCGGGCTTGATGATGTGCTTGGCGAAAATCTTCGGCCGCGCCTGGTAGCCGATCTTGAGCGCGTCGCGAAATCCCCTGGTGGTCAGCAGCAGCGTCCGCACGCCTTTGCGCTCCAGGAGTGCATTGGTGGCAACGGTGGTGCCCATTTTTACGGCACCGATGCGGCCGGGCGGGATCGCCTCGCCCGCCTGCAAGCCGAGCAGGTCGCGGATGCCCTGAACCGCGGCATCGCGATATGCGCCGGGGTTCTCGGAGAGCAGCTTGTGGGCGACGAGCGTGCCGTCGGGGCGACGGCCGATCACGTCGGTAAAGGTGCCGCCGCGGTCGATCCAGAAATGCCAATTCGCTTGCGTCATGCCGCTATCAAACGCCATCATCGTTGCTCGTCAATTCGGGATGCCCCCAAGCTAGCATGATCCGCATCGTCCTCGATCGCCTTTACCTCACCGCCGGCTATGCGGCCGGCGGCTTCATGGTGCTCATCTTCGTCCTGATGATGGCGCTGTCCGCCGGTCGGCCGCTCGGCATCAACCTGCCCGCCGGCGACGACTTCGTGGCCTGGTGCATGGCCGCGATGGCGTTCCTCGGGCTCGCCCACACGTTCCGGTCGGGCGAGATGATCCGGGTCGGCCTGCTCATCGACCGTCTCGAGGGCGGGACGCGCCACCTGATCGAGGTCGCCGCGCTCATCATCGGCACCGGTGCCGTGGCGTTCTTCGTCTGGCATGCCGTGGCCATGAATTACAATTCCTGGCGTCTGCACGACATGTCGCAGGGCGTCATCGCGGTGCCGCTGTGGATTCCGCAACTCGGCTATTCCGGCGGGCTCGCCATCCTGCTGGTGGCCTTCATCGACGAGCTCGTCCACGTGCTGCGCGGGAATGTGCCGCGCTACGAGCGACCGAAGCCCAAGACCGCCGAGGAGGTGGTCGAGCAGGCGATCCAGAGCGGGGTCTGAGCGCTTTCCGTTCCGATGGAATCGGAAAGCGCTCAGGCTTTTTGGGTTGACGCGTTTTCTACGGCGAACCGGTTCCCACTTCGCCGGAAAACGCTACGGAGCGCTGATGACGCTGGTCGAAACCGCGCTGATCCTGTTCGCGTTCCTCGCCGTGCTGTTGGCGGGCGGGCTGTGGATCGCGCTCGCGCTGTTGGCCACCGGCTTCATCGGGATGCAGTTCGCCGGCGGAAACATCCCGGCCGGCAGCGTGCTCGCCACCGTGGTGTGGGGCAACAGCGCCTCGTGGTCGCTGGCGGCGCTGCCGCTGTTCATCTGGATGGGCGAAATCCTGTTCCGCACGCGGCTCTCCGAGGAGATGTTCCGCGGCTTCTCGCCCTGGCTCAATTGGTTGCCCGGCCGGCTCATGCACGTCAACGTCGTGGCCTGCGGCGTGTTCGGCTCGGTCTCCGGATCATCGGCCGCGACCACCGCCACGGTCGCCAAGATCGCGCTGCCGGAGCTCAAGAAGCGCGGCTACGACGAGATGCTGGCGCTCGGCTCGCTCGCCGGCGCCGGCACGCTCGGCATCCTGATCCCACCGTCGATCATGATGGTGATCTATGCCGTGCAGGCCAACGAGTCGATCATCCAGGTGTTTCTCGCCGGCTTCCTGCCGGGCCTGCTGGTGATGGCGCTCTACTCCGGCTACATCGTGCTGTGGTCGCTGCTGCATCCCGAGCGGACGCCGCCGGCCGATCCGCCGATGCCGTTGCGGGAGAAGCTTGCGGAATCGCTCAATCTGATCCCGTGCCTGCTGCTCATCGTATTGGTGTTTCTGTCGCTGCTGCTCGGCTGGGCGACCGCGACCGAATGCGCGGCCTGGGGCGTGCTCGGCTCGCTCGCGATCGCCTGGTGGCAGGGCGCGCTGTCGTGGGCGTCGTTCTGGCAAAGCGTGATGGGGGCGACCCGCGTCACCTGCATGATCATGCTGATCCTCGCCGGCGCCTCGTTCATGTCGACGTCGATGGCCTATACCGGCATTCCGGTCGCGCTCGCCGGCTGGGTCGACGCTCTGCATCTCTCCCCCTACGCGCTGATCGCCGCCCTCACGGTCATGTACATCCTGCTCGGCACCGCGCTCGACGGCATCTCGATGATCGTGCTGACGACCGCGATCGTGATCCCCATGATCAAGCAGGCCGGCTTCGACCTGGTGTGGTTCGGCATCTTCGTCGTGCTGGTGGTCGAGATGGCCGAGGTGTCGCCGCCGGTCGGCTTCAACCTGTTCGTCCTGCAGACCATGAGCGGCCACGACTCCAACACCGTGGCGCGCGCCTCGCTGCCGTTCTTCCTCCTCCTCGTGCTGACCGTTGCCATCATCACCGTATTTCCTGATATCGTCATGGTGCTCCCAAGGATGGCATTCCCGACCTGATCTCCAACGCAAGGGTAGCCAGTCATGCTGTACCGGTTCATCACCTCCGTCGCGCTCGCAACGGCCGCGGCCGCAATCCTCGTCGGCTCCGCCGCCGCGCAGACCAAGTGGAATCTGCCGTCGCCCTATCCGGTCGACAATCCGCACACCGTCAACCTTGCCGCCTTCGCCAAGGACGTCGCCGACGCCAGCGGGGGCAAGCTGCAGATCGCGCTGCATCCGGGCGCCTCGCTGTTCAAGGGGCCGGACATCAAGCGCGCCGTCGCCACCGGCCAGGCGCAGGCCGGCGAGGTGCTGATCTCGGTGCATGAGAACGAGAGCGCGATCTTCGGCATCGACGTGGTGCCGTTCCTGGCCACCAGCTTCGATGACGCCCGCAAGCTGTGGAAGGCGTCGCGGCCGGCGATCGAGCAGAAGCTCGGCGCGCAAGGCCTCATGGTGCTGTTCGGCGTGACATGGCCGCCCCAGGGCATTTTCGCCAAGAAGGAGCTGCACACGATCGAGGACATGAAGGGCCTGAAGTGGCGCGCCTACAATGTCGGTACCGCGCGCATCGGCGAGCTGGTCGGCGCGCAGGCGGTCACCATCCAGGCGGCCGAATTGCCGCAAGCGCTCGCGACCGGCGTGGTCAACGCGTTCATGTCGTCGGGGGCGACCGGCTACGACTCGAAGGTGTGGGAGTTGCTCACCCATTTCTACGACACGCAGGCCTGGCTGCCGAAGAACGTGACCTTCGTGAACAAGGCGGCGTTCGACGCGCTCGACAAGCCCACCCAGGAGGCCGTGCTCAAGGCGGCGGCGGTGGCGGAGGAGCGCGGCTGGAAAAGCTGGCAGGAGAAGGCCAAGTGGTATCTCGAGCAGCTCGCCGCCAAGGGCATGAAGGTGCAGCCGCCGAGCCCCGCGCTCGCCGCCGGCTTCAAGAAGGTCGGCGAGCAGCTCACCGGCGACTGGCTCAAGAAGGCCGGCGCCGACGGGCAGGCGGTGGTCGACGCCTATAAGAAAATGTAGGCGCCAATTGGCGCCGTGTCCCGGGCGCAGCGCAGCGGCGCAGACGCTTGTCTGCGCTGGTGCGCTGCAGACCCGGGATCGTTACGGTCCGCGGCGGTCCTGGCCGGTAACCACTTGGCCTAAAAACCGCTGGGAAATGCGGCAAAACGCATGGCGCCCGCTTCGGCGCTACTGTTGCCGCAATCTCTGCTATGATGCTGCCGGGGCTAGGGTGGATGGGGCCGCTTTTGGCGGGATCCAACCCTTGGGGCCATGTGTCATGCCTATGGTGCGATTATCTGCGTTCGCGGCCGCTGCTGCGGTCGTGCTGACGGCTGCGCCCGCCTGCGCGCAGGTCAAATGGAATCTGCCGTCCGCCTATCCGGCCAGCAATTTTCATGTCGAGAACCTCAGCGCCTTGGCCAAGGACGTGGCGGAGGCGACCGGCGGCAAGCTCCAGATCACCGTTCATCCGAACGCTTCGCTGTTTCCGGCGACCGCGATCAAGAGCGCGGTGCGGATCGGCCAGGCGCAGATGGGCGAGGTCCTGCTTTCGCTGCACGAGAGCGAAGATCCGATGCTGGGCATCGACGTGGTGCCGTTCCTGGCGACCAGCTACGCCGAGGCGCGCCGGCTGTGGGCCGCCTCGAAGCCGGCGATCGAGAAGCGGCTGGCGTCGCAAGGGCTGATGGTGCTGTTCGCGGTGCCTTGGCCGCCGCAAGGCATCTATTCGAAGAAGGAGATCAACCAGGTCGGCGACATGCGGGCGCTCTCCTGGCGGGTCTATAACGCGGCCACCCAGCGCATCGCCGAGCTGGTCGGCGCCTATGCGGTCACCATCCAGGCCGCCGACCTGCCGCAGGCGCTCGCCACCGGCCTCATCAACGCCTTCATGACGTCGAGCGCGACCGGCTACGACAGCAAGGCGTGGGAGCACATGAGCTACTTCTACGACGCGCAAGCCTGGCTTCCGAAGAACGTCACCGTCATGAACAAGGCGGCGTTCGAGCAGCTCGATGCGCCGACCCAGCAGGTCGTGCTCAAGGCCGCTGCCGCGGCGGAGGCGCGCGGCTGGTGGCGGTCGCAGGACAAGACCAAGTGGTACACCGAGCAGCTTGCGGCCAACGGCTTGAAGGTGCTGCCGCCGAGCCAGACCCTGAAAGTGGAGCTGCAGCGGATCGGCGAGCAGCTCACCGGCGAATGGCTGAAGAAATCCGGCGCCGATGGGCAGGCCGTGATCGACGTCTACAAGAGCAAGAACATGTAAGGAAGCGCAGTAGCGAATGGCGAATAGGACCGTCCCCTATTCGCTACGCGCTACTCGCTATTCGCCATCGCTCTACAAAAGTGGCGGGGGCCCGGCAGGTTTTCCGCCGAGCCCCCTTAACGCATCAGCCGGCCTGTAAGCCGGGTTTTGTAAGGCGGGGACTTGCGCCCCCGCGTGACGGCCATTCCTCTGGGACGCCGGTTGCCCGGCGCCTCAAGCAACCTACCCGGACGGCCGGATCCGGACACGGATCCTGACGCATGCCCTCGCTTTCGCGCGGACAGGCCTCGCGCCGTCCCTATTCGGTCTTGCTCCCGGTGGGGTTTGCCGTGCCGTCTGCGTTGCCGCAGCCGCGGTGCGCTCTTACCGCACCGTTTCACCCTTACCCGCCGTCGCCAGAGGCGACGGCGGGCGGTCTGTTCTCTGTGGCACTTTCCCTAGGCTCGCGCCCGCCGGACGTTATCCGGCACCGTATGTCCATGGAGCCCGGACTTTCCTCCCGGGCCAACCTTTCGGCATGCGGCCCGAGCGGCCGTCCGGCCGACTGACGCGAATAGGGATGGGGATCGCGCCGCGCGCCGTCAAGCCCCGAGAGAGGCGCCTGTCAGGTGGGTTGGATCGAATTGAGCTTGGCGTCGCGCGCCTCGACCAGCGCCTTGAGCGTCATCACGGTCGAGGTGTCGATGACGCCGTCGACCCGCAACGGACGAAAATGTCGCTGGAAGGCCGCGACCGCGTCGCGCGTGGTGCCGTCCAGATAGCCGGTCACGCTGACGCCGTAGCCGTACTTGACGAGCAGCCGCTGCGCCGTATCGACGGCCGGGTCGGTCTCGCCGAGCACATAGATCGGGCCGGCCTGGGCGATCGGCGCCGGCTTGACCCACATGCCGATCCCGGAATCGGCGAGCAGCCGCCACGGGAACTTCTCGCCCGGATCCTGCTTGCGCGCCGGCGCGACGTCGGAATGGGCGAGCACCCGGTCGGCGGGAATCTTGTGGCGGGTGAAGATGCTGCGGCAGAGCGCCGTGACCGCCGCGACCTGGCGCTTGGGAAAATCGGGGTAGCCGTGCTCATGCCCCGGATTGGCGATCTCGATGCCGATCGAGCACGAATTGATGTCGGTCTCGCCCGCCCACAAGGATGCGCCCGCATGCCAGGCGCGTCGCTCCTCGGCGACCAGCTGCACGATATAGCCGTCCTCCAGCACGACGTAATGCGCGGAGACCTCGCTGGCGGGGGTGCACAGCAGATTGATCGCGGCCTGCGAGTCGCGCATGCCGGTATAGTGCAGCACGATCATGTCGGGCTTGGCGCCGGCCTTGCGCTCGCCGTGGTTCGGCGACGGCCTGACCTCCGCGACCACAGATGAATCGGGACGCAATTCGGGCACAAGCATAACCATACGCGGAACCACTCACGCGTTCGAGCAGCCGACAGACGTACGCGAAAACAAGCCACCGTCGCGGCAGGACTTACGAATTGTGCAGAAAGGACCGCGCCTTACAAGCTCAAGCAGCGGCTCCCGAGGGCGCTGCGGCGTGAATCCAAGGCACTGTTGCCCGCCGGCCTCACATCTGGGCCTGAACGCGACGACACCGTGACAGTCATGAATTTCGGAGGTCGACGGCCGGCCCTCGAGCCTGCCCATACGAACCGGGCGGTCCGCAACCGACGATGCCGTCGGCCCGAACCGCCCGCTTAAGGGACGGGATCAGCCCGTCCTCACTCACACGCCACTCACAAAATCACGCTTACTAGGGACGCTTCACGCTACGAACGCCCCACGCTACACGACGCTACTGACGGGGCGCGGAAGGTCGCGGCGCCATGCCGGTCGTCGGGTTCGTGCCCGTCGTGCGTGCCGGCGGCTTGTAATATTGGAAGTCCGGCGCGGCCTTGAGCTGGTCCTTGGTCCAGGACACCTTCAGCTTCACATTGGTCGGGTCGTCGCTGCCGCCGCCGGCCCCGCCGCCCGCGCCGACGCTGCTGCCGGTGCTGGCGGGCACGACCTGGAAAGCGCCCATGTCGATCGCGACGCTCTTCTCGCCGATACCGAGGAAGCCGCCGACCCCGACGATCAGGCCGATGATCTTGCCGCTCTTGTCGAACAGCATGTCGCTCACGTCGCCGACCTTGGCGTCATCCGGGCCGAGCACGTTGGTGCCCTTGAACCTCGAAAACACCCACTGATCCGTGCTCTGCGACGAAATGAACTTCGCGGCGTCGACCGGCGCGGCGTCGGCTTTCGGCGCAGCCGCTTTCGGCGGATCCGCGGGCGGATTCGCCTGCGCCATGGCGCCTGACACCATCAGCGCACTGACGGCCGCCGAGATCATGAGTTTCTTGAGCATTGTAGCCTCCAAAGGCGTGGATTGTGGCAAGCGGAACTTGCCTGTCCCAGAACAACTCGCGGGCGCGGCCGGTGTTCCGCCGGGGTGCTGTGGACGGGCTCCGCCGTTTGCTGCAACGCCCTGATATCTCAACCCTTCCTTAAGTCGTCGCAGCGTTAATGAGGGGTTGAGGTCGCCCTGGCCGCGGGTACGGTCCGGTGCGGGCTGTTCATTGACGCCCAAGAAATCCCATGATAACCCATATCATCCCATGCGGAGATGCGGCCTCTCAGCCGGCCCGCGCGGGGGGTGCGCGGGCGGGCGAGACCGGGTCCTCGGCCCGCGCTCCAACGGCGCCGGAGCAACCGGCGGCGGTGAGTCAGGGGCGCTATGGACCTGTTCGTGTCCCACTACACGTTACGTCTCGACGCCAAGGGTCGGGTGTCGATCCCGGCGCCGTTCCGCGCCGTGCTCGCGCGCGACGGTTTCGAGGGCCTCTACTGCTATCCGACGCTCGATCGCCCGGCGGTCGATGCCGGCGGCAACGCCTTGCTCAAGGAGATCGAGACGCTGGTGGCGAGCTATTCGCCCTATTCGGAGGAGCGCGAGCAGTTCTCGGCGGCGCTCTACGGCACCAGCGAGGTCTTGAAGATCGACGGCGAGGGCAGGGCCACCCTCACCGAGCCGCTCAAGCAACATGCCGGCATCAAGGACGAGATCGCCTGTGTCGGCCTTGGCCAGAAGTTTCAGATTCTGGGAGCCCGGACGCTTCCGCGCGGAACTCGCGGAGGCCACCGAGAAGGTACGCGCGTTCAAGAAGCAGCTTGGCTCCCGGGTACCGGCGGAGGGTCCGCATGGAGCACGGGAATGATGACGAGCCGCGACGGCGGGCGCACCGCTGTCGATGGCGGACTGGCTCGTCACATTCCCGTGCTCGCCCGCCGGGTGGTCGAATGGCTGGCGGTGCACGACGGCGGCGTCTATGTCGACGCAACCTTCGGGGCCGGCGGCTACACGCGTGAAATCCTCGACGCGGCGAATTGCAAGGTCATCGGCATCGACCGCGACCAGCGCGCGATCGCGCTCGGCGCCGACCTGGTGCAACGGGCCGGCGGCCGGCTCGTCGCTGGTCGAGGACCGCTTCTCCAACCTGCAAGCGGTGACGCATAGCTGCGGCCACGACGCGATCGACGGCGTCGTCTTCGACCTCGGCGTCTCCTCGATGCAGCTCGACGAGGCCGGGCGCGGATTTTCCTTTCGTCTCGACGGTCCGCTCGACATGCGGATGGGCGACGCCGGAGCGAGCGCGGCCGATGTGCTGGCGGCCGCCTCCGAGCGCCAACTCGCGGCGATCATCGCGACGCTCGGCGAGGAGCGTCATGCCCGCGCCGTTGCGAGGGCGATCGTTGCCGCCCGCCGCGAAGCGCCGATCACGACCACGCGCGCGCTGGCTGAGATCGTCGCGCGCGTGGTGCATGCGCGCCCCGGCACGATCCATCCGGCCACCCGCACCTTTCAGGCGTTGCGCATCTTCGTCAACGAGGAGCTTGCCGAGCTGGCCGCCGCGCTGAGCCGCTGCCGAGCAGGTGCTCGCGCCGGGCGGGCGCCTCGTGGTGGTGGCGTTCCACTCGCTCGAGGACCGCATCGTGAAATCGTTTCTCGCCGAGCGCAGCCGCAGAAGTGGCGGCTCGCGCCATCTGCCGGAGACCGCAGCCGTACCTGCGACGTTCCACGTGCTGACCAAGCGGCCGATCGTGCCGGACGACGCCGAGATCGGCGCCAATCCGCGGGCGCGCTCGGCCAAGCTGCGGGCGGCCGCGCGCACCGACGCGGCGCCTACCCGTCGATCCGCCGCGCTGCTGCCGGCGCTGCCGACCATCGCCGAAATTCTCGGGGGGCGCCGATGATGCGCCTGCTCAACGTCCTGGTGATCGCCGCGCTCGTTCTGGCGGCGGCCGACGTCTACAAGATCAAGTTCGAGTCCACGCGCCAGGCGCAGCGGGTCGCCAAGCTGCGCATGGAGATCAGGCGCGAGAACGACGCCATCGCGGCGCTGCGGGCGGAATGGTCGAAGCTCGACAACCCCGCCCGCATCCAGGCGCTGGCGCGCCGCCATCTGCCGCTCAAGCCGGTCGAAGGCCACCAGTTCGATCGCCTCGATCAATTGCCGGAACGGCCGCCCGAGCTGGTGCCGGTGGACGATCCCGATCCGATCGGCACGGTGCTCGCCAACCCGGGGCTGATCGACCGCACGACCACCGGCAGCCTGCCGGCGCGTCGCCGCCCAGCACGCGGTCGACGCCGAGCATGCCGCCTCGCTCGTCCACGAGCGTGCCCGCTCGCGCAGCCACGGGCGTGCCGGGTTGGGAGCCCACGACCGGCTGGCAGACCATGCCCACGCAGGTGCCGACGAGGCCGTCGCATGAGTGATACCATCGCAAGCAGCAACGGCATGTCTGCGGGAGCGGAGCAGCTCAGACCGTCGCCCCCGGTCGAGCCCTGGCGCCGTCGGCTGGTGCGCACGCTGCTCTATGGCCGCAACGTCGATCGTGCCGTCAAGGCCAGGGCCCGCATCGGGCTTGCCGTCCTGGTCTTCGCCCTCGCTTACGGGGTCGTGGCGGCCCGGCTGGTCATGTTCGCGGCCGCGTCCGACGGCCATGCCGGACGGCGCGTCGCCGGGCACGATGCGGTCGCGACCGCGCGACCCGACCTGCTCGACCGCAACGGCGAGATCCTCGCGACCGATGTGCGCGCGCCTTCGCTGTTCGGCGAGCCCCATCGCATCATCGACGTCGACGAGGCGTCCGAGCTGCTCACCGCGTCGGTGCCCGAGCTCGACGCGCCCGAGCTGCGCGACCGGCTCGGCTCCAAGCGCCGCTTCGTGTGGCTCAAGCGCGAGATCACGCCCAAGCAGCGCGAGCAGATTCACCGGCTCGGCTTGCCCGGCATCGGCTTTCTGCCCGAGAACAAGCGCGTCTACCCGAACGGCGCCCAGGTCGCGCACGTGATCGGCCACGTCAATGTCGACAATCAGGGGATCGCCGGCATCGAGAAATGGCTCGACAGCCGCGGGCTCGCCGATCTGCATCTGGCGGGGCTCGCCAGCGACCGTTTGCAGAAGCCGATCGAGCTTGCGGTCGACCTGCGGGTCCAGCACGCGCTGCGCGACGAATTGATCGCCGCCCGCGCCAAGTACAAGGCCCTGGCCGCGGCCGGCCTGATCATCGACGTGCGCACCGGCGAGATCATCGCGCTGGTTTCGGTGCCCGACTACGATTTCGAACAATCCGCGCGAGGCGCTCGACCCGACCCGCATCAATCGCCTCACCACCGGCGTGTACGAGATGGGCTCGACCTTCAAGGCGCTCACCGTCGCGATGGCGCTCAACTCCGGCAAGATCACGCTCAAATCGTCGTTCGATGCGCGCTTCCCCTTGCAGCACGGCAAGC
This sequence comes from uncultured Alphaproteobacteria bacterium, assembly GCA_963708765.1. Lineage (GTDB taxonomy): Bacteria > Pseudomonadota > Alphaproteobacteria > Rhizobiales > Xanthobacteraceae > VAZQ01. The sequence goes on along the minus strand of CAVPTV010000006.1, from coordinate 49,288 downwards.
ACACCATCCACGACTTCCACGCGCAGAACCGCGTCCTGACCGTGCCGGAGATCTTCACCTACTCGTCCAATATCGGCACCGCGCGCATGGCGCTGAGCCTCGGGGTCGAGCACCACAAGCAATTCCTGCGCAGGCTCGGCCAGCTCGACCGGCTGCGCACCGAGCTGCCGGAAAGCGCCGAGCCGCTGGCGCCCAGGCGCTGGGTCGAGATCAACACGATCACGATCGCGTTCGGCCACGGCCTCTCGGTCGCCCCGCTGCAGGCGATGATGGCGGTCGGCGCGCTGATGAACGGCGGCTATCTCATCCCGCCCACCTTCCTCAAGCGCAGCGAAGCGGAAGCGATGGCGCTCGCCAAGCCCGTCGTCAAGCCCGAGACCAGCGAGAAGATGCGCTATCTGATGCGGCTGAACGTGGAGAAAGGCACCGCCACCAGGGCCGACGTGAAGGGCTACTACGTCGGCGGCAAGACCGGCACCTCGGAGAAGGTGGTCGGCGGCCGCTACTCCAAGACCAAGGTGCTCACCGCCTTCACCGCGGTGCTGCCGGCCGATCGGCCGCGCTACGGGCTCCTGATCATGATCGACGAGCCGCAGCCGACCCCGGAATCGCACGGCCATGCGACCTCCGGATGGAACGCGGTGCCGGTCGGCGGCGCCGTGATCGCCCGCGTTGCGCCGTTGCTCGGGGTCGCCCCGCGCTTCGATCTGGCGCCCTCCGACAAGCTGATTTTGGCCGGCGCGGCGGGGCGGTGATCTCTCTTCCCGGGAAGCGCACCTAATCCTTGAAAAACGCGATGAAGCGTTCGTACACGTGATCGGGCATTTCCTCGGGAATGTAGTGACCGCACGGCATGGCGTCGGTGTCCACGACGTTGCCGGCATATTTTCGCCAGACCGCCGCGAACTCGCGCGTTCGTTCCGGCGGCTGCCCGCGCGCGCCCCACAAGACAAGCGTCGGGCATCGCGATCTGCTCGATCCTGGTCGGCGCCATCGATCTCGAAGTCGATGGTCGGCGAGGCGCGGAAGTCCCGGCACGAGCCGGTGATCGTCTTCAACGTGTAGCAGCGGATGTACTCGTCCAACGCCGCCTGCGTCAGGAACCCGAGGCCGGTGCCGCCGCGGATCACCATCCGGCTCTTGATGAAGAACTCGGCCGGGACCGAGCTGATCAGCCGCTCCGGAAACGGCTCCGGCTGCGCCATGAACGACCAGTGCCAGGAGCCGATCGCCCAGTTCTTCGTGGTGTTCGTCCAGACGTGATAGGTCGGCACGATGTCCATCAGGCAGACCTTGCTCACGCGATCGGCATGGTCGAGGCACATCCGATGCGCCGTGCGCGCGCCGCGATCGTGGCCGGCGACGAAGTAACGGCGGTGGCCGAGTTGCTCCATGACCTCCACCATGTCCTGGGCCATGGCGCGGAAGCTGTAATTGATATTGTTGGGGCCGGCTTCCGGCAGCGAGCTGTCGCCGTAGCCGCGCAGGTCGGGCAGGACGACGTGGTAGTGCTGCGCCAGTCGGGCCGCGATCTTGTGCCAGCAGACGTGGTTCTGCGGGTTGCCGTGCAGCAGCAGCAACGGCGGACCCGAGCCGCCATGCCGCAAGCGGATCACGGCGCCGCTGGTGCGCATGTCGAGATGCTGGAAGCCGGGGAACAGCGCGGCAATCTCGGCGCTGCCCCAGCGTGTCGGATCGCGCGCATAGTCGGCGGCCGAGGCGACCGCCAGCACGCCGCCCGGCGGTTGCTGCGCGACTGCCGTGGTGCCGGCGGCGCTCGGATGCTCGGTCATGTGGCGCTCGCTGGCTGCCCTCCCTGTGGCGGTCGAATTTTCTTAGTATGTTTTGCGGCATGCGTCAGCCGCCCCTCGGGGGTTGAAATCTTGAAGCTGCTCCTCGCCAGCGCCTGCAACCGGTGATATTCCGACGCCGAATGAAGCTCGAGAACCTCCTCACCCCGGATGCCGTCAGCGACGCGCGCTTCGCCGCGCTCGAGGTCGCCGGCATCAGCGATGACAGCCGCACCGTCAAGCCGGGCGATCTGTTCGTGGCGGTGGGTGGCACCAAGGACGACGGGCTGCGCTTCATCGGCCAGGCGCTTGCCGCCGGGCGCCGCGGCCGTCATGGCCGAGCGCGTGCCGCCGGCGCCGCTTCCGGAAGGCGTCGCCTTCATCAAGGTCGGCGATGCCCGCCGCGCGCTGGCGCTGGCGGCGGCGAAGTTCTTTTCGCGGCAGCCGCGGGTGATCGCGGCGGTCACCGGCACCAGCGGGAAGACATCGGTGGCCGCGTTCACGCGCCAGATCTGGGCGGCGCTCGGCGAGCCAGCGGCGAGCATCGGCACCGTCGGGTTGGTGACGCCGACGCGCGAGGTCTACGGCTCGCTCACCACGCCCGAGCCGGTGGCGCTGCACCGCTCGCTCGACGAGCTCGCCGGCGAGGGCGTCACCCATCTCGCAATGGAAGCTTCCTCGCACGGGCTCGATCAGCACCGCCTCGACGGCGTGCGCGTCGCCGCCGGCGGCTTCACCAATCTCAGCCGCGATCACCTCGACTATCATCCGACCATCGAGGCGTATCTGGCGGCCAAGCTCCGATTGTTCACCGACCTGATCGTGCCCGGCGGCGCCGCCGTCATCTTTGCCGATCATGAGCATGCCGACGCGGTGGTGGCGGCGGCCCGCAAGCGTGGGCTGCGGATTCTCAGCGTCGGTCGCCGCGGCGAGGGGATCCGGCTGCTCGAGAGCGCGATCGAGGGCTTCGCGCAGACGCTCGAGGTCGCATGCGACGGGAGCGAGCATCACGTCCGCCTGCCGCTTCCTGGCGCCTTTCAGGTCGAGAATGCGCTGGTGGCGGCCGGCCTCGCCATTGCGACCGGCAGCGCGCCTGAGGCGACCTTCGCGGCGCTCGCGCATCTCAAGGGCGCCAAGGGCCGGCTCGAATTGGTCGGCGAGCGCAACGGCGCGCCGATCTTCGTCGACTACGCCCACAAGCCCGACGCGCTCGCCAAGGCGCTCGAAGCGCTGCGGCCCTACGCGACCGGCAGGCTCACCGTGGTGCTCGGCTGCGGCGGCGATCGCGACGCCGGCAAGCGCCCGATGATGGGAGCGATCGCGGCCGAGAACGCCGACCGCGTCATCGTCACCGACGACAATCCGCGCAGCGAAGAGCCCGCCGCGATCCGCGCCGCGATCCTTGCCGCGTCACCGGGCGCGATCGAGATCGGCGATCGCCGTGCGGCGATCGAGAGCTCGATTGCGCAATTGCGCCGCGGCGACGTGCTGTTGATCGCCGGCAAGGGCCATGAAACCGGCCAAATCGTCGGCAAACAGGTGCTGCCGTTCAGCGACCACGAAGCGGTCGCGGCCGCGCTCGAGGGGAAGGTGGTATGAGCGATCGGCCGCTCTGGACCGTCGACGCGATGGCGCAGGCGATGCGCGCGACGCGCGCGGGCGCGCTGCCGTCGTCCATTCCCGGCATCTCGATCGACACCCGCACGGTTGCGGCCGGCGAGGCGTTCTTCGCCATCAAGGGCGACAACCGCGACGGCCACGAGTTCGTGCCGGCGGCGCTCGCGGCCGGTGCCTCCCTCGCGGTGGTGGCCGCCGACCAGCGCGATCGCTTTGCCTCGGACGCGCCGCTGCTGGTCGTGCCGGACGTGCTCGACGGATTGCGCGAGCTCGCGCGCTCGGCGCGCGCCCGCTCGGCGGCGAAGATCATCGGCGTCACCGGCTCGGTCGGCAAGACCGGCACCAAGGAGGCGCTGCGGCTCGCGCTCGGCGCCAATGGCGAGACCCACGCCTCGGTCGCCTCCTACAACAATCACTGGGGCGTGCCGCTGTCGCTGGCGCGCTGCCCGCAGAGCGCGCGCTACGCGGTGCTCGAGATCGGCATGAACCATGCGGGCGAGATCGAGCCGCTCACCCGGCTGGTGCGCCCGCAGGTCGCGATCATCACCACGATCGAGCCGGTCCACCTCGAGTTCTTCGGCTCGCTCGACGCCATCGCCGACGCCAAGGCCGAGATCTTCCTCGGGCTCGCGCCGGGCGGCGCCGCCGTCATCAACCGCGACAACCCGCAATTCGCGCGTCTTTCCGCCGGCGCAATGCGCGCCGGTGTTGGGCGCGTGCGTGTCGTTCGGCGAGCACGCCGAGGCCGAAGCGCGATTGCTCAAATGTGCGTTGCAGGCGGACTGCTCGACCGTGGAGGCCCGCATTCTGGGTGCCAACGTCACCTACAAGGTCGGCGCGCCGGGCCGCCACGTCGTGCTCAATTCGCTCGCGGTGCTCGCCGCATCCACGCTCGTCGGCGCCGATCTGGCGCTGGCGGCGCTGGCGCTCGCGCAGCTGCAGCCGGCGACCGGGCGCGGCTCCCGCATGACGCTCGAGCTGCCGGGCGGCTCCGCGCTGCTGATCGACGAGAGCTACAACGCCAATCCGGCCTCGATGCGGGCGGCGCTCGCGCTGCTCGGACAGTCGCAGGTGGGGCCGCGCGGCCGGCGCATCGCGGTGCTCGGCGACATGCTCGAGCTCGGGCCGCGCGGCGCCGATCTCCATCGCGGGCTTGGCGAGCCGGTCGTCGAGCACGCTGTCGATCTGGTGTTCTGCTGTGGGCCGCTGATGCGCGCCCTGTGGGAGGCTCTTCCCTCCAGCCGCCGAGGCGGCTATTCCGAGACCTCCGCCGCGCTCGAGCCGCACGTGCTCGCCGCCATCCGACCGGGCGACGCCATCATGATCAAGGGATCGCTCGGCTCCCGGATGGGGCCGATCGTCAAGGCGCTGCAAAGCCGCTATCGCCGCGAGGCGCTGGTCTCGGCGCCGTCGCAAGGTTGACTCATGCTCTATTGGCTCAGCGCATTCTCGGACACCAACTCGAGCCTTGCTCTCTTTCGCTACATCACGTTCCGCACCGGCGGGGCGATGATCACGGCGCTTGCGTTCGTGTTCCTGCTCGGTCCGGCGATCATCGCCATGGTGTGTGGCAGGCGGAGCCAAGCGATACGCCCCGCGGGGCCGATCATTCTGTCCGCGCTTCTCTTCGCCACGCTGCTGTGGGCCAATCCAGCCAATCCTTATGTTTGGATCGTGCTCGCGGTTGCGCTTGCCTTCGGTGCGGTCGGTCTCTACGGCGACCACCTCGAAGCGGCCGAGCAATCCGCCATGTCCGACAAGGAGCGGATCGCCATAACGGCGAGCATTGGGTTGGCGGCCTGCATCGCCCTCGTGCACCTCGGCCGCTCGCCCGTCGCGACCTCGCTCGGAATCCCCTTCGGGCGACCGGTCGATCTCGGCTGGCTCTACATTCCGCTCGGAGCCTTGGTGATCGTCGCGGCCGGCAGCATCGTCAATCTTGCCGATCGGCTCCATGGATCGCTGGTCGGTCCGTTGCTGGTCGCGGTGTTGAATTTCCTTGTTCTTGCCTATGTTGGCGGCAACGCTGTTTTCTCCGAATACCTCGATATCCGCCATGTCCCCGGCACCGGCGAGCTGGCGGTTTTGTGCGGCGCAGCGATCGGCGCCGGGCTCGGCTTTCTGTGGTTAAATACGCGGCTCGCCTCGACCTTGGCCGGAGAGACTGCTTCGCTTGCGCTCGGCGGCATGCTCGGCACGGTGGCGGTCGCGACCAAGCACGAGGTTGTCCTGGTCCTGGTCTGCTGCCTGTTCGTTCTCGCTGGCGCCCGCCCAAGATCGACGATGAACGGTTGACCCATGCTCTATTGGCTTTCCGCATTCGCGGACACGATCGGCCCGCTCAACGTGCTGCGCTACATCACGTTCCGCACCGGCGGGGCGATGATCACCGCGCTCATTTTCGTGTTCCTGTTCGGCCCCTGGATCATCGACCACCTGCGGCTGCGGCAGGGCAAGGGCCAGCCGATCCGCAGCGACGGCCCGCAGTCCCACCTCGTCACCAAGAAGGGCACGCCCACCATGGGCGGCTTGATGATCCTGTTCGGCCTCGTCGTGTCGACGCTGCTGTGGGCCAACTTGACCAATCGTTACGTCTGGATCGTGCTCGCGGTCACGCTGAGCTTCGGCGCGATCGGCTTCTACGACGACTATCTCAAGGTGACCAAGCAGACCCATGCCGGCGTTTCCGGCAAGGTTCGCATCGTGCTCGAGCTGCTGATCGCGGCGGCGGCGAGCTACTTCATCATGTCGCTCGGGCGCCAGCCGTTCGCCAGCTCGCTCACCTTTCCGTTCTTCAAGGAGCTGATCCTGCCGCTCGGCTGGTTCTTTGTCTTGTCGGGTTGCTTCGTGATCGTGGGCGCCGGCAATGCGGTGAACCTGACCGACGGCCTCGACGGGCTTGCCATCGTTCCGGTGATGATCGCGGCCGGTTGCTTCGGGGTGTTCGCCTGGGTGGTGGGCAATGCCGTGTTCTCGGACTATCTGCAGCTCCACTTCGTGGCCGGCACCGGCGAGCTTGCGGTGCTGTGTGGCGCCGTGATCGGCGCCGGCATCGGCTTTCTCTGGTTCAACGCGCCGCCGGCCTCGATCTTCATGGGCGACACCGGCTCGCTCGCGCTCGGCGGCATGCTGGGGACGATCGCGGTGGCGACCAAGCACGAGATCGTGCTCGGCATCGTCGGTGGCCTGTTCGTGCTGGAGGCGGTCTCGGTGATCGTGCAGGTGGTGTCGTTCAGGCTCACCGGCAAGCGCGTGTTCAAGATGGCGCCGATCCACCATCACTTCGAGCAGCTCGGCTGGACCGAGCCGCAAATCGTGATCCGCTTCTGGATCATCTCGGTGGTGCTCGCGCTCGCCGGCCTGTCCACGCTCAAGCTGCGATGATCCCCATCACCACCTTCGCCGGACGAAAGGTCGCGGTGTTCGGTCTCGGCGGCTCGGGGCTGGCGAGCGCGAGCGCGCTGCTCGCCGGCGGCGCCGACGTGATCGGCTGGGACGACAGCGCCGACACCGTGACCAAGGCGACGCAGGCCGGCATCCCCACCGCCGACCTGCGCCATGTCGACTGGTCGCGGATTGCCGCCCTGGTGCTGGCCCCCGGCGTGCCGCTGACGCACCCTGCGCCGCATTGGTCCGCGGGGCTCGCCCGCGCCGCCGCCGTCGAGGTGATCGGCGACATCGAGCTGTTCTGCCGCGAGCGCCGCGCGCAAGCGCCCGATGCGCCGTTCGTCGCCATCACCGGCACCAATGGAAAATCGACCACCACGGCGCTGATCGCGCATCTCGCTGGCGCCGCCGGCTACGACGTCCAGCTCGGCGGCAATATCGGCACCGCGATCCTCTCGCTCGAGCCTCCGGCCACCGGCCGCGTGCACGTCATCGAGGTGTCGTCCTATCAGATCGACCTGGCGCCCACGTTGGACCCTTCGGTCGGCATCCTGATCAACGTCACCGAAGATCACCTCGATCGCCACGGCACGCTCGACCACTACGCGGCCGTCAAGGAGCGGCTCGTCGCCGGCGTGCAGGCGGACGGCACCGCGATCGTCGGCGTCGACGACAAGTGGTGCCAGGCCGCCGCCGACCGCATCGAGCGCGCCGGCAAGCGCGTGGTGCGCGTGTCGGTGCGCCGGCCGCTCGCCGACGGTCTCTATGTGGAGGCCGAGCAGATCATGCGCGCCGCAGGCGGCAGCGCGCGCGCCATCGCGCTGCTCGGCGGGATCGGCTCGCTGCGCGGCGTGCACAATGCGCAGAACGCCGCCTGCGCCACCGGCGCGGCGCTCGCGCTCGGCTTCTCCGAGCCGGCGATCCAGCAGGGACTGCAGTCGTTTCCCGGGCTCGCGCACCGGATGGAGCAGGTCGGCCGCAAGGGCCAGGTGCTGTTCGTCAACAACTCCAAGGCCACCAACGCGGACTCCGCCGCGCAGGCGCTGGCCTGCTTCTCGGATATTTTCTGGATCGCGGGCGGCAAGCCCAAGACCGGCGGCATCGCGTCGCTCGCCGGCTTCTTTCCGCGCATCCGCAAGGCCTATCTGATCGGCGAGGCGGCAGGAGGCTTCGCGTCCGAGCTCGAAGGGCAGGTGCCGCACGTGGTCGCCGGCACGCTCGATCGCGCGGTCGCGCTCGCCGCCCGCGACGCCGAGGCGTCCGCCGTCGCGGAGCCGGTGGTGCTGCTGTCGCCGGCCTGCGCGTCGTTCGACCAGTATCGCAATTTCGAGGTGCGCGGCGACAAGTTCCGCGAGCTGGTGCTGGCGCTGCCGGGCCTCGAGGCGGCGGCGAGGTAGCTGCTACCGCCGGGCCTGCTGCTTCGGTTTCAAGAGCTCGAGGTCGATCGCCATTCCCATCGCCAGGTAGCCGGCGCGGTTGGGGTGAAGCTTGTCGCCCGGCCCGCCGGTCGTGCTGTCGGGCACGAATTCGCCGCTTGAGGCCGCCGGTCTGCGGATCGAGCGTCGCCTGGTCGAAATCGACGACGCCGTCGAACAAGCCCGACGTGCGGATGAAGTCGTTGAGCCCTTTGCGCTTGGCGTCCTGCTCGGGAAAGCCGTGCGCGGCGCTCGAGGAGCCGAGCGCGGTCACCACCGTGGCGCCGATCACGCGGATGTCGGGCGCCGCGCGCGGATCAGGCCGACCACCTCCTTCATGCCGTTCTGCGCCGTCTCCAGCGTGGCATTGCCGTTCTTGCTGAAATCGTTGATGCCTTCGAGCCAGATCATGGCGCCGACGCCCGACAGATCGAGCACGTCGCGCTCGATCCGCTGCCTGGCCGACGGGCCGCCCGGGAACGGCTTCTGCGCGCCGTATTCCGCCGGGCCGGCGATCTGGTTGCCGCCGATGCCGGCGTTGATCACCGCGATGGTGTTGCCGTGGATGGCGTGCAGACGCCGCGACAGCACGTCGGGCCAGCGGTCGTCGCCGTTCATGGTCGACGCGGTGCCGTCGGTGATCGAGTCGCCGAACGCCACGATCGCGTAGCTCCCTGACGGCGCCATCATCTCGACGGCGTCGAGGAAGAACCAGGATGCCGTGCTGTAGGGAAAGGCCGCTTCGTCCTCGGATTTTCCCTTCGACCCGGCGCCCGGCGCGGTGACGTAGGACGTCGTGAGCGCCTTGGCGTGCCATGTCATCGGCCCGCTCTCGCCCGCCACGTGGAAGCTCACCGCGAGCTTGCGCCCGGCGAGCTCCGCTGCCGCCGGATCGCGCACGAAGGTCAGTTGCACCGCGTCGCTCCACACCGAGGTGCCGGGCGCCACCGTGACGCTCTCCTTGCCGCCGAAGGTGACCGGCCGGTTGGTGCCCTTGACCAGCCCGGGGCCGCCCATTTGCAGGCCGACGAAGGCACCGTCGAAGGTGACCGGCTTGGTGCCGAACACGTTGGTGAAGCGCAGGCGGGCCTGCCGTCCCCAGATGTCCGGCCGCACGATGAGACGGAAGGTCTGGTCGTTGGCGCCCGCCGCCGGCGCGGGGAAGGCGAAACGCTGATCCGGCTGCGCCGAGGGATTGCCGACCGGGTAGGGGCCCTGGGCGGAGGCGGCCCAGCTCACGACCCACTTCTGGCCTTTTTGCGCCGATGCCGGTTGCGGAAGAAGCAGGCAGCAGATGGATAGGATCAGGCACGCGAGCCGCCGCATGGCGCTTCCTCCCCAATAACTCGACTTTTCGATGCACGACCGGTCTTGCACGCCAGCCTCGCTTTCCTTCCATCTTAAATTTTTTCTTAACGGCTCGCCAACCATAGTCGGGCCGTGAGCGGGAACGAGCCCGTCGTTTCGTCCAAGGCATCGTCCCAAGGAAGCTGTCATGGTCTCGCGCGTTGAACGCACGCCCTTTGCGGCCTGGTGGTGGACGGTCGACCGGTTGCTGCTGGCGGCGCTGTTGGCGCTCATGCTCGGCGGCATCGTGCTCTCGCTCGCGGCCAGCCCGCCGGTCGCCTCCCGGCTCGGGCTCGAGCCGTTCTATTTCGTCAGCCGCCACGTGCTCTACCTGATCCCCGCGCTGATCGTGATGCTGGCGACGTCGTTCCTGCCGTTCCGCTACATCCGGCGGATCGCGTTCGTCGTGTTCGCGCTGAGCATCGTCCTGGTGGCCGCCACCCTGGTGTTCGGCGCCGAGGTCAAGGGCGCGCGCCGCTGGATCGTCATTCTCGGCGTCAATCTGCAGCCGTCGGAATTCCTCAAGCCGTCCTTCGTGATCCTGGTGGCCTGGCTGTTCGGCGAATCCGCCCGCCGGCCCGAGATGCCGGCGAACACGATGGCGCTCGCGCTGCTCATGCTCGCGGTCACGGGCCTCGTGCTGCAGCCCGATTTCGGACAGACCATGCTGATCGCCGGCGTGTGGGGCGCGCTGTTCTTTCTGGCCGGCATGCGGGTCGTCTGGGTGATCGGGCTCGCCGGCACGGCTGCGGTCGGGCTTGCGGCCGCCTATTTCACGGTGCCGCACGTCACGCGGCGCATCCAGCGCTTCCTCGATCCCGCCTCCGGCGACACCTTCAACATCGATCAGGCGCTCGAGTCCTTCCAGCGCGGCGGCTGGTTCGGACGCGGCCCCGGCGAGGGCACGGTCAAGCGCATCCTGCCCGAGAGCCACACCGACTTCGTGTTCGCGGTCGCGGCCGAGGAGTTCGGGATCGTGCTCTGCCTGCTCTTGGTCGCCTTGTTCGCCTTCATCGTGCTGCGCGCGCTTGCGCCATGCGGTGCGGAGCGAAGACCCGTTCGCCCGCTTCGCCACCGCCGGCCTTGCGGTGCTGTTCGGCCTGCAATCGTTCATCAACATGGCGGTGAACTTGCATCTGATGCCCGCCAAGGGCATGACGTTGCCGTTCATCTCCTATGGCGGCTCCTCGATGATCTCGCTCGCCTACGGCATGGGCATGCTGCTCGCTTTGACGCGCGATCGTCCGCGCGCCGAGCAGCTGGCCAGCGCCGGCCAATTCGCTCCCGCCGGGAGACCGGCGTGATCGAGCCGAGCGGCGCGCCGCTCGTGCTGCTGGCCGCCGGCGGCACCGGCGGGCATCTGTTTCCCGCCGAGGCGCTGGCGCATGCGCTCGGGCGCCGCGGCGTCACCGTCGATCTCGCCACCGACGAGCGCGCCGAGCGCTACGGCAGCCGCTTTCCCGCGCGGCAGATCCACGTGATCGCGAGCGAGACCGTGCGCTCGCGCAATCCGATCTCGCTCGCGCGCACCGGCTTGATGCTGGGCATCGGCGCGATCCAGGCGTTCCGGCTGCTCGGACGCATCCGGCCCTCCGCGGTCATCGGCTTCGGCGGCTATCCGACGCTGCCGCCGGTGCTGGCGGCGGCGCTGCGCGCAGTTCCGACCCTGATCCACGAGCAGAACGCCGTGATGGGGCGCGCCAACCGGCTGCTGGCCTCCGCGGGTGAGCGCGATCGCCACCAGCTTCGCCGGCGTGCTCGATCGCGAGCCGACGCTCGCCGCCAAGGCGACCCGCACCGGCAATCCGGTCCGGCCGGCGGTGATCGCGGCCGCCGCGGCTCCCTATGCGGCTCCCGACATCACGGGACCGCTGCGCCTCGTCGTGTTCGGCGGCAGCCAGGGCGCGCGCATCATGGCGGATATCGTGCCGGGCGCGATCGAGCGGCTCGAGCCGCAGCTGCGCAGCCGTCTGGCGATCGTGCAGCAGGCGCGCGAGGAGGATATTGCGCGGGTCACCGAAACCTATGCCAGGGCCAACGTCATGGCCGAGGTCGCGCCCTTCTTCACCGATCTGCCGGCGCGGATCGCGGCCAGCCATCTGGTCGTGTCGCGCTCCGGCGCCTCCACCGTCGCCGAGCTCGCGGCGATCGGCCGGCCCGCCATCCTGGTGCCGCTTCCGCACGCGCTCGATCAGGACCAGGCCGCCAATGCCGGCGTGCTGGAAAGGGCAGGGGGCGCCATACGTCTGCCCCAAAGCGATTTCACGCCGGAGCGGCTCGCGGCCGAGATCGGCGCGCTTGCCAGCGCGCCGCAAAAGCTCGTAGCAATGGCCGCCGCCGCCCGCTCGCAGGGCGCGGTCGACGCCGCCGAACGGCTCGCGGATCTGGTGTTGAAGACGATGGCAACAGGCAAGGAGCCCGCGATGAAACTGCCGCGCGATATCGGTCCGGTGCATTTCGTCGGCATCGGCGGCATCGGCATGAGCGGCATCGCCGAAGTGCTGATAAATCTCGGCTACACGGTGCAGGGTTCCGACGCCTCCGACAGCGCCAACGTCAAGCGGCTGCGCGACAAGGGCGCCAAGGTCTCGGTCGGCCATTCCGCCGGCAATCTCGGCGACGCCGCGGTCGTGGTGGTGTCGACCGCCATCAGGCGCGACAATCCCGAGCTCACCGCGGCGCGCGCGCAGCGGCTGCCGGTGGTGCGGCGCGCCGAGATGCTGGCCGAGCTGATGCGGCTCAAGAGCTGCGTCGCCATCGGCGGCACCCACGGCAAGACCACCACCACCTCGCTGGTGGCGACCCTGCTCGACGCCGGCAACTTCGATCCGACCGTCATCAACGGCGGCATCATCAATGCCTACGGCACCAATGCGCGGCTCGGCGCCGGCGACTGGATGGTGGTCGAGGCCGACGAATCCGACGGCACCTTCCTCAAGCTGCCGGCCGACATCGCCATCGTCACCAACGTCGACCCCGAGCATCTCGACCACTTCAAGACCTTCGAGGCGGTGCAGGAGGCGTTCCGCGCGTTCGTCGAGAACGTGCCGTTCTACGGCTTCGCGGTGATGTGCACCGACCATCCGGTGGTGCAGCTGCTGGTCGGGCAGATCACCGACCGCCGCGTCATCACCTATGGCGAGAACCTGCAGGCCGATGTGCGGCTGGCCGATCTCGACCACGCCGACGGACAATCGCGCTTCTCGATCGTCTTCCGCGATCGCGCCGGCGAGACCATGCACGAGATCAAATCGCTCGCGCTGCCGATGCCCGGGCGCCACAATGCGCTCAATGCCACGGCGGCGATCGCGGTCGCGCGCGAGCTCGGCATGTCCGACGAGATGATCCGCAAGGCGCTGCAGAATTTCGGCGGCGTGCGGCGGCGCTTCACCCGCACCGGCGAGTGGAACGGCGTCCCGATCATCGACGATTACGGCCACCATCCGGTCGAGATCGCCGCCGTGCTGCGCGCCGCGCGCGAATCGAGCAAGGGCCAGGTGATCGCCGTGGTGCAGCCGCACCGCTACACCCGCCTCGCCTCGTTGTTCGAGCAGTTCTCGACCTGCTTCAACGATGCCGACACCGTGATCGTCGCCCATGTCTATGCCGCCGGCGAGGCGCCGATCCCCGGCGCCGACCGCGACTCGCTGGTGCAGGGCTTGCGCGCGCACGGGCATCGCCAGGTCATCGCGCTCGATGGCGCCGGCGACCTTGCGCGCATGGTCGAGCGGCTGGCGCAGCCGGGCGACATCGTCGTGTGCCTCGGCGCCGGCAACATCACGCAATGGGCCTACGCGCTGCCCGGCGAGCTCGCCGCGCTCGGGGCGGTGGCGTGAGCGTCACGCGTGCGATGACATTCCCTGACTTTCTCGCTGATTTGAAAGCCCGCATGCCCGAGCTGCGCGGGCGGCTGCTGGCGAACCAGCCGCTCGCGCGAGCTGACCTGGTTCCGCGTCGGCGGGCCGGCGCAGGTTCTGTTCATGCCGGAGGACGAGGCCGATCTCGCCTATTTCCTCGAGCACTTGCCGGCCGAGACTCCGGTCACCGTCATCGGGCTCGGCTCCAACCTGATCGTGCGCGACGGCGGCGTGCCGGGCGTGGTGATCCGGCTCGGCCGCGGCTTCAGCGACGTGAAGATCGAGCCCGATGCGCGCGTCCGCGCCGGCTCGGGCGTGCCCGACGTGAAGGTGTCGCGCGCGGCGCAGGAAGCCGGGATCGCGGGGCTTGCCGTTCTTCCGCGGCATTCCCGGCGCGATCGGCGGGGCGCTGCGGATGAACGGCGGCGCCTACGGCCGCGAGACCAAGGACGCGCTGATCGAGGCGCGCGGCGTCGACCGGCAAGGCCGCGTGCGCGTCTTCAGCAACGGCGACATGCACTACAGCTATCGTCATTGCGGCGCGCCCGAGGACGTGATCTTCACCGCGGCGCTGTTTCAAGGCGAGCCCGGCGATCCGGCACGGATCGCCGCCGAGATGGACAAGATCACCGAATCGCGCGAAGCCACCCAGCCGATCAAGAGCCGCACCGGCGGCTCGACCTTCAAGAACCCGCCCGGTCACAAGGCCTGGCAGGTGATCGACGCCGCCGGCTGCCGCGGCCTCGTGGTCGGCGCCGCGCAGGTGTCGGAGATGCACTGCAACTTCCTGATCAATCTCGGCGGCGCCACCGCCGCCGACATCGAGACCCTGGGCGAGACCGTGAGGACGCGCGTGCGGGAGCACTCGGGCGTCGAGCTCGAATGGGAGATCAAGCGGATCGGGGTGGTGCCCGGCGCTTGATGGCCGTCAGGCGAGATCTACTCGCAGTATTTGCACGGCGGGAAGTCGCGCGAATAGACCGGCTGCTTGAGGAACGCGTCCTTGTTGTAGGTCCAGAATTGCCCGACGTTGGTGTAGGTCTTGATCACCGTGTTCCAGAGCTCGTCCTTGTCGTAGCCGAACATCTTCTTCTTCTCGACCTTCTTGATGTAGATGTTCTGGACCGCGGTGAGCCGGTCGTCGAGCTCGACCGGACCGCGCACGGCGTCGAGCTTGATGCCGCTCATGATCTTGATGAACTCGAGCGGCCCCGGATACTTGCCGCCCGTCTTTTTCAGCGTCTCGTCGATCCACTGGGCGGTCGTGTAGTTGGCCTCCGAATAGTAGGACGCCACCTTGCCGTATTTCGCGCGGTACTTCCTCACGAACTCGCGCGTTCTTCGGCGTGTCGAGCGCCGCGCTGTACATGAACGACGAGACATCGCCGATCACCTCGTCGCCCATCGATGGCAGGATGAATTCGTCGTAGCTGGTGCCGCCGGCGAGGATGGGTTTCCTGTTTCCGGCGGCGCGCAGTTGCTTGGGGAATTGCAGCGACATCGGCCCGACCATCAGCGTGAAAATAGCGTCGATGTCGCTCTTGAACGTCGGGATGTATGGCCCGAAGTCCTTGGTGCCGATCGGCGGCCAGATCTTCTGCACGATCTTGCCGCCGCAGTCCTCGAACGTCTTCTGAAAGCCGCCGAGCGTTTCGTGGCCGAAGGCATAGTCGGCGGCGATTGCGGCGATCCGCTTGTAGCCCTGCTCGCAGGCCCATTGCCCGAGCGGATGACTGGGCTGCGACGGCACGAAGGTGGGGCGCACCATGTAGGGGTATTTTTCGAAGTCGCGCTGCCCCAGATCATCGGCCGTCGCAATCGAGCCGATGTAGAGCATCTTCTCCCGGGTGGCGACCGGCGCCAGCGCATAGCCCGTTGTCGCCAGCACGCCGCCGACCAGCATATGCACCTTGTCCGACAAGATGAGCTTGTTGGCCTTGGTGACGCCGGTATCCGGCTTGCCCTGATCGTCCTCGAGGATGACCGTCACCTTGGCGCCGCCGAGCTCGCCCTTGTGCTCGTCCAGATACATCTGGAAGCCGTTGAACATGTCGACGCCGAGCTGCGAGAAAATGCCGGTCCTCGGCGCGATGAAACCGATGCGCAAGTCTTGCGCCTGCGCCGGTGCGCTGAACGAGGCACCGCTCAGCAGCGCGCCGCTGACAAGAAGCAGCAGCGTGGACGTCCACGGTGTTCCGCGGTTCATGATCGCCTCCTCCCATTCGACCGATCGCCAATCCTTCTCGGCGCGACTGCGCGGGGATTCGTTGCGGCGTGTATACCGTGGCGACGGTATCATTGCGACCTCATCGGCGGAAGTGCCGCTTGCGGCTGGCGCACCGTTGATGTGGTGCGGGCAGCCGCCCATGCGCGACTGAAATAGGCAACTGCCCAACGAACATGTTCCAGAGCCTCTCACAGTCGGCGCCGCGCAGGTGTTCGAGAGGCACTGCAACTTCCTGATCAATCTCGGTGGCGCCATCGCCGCCGACATCGGGACCTTGGCCGAGACGGTGAGGACGCGCGTGCGGGAAGCAGCTCAGGCGTGGAGCTCGAATGGGACATCAAGCGGATCGGGGGGTGATGCCTGGCGCTTGATGGCCGTCATGCGCGGCGCATTGACTGAGACCGACACTCGCTGACCGTTGCGATATGGCGGTTGTCCAGGCCCGCCATTGCAGACTGCGCTTGATCTCTTTTCATGTGCACGGAAAGGTTGTAAGGTCCCGCCCAAACGCGGGTCGAAATCCAGCGACTGCATGGAAACACGACCGTGGCGGTTGCCGAACAGATAAGGCAATCGAGAACCAGCAGTGAGGGCAGATTGTTACGCCAGCGACGGAAATAACGCGAATATTCACGCCGGCTCGGAACGATCTGGGAATCCCGGTTCGCTTCGGGTCGGCCGCCGGCGCCGATTGTCGGAGAATGCCGCGTCGATCGCCAGCCTCAGGAGGCATGACAATGAACGTCGAACTGCAAATCAACAACAGCGCAAGCCCCAGAGCGCGATTCGTCTCGTGGGCCCCGTCTCCATGCCGGATTCGCGTGACCAACCCGTCCGGCGCCACCTACGCCCACCGTCAACGTGACAAATCACCGGGGTATCGGCGGCTAGTGGTGGCGCGGTCGTGTTCCGCAGCGGCACCAACGGGATCGTTTTCCAACAGTCTGACACTGCCGGTCCCAATCAATGGCGCCTCCGTTCCGTTTTTCGTCGCCGGCAGGTTCGGGCGGCCCAGCGTCAACAACGGCGACGTGACAATCGAAGCCCGCAACGGAGCCACACTGGTCGGCTCGGTTCAGGTGATGGTGCGCATCCGAAAGAACGCCAACGCGCTGACGACGGGAGAACGCGACCGCTTCGTGTCGGCATTCGCGCAGCTCAATAACCAGGGCTTGGGGCGTTTCGCGGACTTCCGCGACATGCACACCGACGCAGGTCGACGCAGAGCCCACGGCGGCACCGGGGTTTCTGCCTTGGCACCGCGCTTACCTGCTCGATCTCGAACGTGAGCTTCAAGCGATCGATCCAAGCGTCGTCACTGCCGTACTGGCGCTTCGACCAGCCTGCGCCAAACCTCTTTACACTCGACTTCTTCGGCGTCTCCGATGCGCTTGGCACCGTCCAGTTCAGCAACACCAACCCGTTGCAGTTCTGGAAAACCGACGGCGTGCAGGGGATCAACCGCCGACCCCTGAATAGCTGGAACCCGAATACTCAGCCTGGGCCTGGCGTCCGCACCGAGGCGCAGACGCTGGCGCTCGGTGCTCAATTCCCGGCGTTCCGGACCATGGAAGGCAACCCGCACGGAACGGCGCACACCAGGTGGGGAGGTTCCATCTCCAGCATTCGGACCGCCGCGAAAGATCCGCTGTTCTTCCTGCTTCACTGCAACGTCGACCGGCTGTGGGCGAAGTGGCAGCGCCAGAACGGCCGCTTCAATCCGGCGCAGGCGGCCTCGTACGACAGCAATCCCGGGAATCGGATCGGCCACAACCTGCCCGACACGATGTGGCCGTGGAATGGGATCACCGGAGGCCAGCGTCCTCCAACCGCCCCCGGCGGCACGCTGGCCGCGTCACCCTGTGTCAGCGCGCCGGGACCTACAACCGCGAGTGCAGAGTACTCTGGATTACCAGGGCTCGTCAACGCCATTTCACGCGATGGGGTTCGACTACGACGATGTGCAGTTTCCTAACGTGCCTTGCACGAGGAGATAGGAACCATGGCCACGAAACGTAAAGCTGCAAAGAGGTCGAAGTCGGCGAAGAAGCGAAGGCTGCGCCGAAAAGGTCGGCCCGAGCGTGCGGTGTCAATCGCGACAAGTGCGCGAAGGACCGTCAAGCAGCGAGTCGCGGCCCTGGCGGAAGCGCCTCTGGCCGTGTGTGAGAGCGACGAGGACCTGCAGGCGGTGCTGAACGTCCTGCGCAACAAGGACGAGCCCATCGAGGTGCGGCTTGCGGCGCTGGAATCGCTCCAGGCGGCGAGCTTCAGCGTCGACGCGTTTGAGCCGTGCCGCGGGCGACTACATTGCGACCTTGCGCAAGGTCGCGGACGACCCGGACCCGGAGCTCCGTCAGCGCGTGCTCGGGATCCTGGCGCGCGAGAAGGACGGCTTCGCGCAGAAGAAGCTCCTCGAAGGGCTGAAGAACCCCGACAAGGCGTTGGTCCCACCCGAGAAGGCGCTGCAACTCCTCAGCTATGACGTGCACGCGGAAGCCTATTCGGCAGCGCGCGCCATCGTCAGCAAGCCGCCAAATGACGACGCCAGGCGAGAGGCCCTGCGACTGCTCGCCGCGGACGCCACCTCCGCACCGCTGTTCGAGAAGCTCCTTCGCGACAAGAATGAATTGCGCGAGATTCGGCAAATCTCGGCCTCCGCGCTGCATGCGCTCAAGCCGGAGAAACTGCAGGCAGCACGCGCGCGAGATCCTGCTCGACAAGTCGGACTACGACGACATCAAGGCCACAAGCCTGACCGCGCTCGACACAGTTTGGCGACGACGAAGCCCTCGGCTAAGGACAAGGCGCTGCTGAAGAGCGTCGATCGGCTGAGCGCCGGCAAGGCGTCAACGAAGGTACAAGCAGAGTGCCCGGCAGTTCCTCAGCAAGTACGGTCGGTAGAGGTACGGCGATCGATGCAGGAGCGTCACAACGGCGAGCGCGCAATCGGAGTCGCAGTTTGCGGCGCTGGTCGACGCTGCTCGCCGCTGATCCGGACCGACGCGAGCAGCTGACGGATCTGTTGCGCGAAGATCATCCGTTCTACGACCAGCGCGGTGCAGCGACGATCGTCCGCATGCGCGGCTGGGTCCTGCTCGCCATCGCGCGCGCCGGGGTGTCGGACGCCGCGCTCATCTTCGTGCTCGAAGAACTCGACACCGGAATTGATGCCTATCTCGTCGCGGCAGCCGCGCGCGCACTGCGGTCTTACCCGCGTCCGACCGCAGCTCTCGCTCCATTCGTGATGCGCGCGCTCACAAACATCCGCTATCGCGACGAGCCTGTGTCATTCGAGAGCTTATGGCGAGTACGCGGTCTCGTCCACCGGACACGAGTCCTGTTCGTGAATTGCTCGTGACATTGGCATGGCTCGGTCCGCACGCGCGAGGCGTTCTGCCGGAGCTCGAGTCGCTCCGCGCCCAAAGCAGCGGGCTCTCCAGGAAGCTGCGGATCGATGTCGACCGGGCCGTGGCAGGCAATTCGCGGTGCCGATCAGGTCGATGAACCCGGCACGCACGCGTGCTGCGCGCCGTCGAGCGGCCTGAGAAGCACGGCTTCCAGGCCGCCGAATTCCCGTCGCGGATGTGAGCCGATCGAGTCAATCGTTTTCGAGGATCACCAGGGCCGAGTTGATCACCTTCAAGGAATTCTTCCAAGGGCAGCCGTCCATCGTCGTCTTTTTCTATACGCGCTGCGACAATCCGTTGAAGTGCTCGCTCACGGTGACGAAGCTCGCCCGGATTCAGAAGTTGCTAGAGGCACAGGGACTTGCCGATCGAATACGCACTGCGGCGATTACGTATGATCCGGCGTTCGATCTCCCCCAACGTCTTCGCGGTCTATGGGCAGGACCGTGGCGTGCGCATGGACAGCCACCATCGAATGCTAAGAGCGACTGACGGTATCGATGCACTTCGCAGGCACTTCGAGCTCGGCGTCAACTTCATCGAGTCGCTGGTGAATCGGCACCGCATCGAGGCTTACATCCTTGATGCGGAGGGTCGGATCGCCGTGTCCTTCGAACGCATCCACTGGGATGAGCAGCAGGTTGTGACTCGCACAATCGAGGTGCTGAACGAGAAAGAGTGTTGCAGCAGCATTCGAGCGCAGCGTATCGATTGATCGATGGCCGTGACCCCGAAACTCGCACGGCATGAGTTGCGCCCAATCGCTGAGATACCCAAGCCAATGTCTCTTATGGGGTCATTCTCAACCGACCCGGTCCGCACTGTCAGCCTCCAGAGGACCGCAGCCCTCTGAAGGCGGACGTCATTCCGCTGCTCCGTAGCGCCGTCATCCGTCACCGCGCATCGGCGAGCTGATAGGTCGCGCGCTCGAAGGCGTCGTAGACGGCGAGCGCCTTGGGATCGGCGAACGGCAGGAACTGCATCAGGATCACGCCGGCGATCCCGCGGCTGGGATCGACCCAGAAATAGGTGTTGTTGATGCCGCCCCAGCTCAGGCTTCCCGCCGAGCGCTTGCCGGGGACGTGATCGGCGGTGATCAAAAAGCCGAGCCCCCACTTGTCGCGGCCGTCGGCGATGAAGCTGAAATCCCTGCTGCGCGGCAGCTGCGACTTCTGCGCGGGGACGGACACGGCGCCGATGTGGTTCTGGCCCATCAGCGCGACGGTCTCGGGCTTGAGCACACGCGCGCCGTCGAGCTCGCCGCCATTGAGCAGCATGCGCACGAACCGGCCGTAGTCGCTTGCGGTCGATGCCAGTCCGCCGCCGCCGATCGGCTTCGCAATGGTGAGCCCCGGCTGCACGGCCTGCTTGACGATGGTGCCGTCCATGCGGTCGCCGTCGCGCTGCTGCGCGGCGACCAGGCGCTGCGCCTTGTCCTGCGGGATATTATAGGACGTGTCGCTCATCTTGAGCGGGACGAAGATGTGTTGGCGGAAGTAGTCCTCGAGCGTCTGCCCCGAGGCTTTCTCGACCAGGCGTCCGACCATGTCGGTGCTGGTGCCGTACAGCCATTGCTCGCCCGGCTCGAACAGCAGCGGGCCGATCGGATACTGCTCGCCCGCGCGCGGCTTGAAATCGCGCAAGGTCGCGCTGGTGAACGGATAGCCAAGCCCCGCGGTGTGGGTGAGCACATGCCGCACCGTCATCGGCTTCGATGCCGGATGCAGCTGATAGTTTCCGGTCTTGGCATCGAAGGAGTGGAAGACCGGCAGCTTCGCCAGCTCCGGCAGGTACTTCTCGGCCGGATCATCGAGCGCGAACTTGCCCTGCTCGATGAGCTGCATGGCCGCGGCGGAGGTGACCGCCTTGGTCATCGAGGCGATCCGGAACAGCGCGTCGGCCGTCAGCGGGCGGCCGCTGGCGACGTCCGCCACCCCGAACGTGCCCTGGTAGATGACGCCCTTGCGGTCGGTGACGAGCGCGACGATACCCGGCACATCCTTGCGCTCGACCGCCTCGCGCAGCTGCTGGTCGATCGCCGCGGTCGAGCGCGCAGGGCTTTGTGCCTGGGCTGCGCCGCTCGCGAGCACGAATGTGATTGGCATCATGGCAAGGGCCGCAATCGTCTGTCGACACATGGGGTTTACTCCCGGCTCCGGTGCTGGGCCACCCCGAGCATAACCTGGACGGGGCGGCGCCGAAATCGGGGGCGCTCCGAAGTTCGCAACCCGCGTCTGCACGTACGGTTGGTCGCTTTCGTGTCGATAGCCGTCATGCACCCCCTTCCGCGTCGATACGGGACCAGGGTAGCTTTGATGCCAGAGCTGCCACACCGGGACGTGCCGAATCCCACTTCAGCGGGCAGCGCTCATGCCGTCGGCGGGCGTCGAACCGATCGATCATCTTTGCATATTCACGCGCTGCGGGCGCTGATCCTGGGTGTACGCACATGATGAAACTTCCTCGTAGAGCTTTTCTGCATCTGGCAGCGGGAGCCGCCGCGCTGCCAGCCGTCGCTCGCGTCGCGAGGGCGCAGACCTATCCGGCCCAGCCAGTGCGCCTCATCGTCGGTTTTGGTCCCGGCGGCGTGTCCGACATCCTCGCCCGTCTGATAGGTCAATGGTTGACGGAGCGGCTCGGCCAGCCGTTCATCATCGAAAACCGCCCCGGCGCAGGCACCAATATCGCCACCGAGGCGGTCGTGCGCGCGCCTGCGGACGGCTACACGCTCCTTTGGCTCACCTCGTCGAATGCGATCAACGCAACGCTCTACGACAAGCTCAATTTCGATTTCATCCGCGACATCGCACCGGTCGCCAGCATCGTGCTGGTGCCGAGCGTGATGGAAGTGAATTCCCAATTTCCGGCCAAGACCGTTCCCGAGTTCATCGCCTACGCCAAGGCCAATGCGGGGAAGATCAACATGGGGTCGGCCGGCCACGGCAGCTCGACCCACATTTTCGGCGAGCTGTTCAAGACGATGGCCGGCATCGATCTGGTTCCGGTGCATTATCGCAGCTCGGGGCCCGCGCTGTCTGATCTGATCGGCGGGCAAGTCCAGGTCATGTTCGATCCTCTGGGTTCATCGATCGAGCACATCAGGGCCGGCAAGCTTCGGGCCTTGGCGGTAACGACCGCGACGCGTGCGGAGGTGTTGCCGAACGTACCGACCTTGGGCGAATTCGTGCCGGGCTACGAAGCGAATCTTTGGCAGGGCGTGGGCGCGCCCAAGAGCACGCCGACCGAGATCGTCGACAAGCTCAACCGGGAGATCAATGCGGCTCTCGCAGATCCCAAGATCAAGGCGCGGCTTGCCGACCTCGGCTGCACGGTGTTTGCGAATTCACCCGCCGATTTCGCCAAGCTCATCGCCGCCGATACCGAAAAGTGGGGCAGGGTGATCCGGACAGCCAACATCAAGCCGGAGTGATCCAGGCGGCCGCGCGCGAAATTCCGTCGATTTCGCGCTCGCGCGAAAAAGGGCGGATCGGAACCCGGGCGCTCAGTATTTGGCGGCGACAGGCGCCGCGTAACCGCCGAAGCGGAGGTTGAGACCGGCGCGCACGACGCTCTTGGTCTCTTTGATGTCGACGAATGCCGGGCCCAACCCGGCGATTTGCGGCGTGAAACCAATCTCGCGGGTGCCGAAATCGTAATAATTGTATTCGACGAAGCCGGACAGGGCGTTGCTGAAGGCATATTCACCGCCGACACCGATGGTCCATCCCGAGCGCGTCTCACGCGCCGTATAGGCGGTCCCGACCACGATCGTCGTCGCCCAATACTCGTCGCGCTCCCAGGCGCCGCCGCCCTTGACGTAGCCGAGGAAGCGATTCCAGGCGTAGCCGATACGACCGGTGACGGTCGCCAGCGACCTGACCTTGCTGTGATAGGCGACGCCGATCTCGCGCGCGCTGTCATGGCGGCCCTCGGCATCCGTCCAGGCATAGTCGCCCTGGATGCCGATCACGAAGCCGCCGGCAAACTGATAGTCGCAACCGGCCTGCACGCCGCCAAGCCAGCTATCCGCATCATGTCCGCCGAGCGACTGGCCGAAAAAAGCGCCGCCGGGCGTCCGGACAATCCATTCCTCCTGCTTGGCCCACAGGGCGCCCGCATGGCCGCCGACGTAGCAGCCGGTCCAGCTCCAAGCCGGGACCACCGGTGGCGGCGCCTTGTAGACTGGAGCCCGCAGGTCGGCCGCGATCGCCGGACGAGCCAGCGCCATCAGGGCGGCCGTTCCGAGCAGGAATTTCCGCATGACCTCGCCCCCGCGCGATGAGGAGGGGGCGCAGTATGCCGCGAGTCGACGTGGGACGCTGTAGCCGATCAGCCACACCACAGCGGTTTCAACGGGCGTCTGTTACTGGATTTCGACTCTCTTTCCACCAAACTGGCCGGCATCCTGAAATTGCAAAGGCGGCCTCTTCCCTTCCAGGGAGACACCGTTCCCCGACATCTCACAAGCCAGGTCGTCTCAGGCGCGAGGGTGGAGGGCCAGCCACAGGCGGGCGACGGCTTCGGTCGGGGTATGGCCTCTTGGATGGGATCGTCCATCTTCTGATGTCGCCCGCCACCTTCCGCCGGACCCGCCGACCATCAGCATCAATTCTCCGAATTTATCACCACACGCCGCTATGAGTTCTTCGAGGGTGGGAACAGCAAGGAGCTGTATTTTGCAGTCAGGCTTGTCGGCGCGACACTGCCCATGCGCAGCATCTTTATTGATGCAATGCCATGAAATCGGCCGCGGAAACGCCGCATCCTTCAGGTCTTTGGCGAGCGCATGATCCATCACTGTGCGCCCCGAGCGGTCACGATCGCCGAGCAGGCTTCGACAGGCGCCGCTTGTTCTGCCTGATGTGGGTTCGGTAGCGGCGGACGACCTTTCGGCGGGAGCCGCCCGTGGCCACGGTCGCCGCCGCTTCGGTGGCGGCGACGACCTTCTCGGTCATCATCCGCGCAACCTCCCTTTGAGCTCCCGCTCCGCCGGCAGCGATCTTCATGAGCCGCAAGGCGATGACCTGTTGCGCCTCAATGGCGAGCCGTGTGCCCGCCATCGCCATGACCAACCAAGAGCCGAGCATTCCTGTCTCCGCCGGCACGCCTGTGCTCGGATCAACTCGACCGCTCTTGCTCGGTTCCGGTTCAGGCGACACCGTCCCTGTGTGCGTCGCCCGTCAATCGCCGCGACGGTCTTCTTCGACTTGGTCTCCTCGGTCAGGGAGCCTAGGGAACGTGCCTCTCCGATGAACGTTGTTGGTCGAAGCAGACGTCCGCATGGTTGGAACTTTTGCTTGCGGGTCTGAGCCACGACATCTAGGAGTTCGCACATGAAGGCCAAAATTATCTCGATTGCTGCGGCCGGCTTGTTCATCGGATCGACCGCAATCGGCTATGCCCAGAATCCGGCGCGGGACAGCGCTCCCGGCCAGCAGATGCAGGAAAAGGGCAGCAAGCCCGGTTCGCCGGGCGCCTCGGGTTACTCGCCGGGCCATGAGATGCAGGAGAAGGGCAGCAAGCCCGGGTCGCCTGGTGCTTCCGGCTATGCGCCTGGTCACCAGGGCACAACCGGTCAGGGCGGCCGTACGGATAGGGATCGAGACAGCACCAAATCCCCCGCGCGGTGAGGACCGGCGATTGGGCTACCGAGGGCACCACCTTGACGGTGCCGAAGTCGGCTCGTACGCGTCGACCGCGGCGATGATCTTCTTCGGCTTGGTCTCCAGGGCGATCCTGACGGCTGCGAGCCCTTGCATCGAAGGCGACCGAATATCTTCGGAGCTTTTCGGAGAAGGTTGAGAAGTAATTGTGAATTGCCCCGCTTACGCGCGGGGCTACTTTTATGTGGTCACGGGTTCGCGCAGCTCGCTTCGCTTGGAGCGGGTCCGGCCCAAAGCGGTTTGAGCCAGTCGTGCCTTCGACAGCTCCGAGAATAACGAGCATACCGAGCGAGAGCATACCTGCGATGGCGTTGAGCGCCGGCATACTAGCTGCACCCCCCACACCGCCCAACACGAGCGGGCCGATTAGCATGGCGGCAAACCACCAGCCGCTCATACCCATATCGTGCAAGCGCTTCGCAGAAACAGCGCTAAGGACCCAGATGTATAGCGGTAGGCATAGCGCGCCCGCGGCCCACCCGCCCAGAGTCAAGCCGATTGCTGCGATGGACCCAAACAAGACGATCTTTGAGATCAAAAGACCGAGCCAGAACTTCGCGCGATTAATGCGCCCTGTCGAAAGAAAAAGAAACCGTATGGCACTCATCAGTCCTTCCCGATGCCAGAGTCCAAAGTATCCACTTTTCTTAACACCTGTAGCGATTGTGCGACGATAGTCTCGGTTCCCATCATCACGCCCGATCGGAAGATCGGACAGGCTAGTTAGTAAGCGCCTGACGCTTGTGACCTCTTGCGTCGGGCGGATGGAGAGAACAACAACCCACACAATGACTCCGCGCCTAGCGCGGGGCACTTTCTTTGGGCCAGCGGCTGAAAGCAACTACGTACAGGGTGACGATGAACCCGACGAGCGGCACGAAGCAGAGCGCTAACCACCACGGACTTTTTCCTGTCCTCCGCAGAATGAAAAGGACCGGCACGAAAATAACGATGTGCCAGAGGACGACCGGGATGATCTCCGACCAAGGCTGGTTTTTCATGGTTCTCCCCCACGCGGCGGACTTTGATGCAAGCGGGGCCAGTACGATAGCGGTACCCTCGTGGGGTTCGCGGCGTTCTAGAGACTATGCAAGGGCTACTGTTCGAGTACAGGCCGCCGGACGTCCGAGTTGCTTGGCGAGCGCCTGGATGTTGGCGTCCTGCGCCGCCCCGCGAGGCAGCGCGACACCGGGCCGCTGCACCGGCGGCACCGGCTTGGCCCCTATCCGCGACTTCATACTCGTTCCGATCGGCAAATCATCCGCCGGAAATCTTCCGAAATTCTAGATCGCTACCCGATGGAGGAAGTCGTCGACGTTTTCCTGCAGCTTGGCGGCGGCCGTCGCGACTGTCTCCGACGCCTTCAGCACCGTATCCGCGTGGCTCCGCGTCTGACTCACCGCGCCGGCAACCTGGTCGAGCACGGAGACAACCACCTTGGCTCCCTCAGCGGCGTTCGCCACGTTACGGAAGATTTCGCCGGTGGCAGCATTCTGCTCCTGCAAGGAACTGGCAACCGTCGACGTGAATCGGTCAATCTCCTGCAAGCGATCGGCGTTGCGCTGAATGGCCGCGACCGCGACGCCAGTCGAGGTCTGAACCGCCGTGATCTGTGCGACGATCTTCTCGGTCGCCTTCGCCGTCTGCACGGCCAGCGACTTTACTTCCCCGGCTACCACGGCAAACCCCCTGCCGGCCTCGCCCGCCCGCGCCGCTTCGATCGTCGCGTTGAGCGCGAGCAGATTGGTCTGCCCCGCGATTTGCTGGATGAGATTGACCACCTCGCCGATCTCTTGCGCGCCTTCGGTGAGTCTGCCGATCTCCTGGTTCGTCGTATGCGAGTTCACTGGCCGCGACGCGGACCAGCTCGCTCGCATGGCGGAGCTGCCGGCTGACCTCAGCGATCGAGCTCGTCAGCTCCTGGGCAGTGGCCGCCGCCGCGTCGACGTTGCCGGATGCTTCGTCCGAGGTTTGCACGGCCCCGGTGGCCCTCTCGGCCGTCTCGCCGGATGATTTCGCGAGACTGGTAGCGGTCACCCGCATCGCCGTGGCATTATCGTTGACCATTCGCAACTCGCTCTCGACGCTCTCGCGGAACGACAAGATCGCGGCATCGACCGCAGCGCGGCGCTCCTCTTGCTCGGTCAGGGATTGGCTTTGCTGTTCGGCCATCAGTCGTTCGGTGATGTTCTCATGAGTGCCGATCCAATGGCCACTCCCGGCAATCGGACGATTGATCACCAAAATGGAGCGTCCATCGGGGGTCTTGACGATTGCGTCGATCGTTTTTCCTTTCGCCATCGTGGTCAGTATGCTCGGCGCAATATTTTTCCGCGTCGAGGTCAAAGCTGCCGGTCGCGAAGCGGTGGCGGATCAGATCAATGACCTTGTTGCCGGGTTTCACGATGGAAGGTGACAGGCCATACATTTCCACGTAGCGGCTGTTGCACAACAACAACTTTCCAGAGGCGTCGCACATCACGAGGCCCTGCGACATGTTGTTGATGGCGGTGGCAAACAATGTACTTCGCCGGCCCTGCGCCCGTCGAAAAAGGACACTGGCCCCGAAAGGCTGCCAGAAGGCAGATCAGGCCGGCGGCGATAAAGAGAAGCCAACCGGCAGGCTCGGCAGCGAGTTCGGTTAGAATTGCAAGCATGTTCGCGCGATCTCGAGGTTCAGAAAGCGCGAATCTAGGCTGTAAAGATTTCTTTAACGTTAACCGTCGCCGCCGCTCCGAGCGATCCCCGTTTGGTGCCGACTCGAATGTGCGCCTAGCAATTGGCCGCCTAGCCGCAAGCCCTGCCGATCTACGGCCGGGCATTGCGGCGGTCACATCGGTGGAGACTGCCAGGCTGCCGGATGTTTCGAATCGTCTGATTGGCGAGCGCTTGAATGCCCCGGGGACGAGCCCTAGATGCCCAAGCTTCGTGAGCAGACGAGGTGCCGTAGCGGCATAAGCAGCGCCAGGAGCGGCTCCGACCGAACGTGCCGTAAGCATGATGCGCTCCTGGCGTGACCGTGGCTGGGGCCGGATCGCGATAGATCTTAGCCGGCTACGGAGGCGTGGCGATCACGAATTCGACGAGTGTCGCAGAAGCAATCTTGCACTAAACCGCTGCGCGGTCTCCGCTGGGCGTGCAAGTGCATTTGAGATCATGCAAGCGGCCGTCGCTCAATCGATAGATCCAGCCGTGAACCGTTAGTGCCTGTCCGCGCTCCCAAGCGCCCCTGACTATTGATGAATCGCAGACAGTCCGCACCTGGCTCAGGACGTTGAGCTCGCAGACACGGTCCACACGAGCTTCATCCGTCGACAGGGCAGAGAGCTCCTGCCGATACTGCCGAAAAAGATCACGGACTGGCGAGAGCCAATGCTTGACAAGGCCATGCTGCGAGTTGTGCAAGGCCGCGTGAACGCCGCCACATCCGTAATGTCCGCAGACGATGACGTGCTTGACTTGGAGCGTCTCGACCGCGAATTGCAGAACGGACATGCAATTCAGGTCCGCCGGATAGATGATATTTGCGACATTTCGGTGCACGAAGACCTCGCCTGGCTCCAGCCCCGTTATGACGTTCGCCGGTACACGACTGTCGGAGCAGCCGATCCAAAGGAACTCGGGAGCCTGCAGGTTGGACAAACGGTGGAAGTAATCGGGGTCTGCAGCGATTCGTGCCTGGGACCATCTGACGTTTGCTTCAAGGAGCTCGTCCGGAGTCTTGTTTTGCATCCACTCACCTCGCATGGAGTACGATGGAGTAGGCTCATGACTTTGGAACTGGTTGGGCTTGCGGAGACGGGCGAGCGCGCGGCAGCCTGCGCGGTAGCTTTCGCAATCCTCAGGCGCGGGAACACGCTCTGGCTGCTTACGGGTGTGTCCGTTCATGCCGGCTGCCGTCATCTAAACCTCAAGTTTTCACGAGTAAGCTCGCCGATCGACCGGCAGCCCATCAGCTTCATGTCGCGCTCGATTTCGACGCGAAGATTTTGAAGGGCCCTTTCGACGCCGGCTTGGCCCCCCGCCGCCAGGGCATACAAATAGAATCTCCCTCCCGAACAGGCTTTCGCGCCCACGGAAAGGGCCTTCAAGACGTGGGTGCCACGGGTGATGCCCCCGTCGCAGATCACATCCAACTTGTCACCGACTGCGTCGACGATCTCAGCCAGCTGGTCGAACGGGCTCCGCGATCCGTCGAGCTGACGCCCGCCATGGTTCGACACCATGATGGCGGTCGCCCCTATGTCGAGAGCGCGCTTTGCGTCGGCAACGCTCATGACGCCCTTGAGGCAGAACGGTTTGCCCCATTTCTTGCGGACATTCTCGGCGTCTTGCCAGTTCATCGATTGGTCCAGCATCGTGCTGAAATAATCTCCGACGGATACCGAGACGTTGGAACCCTGCTTGATGTAGTCCTTCAGTTGCGGCAGCTCGAACTTCTCGTGTGTGAAATGGTTGACCGTCCATCGTGGATGCATGGCGAAGCTGAGGAGGCTCCTGGGCGTCAGGCGCGGTGGTGAAGTGAAGCCGGTCCTCAGATCCCGCTCGCGGTTTCCACCCGTGATCGTGTCGACCGTCAGCGCCAGAGCGTCGAAGTTCGCGGCAATGCAGCGCTCGATCATGCTGTTGGTCAGGCCTCGGTCCTTGTGAAAGTACAATTGGAAGAGCTTCGGCGTGCTGATTGTGGAACCGATTTTCTCGACGCTGACGGTACCCAGCGATGAAACGCCGAACATGGTGCCGAACTTCTCGGCGGCTTTGGCGACCGCCATTTCACCGTCGTGATGGAACAGACGCTGCAGCGCTGTCGGCGAGCAGAACAGGGGCATGCTCAGCTTCTGTCCCATGACCGTTGTCGACATGTCGATGCTCTCGACTCCGGCCAGTACATTGGGCACCAGGTCGCATCGCTCGTACGCTTCGGTGTTTCTGCGATAAGTGACCTCATCGTCTGCCGCCCCGTCGATGTAATGGAAGATGGGCCCCGGGAGTCTCCGCCTCGCCATCGAGCGAAAATCCTTGACGTTGTTGCATCGATCAATGCGCACGGGCTCCTCCATCCTTGCAGTCAAGCTCGGCAATCATCAGCTCAGGCCATGTAGCCGCCATCGACTGCCAGGATGGTGCCAATCGCAAATGATGATGCATTCGGAACAGAGCCAGAGTACTGCTGCGGCGATTTCGGCCGGGCTGCCGATTTCTCCGCGCGGCGTCTGACTGATGATGGCTTTGGCAACGTCCCTGTCCCGCTTCATCCAATTTGCCACCGGTGGCGTGTTGATCCAGCCGGGACAAATGGCACAGATGCGGGGGCCATGGACCGCGTGCTCCAGCGCAGCGCTACGGGTGAGACCGATGACGCCATGTTTCGCTGCCGAGTAGGCGGCGCCCCCTGGAAACGGGTAGCCGCGCAGTCCGTCGACCGAGGCATTATTGACGATCACGCCCGTACTCGACTTTTTCATCGCAGGAATCTCCGCGTTCATGCAGAGGAACACCGATGTCAGATATCCGTCGATGGTCTTGCGCCAGGTAGCCTCAGGCATGCTTGCGACGGGAGCTAAGCGTCCGCCGCTGCCGCCATTGTTGAACGCATAGTCGAGACGACCGTGTACGCGGATGACCGTCTCGATCAGGCGCGAGACGGACTTGCCGTCAGCAACATCGGCCGGGCGCCACTGCACGTCCCCCGTTGCGGTAAGGCTCTTGAGCGCGGCCTTGCCGGCCGCTTGTCCTCGGCTTGCGATCACGACTCGCGCGCCTTGACGCGCAAAGGCGCTCGCGGTGGCAAGACCGATGCCGCGACTGCCTCCGGTCACGAGCGCGACCTTGCCCTGCATGTCTGGATAAATTGGGGTGCCAGCATCCATGCCCCGAGACGTGGCTGACATGAACCGCTCCATCGTGGATGATAACGAGTAGGGGAGTATGGCTCAGTAGAGCCATATTCTCTCGCCGAATTCATACAAAAAAAGCGGAGGTCCTCTCGATCAGCCAATAGGCTGCCACTGCGCCGATCGCGTAGGCCGCGGTCACGTCGAGCCGATTGACTGTTCGCTGGACCAGGGCAGGCTCGAGGCGAAGCGCCATTGCGCGGCGGAACAGCCCGCCCGCCGTCAAGACCGCAGCCACGAAGACCAGTTGCCCAATCTCCACGCCCAGATTGAAGAACAGAAGCGCGATGGGGATCGCATGATGCGGCAATCCCACTTCAGCCAGGGCGCCGGCAAAACCGAAGCCGTGCAGGAGACCGAAGCAGAAAGCGACGAGCCACGGCCAGCGCGCCGTCAGGGAAGGCGTCCCGCGCCGTGCATTCACGATCTCGACGGCGACCAGCACGATGCTGAGCGCGATGGCGGCCTCGACGGGCGGGCCTGGCACGTCGACCAAGCCGAGCGTCGCCGCCGCGAGCGTGATGCTGTGCGCAACGGTGAACGCCGTCACGGTGAGCGCAACGCGCCGCCAGTCCCGAACCAGGATCACCAGCGCCAGGACGAACAGCAGATGATCGAATCCGAACAGGATATGTTCGATCCCGAGGCGCAGATATGTCGCGGCGACTTCCCAGGCACCCGGCGCGGTCTGGACAACGAACGTCGTTTTCGTCGGCGAAAGCCGTTCAGTCTGCGTGGCGCCGCCAAGACTTTCGATCCGCACCAGCACGTCCGTGGACGTGCCCGACAAGCCTTCGATTGCAATGGTCTGTCCTGTGAGCCCGCCGTTGCGCCGGATCGTGCGGCGTTCGGTGTAGGCGCCGCCGTTGAACCTCGCCTGCGGGGGCGTCACGTCGTTCGTGCCTTCGGGCAGATTGACGTAGATCGCCAGCCGCAAGTCATCGCCCAGCGCGGGAATCTTGAAAAGCAGGCTGTAGGTGTCGGACGCCGTCTGACGCAGCTCCAGATAGCCCGGCCGAACTTCGTCCGACTGCGCTGAATGCCCGAGCAGCGCACCCAAGACACCAAGGAGTATCGCGAGGCATCTCATCGCGCGGTTTCGGACTGCGCTGCGGCCTTGGGCGGCGTCTCCACCACGATCTGGTAGCGGTCCCGCAGCGTGCGATAAAGCTTCTGCTCGGCCTCGATCCGGCGCGCGTTCAGCCACTCCCGCTGCACGGCCTCCCGGACGGTATCGAGCGGCGGCAGGCTTCCCTTCGCTCGTTCATCGACGAAGACGAAATGCACTCCGAAGCTCGACGGGATGGGCCCTTGCCAACGGCCCGGTTCCACGGCGGACAGCTGTTTGGCGAAGCCTTCGCCGAACGTGCGCGCGACGTCGCTTTGCGACATCTCACGAAACTCCTCGCCGAGCAGAAAGGGATCGCCAATCGTGGCCGTGTCCACCGGGGCGCTCGTGCGGGCGAGTGTGTCTGCGATCTGCTTGGCGTCGCCGTCCAGTGCGCTGCCGCGTCGCGTTGCGCTCAAAAAGACGTGATGGAATGTCAGCCGATCCTCGGTCCGGAACCGTTCCGGATTGGATGCGAGATAGGCCGCGAGTTGTTCATCGCTCGGCTCTGCGGCAGCCATGTCCTCGGCGAGGAATTCCATCTTCTGCCGCACACGGCGGCGAATGACGACGTCGTCGCGGTCCAAGCCCGCCGCCCGGCCTTCGCGATAGAAAACCTCGTCGCGGATGTAATCCTCGACGAGGCCTTGCAACTCCTGCTCGGTCGGCGGGCGCCGCCAGGTGCGAGCGAATCCGTCTGCGAGGGTGGCAACGCGTGACGTCGAAACGATGATCTTCGTGGGCGCCTCGGCGTCCTTCTTGTCGACCATGCTGAAGAGACCGAACAGGGCCGCCCCAAGCACGAGGAAATGCAGCAACGGCTCCCTCAGAAGAGGAAGCTTCAAGGCGTGTACCAGATCGGCGACGTGTAGGCGCGCTCGGTCGTCGTCATCGGGGCTTCGCTGGGCATCTTGACGCCGTAATATTTCGCATCATACGCCGTCCAGCGCGGAGTCGGGATTTCGATCACGCGCACGTAATAGAACGCGCGCAACGCCGGATCGAAGTCCGGGTCTTTCCAGACCGTGATCATCTCGCCTGCACCGATCGTGTTGGTCCAGGTCGCGTTCGCGACGTCCACCGTATTGCCCACGGACGCTCTGGCTGCGGCCATCGGCGTCGATCGTGCGGCCGCCGGAGACCGCCACATCGTAGATGCGCTCCTGCGTCTGGCCGTCCTTGCCGAGCCAGCCCTTGATGATCTGGATGCGGTCGAGGTTCGCACCGATTGGATCCTTCAGCGCGGCGACGAGGAAACTGGGCGACTTGCCTTGCGGCGCGTCGCTCAAGTCGCCACCCATCGGGACACCCTTGGTGTAGCCGACCCTGGCCGGCAGGCGGTTGTTCGCGTCGCTCGGCTCGAAATCCCACCCGCCGAAGAAGCGCACGATCATGCGCGGGCCGGTGGTGGCGTAGGTCTCGCGGCGCTTCATGGCGTCGAAGATCGCCTCGCGCGTATTCTCGGTCGCCCACACGGCGGCATAGCCGGACGCCGTCTGCTCCCAGCCCATGATGACGGCCTTGTCCGTCTTGACGAAGGGATGCGTTGCGCGGTCCGCACTTGGTTCGGAGGAAGACGTCTTGCCGAAGAAATTATCCTCCTCGACGGCCGCGAGGCCGGTGTGCGCATC
Source organism: uncultured Alphaproteobacteria bacterium (assembly GCA_963708765.1). Lineage (GTDB taxonomy): Bacteria > Pseudomonadota > Alphaproteobacteria > Rhizobiales > Xanthobacteraceae > VAZQ01. The sequence goes on along the minus strand of CAVPTV010000006.1, from coordinate 15,945 downwards.
GGTGCTGCCGACCAGGCCGAACTTGTAGGGATTCACCCCGAGCTCGGCTTCCATCTTGAGACCGTTCTTGAGCGCCGAACGTGCGTACTCGAATTCCAGCATCTCCGGCGTCTTGACTTCGGTGAGGTCGAGGTTGCCCTTGTCCCAGCGCTCGAAGTTCGCGAATTCATCGTTGGGCGAAAGAAACGGATGCGTCTCGCCGTCACCCTTGATCTGCGTGGCCTCGTAAAGCGGCTCCCAACGAACACGGTTCTCGGCATATTCACGGTCGATCCGTCTGCCGGTGAACGACTCGATGATCGGGAACATGCGGCCGTTGCTCAGATTGCCGTTGTGCGCGAGGGCGAGGATTTCGGCGCCGGTCTTTTCCTCGACCATGGCCATCCACTTCCACAGATCGCGGGGATTGGGACTGCCGAGCGGCGGCAGGGTCGTGAAAGGCTCGACGAGGCTGGCCTTCGCGCCGTTGTCGCGCCAGATGACGTTGCGATGAAGATTGTTTCCGCCGGCGTTTGAAGTCCACTCATAGCCGATGAAGGCGGTGAAACGGCCCGGCTCGTTCGCCTCCTCCGCCGCCTTGATCGTCTCGCGCCAGGCGCTGCGATAGGCGGGCGTGCCCGGAGTCGGGAAGCCTTTCGGCATCTGGCCCTTGCCGAAGCTGGTGATGATATCGACGGCGGCCTGCGCGCCTTTGCCGGAATTGATCTCGTCGTACCATTTCCGTCCCTGCGGCGTCGCCAGCAGGGCAGGATCGCCGCCGATCAGTTGCGGGAAAAAGCCCATGCCGTCCGAGTGGTCCGTCACCACCAGGAAATCCAGCGGTCGCGAAAGCTTGGCACGCTGCCCGCTGGAAGCGATGACCTCCTCGCCCTTGGCGAAACGATAAGCGTCCTTCGGGCCGAGCCGAGCGCCAAACGCGCCCGCGTCCATCGAATACGAGGTGTGCGTGTGCGTGTCGCCGAAGTACGGTCGTGTCGGGAAATTGCGCCCCGCGTAGGGCGAGTAAGGCGGCTTGGCGGGAAACGCCTTCTCGGCCGTCTCCTTGTCGAGCGTGCCGATGTCGGTGGTTACATCTTGTGCAGCGACCGCCGTGGCAAACAGGCTCGCAGCGAAGGCGTTGGCTAGCGCGGCCCTGGAGATGGCGAACAGACGGATCATCATCAGTCTCCTCATTGGCCTCGGTGCATTATTGGGTCAAAGATATCAGATCCAGGTTTCGTCGGATGAATCCCGATCTAACGTAAATGTTAGGCGTTCTCTGAACTGGTTGGAACCCCTAGATGCAAAATCTGTATGGCTCCCGACATTCCATATCGTCCAAGGCCTTGATTTGGATACCTCCGCGACATCCGCTTCGCGTCATTCACGTCGTTGCGAGCGCGATATTTCTACCTCCGCCCGGCTGCAATGAGCTGACGCCTCCGATGCGGGCTGGATCGTCCGGGGTCGTGCTCACTTTGCCATCGTCGCCGAGAATAGGCCTGCCGCAATATCGGCGTCGTCGGCATCCGTCACCAGCAATAGCCTTATGACATCGCCGTCCACGCGTGCATCCACGCCTTCGACCTTGTATGACCGCTCGAGCCGGCGCAGGCGACGCAGATGTCCGTTGTTGTCCACTATTCCGATCGCTGCGCCCGCGCAGGGCCCATCGCTGTAGGCGTCGTCGGTATCCTCGGCGACGGCGATGAAGACCATGTCGCCATCCGGCAGCACAGCCGCATCGGTGAAGCAGAATGGAATTCCATCGATGTGCCCGAGGTCGTACAGATCGATGGCGGGTGGCTTGATCGCACCGGGCCACCCGGAGCTCAACGTATCGAGCAGAGTCGAAAGCTGAAATCGGATGAGAGCGTTCTCGGCATGCCGCTTGTTGCCGCGCTGGAACAGCCGTAGCTCGTCGCCGCTGACGACAGCGCCTTCGATGTTGAGCGCAGGAAACTCGTCGTCGAGCGGAGCAAGAATGGGCGAAAGGTCGACGATGTGCGGTGCACCGCGCACGGCGCCTTGCCCGTCCAGTCCGAGCAGCGCGCCCATGCGGCGATTGCGCCTGGAGCCGGAACCGAGCGCCAAAAGCGCACCATGAGGGTACTCCCCGAAGGCGGGAAGCAGCGTCAGAGCCTCGAGGTCGGGCTTCTGCTGCTTGCGATCCGGTTTGGAATCGGGCAGCGCGCCGTCAAACAGACGGATCAGGTGACCGGGTGCGCTGTCCGCCATGCGAAACACGCCGAGGTGAAGCTCGTCGTCCGCGACCACGTAGATGAACGACTCGAGGCACACGAGCCCGCTGGCCGCGCTCAAATGCAGGGGCCGCCCGGCTGCCGTCGCGGCTGAGAGATCGAGCTCGCGGATCTTGGTGAGGGTCTGCAGCGGGCTAGGCATTCTGAGCGGTCCGCTTGACCAATCCCAGAAATTTCTGGACCGCGGCGGACGTCTCCCCGCGCCGCGATGCGAGATAGAGCGGTGCCTTCGGCTGTGCGGTGCCGGAGACGCGGCGGAACACGACGCCATCCATACGCATGCGTTGTAACGATTCCGGGACGAGGGAAATTCCCAGCCCGGCGGCAACGAGGTTCAGCGTCGACACAATTCGTGGCGCTTCCTGTCCCACGCGCGGGCTAAATCCTGCCGCGTTGCAGGCCGACAAGATCGCATCGTAAAGCCCCGGACCATTGTGACGCCGGTAGACGATGAACGTTTCGTCCGCGAGTGCCTGCAAGGGCAGAGCCTTGTTCGGGCTTGCACGCCGGGCGATGATATGAGCGCGCGGCAGGGCGAGCACCATCGCCTCGTGCAACAGCAAATTGACGACAAGCCCTTCCTGATTGGGGATCATCGTGCGGATGAACGCGGCGTCGATCCGCTCATTGCGCAGATCATCGATGAGATCCGTTGTCCCGCCCTCCTCGAGAGTTAGCGACACCAGCGGGAAGGTTTCCCTGTAGGTGCGAATGATGCGCGGCACGAATGGATGAAACGGGGCCGAGCTCGTGAACCCCACGGCAATCTGCCCCTGCTCGCCGCGCGCGGTACGTTTGGTCGTCGCGAACGCATGATCGATGTGTGACAGAATCGCGCGAGCATCGGTGAGCAGCGCCGAGCCGGCGTCGGTCAGCTCGACGCCGCGCGGCTTGCGGCGAAATAATTGAACATCGAGCTCCCGCTCGAGCGCGCGGATTTGCTGGCTGAGCGGCGGCTGCTGCATGCCGAGCCGTTCCGCCGCCCGCGTGACATGCTTTTCCTCGGCGACGGCAATGAAATATCGAAGGTGCCGGAGCTCCATCTGCCATATCCAATAGATATGAATATTGCTCTTATCATATACTGGTTCGCGGGTCCGGTGAAGGCTATTCCTCCGCAACGGACAGAGGAGACCCCGGCCGATGGTTGCAATCGAATCCACGCCCGACATGGCTGCCAAAGTCTACGCGACGATGCGCCAAAACCTTGCCATCGTCCGCCGCCGATTGCAGAAGCCGCTGACCCTTGCGGACAAGGTGCTGCTCGGCCATCTCGATGCGCCTGAAACGCAGGATTTGGATCCAGGCCGCAGTTACCTCGCGCTGCGCCCCGATCGCGTGGTCTTTCAGGACGTGCTCGGCCAGAGCGGCATGCTGCAGTTCATGCAGACGAAGCGCCGGCGCGTCGCGGTGCCGACCACGATCCACTGCGACCATCTGATCCAGGCGCGCACCAACGGCGAGGCGGATCTGCGCGCGTCCCTCGATGAGAGCAAGGAGGTTTACGATTTCCTCCGCTCCGCAGCGGCGAAATACGGATGCGGCTTTTGGGAGCCGGGCGCCGGGATCATTCATCAGGTGGTTCTGGAAAACTACGCCTTTCCGGGCCAATTGATCATCGGCACGGATTCGCACACGCCCAACGCCGGCGGGCTCGGCGCCTGCGCGGTCGGCGTCGGCGGCGCCGACGCGGTCGAGGTGATCTCCGGCCTGCCGTGGGAGGTGCTCTATCCCAGGCACATCGCCGTGTATCTGACCGGCAAGCTCGGCGGTTGGGCCGCGCCCAAGGACGTCATCCTGTACGTCGCCGGCCAACTCACGGTATCGGGCGGCACGAATGCCATCGTCGAGTATATCGGCCCCGGCGCGCGCGGCATCAGTGCGACCGGCAAGGCCACGATCGCCAATATGGGCGCCGAGCTCGGCGCAACCACCTCGATGTTTCCGGCCGACGAGCGGATGGCGACCTATCTGCGCGCGACCGGCCGGGAATTTCATGATACCGCTGATGCGAGAGCATCAGGACCTGCTGGTGCCGGACCCGGAGGTCGAGGCCGACCCCGAGACGTATTATGACCGGGTGATCAGGCTCGATCTGAGCGCCCTCGAACCGCATGTCGTCGGGCCGCATTCGCCCGACCGCGCGCGTCCCATCTCCAGATTTGCCGCCGAGATCGCGGATAGCGGTAACGGCTTTGTGGATGAAATCTCCACGGCTTTGATCGGAAGCTGCACCAACTCGTCCTACGAGGACATGAGCCGCGCCGCCGACGTCGCCGCGCAGGCGACGGCGCAAGGCATCAAGGCGGCCGTGCCGCTGCTGGTGACGCCGGGTTCGGAGCAGGTGCGTGCCACCATCGAGCGCGACGGGCAGTTGCAATCGCTCAAGGACATCAACGCGACCGTGCTGGCGAATGCCTGCGGCCCGTGCATCGGACAATGGCGCAGGGCAAGCGAAGCAGCCAGCGCTCCCAATACGATCGTCACGTCGTACAACCGCAATTTTCCACGGCGCAACGACGGCCAGCCGACAACGATGAACTTCATCGCCAGCCCTGAAATAGTGACCGCGTTCGCGCTGGCGGGACGCCTGTCGTTCAATCCGCTGACAAGACACTTTGACCGGCGGCGACGGCAAACCGTTCAAGCTCGATGCTCCGCGGCCCGCGCCCGAGGTGCCCGCGAAAAACTTCGCGCCTGGGCAAACAGCCTACATTGCTCCGGGCGAAGGCGGCCAAGAAAGCGGCCAGGACATCGAGCTGAAGATTGATGCCAATAGCGAAAGGCTCCAGCGCCTGGAGCCGTGGCCTGCCTGGGACGGCGGCGATTTTCTCGACATGCCGGTCCTGCTCAAGAGCAAGGGCAAGACAACGACCGATCACATTTCGCCGGCCGGTCCATGGCTTCGTTACCGGGGCCACCTCGACAAATTCAGCGACAACATGTTCATGGGCGCGACCAATGCCTTCACGGGCAAGGCGGGCCACGGCAAGAACGTGTTGTCGGGCGCGGCCGATCAGTCGTTTTCAAAGATCGCCCGCGACTACAAATCGCGCGGTGCCCGCTGGGTGGTGGTCGGCGATTTCAATTACGGCGAAGGCAGCAGCCGGGAGCACGCCGCGCTCTCACCGCGGCTGCTCGGCGGCGTGGCGGTGATCGCCCGCAGCTTCGCACGCATTCACGAGTCGAATTTGAAAAAGCAGGGGTTGCTGGCGCTGACATTCCAGCATCCGGATGACTACGAGCGCATTCGGGAGGACGACCGCATCAGCCTCGTCGGTGTGGCCGATCTGGCGCCCGGCCGGCCGGTGACCTGCATTGTCCGCCACGCGGACGGCACGACCGAGACGCTGGCGCTCGTGCACTCATTCAGCGCGCCTCAGCTCGAGTGGTTCCGAGCAGGTTCTGCTTTGAACCTGTTTCATGCCGCTTAGCGAATAGTTTGTCTGCTACGGGCCGCGTGGATCCCGCGATGTCCGCAGATGGTCAGGTCATCGCTCTGATAGCAACCATCGTTGGACTCGTGGGTTCGATCGCCATGCGCGGGCTTGACGCCCCAAGTCGGGTTATACGCGACTTGTGGGGCTAGGCCCGGCAATGACAAACTGGCTCGGGTCATTGCTTTCCGAGGACGTTTTGCCAAGCGACCATCCCATCCTCATCGTCGGCGGCGGGCTGGGCGGGCTCACGACCGCGCTCGCGCTGGCGCAGCGAGGGCGATCGGTGCGGGTGCTCGAAGGCGTCCCCGAGTTCGGCGCCATCGGCTACGGCATCCAGTTCGGCCCCAACGTCTTTCATGTTCTCGACCGCATCGGCGTCAGCGACGCGGTGCGGCAAAAAGCCGACGCGCCGCCGGCCGTGCTCATGATCGACGCGCTGACCGGCGCGGAGGTGACGCGCGTCCCGACCGGTCCGTCGTTCCGCGATCGGTTCAAGCATCCCTATATCATCATCCACCGCATCGACCTGCACCTGGCGCTGCTCGACGCCTGCAAGCGCAGCGACCGCATCGAGCTGGTTCCCGACGCCATGGTCGCGAGCTTCGAGGATCGCGGCGACCGGGTCACGGCGACGACCGAGGATGGCCGCACGTTCGAGGGCGCGGCCATCGTCGGCGCGGACGGCCTGCGCTCGCGCATTCGGGCGCAGCTGTTCGACGACGGCGACCCGCATCCGATCGGTTTCGTGGCGCACCGGACCATCGTGCCGATGGCCGATGTCACCGCCGACGTTCCCCGCGACGTCGTCGTGCTCTGGGCCGGGCCGGGCTTCCATATCGTCCATTATCCGTTGCGTCACGGCACGCTGTTCAACATCGTGGCGGTGTTCCGCACCTCCACCTATTCGGAGAAAGGCGACGTCGCCTCCTACCGGGCCGAGCTGCAGCACACCTATCGGTCCGCCCATCCCTCCATGAAGGCACTGCTCGCGATGATGGATCTCGGGCGGCGCTGGCCGATCGGCGACCGCGATCCGATCCGGCATTGGCACAAGGGCAGGGCGGTGCTGCTCGGCGACGCCGCGCATCCGACCTTGCAGTCTTTGGCGCAAGGCGCCTGCATGGCGATCGAGGACGGCCTCTGCCTCGCCGAGCTCATGCATGCGGCGGACGGCGATTGCGAGGCCGCGTTCCGCCGCTACGCCGCCGCCCGGCATGTGCGGACCGCGCGGGTGACGCTGGAGTTCGCGCTATCTTTGGGAGGTCTATCACGCCGACGGCGTTGCCCGGGACGTGTATTGGCAAATGCTGGGCGAGCGCTCCGAGCGGGACGTATTCCAGTGCCTCGCCTGGCTCTATGACGGCTTTGCATTTCCCCGCTAGAGCGCCATTCATTTGGCACCATCTCGCGTTCGTCATTCCGGACGCGCGCGCTTGCGCGCGGTCCGGAATCCATAACCACCGGCTGTCGTATATCGCTCGGCCTGGGGTTATGGATTCCGGGCTCGCGGGCCAAAGGGCCCGCGCCCCGGAATGACGTGGAGAGAGTGGCGCCAATCGACCGAATCGGGACGCTGGGCCCAATTGTCGCTGAGACTCTCGACGGCTTGCCAATTCTCGATTCTATTGGATACCGAGCGAATCAGCGATCCGCGCTGACGCAGGGCTGGGCCATGAGCAAGCACGTCGCCGTTCTGATGGGAGGCTGGTCGGCCGAGCGTGAGGTATCGCTGCGCTCCGGCAGGGCCTGCGCCGAGGCGCTGACGCGACAGGGCTTCCGGGTGACGCGCATCGACGTCGGCCGCGACATCGCCTCGGTGCTCGGCACCGTCAAGCCCGACGTCGCGCTCAACGTGCTGCACGGGCGGCCGGGCGAGGACGGCACCCTGCAGGGCATCCTCGAAATCCTCGCCATCCCGTACACCCATTCCGGGGTCATGGCCTCGGCCGTTGCCATGCAGAAGGACGTGGCCAAGGTGCTGCTTCGCGCCGCCGACGTTCCGGCGCCCGAGGGGATCGTGGCGTCACGCTTCGAGGCGGCCAAAAATCACCTGCTGGCGCCCCCCTACGTCATCAAGCCGATTGCGGAAGGCTCGAGCGTGGGTGTGTTCATCGTGACCGAGGCTCACGACCATCCCCCGCAGGAGCTTTACCGGGACGACTGGACCTATGGCGACCGGGTGATCGTCGAAAAATACATTGCCGGCAAGGAGTTGACCTGTGCGGTGATGGGCGAGCAGGCGCTCGGGGTGATCGAGATCGTCCCGACGGTACGATTTTACGACTACGACGCTAAATATGCTCCAGGTGGCTCTAAACATCTGCTGCCGGCGCCACTTTCATCCTTTGTTTACCAACAGGTCCGAAGACTAGCGTTGGCGGCGCATTGCGCGCTCGGCTGCCGGGGCGTGAGCCGGGCGGATTTCCGCTACGACGACCGGATCGAGGGGACGGGAGGACTGGTCTGTCTCGAGGTCAATACGCAACCCGGCATGACCGAGACGTCGCTTGTGCCCGAGCTCGCGGCGCACGCGGGCATTCCGTTCGATGAGCTGGTGCGATGGATGATCGAGGACGCCTCGCTCGACCGCTGACCTGGATTGCGCAATGGGCGCAGCCCGGGCACGACGCGGCTGGCGGGGACAGGCAGGACGAAACGGCGCGGTTCCGCCTCGGGCGGCTCCTGCAGCGCTGGTCCTTGCTGCTTGGCACGCGGCTGCCGCGCGGCGCCGGCGTGACGGCGACTGCCGCCGTCATCCTCGCCAGCGTCGCCTACGGCACCGTCAAGGGCGACCATGTTCCGACCGTGATCACGGCGTTGAAGGACGCGCGCGACGCCGTGGCCAACGCGGCGGGTTTCCGCATCGTGTCGATCGCGCTCGCCGGCAACCACCATGTCAGCCGCGAGGAAGTTCTCGCCATTGCCGGCGTCACCGGCACCACTTCGCTCTTGTTCCTGGACGTCGAGCAGACGCGCGAGCGGCTCAAGACCAATCCCTGGATCGCCGACGCGACCGTGCTCAAGCTTTACCCCGGCGAGTTGCAGATCGGCATCAAGGAACGGCTGGCTTTCGCGCTCTGGCAGAAGGACGGTCGGGTGTCGGTCATCGCCGACGACGGCACCGTGCTGGAGCCCTTTGTGGCGCCCAGCCTGATCCGGCTGCCGCTCGTGGTCGGCCGCGGCGCCGAGACGCGGGCGAAGGAATTCCTGGCGCTGCTCGCCCGCTATCCGCAGATGCGCGATTTCGTGCGCGCCGCGGTCCTGGTCGGCGAGCGGCGCTGGAACCTGCGGCTCAAGAACGGCATCGACGTGCGGCTGCCGGAATCCGATACCGCCGCGGCACTGGAGCGCCTGGTCGCGTTCGACCGCGAGAAGAATTTGATCACCCGCGACATCGTCGCGATCGATCTGCGGCTGCCGGACCGCGTCACCGTGCGGTTGTCGGACGCCGCCGCGCAGGCGCGCGCCGACACGCTCAAGGACAAGAAGCCGAAGAAAAAGGGCGGTGCCGCATGAACGCCCTCGCGTCCGGCCTCACTCCGAAGATGAAGCCCTTGGCGCCGCGGCGCTCGGCGCTGGTCGGTGCGCTCGACGTCGGCACCAGCAAGATCGCCTGTCTGATCGCGCGCCTCAAGCCGCGCCCGTCCCAGGATGTCCTGCCGCAACGCACCCACTCGATCGAGGTGCTCGGCTTCGGCCACACGCTTGCCCGCGGCATGAAGTCCGGCGCCGTGATCGATCTTGCCGAGGCGGAAGCAGCGGTGCGCCAGGCCGTCGACGTCGCCGAGCGCGCCGCCAAGGTGCAGCTCGAGTCGGTGGTGGTCTCGGTCTCCGCCGGCCGGCCCACGAGCGAATTGATCTCCGCGTCGATCGAGGTCGCCGGCTCGATCGTCGAGCGCGACATCGACCGCGTGCTGACGGCCGGCAGCCGTCACTCGGTGCGTCCGGGACGCGCGGTGCTGCATTCGCTGCCGATCGGGTTCGTGGTCGACGAAGCCTCCGGCATCCGCGATCCGCGCGGCATGCTGGGCCGCCGCTTCGGCATCGACATGCACGTGGCCACCACGGATGTTTCGGTGGCGCGCAACCTGATGCTGGCGATCGAGCGCTGCCATCTCGACGTCGAGGCGATGGTGGCGAGCCCGTACGTGGCCGGGCTGTCCGCGCTCGCCGACGACGAGGCCGATCTCGGCGCCGCCGTGGTCGACATGGGCGCCGGCACCACCACGATGGCGGTGTTCTCGGGCGGCCGGTTCATGCATGCCGACGGCTTCGCGCTCGGCGGCCGGCACGTCACGACGGACCTCGCGCGCGGGCTCAACGCGCGCATCTCCGACGCCGAACGGATCAAGACGCTCTATGGCGGCGTGCTCGCCGGCGCCGCCGACGAGCGCGACATGATCGCGGTGCCGCCGGTCGATCACGACGAGCGCGAGGCACCCCATTTCGTCTCCCGCGCCAGCCTCGTGCGCATCATCAAGCCCCGCATCGAAGAGATTCTGGAAATGGTGCGTGACCGGCTGGCGTCGTCGCCGTTCGCGAGCGAGCCGCGCGGACGCGTGGTGCTCACCGGCGGAGCGAGCCAGCTCACCGGGCTCTCCGGGCTTGCCGGGCAGATTTTCGGCCGTCCGGTGCGGATCGGCCGGCCGCTCGGCGTCTCCGGACTGCCCGAGCAGGCCAAAGGACCGGCTTTCGCCGTCGCCGCGGGGCTCTTGATCTACCCGCAGTCGGCGCATCTCGAACACTTCGAACCGCGGCGAACGCGGCACACGGCAACGGGGACCGGCGGCTATATCGCACGGGTCGGACGATGGCTTCGCGAGAGCTTCTGATGAACTCGATCAGGACATATCCATCGGCCGGTGGCGGACCGGCCCGGACCCGGCGGTACCTTCCGCGTTATGAAGAGGCACACATGACCATCAACCTGAAGATCCCCGACATCCGTGAGCTCAAGCCGCGCATCACCGTGTTCGGAACCGGCGGCGCCGGCGGCAACGCCGTCAACAACATGATCACGAGCGGCCTGCAAGGCGTCGACTTCGTCGTCGCCAACACCGACGCGCAGGCGCTCACCACCTCGAAGGCCGAGCGCATCATCCAGATGGGCGTGCAGGTCACCGAAGGTCTCGGCGCGGGCTCGCAGCCCGAGGTCGGACGGGCGGCGGCCGAGGAGGTGATCGACGAGATCCGCGACCATCTCCAGGGCGCCCACATGGTGTTCGTGACCGCCGGCATGGGCGGCGGCACCGGCACCGGGGCGGCACCGGTCGTGGCGCGCTGCGCCAAGGAGGCCGGCATCCTCACCGTCGGCGTCGTCACCAAGCCGTTCCACTTCGAGGGCGTGCGGCGGATGCGGGTCGCCGAGGCCGGCATCACCGAGCTGCACAAGGTCGTCGACACGCTGCTCATCATCCCGAACCAGAACCTGTTCCGGGTGGCGAACGAGAAGACGACGTTCGCCGACGCCTTCGCGATGGCCGACCAGGTGCTCTATTCGGGCGTCGCCTGCATCACCGATCTGATGGTGAAGGAAGGCCTGATCAATCTCGACTTCGCCGACGTGCGCGCCGTCATGCGTGAGATGGGCAAGGCGATGATGGGCACCGGCGAGGCGTCCGGCGAGAAGCGCGCGCTCTCCGCCGCCGAGGCGGCGATCGCCAACCCGCTGATCGACGACGCCTCGATGAAGGGCGCGAAGGGCCTGCTCATCTCGATCACCGGCGGCAAGGACCTCACGCTCTACGAGGTCGACGAGGCGGCGACCCGCATCCGCGAGGAGGTGGATCAGGACGCCAACATCATCGTCGGGTGCGACCTTCGACGAGAGCCTCGAGGGCATCATCCGGGTTTCGGTGGTGGCGACCGGCATCGATCAGGCCGCGATCGCCCAGCGTGCGCCGGCGGCGCCCGAGGCGCGGCTTGCCGAGCTCACGCAGAAGCTGCGCGCCGACCAGCAGCGCACCGACCGCGTGGAGCGCCTCGAGGCGCCACGCCCGCAAGCCACCCCGGTGATGCCGGCGGCTCACGCGCCGGCCCACCCGGCGGTGCATCTGCCGCCGCCGACCCCGGAGGCCATCGAGACCGCCGCGAAGGCGGCGGTCGCGGCCGCGCTGCTGCCGATGGGCGGCCACGACGACGTCACCATCCGTCCGATGCAGCCGAAGCCCTCGCTGTTCCCGGAGACCGTTCCGTCGCTCGCGGCGGAGCCGCCGGCGCCGCGCAACTTCATCCCGCCGCCGCCCGAGCGCGTCGCCGGTCGGCCGCCGCGCATGCCGCGGATCGACGAGTTTCCGCTGCCGGGCCAGAACGAGCTGCGGGCCAAGCGCGGCGAAGCGACCGAGAGCGAGCCTCCGGAGAAGCGCAAGGGCGGCCTGCTGCGGCGGCTTGCGGCGGTCGGCCTCGGCCGCCGTGAAGAGGAGGAGCCGGAGAAGATGCCGGCCAATGTGCGGCCGGTCCGGCCGGCACCGCGGCCGCTCGACCGGGCGCCCGCGCCGCCGCCACCGCCTCGTCCGGCGCCGCGCCCGCCGGAGGCCCGCGGTCCCGAACCGGTCTCCGAATACGCCCGCCGCCCGGCGCACCAAGGGTTCGATCCGCATGGGCGGCCGGCGCCTGTGCATAACGCCTCGGAGGACGACCAGCTCGACATCCCGGCGTTCCTGCGCCGGCAGGCGAACTGACCGCCCCACGGGCGCGCCCACCGACGGTCCCGGCGACCCTCGCCGGGACGCTCCGCGCCTTGCTCTAAACATTTGAGTAAAAATAGGTAATTTTGATCGCCCGGCGCGCGCCGGAGCTACCCGGTTACCCGCAGGCAGGCGGCCAGAGCGGTCCCGGCAGCGCCCCGACGCCCTGGATTCGCCCCGTCCGAACGGCGGGAATGCGGCCGCCCGGTGGTAACAGTCGGTAAAAAAGCGTGAGTTGGACTTCCGAGCAACCCCCGTTAAGCTTCCCGCCGCTAAGGGGTTTTTGTTCGGGGGACCGCGCGGTCGAAAGCTTGCCGCGAGCACGCTCAGCCTTATCGATGGCAAGAATGCGACTGTTGTCGACGTCGCCCAGGTGAGTAGCCTCGTCGCCTCACGGCGGCAGGGAGGTCGGTGGGACGGGGAATGAAGTCCGCTAGGCAAACGACGCTTCGGGATCACACCGCGTTGTTCGGTGTCGGCGTGCATTCCGGGTTGCCGGTCACGCTCACCCTCCATCCGGCCGACGCCGGTACCGGACTACGCTTCATCCGCACGCGCGTCGACGGCCGACGCAACTGCGAGATCTCGGCCGACATGGACGCGGTCACCGCCACCGAGTTCGCCACCGTGCTGGGCGACGAAAACGGTCCGCTCGTCTCCACCGCGGAGCATGTGCTGGCGGCACTGTCCGGCCTCGGCGTCGACAACGCGCTGGTCGAGATCGACGGCCCGGAAGCGCCGATCATGGACGGCAGCGCGGCGCCGTTCGTGGCTGCGATCGACCTGGTCGGGCTCGAAACCCTCGATCTGCCGCGCCGCTATGTCCGCGTGCTCAAGCCGGTGCGGGTCGCGATGGGCGACGCCTACGGCGAGATCAAGCCAAATCCACGCGGCTTCCGCATCGAAGCCGAGGTCCAGTTCGATCATCCGCTGATCGGAAAGCAGTCTTACGCCGTCGACGTGAAGCCGGACACCTTCCGCCGCGAGATCGCGCGCGCGCGCACCTTCGGCTTCATGCGCGACGTGGCGAGCCTGTGGAACGCCGGCTATGCGCTCGGCGCCTCGCTGGAGAACACGCTGGTCGTCACCGACAATCGCATTCTCAATCCGGAAGGCATGCGCTTCCCCGACGAGTTCGTCCGCCACAAGGTGCTCGATGCGGTCGGCGATCTGGCGCTCGCGGGCGCGCCCTTGCTCGCCACCTACCGCTCGGTGCGCGGCGGCCACAAGCTCAACAATGCGGTGTTGCGCGCGCTGATGTCCGATGCCAGCGCCTGGGCCTGGGTCGAGCCGGAGGCCCCCACGGTGCGCGGCCATGCCGACCTGGCCACGGTCCGCGCCGCCCCGGCCTTCGGGCCCGACGTCTCCTGATATCCAAGGTTTTTTGGGGTTTTGGGGGCTGCCGTCTGCCACATTGCGGGCGGAATGTCCGCCTATTTGCTGTTCCAGCCGCGTGTTAACCGGATTGATCGGCCGGCGCGGCGGCCGGTTGAAGCTCGCAGGGGACGGGGTTCATCCGCTTCATGGGTGGGGGTTTGCACACGATTTTTGGCTTTGCGCCATTTGGCCTCGCGCTGATGGCGCGCGCCTTGGCGCGTCTGGCGGCGCTCGCGCTCGCGGCGCTTGCTCGCCGGCTGCAGCTTCTTCGACACCGAGAAGCTCGTTCCCGACGAGCCCGCCGACAAGCTCTACAACGAGGGTCTCTACCTTCTCAATCAGAAGAAGGACTTCAAGGAGGCGGCCAAGAAGTTCGAGGAGGTCGACCGCCAGCACCCGTATTCGGAATGGGCGCGTAAATCGTTGATCATGTCGGCCTACGCTTACTACGAGGCCCGCGCCTACGACAACTCGATCAACGCCGCCCGCCGCTACATCACGCTGCACCCGGGCAGCCCGGACGCCGCCTACGCGTACTTCTTGATCGCCTCGTCCGAACTTCGACCAGATCGCCGAGGTCTCGCGCGACCAGGAGCGCACCGAGCGCGCGGTCGGCGAGCCTCGAGGAGGTGATCCGCAAATATCCCAATACCGAATACGCCATCGCCGCCCGCCGCAAGGTCGAGATGGCGCGCGACCAGCTCGCCGGCAAGGAGATGGACATCGGGCGCTACTACATGAACAAGCGCGACTACACCGGCGCGATCAACCGCTTCAAGGTCGTGGTCACCCGCTATCAGCGCACCCGCCATGTCGAGGAGGCGCTGCTGCGGCTCACCGAGGCCTATATGACGCTCGGCATCGTCGACGAGGCGCAGACCTCCGCCGCCGTGCTCGGTCACAACTTCCCCGACAGCCGCTGGTACAAGGACGCCTACAATCTCGTGCAGCCGAAGGGCCTGCAGCCCTCCGAGAACAAGGGCTCCTGGATCAGCCGGGCGTTCAAGGGCTTCGGCTAGGCCGCGCCCCACGACTTACTCACATCGTCATGGCCGGCCTTGTGCCGGCCTTTCGCGTCTTTGATGATCAGCGTCAAGCGCGGATGCCCGGTACGAGTCCGGCATGACGTGGGACACGACGCATGCTCACCCGCCTCTCGATCCGCGACATCGTCCTGATCGATCGGCTCGATATCGATTTCGCGCGCGGCCTCTCCGTGCTGACCGGCGAGACCGGCGCCGGCAAGTCGATCCTGCTCGATGCCTTCGCGCTGGCGCTCGGCGCGCGCGGCGACGCCGCGCTGGTGCGCCACGGCGCCGAGCAGGGCCAGGTGACCGCTGTCTTCGAGCTGCCGGCCGCCGCATCCGGCGCGCGCGCTGCTGGCCGACCACGACATTCCGGCCGAGGACGAGTTGATCCTGCGCCGCGTGCAGTTCGCCGACGGCCGCACCCGCGCCTTCGTCAACGACCAGCCGGTGAGCGTGCAGGCGCTCGCGCCGCTCGGTGCGGCGCTGGTCGAAATCCACGGCCAGCATGACGAGCGCGCGCTGGTCGACGTCGCCGACCCACCGCGCCTGCTCGATGCCTTCGGCGCGCTCGAGCCGAGGCCGCCGAGGTCGAACGGCTGTGGGAGGCGCAGCCGCGAGGCCCGCGACGCAGCTCGCGGCGCCCGCGCCGAGGTCGAAGCGCGCGCAGCGCGAGGCCGACTGGCTCGCGCCATGCGGTCGAGGAACTCGCGCAAGCTCGCGCCCAAGCCGGGCGAGGAGAGCGCGCTGGCGGACCGCCGCGCCGCGATGATGGCGGCCGAGAAGGTCGCCGGCGACCTGCGCGACGCCCACGAGGCGGTCGCGGCTCGCAGTCGCCGGTGCCGCACTGTCGGCGGCGATGCGGCGGCTCGAGCGCCGCTCAGCGCAGGCGCCGGCGCTGATCGAGCCGGCGGTCAAGGCGCTCGACGCCGCGCTGCGCGCGCTCGAGGAGGCGCGCGGGCATCTCGAAGCTGCACTGCGCCCGGCGGACCACGATCCGCACGAGCTCGAGCGCATCGAGCAGGGCTGTTCGCGTTGCACGCCGCGGCCCGGAGTACACGTGCCGGTCGACGGCCTCGATGCTGGCGGCCGCTATGCCGCCGATCTCCGTCGCATCGACGCCGGCGCGCGGCGCCTCGCCGCGCTCGAAGCCGCCGCGCAGGCGCGCCGAGCGCTA
>CAVPTV010000005.1:0-391171 GCA_963708765.1 uncultured Alphaproteobacteria bacterium | reverse complement strand
ACGTGGTTCAGCTCCCGACATCAGAGGAGAGCGGCTGTGGTAAAAGGCGTGAACATCGAAATGGCGCCTCTCAACGAAGAGCACGTGCGAGCAAAGATCACCTGGTCCGAGCAGGATGTGGGTGGCGGAAAGCTCGTGGTGGAAGTCACCGTCAAGAACACGAGATCCGCCCGAAAACCGACGATGAACTCAGATCCATGCGAGGGCGCTGGCGGTGCGTTTCGCGCGAGCCTTTGCCGATACCATTGAGAATTAGCGCCGCGCGGCAGGTGCACGCGCAGATCCTGCGCTGGCCGGCGCAGTACGTCGAATCGCACGCCGATGACGGCGCCACTTCAACGTTTTGCTTTCCAGACTTCCAGGAGCGGGCCCCTTGGAGCCGAACAGCGATCCTTTCCGGGGCCGCGCGACCTTCCGCACGGTCCTGACGCCACGGTCGTGCTCTTCCGCTGTCGGCCCGCATTCGTCATAGGTGCCGGAAGGCGGATAGCGCCCACCGCCATGAAGCTCTTGCTGGCGGCGAGACACTGATGGCCGGTTTCGGCCGGAAGGATCACCGTGTCGCCTGCCTTGATCTCAAGCGTGCGGCCCTTCTTTCCGCCGAAACGGACTTTCGCGCTGCCGCGGGCCACGCCGAGCACCTCGTGGATACGTGAATGATAATGCAGGTAATCGTAAAGTCCCCGCGCCAGGTATCGCCCCACCCGTTGCTTCTCAAACACAGTTTCGAACACGGCGGCGGGATCGAGCCGCCTTCGGCAACTGGACCGCGTTCCGGTAGACGACGAGCGGCCAGTGCGGACGATTGGGGATCGAGCCGTCATCATGGAAGCGCAAGGTCGCGGGTTTTCGCGTTCGAAGCAACGCGGCCAACTCTTCTTCGGATGGCCGCCGCCACCCGGTGATCCGCTCCGCCGATCTCTTGATGCTTTCCAGCAGCGTCATTCGACTTGGCTTTCTGACCGGCACAGGTGCGCGATGCAGTTCAACGGCCCTGCCCGTCTGTGAGTTCCCAAGACCTGGCCGAGCTGACCAAGGGCCGGGAACGAAGGTGCCAGCACCGGCATTCGTGCAAGGTGCCCCAAGGAAACCTTACCCGATGCTGGATTGTCTGGTTGTAGGAGGCGGGCCTGCTGGCCTGACCGCCGCCATTTACCTGGCGCGCTATCGGCGCGCGGCGCTGCTCGTCGATGAGGGCGCGAAGTCGGGCCGCCCTCTATCCCCGCGAGCCATAACTATCCGGGTTTCAAGGGCATCGCCCTGGGCCTGATCTGCTGGCCCGGCTCCGTGACCAGGCCCTCCTCGGCTGCCATGGAGCATGGCCGCGTCATCACACTGCAGCGAACAGCGCGGCGCGGCTTCCTCGCGCAATGGCACGGCAAGGAGGTTGCGGCGCGGACGGTGTTGCTCGCGACCGGTCTGGTCGACGAAAGCCCCGATATCGAAGGGCTCGATGCGGCGGTCTACGGCGAGCGATTCGACTTCTTCCTGCTGATCTGCGATGGCTTCGAAGCGATGGATCGCCGCATCGGGGGCTCTGGGGCGGCCGATGAAGCCGGCCAGGCGCTGTTCTTGAGATCGTATTCGCGGCAGGTCCTGCTTCGAGACGGGCAGAAGCCTGCGGGTGCGCAGATGCGACAGACGCTGACACAAGCCGACATCGAGCGGCCGGCAGACCCGTGCGCGTTGCGTGCAGTGAAGATGGCGTGGTGACGGTGACGGTCGAGGGCGGCGCTGTCTTCGAGCTGGATGTTCTGTATCCGGCGCTCGGATGCGACGTCCGTTCCGAGTCCGCGACCAGCCTAGGGGCCGATTGCACGGAGATGGGTAACCTCAAGGTCGACGCGCACCAGGAGACGGTCGCGGAAGGCCTCGACGCCGCGGGCGACATCGTCAGCGATCTTCACCAGCTTGTGGTCGCTACCGGTCACGCGGCAGTCGCCGCGACCGAATTCATAGCCGGCTCGGCCGAAACCCCCGCTAGAGACCTCGATGGGTCTGATCGAAAGGCATTGGAAGGCTGCGTTCGCGTGCAGTGCCGCAAGAGCCACAGACGATGCTCAGTCTGTACGGTACGCGACAGACAGCTCGTTCGATCGTCCACGCCTTCTTGGCGAGATGAAGCCATAGCAGTGTTCGGTGGGCCGCCTTTCCTGCAGCCGAACGTCGAGTTCGGACGATGGAACCGATTTACCAGGGACTGGTTGTTTGATCGAAGTCATTGCAGCCTTCCAGGAGGTTTCCATGCTCAAGGCACTTTCTCTGGCGGCCGCAATATGTATTGCCCTCAGCGCGCCTTCATTTGCTCAAGGCAAGATTGTTACCAGCGTCCCGCAGGGCGTAATGACGGTCACGGATTGGTACAAGCAGACCGTCTACGACCCGAACGACAAAAAGGTCGGCACCATCGCGGACGTGTTGATCGACAAGGACGGCAAAGTCGCCGTGTTGATCTTGGCCGTTGGCGGGTTTGTGGGCCTCGGCGCCAAAGACGTCGCCGTGTCACCGACGGCGGTGAAAATGACCACGAAGAACAACAAGACCTACCTTGTGATGGATACCACCAAGGAGGAGCTTACGAACGCCCGCCGGATATAAGATCGACCCAACCACGAGGGCATGGGTACCCGCCGAGGCAACCCGGCCGCCCACCAAAAAGAAGGCATGAGCAATCGGCCGCCGAGTCGAACCGGCTGGGTGATTTCTCGCACCCTCGTGGCGGATGATCAGCCGCGGCAACGGTGACTGCCTCACGCCACCCTGCTCGGCGGAAGCTGAGCGCCCCAGGCCCGTTCGGCGGGCCTGGGGTTTTTTGGCGTCCCGCTATGTCGCGTCCTCGCCAAGCCTCGATTACCCGCATGCTGGCCAGCACATGCGCTCAGCATGTCTATCTCCTGACGACGCGAGCATCCGGCACGAGAATCGCTCGAGTACCTCTCATCACAGCTTGCCGAGCAAGACGAGGATCAAGAGGATGACGATCACGAGGCCCAGCCCACCGCCGCCGTAGTAGCCGGTACCGTAAAAGGGGCCGCCTCCAAGGCCGCTGAAACCGCCCAGGAGCACGATGATCAGGATAATGAGCAGGATCGTTCCAAGGGACATGACGAACTCCTTCGTTGTGCGAATGTGGCCGGCGCAGCCGTTAGTCGCGGCGGCCCATGCGACCGACCAACCATCCCACGCAAAGCGCGGCGAACGCCACGGTATAAGGCCGTTTCTCGATGGTTTGACGGATGTAGTCTTCGGCATCCACGGCGCCCTGGCGCACTGCTTTGGCAGCGTCCGTGGCGCTATCCTTGGCCTGACCGTAGAGATCCTGGGCTGCACCTGCCGCCTGGTTCATGATCCCTTCGACTTCGGTTTTGGTGTCGCCGGTGACGCGGCCGACACCGTCTTGCACCTTGCCGCCGAGATTTCTTGCTGTACCCATTACGCGGTCTTCATTCATCGTAAACTCCTTGTTGTTCGAAGCGTGCCCTGGGATCCAGAGTTGACGCCGAATGGCGCAGTCAGCGTCGGTGGCTCGGCAAGTCCCACCAGGAGCCCGACAGCAATCGCGACGCCCAGCGTGACCAGCGGTCGCTGCGCGACCTCCTTCGACACGCGGCGCAAGGCAGGATCGCCCCCGAGCCGGGCCGCCTCGGTGCCGAATTTCGACGCTTCGTCGCTCATCGAGCCCGCGCCCCCGCGAAACCGCTCGGCGATGCCGTTCAACACCGAAGCAACGGTCTCCGCGATCTGGTCGGTGGCACCGCCTGCTCCGGACCGCGGCCGCCGTCACGCTGCAAGAGCTGCTCGATCGACCGCAGCGCCGTTCGACTTCGCCGCCTGCGCGGGAATATCCATTACCAAACATTGACGATCCTCCGGGATCAGACGAGCGCGAAAGGACGTTTGGGGGCGCAGTTTGCGGTGCTCGCTCACGCACTATCGCTGTCACCTATCGCGTTCGTTCGCGCATTTTAGGGAAGTGCGATCGCGCTTTTTAGAGAAGTGCGACGCGACAACCTGCGAGGAGAAGGAAAGTTCCACAACCGATTTCGTCGTAAACCCGCGTTCGATCAATTTTATTTCTCTCGCTATGACTACCAAAACTCGTAAGCGGCCTACTCGGATCAGGAAACGTTTCTTCGCACGGGCGGGATGGTAGATTCTTCGACTGCCACCGCAGAACGAAGGAAGGCCCCCGATGTTGCGGCAGCGGAGCTTCTTGAGGGCGGCGCGTGTGCTCTTTGAACTCCGAAATGTCGGATGGCGAACATAGACACGCCGCGCAGATTCCGAGGCGCCCTGGCCGCTTCAGTACAGCGTTCGAGCGAAGCCGCCGCTAGGTGGCCCGCGGCCGCAAAGTCGGATCGACCGCGCTTTCGCCCGGAACCAACGCGATCCGGGCGAGGTTTAAGGATATGAACGACATGTCAAATTGGCCCGCGCAATCGGCTTTTGCTCGCCCTGCCCGCCCGCAATCTCAAGCGGCTTATGCCGGAGCTCGAGCACATTCGCTGTCAACGCGAGGTGGTCCTGATGGACGCCGACAGCTCGCTCGACCATGTATTCTTCCCCGACAGCGGAGTCGTCTCGGTGCTGGCGGTCTATGCGGATGGCAGCGTCATCGAGATGGCAACGATCGGGAGAGAGGGGTGTACAGGTGTGCAAGCCGTCTTTGGTGCCAAGAGCTCCTCCATCCAACTTCTCGTCCAAATCCCGGGGACCGCCGCAAAGATGTCGCGCGCCGCGTTTGCGCGGGCCATGCAGTCAATGCCCTCCTTCCGAAGTCTCATGTTCGCGTACGTCCATGCCTTTCTCGAACAGGTCATGGTGTCGGTGGCCTGCAACGGAGCGCACAATCTCAAGGAGCGGCTGGCACGTTGGCTGCTCATGATGCGTGACCGCAGCGACGATGACACGCTTGCGATCACCCAAAACCTGCTCGCCGAAATGTTGGGTGTCCAAAGGCCATCGATCACGCAGGCGGTCAGGGAGTTACAACGTGCAGGCGTGATCGAGCCGGCTCGAGGACAAGTCACGATCACCGACCGACGGGGTCTCATGGAAGAGTCTTGTGAATGTTATCAATTAGTTAGAAGTCGCATCGCTTTTCACCTTCCCAAGACATACACGTAACGAGCGCTTCCCACCACGGTCATGTACCTTACCGACATTCCGGCTCGAAGGCCCTAAGAAGTGCCGGCGCCGCTGTCGTTCAAGCGAAAAACCATCGACCCAAGTCATAAATCCTTTCCTCCCTAGCCGGAGGGAATCTGTGGCACAGACTCAATCCAACGGACACCTCCGGAACCGGCTGCTCGCGGCCATGCCCCCGCAAGCTTTTTCGCTTTTTGAATCGGAGCTTCGGACATCGACCTTCAAGCAAGGAGCGATTGTCCAGGAGGTCGGGGAGCCGGTCGACCAAATCTACTTCCCGCAAACGGGCATGATTTCGCTCGTCGTGGTCACGCAAGAGGGCGGCGGCATAGAGGCCGCATCGATCGGACGCGAGGGGGCGGTCGGATTGCACCGCGGATTGGGAAAACGACGGTCATTCACACGCGCCGTCGTTCAGGTAGCCGGCAAGTTCTCTTATATCTCCGCCGATGTGTTTGAACGCGCAGTCGCTCAAAGCCAAGCCATCAAGGACATCATCACACGATACATCGGAGGTGCTTTGGGTCGAAGCGCAGCAGATCGCCGCATGCAACACCGTTCATAGCGCGGAGGCGCGGTTGGCCCGCTGGTTGCTGCAGACGCAAGATCGAATTGATTCCGCCACGCTCCCCTGACCCAAGAGTTTCTGTCACAGATGCTCGGACTACGCCGCACCACCGTCACGCTGGTCGCCGGCGCGCTTCAGGAGGCGGGACTCATCCAGGTATCGGCGCGGCCGGATCATGATCCTCGACCGGGCGTCGCCTGGAAGAAGCTGCTTGTGAGTGTTACCAGATCATCCATCATGAAACCCTTCCCGAAACCATTGGCGTCAAACTCGCAGCGTCGTAATGTTCGGTGCGCGGCTTAGGAACGACTGATCACTTTGCGGGTTCGCCTTCTTCTGGAGGCTCGAATGCCCAGCTATTTTTTCATCTGTCCCATAAGCGACGCGTCACCGATCCCTATGGCACCGTGCTCCTCGACCAAGCACGCGGCCACAAGCCACGCCTTGGCGGTGGCGCGGGAGTTGATGCTCAACAGCACCGGGATACTCGGCATGAGATGGTCAGCTTGGACCATATTGGTAAAGGATCAACAGGGGCAAGCAGGTTCTGGCGCTGCCGTTCTCGGAGGTCCCCGAAGGAACGACGCGCCATTGATCGAAGGCGTGGCGCAACGAAACATCGCGACCGGAACTCGACACGCTCAGGTGCGTTGGCGTTTACCGAAACAGCCAAGAGAAGAGGCACACCTATGAGCGACCCCCGAGACCTCGATCGAGACCCCTACGGGACGAGACGCGTCGACGACAGGCCTGCTTGGACCGTTCCAGTCCTCGTCGTCCTTGCCGTTCTGGTCGTGGCGGCCTTGGCGTACACCATGATGGGCGACCACCGGACCGCCGGCACCGCACCTGACACGACGATAGGCCGCGGCGACCGTGCTCCTGCCCTGCCGCCAAATCCGGGCGGAACAGCGCCGCAGCCTGAAGCAGCTCCCCGGTAACACTGCTTTCGGCGAGCAAACAGGCCCCGCTTCGGCGGGGCCTTTTCCATTCACGCCGGCCGGTCCCAGCCTTTCGCGCAAGGGTGCCGAAGGTCCCTTCTGCTGCGCCCCTTCGTTTTGTTCCACAGGTCGCATTCGCCAGAAGGCATTCGCCCACACCAACGAGCAACCAAAGCGGCCGATCAAACGTTCCTCCCCAGTGGGAGCGTTGCGTGAGTGTAGTGTGATGAAAGACCAAGTAACCACCCTGATGGAGGCGGTGCGACAGGCCCAAGCGGTGCTCGCCGACTATCTCGAGCCGGGCCCCCGCAATGCGGAAAAGACGCTCGGCGCATTGCTGGACATCTTCGACGACAAGGAAGTGGTCAGGGCCATGCGGCTGCTCTATCCGCAGGAGAGCCCAACCCTGGTCCCTGATGAGGTGAAGGAAGAGGTGGCGCCGGCGCCGCCGCTGTCGAGGTAGCCAACAGGGTAACGACGCAATTCAACGTGCGGCTTGTGGCGATGCATTGAACCCTGGGGGCAGGAAAGGACACCATTCGTGCCGACCGAACCGAAGGATCCCAAAGGGCCGAAGCAACCCGAGCCTATGCACGATCCGCCCTCCCCGCCCCTCAAGGACCCGCCGGACAAACCGATGCACGATCCGGCCGGCGATCCCACGTACGAACCGCAACAGCCGTTCGGAGACCCCACGCCGACCCCGGGGCAAGACCCTCCCCCGCAAAACCCGGAGGTCAATGCCCGCTCGCGACTTGTGCGCTACCCGCGGCTCCTCACGGGCTAAGCCGCATCATCGGTCCTTGGTCTTCTTCAGACTTTTGAGGAGTACATCCTTCAGAGACAGCGACATGATCGGGTGACCATCTTCATCGGTGACGATGAGAGACTCCACATCCAGATCCTCGCCGCTCCTGACGAACTGCGCCAAAATCTCGCGCGCCGCGTCCATCGCCTCCGCTCTGGCGACTTCGGTACTCGAAAGCTCGAGACCTTCCTGGTCGCTGACCATCCGACCGGATTCTTTGAGATAAAAGTAGAATCGAGGCATGTCCGCATTCCTGCAGCACAGGCGGGAGCGCGGAGCGGCTCTCTCAGTCATCGGCGCCTGGCAGGGGCGTTGCCGGCGATGGCCGAAGCGTGCGTGCTTGATCGCCGACAGTCAAAGTGGTTCGCGTCTGCCGTATCGTACTTCCCATGACATGGAAGCGCACACCAAAGGGTCGTTCCGTCGATCTCCTGGCTACTTTTTTGGTTCGACGATGGTCTTCGACGAACCGTCGGGAGCAGCCTGCACACCGGGGGTCTCCCCTTGCGGACTTTCCGCCGGAGCGCCTCCCGATGTGGTGTCGATCGGGCCGGTGAGCCCTTGCGGCTGCATCTGACCCTTGGTCTCGGGAGAAACCGAGCGCCCCGTGCTGAGTGGGGAATCTGTCGGCTGTTTGCCGCCCGGCTGGGTTTGCGCAAAGGCAATTCCGGCACAGAAGGCTAGATAAACCGCGGCAAGAGCGATGCGCATGGGATTCGTCCTCCGAATACTCTCATCAACAAAGATGAAGGCCACTACGTTCCATACCTTCCCGCGGACGAGATAGAGCCCGCACCGTGCTGCGGAACGAAAGCTGGATTCAGGTCGCCTGTTGAGAGCCGGATTTGCGCGTCGCGCGACACCGGGACGCTGCCCGGCGGGACGGTCTGCAGCAGACATTGGCGTCGGCCCGCGGCGACCCTGATCGACGATGCGATCAGGGTCGCGGAACGCTCAGAGTCTGCCGCAGGAATCCAGCGCCCTATGCACGGCGGAAGGCATCGCAGGCGTCCCGGAGGATGCCGTCAGTGTATGTTTCCCGGACCGAAAGCTCGTGCACCTCGCCGCAGAGCGAACAATGGATGCTCAGCGTTTTCGTCCACGACGCGCGGAGGCTCTCGACGTCGGCGTTGAGGCCAGTGGACGCGCGCTGTTGGGTTCTTGGGCAGGTGTAACTCAGCGTGGCCATGACACGCTCCTTGAGAGAGCACCAGCGGGAGGGCTGTCTCTCAGTCACCGACGCCTGGCGAGCCGAGCCGTTGCCGGCGATGGGACGAAGCTGTGGTGCTTCTTCGAGCGTCTTGTCTGTTCAATATTGGACTCCTTGAAGCCGCTCCACGTGCGCTCCCACCCCTGCGCCGCGCGCCGCGCTGCCATTGTGTCGGCTGCCCGACACTCCGATCGCCGTTGCAGGCCCCCGCCGGGTGGGCGAAAAGCGAAACCGCCGGTCGTGCGTCGGTCTCGCACCATTAGCCTGCGCGAGGACGCAAACCGGGAGCATTGCGGGGTCCCGCCCCCGTTGTGCTAGGCTTCATGCTCTTTCCCATCCGGAGACGGCCAGGTCGGATTGTTCGGAGACCGCTATGTCATATGTAGACCCTGGACTCGACACCGAGCGGCCGGGTAGGCAATACGATGCGACCGTGGCTGAAACAGTCGACAGACCGCGATTGTCGTCGATGCTCTCCACGGCTGAGTTGAGCCGGCGACCGTCGCGTGCTCCCGACTACGAGGCTGAGAACCGCGCCCTGGTTGCTTTGGCGCAGGAAATGGCGGCCTCCCCCGGGAATATCTTGCAGAAGCTCGCGGACACCGCCCTGGTCCTGTGCCGCGCGCACTCGGCCGGACTCAGTCTCCTGGAAGATGGCGACCAAAGGGCACGCTTCCACTGGCGCGCCATTGCCGGACGGTGGAAACCGCACGTCGACGGGGGAACGCCGCGCGACTTCGGCCCGTGCGGTACGGTCCTTGACCGCAACGTCGCGCTGATATGCTCACGCCCCGAACGCGACTTTCCCTACTGGGCCGACGTCAAGCCCGTTCTCGAGGAAGGATTGCTGATTCCTTTTTACATCAAGGGTGAGGCCGTCGGCACGATCTGGGTCGTCGCCCATGACGCGAGTCGCCGCTTCGACTCGGAAGACCTGCGCGTGATGACCAACCTCGGCACCTTCGCGGCGGCGGCTTACCAGACGCTGCTGGCCCTGAACGCCACGCAAGGAGTTGCCGCCATCGTCGAGTCCTCCGATGACGCGATCGTCAGCAAGGACCTCAACGGCATCATCACAACGTGGAACAAGGGCGCGGAGCGAATCTTCGGCTACACGGCCGAGGAAGTGATCGGCAAGCCGGTCACGATTCTGATACCGCCGGACCGGCATGAGGAGGAGCCCACGATCCTCGAACGTATCCGGCGCGGCGAGCGCATCGAGCACTATGAAACCGTTCGGATACGCAAGGATGGAAGCCGGGTCGATATTTCGCTGACTGTTTCGCCGGTCAAGAATGCGGAAGGCAAAATCATCGGCGCGTCAAAAATCGCGCGGGACATTACCGAGCGAAAGCGTAACGAGGCGCAAATCGCTATTCTTGCCCGCGAGGCCGAGCACCGCGCCAAGAACGTCCTGGCGACCGTTCAGGCGACGGTGCATCTCACGCAGTCCGACACGCCCGACGGCCTCAAGCATGCAATCGAGGGACGCATTCAGGCGCTCGCGAACGTCCACAGGTTGTTCGTGGAATCTCGCTGGACTGGAGCCGAGCTTCACAGTGTGGTCACGGACGAGCTGGCCGCCTACTGCCAAGAAGGGAGAGACACGCGCGCGGATCGACGGCCCAAATCTGTTGCTGGACACGAACTTGGCCCAGACGATTGCGGTGACCCTGCATGAGCTCGCGACCAACGCGGCCAAGTACGGGGCGCTATCGGTCCCCGACGGCCACGTTCAAGTCGAGTGGTGGCGTGCATCAGACGGACGCCTCGTCCTCCGCTGGACCGAGACCGGCGGCCCGCCGGTCAAGCCGCCCACGCGTCGGGGCTTCGGCACGCGCGTGATGGACCGCATGATTCGAGATCAATTGAAGGGCGAAATACGCTTCGACTGGCGCGCTGAAGGACTCGTGTGCGAAATCACCCTGCCGGCGTGAGAAAGGCGTCCTACGAACGTTCGTCCTCGGACAGCAGCTTGCCTGCCCCCTCGGCTTCCCGCTGCTTTCGGCGCGCCTCGTTCTTGCGCACTTTCTGGCAGGAGTAACAGACGACCCGTTGGCCCCGCATCGTAGGGTGTCTGAAGAGCGTCACACCGCAGACGCCGCAGATCAGCGCAATCGTTGCCATTTGCTTTTTTCCGCCGGAGGTTTCTTCCCTGTGTCCCGGTTCGCGCTTCTGTCAGCGGCAAGGACGTGCCTCGCCGCTGACAGGCAGCTTTCATTGCGGCCATCCACCTTCACCGCATGAACAATGCGAGCAGGATGATGATCGGAATCGGGATGCCGATCAGCCAAAGAAGAAGTGCTCTGCCCATTGCGTGCTCCTCACATTTTGCTGGAGATTTAAACCGGCCTCGGAACGAGGACGCGATCGTTCCAGGTACCGTCGCGCAGCTGCCCGCCTTCCACGGCGGCGAGGCTGGCGGCGAACGCGCCGAACAGCAACGAGGCGGTGAGCCACAAGCACAGCTTTGCCGCACCCTTTCGTGCCCGATCCGCCGCGTCCTTGGCCTCGGTGGTGATTTCGGTGAGGCGCTTCTCGGCATCCGCCGGGCTCATGCCGGTGCGAGCCGCGATCAGCCGCGCCACATAGGCCCGGTCCGGCGCGCTCAGCTCCTGGCTGGTGCGGAAGCTCGCGGTCCACAGCCGTAGCACTTCGGCGCGCGCCGGGTCGGGAGCCCCGGCCGTTGCCGCAGCCGCTCCGGCCGGCGTTGCCGCGGGTGCCGCGGTGTCCGCACGGAAGAGCTTGTCGACGTAGATCTCCGCCGGATTGACCGCTTGCGCGGCTTGCGCTGCCGCTCCGCCGAGCCCGGCAGCCGCGCCGCTCGCGATGTGCGTCGTGGCGGCCCCGAGGACGCTCGCGCTTATCACCGTCGCGAAGGCCCAGGCCAGAAAGCCATGCGCCGTATCCCGAAAGAACACCTCGTTGGTGTGCACGCCCACCCATCTTGTTCGCAGCCGCGCGGCCAGATAGCCGCCCACGGCCGACGCCATGACCGCAACGACCACGAGATAGATACCGGTGCCGGTCTTGAAGGTGGAGGCGGATACCCCGCTGTCGCTCCACGGCGATATCGCCGACAGGCCCAACCCGGCCCCGAAGGCCACCAGCGCCAGCGTCAACGCGGCGGCGGCCACCGCGCCGGCCGCAATCGCAGGCCACGAGACCCCGGTCGTCTGCACATCGACGATGGTGGTCGGGCCGGCTTGAGTCGAAACGTCCATCAATATCTCCTGTTGCATCCTCACACACACGGATGGCTTGTTTACTCGGCTTCCTGGTTCACCACGGTTTCGGCGATCCTGGTGAGCGCCGCATCCGTCTTCTTCTCTTCCTGCAGGGTCGCATCCAGCAGCTTTACGGCGTCGTTCATGCCGAGCTCGCCGGCCCAGGTCTTCAGCGTGCCGTAGCGGGATATCTCGTAGTGCTCGACCGCCTGCGCGCCGGCCAGCAGCCCCGCATCGATCGCGGGCGAGCCTTTGTATTCCTTCATGATCTCCTGGCCTTCCTCGACGAGCCCGATGATGGCGTCGCAGGTCTTGCCCTGAGCCTTCTTGCCGATCAGCTCGAACACCTGCTCGAGCCGCTCCACCTGCCCTTCGGTCTCGGTGTGATGCTTCTCGAAAGCGGCACGGAGGTCTTCCGACTGGGCAGCCTTGGCCATCTTGGGGAGAGCGGTGAGAATTTTCTTTTCGGCGAAATAGATGTCTTTGAGAGTGTCGTGAAAGAGATCATCGAGCTTCTTGGGTTCTTTAGCCATTGCCATCCTCCGGAGGTGAAATGCACCACTCAACGCGAGACGGCTCGCGGAGTTCCCAAATTCGCAAGCGGTTCGTTCAGTTCTGCGATTCAATGCCCTACCTCCGTCCTCGAAGCTCGGTTGAAGATGCAAAACCTGCGAGCGCGCGAGTGCTGGGCAAGACGCGTGGTGTGGAAACGACGCGAGCGAGAGCTCGCCGGGCTTTGTCTGTACGGTATCCGACATAGCGGCGGGGCGACGCTTGCCGAGACCTTCGCCGGCGAGAACGAATGCGCTGTCGAAGGGGCGATAAGCTGGGCGGCGTTACCAAACAGCCCGCGGTAAGGAACCGTCTGGAGCGTCAACGTTGTTCGAGCTGCGTTGGTCTGCGGACCTCCCTCAAGGCCAGCGCGCAACGAGCATCATGACTCTCGACCCAGGTCCGCTGTCGCGGACCTGGGTTTTTTGTCGGCACCCGGTAGCGGCGCGCAATCTTCGACCCGACAGTCTCGAGCAATCGTTGGCTTTGATCAAGTGGACGGACCGTACCGACAAACTGCGTGAAACGTCTTGAGTTTGTACGGTACCCGACAAACGCGACGCCGCGCTGGCACGCTCATGACGTCGCATCCAGCGGCGTCCCGCACGGCATCCGGACTTGATTTTCGCAATGCCGAATTCGGTTTTCAGTGGTAGTCGAACCGAGATTCCATTACTTAAAGCGCGGGCTTCTTGGCGGACTGCTTGAGACGGCCGATCAGGGGCGGCCGCAGTTGGCGGCCTCGTGTCATTTGCCGCCGAACATCATCCCGCCCACGAACAGGCCAAGCGTAAAGGTCACGACGACCGATGTGACCGGATAGTCTGCGATCGTGCTGCGCCCGACATGCGCCGCGCGGGACGCCTGCTCTCCCGCGGCGGAAGCGGTGCTCGACACCGTGTCGCGAGCCTCTCCGAACGTTTTCTCCGCCTTGCCTTCGGCCTGATGGAGCACGCCGCGGGCTTCCATCTTGGCACTGCCGGTGGCGCGACCTACGGTCTCTTCCACCTTGCCGCCGATCTCCTTCGCGGAGCCTTTGATCGTGTGCTCGTCCATGGCGCTATCCTCGCGTGGGCCCGAGTGGTCAATTCCTCAATCGAGATAAGGTTGCAAGCCGAGCCGGATGGCCGGCGTCGAACGATGAGGCCGACGATGTCACGGCTCGCCGCCACGGCGCGGCTCGATGCGGCCAGCCTGCGTCGCCAGGACGTCTAGGCCTGAGCGTCGGCGGGCACCTGGTCGCCAATCGGCCGCGGGAACCGGGCGCGCCTTCGGGACTTTTGGTCTACAGGCGCGAACATATCGCGCGACCAGAGGAGAACGCTCACATGGCAACGGCAACATCGATGACTGGAAGTCACGAACGTCGAGAGACCCATGATCTCATCGGCAGCGACAAGGTCGAAGGCACCGATGTCTATCGCTCGAATGGCGACAAGATCGGCGAGATCGAGCGCGTGATGCTCGACAAGCGCAGCGGCAAGGTCGCGTATGCGGTCATGAGCTTCGGCGGTTTCCTCGGCCTCGGCCACGATCACTACCCCGTTCCGTGGGCGCGGCTGACCTACAGCGAGCGGCTCGGCGGCTACGAGGTGAACATCTCCGACGAGGAGTTGAAAGGTGCCCCGAAATACGGCGAGACCGAATGGAGTTGGGACCGCGACCAGGGTCGCAAGGTCTACGACTACTACAAGGTGCCGCCCTACTGGAGCTGATCGGCGCAGAAACCGTCGAGTGGCGACTGACCGTCCGAGCTTCGGGCGGTCAGTTTCTTTTCGCATGCACCCATGCGTCGATTTCAGATGACAAGCTGGGACGGCTGCGGAACCGCCTGAAATAGAAGATGAGCTTCAGGTCACGGACGGAGGGCTTCGGATCGCGTCTGTACGCTGCCCGACAGACGCGCCAAGTCTCGACGGCTCCGCTTCGTGGAGATTTTTTCTACTGACGCCGGCCTGAAGCGGCCGCCGCACAGAGAAAGAGCTCAGGATTGCACGGTCTCGCGTCCGCCGGAGCTTCGTCACGGAACGGCCAGTGCAAGATCGGCACCGAGGGCAGCAAGAGATATCGCGTAACTGCCATCACCACGACGATTGCGATGGGAAAACCCACAAGGAAACCGACGACAAGGACAGGGTATGCCCACCAACGCAAGGAGCCCTTCGAGTCGGTCATGGTCCACCGCTCGTTGGGACGATCAACCGACTTGGTGACGCTTTTCATGGTCCGCTCAATCCGTTTGCCGAACAGCTATCCGATCGATGGTCGCAAGCGTAGGCGCGCCGCCGCCCACGGCGGTGTGCCGGCCATCACACAATGGTCGAATGCCCGGAGGCCGATGATCGGAGGAACCGGGATCGGTCTTTGAGCGTTTTCCATGCACACGGGAACGATCCAGATTGGAGAACAGAATGATGAGAAAGTCTCTGACCGTTGGCCTGTCGCTCGCCGCGCTGATGCTCGCCGCGCCGGTGTACGCGCAAACCGACACCAACAGCGGCACCATGAAACCGGGCGCCACCGACCAAGACAAGATGACGCCGGCGCCGGGCGCCAAGGGTACGACCGGCTCGGCCGCCCCAAGAGCGCCGGCGAGAGAGCCGGCCGGTGCTGGCGGAGGGGCGGCTGGCAGGGCCGGCAGCGGCGTCACCGATACCGACAGCGGGACGAAGAAGCAGGACGACACTGACCCGAAGCCCCCGGCACACAGCGGTAACGCTGAGTCGAGTCGCACCGTTTGGTCGAAGGCCGCCTCTGTTGGCGGCCTTCGACGCTTGGGAGGAGTCGTGATCAACGCTGCGAACGAGTTGAGAGAGTAGCGAGGATGCCGGACTTCTTCTTTCATCTGACCAATGGAACGCCGATCAAAGACGATCGACCGACCCGCTGCGGGACGATCGAGGAAGCGAAAGCGTTCGCCTTCGCTCTTGCCGCGGAATTGGGGCGCAACCGATCATCGAACGAGATCGACCATATGGCGATCTCCGTCACGGACGAGAACGGAACGGAGCTTTTCAAGACACAGCTCGTGAACCTACAGCGAACCGCCAAAGCCGACGAAATAACCGATGCGGCGCGTCATCAAATTTCGGGCCGTGGATCCGACGAGCACAAAGACTGATCCGCGTTGAGGTCGAGAACATCCGAAAACGGGATTTTCAGGATACGATCAAATTTGCCGTTGCAGACGTGGACCGACCACGCTCGCCACGATTCCCCCATGAGATCCGGTTTGGTCTCTATCAACTCACGCGCAAACGTAATGGCGTATTCGCGCGCCTTTTTCTCGTTCGGGAGTGATACGCCCTTCTTGTCGTAGATCTTCTTGTCATCGACGAGGTCGAAAAAGTAACGAGGCATGTCCCCACCCATGGATAAACAGAAACTCGGCGGCGACTCAACTCGGAGGATGGAACTTTGTTCCAACTGAAGAGAGGGGAGATATCGAGATGCGACCAAGCAGCCGAGGGCGAAAAATCGCCGCGAAAGGGCTCCAGTCGCACGTGACTGCGCGTGCGCACCCGTCGAAACCAAGTCACACATCAGGCGTTGCCTCATAGAGAGAAGCGCAATCAATCATTGAAGCCCGGCAGTGGGCGTTCGTCTCAGGAAGAACGCCCGGCGCTGCGGACGGACCCTCGGAGATTCCGATGAAGCTCAGACGCATCCTTGCGACAGGAACGGGACTGGCTTGCCTGGCGCTGCTGTCGCCGGCGGCCCAGGCGGACCGGATATGCACGAAAGAATGTGTGGGCCTCGTATGCACCGAGAGATGCGTTGACGGCACCGAGGGGCGCGCTGGTCGGCGCGACCTGCGCGACGATCTGAACGACGATCGCAGGACGCGGGATGTGATCATCGAGGAGCGAGTTCCGCCAAGGGAGGATAGACTTCGAGAAACACCGCCAATTCCAGGTGTTGAAATCCGATAGCCATCCACGGCTTCACGGGTCGACCCACCTTCGACCAGGCCCGGGAACGTCAGGGCTCGCCGTCATCGTCCGACGCCGGTCACGATGCGCTGCTTGAGGTCTATCACCGCCGCTACAGCGTCCAGATCGAAACGACCGACGCCGAAACCATCCTGTCGACGTGGCGATGATCCGCAGGCCTTGCCTGCTCAGTGGGCGCGGGTCTGCTGCGGATGATAAAGCTCGCTCGTCACGTACCCGCATTTCGGGCATTCATACGCTATCAAACCCGGGTCCCCGGCATTCGGGGCGATCGTCACCACGTCCTTCATCTCGGTGCGGCACCGAGGGCATGGTGGACCATTGCCGATATCCTTGCTTCTGTCCGACATGATTACGCGGCCCCTTGGGGCAAGGCTCTGTGTCCGGCACGCCTGCATGACGGCAACTCGGGATCAGGCGGATAGTTGCATGCGGCGCGAGAGCGGGCGGAAGCTTGGGCGTTCAGCTTCCCGGCTTTTCCTCTCCTCTCCTTCGCTCGATCTCTTCCGGCTCTTCCTCGTCCAGCCTGCTGAGCTCGGCGCGAGCATTGGTGGTGGCGCTCAGGAGCTCGTCCAGCTTGGCGTGGATTGCCTGCGTGTCGCGATGCTCCGCCCGCTGGATGAGGAGCGTCATGAACCAGGTCGAAAGGACGGCAACGGCGTGCCAGTCGAAGCGTGCTCGGACGGAACCACAACCACAGGAGCGCGTAGCCACCGACGATCCCGAAGGCGAACGGGTGCGCCGTCAACACCCCGAGCCGCGTGAGCGCATGCCTGATCGCGTGAATGAACCCTGTCCATCTTCGCATCTCCTTGGCTGACTGCCGCTCGCCGCGGGCACGCATGCCGGCCCCCGTCGCCGACCCCCTACAGAGACAGTTTATGTGCTCGGATACGGAACACTACCGCCCAATTCGGGCTTGATTTGCCGTCCGAACGGGAAGCACGAGGCCATCATTCCCGCGCAAGGGCAGACCCCGACCGCCCCGATGTGGTCGGGGTCGACCCCTCTTCATTTGCATGATGCTGCGCTGAAGGCGCCGATGGCCGGCCGGCAAGCTCAGCCACGAGGCGGGTCCGGAAAACGGCAGAGAGCCGGATCGGGCAGGCTTTCTACTGCCACCGCAATCGCGGCCTTGCGTGACGTCGAGCCCGTTGCCGGCATGCGCCGATCAGCGGCGTCCCGACGACGCCTTTCCGGTGACGCCGAAGTCGGATGATTTGGTCCCCACGACCGCCGTCGTAAATCCCTCAGCCGCCAGCCCGCGCCTGAGCAGCTCACGCACCGCCGCCGCCCGGCTGGGCATGCGCTTCTTGAAACGGAAGTCGTCGAGCACGGTCAACTCCTCGGGAGTGAGCATGATTTGAAGTCGCTCTTCGCGTGATCGCTCCGACATCGTGATTCCTCCTCCTCCACGAGGCGTTTCAGATAAATTAGTGATCACCGCTTTGTTAGTCAATGGCGTCTTGGCAGTAATTTGTCGACAATTAGCCACAGCAGCCGTGACCCCAAAGACTGTATAACCATCAAGATGTGGTAAGTGCAGACAAGTGTACATCGAACAGTTTTAAGTAACTTGCGGTGTTATGAAAGTATTACTTGACAACACTTCACCGCGCCTATGGTCAAGACATGCCATTGACAGCCTCCAAACCCGCCAAAGTGCTCGTTTGCCCCAATTGCGAGCGGTGCGGCGCCCAGGCGCGGCTGTTCGGCATCGAAGCCCACCCCACTGTCGAGCGGACCGAGTTGCGCACATACGTGTGCGGGCAGTGCGATGCCGTTCAAACGGAGAGCGTGCCGCTCTCTTGAGAAACCTGCCCTACCAAAGGGGGCGCCAATGCCGGTCGTTCCGCTTCTTCGAGATGCCGGCTTTGATGCCGAGGCAACGCTCCTCTTGAGCTCGGCGTTCGATGCCGCCTGGCAAGCGGTGAGGACATCCGGCAGCGGCCTTGCCGACGACATTCATGCCGCTGCGAGCCGCGACATGCTGGCCAGGCGCATTATCGAGATGGCTCGGAGGGGCGAACGAAATCAGGATCGGCTCGTCGAGGACGCATTGGCTTATTTGGCAAATTCGAGAAGCGCGGCGCATGTCGCGACAGGCGCATGAACCTCGCAGCAGCCTGTCGAGCGGTGCCATGTCATTAGTGCTAACCGAACCGGCCTTGCTCGAGAATGACTTCGAGCCGTTGGTTCGCAACGCAATCTGGCGCTGGAGGCGGAAAGCGAGAAGCGGCTCCACGAGCTGCTGCACGCCCTGCCCGCCGCCGTCTATACGACCGACGCCGCCGGGCGAATTACGTTCTACAATGAAGCCGCCGCCGCCCTGTGGGGCTGCCGGCCGAGGCTGGACAGCGATCAATGGTGCGGCTCGTGGCGGTTGTTTTGGCCGGACGGAACACCGCTGCCGCACGATCAATGCCCCATGGCCATTGCGTTGCGGGAAGGGCGACCGATCAACGGCATGGAAGCCGCGGCCGAGCGACCTGACGGCACGCGCGTGCCGTTCATGGCATTCCCGTCGCCGCTGCGTGACGCCGCAGGCGAAATCGTCGGCGGGGTGAACATGCTGGTGGATATCACCGAGCGCAAGCACGCCGAGCAGGTCGGACAGCGGCTCGTCTCGATCATCGAGTCTTCCGATGACGCGATCGTCAGCAAGGACTTCAATGGTCTCATCATCAGTTGGAACCGCGGAGCCGAGCGGCTGTTCGGCTACGCGGCCGAGGAGGTCATCGGCAAGCCGATCACGATTCTGATTCCTCCCGATCGGCATTCCGAGGAAACGAAGATTCTCGAGCGCATTCGGCGCGGCGAGCGCGTCGACCATTATGAGACCACTCGCCAGCGCAAGAACGGAAGCCTGGTCGAGATTTCGCTGACCGTGTCGCCGGTCAGGAATGCCGAAGGCAGGATCGTCGGCGCGTCAAAAATCGCCCGCGACATCACGGAGCGCAAGCAGTCGGAGGAACGCATCACCCTCCTCG
This sequence comes from uncultured Alphaproteobacteria bacterium, assembly GCA_963708765.1. Taxonomy (GTDB): domain Bacteria; phylum Pseudomonadota; class Alphaproteobacteria; order Rhizobiales; family Xanthobacteraceae; genus VAZQ01. The sequence continues at coordinate 371,774 of CAVPTV010000005.1, read as the reverse complement.
CTCACGAAGTCGACCACCGGTCCAAGAACCTGTTGGCCATGGTGCAGGCGACCGTGCATCTCACCAAAGGGGATACGCCCGACGCACTCAAGACGGCGATCGAGGGGCGTCTCCAGGCGCTCGCAAATGCGCATGCGCTGCTCGCGCAATCGCGCTGGGCGGGCGCCGATCTCCGCAGCCTCGTCGCGGAAGAGCTTTCGCCCTATTGCCAGGAAGGCGGGCAACGCGCCCGGATCAACGGGCCGACCCTCACGCTGGAGCCGGAGACCGCCCAGTCGATTGCGATGGCCGTGCACGAGCTGACGACCAATGCGGTCAAGTACGGGGCGCTGTCAGCGCCCACGGGCCACGTTCAAGTCGAGTGGTCGCGCTCCAGCGGACGGACAGATCGCCCTGCGCTGGACGGAGTTGGGCGGTCCGCCGGTCGAGCCGCCCACGCGGCAAGGCTTCGGCACACGCGTGATCGAGCGGATGATCCGCAACCAACTCAAAGGCGAAGTGCGGTTCGATTGGCGGAGGGACGGGCTCGTGTGCGAGATCGTCGTGCCGGAGCTCGACGTCCGCGCGGGCACGGCGGCAACTCCAGACAACTTGCCCTGACAGCACCCGCTGTTGCGGAGTGTGGCCGCCGTGCGTCGCCCCGCGAGCTGCGAGTTCGCCGGGCCGCTGCACCAGCCGGGCGCTCCGTCATCGCCACAGTCTTGCAAACCAGCCGGCCCTTCGATGCGGCTGCTCTTGCTCAGGTGAGCCTTGTTTGGGCTGGTCGGTGCGAGCTTGCCTGCGGAGGCGTTTGAGGTTTGCAATTTCCTTGTCGCACCATTCCCGATTCTCGCCCAGAACCCCCATACAAACGTCGACGCATTCATTGCAGATGAAGACCTTGGGCCCGGCAATCAGCTTTTCAACAGCGTGCTGGCTCTTGCCGCAAAAAGAACAGTACAGCTCAACTTGCTTGGGCATGGCGAGACTTCCTCGGCTGACGCGAGAGACCAGCACATAGGATCGGGACGCTCGGTTTCAAAGGCTTGAGAACGCAAATCTCGCGGTCCATGTCGTGGAGGTTGCTCGCTACCGCGGAGCGGTCGAGTGAAATCCCTATCCGAAGGCTTACTGGACTTGATGGCGGACCTGCGTTCTAGTTGGCCGCAGGGCGTAGCTTGATGCCGCTCGTGTCCATTGACGCTGGCTATGCCACACACTGCAAGTCTCGAGCTTCATACCATGTTGCGGAACCTTCCCGTTTTTCTGACCATCCTCATTCTCGCCGCTTGCGACGTGTCCACCTGCACCGGTGACTGCGTGAGTGCGGGCGACGATGGACCGACGATCAAAGGCTCGGGCACCCTCAAGACGGAGGTTCGACCGGTCGACAACTTCACGGCAATTCGGCTTTCCGTCAGCGGCGATCTCGTGATCGAGCGCAGCGGGACCGAAAGTCTGACGGTGACGGCCGATGACAACCTTGTCTCCCTGTTCACGTCGGAGGTCAAGGACGGTACCCTCGACCTCTCCGTCGCGAAGGGAAAAAGCCTCTCCGGCAAGCGGCCGGTCTACAAGGTCACCGTCAGCGAGCTTGCGTGAACTCGATGTCAGCGGCTCAGGCACCATCGACGCGACCAAGCTCGACGGCGACGCCCTGTCGACGTCGATTTCCGGTTCGGGCACCGGCAACCTCGCCGGTCGGGTCGACGACCTGACGATCTCGATCAGCGGCTCCGGCTCATTCGACGGGGCCGAGCTCAAGGCCAAACGCGCGAAAGTCATCGTGAGTGGATCGGGCGACGTGACGGTGAACGCCAGCGACGAGCTCGACGCGAAAGTGTCAGGCGTGGGCACCATCTGGTACATCGGCTCGCCGAAGCTCATCTCGAACGTGTCCGGCGTCGGGCCGATCAAGCAGAAACCGATTTAGATGGCGCGGGCTGCACATCGCGACACGCCCCTCATCCGCGGAGCTACGCCAGACGACGCTGACCGGATCGGCGCAATCGCGCGCGCTGCTTACGCCAAATATCTGCCGCGCATGGGACGCGAGCCGGCGCCGATGGTGGCCGACTTTGGCGCCGAAATTGCCGCGCAGCGTGTCGTCGTCATCGAGACGGCCGGAAAGGTCAGCGGCTATATGATCGCCTGGCCGGAAGCGGACGCGTACTTCATCGATAATATTGCCGTCGACCCGGAACGTCAGGGTGAAGGTTTGGGCCGCCGCCTGATCGAGCATGCTGCAGCCGAGGCCGATCGTCTTGGCTTGTCAGCAGTGCGCCTCCACACCAACGTGATGATGACGGAGAATTTGTCGATGTACGCCCATATCGGGTTTGTCGAAACGCATCGTGCGATCGAAAACGGCTTCCATCGGGTCTATCTGCGTTGGAGTCTCCCCAAAGGCGAACGATGAGCCGCGTTGCGGACGCCGCCTCAATCGATCCCCAGCGCCTTGAGCTTGCGGTGCAGCGCCGAGCGCTCCATGCCGACGAACTCGGCGGTGCGCGAGATGTTGCCGCCGAAGCGGCTGATCTGGGCGACCAGATATTCGCGCTCGAACACCTCGCGCGCCTCGCGCAGCGGCAGGCCCATCAGATGCTCGCCGCCGTCGCCGCCCGGCATCGACGGCACCATCGAGCCGACGTCCTGCGGCAGCATGTCGGCGTTGATCACCGCGTCCGGATCGCCGCCGGCGAGGATCATCAGCCGCTCGACGTTGTTGCGCAGCTGGCGCACGTTGCCGGGCCAGTCGTGCGACTGCAGCACCGCCATGGCGTCCTCGCCGATCAGGCGCTTGGGCAGGCCGGTCGCCTGCGAAATCTGGTCCATGAAATATTCGATCAGGTGCGGGATGTCCTCGCGCCGCTCGGCCAGCGGCGGCACCCGGATCGGCACCACCGAGAGGCGGTGATAGAGATCCTCGCGGAACTTGCCGGCGGCGATCTCGGCCTCGATGTTGCGGCCGGTCGAGGAGATGATGCGCACGTCGACCTGCACCTTGTTGGTGCCGCCGACGCGCTGGAAGGTCTGCTCGACCAGCACGCGCAGGATCTTGTTCTGGGTCTCGCGCGGCATGTCGGCGATCTCGTCGATGAACAGCGTGCCGCCGTGCGCCTCCTCCAGCGCGCCGACCTTGCGGCCCTGCCCGTCGATCGGCTGCTCGACGCCGAACAGCTCGAGCTCCATGCGCTCGGGCATCATGGCGGCGGCGTTGATGACGATGAACGGTCCGTTGGCGCGCGCCGAATGGCTGTGGATGGCGCGCGCCGCCAGCTCCTTGCCGGCGCCGGCGGGACCGACGATCAGCATGCGGCTGTTGGTGGGCGAGACCTTCTCGACGGTCTGGCGCAGCTGGTTCATCGACGACGACTTGCCGACCAGCGGTCGAGGGCGACAACTGCTTGAGCGCCTTGACCTCGCGCTTGAGCCGCGAGGTCTCGAGCGCGCGCTGCGCCACCAGCACCAGCCGGTCGGCCTTGAACGGCTTCTCGATGAAGTCGTAGGCGCCCTGCTTGATGGCGGCGACCGCGGTCTCGATGTTGCCGTGACCGGAGATCATCACCACCGGCAGCTCCGGGTGCTGCTGCTTCATGCCGTCGAGCAGCTGCAGCCCGTCGAGCCGGCTGCCCTGCAGCCAGATGTCGAGGAAGACCAGGTTGGGCCGGCGGCTGGCGACATGCGGCGAGCGCGTCGTCGCTGTCGCGCGCGGTGCGCGTCACATAGCCTTCGTCCTGCAGGATGCCGGAGACCAGCTCGCGGATGTCCGCTTCGTCGTCGACAATGAGGATGTCATGCCATGGCTCACGCATTCGTCGCTAGTTGACGGGTCGCGGGTTCGCGCGCGGGCTCGGGCTCGGCGGTTGCGACGGTCTCGGCCGCAAAGCGCAGCCGCATCCAGGCGCCGCGCTGTCCGGGAAACTTCTGCGCCGCGTCGCCGAGCTCGATGCGGCCGCCGTGCTCCTCGAGGATGCGGCCGACGATGGCGAGGCCGAGGCCGGTGCCCTTCTCGCGCGTCGTGACGTAGGGCTCGAGCAGCCGGCTGCGGTTCTCCTTCGGCAGGCCGATGCCGTTGTCGATCACGTCGATGACGATGTCCTCGCCGTCGCGCGCGGCGGAGACGCGGATGCTGGCCGCGGCCGAGCTCGGCCGGCGGCACCGCGGCGATCGCCTCGGTCGCGTTCTTGATGATGTTGGTGAGCGCCTGCGAGATCAGCCGGCGGTCGAAGCGCGCCGGCATCGGGTCCTCCGCGATCTCGACGTCGATATCGATGTCGGCGTTGCCGACCCGCTGCAGGAACACCACCTGGCGCACGGTGTCGGCCACGTCCTCGGCCGACGATCACCGGCTTCGGCATGCGCGCGAAGCGCGAGAACTCGTCGACCATGCGCTTGATGTCGTCGACCTGGCGCACGATGGTGTCGGTGCATTGCTTGAAGACGCCGGCGTCGTCCTTGATCACCGGCGGCGTATTTGCGGCGCAGCCGCTCGGCCGAGAGCTGGATCGGCGTGAGCGGGTTCTTGATCTCGTGCGCGATGCGGCGCGCGACGTCGGCCCAGGCCGAGGTGCGCTGCGCGGTCACCAGCTCGGTGATGTCGTCGAGCGTGACCACGTAGCCGTGCTCGGCCGCGCCGGACTGCTCGCTGGTCACGCGCACCGACAGGTTGCGCTCGCGGCCGTTGCGGTTGATCGTCACCTGGCCCTGCACCAGGCGCTGCACGCCGGCGCGCGCGGTCGCGATCATGTCGGCGAGCTCCGGCACGATCTCGGCGAGCGGCCGGCCGAGCGCCTCGGCCTCGGTGCAGCCGATCAGCCGCTCGGCCGAGCGGTTCAGGATGCTGATGCGGCCCTCGGCGTCGACGCCGATGACGCCGGCGCTGGCGCCCGCCAGCACCGCCTCGGTGAAGCGGCGGCGGCTGTCGATCAGGTCGCGCGCGCGCACGATGTCGTCGCGCTGGGTGCGCAGCTCCTGCGTCATCTTGTTGAAGGTCTCGCCGAGCTGGGCGAGATCGCCCTCGGAGCGCCGGGTCGGCACCTGGACGTAGAGATTGCCGGTCGAGACGATCTGGGCGGCGCCGATCAGGCGGCGGATCGGCGCCACCAGGTAGTTGGCGAAGTTGAGCCCGATCCACACCGCCGAGAGCAGCACGATCAGCGCGATCACCGTGTACATCAGCGCGAACGCGATCTGGATGCCGAGCCGGCGCGCCTCGAGATCGGCGATACTGCGCCGACGCCCTCGCGCGTCGCGCGCAGCTGCGCCAGCACCCGCGGGTCGAGCAGCCGCGCGATGTAGAGATAGGTGTCGTCGTAGTTGCGCAGCTTGATGATGGCGGCGACGTAATTGGCGTCGAGGAACATCGCGACCTGCGGCTCGGTGTCGTTGACGGTGGCGAGCACCTCGGGCGACGGCTTGACGAAGACCGCCTGGGTGATCTGCGGTGTCGGCCTGGTCGACCACGTTGAGGTCCTTGTCGAGCATCATCACGGCCGGCAGGCCGCGGATCGAGGCCTGGACGGTGAGGAACTGGTGGAACTGCTCGCGCGACTGATCGAACAGCGGCTTGGCGCGCGACCAGCTCGATGGCGATCGCGATGATGTCGGCGCGCGCGAACTGCACGTGCTCGCGCACATAGGCGTCCGCGACGATCAGCGAATTCTCGATCAGCGACTGCGGTTCTGCTGCGAGAACAGGCGGTCGAGGCCGCGGTCGAGCGTGACGCTCGCGACCACCGCGACCAGGATCGCCGGCACCGCGGCGATGACCGAGAACAGCGCGACGATCCGCACATGCAGGCGCGAGGCGGCGCGGCCGCGGCGGCGGGCCTGCAACACGCGCCACAGCTCGCGCCCGATCAGCGCCGAGCAGCAGCACGACGGTGACGGCGTTGACGAGCAGCAGCGTGACGACGACCTCGTGGGTCGGGGCGATCGGGTCAGGCCGGCCAGCACCATGAAGGTCGACCAGCGCCGAGAGCAGCGCGAGCGCGACCGCGATGAGGCCGAGCAGCGCGCGCCAAGCCGCCCGGCGTCGGCGCGTGGCGGCGGACACGAGTTCGGCGGTGGCCGCTTGGCCGACGCTGGTCATGCAACCCGTTTCGCCCGAACGGGAACGATCGCACGTTGAGCCGTGCTCGCTGGGCGATCCCCCACTGCCACGCATTGATGCTTTTATACAACAATGTTGCCGGATTGCGACAATTCCGGGGCGCGCAATACCGCGGCTGTGGCCGATCGCGGCATCAATCGGCCGGTCAGCTCAACCGCTCGCGCGGAACACCTGGATATCGAGATCGCGGATCTTCTTGCGCAGCGTGTTGCGGTTGACGCCGAGCAGATCGGCGGCGCGGATCTGGTTGCCGCGGGTGGCGGCGAGCGTCACCGACAGCAGCGGATGCTCGATCTCGCGCAGCATCCGGTGATAGAGGCCGGGCGGCGGCAGCTCGTCGCCGAAGCTGGCGAAATAGGCCGCCAGATGGCGCTCGACCGCGGCCGAGAGGCCCTCCTCGGCGCGCGGCCCTTCGTCGCTCGGCGACCATGGCGGGCTGCGACAGCTCGGCGTCGATCACCGCGGCCGAGATCGTCTCCTGCGGATAGAGCGCGGCGAGCCGGCGGGCGAGGTTCTCGAGCTCGCGCACATTGCCGGGCCAGCGATGGCGCTTGAGCCGCTCGAGCGCCGCCTGATCGAGCTGCTTGGCCGGCAGGCCCTCGCGCTCGACCATGCGCGAAGAAATGCCGGATCAGGTCGGGCACGTCCTCGATGCGCTCGCGCAGCGGCGGCAGCCGCAGCGGCACCACGTTGAGCCGGAAGAACAGGTCCTCGCGGAACAGGCCCTGCTGGATCAGGATGCGCAGGTCCTTGTTGGTGGCCGCGACGATGCGCACGTCGGTCTTGATCGGCGTGCGGCCGCCGACGGTGGTGTATTCGCCCTGCTGCAGCACGCGCAGCAGCCGGGTCTGCGCCTCCATCGGCATGTCGCCGATCTCGTCGAGGAACAGCGTGCCGCCTTCGGCCTGCTCGAAGCGGCCGGCGCTGCGGGTGTTGGCGCCGGTGAAGGCGCCCTTCTCGTGGCCGAACAGCTCGGACTCGATCAGGTCGCGCGGGATCGCCGCCATGTTGATGGCGACGAACGGGCCGCTGCGGCGCTTGCCGTAGTCGTGCAGCGCGCGCGCCACCAGCTCCTTGCCGGTGCCGGATTCGCCGGAGATCATCACGGTGAGATCGGTCTGCATCAGCCGCGCGAGCACGCGGTAGATTTCCTGCATCGCCGGCGAGCGGCCGATCAGCGGGATCGACTCGAAGTCCTCCGGCTTGGCCGCCGGCCGCGCGCGCTCCTTCGGCTCCGACAGCGCGCGGCCGACGATCGCGATCAGCTCCTTGAGATCGAACGGCTTCGGCAGATACTCGTAGGCGCCGCGCTCGGAGGCGCGGATCGCGGTCATGAACGTGTTCTGCGCGCTCATGACGATGACCGGCAGGTCGGGCCGCACCTTCTTGATGCGCGGCAGCAGGTCGAAGGCGTTCTCGTCCGGCATCACCACGTCGGTGATGACCAGGTCGCCGTCGCCCTGGCTGACCCAGCGCCACAGCGTCGCGGCGTTGCTGGTCGAGCGCACCTCGTAGCCGGCGCGCGACAGCGCCTGGTTGAGCACGGTGCGGATCGCCGCATCGTCGTCGGCCACCAGAATGCTTCCAGCGGGCATTGTCTCCCTCGTCAGGTAGCGCCGCCCGGCTCGGCGTCGTCACCCAGGTAGACATGGGCATCAGCACGCGAAAGATGGTGCGTCGCGGTTGCGACTCGCATTCGATGATCCCGCCGTGGTCGCCGACGATCTTGGCGACCAGCGCCAGACCGAGCCCCGATCCGGTCGGCTTCGTGGTCACGAACGGATCGAACAGATGCGGCAGCAGGTCCTCGGGCACGCCCGGGCCGTTGTCCTTGACGCAGAATTCGAGCGGCAGCGACACGCGCGTCTTGCTGCCCGGCACGCGACAGCCGCACGCCCGGCCGGAACGCGGTGGAGAGCTGGATCTCGCCGTCGGTGGCGCCCTCCCCGATCGCCTCGGCGCGTTCTTCACCAGATTGAGGAACACCTGGATCAGCTGGTCGCGATTGGCGAGCACCGGCGGCAGCGAGGGATCGTAGTCCTCGACGAACTTGATGTGGCGCGCGAAGCCCGACTGGGCCAGCCGCTTCACGTGCTCGAGCACGACGTGGATGTTGACCGGCTCGCGCTCGACCGGCCGCTCGTCGGAGAACACCTCCATGCGGTCGACCAGCTTCACGATGCGGTCGGCCTCGTCGCAGATGAGCCGCGTCAGCGTGCGGTCGTCGTCGCCGACCGACTGCTCGAGCAGCTGCGCCGCGCCGCGGATGCCGGAGAGCGGGTTCTTGATCTCGTGCGCCAGCATGGCGGCGAGCGCGATCACCGAGCGCGCGGCGCCGCGATGGGTGAGCTGGCGGTCCATCTTGTCGGCGATGGTGCGCTCCTGCAGCATGATCACCACGTGGTCGGCGCGCTCCGGCAGCGGCGCGACGTGCAGGTCGACCAGGCGCTCGCCCGGATTGCGCGGCGTGCCGAGATCGACCTTGTATTCGTTGACCGCCGCGCCGCGCGCGCGCACCTGCTCGATCAGCGCCAGCAGCGGGCTGCCGAACGGCACCAGCTCGCGCAGCGGGTGGCGGCGCAGCAGCGGCAAGCGAGGCTTCGAAGAAGGCTTCCGCCGCCGCGTTGGCGTTGGCGATGCGGCCGTCGGCCGCGATCATGATGACCGGATGCGGCAAGCGCGTCGAGCACGGCGTCGGCGGTGCCCGAGGGCAGCGATCGGCATGGGCTCGAGCCGGTTCATGCCGCCGCTCTCCTCGTTCCGGCGCCGAACGACGTCGAAGGCCTCGGCGAGATGGCGGCGGACCAGCGGCCGGATCGTCGGCGGTCAGCACCCGGTCGCGATGAGGCTTGAGCAGGGCGTCGGCGCGCGCCGGCGGTTGCGGCCGCGGCATCGAGCGCCCAGCCGAGATGCTTGCGCGCATGGCGGCGGCCGATCGCGACGCCGTGGTGCGCGAGCATCTCGTCGTAGAGCGCGTCGATCAGCGCGAGTTGCGTCGGCGAGCGGCGGGCGCGGCTTCGCGCCGGCCGGCCGCCAGATAGCGGGCGATCTGGCCGGGCAGCCAGGGCCGGCCCTGCGCCGCGCGGCCGACCATCACCGCGTCGGCGCCGGAGGCCGCGAGCGCGGCGACGGCGTCGTCGCAGCTGCGGATGTCGCCGTTGACGACGACCGGAATCGCGACGCTCGCCTTGACGGCGCGCACCGCCGCCCAGTCGGCGCGGCCCTTGTAGAACTGGCAGCGGGTGCGGCCGTGCACGGTGATCAGGCGCACGCCGGCCTGCTCGGCGCGGCGCGCGAGCTCCGGCGCGTTGATCGAGCGGTCGTCCCAGCCGAGCCGCATCTTCAGCGTCACCGGCACCGACACCGCGCCGACCGTCGCCTCGATCAGCGTGAGCGCGTGATCGAGATCGCGCATCAGCGCCGAGCCCGACTGGCCGCCGGTCACGTGGCGCGCCGGGCAGCCCATGTTGATGTCGATGATGGCGGCGCCGGCGGCTCTCGGCGATGCGCGCGCCCTCGCGCCATCCAGCGCGCCTCGCAGCCGGCAAGCTGCACGACGTGGAGGCCGACGCCCTGCGCTTCGGCGCGCAGCAGCGCGTCGCGGGCGGCCTTGCGACCAGGTCCGCGCTCGCGGTCATCTCGGAGACGACCAGGCCGGCCCCGAGCCGGGCGACCAGGCGCCGGAACGGGGCGTCGGTGACGCCCGACATCGGTGCCAGGATCACGCGGTTCGGCAAGGTCAGGGCGCCGATCGCATAGTCGTGCGAGGCCGGAAACCGTGGTCGATAAAGGCACTTAGGTATCCTTGCACACGAATTAGGCGACATTTCCATGTCTGCATAGAGTTTAGCCAATCTGACTGCCGGCGCAAGTGCTGCACTGCAAAAAATCCCCGCTTTGATTAAGACGCCTGGGAACTGGGGCGAAATCCGGTTTGCCCCGTGCCGGCGACGGGCTAAAGCCATGCCCGGCGTCAATTTTTGGATCGCGGGACACATGGCAGGCATGGTCGCAGCCGTGGTCGTGGCAGCCGGCCGCGGGCTGCGCGCCGGCGGCGATCTGCCCAAGCAATACCGGCAGATCCTGGGCGAGCCGGTGATCCGGCCGAGCCTCGCGATGCTCGCCGGGCACCGCGGCGATCGCGGCTGGTGCAGCCGGTGATCCATCCCGACGACGCCGCGCTCTACCAGGCGGCGGTCGCGGGCCTCGACCTGCTGCCGCCGGTCGCCGGCGGCGCGACCCGGCAGGCCTCGGTGCGCGCCGGGCTCGAGGCGCTTGCAGCCGCACGCGCCCGGACCTCGTGCTGGTGCACGACGCGGCGCGGCCGTTCGCGTCCGCGGCGCTGATCGCGCGCGCGATCGCGGCCGCGCGGCAGAGCGGCGCCGCGGTCCCGGTGCTCGCCGGTCGCCGACACCGTGAAGACGCGTCGATGCGGCCGGCGCGGTGACCGGCACGCTCGACCGCGCGCAGCTTGCGCATGGTGCAGACCCCGCAGGCCTTCCGCTTCGCGGCCCTGCTCGACGCGCATCGGCGCGCGCAGCGGCCGGCCGCGAGGATTTCACCGACGATGCCGCGCTCGCCGAATGGGCCGGCCTCGAAGGTGACGACGTTCGAGGGCGAGGCCGGCAACGTGAAGCTCACCACCAACGAGGATTTCGCGCGCGCCGAAGCGGCCAAGCTCGCCGCGCTCGAGCGACGTGCGCACCGGCTTCGGCTTCGACGTGCACCAGTTCGGCGACGGCGATCACGTCATGCTCGGCGGCGTGCGCATCGCGCATCCGCGCGGCTTGTCCGGCCATTCCGACGCCGACGTGGTGCTGCATGCGCTGGTCGACGCGATTCTGGGCGCGCTCGCCGACGGCGACATCGGCGTGCATTTCCCGCCGAGCGATCCGCAATGGCGCGGCGCCTCCTCCGACCGGTTCCTCGCCTTCGCGGTCGAGCGCGTGCGCGCGCGCGGCGGCCGCATCGCCCATCTCGACGTCACCATCGTGTGCGAGGCGCCGCGCATCGGCCCGCACCGCGACGCCATGCGCGCGCGCATCGCCGAGATCGCCGGCATCCCGGTCGAGCGCGTCGGCGTGAAGGCGACGACCAGCGAGAAGATGGGCTTCACCGGCCGCGGCGAAGGCATGGCGGCATTCGCCAACGCCACCATCCGCCTGCCGTGGAGCGACTGAATGCCGGACCGGGAGCTCGGCGAGCAGGCGCAGGCGCTGCTCGATCTCTGCCGGCGGCAAGCGGCTCAAGATCGCGACCGCGGAATCCTGCACCGGCGGGCTGGTCGCCGCGACGCTGACCGAAATCCCCGGCTCCTCCGACGTGTTCGAGCGCGGCTTCGTGACCTACAGCAACGACGCCAAGCAGGCGATGCTCGGCGTGCCCGCGGCCACGCTCGACCAGCCACGGCGCGGTGAGCCGCGAGACCGCCGAGGCGATGGCCAAGGGCGCGCTCGCGCATGCGCCGGTCGATCTCGCGGTCTCGATCACCGGCATCGCCGGGCCGGGCGGCGCGACGGCCGGCAAGCCGGTCGGGCTCGTGCATTTCGCCGCCGCCGCGCGCGGCGGCGCGCTGATCCACCATGAGCGCCGCTACGGCGACATCGGCCGCGCGCGAGGTGCGGCGCGCCTCGGTGGTGCGAGGCGCTGGCGATGCTGGGCGCGCTCGCGCAGCAGGAACAGCCCTGACCGACCTGGTCGAATTGTCACCCACGAAGGCAGCAGAATGACCGAGCTGGCAAGGCAATTGTGGGAGGCAAGACGTTCCGGAGGGGTCGTCCACGCGGACGACTTCGGTCATCCCAAGAGCAGCAAGGAAGCGTATGCCATCCAACATGAGATAGCGGCGATCTCCGGCCAGGCTGCGCGCGGGTTCAAGGTCGGATCGACGAGCTTGGAGGCGCAGCGATTGCTCGGCACGAATGAGCCAGGATCGGGCCTGCTGCTGGCCCCCTACGTGCACGAGAGCCCGGCCAGGATTTCGATCGCACCGGCCCACACGCCGGCGGTGGAAGGCGAGTTTGCCTTCAAGTTGGGCCGCGACCTGCCGCCGCGAGCGACTCCCTACGCCCTGGACGAGGTGGCCGGTGCCGTGGCGGCGGTCGCCGGAGCAATAGAGGTGGTGGGCACGCGTTTTTCCGGGGGAACTCGCCGGAAAAGGCCGTTGGCTCGTGACCGCCGACTGTGGCGCCAATATCGCATTCGTCAGCGGCCGGTGGCGGCAGGCTTCGAGCCCGTTGGACCTCAGGGCACATGCCGTAGCGATGACGATAAACGGGGCCGTGCGGGGAACGGGCACGGGAGATCGTGCACTTGGCGACCCCCTGAACGTTCTGTTGTGGCTCGCCAACCAGCAGTCCAGCCGAGGGACGCGGCCTGAAGTCGGGTGAGATCGTCTCCACCGGCACCTGCACCGGTCTCGATCCGGTTCTGCCTGGTGATCGCGTGCAAGCCGATTTCGGCGACCTCGGCACTGTCGAAATCTCTTTCGAGTGATCACGAGCACCGCTGGCGCTCAACCCGTCCTACGCAACCCGCCCTACCCGAAGGCCGCGATGACGTCGTCGACCCGGGTCACCGTCGACACGTTCTGCAGCGCGTAGTTGATCGACGCCCGGTGCCAGTCCGCGTTCATGGTGGAGCAGCCGTCCTCCGCAACGACCATGACGTAGCCCTTGTCGGCGCCGGTGCGCGCCGTGTGCTCGATCGACATGTTGGTCCATGCGCCGGTGACGATGACGGTGTCGCGGCGTCCGGCTTTCAGGACGGTCTCGAGCGAGGTGCCCTCCCAGGCGCTCATGCGCATCTTCTCGACCACGTGGTCGCCGGCCTGGCGCTCGAGCCCGGGCACCGGCGCGGCGCCCCAGGTGCCGCGGACCATCGCGTTGCCTTCGACCAGGCCCTTGAACAACGGCGCGTTGAGCGTGACACCGGGCGCGCCCGGCTCGACGATGAACCACACGTGGATCACCATGACGTCGCGGGCGCGGCACGCCTCGGCGAGGCGGCGCGCGTTTTCGATTGCGTTCTGCTCCCGGCAATGGTTCGGCGAGCCGGAGGCCGCGAAGGCGCCGCCGTCCATCACGACGTCGTTCTGCATGTCCTGGATGATCAGGGCGCAGCGCCGCGGGTCGAGACGAAGTTGCGTCGCCGATATCGGCGGCGGAGCGGGCTGCCGCTCCGCCGGTGCGGATGGCCGATGCGGCCTCGACCTTGGGTGGGTCGTAACCGGCGCCGCGCTGGCGCATGAACGGCTCCAGGCGCGGCCCGACCTTGGTCTTGACGGCATAGACCGAATGGGTCGCGGTGACGAACAGCGTGCGCCAATCCTCGCCGCCCCAATGCAGGTTGGAGGCGAGCTCGGGGATGCCCACCTTGCCGAGGAGATCGCCGCTCGGCGCGAGCACCCACAGTCCGCCCGGCGCCGTGACCCACACATTGCCGGAGGAGTCGCACTTCATTCCGTCCGGGACACCCGGCTCGCGCTCGGATTTCAGGCCGCTCGCGAATGTCCGCCCGAAGCCGAGCGAGCCGTCGGGCTTCACATCGAAGACGCGAATATTGGCTTGCACCGTGTCGTTGACGTAGAGCAGGCGCTGGTCGGGCGAGAAGCAGATGCCCGTTCGGCTGATCGAACGTGTAACGATTGACCAGAAGCTGCGGCGCGCCGCCGCCGGGGGGCACGCGATAGACGCCCTGGAAGCCGAGCTGGCGCGGCCGCTCCACGCCGTAGACCGGCATGCGGCCGTACCAGGGATCGGAGAAATAGATCGAGCCGTCGGAGTGGACGCAGAGGTCGTTGGGGCTGTTGAGCTCCTTGCCCTCGAAATGCGACGCGACCACCTCGCGTTGCCCGTCCGGACGCTCGCGCACGACGGTGGAGGTGGCGTGCTCGCAGACCATCGAGATTGAGGTCGGCGTCGTAGGTCATGCCGTTGCATTTGTTGGAGGGCCGCATGACCTCGCGCACGCCGCCGCGGGCGTCCCAGCGGCGACGCACATCCGCCGGCATGTCGGAAAACAGCAGATACTGCTCGACCGGGTGCCAGATCGGCCCTTCGGTGAAGGTGAAGCCGCTCCCGATCTGACCGACGGCCGCGTGGGGGTCGATCAGGCTCTCGAATTCCTTCTGCACGACCGTGTGGGTCATCGGCTCTTGCTCCACGAACGGCGATCAGGCCGGGAACCAGCTGCGCCGCGGCAGTGACTGGGTGACCGGGCCCGGCACCGCGTCCTGCAGCCGCGCCACCACCTGGCCGCCGTCGATCTTCGCCGGCCGGTCGTGCACCGGCAGCAGGAAGCGCGCATTGCTGAGCAGCTTCGTTGAGCGCCGCCTTCTCCTGGCGCTTGCTGGTGCCGTGATTGCCGGTGACCTGCGGCTCGAACGCCTGGGTGATCCGGAACGGCTCGACGATCTGATCGTTGAAATCGTAGATCACGTCGCCGCAAATGGTGGCGACGCCCTCGGCGGTGTGCACGTGCACGTTCATCGATCCTTCGGTGTGAGCGTTGGCCGCCTCGCAATAGACCCCCGGGCAGATCTCGATCGGACCCGACAGCTCGAGATCGAGAAACCGCAGCGCGTTCTTGGTGTGGAGCCGGTCGATCAGATGCTTGATGTCGGGCGCCGGATATTGCGGATGCATCAGACCGGACACCGAATATTCGAGCTCGCGCCGGTTGAGCGACGACCGTGGTGTTGAGCGGGAACAGATCGTCCTTGCCGGCATGATCGATATGCAGATGGGTGTGCATGACGAAGCGCACGTCACCCATGCGCACGCCATGACGCGCGAGCTGGTTCTCGATCATGTTCTCGTGGAACTGCAGGCCGCGCATGCCCAGCGTTTCCATGATCTGGTTGGAGCGGTAGCCGGTGTCGACCACGATCGGCCAGGGGCCGCCGAGGATGAGGAATCCGAGCGTGAGGACCCGGCGCGTACGGCCGCAATCGCGCCCCAGCACCAGGAAGCTCGAACTCGAGCTCGATATCGCCATAGTCGAGGATCTTGATCTCTAGCGGCATGTTGGTTTCCTTCCCCTCGCATCGCGGATGCTCATGCGGTCCTGACTTTCGCCAGCTGCAGCACGTGCGCGCACAGGCGTTCGGTCGAGCTGCCGTCGACGAGATCGTCGAGCAGCGGCAGGATCGACTTGAGCGCGTCGGTCTGCGGCCGATAGCGCGGATCGGCGGCCAGCGGCGTGAGCCAGGAGAGGCGCCACGCCAGCGCCGACAGCCGCGCCACCGCATCGGTCATGGCGCGGTGGTCGCCGCGCTCGAGCCCGTCCGAGACGATGAGCACGAGCGCGCCGCGCGCGTAGCCGGCGAAACGCGGCACCGCCAGGAAGGCCTGCAACGCGTCGCCGATGCGGGTGCCGCCGTCCCAGTCGGCGACGATGGTGGCAGCCGCCGCCAGCGCCTGGTCGCGGTTCTTCACCCGCAGCGCCTTGCTGACCCGGGTGAGCCGCGTGCCGATCGTGAACGTTTCGATGCGCTCGGCCGCGCGTGCGAGCGCGTGGGCGAAGCGCAGATGCGCCTCGGTGCGCGCCTTCATCGAGCCGGACACGTCGACCAGGAGGAGGACGCGGCGCTGGCGCGTGCGCCGGCGCAGCCGCGGCAGGCGCATCACCTCGCCGTCGTTCCTGACGGCTTCGCGCAGGCTGCGGCGCAGGTCGACGGCGCGGCCGCGCCGGTCGAGGTATCTGCGATAGCCGCGCCGCCGCGGCAGCCGCGCGGGCAAGGCGCGCTGGAAGGCCCGCAGGATCTCGTTTTCGCCCTCGGCACCGAAGCGCCGCGCGGTCAGCATTTCGGCGGTCGCGGCGGCCCGCCCGGATTCTCGTGCCTGGTCGGTGATCGGTTGGTCGAACGCTGCCCCGGTCGCTCTCGCGGACGCGAATCTCGTCGTCCGCGCTCTCCGCAGGCGTTGTGATCATCGTCGTCGTGCCGAGAAAATGCGCATCGAACAGGGCGTCGAATTCCGCGCGCCGCTCGGGCGGCGGGGCCAGCGTCGCATGGCCGGCGCGGCGGATATCGGTGATGCCGGACGGGCCGAGGAGATCGATGGCGGCGAGAAAGGCCGCCGTCTGCTCCGGCGCGACCAGGAAGCCGTTATGCCGCAGCAGCGTCGCGAAGCTGACGAAGGGCTCCAGCGCGCGCGGCAGGGTCGCCAGGTCGCTCATGCGGCGATCTCCGCGATCATCGCGTCGAGACGCGGCGCCATGTAGACGAGGTCCTCCTCGTCCTTGAGCGCGAGCCCGATCGACCGCTTGAACGCCTCCGGCCAGGGCGCGCCGCCCTGCGCCAGCAAGGTCGCGGCCTCGGCCCAGTCCACCGCCTCGGCCACCCCCGGCGGCTTGGTCAGCGGCTCGCGCCGCAATCGCCCGACCGCGGCGACGACGGCGCGCGCCGTGGCCTCGGCGACGCGCGAGGCGCGCATCATGATGATCTTGGCCTCGCGCTCGGCGTCGGGGAAATCGATCCAATGATAGACGCAACGCCGCCGCAGCGCCTCGTGCAGCTCGCGGGTTCGGTTGGAGGTGAGCACCACCACCGGCCGCTCATAGGCGCGCAGCGTGCCGCGTTCCGGGATCGAGATGGTGAAGTCGGACAGGAACTCCAGCAGGAACGCCTCGAACTCGTGGTCGGAGCGGTCGACCTCGTCGATCAGCAGCACCGAGCGCTCGGGCGAGCGCAGCGCCGCCAGCATCGGTCGCTCGATCAGGAACTCGTCGCGATAGATGTCGATCGGCGCCTCGCCGGCCTGCCGGATTGCCAGCATCTGGCGCGGATAGTTCCACTCGTAGAGCGCGGCCGCGGCGTCGATGCCTTCGTAGCACTGCAGGCGGATGAGATCGCGGCCGAGCACGCCGCCGAGCGCCTTGGCGGCTTCGGTCTTGCCGACGCCCGGCGAGCCTTCGAGCAGCAGCGGCTTGCCGAGCGCGAGCGCCAGATAGGCGGCGGTCGCAAGCCCGTCGTCGGCGAGATAGAACGCCGCGCGCAGCGCATTCGCCAAGGTCTCCGGCCGGTCGATCCCGCCGACTTTGCTGCGCACCGCCATCACGCGCCCCCTGCTCGCGTGCGCGCGCTGCGGCCGGGCGCCGCCCTGCGCCTTGAGCGCCCGCAGGATCTTCTCGGGCGTGATCGGAAGGTCGTCGATGCGCACCCCGACCGCGTTGAAGATCGCGTTGGCCACGGCCGGCAGCACCGGATTGGCGCACATCTCGCCCGGCCCCTTGCCGCCGAACGGGCCGTCAGGCGCCGGCCGCTCCAGCACCGTGATGTGATGCGGGCAGATGTCGCCCGGCCCAGGCATCAGATACTCGTTGAAGTCGCGCGGGCCGTGCTTGCGATCCGGATAATACGGCTCAGTCGTCTCGTAGATGGCGTGCGACATGCCCATCCACGCTCCGCCCACGAGTTGCTGCTCGACCAGTCGCGGATTGAGCGCCCGGCCGAGCTCGTAGGCGGAGTTCATCTCGATCATCGTGACCTCGCCGGTCTCGTCGTCGACGTCGACCTCGGCCACCAGGCAGGCATGGGCGTAGCAGGTCGCCGGCGTCATCTCGCCGGTCTCAGGATCGACGTCGGAGAGCGGCACCAGGAAGATGCCGCGGCCCGCGATGGTGCGGCCCTGCTTGAACTGGGCCGCGATGGCGACGTCGCGTACCGAGATCGCGCGGTGGGGTGCGCCGCGCACATGGATATTGCCCTTGCCGTCGGTCTCGAGGTCGCCGGCGTCGACCTCGAGCTCCTCGGCCGCGGCCTCCATCATCACGCCGCGCGCCTCCTTGGCGGCGCTGATCACCGCATTGCCGACCCGATGGGTGCCGCGTGACGCGAACGAGCCCATGCAATGCGGCCCGGTATCGGAATCGGCGGTGTCGACATAGACATCCTCGACCGGCACGCCGAGCGTCTCGGCGCAGATCTGGCGCGTGACCGATTTCAGGCCTTGGCCGAGATCGATCGAGGAGAGCGCGACCGTGAACTTTCCGGTCGGGTTCGAATGCACCAGCGCCTGGCTCGGGTCACCGCCGAGATTCATCCCGATCGGATAGTTGATCGACGCCATGCCGCGTCCGCGATGCCGGGCCATGGTCAGCGCCTCCTGGTGCCGAACACGGAGGAGAACCGCGTCACGCCGTGCTGCGTCTTCGCGGGCGTGGGTACCGGCGGAACGGGCGGTGGTGCGGTCGCGGCAGTCGCCGGCGCGGCGGGCACCGGTGACGGCGAAGGCGCCGGCTGCGATATCCCCGGCCGCTCGTAGCTGGTGCGTTGCGGCTGCGGCCGCGGCGACGGTGGTACGGCGGCGCGGGCATCGCCGCCGCCGACCCGCGAGGACATGCGCTTGAGCTCGTCGCGGAGCGGCCACTTCGCCTTTTCCGCCGCCACCTGCACGCATTCGATCAAGGCGCAGTTCTTGGCGGCGCGCCGATGCGCCTTCATGTCGCCGTCGCGATAGGCGTTGAGGATGCGGAACTCCATCGGGTCCATGCCGACGAGATGCGCGAGCTTGTCCATCTGCACCTCGATGGCGAAGTCGACGCCGGTGACGCCGAAGCCGCGCATGGCGGTCGAGGGCGTGCGGTTGGTGTAGACGCAATAGACGTCGGCGTAGACGTTCGGGATCGTGTACGGGCCCGGGACGTGGGCGGCGCATTTGACGGCCGCATAGCTCGAAAGCCGCGTATAGGCGCCGCTGTCGAAATAGCTCGTCACCCTGCGGGCGACGACGCGGCCGTCCTTCATCACGCCGTCCTTGATGTAGAGACGTTCGGCGCCGCGCGGCGGGCCGAACTGCATCTCCTCCTCGCGGTTGAGGACGTAGCGCACCGGCCGTCCGGTGAGGATCGCGCCGAGGATGGCGAGCGGCTCGGTGAGGGTGTCGACCTTGCCGCCGAAGCCGCCACCCACCGTGCCGCCGATGAAGTGCAGCTGGTTGGAGGGGACCGCGAGGATCTTCGCCGAGGTATCGAGGGAGAAGAACAGCGCCTGCGTGCCGGTGTAGACGGTATAGCGGCCGTTGGTGTCGGGCGCCGCGATCGAGCCGTTGGTCTCGGTCGGCGCGTGCTCGATCGGCGACATCTGGTAGCGCTGCTCGAGCACGTGGTCGGCACCGGCGAACGCCTTCTCCACGTCGCCGTAGCGGATCTTCTGATGGTCGTACTTGCCGTAATACTCGAAGGTGTTCTTCGGATAGACCTCGTTCACCACCGGCGCGCCAGGCTTGAGTGCCTCCTCGACGTCGAGCACCGCCGGCAGGGGATCGTAGTCGATCCGGATCTTGCCGATGGCCTCGTAGGCGGCGCGCTCGCTGTCGGCGACCACCGCGACGACCGGCTCGCCCCGGTAGCGCACCTTGTCGACCGCCAGCGACGGCTCGTCGTCCTTGCCGAACTCGAGCAGGCTGAGCAGCGTATTGAGGTTCACCGGGACGTCGGTGCCGCGGATAACGCGGCGCACGCCCGGCGCACGCTCGGCGGCCGCAACGTCGATCGCGCGGATGCGCGCGTGGTGGTGCGGGCTGCGCAGCACCTTGAGGTGCAGGAGGCCCGCCACCTGGTGATCGTCGAAGAATTTGCTGGTGGCGGTGACATGACCCAGCATGTCCTGGCGCTGGGTGCCCTTGCCGATCTCCTTGAGGTTGTCGTCGCGCTCGTCGGCGAACAGGTCTTTGCGGAACTCGAGCATGGCAGGCCTCAGGCTCGGCGCGCGCCGCGCGCCGCGGCGGCGGCCAGCACGGCGTTGATGATCGGCTCGTAGCCGGTGCAGCGGCAGATGTTGCCGGAGATGGCCTCGACCACCTGCTCGCGCGTGGGCGAGGGATTGCGGTCGATGAGCGCCTTGGCGGCCATCAGCATGCCCGGCGTGCAGAAGCCGCACTGGGCGGCGAACTGTTCCATGAACGCGACCTGCAGCGGATGCAGCGCCGGTCCGTTCTTGAGGCCGTTGGCGGTCTCGACCGCGCGGCCCTGGCAGGTCTCGGCCAAGGTCAGACAACTCAGATGCGGCTCGCCGTCGATGAGCACGGTGCAGACGCCGCAGGTCCCCTGCCCGCAGCCGTACTTCGGCGCGGTGTCGCCGATGCCGTCACGCAGCGTGGTGAGCAGGTTGGCGCCGCCGTCGACGAACACGGCGACGTCGTTGCCGTTGTGGCGGAACTGGACAGCGGTCTTGCTCATCGGCCCTCCCGTTCAGCTCGCACTGCCGAGCAGCAGGCGCCGCAGATGGACGGGCAGGATCTCGCGCCGGTACCAGTCACTCGCGATCGCGTCGCTCGCGGGTGACGTTCCCTCGGCCGCGACCGCGACCGCCGCCTCGATCCCGGCCGCATCGAGCGCGCGCCCTTCGAGTGCACGCTCGACCGCCCGCGCCCGCAGGGGCGTCGGCCCCATGGCGCCATAGGCGACCCGCGCGCCGGCAACCCGTCCGCCGGCGAGCGGCAGCAGGGCGGCGATCGTCAGGACCGCAATTCCCTTGGGCTTCACCCGCGAGACCTTGCGGAAGCGGAACACGTCCGGCCCGGCCGGGCGCGCCAGCGCCACGCTCCCGACCAACCCGTGCGTCGCGCGCTCGCGGGCGGCGAGGAACTCCTCGAGCGGGATTTCGCGGCCGCCATAGCCGCCTTGCACCGACACGGTGGCGTCGAGCGCCAGCAGCGCGGTGGTGAAATCGCCGTAAGGCGCCGGCGCGAACAGGTTGCCGCCGACGCTCGCCATCGACCGGACCGCCGGGCCGCCCACCGCGCGTGCCGCCGGATGAAGGAAGGCGAGCTCGGCCTGGCCGAGAATCTGCGCCATGGTCACGCCAGCGCCGATCTCGATGCGCGCGCCGGCAGGCCGCACCTGCGTGAACCCGCGATCGGTCGAACGCACGATGGTCGCAATGGCGGCGTCTCCCTCGTTGACGGCGCGCATCACCAGCGTGCCGCCGGCGAGGAAGCGGGCATCGCGGTCGGCGGAGAGCGCGCCGGCCGCCTCAGCGAGCGTGGCGAACGTTTTCACCGTGATCGGCATGGCCCTCGTTCCGTTGGCGTCATGCGGCAAGACCGGCGTGACGGCGGATCGCCTCGAAGCCCGCCTCGTAGACGTGCTCGCCGACGAGCTTGGTCATCTGTGCCTCCTCGCCCTGGCGCGTGGTGAAGCGTCCCTCCCAGCTCCAGAAGGTGCGATCGCCGTCGGTCACCGGCATCAGCCGCACATGGGCGACGTAGTTGAACAGCGGAACCGGCGTATCGAGCAGGCAGTAGCTGTAGCACTGCTCGAGGTCCGACAACGTCAGCAGCTGCTCGCGCAGCTCGGAGCCGTCGGCGAGCACGAAGCGGCGCACGCAGCCGATCTTGTCGGCGGGTTGGCCGCGCTCGATCATGCTGCGCCGGACCAGCGGATGCCATCGGTCGTGACCGTTGAAATCCCGGATCAATGCCCATACCCGGTCGACGGGGGCATCCAGGATCGTGCTGCGGAGCACCTTGAGCATGGCCGTGCTCAGCCTCCGAGCTGACGCTTGAGCGAATCGAAGCCGCCCTGGAAGACGTTGGTGCCGATCATCGTGACGAGCTCGCTCTCGCGCTCGGGCGCGCAGTCGAACTCGGCCGTCCATTCGACGAAGGTGCGTTCGCCGTCGGTGACCGGCGTCAGCCGCAGGGTGGCGACGTAATTGTCGACGCCCATCGGCGATTCCAGGATCGAATAGGTGCAGAACATGTCGTAATCGGATAGCCCGAGCAGCCGCTCGCGGATGCGGTCGCCGTTGCGCAGCCGGAAGTCGCGCACGCACCCCACCTTGTCGGACGGCTCGCCGTTCTCGATCCGGCTCTCGGCGATCGCCGGATGCCAATTCGGCAATCCGTTGAAGTCGCGCACCCGCGACCAGACCTTGGCGGCGGGCGCTGCGATCACGCTCGATACGTAGACTCGTGCCATTGCCGATCCTCAGCCGCGCGGGGCGTCGTCGCCGGGCCGCCGCTTCCGGCCGCCCTTGCCGCGCCCGCCCGCCGGGGCCTCCTTGTCCTTGCCGGCATCGGCCTCCTTGGCGACGCGCTGCATGTCGCTGGCGTCGCGCATCAAGCCGCCGAGCTTGGCGAGACTGCCGCCCTCGATCCCGATCTCCTTGAGCACCTGATCGATCATCGGGGCCTGCATGCGATAACGCAGCGCCGACTCGATCACCTCGTCGGTCGGGCTGCGGCCCTGCCCGCCGCCGCCGCCGGTGATGCCGTCCACGTGCAGGATGCGGATGCCCTCGATCTTCTCCATCGGCTTGACGCTTTCGCGCACGATACCCTCGATGCGATCGAGCAGCCGGCGGCGGAACAGGCCGTAGCGCGCGCCGTCGGTGAGGACGTTCTCGGCCTCGTAGAGCAACCGTTGCGCCTCCGCCTCGACTGCGGCGCGCACCTTCTCGGCCTGGGCGGCGATCGTCTTCTCCTCGGCGGCCTTCTCCGCCAGCAGCACCTCGACGCTCTTGCGGCGCTTGGCCTGCTCGTTCTCGCGCACGGTATGCACCCGCTCCTGCGCCTCCGCCGCCTTGGCGCGGGCGCCCTCCGCCGCCACCTGCGCGGCCGCCTCCTCGAGCGCCTTCTGGTAGAGCACGATCGCCTTGTCCATCAGCGCCAGCTCGACCGTTTTCTCGCGCTCGACCTCGAGCTTGCGCAGGTCGCGCTCGCGCGCGACGCGGGCCTCGTCGATGCCGCGGTCCGACGCAATACGTGCCCGCTCCACCTCCTCGCGGGCCGCGATCTCGGCTTCCTGCAGGGCCTGCTGGCGTCCGACCTCCAGCTGCTCGGTCGCCCGGCGCCGTTCGAGCCGCGCCGCATCGAGCACCTGGTCACGCGTCACCTCGGATACGTCGATCCCCTGGCGGGCCGCGATCTCGCGCTTCTTGGTCGCCTCCTCGGCGGAGATGCGCTCGGCGGCCAGCTTCTTCTCCTGGTTGATACGCGCTGCCTCGACCGCCTCCCGGGCCACGATCTCGGCGGAATTGACCGCCTTGTTGCGCGCGATCTCCAACGCCCGGATGGCCTCGTCGCGGGCGATCCGCTCGGTCGAGACCTTGCGGTCCTGGGCGATCCGCGCGGCTTCGACCTGCTGGCGTGACACGATCTCCGACGTCTCGATCGCCTCGTTGCGCGCAATCTCGAGCCCACGAGTCACTTGCTCGGAGGCGATGCGATCGCTCGCCAGCCGCTTCGCTTGGGCGATCCGCGCCGCCTCGACGGCCTCGCGCGCCGCGATGTCGGCCTCGTCGACCGCCTTGTTGCGCGCGATCTCCAGCGCCCGGACGCGTTCTTCCTGCACGATGCGGGCCGCCTCGGTGGCCTCGCGCGCCGCGATCTCGGCCTGCTCCACCGCCTTGCCGCGGTCGATCTCGCGGCGCCTCGTGTCCTCCTCCTTGGCGATGCGCGCCTCGGTCACCGCCTTTTCTTGCGCGATGCGCAGCTTCTCGGTCGCCTCGCGCACCGCGATATCGGCCTGCTCGACCGCGCGCGTGCGCTCGATCTCGCGGCGCTGGGTGTCCTCGTCCTTGGCGATGCGCGCTTCCGTCAGCGTCTTTTCCTGGGCGATGCGCGCCATCTCGACGCGCTCGTGCGCGGCAATCTCCGCCTCCTCGACGGCCTTCTGGCGCTCGATCTCGCGCTGACGGATGTCCCGCTCGGACGCGATACGGGCTTCGTTGATCGCCCGATCATTGGCGATGCGCGATTTCTCGATCTCCTCGCGCGCGGTGATCTGTGCCTGCTCGGATTCGGTCTCGCGCAAGGCGCGCTCGCGCGCGACATGGGCGCGCTGCGCGGCCCGGCGGTTCTCGATGTCGCGCTCCTGCTCGAGTTGGGCAGTTTCGCTTTCGCGCTCGATGTCCAGCGCCTGCTTCTCGGCTTCGAGGTTGCGTGTTCGGATTCGGATCATCGAATCCTGCTCGATGTCGTTGCGAAGCTTGCGACGGTTCTCGATCTCCTCGATGAGCTGCGTCAGGCCTTCCGCGTCGAAGCGGTTCGACGGATTGAAGAATTGCAGATCGGTCTGATCGAGATCGGTGATGGCCACGGATTCGAGCACCAGGCCGTTCTGGGCGAGGGCTTCGGCGGCGGCGGCCTTGACGCGCATGACGTATTCACCGCGCTGCTCGTGCATCTCGATCAGGGTCATCTCGGAGGCGACCGAGCGCAGCGACGAGATGAACTTGCCGGAGAGCAGCGCGTGCAGCCGGTCCTGCTCCATGGTGCGTCGGCCGAGCGTGGCGGCGGCTACCGACACCGCCTGCTTCGTCGGCTCGACGCGCACGTAGAACTCGGCCCACATATCGACGCGCATGCGATCCTTGGTGATCAGTGCATCCTCCTTCTCGCGGACAACCGCCATGACGAGGACATTCATGTTGACAAGAGTGATGTCATGGATGATCGGCAGCACGAAGGCGCCGCCGTCGATCACCACCTTCTCACCGAACAAGCCGGTGCGCACGAAGGAGACTTCCTTCGAGGACCGGCGATAGAGCCAGTTCACGAGGTAGACGATGATCGCAATGACGACGATCGCGACGATGAGCCAGAGTATCAAGGCACCGATGAGTTGACCTGACATCGTCCGTTCCTCCCTACTCACAACACCATGGTCGCGTCCGTCCGAGCGACGCGCTCAGCCGCGACCGATCCGTTTGAATTTCCGCGTTTGCTCGGTCAACGCCAGCTCGACCGGCAGCCGTTCCATCGAGGACGCGCCGTAGAAGCCGTGGCAATTGCGGGTGTTCTTCATGACGAAGGCGGCGTCGGCGGGTTCCGCCACCGGACCGCCGTGCACCAGCACGATCACGTCGCGCCGGACGCGCAGCGCCGCCTCGGCCCAGGCCTCGACGCGTGCCGGACAGTCGGCGAGCTTCAGCGCGGTCTGCGCGCCGACCGAGCCGCCGGTCGTCAGGCCGAGATGGCAGACGATGAGGTCTGCGCCCGCCCTGGCCATCGCCTCCGCGTCGTCCTCGCAGAACACGTAGGGCGTGGTCAGCAGGTTCTTGGCGCGGGCCTGCGCGATCATGTCGACCTCGAGCCCGTAGGACATTCCGGTCTCCTCGAGATTGGCGCGGAACGTGCCGTCGATCAGCCCCACGGTCGGAAAGTTCTGCACCCCGGAGAAGCCCATCGCCTTGAGTTGATCGAGAAAGGCGTCCATCACGCGGAACGGGTCGGTGCCGTTGACGCCGGCGAGCACCGGCGTCCGGGTGACGACCGGCAAGACCTCGGCCGCCATCTCGACCACGATCTGGTTGGCATCGCCGTAGGGCATCAACCCGGCGAGCGAGCCGCGGCCGGCCATGCGATAGCGACCGGAATTGTAGATGACGATGAGGTCGATGCCGCCGGCCTCCTCGCACTTGGCGGACAGCCCGGTGCCGGCGCCGCCGCCGACGATCGGCTCGCCGCGCGCGATCATGGCGCGAAATTTCTCGAGCAGCTCGCTGCGTTCGATGCGTGGCATCGGCTACCTCGCGACCCGGCGCCGCTGGCCGCGGGCGCCGCCATGCATGGCGCGGAACGCCTGCACGGCCGCGGCGGAGAATTGCGGATCGTTGATATGGAACGGCAGCCGGACGATCTGTCGCGTCGCGGTCTGACGTACCGTGCGCTCGAGCGCCGAAAACAGCGCCGCATCCGCCGCCGGGTCGTGGAACACGCCGCCCGGCGCGTCGAGCGCGGAGACGCCGCCTTCCGGCAGGAAGAAGCGCACCGGCGCGTCCATCTGGTTGAGGCGGTCGCCGATCCAGCGGCCGATCCGGTCGTTCTCCTCGACCGTGGTGCGCATCAGGGTGACCTGGGGATTGTGCCGATAGAGGGTGCGACCCTGGTAGCGGACGGGCACGGTGTCGGCCGGGCCGAAATTGACCATGTCGAGCGCTCCGCAGGAGCCGACATAGGGCATGCGCGCGCGGATCACCGCGCCGAAGCGGTCCTCGGTGGCGGGCATCACGCCGCCCATCAACAGGTCGCAGACCTCGGTCGTCGTGATGTCGATCACGCCGTTGAGCAGGCCGGAATCGATGAGCTTCTCCATCGACTGTCCGCCGACGCCGGTGGCATGGAAAACGAGGCACTCGCAGTCGTCCTTCAGGAGGCCGGCGATCTGCTGCACGCACGGCGTGGTGACGCCGAACATGGTGAGGCCGACAGCAGGCAGCTCCGGTCGCGCCGGCCGGCGTTCGCGGGCTTGTCCGATCGTGGCGGTACGCGCCTTGACCATGCCGAGCATGGCCTGCGCGCCGTTGGCGAGTATCTGGCGCGAGATCGAGTTGAGGCCCTGCACGTCGGTGACCGAGTACATCATCAGGATGTCGGAGGCGCCGACGTAGCGTCGCACGTCGCCGGAGGCGACGGTCGAGATCATGACCTTCGGCACACCGATCGGCAGCGACCGCATCGCCGGCGCCGCCATCGAGGTGCCGCCCGAACCGCCGGCGGCGATAATGCCGGCGATCCCGGTCTGGCGACGCATCCAGGCCTCGAAGGCCTGCGCCATGCCGGTGACCGAATTGCCGCGGTCACCGGTGAACACCGCATTGGCGCCAAACCGGTGATGCAGCGCGATCTCGGTCGGCGCCACGTCGGCCGCCGAGGGCTTGCCGCTGGTCGAGAGATCGACCAGCCGGGTGCGGATGCCGCTGTCCTTCAGGATGTCACGGATAAAGCGCAGCTCGTCGCCCTTGGTGTCGAGGGTGCCGGCCACCAGAACCACCGGTGCGGCGGGCGATGCCAGCGGCGTGACCGAAGTGGGTTCATTAAGGCTCTCGCTGCGGCCAAGGCCCGCGCCCGAATTGGTGCGTGCTCGCGCCTCGATCTGCGGCACCGGCGCCGGTTGCGACCAACGGGTCGGCAGGTTCGGGTTCGAGACATAGATGCGCTGCGGGCCGGCCGCAGCGGCGTGCGGCTTCGCATCGCGGGCGGCGTCGGCCGCAGCCGCATGGTCATCCGCGCTGTGCCGGCCGACGCCCAACAGCCGCTGCTGAAGGTCGAGATCGGCGGCGAGCCGCGCCGAGTCGATCACCCGGTTGACGCGGCCGTTGACCATGATGGCGACCTGGCTCGCCACCGCGGTGGCGACGCCGATATTCTGCTCGATGACCAGGACGGCGACCTCGCCGTCCTCAGCGAGCCGGGTCAGCATCTCCTCGACCTGGGCGACGATCACCGGTGCCAGGCCTTCGGTCGGCTCGTCCATGACCAGCAGGCGCGGATTGAGCAGCAGCGCGCGCGAGATCGCCAGCATCTGCTGCTCGCCGCCGGACAATTCTCCGCCGCGATGGCTCCGGCGTCCGGCGAGCTGCGGAAAGGCCTCGTAGATGCGCTCGAGGGTCCAGCCGCTGCGCTGCGATCCCTGCATCAGCCGAAGGTGCTCGTCCACCGTCAAGGAGGGCCACAGCCGCCGTCCTTGCGGGACGTAGCCGATGCCGAGCCGCGCGATCTCGGCCGGTCGGCGCCGCGTCAACTCCTCGCCGAGGAACCGGATCGATCCGCTCGAGGCGCGCACCAGCCCCATGATCGCCTTGCAAAGCGTGGTCTTGCCCATGCCGTTGCGGCCGACGACCGCGAGCGCGCCCTGATCGAGCGCAAGGTCGACCCCTTGCAGCGCATGCGAATGGCCGTAGTAGACGTTGAGCCCCTTGACCTGCAGGACCGGCGCCGCCGCGTTGCGCGGAACGACGCGACGGAGGGTGCGGTCAGCCATGTCCGCCATGTCCCCCTCCGAGATAGAGCTCCTGCACCTCGGGATCGGATTCGATCTCCTCCGGCAGGCCTTCCTTGAAGATGCGGCCGTTGTGCATCATCGTGACGCGCTCGACGACGCGCAGCGCAACGTCCATGTCGTGCTCGATGATGATGTAGCCGATATGCCTCGGGAGCGACGTGAGGACCTCGACCAGCTCCGAGCGTTCGGTCGGCGACAGGCCGGCCGCCGGCTCGTCGAACAGGATGAAGCGCGGCGCACCGGCCAGGGCCAGCGCGACCTCGAGCTGGCGTTGCTGGCCGTAGCTCAGCTCTGCGACCAGGCGATCCTTGACGCCGGTCAGATGCACCGCTTCGACCAGCCCGAGCGCCGACTGCATGATCGGCTCGTTCTGGCGCGGCCGCAGCAAGGAGAAGCGGCCACGGGAGACGCCGCGGCAGGCGAGATAGACGTTGTCGATGACCGACAAGCCGGTGAACAGCGCCGAGATCTGGTAGGTGCGCCGCAGGCCGCGCCGGATCCGCTCGTAGGGCGGAAAATCGGTGATGTCCTCGCCGAAGAAGCGGATCGTGCCGGAATTGGGTGGAAAATCTCCCGTGATGGCGTTGAACAGCGTGGTCTTGCCGGCCCCGTTCGAGCCCAGCACCGCCCGCCGCTCGCCGGGGCGGATGCTGAGCGTCACGTCATTGAGCGCCACCAGCGCGCCGAACATGCGCGTGACGCCGCGCAGCTCGAGCGCATTCGCGGTGCCCACGGCATTGAGACGCTCGGCGACGGAGGTCGGCATCAGGATGCTCCTCGGTCGCGCGCGCCCAGGTCGCCGTTCGGCCGGGTGAGCCGCTCGCGCCAGCGCGCCCACAGACCCAGCACGCCGTCCGGCGAGAACAGCACGATCAGCAGGAAGCCGATCCCGATCACCAGCTGGAAGCGCTTGCCGTCGAGCCCGACCGCTTCGAGGGCGTCGAGGGCGAAGGTGCGCAGGATGACGAAGATCAGCGCACCGATGAACGGCCCGATCGGCCGGGTCAATCCGCCCGCCACCGCGATGATGAGGATGTCGATCACCGGCCCGATGCCGGCGGTGCCGGGCGAGATCTGGCCGCCGTGCCAGACCAGCAGGACGCCGGCGACCGCCGCGATCAGCGCCGCGAAGGCGTAGGCGGCGATGCGGTGGGCGGTGACGTTGAAGCCGAGCGCGGCCATGCGCCGGGCATTGTCGCGCGTCCCCTGCAGGGCGAGACCGAACGGCGAGCGCGAGACGTAGACCACCGCGAGATAGGCGACCGCGGCCCAGAACAGCGTGAGATAGTAGAACGGGATCGGCGCGCGCCACTCGACGCCGAACGCTGCCGGCGTGCGCACCGCGTTGAAGCCGCTGAAGCCGTTGAAGATCGTGTAGTTCTGGTGCACGAAATAGTAGAACGCCGACGCGATCGCGAGCGTGATCATGATCGTGTAGATGCCCTCGGTGCGCACCGCGAGCGCGCCGCTGAGCGTCCCGAACACCACCGCGATCAGGATCGCCACCAACACCGCCAGCCACCACGGCCAGCCGAGGCTGATCTCGCTCACCGCGCTGGTGCCGAAGATCGCCACCATGTAGCCGGCGCAGCCGGCGACGCTCATCTGCACCAGGCTCACCATGCCGCCGTAGCCGGCGAGGAACATCAGGCTCAGCGCGATCATGCCGAGAATGAGCGCGAAGCCGAAAATCTCCACCAGCACGAAGCCGCTCGCGAAGGCCGGCAGCAGCAGCAGGAACAGCACCAGCAGCCAAAGCGCCGGATGGGCCATCACCGCGGCCGCCAAGCCGATGCCGGCGGGCCTGGCCGGTGCCGTGCTCGTCGCCGAAGGCGCTTCGACCAGGGCCATGGCTCAATGCCCGCGCAGCAGGCCCTGCGGCCGCACGGCCAGCACGACCACCATGATGATGAAGGAGAGCACGACCGCGTAGGTCGGCATGTAGACCGAGCCGAACTGCTCGGCGAGCCCGATCAGCACCGCGCCGACCGCGGCGCCGGTGATCGAGCCCATACCGCCGACGATCACCACGACCAGCGACGCCAGCAGGATCTTGATGTCCTCGCCCGGCTGCAGCGACTGGAAGGTGCCGCCGACGACGCCGGCGAAGCCGGCGAGCCCGGCGCCGAACGCGAACACCGCCACGAACACGAGCTGCACGTGGACGCCGGTCGCCGACAGCATGTCGCGATCGTCGACGCCCGCCGCGGATCACCATTCCGATCCGGGTGCGGTTGAGCGCCCACCACATCAGCACGCCGATGACGAGCGCGCCGGCGAAGATCACGAGCCGCACCAGCGGATACTGCAGATAGACGAACTCGCCGCTCGCGCGCACGCGCGGTGACCAGCGGCAGTTGCACCGGCCCGCCCAGCCAGTCGGGCATCGGGACCTGGTAGAAATCCCCGCCCCAGGCCCACAGCATGATGTCGGCGAGGATGATCGAGATCGCGATGGTGACCAGCGTCTGTCGCAGGTCCTGACCTTCCATCCGACGGAAGATGGTGAATTGCAGGACGAGGCCGACCAAGGCAATGACGCACGAACGCGACGATCAGGCTGAACACCCAGGCGCCGGTCAGCCGGGCGATCTCGTAGCCGACATAGCCGCCGAGCAGATAGAGCGAGCCGTGCGCGAGGTTGACGTTGCGCATCAGGCCGAAGATGAGCGTGAACCCGCTGGCGACCATGAAATAGAGGCCGCCGAGCGTGATCCCGTTCAGCAGCGCGTTGAGGAACACGCGCTTGCGACCGAGCAATTGCTCGAGCTCGGGCGGCCAAACCGCAAAAATCAAGTAAAACAGCACCCCGACCAGGATCAGGATGATGAGCGCCCAGACCGGGTGGCGTGCGATGAAGGTGTTCATGTCGGCCCCCGCAAGGCGCGGCCGGCAGCGCAGGGGCGGGCAACACTCGACGCCGCACGCATGAACATCCTCCCGAATTCTTGTTTTTCTTTAGGATTCCGCATTGTAGGCGCCTTTGGCAATAGAAGCGCCCGCCTCATATTGCGGCAGCCCGGCAACGGGCCGACCGACCCGGGGCGGATCACCCGGCCGCGGCAGCGCTCGCCGGGCGCCGCCCAGGCACCGAACGAAGACCGGGCGGCTGATTGCCGCCCGGTCACCGCAAATCTTCAGCGTCCCGGAACGGGCGTCAGTACTTGGCCTTGCATTCCGGGTTGGTGCGGCTCGGCAGGCCGAGCTTCGCGAAGGCCGCCTCGTCGAAGCCGAGCGTCTGGCGCACCTCGGGAATGACCTTCACCATCTTGTTGGTGAGGTCGCCGTTCGGCGCCTCGACCACCTCGGTGACGAAGTTCGGACCGATCGCCTGGCGCTTGTCGTCGAGCCTGATGCTGGCCGTTCGGCGCGTCGATCACCATCGCCGACGAGCGTCGCCCGCAGCTTCTTGTGACCGTCGCTGAGATCGCCGTTGACGGTGTTGAGCGCGGCGAACAACGCGTTGGTGGCGTTGTAGTAGTTGGTGCCGGTCAAGGACGGCGATTGCGAACCGCTTGTCGGCCGGGAACGCAGCCTGATAGGCCTTCACCCATTCCTGCCATTTCGGATTGTCCCAGGCGTCGGCCTGCGGTCCGCCGGTCGGCGTTCCGATCAAGGCGCGCTTGGCGGCGCCCTTCGAGCTCAGCACGGTCTGGTCGACCATGATCGAGCCGCCGATCATCTTCGCCTTGCCGCCGGCCTGGGTGTACTGGTTGAGGAAGTTCACCGCGTCGCCGCCGCCGAGCCCGAGATAGATCGCGTCGACGTCCTCGGGCAGCTTGGCGATGATCGAAGCGAAGTCCTTGGTGCCGAGCGGCACCCAGTGACGCTCGGTGATCTGGCCGCCCGCCTGGCAGAATTCGAGCGTCAGGCCGAAGAGCTGCGTATAGGGGAAGGAATAGTCTTCCGCCAAGGCCGCGATCTTGCGGTATTTCTTGACGTTGTAGATGTAGTCGCCGACGCCGACCATCCACTGCGCGCCCTGGGTGTTGAACCGGAAGAAGTTCTCCGACGGCGTCACATAGGTGGTCTCCATGGCGGCCGAGGTGCCGTTGATGACGGTGATGCCCGGCTGGGTCTTGGAGTAGTCGCGGATGGCGATGCCTTCGGACCCGGAGACCGGGCCGATGACGAGCGGCACGCGGTCCTGCTCGACCAGCTTGCGGATGCCGCGGATCGCCGAGTCGGGGCTCGCATTGGTCGCCACCGTGATGATCTCGATGTCGCGACCGCCGGCCTTGCGGTTGGCCTGACGCAGCGCGACCTCGAGGCCGCGTAGCGCGTCCTCGCCGAGCGTGGTCAAGGCGCCTTCGAGCGTGGCGAGGACGCCGATCTTCAGTTTCTCCTGCGCCTGTGCCGCGCTTGCGGCCAAGACGGTGCTCAGGGCCGTCGCGGCAAGCAATGTCTTGATCACTTGGATATCCTCCCTTGTCCTGTCGTAGGTTCTTCTATTTGGGCCACGACATCCCGTTCGGAGATGACCGCGGCCTGTGGAGCAACGTTATCGCTTTTTGCGGCGAAGTGGGAGCCCGGTTCGCCGCGGCCCAGGTGCGGCACGAACGACCGATCGCCCGGCAAGGACCTCTCGTCCCAACGCAGACGTGGGCCGCCAGCTTGCAGGCTTCGCGCGGGGCTGCACGCTGCGCGACCGACGCGGAACCTTCGCAAGCCGACCCGGCTCAATCCGGCTTGATGGCCGCGAGCTTGACCACCTTGCCCCACTTCTCGACCTCGGACGCCACGTAGGCGCCGAACTCCGCGGGCGTGTAGATGATCGGCGTGGTGGCGACGGCGGCGAGCCGTGCCTTGACGGCCGGGTTGGTGAGCCCGGCATTGATCTCGCGGTTGAGCCGCTCGATGATCTCGGGCGCCGTGCCCTTCGGCACGCCCAGGCCGCACCAGGAATTCGCCTCGTATCCGGCAACGGTTTCGCCGATGGTCGGCACATCCGGCAGAACGTCGGATCGGGTCTTGCCCGCCATGGCCAGCGCGCGCAGCGCGCCCGACCGGATATGCGCGAGCGAGCCGGTCAGCACGTCGATCGCGATCTGCACCTGGCCGCCGATGAGATCCGCGACCATGGGCGCCCCGCCGCGGTAGGGCACATGGATCATGTTGACGCCGGTCATCATCTTGAACAGCTCGCCGGCCACATGCGAGGTCGAGCCGGCGCCGAACGAGCCCACGCTGATCTTGCCCGGATTGGCCTTGGCGTAGGCGATGAGCTCGGCGACGGTCCGCGGCGGGAACGCGGGATTGGCCACCATCACCAGGGGGAAATCGATCAGCCCGGACACCGGCGCGATATCCCGCAGCAGGCTGAACGACAGATTGTCGAACAGCGACATGTTGACCGCCGCCGACGCCGGAACGAACAGCAGCGTGTAGCCGTCGGCCGGCGAGCTGACCACCGCCTGGATCGAGATGTTGCTGCTGGCGCCCGGCTTGTTCTCGACGATCACCGGCTGCCCGAGCCGCTCCGCCAGCCACGCGGCCATGATGCGCGACACGATGTCACCGCCGCCGCCGGGCGGAAATCCGACCACCCAGCGCAGCGGCCGCGACGGATAGGCTTGCGCGCCGGCGATCTGCGGGAGGAGCGGCAAAGCAGCTGCAGCCGTTGCCAGATGCAGAAATCGACGGCGAGGAAGTGTCATGGGATTCCCTCTCCAAGCTCGATGTCGCTTGCGCCAGCATACGACATTTACGACCAATTCGGAAGCAAAATACAACCCTCGCGCGCATCGGAATCGGAGCGTCAGCGAGAGCTTCTCGCCGCGCATCGGCGGGCTCAGTTCAGGCGCCGCTGACTCGGGCGTAGATCACATCGGCGCGGCGCTCGAAGGCGGCGGCAAACCGGCGGAAGGCGACGTCGAACATGGCGCCCATCAGGAGGCCGAGCGTGCGGCTGCGAAATTCATAGGAAATGAAAAACTCGACCTCGCAGGTCCGTTCCCCGGTCGGGTGAAAGGTCCAGCGATTCTCCAGATTGGCTGAACGGCCCTTCGAGATACTCCACCAGGATCTGCAGGTTCGGCCGATCGAGGGTGACGCGGCTCGCGAAGCTCTCGCGGACGAGCTTGTAGGCGACCGTCATGTCGGCGACCAGCACCTCGACGCCTTCCGGCTCGGGGAATGCGCTTGCGGACCTTGAGGCTGCGGCACAGCGGCACGAATTCCGGATAGCGCTCCACATCGGCGACCAGGTCGAACATCTCGGCGGCCGAGTGCCGCACCGGTCGCGTGGTGGAGAACTGCGGCATACCCTAGCGAGCGCGCGCGTCGCGCGCGGCCTTGAGCCGGGCGAAATCCTCGCCCGCATGGTGCGAGGAGCGCGTCAGCGGAGAAGCCGACACCATCAGGAAGCCCTTGGCATAGGCGATGGTCTCGTAGGCCTTGAACTCGTCGGGCGGCACGAACCGCACCACCTCGTGGTGCTTGCGCGTCGGCTGCAGGTATTGGCCGATGGTGAGGAAATCGACGTCGGCGGCGCGCAGGTCGTCCATCACCTGCAGGATCTCGTTCCGCTCCTCGCCCAGCCCGACCATGATCCCGGACTTGGTGAACATCGTGGGATCGATCTCCTTCACCCGTTGCAGCAGCCGGATCGAGGCGAAGTAGCGCGCGCCCGGCCGCACGGTGAGATATTTCGACGGCACGGTCTCGAGATTGTGGTTGAACACGTCGGGCCGCGCCGCCACCACCGCCTCGACCGCGCCGTCCTTGCGCAGGAAGTCGGGGGTGAGCACCTCGATCGTGGTCGCCGGGCAGCGCGCGCGGATGGCGCGGATCACCGCCGCGAAGTGCGCCGCGCCGCCGTCGTCGAGATCGTCGCGGTCGACCGAGGTGACGACCACGTGCGCGAGGCCGAGCTTCGACGTCGCCTCGGCGACGTGCGCGGGCTCGGCCGCGTCGAGCGGTCCGGGCAATCCGGTCTTGACGTTGCAGAACGCGCAGGCGCGCGTGCAGGTGTCCCCCATGATCATGAAGGTCGCGTGCTTCTTCTCCCAGCACTCGCCGATATTGGGACAGCCGGCCTCCTCGCAGACCGTGTGCAGGCCGTTCGCCCGCACGATCGCCGCGGGTCTCGCCATAGCCTTTCGACACCGGCGCCTTGACCCTGATCCAGTCGGGCTTCTTCAGCAGGGGCGCGTCCGGCCGGTGCGCCTTCTCGGGATGGCGCGGACGGGCGGTGGTCGTATCGTGCACGACGGTCATGGCGGCTCCGGGACCTGCGAGTCCCTGACATGACATCTACTTACGGAGCCGGTACCGCGGGCGCAAGCCGCGCTCCGCCACAATCGCCACGCGGCGCAGCAAAGCCCTCAGCCGGCGGCCTCCATGGTGAAGCCGACCTTGAGCGCCACCTGATAATGGCGGACCTTGCCGTCCTCGATGTGGCCGCGGGTCTGCACGCACTTCGAACCATCGCAACTGCCGAATGGTCTCGTTGGCGCGGCTGATCGCAACGTTGATGGCATCCTCGATGCTGGTCTCGGACGATGCCGACGAGCTCGATGACCTTGTAGATGTGCTCCTGCATGGCGGCCTCCTGTGGGTCTTTGACCAAACGGCGGCAGCACCATAGAGTTCCGGCCGATATCTTCCGCCGGAGTCTCGCATGCTCACTCGCCGCGCCACGCTCGCCGGCCTTGCCGCACTCGCCGTTCCGCTCGCGCGCTTACGCGCAGACCTTTCCGAGCCGGACCATCACCATCGTGGTGCCCTACCCGCCCGGCGGGCCGATCGACGCGCTGGCGCGGCTGATCGCGCAGGAAGCCGCGGCCGATCTCGGTCAGTCGATCGTGGTCGAGAACCGCCCCGGCGGCTCGGGCATCATCGGCACCAACGCGGTGGCGCGCGCCGAGCCCGACGGCCACATGCTGGTGCTCGGCACCAACCAGACGCACGCCACCAATCAGAGCCTGATCAAGAATTGCCCCTACGACGCGGTGCGGGATTTCGCGCCGGTCGCCGGCATCGCCGCCATGCCGCATGTGCTGGTGGTGCGCAAGAGCCTGGCGGCCGCGAGCGTCGGCGAGGTGGTCGCGATGGCGAAGGCGCAAGCCCGGCGCCTCACCTTCGGCTCGATGGGCAACGGCTCCGGCGCGCATCTGGCCGGTGAACTGTTCAAGACCAAGGCCGCCATCGACATGCTGCACGTGCCGTTCAAGGGCCTCTCGCCCATGCTCACCGAGCTGCTGGCCGACCGCATCGACCTGAGCATCGCGCCGCTGCCCGGCCTGATCGGGCAGCAGATCGAGGCCGGCAACGTGCGCGCGCTCGGGGTCGCGAGCGCGCGGCGCGTGCCGCAGCTCGCTTCGGTGCCGACCTTCGCGGAGGCCGGCGTGCCCGGCGTCGAGGCCGACGCCTGGTCGGCGCTGTTCGCGCCGGCGAAGACGCCGCCGGCGGTGATCGAGCGCCTCTACCGCGCGGTGGCGGCGGCGCTGTCGAAGGAAACGGTGCGCGCGAGCATGGCGAAGCAGGGCCTGCCGGTGGCGCTCAAGACGCCCGCCGAGGTCGCCGCCATGCTGCCGGGCGAGGTGGCGAAATGGGCCGCGGTGATCAAGACGGCCAACGTGACGGTGGATTGAGGCGGTACGGGCGCCCCTCCGTGGGCGCCCGCAACGACGCCACGAACAGGGCGACCACAAGGCGCCTCTGGCGCCCGTACCGGCAGGCGCGGGCGATGTGGCTGGGCATTCAAATCATCGGCGGATCGAGCGACGTTGCGTCCGGGACGCCGTCCAGATTGAAAAACGCTCGCCGCGTTGCGCCAGAGAATCTTCTCCTTGTCGGCCTCGGAGATCGCCAGCGCGTTGACGATGTCGATGTGCTCCTTCGGATCGATCGGCACCGGCCCGTAGTCGGTGCCGAACATGACCCGGTCGGCGCCGAACACCTCGACCGCCTCGCGCACATGCGGCGCCCAGAAGCCCATGGTGTCGACGTGGAGCATCGCGAGATACTCGCTCGGCCGTCCGTTGGCAGCGGATCACCGCGCGCTCGGGCATGCCCTCGCAGCCGAGCCGCCAGCCGAAATCGAGCCGCCCCATGCACCGGCAGCAGTCCGCCGCCCATGTGGGCGACCACGATCTTGAGCCGCGGATAGCGGTCGAACAGCCCCGACAGGATCATGCGCGCCAGCGCCATGGCGGTGTCGAACGGCCGGCCGACCAGCTCGTCGAGCTTGAACTGATCCATCTGCTGCTCGTGCCCGATCGGCACCCGCGGCGGATGGATGAAGATCGGCACCTGCCGGTCCTGCGCCCATTCCCAGAACGGAAACGCATCCTCGCCGTCGATGAAGCGGCCGTGCCAGCTCGAGAGATCAGCAGGCCCTTGAAGCCGAGCGCGCCGAGGCAGCGCTCGCCTTCGGCGATGTGGCTCGCATCGAGCGGGTTGAGCGTGCCGAGCCCCCAGTTGCTCGGCGAGCGCGCCACGATTTCGGCGATTCCGGTCGTTGACGTGCTTGACCACGTCGATCGCCGGCGATTCGTCGACACCGCGGTCATCACCTCGGCGGCGAACGAGTTGCTGATGATCCGGCCGGTGATGCCGGCCTTGGCGCAGACCTCCTGCTGGAGATCGAAGTCGGACATCTCGTGATAGGACACCGCCGGCAGGCCGCGATAATTGGTCACCGTGTTCCTGCCGACCGGCGTGCCGCGCAACGCCTCGGCGACGCCGAGCGGATCGCCCTGCGACGCGCGGCGCGCAATGGGTGTGGATGTCGATGACCGGCATGGCATGTCCGATGGACCGGTTCGATCGCTCACGATGTTCAGCACCCGCCCATAGGCGTCGAGCACCGCCTCCTTCATCATCTCCGACAGCGTCGGATGCGGGAAGACGGTGTGCATCAGCTCTTCCTCGGTCGTCTCGAGGTTCATCGCCACCACGTAGCCCTGGATCAGCTCGGTGACCTCGGCGCCGACCATGTGCGCGCCGAGAAGCTGCGCCGGTCTTCTTGTCGAAGATCACCTTGACCAGCCCCTGGTCCTCGCCGAGCGCGATCGCCTTGCCGTTGCCGACGAACGGGAAGCGGCCGACGCGGATGTCGAGCTTCTTCTCCTTGGCGGCCTGCTCGGTGAGGCCGACCGAGGCGATCTGCGGCGAGCAATAGGTGCAGCCGGGGATCAGCTGCTTGTCCATGGGATGCGGCTTGAGGCCCTTGATCGCCTCGACGCAGATCACGCCCTCGTGCTCGGCCTTGTGCGCCAGCATCGGCGGGCCGGCGACGTCGCCGATGGCGTAGATGCCGGGCACGTTGGTGCGGTTGAGCGCATCGATCACGATGGTGCCGCGCTCGGTCTTCACGCCGAGCTTCTCGAGGCCGAGATTCTCGATATTGCCGATGACGCCGACCGCCGAGATCACGCGCTCGACGGTGAGCGTCTGCGTGCCGCCCTTGCCGTCGTCGATGGTGGCGGTGACGCTGTCGGCCTTCTTGTCGAGCTTGGTCACCTTGGCGCCGGTGAAGATCTTGATGCCCTGCTTCTCGAAGCTCTTGCGCGCGAAGGCGGCGATCTCGGCGTCCTCGACCGGCAGGATCTGCGGCAGCACCTCGACCACGGTCACCTCGGCGCCGAGCGTGCGGTAGAACGATCGCGAACTCGATGCCGATCGCGCCCGAGCCGATGACCAGCAGCGACTTCGGCATGCGGTCGGGCACCATCGCCTCGAAATAGGTCCAGACCAGCTTCTTGTCGGGCTCGAGGCCGGGCAGCACGCGCGGCCGCGCGCCGGTCGCGATGATGATGTGCTTGGCCTGATAGGCGCCGGCGCCGAGCGCGCCCTTCGGCGCCTCGCTCTTGCCGGCCTTGACGGTGACCTTGCCGGGCGCGTCGATCGCCGCCTCGCCCCAGATCACCGTGACCTTGTTCTTCTTCATCAGGAAGCCGACGCCGTCGTTGAGGCGCTTCGACACCGCGCGCGAGCGCTTGACCACCGCCGCCGGATCGAAGCCGACCTTCTCGGCCGAGAGCCCGTAGTCCTTGGCGTGCTGCATGTAGTGGAAGATCTCGGCCGAGCGCAGCAGCGCCTTGGTCGGGATGCAGCCCCAGTTGAGGCAGATGCCGCCGAGATAGTCGCGCTCGACGATCGCGGTCTTGAAGCCGAGCTGCGCCGCGCGGATCGCGGTGACGTAGCCGCCGGGCCCGGAGCCGATGATGATGATGTCGAAGGAGGTGTCAGCCATCTGCCGTTCACGGCTGCAACCGAGTCGCGCTCACTGCACGCACCGAGCTTGAGCTCCTCCACCATCGGCTTCACCTTGGCGATCTGCTCGCGCAGCATCTCGCGCATCTCGGCCTGGGTCGAGCCCGACGGCTCGGCGCCGACATCGGTCATGCGCTTGTGCACGTCGGGGTGCTTGCGCGGCCGCCGCGATCTCCTGCTGCAGCCGCGCGACGATCGGCTCGGGCGTGCCCTTGGGCGCGAGGAAACCGTTCCAGCCCGCAGCTCCAGATTGGGGAAGCCGAGCTCGCGCACGGTCGGCACGTCCGGCAGCGCGGCCGACTTGGTGGCGACCGCCATCGCCTTGAGCGCGCCGGTGCGCACGCGCTCGAGCGAGCTCGACAGCTGGTCGCCGCCGAACTGGATGCGGCCGGAGAGCAGCTCCGTCACCAGCGGCGCGGCGCCGCGGAACGGCACGTGATCCATCTTGATGCCGGCGTCGCGTTTGAGCACCTCGCCCATCAGATTCATGATGCTGCCGGGCCCGGTCGAGCCGTAGAACAGCGGCTCCTTCGTCTCCTTGGCGTAGGCGACGAATTCCTTGAGGTCCTTCGCCGGCACCGACGGATGCGCCAGCAGCAGCAGCGGCACATAGGCGCCGACCGAGATCGGCACGAAATCCTGCTCGATGTCGTGCTGCGAGCGCGCTGGCGAACTGCAGCGACGACGTGGTGGTGGTGAAGGTGATGTTGTGGAACAGCAGCGTGTAGCCGTCGGGCGCGGCCTTGGCGACCTGGTCGGCGCCGATCGAGCCGCCGGCGCCGCCGACATTCTCGACCACCACGCTCTGGCCGAGCGCCTCGGTCATGCGCTGCGCGAACAGCCGCGCCAGCATGTCGGTGGTGGCGCCGGCCGGGAACGGCACGATGATGCGGATCGTCCGGCTCGGATACTTGCTCCTGGCTCGCCGCCGGCGCCGTGCTCAGCGCCGCCAGCGCAGCCGCCGCGATGCCCGTCAGCAGCCCGCGCCGCGCGATCATCTGCTTCCGCCGACCGATTTCCTTGCCCATCGCAGTCGCTCCCTATGGTTTATCGTTGCCGATCGGCGGCGGTGATGTCGATTTCACACCACCATCATCACCGGATTCTCGATCAGCGCCTTGAACGCGCCGAGCAGCTCGGCGCCGAGCGCGCCGTCGACCGCGCGGTGGTCGGTCGAGAGCGTCGACCGTCATGATCATGCGCCGCCTCGATCTTGCCGTTGCGCACGACCGCGCGCTCCTCGCCGGCGCCGACCGCGAGGATGGTCGCGTGCGGCGGGTTGATCACCGCGGCGAAATCCTTGATGCCGTACATGCCGAGGTTCGACACCGCGCTGCGTGCCGCCCTGGTACTCCTCCGGCTTGAGCTTGCGGGCGCGCGCGCGCGCGGCGTAGATCCTTCATCTCGTTGGAGATGACCGACAGCGACTTCTGCTCGGCCTTGCGCACGACCGGCGTGATCAGCCCGCCCGGGATCGAGACCGCGACGCCGACGTCGGAATGCTTGTGCTTGAGCATGCCGCCCTCGGTCCAGGTCACGTTGGCGTCGGGAATGCGCTGCAGCGCGAGCGCCAGCGCCTTGATGACGAAGTCGTTGACCGAAAGCTTGTAGGCCGGCTTGCCGTCCTTGTCCTTGGGCGCCGCGGCGTTGATCTCCTCGCGCGCGGCCAGGAGCTTGCCGATGTTGCAGTCGAGCGTGAGATAGAAGTGCGGGATGGTCTGCTTCGCCTCGACCAGGCGGCGCGCGATGATCTTGCGGATATTGTCGTGCGGGACGACCTCGTAGCTGCCCGGCTCGAACAGCGCGCGGATCTTGTCGTCGGAGGGCGCCTGCACCGGCGGCGGCGCGACGCCGGGCGCGGCGGCAGCCGCGGCGCGGCGGCGAGACCCTTGCCGGATTTCGCCGCCGCGACGTCGCGCGCGATCACGCGGCCATGCGGCCCGGAGCCCTGGATGCGCGCGAGATCGATGCCGGCCTCCTTGGCGAGCCGGCGCGCGAGCGGCGAGGAGAAGATGCGGTTGCGCGCCATGGCCGTCGATCCGCGCGCTCCGGCGCCTGCTGGCGAGGCGGGCCGCATGCTGCGGCGGCGCGGCTCGGTGCGGCTCGCCGGCTCCCCTTGGCGGAGACGGGTTGGCGGGCTGAGGGGGTTACCGGGCTTGCGGCCTTCGCAGGCGCGGCGCCGCGCCCTTCCCCGCCGCCGGCGGCCGCCGCCTTCACGTCCTCGCCCTCCTCGGCGAGCACGGCGATGAGCTGGTTGACCGGCACGTCCTGCGTGCCCTCCGGCACCACGATCTTGGCGAGCATGCCCTCGTCGATCGCCTCGTATTCCATGGTCGCCTTGTCGGTCTCGATCTCGGCGATCACGTCGCCGGGCTTGACCTTGTCGCCCTCCTTCTTGAGCCACTTGGCGAGGTTGCCCTTCTCCATGGTGGGCGACAGCGCGGGCATGAGGATGTTGACCGGCATGGCGGGCTCTGGTGCGGTCTAGCTGATGGCGCTGGTGGTGCCGGGATCGGTGGGCGCGTCCATCTCGGCATCGAACATCGAGCGGATGCGCTCGAGCGCCTCGTCCTCGGTCAGCTTGGTCTCGTTGGCGTAGATGCGGGCGGCGTGGCGCGCGACGTCGGCGATCAGCATGCCCCAGGCCTGCGGATCGTCGAAGGCGCGGCGCAGCGACACGTGCAGGCCGCCCTCGACGATGGCCGCGCGCAGCACCTCCACGCCGCCGTGCTCGAGCGCGGTCGGCGGAACGTGGAGAGCTCGAACGTCTCGGCCATGGTGTCCTCTAGAGCACTTTCCGGAAGCGGGCACCGGTTTTCCGGAAAACGCGATCAAACAAGAACTATGCTCCGCCCGTCGGGCCGATCGCGCTCCTGACGTCGGGAGGCGTCTTGATCTCGGTTGCGAACGCCGAGCTGATGCGCTCGATCGCCTCGGCTTCCGAAAGCCGATCCTGCTGCGCGTAGACGCGCGCCACTTGTCGTGCCACCTCCGCGAACATGCGGCCCCAGTCGTTCGGGTTGTCGAACAAGGGACGCAAGGTCAGATGCAGCTCGCCGTCGATGACGGCGGTTCGCAGCAGCTCGATGCCGCCGCGCTCATTCGCGGCCGGCGGGATATTCAACGCTTGATAGGGCTTGCTCATCTTGTCCTCACCGGTAGCAGACCGCCTTGGCCGCCGCGACCACTTCGGCGACCGACGGCAGCGCGAGCTT
Source organism: uncultured Alphaproteobacteria bacterium (assembly GCA_963708765.1). Taxonomy (GTDB): domain Bacteria; phylum Pseudomonadota; class Alphaproteobacteria; order Rhizobiales; family Xanthobacteraceae; genus VAZQ01. Next base: position 329,513 of record CAVPTV010000005.1, on the reverse strand, counting down.
CTCGAGATTGGCCGCGTAGGGCATCGGCACGTCCTTGCCGGTGACGCGGGTCACCGGCGCGTCGAGCCAGTCGAAGGCCTGCTCCGTCACGCTGGCGGCGATCTCGGCGCCGACGCCCGACTGCCGCCAGCCCTCCTCGACCGTGACGATGCGGCCGGTCTTCTTCACCGACTCGACGATGGTCTCGATGTCCATCGGCTTGAGCGTGCGCAGGTCGATGACCTCGGCGTTGATATTGTCCTTGGCGAGCTCGTCGGCGGCCTTGAGCGCATAGGTCATGCCGATCGACCAGGCGACGATGGTCACGTCGTTGCCCGGCCGCGCGATCTTGGCCTTGCCGATCGGCACCACGTAGTCGTCGAGCTTGGGCACCGGAAAGCTCTGGCCGTAGAGGATCTCGTTCTCGAGAAAGATGATCGGGTTGGGATCGCGGATCGCCGACTTGAGCAGGCCCTTGGCGTCGGCCGCCGTGTAGGGCGCGATCACCTTGAGGCCGGGAATGTGCGAGTACCAGGAGGAATAGTCCTGGCTGTGCTGGGCGGCGACGCGCGCCGCCGGCCCGTTCGGCCCGCGGAACACGATCGAGCAGCCGATCTGGCCGCCCGACATGTAGCGCGTCTTCGCCGCCGAATTGATCATCTGGTCCATCGCCTGCATGGCGAAATTGAAGGTCATGAACTCGACGATCGGCTTCAAGCCGGCGAGCGCCGCGCCGACGCCGAGCCCGGTGAAGCCGTGCTCGGTGATCGGCGTGTCGATCACCCGCATGGCGCCGAATTCCTGCAGCAGCCCCTGGGTCACCTTGTAGGCGCCCTGATACTCGGCGACCTCCTCGCCCATCACGAACACGTCCTTGTCGCGGCGCATCTCCTCCGCCATGGCGTCGCGCAGCGCCTCGCGCACCGTCATGGTGACCATCTCGGTGCCTGCCGGCACGTCCGGCTCGGGCTCCGGCGCGGCCTTCGGCGGCTGCGACGGCATGTCGGCCGGCGGCGACGATGCGCGTGCGCGCTCCGCGACCCGCGGCCGTCGACTCCTCGACCCGCTTCGGCAGGCGACGCGGATTCGGGCTGGCTCGGCGCCTTGCGGGCCGGCGGCTTGCCGTCCTTGAGGGCGGCGGCGTCCTCGCCCTCGCGCCAGGATCATGGCGATCGGCGTGTTGACCGCGACGTCGTTGGTGCCTTCCGGCACCAGGATCTTGCCGAGCGTGCCTTCGTCGACCGCCTCCACCTCCATGGTGGCCTTGTCGGTCTCGATCTCGGCGATGACGTCGCCGGACTTGACCGCGTCGCCCTCCTTCTTGTGCCACTTGGCGAGGTTGCCCTTCTCCATCGTGGGCGACAGCGCGGGCATCAGCACTTCGATCGGCATGGACGCATCACCGGTTGGCTGGCCTAGCGGGAGACCCGCGCGAGGTTGGTCGCCACCGACGTCGCCGCCACGGCGAGCGTCAGAGCAGGCGAGGAAGGCGACGAGCGCCTTGTTGACCTGGGCGGCGTGGGCGGCCGCGGCGCCCTTGAGCCGCGCAAGCGCGAACGGCCAAGCGAGGACGGCAACCACCACGGCGCCCCACGTGAGCCGCGTCGGCCCGCCCTCGGCGGCCAGCGCGCGCAAGGTGCGCGCATAGAACCAGGCGCCCGCGACCCAGCTCGCGAGCGCGCCGGCGAGCGCGAGATAGAGCACGATGAATGCGAGCTGAGCCATGGTCGGCGTTCTACCCGGCGTACACGTCGGTCCAGAGCTCGGAGGGATCGGGCTCGGCATCGTTGGTGGCGAATTCGGCCGCCTCGTTGACGATGCTGCGCACCTCGGCGTCGATCTTCTTCAAGGCATCCTCGCTCACGAGCCCCTTCTTCAACAAGCGGCTGCGCACCTGCTCGATCGGATCGTGCTCGGTGCGCACCTTGTCGACCTCCTCCTTGGGCCGGTACTTGGCCGGGTCCGACATGGAGTGGCCGCGATAGCGGTAGGTGAGCATTTCGAGGATGATCGGCCCGTTGCCGTCGCGGCACCATTGCACCGCCTTGTCGCCGGCGGCCTTGACCGCGCGCACGTCCATGCCGTCGACCTGCTCGCCCGGAATGTCGAACGACCGCCCGCGCTTGCGACAGGTTGGTGGTGGCCGAGGCGCGCGCGACCGAGGTGCCCATGCCGTACTGGTTGTTCTCGATGACGTAGATCACCGGCAGCTTCCAGAGCTTCGCCATGTTGAAGCTCTCGTAGACCTGGCCCTGGTTGGCGGCGCCGTCGCCGAAATAGGTCAGCGAGACGTTGTCGTTGCCGCGATATCGGTTGGCGAAGGCAAGCCCGGTGCCGAGCGGGACCTGGGCGCCGACGATGCCGTGGCCGCCGAAGAAGCCCTTCTCCACCGAGAACATGTGCATCGAGCCGCCCTTGCCCTTGGAATAGCCGCCGCGGCGGCCGGTCAGCTCCGCCATGACGCCCTTGGGGTCCATGCCGCAGGCCAGCATGTGGCCGTGATCGCGATAGCCGGTGATGACCTCGTCGCCCGGCTTGATCGCCATCTGCATGCCGACCACCACCGCCTCCTGGCCGATATAGAGGTGGCAGAAGCCGCCGATCAGCCCCATGCCGTACAGCTGGCCGGCCTTCTCCTCGAAGCGGCGGATCAGCAGCATGTGGCGGTAGGCCGCAAGCTCCTGGTCCTTGTTGAATTCAGGCACCGCAGCGGCAGCGTCCGGCGCCTCGCCCGCGGATGCGCGGCGGGCAGGCTGGGCCGCTTGTTTGTTGCTGGCGACGGCCATTTTTCTCCTCGGATGCTATTGCCGGAGCATGATCTTTTCCGAAAACCGGTACCCACTTTTCGGGATCATGCGTCTAGCTCGGCGGGAACGCGGTAGCAGGTTCCCAATAGCCGAAATCCCCGCAGGGCGGAAGCGCGCGAGGCGGCGTCTGGTTCCGTTATACGGCAGGAAAATGGGCAGTCCGACGGACCGATCCGACGAGAACGCAAGCGCTGACGACAGGCGTACAGCGCGCTGTGGCGCCCGAACGCGCGACCAACGGCGACCACAGGGTCGTCCCTACCGCGCGCCGTCGATCCGGTGAAACCGCAGCGTGAGGTCGCGCGGGTCGATATAGTCGAGCAGCGCCCGGGCGCGCTCGTCCAGCATGTCGGGATCGAGGCTGTCCGATCGCAGCAGCGCGACGCGGCGCTCCCAGCGGGCGCGGTCGCCCTTGAGGGTGGCGAGCTCGCCCGTGAGTTGCCCGATCTGCTGATCGAGCTCCTGTTTCGCCCGCAGGCCGCGGTTGCCGGTATAGGCGTTGACCCCGAAATAGCCGATCACCAGCGCCGCGATGGTGTAGAGCGCGAGCGCGTTGAGGACGGTGCGGAGCCGTTTGCGGGTGACCATGCGCACAACATGGCGGCGCGTCGTTAAGACCGCTTTAATTCGCGTGTCGCTGGCGCAACCGAGTCGCCTTTCCTCAGCGCCGCAGCCGGTAGCGGATCTCGTTGCGGAGGAAATTGCCGACCCGCTTGCCGCGATTGCGCAGGAAGCGCAGCAGCCCTTGATCGACGAAATAGGTGAGCAGGATCGAGTCCCGCGTCTTCACCTCCGGTCCGACCGTATCGGCCGAATGCCAGGTGTCGTCGGCGACCGCGAAGGCGTAGCCGGTGTTGGGCGAGAACTTCATCTGCGTGCGCTTGGGCATGCTGCCGTCGGGCAGCCGCTCGTGGAAGATGGTGCCGATATGCGAGGTGGCGTCGTCGCGCGGCAGATAGAGCTGGACGGTGATCCCCTTCCAGCGCGTATCGGGATGCGGCGGGATCTGGTAGCCGGGAATGTCGCGCGTGAGGATCGGGATCGGATACATGCCGACCTTGGCGAAGTCGGCGCCGAAGCGGCGCCGCAGCCCGGGCGCCAGCCGCTGCACGAACGCCTGCTTCACCGCTTCCGAGCAGAGCGCGCGGCCGACCACGTCCCAGACCGCCCGCTTCTCCGGCGGCAAGTGAGCGAATGTATTCGGGGAACAGGTCGATCTTGACCCGGGTATGGGTGCCGTCGGTCAGGTCGTGGCCCTTGCTGCGGCCGGACATCGGGCGGTAGTCGGCCGCGACCGGCATGGCGGCGAGCATGGCGTTATAGACGTCGTCCGGAAAGATGCGGTCGAACACCAGATGATAGAACGGCGCGTCGACCGCGCGCGACCGGCTCGACCGATGACGCGACGAACCGGCTGAGGCTCTCGACGGCACGCCGGCGGTCGCCCGTGTTCAAGCCGATCGATTGATCCATCGTGCGCGTTCCAAACGTTGTGCGTGAGCGGCGTTGGACGATTCCACCGCGATTTGGGCTCCGCGTGCAAGCCCGCATCGCGTCAACATTCGCGATGAGCCGTCGATCGACGCGCGCTCAGCGCCAGCGCCTTCAGCGCCGCCCGGCCGGCATATTTCGCCTGCGGTCCCAGTTCCTCCTCGATCCGCAGCAGCTGATTGTACTTCGCGGTGCGGTCGGAGCGCGCGAGCGAGCCGGTCTTGATCTGCCCGCAATTGGTGGCGACCGCGAGGTCGGCGATGGTCGAATCCTCGGTCTCGCCGGAGCGGTGCGACATCACCGCCGTGTAGCCCGCCTTGTGCGCCATCTCGACCGCGGCCAGCGTCTCGGTCAGCGTGCCGATCTGGTTGACCTTGACCAGGATCGAGTTGGCGATGCCCTCCTTGATGCCGTCGGAGAGCCGCGTGACGTTGGTCACGAACAGATCGTCGCCGACCAGCTGGCATTTGCTGCCGATCCGGTCGGTGAGCATCTTCCAGCCCTCGAAGTCGTCCTCCGCCATGCCGTCCTCGATCGAGGCGATCGGATAGCGCGCGACGAGCTCGGCGAGATATTCGACCTGCTCCTCGTTCGAGCGGGTTTTTCCCTCGCCTTCATAGACATAGGCGCCGTTCTTGAAGAATTCGGTTGAAGCCGGGTCGAGCGCGAGCACGACGTCTTCGCCCGGCCGGTAGCCGGCCGTCTCGATCGCCTTCATGACGAAGTCGAGCGCCTCCTCGGCCGACGCCAGATTGGGCGCAAAGCCGCCCTCGTCGCCCACATTGGTGTTGTGGCCGGCGTCGTGCAGCGCCTTCTTCAGGGTCTGGAACACCTCGACGCCGATGCGCAGCCCCTCGGCGAAGGTCGGCGCGCCGACCGGCATGATCATGAATTCCTGGAAATCGATCGGATTGTCGGCATGCACGCCGCCGTTGACGATGTTCATCATCGGCACCGGCAGGAGCCGCGCCGAGGTGCCGCCGACATAGCGATAGAGCGGCAGGCCCTTGGCCGCGGCGGCCGCCTTGGCGACCGCCAGCGAGACGCCGAGGATGGCATTGGCGCCGAGCCGGCCCTTGTTGGGCGTGCCGTCGAGCGCGATCAGGGTCTCGTCGATCTTGGCCTGCGCCTCGGCGTCCATGCCGCCGACGGCGTCGAAGATCTCGCCGTTGACCGCATCGACCGCCTTGCGCACGCCCTTGCCGAGATAGCGCTTGTCGCCGTCGCGCAGCTCGACCGCCTCGTGCGCGCCGGTCGAGGCGCCCGACGGCACCGCGGCGCGGCCCGTGCGAGCCGTCCTCGAGCACGACGTCGACCTCGACGGTCGGATTGCCGCGGCTGTCGAGGATTTCGCGGCCGATGATGTCGACGATGGCGGTCATGAGTGGCTCCCGGGCCTTCCGGCCGGGCTTCTACAGGATCGACAACGGGCTTGTCATGCCCCGTCCCGGCGGGGCAGATGGCGGCGATGGCCAAGCGACTTCGTCACCGTCCGATGGCCAAGCGACTCGTCATCTCGGCAAGCCCAGCCGCCTCCCCGCCTCGCCCGACGAGGCCGTGCTCGACCGGGTGGCGAACCCGCATCCCGACACCAATTACCTCGCGCGCTTCACCGCGCCCGAATTCACCACGCTCTGCCCGATCACCGGCCAGCCCGATTTCGCGCACCTGGTGATCGACTACGTGCCGGGCAAATGGCTGGTCGAGTCGAAGTCGCTCAAGCTCTATCTCGCGAGCTTCCGCAATGTCGGCGGCTTCCACGAGGACTGCACGGTGGCGATCGGCAAGAGGCTCGTCGCGCTGCTCGAGCCGAAATGGCTGCGCATCGGCGGCTACTGGTATCCGCGCGGCGGCATGCCGATCGACGTGTTCTGGCAGACCGGCAAGCTGCCGGCCGGCGTCTGGGTGCCGGACCAGGGCGTCGCGCCCTATCGCGGGCGGGGGTAGGTCACGGCCGCGTCCGCGACCGCGGCTCCATGCCGTTGATCGCCCGCCAGATGCGCTCGGGCGTGGCGGGCATCTCGATATGGGTGACGCCGAAGCCGGCGAGCGCATCCACGATCGCGTTGACGACGACGGCGAGCGCCGGCGTCGTGCCGCCCTCGCCGGCCGGGCGGATGCCGAGCGGATGCGTGGTCGACGGCACCTCGCTGATCTCGGTCGTGAAGAGCGGGAAATCGCTCGCGCGCGGCATCGCGTAATCCATGAACGATCCGGCGAGCGGCTGGCCGGTGCCGGCATCGTAGAAGCATTGCTCGAGCAGGGCCTCCCCGACGCCTTGCGCGATGCCGCCGTGGGTCTGGCCGTGGATGATGAGCGGGTTCACGGCGCGGCCCACGTCGTCGACCGTGGTGTGGCGCACGATCTCGACCACGCCGGTCTCCGGGTCGATCTCGACCTCGCAGACGTGCGCAGCCATAGCCATAGCCGGCGACATTGACGGTCTCGTCGCAGGTCTGCGGCGAGCGCGCCGCGCAGCTCATCGGGCAGGTCGTGCCGCTCGCGCGCCGCCGCCGCCACCTCGAACAGATCGAGCGAGCGGTTGGTTCCCTTCCAGGAGAAGCGGCCGTCGGTGAACTCGATCTCGGCCGCCGGCGCCTCCAGCACGATGGGCGGCGATGCGGGCACCCTTGGCGATGATGCCGCGGGTCGCCTTGTGGATGATGATGCTGGCGAGCCGCATGCCGCGGCCGGAATGCGTCCCGCCGCCGACCTTGACCGTGTCGGTATCGCCGGTGAGGAGCCGCACGCGCTCGAACGGAACGCCGAGCCATTCGGTCACCAGCTGGGCGAAGCTCGTCTCGTGCCCCTGGCCGTTCGAGACGGTGCCGATCACCACGTCGACAAAGCCGTCCGGCTGCACCGTGACCTCGGCGCGCTCGCGCGGAACGCCGGTCGCGGTGTCGATGTAGTTGGCGAGCCCGATCCCGCGAGCCTTGCCGCGCTTCCTCGCCTCGGCGCGGCGGGCGCCGAAGCCCTGCCAGTCGGACAGTGCCAGCGCCCGATCCATCACCTGATGGTAGTCGCCGCTGTCGTAGACCATGCCGAACGGGTTCGTGTACGGCAGCTCGGACGCGGTGAGCAGATTGCGCCGCCTGATCTCGACCCGGTCGAGCCCGCATTGGCGCGCCGCCAAGTCGATCAGCCGCTCCATCACGAACATCACCTCCGGCCGGCCGGAGCTCCGGTAGGGCCGCGTCGGCGTGGTGTTGCTGGTGACGCAGCGCGCGCGGAAGCAGGCGGCCGGCATGCGGTAGATGCTGGAATTGATCTCGACGCCCTTCTGCACCATCGAGAAGTTCGCGGTGAGCGCGCCCAGGTTGCCGACATTCGACCCGCGCAGTGCCAGAAACTTGCCGTCCGCGTCGAGGGCGAGCTCGGCCTCGCTCGCCAGGTCGCGGCCCTGGTAATCGCTGACGAAGGATTCGTGCCGCTCGCAGGTCCACTTGACCGGGCGGCCGACGCGCCGCGCCGCCCAGGCCACCAGCACGAATTCCGGATAGATGGCGCCGCGGCTGCCGAAATTGCCGCCCGACGTCGCGCATGACCACCCGCACCGCCGCGTCCGGAATGTCGAGGGTCTGGGCGATGTCGGTCTTCAATCGCACCGCACCGCCGCTCCCGGCATAGACCGTGTAGCGTTGCGTCGCCGCGCTCATAGCTCGCGACCGCCGCGCGCGGCTCCATCGGCACTGCGGTCACGCGCGGGATCCAGGTCTCGAGCCGCACCACGTGCGCGGCGCGCGCAAACGCCGCCGCGGTCGCCGCGGCATTGCCGACCTCGGCGTCGATCAGGACGTTGGATGGCGCCTCCTCCCACAGGCGGGGTGCATCCAGCTCGGCCGACGCCACCGCCTGCGTCACCGCCGGCAGCGGCTGGTAGTCGATCGCGACCCGCTCGGCGCCGTCCTTGGCGGCGGCAACGGTGTCGGCGATGACCATGGCCACCACCTCGCCGACGAAGCGCGCCTTGTCGGCCGGCATCGGGAAGTGCGCGGCGGCGAAGACCGCGGCGCCGTCCTTGTTCTGCAGCGGAATCTCCGCCGGATGATACGACCACTGCTTATGCGGAATGGGCTTGACGCGGTCGGCGAGGAGATCGCGACCGGTCAGCACCGCCACCACGCCGGGCACGGCGAGCGCCGGCGCAACGTCGATCGAGCGGATGCGCGCATGCGCGTGCGGCGAGCGCACCATCACCGCATAGGCCTGACCGGGCAGATCGACGTCGTCGCTGAAGCAGCCCTGGCCGGTGACGAGGCGCAAGTCCTCCTTGCGGCGCACGGGCTGACCGATGCCGGAATTCCCGTCGTGCGGTCGCCAATCGTGGGTGTCTGTGGGCGTCAGCATGGTGGCGTCATTTCGGCGCGGGTTTTCGCGATACTACACTTGGCGCGAGGGTGTTACACATCTCCCAAACGCGCCAAGAACAAGGGAGGACAGGATGGCGTCCGCCACCACGAGCATGCTCGCCGCAATTGCACTGGCGACCGCCATGACTGGCGCCACCGCGCAAGACTATCCCTCGCGGCCGGTGCGCATCGTCGTGCCCTATGCGGCCGGCGGACCGAGCGACACCGGCACGCGGCTCGCCGCCGAGCCGCTGGCCCGCGAGCTCGGCCGGCCGATCGTCATCGAGAACCGCGGTGGCGGCGGCGGCCTCAACGCGACCGAGGCCTACGTCAAATCGGAGCACGACGGCTACACGATCCTGGTCGGCGCCATCGGACCGCTGACCATCATTCCCGCGCTCAAGCAGGTCTCCTACGACCCCGAGAAGGATTTTGCGCCGCTCAGTACGGTGTGGCGCTCGGCGCAAGTGCTGGCGGTGCGCCCGAGCCTGGGCGTGAAGACCATGGCGGAGTTCGTGGCCTACGCCAAAGCCAATCCCGGCAAGGTCACGCTCGGCTCGGCCGGGGTCGGCGCCGTCACCCACCTGGCGATCGAGGTGCTCAAACGCGAAGCCTCCCTCGACCTCATCCATGTGCCGTTCCGCAGCACCAGCGAGAGCTTGCCCGCGCTGCTGGGCGGACAGATCGACGGGTTGTTCGGCGACGGTCCGACCATCGCGTCGCAAGTGCAGTCCGGCCACATCATCGCGCTCGCCGTGGCGTCGCCGAAACGTGTGCTGGCCTTGCCGGAGGTCGCGACGATGGCGGAGGCCGGCTATCCGGGCATCGAATCGGAGAGCTGGTTCGGTCTCGTGGTGTCGTCGAAGACGCCGGCGCGATCACCAAGCGCCTGCAGGACGCCTTGGTGACCGCGCAGCGCGACCCGGCCTATCAGGCGAGCCTCGCCAAGCAGGGCGCGAGCGCGGGCGAGCCCGGCCCGGAAAGCTTCGCCAAGCTCATCCGCAAGGACGCCGCGAAGTGGAAGGCCATCATCCAGGCGGCGGGAATCAAGGTGGAGTAGCGAGTGGCGAATAGCGAATGGAGCGCCTACTATTCGCTACTCGCTACTCGCCGAAAGAGGGGAAAGATGGACGGGCAGGCAGCACGGCTGACGGCTGATCTCGCTCCATCGGTGATGATCGAGAAGCTGCCCGACCTGGTGAATGCCGATACGGCGCTCGTTCGTCGCGGCCGCCTGCTGACCGTCGATATTCTGCTCGAGATCGGTACGACACCCTACTACGTGTCGATCGAGAGCGGTCGGATCGCGCGTCTCGAGCGCGGTCCCGTCATCATGCGCTCATGGTCGTTCGCCATCCGCGGCAGCGAGCAGGCCTGGCGCCAGTTCTGGCTGCCGTTCCCGCCGCCGCACTTCCACGACCTGTTCGCGCTCGCCAAGCGCGGCGAATTCCGCATCGAGGGCGATCTCTATCCGCTGATGTCCAACCTGCTCTACCTCAAGGGCGTGCTGGCGGCGCCGCGACGCCTGCACGCGGAGGCGCGCTGATGCCGGCGCAGCTCGATCCGATCGTCGGCCGCTATCTCCATGTGACGCTGCAAGAGCGGCCGCATCGCCTCTACTTCGAGGAGGCCGGACAAGGCATCCCGCTCGTGTGCCTGCACACGGCAGGCTCCGACGGCAGGCAGTTCCGGCACATGATGACGGACGCGGCGATCACCGATGCGTTCCGCGTCATCGCCTTCGACCTGCCGTGGCACGGCAAGTCGACGCCGCCGGACGGCTGGCACGACGAGGAATACCGGCTCACCACCGCGTCCTACACCGAAGCGATCCGGACCTTTTGCGCCGCGCTCGAGCTCGAGCGGCCGGTCGTGCTCGGCTGCTCGATCGGCGGACGGATCGTGCTCAACCTCGCGGTTCATCACGCCGCCGAGTTCCGCGCGCTCATCGGCCTGGAAGTCCGCGGCCTTTCAGCCGCCCTGGTACGATACCAGTTGGCTGCACCGGCCGGACGTCCACGGCGGCGAGGTCTGCGCCGGGCTGGTCTCCGGGCTCATCGCTCCGCAGAGCCCGGAGACGACGCGCTGGGAGACGCTGTGGCACTACCTGCAGGGCGGTCCCGGCGTGTTCAAGGGCGATCTCTATTTCTATCGCGTCGACGCCGACCTGCGCGATCAGATGCGCCGGATCGACACGCGGATTTGTCCACTCTACCTGATGACCGGCGAATACGATTTTTCGTGCACGCCCGAAGACACGATCCGCACGGCCGAGCAGAATTCCCGGCGCCGAGGTCGTCGTCATGAAAGAGGTCGGGCACTTTCCCGATGAGCGAGAACCCGGAACAGTTTCGCCGCTATAAGCTCGCGCGCCATCTGGATATGCGCCTGCGAAAGACGGTGCCGCTGCTTCGCCTCGATCCAAGGTTTCAGCCATTCGGGAATCTTTGCTGATTTTTTCGACATCGCCGATGCCCTTCGTTCCGATAGGCTATTCATAACTCGAATTTGCCGGCAGAAAAACGTCGCCGCTCGCGCCGTGCCCAGCTATTGCACGCAGGCTGTGGACAACGTTCGACTTCGCTGGAATCGCAACCGCAACCGTCGGATTTTCTCTTCGCCTCGATCGATCATCGCTTTTGCACACGCTGCAGACAGGAACTAAGCACGCCCTCGCATGACTTCACTGATTTTGAACCTGTTCTCACTCCCCACGGCGTGCTCGCCCTTGGCCAGACGGGTGAGCCCGCTGACGCTTGGAGCCCGCGCGCGGCGCGCGGCTGGAGCGGGCGTTCGCGCGCGGGTCGGGGCACGGATTGCTGTGTCTGGGCGTCGACGAGGTCGGCACCGCGCTCCCGGCGGTGCTGTCCTATTGGCGGGAGCTCGGCGCGCGCTACGTGACCGCGCTGTGCGCGCTGCCCGATATCGGCGAAGCCGGCGGCAAGCCGCCCGTGCCCGCTCCCGCGGACGGCGAGCTGGCCAGGATGGCCGCGGCCGTTCCGCCGATGACCGGCGCGGAATACCTGACGTCGGCGGTGCTGGCCGATCTGTGGCAGGCGATGGACGCGGCCTTCGATGCCGAGCTCGCGCAAGTCAAGGTCTCGGTGCAGGAGTTCCTCAAGAGCCGCCATCCGGCCTGGAACCTGGTCGGGCGCGTGCATTTCAATCTCGCGGAGAACCGCAAGGACGAGGAGGCGCCGTTCGCGTTCCTGGCGACCTACACGACGCGGCTTTCGGCGCAGGCCAAGGCGCAGCATCTGCCGCTCGGCAAGGCGCTGCAGGAATATGCCGGCGCCAAGAACCGCGAGCGCCTGCTGTCGCTGCTGATGCCGGTGCAGCGCGCCGCCGAGCACTGCGCCTGGCTCAAGGCGATGGTCGACGCCGGCGAGATCTTTCACCCGCTGCGCTGGACGCCCGCAGCAGGCGCTGCAATTCCTCAAGGACGTGCCCGCGCTCGAAAGCGCCGGCGTGGTCGTGCGCATGCCGGCGAGCTGGCGCATGAACCGGCCGGCGCGCCCGCAGGTGAAGGCGACCGTCGGCGGCAACGCGCCGTCGAAGCTCGGGCTGGATGCGCTGCTCGACTTCCAGCATGGAGGTGACGCTCGACGGCGAAACGCTGTCGCGCGGCCGAGATCAAGCAGCTGCTGGCGCAATCCGACGGGCTGGTCCTGATCCGCGGCAAGTGGGTCGAGGTCGACCGCGAGCGGCTGAGCCGGACGCTCGAGCAGTTCGAGGCGGTCGAGCGGCGCGCCGCCGCCGAGGGCCTGTCGTTCGGCGAGGCGATGCGCCTGCTGGCCGGCGCCGGCATCGCCGGCGACGGCGACGCGACGCGCAGCCGACATCGACTGGAGCGAGACCGTCGCCGGGCCCTGGCTGGCGGAGACGCTGGCCGCCTTGCGCGGTCCCGACGGCTCGCCGCGCGTCGAGCCCGGGCCGGCGCTGCAGGGCACGCTGCGGCCCTATCAGCAGGCGGGCGTGCAGTGGCTGCATCTGCTCGCGCGGCTCGGGCTCGGCGCCTGCCTCGCCGACGACATGGGGCTCGGCAAGACCATCCAGGTCCTCTCGCTGCTGCTGGTGCTGAAGAACGAGGCCGGACGCCGAGCGCAAGCCGACGCCTGCTGGTGGCGCCGGCCTCGCTGCTCGCCAACTGGGCGGCGGAGATCGCGCGCTTTGCGCCGAGCCTCAAGGCGCTCGTGGCGCATCCGTCGGCGCATGCCGGCCGAGAAGCTCGAAGCTGGACGGCGCGGACGACCTCGCCGGCGTCGACCTCGTCATCACCAGCTACGGCTTCCTGGCGCGCGCGCCGTGGCTCGACGACCGACGACGTGGCGGCTGGTGGTGCTCGACGAGGCGCAGGCGATCAAGAATCCCGGCGCCAAGCAGACCCGGCCGGTCAAGCAGCTCCAGGCCGAGGCGCGCATCGCCCTGACCGGCACGCCGATCGAGAACCGGCTCGGCGACCTGTGGTCGATCTTCGACTTCATCAATCCCGGACTGCTGGGATCGGCCAAGCAGTTTTCCGCCTTCGTCAAGCGGCTCGCCGAGCGGCCGAGAATCCGTACGGGCCGCTGCGCGAGCTGGTGCGCCCCTACATCCTGCGCCGCATGAAGACCGACAAGAGCATCATCGCCGACCTGCCCGACAAGACCGAGGTGAAGGCCTTCTGCCCGTTGAGCCGCAAGCAGGCGGCGCTCTACCAGCAGGCGGTGGACGATCTCGCGCGCCAGCTCGAGGACGCCGAGGGCATGCAGCGCAGGGGCATCGTTCTGGCCTTCCTCATGCGGTTCAAGCAGATCTGCAATCATCCCTCGCAATGGCTCGGCGACGGCGCCTGGGCCGAGGAGGACAGCGGCAAGCTCGCGCGCCTGCGCGAGATCGCCGAGGTGATCGCGGCGCGGCAGGAGAAGGTGCTGGTCTTCACCCAGTTCAGGGAGACGACGGCGCCGCTGGCGGCGTTCCTCGGCTCGGTGTTCGGGCGGCCCGGCCTCGTCCTGCACGGCGAGACCGAGGTCAGGCAAGCGCAAGGACCTGGTGCGCCAGTTCCAGGAGGACGAAGACGTCCCGTTCTTCGTGCTGTCGCTCAAGGCCGGCGGCGCCGGGCTCAACCTGACCGCGGCCTCGCATGTCATCCATTTCGACCGCTGGTGGAATCCGGCGGTGGAGAACCAGGCCACCGACCGCGCCTTCCGCATCGGGCAGACTAAGAACGTGCTGGTGCACAAGTTCGTCTGCCGCGGCACCGTCGAGGACAAGATCGACCAGATGATCGAGGTCGAAGCAGCAACTGGCCGGCGATTTTCTCGGCGGCGGCGCCGAGATGCTGCTGACCGAGATGAAGGACGACGAGTTGCTCGAACCTCGTGGCGCTCGATCTCGCCGCGGCGATGAAGGAGGGCTGACCGATGAGCTGCTACGAATGGCGGCCCTATGTGTCGGTGGCCGAGCGGCGGCGCCAAGCCGCAGCGCAAGCTCGCCAAGCTCAAGAAGAAAGGGCAGATCGGTTGCGCCGGTGGCGATCGAGGGCCGCACGATCGCCAAGAGCTTCTGGGGCAAGTCGTGGTGCACCAACCTCGAGCGCTACAGCGACTATCGCGAACCGGCTGCCGCGCGGCCGCACCTATGTCCGCAACGGCTCCGTGGTCGACCTGCAGATCGCCAAGGGCGAGGTCACGGCGATCGTCAGCGGCTCCGAGCTCTACAAGATCAAGATCGGCATCGCGCCGGTGGCGGCGCGCGCTGGACAGTCGATCTGCCGCGATTGCGCGGGAACGATCGATTCGCTGGTCGAGCTGCTGCAGGGCCGCTTGGCGAAGGGCGTCATGGACCGGGTCTGCCGGGAGGGCGACGGCCTGTTTCCGGCGCCGGACGAGATCAAGCTCTCCTGCAGCTGTCCGGACTGGGCCGACATGTGCAAGCACGTCGCGGCGGTGCTCTATGGCGTCGGCGCCCGGCTCGACGAGCAGCCGCAGCTGCTGTTCGTGCTGCGCGGCGTCGACGAGAACGAGCTGATCGCCGGTGCCGGAGCAGGATCTTGTCGCTGACGACAGCGGCGCCCGCCGCCGCGCAGGTGCTCGACGACGGCGACGTCGCCGCCCTGTTCGGGCTGGAGATGGCCGAGCCTGCGAAAGCGGACGCGGCCATCGCCGCGAGCCCGGCCAAAGTCACCGCGACGTCGAATGGACGCAAGGCGCGGGTGAAAACCAAAACGGCTTCCAGGAGCAAGCAAGCGGCGGCGACGAAGGGCAACATTCCGGAAGCGACGCCGAGCAAATCCGGAGCGAAGCCGGCGACCCCGACGGCCAAGCTCGCGCGAGCACGCTCGACGGCCCCCTCACCTCCGGGCCGCGATCGACGGCACGCATGACGTCGCCCATGACGGCGATGCGATCGGACCTGCCGTCAGCATCTCCGCCGCCCGTGCAGCGTTGAGCCCGCCGATCGCCGGCACCGCCGCGCGCTCCGCGCGACGATCTCGCCCAGGCGCTCGCGGCCGATCTCCGGTCCATAGCCGGGCTTGCTCGCGGTCGCTCGCAGGACCCGCTATACCGCTAATCCACGACCGTGAAACCGGCTTCCAGGAGCCCAACCTGATCTCCTTGTCAGCCCTCGAGATCGTCTACTGCTTCGCGGTGATCGTGTTCGCCTATGCGTTGCGCGGCGGCACGGGTTTTGGCGCCGTCCTCGTGATGCCGTTGCTGGCGCTGGTGATTCCGATGAAGGCCCTGGTGCCGGTCTGGTCGATCCTCAGTGTCGTCGCCGGGGCATCGATCCTGCGGCACGATTACCGCCATATTGCCTGGGCCGACTTCCTGCTGCTGATGCCGACGTGCCTGCTCGGCGTCGCCTTCGGACTCTACTTCTACAAGATGTTCAACTCGCCGTCGCTCGCGCGCGGGCTCGGCGCGCTGGTGGTGATTTACGGCGCATTGTCGCTGCGTGCCTCGACGCGGCCTGCGCCGATCTGGCACCTGCCTCGCAAGTCCCTCGCCAGGCTCGTGGGCCTGATCGCCGGCGCCATCGGCACGACGTTCGGTGCCCTGACGAGCCTCTCTTTCGCCATGTATTTCGATGCCATCCGCATGCCCATGGATCAGTTCCGCGCCACCATCTCGGCGGCCTTGGTGACGATGGGCGTGGTGCGCGGGTTCGGCTACTTCGTGATAGGCGAATACACCAGCGAGGTCTGGATGCTGTTGGCGATCACGCTTCCGATGTCGCTGGTCGGGATTTACTTCGGCAATCGCTTCTACGCCGAATTGAATGAGCGGATCTTCAGGCCGCTCGTGAGCCTGACGCTGATCGCGTGCGGGTTTGCGCTGATGGTGAAATAGACGGCCGGCGATCCACCTCGGCGATCAAACCCGCGCCAGCACGCTCAGCAGCCCCCTCACCTCCCGGCCGGGATCGGCCGCGCGCATGACGCCGCCCATGACGGCGATGCCGATCGGGCCGGCCGCCAGCACCTCCGCCGCGCGCGTGGCGTTGAGCCCGCCGATCGCGAGCACCGGGACGCGCGCGGCGCGCGGCGATCTCGGCCAGCCCTTGCGGCCGATCTCCGGTCCATAGCCGGGCTTGCTCGCGGTCTCGAAGGCCGGCCCCGCGATCGCATAGTCGACCGCCGCCGGATCGATGGCCTCGGCCTCGGTGACGGTGTGGATCGACACGCCGATGAGCTTGTCGGGCCCCAAGAGCTTGCGCGCCGCCGCCGGATCGCTGCCGGCCGGCAGATGGACGCCGTCGACGCCGCACGCCTTCGCCAGCTCGGCGTCGCCATGCAGCGACAGGCGCGCGCCGTGGCGCCGCGCAATCCGCAGCAGCGAGCGCGCCAGCCCGATCTGCTCGTCGTCGGACAGGTCCTTCTCGCGCAGGCTCACCCAGCGGCAGCCGGCCGCCAGCGCCGCCGTCACCACGTCGGCCAGCGGCAGCCGCGCCTGCTGGCGATCGGTGACGAGCAGGAACGGCGGGTCGGGCAGCTTCACGTGCCGACGAGGCCGAATTGCGGGCTCGACGGCTCGGCGTGGGCGAGCTTCGGGATGCGGCCGGCGAGCCGCGAGCAGCGGCCGGCCTCGACGGCGGCGCGCATGCTCCTGGCCATCATCACCGGATCGCGCGCCTTCGACACCGCGGTGTTGAGCAGCACCGCCGAGCAGCCGAGCTCCATGGCGAGCGCCGCGTCGGAGGCGGTGCCGATGCCGGCGTCGAGCACCACCGGCACCGGCGAGCGCGCGCAGATCAGCTCGATGAGATGCGGATTGCAGATGCCGAGCCCGGAGCCGATCGGCGCGCCGAGCGGCATCACCGCCGCCGCGCCGGCATCGGCGAGCTTGCGGCACACCACCGGATCCTCGGTGCAGTAGGGCAGCACCACGAAGCCTTTCGCCACCAGCGTCTCGGTGGCGCGCACGAGCTCCTCGGTGTCGGGATAGAGCAGCTCGCGGTCGCCGATCACCTCGAGCTTGATCCAGTTGGTGTCGAGCGCCTCGCGCGCGAGCTCGGCCGTGAGCACGGCGTCCTTGGCGGTCTGGCAGCCGGCCGTATTGGGCAGGAAATGGATCTGCTTCGGGATGAGGTCGACCAGGCTCTCGTCCTCGCCGGCGAGGCTGATGCGCCGGATCGATGCGGTCACCATCTCGGTGCCGCTGGCCGCGACCGAGTCGAGCATGAGCTTGCGGTTCGGATAGCCGGCGGTGCCGAGAAACAGGCGCGAGCGGAACTCGCGGCCGGCGATGATCAGCGGATCGGACATTTCGATTTCTCCCGAATCAGCCGCCCTTGAGGGCGCGCACGATCTCGACGCTGTCGCCCGGATGAAGCGGCGTTTGCGGCCAGGCCGCGCGCGGAACGACGCTGCCGTTGAGCGCGACCGCGATGCCGCGCTGGGCGGTGTCGACCGCCTTCTCGTCCAGCAACGCGGCGAGCGTCGCGGCGCCGAGCGGCTCCTCCTCGCCGTTGACCCGAATGCTGGCCGCGACCGCAGCCTGTGTCATGACATCTCTCCTCCTATTCGGCGGCGGCCGCCCGCGACGGCAGGAACCGCTCGATGCCGAACGGGCGGATCGCCGGATCGACCACGCCGTCGAGCACGAGGCGCGCGATCGTGTCGGCCGTGACCGGCGTCAGCAGGATTCCGTTGCGATGGTGGCCGGTGGCGTAGACCAGGCCCTCGACCGGCGCCGGGCCGAGGATCGGCGCATCGTCGCGGCTGCCCGGCCGATGCCCGACCCACATCTCGTCGATCGGCAGCTCCTCGACCGCCGGCACCGCCCGCCACGCCGCCTCGAGCAGCGTCAGCAGGCCGCCGGCCGTCAGCGTGGTGTCGAAGCCCTTCTCCTCGACGGTCGCGCCGACGAGCAGGCGGCCGTCCCGGCGCGGCACCAGATAGACGCCCGGCGCCCAGACCACGTGGCTGATGAGCGGCGCGGCCGCATCCATGCGCAGCGCCAGCATCTGGCCCTTGATCGGCCGCACCGGCGGCCGCAGCTCCGGCGCCAGCCCGGCGATCGCGCGCGACCAGGCGCCGGCCGCCAGCACGACCATGTCGGCCGAGACCTTGCTGCCGTCGGCGAGGACGACGCCGACCGCGCGCGCGCCGGCGATCGAAATCTCCTTCACCGGCGTGTGCTCGCGGATGGTCGACGCCGGCGCGCTTCGGCGGCGACCCGCAACGCGGCCGCGAGCTTGCGGTTGTCGACCTGATGGTCCTGCGGGCTCCACACCGCGCCGGCGAGCTTGCCGGCGAGGTGCGGCTCGCGCCGGCGCGTCTCGGCGGCGGAAATCCATTCCAGCGGCAGCCCGAGCGTGCTGCTGAAACGCGAGATGGTGGTGGAGCCGCGCCTGATCGTCGGCGGTGAGCGCGAGCACCAGCGTGCCCTCGGACCGCAGCTCGACGTCGATCCCGGACGCCTGTTGCAGCTCCGCCGCGAAGGCCGGCCAGCGCGCCTGGCTCTCGCGCCCGAGCGCCACCAGGGCCTCCTCGCCGGGCTCGGCCTCGGCGCAGGCGGCCAGCATGCCGGCGGCCGCATGGCTGGCGCCGGCGCCGGCGGCGCCCTGGTCGAAGCACCGTGACCGCGGCGCCGCGCGCGGCCAGCCGCCAGGCGATGCCCAGGCCGATCACGCCGGCGCCGATGATGGCGACGTCGGGCGTTTGGGCGATGCGGGTGAGCTGGTTCGGCAACCGGTGGCTCCCTTCGCTGGAATGACCCAGACAGGTTCGATGGGTGTGATCTCAGCCGCGTCCGCCGCGGCACCCCAAGCCGTATCCGCTAATGATGGGCATTCTTGCGCCGATGCACAAGCCCCGTTTGCGCGATGCGTGCCGTCAATGCGGTTCCGGCTGCCGGTGGCGCAGCAGCCTCGCGCACACGAGACCGACGCCCATCACCACCGCGGCGCCCGACGAGCAGGGTCGGCTCCGGCGCCGCCATGGGCGAAGCCGATGCCGTAGATGACCGGGCCGATCGCCTGGCCGAGATAGAAGAAGCAGGAATGCAGCGAGGCCGCCGCGCCGCGCGCGGTCTGCGAGAGCTCGGTGACGTGGACCTGGATGCTGCCGTGCAGCAGATAGAAGCCGAGCCCGAACCCGACATAGATCGGCGATCTGCACGTACCAGGCAAAATGCAGCGCGGTGAGGACGAGCCCGGCGGCCGCGACGGCGCCGCCGATGATCATCAGGCCGCGCTCCGGCACGCGGCCGATCAGAACCGGGATCACGAACGAATAGACGACGCCGCCGACCGCGAAGGCGGCGATCAGCAGCCCGGCGATCGAGGCCCGCGTCTCGCCGGTCTGCAGCAGCAGGAGCGCCACATAGGGGAACAGCCCGTGGATGAAGATCGCCTCGAGGAAAACCGCGCTGAAGCAGACCTTGGCGCGCGGATCGGCGAAGATGCTGCGGAAGTTCGCCAGCGACCGCGGCGCGGTTGAAGGGCGCCGGCGGCGCCGTCGCCACGTTGCGAAAGGCGAAGAACGCCATGATCGCCACGATCAGCCCGAACAGCCCGAGGATGGCGAACACGCCGCGCCAGCCGAGCACGTCGCCGATCACGCCGGCGAACGAGGCGCCGACCAGGTTGCCGGTGAGGCCGACGGCGAGCAGCCGGCCGATCGCCACCTGGCGCTGATTGATCGGCACGAGATCGCCGATCAGCGCCATCGCGATCGGAAAGACGCCGCCGGCCACGATGCCCGGCCACGACGCGCATCGCCACCAGGAACGGAAAGCTCGTCGCCACCGCGCAGGCGAGCGCGGACAGCGCGACGATGAGCAGGCACACGTTCATCAGCCGGGTCTTGCCGAAGAAGTCGCCGATCGTGCCGAGCGCCGGCTGCACCAGCGCGTAGGGGAACGCGAAGGCGCTCGAGAGCAGCGCGGCGGTGCTGACGTCGACCACGAGATCGGCGGCGATCTGCGGGATCACCGGCTCGACCGCGCGCGTGAACAGCGTCTGCGCGAACACCACCAGGCCGACGATTTTCAGGACGGGCGGGATGGCGACGCTCGCTTGATCTTCGGCTCGTTCGTCTCAGCTCTTGGCGAGCCGGTCGAACGCGATCAGCCGGCGCAGCAGCCCTTCCATGTCCTTGCAGCGGCACCATGTTGGGGCCGTCGGACGGGGCCTTGTCGGGGTCCTGGTGGGTCTCGATGAAGACGCCGGCGACGCCGACCGCGACCGCCGCGCGCGCCAGCACCGGCACGAATTCGCGCTCGCCGCCCGAGGCGGTGCCCTGCCCGCCCGGCTGCTGCACCGAATGGGTGGCGTCGAAGATCACCGGCGCGCCGGTGGTGCGCGCCAGGATCGGCAGCGCCCGCATGTCGGACACCAGCGTGTTGTAGCCGAAGGACGCGCCGCGCTCGGTCACCAGCACGTTGGGATTGCCGGCGCCGGTGATCTTGGCGACCACGTTGGCCATGTCCCACGGCGCCAGGAACTGTCCCTTCTTGACGTTGACGACGCGGCCGGTCGCGGCCGCGGCGACCAGCAGATCGGTCTGCCGGCACAGGAAGGCCGGGATCTGCAGGACGTCGACGACCTCGGCGACGCGCGCGCATTGCTGCGCGTCGTGCACGTCGGTGAGGATCGGCGACGCCGAGCTTCTGGCGGATCTCCGCGAAGATCGGCAGCGCGCCGTCGAGCCCGATGCCGCGGGCGCTCTTGGCGCTGGTGCGGTTGGCCTTGTCGAACGAGGTCTTGTAGACGAAGCCGATGCCGACCTTGCCGGCGATCTCCTTCAGCGCCGAGGCCATCTCGAGGCGTGGTCGCGGCTTTCGAGCGCGCACGGCCCCGCGATCAGCGCGAGCGGCAGCGCATTGCCGAAGCGCGCCTTGCCGACGGCGACGACGGGATTGGGCGCGGGCTCGACGACGATATTCATGACGGCGCGACCATGCGCCGGGCCTGTTCACGGGTCAACCGAGGCACGCGCATGGGCGAGCTCGCCCGCCACATAGGTCGCGCGCACCGCGCGGTCGTCGCCGAGCGTCGTCAGCACCGCCAAGGTCTCGGCGATCGATCGCGAGCGGCGGTTGCGGAAGGCCAGGAGCGGCGTCGCGTTCGGATCGAGCACCACCATGTCGGCCTCGCGGCCGGGCGCCAGCGTGCCGATCCGGTCGTCGAGCGCGAGCGCGCGGGCGCCGCCGAGCGTGGCGAGAAAGAACGCCTCGACGGCGTCGATCGGGCGGCTTTGCAGCTGCGCCACCTTGTAGGCCTCGCCCATGGTCGCGAGCAGCGAGAAGCTGGTGCCGGCGCCGATATCGGTGCCGAGGCCGACATGGACCGGGCGCCGCGGATCGCGCGCGTCGCGCAGGCGAAACAGTCCGCTGCCGAGGAACAGGTTCGAGGTCGGACAGTGCGCCAGCGCCGTGCCGGACGCGTGACAGCGCTCGAATTCGGACTCGTCCAGATGCACGCCATGGGCGAGCACCGCGCGCCGGCCGATCAGACCGTAATGGGCGTAGACGTCGAGATAGTCGCGCCGCTGCGGATAGAGCTCCTTCACCCAGGCGATCTCGTCGCGGTTTTCCGCGATGTGGGTCTGCATGAGCACGTCGGGATGCTCGCGCCACAGCGCGCCCGCCATCTCGAGCTGCTCCGGCGTGCTCGATGCCCGCGAAGCGCGGCGTGATCGCGTAGAGCGCGCGGCCGCGGCCGTGCCACTTGCCGATCAGCGCCTTCGACTGGTCGTAGCCCGACTGGGCGGTATCGAGCAGCGCCGCCGGCGCGTTGCGGTCCATCAGCACCTTGCCGGCGATGAGCCGCAGGTTGCGCGCTTGCGCCTGCTCGAACAGCGCATCGACCGAGCCCGCATGCACCGAGCAGAACACCAGCGCGGTCGTGGTGCCGTTGCGCAGCAGCTCGTCGCAGAAGACGCGCGCGGTGTCGCGGGCAACCGCCTCGTCGGCGAAGGCCTGCTCGGCCGACGTAGGTATAGGTCGTTGAGCCAGTCGAGCAGCTTGCGGCCCTGGGCGCCGATGATGCCGGTCTGCACGTAGTGGATATGCGTGTCGATGAAGCCCGGCGCGATCAGGCAGCCCGAATGGTCGGCCAGGGTCGCGTTCGACGGCAGCGCGGCCTTGAGCGCGGCATAAGGCCCGACCGCCTCGATCAGGCCGTCGCGGCAGATCACGAGGCCGTCCGGCTCGTAGACGAACGCGCGTGCCGCGGATCGGTGAGAAACGGATCGTCGCGGCAGAAGATCAAGCGTTCCGCGCAGCGCGCTGACCGAGCCGTCGCGCCGGCGGGTTCAGCCGCCTCGCGCTACTCGAACACCAGCGTCGCGCCCATGGCGGTGCTCGGGCGCGACGATGGTCGCGCCCATGCGCGTCGAATAACGCGATCCCGCCCGCGTCGAGCGCCGCGGTCAGCGCGGCGCGGTCGCGCACGCGAAATTGCAGGGCGGCGAGCCGGGCACCCGAGGAAATGTCCGGCGGCTCGGTGCCGAAATGGCTGCGGAAGGCGGCCGGGTCCATCACCTTGATGTCGCCGCGCGGCGTCGATGCGGTGACGCCGCTCGAGGTGGCATGCAGATCGCGCACGCCGCTGAAGGCGGAGAGGAAGATGTGATGGTCGCTCGGGTTCTCGGCGACCAGCACGACGCCGGCGATGCCGCTCGCGGTGTTGGCGATGCTGCTGGAAGGCCGGGTTCCAGAAATTCTCCGGAAAATGCTGCTGGCAGGTCGCGAAGCCGATCTCCGGCGCCCCGGCGTCGCGCGCGAAGGCGAGCGAGAAGCCGACCTTGACCGTCGAGCCGTCGGGCCGCTTGCCCTCGCGCTCGAAATGCATCGCGTCGGCGACGCCGAATCCTGGCGGCGCGGAACTCGGCGGCGTCCGCCGCCGGCATCGCGGCTTTCCAGGATCAGCAGCGACAAGCCCTCCTGCCGCTCCAGAAACGACTGGTTGAAGCGTGCCGAACAGCGCGGAGAAGCCGTCGCTGCCGAGCTTGTCCGGCTCGGCGACCGTCGAGCAACTCGATGAAGAAACCTGGCAGCTGGACGATGTGGTTGTGCGTGCCCCAGGGATGGCGGTTGCGCGCGCCGACGGTGAAGCCGAGCCGGCGATAGAGCTCGGCGGCGGCGTCGAGATCGCGCACCGCATGGACGATATGGTCGAGACCGCGGGCCATCGCTCGGCTCGGCGCGTCACTTCACCGCCGAGAACGAAGTCGGCTGCAGGAACATGTTCTTGATCGAGGCGACGATCGGGCCGTCGCGCTCGCTTTCGGCGCGCTTGGCGAGCCATTCCGGGTCGGTCGCGAACGTGTTCCACTTGGTCTCGCGCTCGGCGAGCGATTCCCAGGCCAGCAGATAATGCAGGTCCTGATTGCCGCCGTCGCCGACCAGCACCGTCCAGAATCCGGCCTGCCGGATGCCATGCCGCTTCCAGAGCTCGAGCGTCGTGTTCTCGAACCGCTTGAGCAGCGCCGGCAGCCGGCCGGTGACGCAGTGATAGATCCTCAATTCATAGATCATGATCGCCTCTTGGTTGCGTGCGCCGAGGCGGCGGACGTTAACGGCGTCGCGGAGAAAGGCAATCGCCGTCACACCAGCCGGCTGCGCTCCACCGCCGCGCCGACGAAGGAGGCGAACAGCGGATGCGGCTCGAACGGCCGCGATTTGAGCTCGGGGTGGAACTGCACGCCGATGAACCAGGGATGGTCCTCGTACTCGATCATCTCCGGCAGCAGCCCGTCCGGCGACATGCCGGAGAAGCGCATGCCGTGCTGCTCGAGCCGGCCCTTGTAGCCGGTGTTGACCTCGTAGCGGTGGCGGTGGCGCTCGGAAATCTCGGTCGCGCCGTCGTAGATCTGCGACACCCGGCTGCCGCGCTGGAGCATGCGCCGGATAGGCGCCGAGCCGCATGGTGCCGCCGAGATCGCCGTCCAGGCCGCGCTTCTGCAGCTCGTTGCCCTTCATCCATTCGGTCATCAGCCCGACCACCGGCTCGGGCGTGGCGCCGAACTCGGTCGAGTTGGCCTCCTCGATGCCGCAGAGATTGCGCGCCGCCTCGACCACGGCCATCTGCATGCCGAAGCAGATGCCGAAATACGGCACCTGCCGCTCGCGCGCGAACCGCGCCGCGCGGATCTTGCCTTCGGCGCCGCGCTGGCCGAAGCCGCCGGGCACCAGGATGCCGTTGACGTGCTCGAGGAAGGGCACCGGGTCCTCGCGCTCGAACACCTCGCTCTCGATCCAGTCGAGATTGACGCGCACCTTGTTGGCGATGCCGCCGTGGGAGAGCGCCTCGATCAGCGACTTATAGGCGTCCTTGAGGCCGGTGTACTTGCCGACGATGGCGATCGTGACCTCGCCTTCCGGATTGCGGATGCGCTCGTTGATCAGCCGCCAGCGGGCGAGATCGGGCTCGCCCTTGGGCTCGATCCCGAAGGCGGCGAGCACCTCGCGGTCGAGCCCGGCCTCGTGATAGGCCTCGGGCACCGCATAGATGTTGTCGGCGTCGAGCGCCTCGATCACCGCGCTCTCGCGCACGTTGCAGAACAGGCCGAGCTTGCGCCGCTCCTCCTTCGGGATCGGGCGGTCGGAGCGGCACAGCAGGATATCGGGCTGGATGCCGATCGAGCGCAGCTCCTTGACCGAGTGCTGGGTCGGCTTGGTCTTGAGCTCGCCGGCGCCGGTGATGAACGGCAGCAGCGTGAGGTGGATGTAGATCGCGTGGTTGCGCGGCAGATCGTTGCCGAGCTGCCGGATCGCCTCGAAGAACGGCAGGCCCTCGATGTCGCCGACGGTGCCGCCGATCTCGCACAGCACGAAATCGTAGCCGTCGTTGCCGTCGCGGATGAAGTCCTTGATGGCGTTGGTGACGTGCGGGACCACCTGGATGGTGGCGCCGAGATAGTCGCCGCGCCGCTCCTTGGCGAGGATCTCCTGGTAGATGCGACCGGTGGTGATGTTGTCCTGGCGGATCGCCGGCCGGCCGGTGAAGCGCTCGTAATGGCCGAGGTCGAGATCGGTCTCGGCGCCGTCGTCGGTGACGAAGACCTCGCCGTGCTGGTAGGGCGACATCGTGCCCGGATCGACGTTGAGATAGGGGTCGAGCTTGCGCAGCCGCACCCGGTAGCCGCGCGCCTGCAGCAGCGCGCCGAGCGCCGCCGAAGCGAGACCCTTGCCGAGGGAGGAGACCACGCCGCCGGTGATGAAGATGTACCGCGCCATGGGGCCTAACCTTTAGCGCCGTGCCGCCGATTCGACGAGGGCCAATCGGCAGCCCCGGCACGGATTGCATGCGTTTTCGGCATAACGACAAGTTTTCATGACTTTGCCGGCACTTACGCGAGACTATTGATGTGGGTTCCGGGCCCGGCATTCGCCAGGCGCATAGCGCCACAAAAGCGAAGGGCCGGTCGCCCGGCCCTCGTGAAGGTCACTGCGACCGCGGCACCGTCGGCCCGGTCGGCTGCTGCTCCTGCTGGCGCAACGTATCGAGCAGCCGCCGCCCTGCCCCGGCGTCGGCGTCCCGTGCGTCGGTTGGCTGGCTGACGTGCCGCCGATCACGGACTTCGGCTTGCGGTCGTGGCCGGCCAGGATCGACAGCGTCAGGCTGGTGATGAAGAAGCCGACCGCGAGGAAGGCGGTGGCGCGGGTCAGCACGTTGGCGGTGCCGCGGCTCGACATGAAGCCGCCGGTCGAGCCGATGCCGAGCCCGCCCCCTTCCGACTTCTGCAGCAGCACGACCCCGACCATGGAGAGCACAAGCATCAGATGAATCACGATAACGACGGTTTGCATGAGACTCTGCTCGAATGCTCCCGGGAACGGCCCCCGCCGTCTCCTGCTGGTTCATATAGGGTGTCGCGGGCGTGTCTACACGATCACCACCGGTATTTCTACCGGACCGGCCACCCCCGCCCCTCCCGCTATTCCGGCTGGATTCCTGCGTCCCTGACCCACTTGGTCCATTTGGCCAGGTCCTCGCGCACGAACGCGTCCAGTTCGGCTCGGGCGTGCTCGAAAAGGCGTCGAAGCCGATCGCCGCCAGCCGCTCCTTGGTCCTCGGATCGGCGATGATCCGCCGCAGCTCCCCGTTCAGGCGCTCGACGATCGGCCTGGGCGTCTGCGCCGGCGCGAAAATCGCGTTCCAGGGGATCAGGTCGAGCGCCGGAAGCCCGGCTTCCGTCATCGACGGAACGTCGGGGAGCGAGCGCGCTGCGCTCCCTGGTGGTGACCGCCAGCGCGCGCAGGTTGCCGGCCTTCACCTGCGGCGAGCCGAGCACGAAGTCGACGAACATCATCGCCAGCCGGCCGGTCATCACGTCGTTGATGGCCTGCGGAGAGTTGCGATACGGCACGTGAACGAGATCGAGATCGGCAAGCCGCTTGAGCGTCGCGCCCGCAACGAGACCGATCGCGTTGCTGCTCGCATAGCTGAGCTTGCCCGGATGCGCCTTCACGTAGGCGATGAATTCCGGCACCGACGCCGCCGGAATTTTCGGGTCGATGACCAGCATGAACGGCAGATTGCCGACGCGTGCGACCGCGGCAAAATCCTTGAGCGGATCATAGGGAATGCTTTTCAGGAGGTTCGGATTGGCCGAGTGCGTGCTGACCGTGGTCATGAACAGGGTGTAGCCGTCGGGCGTCGCACGCGCGACGGCGCTCGCCGCAATCGCGCCGTTGGCGCCCGGCTTGTAGTCGATCACGATCGGCTGCTTGAGCGCCTTGCCGAGCTCGTCGCCGACGATCCGGGCGGTCGGATCGATACCGCTGCCGGCGCCGAACGGCAGGACCAGGGTGACGGGCCGGCTCGGATAGTCTTGCGCTTGCGCGCCGGCGATCGCGCCTGCGGACAAGACGACGAGGAGAGCGGCGCCAAAGACGACGCCTGGAGTCGGAAGCTGCATTGTTGTCCTACCCTTGGGTCACGCTTGCACCAGCGGGCCGGGCGGCGGCTCGTTCTTTTGATTGAGACTAATCCGAATTGTGGGACGGCGGGAGGAGGGATCCGCAGCGCCCTGGGACGCAGGCGCCCGGCTTCACATGGCAAGCGCCTTGCCGAGCGCGGCCACCACCGCACCGGTCACCATGGCGCCCAAGGCATTGCGCGTCGCGATCATGACCAGCGCAGCGGCTCCGACCGCGAACCACATCCGAGGGGTCGCGGCCAGCGTCGCCGGAACGACGATCGAGATCAGCACCGACGCCGCCATGTACTTCAAGAAGGCTTCGATGCGGGGACTGATCGCGACGTAGGACATGATCCAGACGCCGGCGAGGCGCGTTCCCGCCGTGACCAGCGCCAGGAGCACAATCGCAAAGATCGCGGCGGTCTCATGCACCATGCCGCCACGCCCCCGTGATGCCGCCGGCGAGGGCTCCTGCAATGATGTGCCATCCCGGCGGGAACAGATGCGCACAGATCAGCGCGACCGCCGCCGCGACCGTCCACGGGATCAGATCGGCCGAGCTTCGCCACTGCCCGACCACGACCGCGGCGAAATACGTCACCATGATGGCATCGAACCCGAAGCGCGACAGGTCGCCGAGCGAAGCGCCGCCGTACGATCCGACCGTGGTTCCGGCGATCCAAGCGATCCACAGCGCCAATCCGCTGCCGAGCAGGATGCCGGCGTCGCGCTCCTCACGCCCGCGGGCGGTCATCGCGTAAGCGAAATTCGAATCGCTGAGAAAAAGCAGGGCGAAGAGTCGCCGCACGATCGGCAGTTGCAGGAGCCATGGCGCCAAGGCTGCGCCGAGCAGGATGTGACGCGCGTTGACGGCCAGAACCGTGACGGCGAGCATCGCCAGCGGCAGCGGGGCGATCCAGAGATCAAGGGCCGCGAATTGCGAGGCGCCTGCAAAAACGGCGGCGCTCATGAGCACGGCAATGCCCGAGGGAAGCGCCTTGGCCGACGCGGCCACGCCGAACGCAACGCCGAACGGAAAGACGAACACGGTGATCGGCATGATGTCGACCGCGCCTTTCCATACGCCGCGCGCCGTGAAGCATGCACGTTGGGCAGCAGCCGTATCGCCCTCGGATGAGGTCATTGCTTAGTTCCATGAAGGCCGTGCGAGTGCGGCGACCCGTTCTTACGAGCACAACGATGCAACGGCCGCCCCTGCTCGGCAACGGTGGAGAAGCCAGCCATGCGTCGAGGTCGTCCAGGGCGGCACGACCCGGCAGCGGGCTTCCGACGGTTTGTGATCCCCATCACAGCGCAACCGGCCATCGTCGGCTACTGGCAGGAACGATCCTGACCCGGAGGACCGCTCATGCTGCTGCTCACGTTTCTGGCCGAGATTGCGCATCTCACGCATGATCTGGCAGTCGCGCTGTACGACCTGGTCGCCGGACGCAAGCGGCGACGCTATCAACATTCGGTTCTCGTTCGCGCGCCGCAGGACGCGGTATGGCGGGCGGTCGACGCCGACACCATCACATTCGGAACCATCATCCCGATGACCGCGACCACGGAGCGCGTCGCCGGCACGGAGGACGTCTACCGGACGGATTTCCAGATCGGGGATGAGAAGCCGCACGCAAAGATGACGTGGCGTCAGGAATTGCGACGCGAAGGCGAGGCCCTGCATTGCCGGATCCTGGTGGACGGCACCGAGTCCGGGCTGGTGCACGGCCCCGACGATCGCCTCGGCTATGAGCTGGCGACCAGTTCGGAAGGCACCAGGCTGACGGTGTTTCGAGAGGTGACGCCGAACGGTATTCTGGATGCGGTCCTGGCCCCATTCGGAGTGCGAGTCGGTGCTCGGACCTACAAGAAGAAGATCGAAAAGGAGGTCGGCGCGCCGCGAACGACGCTGGAGCGCCTCGCTGCCTCAGGGATCGTCCTCTCGCTCGTTGCCTTTGCGAGCTTTTGCTATCTGTGGGGGTTTCAATTTGCCGCCACTCTTGCGGTCGTGATCCTGCTGCATGAGCTCGGCCACGTCCTCGCCATGAAGCTCGTCGGCATGGAAGTGAAAGGCATCTATCTGATTCCGTTCTTCGGCGGCATCGCGGTTCCCAAATCCCCGTACCGCACCGACTTTCAGACCGGCTTCGTATGCCTGATGGGACCCGGCTTCAGCCTGGTGCCGACGTTTGCGTTTCTGGGCGCCTACCAGATCATCGGGGGCGCCATCCTGCATGAGGCGGCTCTGGTCTCGGCGATCATCAATCTCATCAATCTCTTGCCGATCCTCCCGCTCGACGGAGGCCACGTCGTGAAGTCGATCCTGACCGCCGTGAACCGGCGCCTGGCAAACATCGCGGCACTGATCGGGTGCGCGGCCGGCCTCTTTCTGGCGTGGCGGTTCGAGGCCTACATCCTCGGGGTGCTCGTGTTGCTGGTGGCGGGCCGGCTTGTTGTTTCCCGGCAAGGACAAGGACCGGAAAGAGCCTGAGCGGGCCCCGATGTCGGGCCTGGCCGCCGCGGTGCTGCTCGTCGGCCTGCTGGTGACCGCCGCGGGCCACGGCTACGCCGGCTATTCCGTGTATTCCGCCGTCAAGCAGGAGCAACGCGCAACGGACCCGGCAACGCCTTCCGGGATGCCGACACCTGTGCGCAAGGCAGATGCGTCGGGTTGAGCCATCGGCATCCGCGTCAATCGATCGACACGCCGGTTGCCCTGATCGGCTCCGCCCATTTCGCGATCTCGCTCTCGACGAATTTCTGCAGATAGTCCGGCGAGCGCCGCTCGGGCGCGACCAGGTCGTAGCCGGTCTCCTTCAGTCGCTGCTGCACGGCGGGCGTGCTCATGGTGGCGACCGTTGCTTCGTTGAGCTTCGCAATGATCGCCGGCGGCGTGCCCTTGGGCAGGAACAACGCCCACCACAGCGGCGCCTCGAAATCGCGCAGGCCCTGCTCGTGTGCGGTGGGAACCTGCGGCAGGATCGGCGAGCGCTCGAGCGACAACAGCGCGATCGCCTTGATCGTGTTGCTCTCGAGCTGCGCGATCGCGTTGGTGCTGCCGGTGCACTGGTAGTCCAGGCGGCCGGCGATCAGATCCTGCATCGCCGGCCCGCCGCCGCGATAAGGGATGTGGGTGACCTTGACGCCGATCGCCGCATTGAGGATCGCGCAGGCGAGATGGACCGCCGAGCCCGTGCCCGGCGAGCCGTATTGCATCTTGGCCTGGTTCGCCTTCGCGTAGGCGATGAAGTCCGGCAGATTGCCGGGCGGCAAATCCTTGCGCACGACCAGCACGACCGGCTGCTCGACCACGAGCGCGACCGGCGCGAAATCGGTGGCGGCGTTGTAGAGCGGGCTCTTGTAGAGGGTCTGGTTGTGGGCGTGGGTGCCGGCGCTGCCGAGCACGAACGTGTAGCCGTCGGGCGCCGCCTTGGCCACGCGTGCGGCGCCCGCCATGCCGCCGGCGCCGCCGATGTTCTCGATGATCACCTGCCGGCCCAGCAGCTCGGACAGGCGCGGCGCCAGGATGCGACCGAGCACGTCGCCGATCCCGCCGGCGGCGAACGGAACCACCATGGTCAGCGGCCGGGTCGGCCAACTCTGCGCCTGCGCACTGCCGACACCGGCCAGCGTCGCCGCGACCGCGACGGCAAGACGAAGCTTGCTCATGCCTCCCTCCTCCCCGCGCCCACGCCGAGCGGATCAGCGCCCGGGCGCGCTTTGTGCCGACAGCTGGTCGAGACCGGCCCTTGCAATCCGTTTGACTGTGTAGTCTGCATCAAGCGAGAGCACCATGCGATAGTCCGCCATCGCACGATCGCAATCAGGCACGCCGCCGAAGCGTTCGTCATATTTCTTGCCGTATGGATTGTTGCGGTCTCTTGTCTGCAAGGCGACACCGCGATTGAGGAACGCCGCAGCGTGCTTCGGGTCGAGCCTGATTGCCTCAGAATAGTTGTTGATGGCGCGACCGTAGTCACGCTCATTGTGGTAAGCGCTGCCACGGTTGTGAAACCCGGTAGGCTCACCGAGTTCCCACCTCAATGTCTCCTTCAAACCGACGATCGAACCAGCGAGGGCCAGCCTCATCGCTTGCTCGAAATCAGCGGCAGCCCGGTCATGGTCGGCCTTGGCCCGGCAGGCGATGGCGCGCATATAGAATGCGGCAGCATAGGCGTGACGACGTCTGATCGCTTCGCCACATTTTTCGATCGCCAAGTCGTACTTGCCGTTGTTGAGAGACGTCACGGCTTGGTTTAGAGCGCTGGTTGCTTCATCGGGCATCATGTCTTCGGGTGATCACCATCGATTACACGCGTTGGCAGCGTCCGCCGCACTCTTCCTTCAGCCCATCTCCTCCCACCTCGTTGGGCGATCATCCAAGCCAGTTCGGCGTTTCATGCACCATGCGTCCGCCCACCATGGTCATCAGCGCGCGGATGTCGGCGAGGCTCGCTTCCTCGACCGTGAGCGGGTCGGCGCTGAGCACGGCGAGATCGGCAAGCTTGCCTGGCGCGAGCGAACCCTTCCTGTCCTCGTCGAAGGTCAGGTAGGCGCCGTTGGTGGTCGCGCAGCGCAGCGCGTCGGCGCGCGCGAGCGCCTGCTGTGGCGCCACGCGTTCCTTGGTCTGATAGGCGGTGCGCGCCACCGCCTGCGAGATCGGCAGGAACGGCGACACCGGCACGTTGTCGGTCGCCAACGCGACCTTCACGCCGGCCTCGAGCAGCGAGCGCAGCGGATTGATCTCGGCGTGGCGTTCGGGCGGCAGCCGCTGCGCCAGCTCGCGCAAGCCCTTGTAGAGATAGTTGTTGGTGTGCGTGGTGAGCACGAGCCCCATACGGGCAATCTGCTCGATCTCGCGCGGCGAGGTCAGGCTGACGTGGCTGATCACCCAGCGCCGCCCCTTGAGCGGGATCTCGCGATCGACCTCCTCGTAGAGCTCGAGATTGCGCGAGCCGATCATGACCGCGCGGATGTCGTTCGCCGCGCAATGCAGCAGCAGCTCCTTGGCCTGCGGCCGCGGCAGGCCGTGGGCGTAATTGAAGCCGGCCCACCCGGTATAGGGCGCGGCGCCCGCGCGCAGGTCGTCCGCTGCCTCGCGCCCGACATGGACATAGAGCCCGCCGGTCTTGAGCCAGTCGTTGCCGAAGCCGGGCTCGCCCAGCCAGCCGGCCCAGGCCTCGACGAACGGCCCGAGCGGCGCGTTGCCGACCGTCTTCCAGTTCGGGCTGAAGGCGAGGCAAGCGCGCATGGTCAGCGCGCCCTCGCGATGGGCTTGCTTGTAGACGCGCATGAGCTCGCTCGCGACGCCGTGGCCCTCGAACACGCTGGTGGTGCCGAAGGCATGATAGGCGCGCGCCGATAGCGGCAAGGCGCGCAGCCGGTCGGCGTGCGTGAAGGCCGACGCCTGGCGGAACCAGATCAGCTCGGCCATCGGCTGCATCTCGCGCTCGACGATGACGCCGGTCGGATCGCCGTTGGCGTCCTTCTCGATGGTCAAGGTCGGGACCGGCGCGACGGTGTCGCGGGTGATGCCGGCGCGCTTCAGCGCCTCGGTATTGGCACACGACACCAGCGGAAACGTTCCGCGCCAATAGCCCCAGATCGAGCGGATGTAGACCGGGTTGTTGGGCGCCGCCGCATCGAGATCGGCGCGCGTGGGCCAGCGTTTCTCCGCGAGACTTCTCGGGCACGTCGAAGTAATAGGGCGGATCGCCGATCGGCATGGTGACGATCCACTCGCCCGGCTTGCTTGCTGCGCGCGAGCTCGGCGATGCGCTCCTGGATGTCGCGGATCGAGCGCACGCGGCCGAGCGCCGGGAAGACGTTGCGCAGCGCCTCGCGGTCCATATGCGCGTGGGCGTCGATCAGGCCGGGAACGACGGTCTTGCCGCTGAGGTCGATCACCCGCGTCGCCGGACCGATGTGGGCTGCCATCGCCGCGTCCGGCCCGACCGCAACGATCCGCTCGCCCGCGACCGCGATCGCCTGGGCGATGGTGAACGCCGCATCGACGGTGACGATCTTGCCGTTCTTGAGCACCAGATCGGCGGGACCGCGCCTCACGCTGGCCGGCTCCGTCGGCCGATCGGCTTGCGCCTGCGCCGATGTGGAAAGACCGTTTGACAGCGTGCCGGCCGTGCTGGCTGCGCCCGCGGCACCCATCGCCTGCAGAAATTGGCGGCGTGGAACCGTGACGGCCACGGCGATTGCTCCGTCAGGAGAAGTCGGCGATCGATCGCGGCGGTGGACCACCCCGCGCACAGGTTTCTTGCCGCCACGCGGCGTCTCGTGCTCTCGTTTGGAACGAGACTAATCCGATTTGCGCCCCGGCGGGAGGGGGTGCAGGCACCAGCTTCGATGCATTACGGCATTCGCACCGTGCTGCGCTGACCCTTGTCGACGATCACCACCTCGCTGAAAACCAGGGGCACCGTGGCCGAGGGATTCCAATGCGCATGGATCGTGCCGGGCTTGACCAGCAGCGTGTCGCCTGCCTTGAGCGTGACAGGGGCCTTGCCTTCCTCCTGCCAGACGCCTTCGCCCTCCAGGATGTAAAACACGACATGCGACGTGTGGTAATGCTTGGTATTGGCGGCGCCCGGCGGGTAGACCGTGCGAAGAACGCGCAGCTCCTTGTTGTACACGCCGTCCAAGTCCGACGTGAGCAGCAGGTTCGCCTGATGGGCAGGCGCGGCGCCGTGAGCGGGAGCTTGCCAGGGGTGGGCGGGGGCTTGCGCGTTCATCGAATAGATTCCCAAGAGAGCGTCGCAGCGCAGACGGCGAGGGCTGCGCAGAGGATGTTGCACCGGGTCATCGGATTTCTCCTCGTTATTGCGCGGCTAGACGGGATCGAGGCCCTTGGCCTTGAGCACCGGCGCGGCGGCCGGCCCGGCCAAGAACTTGATCAGCGCCCTGGCGGCGTCCGGTTCCTTGGCAGCGGTCGCGACGACGGCGGGATAGACCGAGACGAGCCCGATCTCGGCCGGCAGCGGCCCGACCAGCTCGGCACCCGGATACGGCAGGATTTCGCTGATCTGGGTCATGCCGATCTCGGCCTCGCCGTTGGCGACGGCGAAGGCCGCGGGGTTCGAGGGCGGCAGCAGCTTGGTCTTGGCCTGGAGCTGCTCGGCGATGCCGAGGCGCTGCAGCAGCCCCTTGAGGTAGATGCCGGTTGCGCCCTGCTCGACATAGGCGATCGATTTCGCGTCGATCAGCGCGCGCTTGAAAGCATCGGTCGTGCCGATGTCGGGCTTCGGCGCGCCCTTCTTGACCGCGACGCCCGCGACCGAGCGCGCGATCTCGGTGCGGGACGCGGCGACGAGCTTGCCCTGCTTGATGAGATCGTCGGCCGGCGGCGCCCCGAGGATCACGAGATCGAAAACCGCGCCCTTCTCGATCTCGGCCTTGAGCATGGCGGCGGCGTTGAAGGTGAAGGCGAGCTTGTGGCCGGACGCCTTCTCGAACTGCGGTGCCAGCTCCTGCAACGTCGTCTTCAATGCATTCGACGCAAAGACCTTGATCTCCGCCGCATCGGCGGCGGCACCGGCGAGGAACGCGGCCGCGATCCCGAGCCTTGCCGCCGCCCTCACCATCGCATGCATCGTCATGGCGTCCTCCGACCTTGTTATTGTGACGAGCTTATCTTCGATCGGCCGTGCTCGCCATATCGCGGAGGACGATCTCAGGCTGGCTCCAGGCCCTTCGCCTTGATCAAAGGATTGGCCTTCTGGGCGGACAGA
Organism: uncultured Alphaproteobacteria bacterium; assembly: GCA_963708765.1. Lineage (GTDB taxonomy): Bacteria > Pseudomonadota > Alphaproteobacteria > Rhizobiales > Xanthobacteraceae > VAZQ01. The sequence goes on along the minus strand of CAVPTV010000005.1, from coordinate 294,784 downwards.
AAATCGATCAGCGCCTGCCCGCCGGCTTTTTCCTTGGCGTTCGCTGCGAGCCCTGCCGAGAACACGGTGAAGACTTGCACGTCCGCCGGCAACGGGCCGACCAGGTCGAGACCGGCCACCGGCAGCAATTCGCTGATCTGCTGGATGGCGAGCTCGGCCTCGCCGCTCGCCGCAACCTCACCGGTCGGGCGGCCCGATTGCACCTTGCTCTTCGGCTTCATCTCCTCGGCGATCCCGAGCCGCTGCAGCAAGCTCGCGAAATAGACGCCGCTCATCCCTTGCGCGCTGTAGGCGACCGATTTCGCATCGAGCAAGGTGCGCTTGAACGTCTCGACCGTGCTGATGTCGGGCTTGCGCGCACCCGCCCGGATGCCGACGCCGACGCCCGACTTGGCGATGTCACTGCGGGCGGCCACGATCTTGCCCTGCTTGATCAACTCGTCGGTGACCTCGGCGGTCAAAATCGCGACATCGAAGGCGGCGCCCTGGTCGATCTGCTTGCGCAAGCCGTTGGTCGGGCCCCAGGTGACGGCGATCATGTGACCCGTCGTGCGCTCGAATTGCGGGGCGAGCTCGCGTAGCAGCGAGGCCACGCCGTTGGTGCTCATCACCTTGATCTCGGGCATCGAAGACGGCTCCCGTCGCTATCCGACCAACGAAACTTCGGCGCGCACCTTATCGGCAAGCGCCCGCGATCGCCAGGAACTCGCTCGCCTTGAGGCTCGCGCCGCCGACCAGCGCGCCGTCGACATCGGCGACGCTCATGAGCTCCTTGGCGTTGGAAGGCTTCACCGAGCCGCCGTAGAGAATGCGGATCCCCTGCCCCGCGTCCCCGAAGCGCGCCGACAGCCGCGCGCGGATCGCGCCATGCATCTCGGCGACGTCGGCCGCCGTCGGCGTGAGCCCGCTGCCGATCGCCCAGACCGGCTCGTAGGCGACCACGAGCGTCTCCGGCGTGGCTCCGTCGGGGAGCGAGCCGTCGAGCTGGCGCTCGACGACGGCGCGCGCGCGGCCGCCCTCGCGCTCGGCCCGCGTCTCGCCGACGCACACGATGGCGAGGAGGCCGGCGCGCCACGCCGCCGAGGCCTTTGCGCGCACGTCGGCGTCGGTCTCCTTGTGATAGGTGCGCCGCTCGGAATGGCCGACGATGACGGCGGCGGCGCCGGCGTCCTTGAGCATCTCCGCCGAGATGTCGCCGGTGAAGGCACCTGACGCTTGCGCGTGGCAGTCCTGGGCGCCGATCAGGACCGGCGAAGGCACGGACACCGTGTGCGCCGCAAATTGCAGGATCAGCGTCGCGGGCGGGCACACCATCAGGTCGACGGTCGCCGTGAGGTCGCGCGCGCCATTGATGATGTCGGCAAGCTCCGCCGCCGAAGCGCGCAGCCCGTTCATCTTCCAGTTGCCCGCAACCAGCGGGCGGCGTGCTCGCAAGGACATGGGTGGATGGCTCGCGGTCGAGGCGTTTGGCGCGCGGGCGCCGGGACCGGGAGTTTTGTGCCGCCCGGGCGAACTATTCAATGGGTCGACAGGCGATCAGCCCAGCCCAGGGACTTGCCGGGTTCCCGCTGCCCGGCCGGAAGCCAACCCCCCGCCACCCCCGATTTTGTCGCGCTTTGTGAATGTTGCGGCGCGGGGTCCCCCTCCTTATGATGCGCGACCCTTGGTCGGAGGCCGGCCTCAAGGGCTTTCGATCAAATGGGTTGACGCATGCTTCGAGGTCTACGCAAAGCCTCTTCCAACTGGCTCGGCAAGGTGGTGATGATCACCGTCGTCGGCTTTTTGGTCATCAGCTTCGCGGTTTGGGGAATTGGCGACATTTTCCGCGGCTTTGGCCGTTCGACGGTCGCCAAGGTCGGCGGGATCGAGATCACGATCGACCAGTTCCGCACGCTCTACAACGAGCGGCTGCAACAGATATCGCGCCAGCTCGGCCGCCCGGTCACCATGGAGCAGGCGAAGCTCGATGGGACTGGACCGGCTGGTGATCGGTCAGCTGGTCTCCGACATGCTGCTCGACGAACGCGCCCGCAAGCTCGGCCTCAGCCTGTCCGATGCCGAGGTCGCCCGGGTGATCACGACCGATCCCTCCTTCCTCGGCCCGAACGGGCAGTTCGATCGTTTTCGCTTCGAGCAGCTGATCCGTCAGGCCGGCTATACCGAGGCCCGCTTCGTCGCCGAACGGCGGCGGGAAATGATCCGCCGCCAGCTGCAGAGCACGGTGACGTCCGGATTGGTGGTGCCGGGCGCCTGGGTGGACGCGGCCAACCGTTACCGCAACGAGGAGCGCGCGATCGAATACGTGCTGCTCGACCGCAGCCAGGCCGGCGAAATTCCGGCGCCGACGCCGGAAGTGCTCGCCAAGTATTACGAAGAGCGCAAGGTGCTGTTCCGCGCGCCCGAGTACCGCAAGCTGGTGGTCGTGACGCTCATTCCGTCCGAGCAAGCCCACTGGATCGAGATATCCGTCGCGGACGCGCAACGCGCCTACGAGGAGCGCCGCAGCCGCTATGCCACGCCGGAACGGCGCCACATCCAGCAGATCGTCTTTACCAGCGAGGATGAGGCGCGCGCCGCGGCCGATCGCATCGCCAAGGGAGCGAGCTTCGCGGAGATCGCCAAGGAACGCGGCCTCACCGACAAGGACATCGATCTCGGCACGCTGCCCAAGGCCGCCATGATCGACCGCGCGGTGGCGGACGCAGCCTTCGCGCTCAAGGAGGGCGAGGTCAGCGCGCCGATCCAGGGCCGTTTCGGCATCGCGCTCGTCCAGGTGCTCAAGATCGAGCCCGAGCAGGTGCGTTCCTTCGAGGAGGTGGCGCCGGAGCTCAGGAAGGAGCTGGCGACCGCGCGCGCCAAGGCCGAGGTGCTCGCCGTCTACGACAAGATCGAGGACGCGCGCGCCGAGGGCAAGACGCTGGCCGAGGCCGCCGCCAGCCTCAAGCTGGCGTCGCGCACCATCGAGGCGATCGATCGCTCCGGCCGGGATCCCTCGGGCGCGCCGGTGACTGGCTTGCCCGATGCACAGCGGCTGCTGACGACCGCGTTCGCGACCGACATCGGCGTCGACCGCGATCCGTTGCAGATCGAGGGCGGCTACATCTGGTACGAGATCGCCGGCATCACCCCCTCGCGCGAGCGGCCGCTCGACGAGGTCAAGGATGGGGTCGAGGCGCGTTGGCGCGAGCAGGAGATTGCCGCGCGCCTGAACGCCAAGGCGACCGAAATTCTCGACAAGCTCAAGGCCGGCTCGACCTTCGCGGAGATCGCCGCGGCCAACAATCTCAAGGTCGAGAGCTTGACGGGGATCAAGCGCGGCGAGCCCCCCGCTCCGCTTTCGGCGCCGGCCGTCGACGCGATCTTCCGCACCGCCAAGGACGCCGCCGGCAGCGCCGACGCCGCCCAGCCGCCCGAGCAGGTGGTGTTCCGCGTCACCGACATCGTGGAGCCGAAGCTCGACACGGCCTCCGACGACGCCAAGAAGGCGCAGGAGGCGCTGACGCGCGCGCTCTCGGAAGACGTTTTCGCGGAATATATCAGCCGGCTCCAGAGCGAAATCGGCGTCACCATCAATCAGAGCGCGCTGAGCCAGGTGGTCAGCGGCGGGACCGGCGACACGAACTGACCGCAAGCCCATGCAGATCGAGCCGCAGGCAGGAGCGTTCGCCAAGCGCTACGCGCGGGGCGAGCCGCAGGTGGTCTGGACCACGCTGGTCTCCGATCTCGAGACGCCGGTATCGGCCTTCCTCAAGATCGCCGACGGGCGGCCGATGAGCTTTCTGCTGGAATCGGTCGAAGGCGGCGCCGTGCGCGGGCGCTATTCGATCATCGGGCTCGAGCCCGATCTGGTCTGGCGCACGCTCGGCGGGCGCGCCGAGATCAATCGTGCAGCGCGCCGCATGACCGAAGGTTGGGGGAGCGACGGCTTTGCTCCCTGCGGCGAGGCGCCGCTCGCGGCGCTGCGCGCGCTCATTGCCGAGAGCCGGATCGAGCTGCCCGACACCCTGCCGCCGATGGCGGCGGGGATTTTCGGTTATCTGGGCTACGACATGGTGCGGCTGATGGAGGAGCTGCCGCAGCCCAATCCCGACCCGATCGGCATCCCGGACGCGGTGCTGGTGCGTCCGACCGTGGTGGTGGTGTTCGATGCGGTCAAGGACGCCATCACCGTGGTCACGCCGGTGCGTGCGGAGAGCGGGGTTTCCTCCGACACCGCCTTCACGCGCGCAGGCGAGCGGCTCGCCGCCATCGTCGATGCGCTCGATGCGCCACTGGCGCATTCCCCGCCCAATGTCAAAGCCGGCCCGCTGACGGTGTGGCCCTCCTCCAACACTACGTCGGCCGAGTACGAGCGCATGGTCAACACCGCCAAGGACTACATCGCCGCCGGCGACGTCTTCCAGGTGGTGCTGTCGCAGCGTTTCCAGGCGCCGTTCGAGCTGCCGCCGTTTTCGCTCTATCGCGCGCTGCGGCGGGTCAACCCGGCGCCGTTCCTCTATTTCCTCGATTTCGGCGGCTTCTCGATCGCGGGATCGAGCCCGGAAATCCTGGTGCGGGTGCGCGAGGGCACCGTCACCATCCGGCCGCTCGCGGGCACCCGTCCGCGCGGCGCCACCCCCGCGGAGGACAAGGCGCTCGAGACCGAGCTGCTCGCCGACCAGAAGGAGCGCGCCGAGCATTTGATGCTGCTCGATCTCGGCCGCAACGACGTCGGCCGGGTCGCCCGCATCGCCACCGTGAAGGTGACCGAGCAGTTCTTCATCGAGCGCTTCAGCCAGGTGATGCACATCGTCTCCAATGTCGAGGGCAACCTCGACAGCAAATACGACGCGCTCGACGCGCTGGCGGCCGGCTTTCCGGCCGGCACGGTCTCGGGCGCGCCCAAGGTGCGGGCGATGGAGATCATCGACGAGCTGGAGAAGGAGAAGCGCGGGCTCTACGCGGGCGCGGTCGGCTATTTCTCCGCCGCCGGCGAGTTCGACAGCTGCATCGTGCTGCGCACCGCGCTGATCAAGGACGGCGTGATGTACGTCCAGTCCGGCGCCGGCATCGTCGCCGACTCCAATCCGAAATCCGAGCAGCAGGAATGCGTCGACAAGGCCAAGGCGCTGTTCCGCGCCGCCGAGGAAGCCAAGCGCTTCGCCAGCGCGGCCAAGCGGGGGCAATGATCTGAGACAGAGCCGGGTGTAGGAGAGCATGAGGCTGGTGCACAAGTACGCACTCGAAACCCCACTCCCCTCTCCTGACACATCCCGTAGTTTGCTCAGGTCCGCTATCGAAGACATTGCGGACGACATATGCTCGCGATGAGTTTTTCGCATTTTGACCCATCGCTACATGGGTTGCCGATGCCTGCCGCAGACTCCGGTATCGCGCGCCATCGATCAGGTCGGCAAGCGTCTAACCCTTGACGTCCGTATGCACCCATGACTCGATTGAAGGGAAACGTGCAGTGCCGTCGGTCATATGCACATTGATGTCCGCGACAGCGGCCTCGGCAAATGGGTCGGAGCAGCTCACCATCTCCGAGTGAATAAGGACGAGAAACATGAATGCCACTGGAGGACACGGATTGTCCCGCAATTCGCTGCGTTTCGGCATGTTCATGGGGCCGTTCCATGCCACCAATCTCGATCCCACCTACGCACTGGAACGCGACCTGCAGCTCGTGACGCTGCTGGACCGGCTTGGCTTCGACGAGGCGTGGATCGGCGAGCATCACTCCGGCGGCTTTGAGATCATCGCTGCTCCCGAGGTTTTCATTGCCGCAGCGGCGGAGCGCACCAAGCACATCAGACTGGGCACGGGCGTGAAATCGCTGCCCTATCATCATCCCTTCGTGGTGGCCGAAACGATGGCGCAGCTCGATCACATGACGCGCGGCCGCGTGATGTTTGGCGCCGGGCCGGGCGCTCTGCCATCGGATTCCAAGATGTTCGGTCTTACGCCGGTCGATCTGCGCCCGCGCATGGACGAGGCGCTCGATTGCATCGTCGCGTTGCTGCGCGGTGAAACAGTCACCAAGAAAACAAGCTGGTTCGAGCTGTGCGAGGCGCGGCTGTCCGTCGGTTGCTATTCGAAGCCGACGATGGAGATTGCGGTTGCCTCTGTCCGCTCACCGGCGGGCGCGGTGGCGGCGGGACGGCATGGAGCGGGGCTGCTGGTGCTGTCCGGCGTCGACGACGCCTCGCTGAAGCATCATGTTTCCAACTGGAACATCTACGAAGAAACATGCAGCCGTCACGGCCATACCGCCGACCGCTCGCGCTGGCAGTTTACGGTGCAGATGCATCTTGCGGAAAGCCGCGAGCAGGCGCGCAAGGATGTGGAATATGGCCTCGAAAAATGGATCGGCTATGCCAACGATATCGTCCCGGCGCCCAATCCCCCGCCGCGCGGGCTCGCCGATCCGGTGAGCTGGATGCTGGAAAACGAACGCGCGATCATCGGTACGCCGGACGACGCGGTGGAGAAAATCGAGCATATGCTTGAAGTCACCGGCGGCTTTGGCGGCATCCTGGTGTTCGCGCAGGACTGGGCCAATTGGCAGGCGACGCGGCGAAGCCTCGAACTGATCGCCGAGGAGGTGCGGCCGAAACTGCGCGGCAGCAATAGGCTGCGGCAGGCGAGCTATGATCGCAACGCGCCTATCCAGGATGCCAATCGCGCACTGGCGCGGGCCGGTGTAGAAGATGCTTTGGCGCGGTTTGAGGCGACGAAGCCGCGGGGGTAGCGGCGCCGCGCACCATGTCCCACTCGGACCCTACGGCGGTGACATTTTCAAATTCGGAAACAGCTCGGGCCGCACCTTTTGATAGGTCTCGAGGACGCCGGCGACCCCGCTAAGCCAGAGTCCGACCAGCCAGCCGGTCGCCGTGGTGAGAGGCTCGGCAATCAGCGACCGAATTGCACTGCTGGGTTTGCCGGGCTCCTGTCCCCAGATCTCCAGTGGAGCGATCACGAGGCTCTCGAGCAGCGTTGCGATGACGATCGCAAGCGCCAGATACGCGAGAGGCCGTGCGCCGCGCGTCCGAGGCCATATGACTTGCATCAACCAGACGGAAAGGCCGCTGAAGATGAAGCCGCCCACGAGCGCGACGCCGAGCGACAGCCAGAAAAGGATTGCGCACGCGATCAGGGCGACCGCAACCGCGATCAGCGGTATGATTGTGAAGCTTGCGAAGCTCGAGCCAAAAAGTGTGTTGGCAAAATAGGCCGTCGTCACTCCTGCGGACGCAGCCAGGAGGGGAGCGATCACCAGGAGGAACGTCAAGAGAAGCAGCGCGGAAAAAGCGCTGGTGCCTCGGATGGCGCGTTTGAGCTCCAGCCGCTTTTGCAAAGCTGCGCACAGAAAGTAGGCAATCGGCATCGGTCCGAGACCCGAGAAAGCCAGGTGCAGCAGCTCCAATGGCGCGGCCTTGTAAATCGCCTCTTCAAGGCCAATGATCAGCACCTGCACCAACAGCGCACCGAGGACAATGGATGCCGAGAGAAGCCATCCCTGCCGCGGCGAATCGATCACCGTGCGAACCAGCGAATCTCGCGTAGCCTCCTCGTGATGTCCCGGGTCGGCCAGGCGAAGTATCCGCTCGCGCAGCGGCTCGAGGATGTAGAGCGCGGCAATCAGGATCACACTCGTCGTCAAAAATCCTGCCGCGCTGAAATGCTCATGCAGGCCGGCCACGAAGTGGCCTTGAATGACGACGGTGGCGACCAGCGCGCCCGCGCCTGTCACGAGCGCGATATGCCAGCGCGCGACGGCATCGTCGACCTCTTGCGTCCGCTCGCCCGACGGCGCCCACCGTTGCACGAGGATCGCCTCTCGAAACCACTCGCGCACCGGGTCGGGGCCACGCATCGACTTGCCGAGGATCAGTCGGCGCGAAAGGCGACCGATGAAGAACATCAGGTCGAACAACAGCGCGACCATGAGGGCAACGAGAGCGGCGGCGGCGGATTGCACGAGTTCGCGCCAATATCGGAGAGGCGGTCAGTGTCGCAATCCCCGGAATCGTCTCGCAAGCTGCTCCAGCAATAGCGCCGATCAGGATCGAGAACCAAAGATAATGCCGGCGACGGGCGAAAATCGTCAGCAGTAGAATAATTGGAAGCGCGACCCCGCCGAGCATCGTTCCGGGGTTGCGCGTAATGAACCGCTCGAATTCCTTCCATTCCAGGTCTTCGGGTCCCGCCGGAGGTTTTGCTTCCGCGGCCTGCGCGGACCCGATCAGCAGCGCGGAGACTTCTGTCCGCGATGAGCCGAGGCCGGCGGCGGTCGCAACGCTCGCCGAAATGAGCGCAGCGAGCGCGAAAAGCGCGGGGCAATTGTGCGGGAGAATAACGGCCGATCCGCATGAGGCGAGCCCGTGAAGGCCTGATGACAGGCGGTGTGTGTACCGAAAACCTAGCCCCGCACAAAGGGGTGATGAAGTCCACCGAGGATCGCATGTGACATGATGCATCCGGTCCGCTGGACCGGGCGCGAGACAGTCGCGATCGCCGGGACAAGCCCGGCGATGACGGCCGTGTTGCAAGGTGCAGATATAGAGATCAAGCCGCTTCGAGCAGCATCTCCACCAGGCGGTCCGGTGCGTCGACCATGACGTCGTGGCCGCTCTGGACGGGCAGCACACGCCAGGTCGGATCTTTCTTCAACTTCTCTTCGGCCGCATCGAAGATCGGCTGGGCGTAGCCCTTGGCGCGGATGTAGGTCTTCTTGGCGATGCGCTCGCGCGCGCCGGTCAGCACCAGCTTCTCCGTGTAGGTGCCGAGCGGCTGCGGCGTGCACATGCTGTCGACCCAGGCGCGATCGGCCTCGTTGACCTGGAAGAACGAGGCCGGCAGCGGCGGCAGGCTGAGCTGCTTCTTCTCGACCGCCGCCCGGATGGTTTCGGCGACGCGCGGATTGCCCTTCTCGAGGATGCTGTCGCCATTGTCCGGCAGGAAGGAGTCGAGATAGACGATCGACGAGACCGCCGAACCGATCTGCTCCAGGGCGCCCGAAACCGGGTAGCCGGCGTAGGAGTGGCCACACAAGACGACATTGGTCAGCCGCTCCCATTTGATGACGTTGACGACGTCGGTGATGTGGGTCGTCAGGTTGACCTTCTCGTCGAGCAGGTGCGAGCGCTCGCCGAGTCCGGTCAATGTCGGCGCGAACACCTTGTGGCCCAGTTTCTCGAGCCGGTCGCTCACGCGGCGCCAGCACCACCCGCCGTGCCATGAACCATGCACGAGCACGAAGGTTCTTGGCGCTGCCTGCGCCTTCGCCGAACCGCCAAACGCAGCCGCTCCGAAGCCCGCCGCCACGGCCGCCAGCGTTGCGCGGCGCGTGAGCGCACGCCCCTGTCCGTTCGCCATTGCCTTCCTCCCCTGTTTGCGTCCGTTGTGAAAAAGCGCCGGACGCTTCATCGTTATGCGGTCGCACTATAGGCGGGCCCAAAAGTGGGACAACCAGCAATCCCCAGATGAACCCCACCGGCGTGAATTCTTGCGCTTCTCCCGCGTTGTGGCAAGACGGACTGGCGGCGCGGACGACTGCCGTCACCGGAGGCGCCCCGAGCGGCAGGCCGGATCAGCCCAATCGAGTGTCATTCGAACCGGGTGCAGACCAACTGGCGATGAAAACCAACGGGCGATCAGAAAGGCTGAGCGCAGACGTACTTTCAGTGCTGCGCGACTCCGTTCAGCGACAAGATATTCCCTGGCGCAGTGGCTGCGCTGATATCGAGCACTGATGAAACATATATTCCATTCGGGTTCGAGACGTACGATCCGATTGCTCGCCCCATTACGGACGATTCCATTTTCGATGTTGCCTCGCTGACCAAAGTCGTAGCGACGGCTACGGCCATCATGCAATTGGTGGAACGAAAGCAACTCTCGTTGCACGACCTGGCTTGCAATTTTCTTCCACAGCTGAGGCAAGCACCTAAGGACCGAATAACCATCTTTCAGTTGCTCGCACATACAGCCGGATTTCCCGGCGGGGAGCCGCTTTGCCGACAACACAAATCGCGTGACGAAATATTGGAAGCTATTTTTTCAATTGAACCTTGCTGTACCCACCAGGCACCGACCGTGTTTATGATGATTTGGGGTACATTCTCTTGGGCGTTATCGTGGAATCCATTACGGGCGTCACGCTGGACAAATACTGTGAGAACGAAATTTTTGGACCGCTCGCGATGAGCGAAACAATGTTCGTTCCTCACAAGACCCTTTTGGAACGAATTGTTCCAACGGAGATCGATGCGGATCGCGGTGGATTGTTGCGCGGTATTGTTCACGATGAACGCGCCTACGCTAATGGGAGGCGTAGCTGGTCACGCCGGGATATTCAGTACAGCTCGTGATCTCGGCAGGTTTGCCAGATCGATGATGGGACACGACAAGAGTGCTCTTGCAGGAATATTGTCCAGCGCGAGCGTGCAGCTGATGTGGTCCCGCCAATGGCAGGACAGCGAAGGAGAATATGGATTGGGCTGGGACAGATTGCGGCCTAGCTACATGAATGGAATCGATGATTGCGATGCCGTGGGGCACACCGGCTTTACAGGTGTTTCCCTGGTGATAAGCCCACGACGAGACTTGGCCATGATCTTGTTGTCAAATCGTGTTCACCCTGTGAGGTCTGACAGAAGCTCTGATTGGTCAAGCCAGGCGTAGACTTGTGGAAGCCGTGATGCGACATTGGTAGGTGGCTACCGATCGGGCGCCCGGCACGGACGAATGCCAAATCAAAGGTTGCGTGCCGAGATGATTGTCCGCCTTCTGTTCGCGCGAATCTGCCGATCGTGAGTATCGGGAGACATCATCTACTGGCCGCGCCAATGTGAGCACATCGCCTCGATTTGCCCCCTTCGGACGACGTCCTCGGTCGCGATCATCGGGCTTCCGTCTGTGCGCTGAGCTATACTTCAGCGTGCCGTTCACCTGCCAAGGAGGGATCATGCGTGCCTCTTGTCTGCGCCATTGTTGCGGCGATCGTTGCGATCGGCCTGGCCGCGCATCCGGCGTTCGCGCAGGCCAACCGCACCGCGCGACGTTCTGGAAAACCGTGCAGGCCACCTGCGACGCCACCGCCGCGAAGCCGCCAAGCGAGCTCGGCCGGCGCATCGCGCAGACTGCGATCGACGAGTTCACCCGCTTCGGCGGCCATCAGATCGATTCCGACGGCCGGCTGTTCCGCTTCGGCCTGACCGAGGCGGAGCACGAGGAGGACGACGGTGGCAACCCGCAGGTGCCACTCGGCCATCTCGGCTGGTGGCAGGTGATGAAATACTGGCGGGCGCTGTTCGGCGACGACCCCACCGACAAGCTCGAGGTGCGCGGCTATCGCGACGCCTCGACCTCGACGCAGGACACGCAGGAGGCGGCGCTGTTGCGGACCTCTGCCGCCCAGCTCCTGCGCTTGGCCGAGGGTGTGTCCGATCCGGAGATGCGCGAAATCCTGCGCGAGACGGCCTTGCGCGCGGCCGATCATCGATACCTCGTGGTCGGCAGCCTTCATCAGCTACGTGATACGGCAGTCGGGCGTCGCGCCGAACGCGTTCCGGTTCGCCAACGCCCATCGCGCCTATATCTACGACGCTTTCGCGGCGAGCGCGGCCGAGCTGAAAAACGAGGCCAGCGAAGGGATCTATCGCGCGTGTCCGCTCACCACAACCAGACCTCGCGTGGGCGATTTGATCTGCGAGCAGCGCGAGCCCGCGCTCGCCGACGCCAGCGACGAGGCGGTGCGCGAGCGCATCCGGGCGGAGCTCGACGGCAGCGCCGACGCGCGCTCGGTCCGGCGCACCCATTGCGAGGTGGTCGCGCATGTCGATGCGCGGGCGCGCAAGGTGTACACCATCGGCGGCAACGTCAATCAGGCCGTCACCGCCAGGAAGCTGAACCTGCGCCGCGACCTGAAATTCTCGGCCTGCGCAAAAGGGTCATTGCGGCGGCCCAGGCCATTGGACCTTGCCCCAGCCCGCGGGCCACCCGCCGCGCGCACCGAGCCCGCCAGAAATGCTCGCTCAACGACAAGAAATGGTTCGTGCTGCTGCAGTTGAGGTGAGCCACGGCCCGCCCTGCGCTGCTGATGCGAGTCCCATGTCGCCGATGCATCTTTGGGGTTCGGACGCAGCAGAATTCGCATGGCGATGGATTTTTGCCATGATTTTAGCCAGAGCTGCCGCAATAATTGTCCTAGTCGCGGGTCGAGAGAGGCAAGGGGCTCAATTGTTTCCAGCACGCCAGTTTGCTCGCTGCTGCGACAGCATTGCTGCTGATCGCCGGTGCATTTTTCGTCGTTCCTTTTCTCGGCCGTGGACTGCACGGGCCCAAGGTTCACCCGGCACCTGTGAAGATGCGGCCGAGCTCGCGGTCCTGCCCTCGCCGATCGCGCCGTGGAAGGGCGCGCCTTTGCGCGTCGTCTTCGCCGCGGAGAAGCCGCTCGAGGGCGAGCTTTCGCTGATCGCGCCCGATGGAAGCGTCGCGGCCAAATCCCGCGAGCGCCACGGCGGACCGCCGTATTTCTGGTTCGCCGAGGTCAAGTCGCCGGCCGCGGGGAAGTGGCGTGCGAGCGCTCGCGCGCGACCGCGCGCCGGCCGAGTGCAGCACGATCACGCGCGAAATCGCCGTGCGCGCCGACGCGCCGCCGCGGCCGGGCACGACGGCGGGGAGCGTCTGGCCTTTGCGCAATACATGGACGTCGGGCGACGGAAAACCTGTTCTCTGCCTGGATCGAGAAGCTTTTCGACGACCCTCTGGACGCGGCGCCGTCGTGGCCGGCGCTGCACTGAGGTGCTGCGCGACCCGTCGCGCAACCTCCTGTTCAACCATCTGGGTCTCGGCGAAGACGCGATGAAGATGGTCCTTCGCCCCGACTGCGCCGACCTTCCGTATTTCCTGCGCGCGTACTTCGCGTTCAAGATGGGGCTGCCGTTCGGGTTCTCGAAATGCACGCGCGGCGGCGGCGGCAAGCCGCCGCACTGCCCGCAGTGGTTCAGCATCCAGAATGCCGAGGACGCTCGTCCCCCGCCGCCGCCACCGCCCTCACTGCCCGCCCAGGCAACCGCGCCGAGCGGATTTTGCGGGACCGGGCGCACCTGTGGCGCCGATCGCGCCGCCGCCCGCGCCGAAGCGACGGCGCGGCTGGGGCTCGCGGCGGGCGTTCGGCGACTTCTTGCAGACCGTCGCCGACAGCGTCCACTCCGGTTCCGGGCGGACGGCGGCGAGCGACAACAACACCGATTATTATCCCGTGCCGCTCACGCAGGAGACGCTGCGCCCGGGGACCGTGTACGCCGATCCGTACGGGCACATTCTGATGATCGTGCGGCGCGTGCCGCAGTCGGACGGCGCGGCGGGCGTCATTCTCGCGGTCGACGGGCAGCCCGACGGGACGGTCGCGCGCAAGCGCTTTTGGCGCGGCAATTTCCTGTTCGCCCAGGATCCCGCGCTCGGCGGCCCCGGGTTCAAGCGCTTCCGGCCGGTCGTGCTCGGGAAGAACGGCGTCTTGCGGCGGCTGACCAACGACGAAATCGCGAAAGACCCGCAGTACGGCGATTTTTCGCTCGATCAGTCGCGACTGGGGATCGAAGACTTCTACGATCGAATGGATGACGTGATGTCGCCGTCGCCGCTCGATCCTTTGCGCGCGATGAAGGAGGCGATCACGTCGCTCGAAGAGCAGGTGAAGACGCGCGTGACGTCGGTCGAAAACGGGCGAAAGTTCCAGAGCAGCGGGCGCGGCGAGGCGAACATGCCGGACGGCCCGGCGATCTTCGAGACGACCGGCGCGTGGGAGGATTTCTCGACGCCGTCGCGGGATTTGCGTCTGTTGATCGCGATCGATGTGGTGCTCGGGTTTCCGGATCGCGTCGCACGGCGGCCCGAGCGGTACGCGATGCCGAAGGAGAAGAGCGTCGCAGACGTGAAGGCCGAATTGCAGAGCGTGCTCGCGTCGGAGCTTGCGGCGCGCAAGTTTTCGTATCCGCGCAGCGACGGCTCCCCGTGGACGCTTGCGCTCAAAGACGTGGCCGACCGCGTGGCGGATCTCGAGATGGCGTACAACCCGAACGACTGCGTCGAGCTGCGCTGGGGCGCGCCGGCCAAGAGCGAAGAGGCGTCGACGTGCAAGCGGTATGCGTCGTCGGCGCAGCGCGCGAAGATGACGAAGTACCGCGCCTGGTTCCACGAGCGGCGTCGGCCGCCGCGCGCTTAGAGCGCATCCCGATCGGAAGGATCTGCGGTCGTGGTTGCGGGGATAGGATGCAATTCGATTGGATGAAACGTCGTGCCGTTCCAACCGAGCAGCTTCCCTTACGAAACAGCCTGCCCCGCACACCAGCCGCTGGACCAAGCCCACTGAAAATTGTAGCCACCCAGCCAACCCGTGACGTCAAGCGCTTCACCGATGACATAAAGACCAGGGACGTCCCGCGCTTCCATCGTCTTGGATGACAGGTCTCGGGTATCGATCCCCCCGAGCGTCACCTCAGCCTTGGACCACCCCTCCGAGCCTGTTGGTTGAACCTCCCAGCGTTTGAGGCGAGCCGCAAAGGCCACGAGGGTGCGGTCGGGGACATTTGCCATCGGCCCAGGCGGCAAGCATGCCTCGGCCAGCGCGTGCGCGAGGCGGGCGGGCAAGATCTCGGCGAGCACGGTCTTCGTTTCGGCCCTGGGACGTGAGTGCTTGCGCTCCAGCAGAAAGGCGTTTGCTTCGTACGCCGGCGCCAAGTCGAGCGAGATCGTATCCCCCTGCCGCCAATAGGAGGAGATTTGAAGAATGGCCGGACCAGAGAGGCCACGGTGAGTGAACAGAATGTTCTCGCGGAAGCTCTGTCCCGCGCAGGACACGATCGCCTCCAAGGAAACGCCGGCAAGAAGTTGGTCGAACCCGAGCGTCTCAGGCGTGGCCTTCAGTGGCACCAGCCCAGGCAGCAGTTCGGTTACGCCCAAGCCGAAGCGACGCGCGACGTCATAGGCGAAGCCGGTCGCCCCCATTTTCGGGATCGACAGGCCGCCCGTCGCCAACACGAGCGCCGAGGCGGTGAAGCACCCGTGGCTGGTCTCCAGGCGGAAGCAGTCGGCGCGGGAAATATCCGTGACGGTGTGGCCGACCCTGACGTCGACACCGCCTTGCGCGCATTCGGCCAGTAGCATGGCGACGACGGCGCGCGCCGAGCCATTGCAGAACAATTGGCCGAGTGTCTTCTCGTGATAGGGGATGCAATGGCGCTCAATCAGGGAGATGAAATCAGCCTGCGTGTAGCGGCCCAGCGCTGACTTGCAGAAGTCAGTGTTGCCGGACAGAAAACGATCCGGCGCGCTATGGACATTGGTAAAATTGCAGCGCCCGCCGCCGGAGATCAGGATCTTGGCGCCGACCCTGTCAGCATGGTCGAGCAACAAGACTTTCCTGCCCCGCTGGCCGGCAGTCAGGGCGCACATGAGTCCCGCTGCACCTGCTCCTAGAATGATGACGTCGAACGCCTCGGTTGCTCTCGTCATTCGCGCCTTGCCCTTTGCCGGGGTCAGGCGCTCGGCTCGGCGGCGCGCAGACCCGCCTCATAAGGCCACCTCAGCGCCGCCTTGTACTTGAGGCCCGGTGCTGCATCCAACAGGTGGCGCATGCGTCTGCGATCGGCCGCCTCGAAGCCGTGGTCGGTGAGCGGCATCAAGCGCCGCCAACGGCGGCCGCTCGTCGGCACAGTGCCCGGCGAGAGCCGGGCCGTGCGCCGCGGCTACCAACCCATCAATTTCTTGGTGGCTTGCTCGTTGTCCTTGAGGAACTTGCGGTATTCGTCGCCCTTGATCACCCGCGGATCCAGGCTCAACGCCTCGGCCTTGGCCCGGTGCTCCTTCGAGGTCACGACCTTTTCCAGGTAGCCGATCAGCGCCGCCTCCACGTCGTTCGGCAAGCCGGCCGGCGCCGCGATGCCGCGCGACACCGCCCACACCTCGTTGAAGCCCTGCTCGCGGAAGGTCGGCCCGTTGGGAATGAACGGCGACCGTTCGGCCGACATCACGCCGAGGATGCGGTACTGACCGGCCTTGATGTCCTCGGCGACCTCGCTGACGTTGCAGGCGAGCACTTCGATGTTGCCGGCCAGCACCTGGGTCTTGCCTTCCGGCGTGCCGCGGAAATGCACCATCTGGAAGCTCGTGCCGTTGTTGGCGCCGATGCCCAGCGCCGCGACGTGATCGTCGGTGCCGTGGCCGCCGCCGTTGAGCGTGATCGTGCCCGGGCGGCGCTTGGCCTCGTCGATGACGTCCTTCACGGTCTTGAACTTGCTGTCGGGCCGCACCGCCCAGAGATTGGGATCGACGACGTGATTGATCAGTGGCGTGAAGCTCTCCAGGTTCTCCTTGCGCGCACCGCCCTGAGCTTTATCGAGATAGCCGGCGAACATGCTGGGCGCGTTGATGTAGCCGATGGTGTAGCCGTCGGGCTTCGACGCCGCGAGCGAACCCCAACCGATCCAGCCACCGCCGCCGGCACGATTCTCGACCGTCACGGACTTGCCGAGGATCGGCTCGAGATCCCTGGCAAGCAGGCGCGCCGAGACGTCGCTGCCGCCGCCCGCGGCATAGGGCACGATCACCAGGATCGCGCGGGCGGGAAACTGCTGCGCGAAGCCCGGACGGTGTCCGACGATGGACAGCGCCGCCGCGCCCGTGGTGGTGAGGAAACTACGCCGGCTGATGGTCGAAATCATATTCGTCCTCCCTTGCGGTCGGGGTGAACCGCGCCGACCTTTTGCTCCATGATCCGCAAAGTCGCTTCGCCGTTCAAGCCGCCGCAGTGACGCAGGAATGCAGCTTGCGGTTCCGTCATGGGACACTCCGACTGATCACGGTGAGCGCGGCCACGACTACCTGACCTTGACGTATTTCCGCAGAACGCGCGGCCGCGGCTCTCCCGCGAACACGTTGCCGAATTTATCGACAGTACCGAACTCCGGCCCGCTTCCCGTTCTCGTGCTCGGGTTGCCGCCCTGATCGAGTATGAAGTGCTTCACCCAACCGTTCAGCGCGTCCCCGATCCTGATCCCCTGCTCAAAACCCGGATTATCGACATTGTCCGACTCCGAGTCGAAGACATAGATCAGGTCTTCATCATTTACCGAGAAAGCGATCCCGCTCGGCATCCCGAACTGGTACCACCTTGCCAGATATTTCCCATCCTGGTCGAAAATCTGGATCCGAGCATTCGACCGATCGCACACGAACAGCCGGCCTCTTTTGTCCATGGCGATGCAGTGCGGGACCCGGAACTCGCCCGGCGCATATCCGGTTTTTCCCCAGGCCTTGATGAACTTCCCATCCTTCGAGTACTTCACGATCCGGTTGTTCGTGAAATGGCCGTCCGCGACGAAGATATCCCCATTGGGAGCCGTCACGACACCGGCCGGCGACCTGAAATGGTACTCATCGTCTCCGCCGACCCCCGGCTCGCCGAGCGTCATCAGCACCTGTCCATCCGGGCTGAACTTGCGGACGATGTGCCCGGCTTTCACCCCTGCCTTGGCTGCCGTTGCGACGGCGCCTTCGGCGCCCGAGTTGGTCGCCCACACATTGCCCTCGCGGTCCACATGCAGCCCGTGCGGCCAAATGAACATCCCGGCGCCAAAACTTTTGACGACGTTGCCCTTCGAGTCGAACTTGTAGATCGTGTCGTGCGGCTTGAGCGTACCGTCGGGATTCATGCAGTCGATACCGAAGCGACCTCCCCGCGCGACCGGCACCGGGCTCTTCTCATCGCATCGGATGAAAGCCCAGATGCTCTCTCCGTCAACGTCGACGTGCACCGAAGCCGGCGGTCCCATCTCCCGGCCGCCTGGAAGTCTTGCCCATTCGCCTCCCGGAATGCTGGGGCCACCTCCATCCGCCAATCCCCTGACCGGGCGGTACGGATTGTCAGTGGGTCCCTGGGCGAGGCACACCGCATCCGTGGCCAGCAGCGCTGCGATGCCACATAGCGCCATCCATCGAGCTCGAATTGCCTTCGACATGACACCCTCTCTTCTGGGAGAAGCGGAAGCTACGTGAGCGCAGACTGTATCGCGCGTACAGGAGGATTTGAACCGATCTCCTTGACAAGGAATAGCAGCTCGAGGGATGGGCCGCTCGGCCGCTTCATCATGCGTGCGGGTCCAAGCGCGCCAACGACCGTCAGGATACCGCCGCTTCAAGCAGCGGCAGCAGCGGCGCCGTTCGTCTGGCGGCATGGCGGCTGTCGACCGGCGGCGGCTGTGATAAGAAACGTGAAGGCCGGAGGGTGCAAGCAATGACCACGACGCATCGGGTTGTCCTGCTGTCGCTTGCGGTGTGTTGGACCGTGTCGGCATCGTCGGGGCAGGCACAGGACGCCGAGAAAGCCTTTTACGCCGGCAAGACCGTGCGGATGGTCGTGGGCTCCGGTACCGGCGGGGGCTACGACGTCTTCTCGCGGATCATCGCACCTTACCTTGCGCAGGACCCTGGGGACGACCGTCATCGTCGAGAACCAGCCCGGCGCCGGCGGGCTCGTCGCGCTCAATCGCCTGTACGTGGCGCCGCCCGACGGTTTGCAAATCTCGCTCTCCAACGGCACCGGCGCTGCCTTCGCCCAGCTCACCGATCAACAGGGGGTGCGTTTCGACCTCACGAAGTTCAGCTACCTGGCGACGGTGGGCGCGCCGCCGGGCCTCTGGCTGGTGGGGCCGGATTCTCCCATCAGGGAGGTCCAGCAGGCGATCGATGCCGGGATGAAGTGGCGATGGGCCTCCGCAGGCGGAACGTCCGGGCTCGGCATCGGGGCCGCCTTCACCTGCGAGGCGCTCAAGCTCGATTGCCATGTCGTGCAGGGATACAAGAGCAGCGCCGATGCCGGGCTTGCGGTCACGCGCGGCGAGATGGACGCGCTCTATGTGCCGGAATCATCCGCCAACAATTTCGTGAAGGCCAAGCAGAACTGGGCGCTGGCGACGATATCGCGCACCAAGTCGCGCTTCTTCCCGGACCGGCCGACCATTTTCGAGGCGGCCAAGATGGATGCGGACGGGACCTGGGTGATGGATTTCCTCGCCAATGTCGAAAAGCTCGGTCGCATCCTGATCGCGCCGCCTGGAATTCCGCCGGCACGGCTTGCCTACCTGCAGGAGGCCGTGAAGCAGACGTTGCACAACCCGCAGCTCATCGCCGACGGCGAGAAGGCAGAGCGGATCATCGAATATCTCGATCCTGTCAGCACCAGCCGGAATGCGGTTGCGGTCGTGGGCAGCGTCACGCCCGAACAGAAGGCGCGCGTGCTGAAAATTCTGTCCGGTGTGAAATAACGCTACCACGCCCGAAACGTCATGCGAGACGTGGCCGGCGCCTTCCATTCAGCCGCCGGTGCAGTATGTGCAACCGGCTTCCTGCGCGCGGTTCACGCCCCATACTCCGGACGGAAGAATTGTGATCCCCGGGATCACGTTCGCGGCCCATTCCTTTGCCGCATCGTCCGCGCTCACCCCGGCGTTGCCAGCGAGCATCTTGCTTTGGACCCGCAGGGCAACATTGCACGCGCCGAACACCGTACCATTCGCGAGCAGACGGTCGACCGCCATGCCGTCCACGGGCAGTGCGCCGGGTTTCGGGTGCAGGAACGGATTCTTGACCGCAGGCGCGTTCGTCTCCGGATCGAGGATCTTGAATGCTTCCCCGATCTTGTATTTTCGCCATATGTCGTCGCCGAGCGCGATTGGGAACGCCGCATGACGCAGGACGACGACGGCTGTCGCCGAAACCGAGCTCGCGCCGAGCGCCTGGTTCGTGTCCAGAAAGGTGTACGCGAACTCGAGCGGAGCGCCGGCATTGACCTGGTAGGCGTCCACCAGCTGGCGATGGCGCCCCTTCAGCGATCCGGGCCAATCTGGTCCGTCCGACCGTGCCGCAGGCTGCGCGTATGAGGGAGTGGGCACGAGCCCTGCGAACCCCAGCGAGATCGCGCCGGCAACACGGCGGATGAAACCTCGGCGCGGCGTCAGGTCGGTCGTGTCCTGCGTGAGATCGTCCATTTGGTCCTCCATGTCGAGTGTGCGTGCGCAAGCGGACCCCCTCCCCTTCATTCGAAGCGGCGAGCCACGCTGTTGCAGGGACAATGCGCGAGCCGGCCTCGTTTCAAAGGTGCCCTATGATCTTGCAGACCAAATCCCGTTGATCCATCTTCGATCGATGAAGAACATCACGACATCGCGCGTTGGACTTGTCCATCTCGTTTCCCTTGCCTGGCTCATCAGCTGCGCATGCCTGATGAACATATCAAGCGCGAAGGCGGCCGAGCCGATCAAGATCGGCGCGGTATTGCCGTTCTCGGGCGGCGTCGAGCTTTACGGCGGACAGGCGAAGCTCGGAATCGACTTGGCGGTCAAGGAAATAAATGCAGGGGGCGGGATCCTCGGCAGGCCCGTCGAGGTGGTCTACGAGGACGACAAGACCGATCCGGCGGCCGCAGTGGATGCGACGCGCAAGCTGATCGAGCGCGACGGCGTGCTGGCCTTGGTCGGGCCGATCACCTCGAGAAATCTGAATGCGATCGCGCCCGAGGTCGAGCGCCTGAAGACGCCGCTGCTCTATGCCACCAACTACGAAGGCGGCAAATGCAACCGGTACGTTTTTTCATTCAGCACCGTTCCCAATCAGGAGCTCGCCCAGCTGCTGCCCTACATGAACCGCACCTTCGGCAACACCTATTTCATGCTCGGGGCCGACCGCGCCTGGCCGCACAGCATGTTCGAGGCGGCGGAGCCGATGATCCGCAAGCTCGGCGGCCGCGTTGTCGGCAAAGAGTACACCGAAGGCAAGGAAACGGATTTTGGCCCTCTGATCGCGCGGATCGCCGCGACCAAGGCGAAGGTCTTGCTATTCGCGCTGAAAGGCGATGGGCTCGATTTCATCCCGCAGGCGGATGACCGCCGCCTGTTGAAAAACACCACGATTGCATTTCTCGGCTTGTCCGAGGCCGACCTCGGCGTCTTCGGCGGCAAGGGCCAGAACATGTTCGTCGTCGTGCCGTTCGTCGCCACCAGTGGCATGCCTTCGGTCAAGGCGTTCGTTGCGAAGGTCAAGGCGCAAGCCGGTGCCGATGCCGCGGTGTCGAACTACGTGATGACGCACTACAACGCGCTGATCGCGACCAAGGCGGCGATCGAAAAGGCCGGAAAAGTCGACAAGGAGTCGATGATCGATGCGCTCGAAGGCCTGGTGATCAAATCACCGACGGGGCCTTTGACGATGGGCAAGAATCATCACGCAACCATGAGCATGTTCCTGGCCAAGACCAAGGGACGGGACCTCGTCACGGTACGCGCGCTCGGAGCGATCGCGCCGGACCCTGGATGCAAATGACCGGACAAGCAACCTATCGGTTCGATGCCGACGCTTCGCACCTGCGTTGCGGCCCACGACGTTTCGGCTCATGACGTTTCTCGGTCCGTCGAACCGCGTTATGGTAGGTGAACCCAGGGCCGACCTGCGCTCCGCTCGGCTGGGAAATCTCATCTGACGAGGTGCCATCGTGACCACCGAACCCCACCACGACCATGCCGCCAGATGGAAGCATGACGGCGTGCGCGTCATTCCGGGCTCCTCGCTCGACCCCAACACCGCGCAGACGCCGGGCATGGACCGCAAGGCCGCCATCAATTTCGCGCGCGTGGGCGCGCAGAAAATCTGGGCCGGAACCGTGAACATCCAGCCCAACGCCAAGACCGGCGCCCATCATCACGGCGAGCTCGAGAGCGTCATCTACGTGCTGCGCGGCAAGGCGCGCATGCGCTGGGGCGAGCGGCTGGAATTCGTCGCCGAGGCCGGCCCCGGCGATTTCATCTACGTGCCGCCGTTCGTCCCGCATCAGGAGATCAACGCCAGCCCGAACGAGCCGCTCGAATGCGTGCTGGTGCGCAGCGACAACGAGGCGGTCGTGGTCAACCTCGACATCGAGCCGGTCGAGAAGCCCGAGGAGGTGCCCTGGATCGACCCGATCCACAAGGGCTGAGTCCGGACGCCCTTCTGAGATAGGCCGCGGCCGCCTCAACCAGGTCGGGATCATCGCTGAAATGTCCAAGGCCGATGGTCTGGGTTGACTACCGCGGCTGAAAGCCGGAGTCCGCGATCAGCCGCGCGGCGTTGATCCGCTGCTCCTTCAGGTAGCGGGCGAATTGCTCGGGCGTGTCGAACACCGGTTGGATGCCGATGTCGATCAGCCGCTTCTGGCGGAACGCCGGCTCGTTGCCGATGCGGCTGATCTCCTCGTGCAGTCTCGCGATGATGGGCTTGGGCGTGCCGGTCGGGGCAACGAAGCCGAAATAGACCGGCGCCAGGTTGGGAAAGCCGAGCTCGTTCAGGGTCGGCACGTCGGGAAACAGCGCGGAGCGCGCATCGGAGTCGACGGCGAGCGCCTTGACGGTGCCGCTGCGGATGTGAGCGATGAAGTTCGGCAGTCCGACGATCGCCACCGGGGTCGTTCCGGTCAGCAGCCCGGTCACGATGTCGCCGCCGCCGCGCGAGGGCACGCTGACCAGATCGGCGCCGGTCTTCTGCTTCCATCTCTCCATGGTGATCTGCATCGGGATGGCGAGCGCGCTGTAGCTCAAGGTGCCGGGCCTGGCCTTGGACAGCGCCGCCAGCTCGTCGAGCGAGCCGACGCCGAGCGCCGCGCTCACCACCAGCACCTGCGTGTTGATGAAGGCGTTGGTGATCGGCTCGAAGTCCTTCTCCGGATCATAGGGGATCGACTTGTAGGTGAACTGGTTGAGCGTCAGCGTCTCGTTGGGCAGGATGCAGATGGTGTAGCCGTCGTTCGCCGCCTCGGCGCAGGCGCGGCCGGCGATGTTCATCCCTCCCCCGGAGCGATTGTCGATGATCGCCGGCTGGCCCCAGCGCTTCTGCAGCTCGTCGCCGAGCGCGCGCACGAAGATGTCGCTGGTGCCGCCCGCGCTGTTGGCGGTGATGATCCGCACCGGCTTGGTCGGATAGGACTGTGGCAGGCGGCCGGGTCGCGATCGAGCACGGTGCCGGCGATCACCGCTGCCGACAGGACGATCAGAGATTTCATCGCGTCCTCCCTCGCGAGTTCAAGGCGCGTCACTGTGGGTGGATCCCCGCGTTCGCGCGCACAGGCTTGCCCACCCTACGATTTGCGGCGCCAATCGCCCACCGGCGGGACCGGCATCCCGAGATTCTCGCGCAAGGTCACGCCCGCATAGTCCTTGCGGAACAGGCCGCGGCGCTGCAGCTCCGGCACCACGAAGCGGACGAAGTCCTCGTAGGCGCCGGGCACGTGGGTCGCCGAGACCACGAAGCCGTCGCAGGCGCGCGCGACGAACCATTGCTCGAGCTGATCGGCGACCTCCTTCGGGCCGCCGACGATCGGGTTGTGCACCCGGCCGCGGCCGCTGAAATGGATGAACTCGCGCACGGTCGGGTTCTTCTTGCCGCTCGCGTGCACCACGCGGTCGCGGATCGCCTGCAGGCCGGACATCTCCGCCATCTCGGCGTCGGTGAACGCCTCGTCCATGCCCTTGGTGGCGAAGTCGAAGTTGAGCGCCTCGGAGAGCAGCGACAGCGCGTCGATCTCGAGCGGCAGCTTCTCGATCACCGCCCACTTGTCCTCGGCCTCGGCCTTGGTGGCGGCCGCCACGGTGTTGACCAGATGCGTGATCTTGACGTGCTCCGGATCGCGGCCGCAGCCGGCCACGTCGGCCTTGAACTCGGCGTAGTCGCGCTTGCCGGCCTCGATGCTCGGATAGATCACGAAGATCAGCTCGCCCCATTGCGCCCCGAAGCGCTTGCCGCGGCCGCTCTGGCCGGCCTGGATGATGACCGGGTGGCCCTGCGGCGAGCGCGGCACCGTGAACGGCCCGCGCGAGCGGAAGTAGCGGCCCTGGTGGTCGAGCCGGTGCACCTTGTCCGGATGGGCGAACAGGCCGGTCGCCTTGTCCTGGACGATGGCGTCGTCCTCCCAGGTGTCCCAATGGCCGAGCACGACCTCCATGAACTCGTCGGCGCGGTCGTAGCGCTGGTCGTGCTCGATCACCTCGTCGCGGCCCATGTTCTGGGCCTCGCCGTCGTTGAGCGAGGTGACGACGTTCCAGGCCGCGCGCCCCTCGCGTCATCAGGTCGAGCGTGGCGAACACGCGCGCCACGTGGAACGGCTCGTAGTAGCTGGTCGAATAGGTGGCGCCGAGCCCGAGCCGCTCGGTCGCCATGCCCATGACGGTGAGCACGGTGAGCGCGTCGAGCTTCACGCAGCGGATGCCGTGCTGCGACCGTATGCGCGTGGTCGCGCCCGTACATGTCCGGCATCGACAGCCGGTCGTCGAAGAAGCCGAGATGGAACTTGCCTGCCTCGAGCACGCGGCCGACATGCCGGTAATAGTCCGGCGACCAGGTGTCGGTGCGCGACTGCGGGTGGCGCCAGGAGCTCGCGAGATTGGTGCAGTTCTGCGCCTGCAGGAAGGCGACCAAGGTCATCTGGCGCATGGTGGGATCCTTCGAGCATCGCGGGCGCATTGTAGGACGGGTTGAAGCCTAAAGCGCGTTTACGCGCGCTATGGCGAAACCCATCCTACGTGCTGGTTGCTGGCCAAGAACGATCAGCTTTCCGCCTCGCCGGCGTCCTCATACACCGCCCCACCCCGCATCAGCCGCCGTGCGACCTGCGCGGTCTGATGGCGTGCCCGCGGCGTCGGCGAATGCGCGGCCAGATAGCGCGCCGCGGCGATCAGGATCGGCGCCGCTTCCGGATCGCCCTGCCAGGCCTGATATTGCCGCGCGGCCGCCTCGAGATTCTGCACCATGTGGAAGCCGGCATCCTCGCGCAGCAGCGCGTGGCCGATGAGCGCGATGAGATCGGCCGGCGGATGGCCGGCCGCGAGGTGGCTGGCCGCGAGCCGCGCGGCCTCCGCGACCTGCTGCTGGCGGTCGCAGGCATCGAGGAAGGCGCGCCGCAGCTCGGCCGGCGCGAGGCCCGCTGCGTCGTCCCCGCGCGGCAGGCGGGCCGGCGGGACGTTGAGGTAGCGGTCGAGATAGACCGCGAGCGCGCCATGGATCGCGGCGCGCAGGCATAGCGCCTCGGTCTCGGGGTCGGCCCCGCCCTCGGTCGCCCGCGTGAGCAGGCCGAAGGCGGCGTTGGCGTAGCTGAAGGTGTGGTGCGCGCTGTCCCAGTCCGCATGGTCGTTGCTGGTGGCGAAATGCGCGATGCGCAACGCACCCGCAAAGGCGACCGCGCGCGCGACGTCGGCGGGCGCGGCGCCGTCGCGGACCGCGGCCAACAGTGCGCGCAGGATCACGTCCGGGTCCTCGCCGAGAACGGCACGCCCGAGCGCGGCGTGATCGCGGAAGCCTCCGCGCCGCGGCCGGCCGGCCGCCAGCGCGTCGGGCAGCTCGCGGACCGCGGCCTCGGCGAGCGCGACGAGATCGACCGGATGGCGCCAGCTGTCGGATTCCTCGCTGCCGCGCGAGCCGGTCGAGCACCGGCACGATCGCCGGCAACACCGCGTCGGCGCGCTGCCAGCCGACGAGGTCGAGGCCCTCGAACGCCTTGTTGAGAAAGTCGAGCGCATGGCCGCCATCGGCGAAATAGCGGTCGGTGACGGCGGTCAAGGTGGTGGCCGCGAGCCATTGCGGCGTGGCGCCGGCGGCGATCGCGGTGCGCAAGGTGCGCTCCGCGCCGGTGCGGTGGCGCACGCGCACCCAGTGGCGGAACCAGCGCGCCAGCGTGTCGAGCGGGATGCGTGCCGCCGAGCGGCTCGCTGTCGACGCGCGGCGGCTGGCCTTCGCAGTCGTCGGCGACCGCGCCGATGCCGTGGAACAGCGCGAGGTAACGGTCGTCCTCGTTCAGCGCCGGAATGAGATCGGCGAGCGCGATCAGGGTGGTGAGCCCGGCGCCCCATTGATCGCGATGGCTGGCGCCGTAGAGCAAGGCGTCGCACAGGAGGTCGGCGCTCGGCACCCCCGCCGCGGTCGCGCCCAGCACCGCCTTGCCGATCACCAGGTTGATGTCGTGGGCGAGGCCGTCGCGCAGGCGCCGCCGCCAATGCGCCGCTTCCGCGCGCGGCGCGGGCTCGCGCGGCCACCCACACCTCGCCGTCGACGATGCGCACGGCCCGGACCGGCACGTCGTCGGCCCACAGATCGAAGGTCGAGCCGCTGCGCAGATCGAACCGGGCGTGATGCCAGTGACAGGTGAGGATGCCGTCCTCGATGCTGCCGCGATGGAGCGGAAAGCCCATGTGCGGGCAGCGGTTGTCGAGGGCGACGACGTCCTCGCCGTCGGCCACGACCAGCACCGCCCCGCCCGGCGTGCCGATCACCATGCGGCGGCGGGCGCGCAATTCGCCGAGCAGGCCTACGCGAACAAAGCCCCCGCCAGCGTCGTTCATGGGATCGCTCCTCAAGGGCTGCGAGAAAGCGTGCGCCGACCGGGGCGTCATTGCAAGTCGCTGATCGGCACGTCGCTGATCGGCCACGATGCGCGAGCGAATGCGGTTTGCGTGTCCGGAGTTCCGCGGTGCATTGATTTCAACAGCCGCCGCGTGCCAAAACAAGCCGAACCAAGCTTGCGCGAGCCAACCTGCCAGGGAGGGAGCACACCATGACTCCTCGATTTCCGCTATTGGGCGCGGCCTTGCTGGCAGCACTGATCTCGAGCTCATCCGGCGGCCGCGCAGTCCATCACGCTCAAGTTCAGCCATTTCCTCGGACCGAAGAGCTTCTTCCAGCTGGACGTGGTCGAGCCGTGGGCGAAGGAGCTCGAGAGCAAGACCAACGGTCAGGTCAAGGTCGAAGCCCATGACGGCACCTCCCCGCTCGGCAAAGTGACCGAGCAGGCGAGCAACGTGAAGGACGGAAAGGTGGACATCGCGCTCGGCCTGCGCGGGGCCGAGGGCGATCGCTTTCCCGGCAGCTCGATCATCGAGCTGCCGTTCGTGGTGCCGAGCGCGTTGCAGGGATCGCAGGCGCTGTGGGGCCTCTACAAGGACGGGACCCTCGCCGCCGAGTATAAGGACTACAAGGTCCTCGCGCTGTTCGTGCACAATCCCGGCCTGATCCACACCAAGGACAAGCGCGTTGTCGACCTTTCGGATCTCAAGGGCCTGCGACTGCGCTCGCCCAACAAGACCGTGGCGGCGGCGCTCGAGCATGTCGGAGCAACGCCGGTGGTGCTGCAGGTCAACGACGTGATGCCGGCCGTGAAGGAGAACAAGATCGACGGCATCGTCACCAATTGGGGCAACCCGCTGCCGGACTTCAACAGCTACATGAAGTTTCACACCGACACGCAGTTCTACACGTCGGCGTTCTTCATCGTGATGAACCGCGCCAGATACGACGGCTTGCCGGCGGACGTTCGTACCGCCATCGACGCGTTGTCGGGCGATGTCTGGGTCGCGAAGTTCGGTCCGCTGTGGGACAAGTGGGACAAGCCGGTGCGCGAGGGAGCGAACGCGCCGGGGCACGAGGTGATCGTCCCCGACGCCGCGACCATGACGGGGTGGCGCGACGGGCTCAAGCCGGTCACCGACCGCTACCTTGCCGATCTCGCGGCGCTTGGTTTTCCGAACGCGCGCACCGCATATGACAAGCTGACCGCAACGCTGCGGCGTTAGCGCATTCCGCCTGCCATTTCAGCCCCGAATTACCGGTCGGGCTCAAGAGAGCTCAACAATCTCACGGGATGAAGTAGAACGGGTTGGGCAGCTTCCAGGCACGCTCGGCATAGCCGCCTGCGAGGTCGCTGTGCTGGTCGCCGCTGTTGGCGATGATGGTGTAGCCCTGCGCGGCGATCTTGGCGCGTTCGCCCGACTTGTAGGGCACGATCGAGGAATTGTGGTCGACGATCGGCCGCAGGCTCAGGCCCGCCCATCCCTCGTATCCGGCATCGGTCAGGTTCTTCACCGTCGCGTTGCGCTGCTCCTCGTCATCGCGGCGGCCGGTGATGAAGAAGACCGCGACGCCTTTCGCCCTGGCCGCCTTGAACAAAGCGAGCGTCGGCGCGATCGCCTCGGCGCGCGCGCTCAGCGCCAGGCTCGCCATCCGCACGGACCCTTGGGCAGCACGTCGCAGGCGCCGTCGTAGATGAAGCCGAAATCATTGGCGAGGATCTCACGGAAGTTCGAGAGCGACGTCTCGTCGATGTCGAGCACGAGCGCTGGCTTCACGACCTCGCCTGCCCGCTTCTCCACATAAGCCTGCGCCTCCGAGACGATCTTGGCGAGCTCGCTGTCGTATGCGCCGGAGCAGGCGTAGTGACGGATCTGCTGCTTGAGCTCGCCCAGATTGAGCGGCTGCGTCATCTCCAGGCTGTTGAGCGGCGGGACGGTGTCGCAGGCCGCGGCGGCGCCGGCCAGCGCAGCGCTGGGGAGAGCGCAAAGCAACGCCAGCGCGAATGCGGCGGCTGCCGCCGTGCGACCGGTCGGCGTGGGCCCGATCATTACTTCGCGCCGCCCAGATAATCGAAGCCGACGTGCACCATAGCGCGCAAGCCGGTCAGCAGACCGAACTCGTCGATGCGAAAGCGCGGCGAGTGATTGACGGCAACCAGCGTGGGCGGCACGTCGCGGGGCGTGATCCCGACGAAGAAGAAGAGGCCCGGAATCTCGCGCGCGTAGAACGAGAAATCCTCGGCCGGCGTGCGGGGCTTGATCTCGATCACCTTGTCCTTCCCGGCCACGCGCTGCAATGTGGGCACCATCCGCTGGGTGAGGGCGACGTCGTTGATCAATGGAATGTAGCCGTCGCTGATCCATTCGGTGGTCGCATCGCCGCCGCCGCTGCGCGCGATCGCTTCGGCGGTTTCCTTCACGCGGCGCATGATGAAATCGCGCATGTCGAGATTGAAGGTCCGCAGCGTTCCCTCCATCTCGGCCTTGTCCGGAATGATGTTGGCGCGGTTTCCGGCATTGAACATGCCGACGGTCAGCACCGAGGGATCGCTGGTGACGTCGACCTGCCGGCTTTCGATCGTTTGCAGCCCCAAGATGATCTGCGCCGCGATCACGATCGGATCGATGCCGGCCCAAGGCCGTGCGCCATGGGTCTGGCGGCCCTTGACGGTGATCCGAAACATGTCCGAGCCGGCCATGGTGGCGCCGGCGCGGTACATGATGGTTCCAGGCGCGCCCGGCGAGGTCAGGTGCAGACCGAAGATGGCTTCGGGTCTGGGATTGTCGAGCGCGCCTTCCTTGATCATCAGCCGTGCGCCGCCTTCCTCGCCGGCCGGCGGGCCTTCCTCGGCCGGCTGGAAAATGAGCTTCACGGTGCCCGGCAGCTCGTTGCGCAGATTGGCGAAGACTTCCGCGGCCGCCATCAGGATGGCGGTGTGGCCGTCATGGCCGCAGGCGTGCATCACGCCGGTCTCGCGGCCGCGCCAGGTCGTGCGTACCTTGGAGGCGAACGGCAGATCGACCTCCTCGGTGACGGGAAGCGCGTCCATGTCGGCGCGCAACGCGATCACCGGTCCGGGCTTGGCGCCCTTGAGGACGGCGACGACGCCGGTATGGGCGACCTTCTCGCGCACCTCGTAGCCGAGCTTTTTCAGATGCGCGGCCACCAAGGCCGCCGTGCGGAATTCGCGATTGCCGAGCTCGGGGTGCTGGTGGATGTCGCGCCGCCACGCAATCATCTTGGGCTCGATCGCCTGCGCTTCGCGCTCGATCGCCTCGCGGATCGACTGCGCGCTCGCAGTACCAGCGGGCAGCGAGGCAAACGCAACGGCGACCAGAGCAAACCGGCCCAGCGGGCCTGCAATTCGAGACATCGGCTCGCTCCTCATTTTCCCCGTTCCACCAAGTGGTACGAGGCCGACGTATCGGGGAATCCGCCGAGCGCGACCGAGTGCCGGGGGGCCGGCACTCGACGACCTCGCGGTCAGTCGATGATCGCCTGATAGACCAGCTGCTTGACCAGCTTGCGGTAGTAGGCGCGGATCGGGCTCGGCGCCTGGCTCATGAACACCGCCGTGACCTGCTCCTTCGGGTCGACCCAGAAATAGGTCCCGGCATAGCCGGCCCACATGAACTCGCCGGCCGAGCCGGGCACGCCCGCGATGCCGGCGCGCGAGCCGCACCGCGAAGCCGAGCCCGAAGCCGTAGCCGGGCGTGCCGAGCAGGAGCTCGCCCGGCGTGATCGGCGCCGCGATGCGGGTGCCGAGATGGTCGGACGTCATCAGCTCGACCGTGGTGCGCGAGAGAACGCGCACGCCGTCGAGCTGGCCGCCGTTGAGCAGCATCTGGGTGAAGCGCAGATAGTCCGCCGCGGTCGAGACGGCGCCGGCGCCGCCGGAATCGTTCTTCGGCGGCGCCGACACGTCGATCACCTTGATCGGCTGGCCGCTGGCGAGATCGGTCGCGAGCGGTTGCGCCAGGCGCGCGGTCTTGTCGGCCGGCACGGAGAACGCGGTGTCGACCATGCGCAGCGGCTTGAACAGCCGCTCGTCGAGGAAATCGCCGAGCCGCTTGCCGGAGGCCGCTTCGACCACGCGCCCGAGGATGTCGGACGCGAGGCTGTACTCCCACACCGTGCCGGGCTGGTGCGCGAGCGGCGCCGCGCCCACCCGCTCGGCCTGCTCGGCCGACGTCATGTCGCGCGAATCGTAGTCGCGCACGCCGGGCAGATAGACGCCGGCCTTGGCATAGGCGTCCTTGACCGGCGCATTCTGCGTGATCTCGCCATAGGCGAGACCCGACGTGTGCCGCAGCAGGTCCTGCACCGTCATCTCGCGGTCGGCCGCGACGTTCGTGTAGGTGATGCGCGCGAACTCCGCGTCGGCGCGCGCCACGCTGACCCGCTGGCCCTTGAACGCCGGCAGGAATTTCGACACCGGGTCGGTCAACTGGATCTTGCCGTCCTCGACCAGCATCATGGCGGCGACCGAGACCAGCGGCTTGGTCATCGAATAGATGCGGAAGATCGGAATCGAGCGCCATCGCCTTGCCGGCGTTCTTGTCCTGCGCGCCGACCGCATCGGCATAGACGAGCTTGCCCTTGCGGGCGACCATGACCACCGTTCCCGGGCAGCTTGCCCTGATCGATCTCGCCCTTGAGCACCTCCCGGATGCGCTCGAGCTTCTTCGCCGACATTCCGACCTGTTCGGCCGGCGCCTGCGCCAGCGGCAGTCCGACATCGGCCCGCACCCCGGTCGCGGCCAGCACGAAGGCGCCGAGCAAGGCGGCGCCGAGCATCGCTCGTTGCATGATTTGGCTCCTCCCAATGAGCTTGACGTTTGTGATTTCGCCCACATTGTCCTCCCTTCTGCCTTTGCTGCCAAGGCCAGGCGCTACAGGACGGAAAACCGGTTTCCACTTTTCCTGAAAATGCTCTAAGACCTTGCGCGGGCACGAGAACGGCCGCCATGATCGTCCTGATCGACAACTACGACAGCTTCACCTTCAACCTGTTCCACTATCTCGGCGGGCTGGGGGCGGACGTGGTCGTCTACCGCAACGACAAGATCACCACCGACCGGGTGATGGCGATCGACCCGGACGCCATCGTGCTCTCGCCCGGGCCCTGCACGCCGAACGACGCCGGCATCTGCCTCGACCTGATCGCCAAGGCGTCGGCCGACCATCCCGGTGCTCGGCGTCTGCCTCGGCCATCAGGCGATCGGGCAGGCGTTCGGCGGCGAGGTGGTGCGCGCGCCGGTGCAGGTGCACGGCAAGCTGTCCGAGATCAAGCATCAGGGCGAAGGCGTCTTTCGCGGCATCAATGCGCCGTTCAAGGCGACGCGCTACCATTCGCTGGTGGTCGAGCGCGCGAGCCTGCCGGCCGACCTCGCGGTGACCGCCGAGACCGGCGACAGCCTGATCATGGGGCTCGCCCATCGCGCGCTGCCGGTGCACGGCGTGCAGTTCCATCCCGAAAGCATCGCCTCCGAGCACGGTCATCTCATCTTGCGCAACTTCCTCGACATCGCCGCGGCGTGGAACGCCTCGACCGGCCGGCGGCCGGCCGACACCCGGACGGCGCGCCGTGTGCTGTGAGGGGCGACCATGACCGATGAATTCAAGGGATTGATCGCCAAGGCCGCGACCGGCGCGGCGCTCAGCCGCGAGGAAGCCGCGCGCGGCTTCGACACCATGATGTCGGGCGAGGCGACGCCCTCGCAGATGGGCGGCGCTGCTGATGGCGTTGCGCGTGCGCGGCGAGACCGTCGACGAGATCACCGGCGCGGTGACGGTGATGCGCGAGAAGATGCTGCGCGTGGCGGCGCCGCCCGACGCGATCGACGTGGTCGGCACCGGCGGCGACGCGTCCGGCTCCTTCAACATCTCGACCTGCGCGGCCTTCATCGTGGCCGGCGCCGGCGTGCCGGTCGCCAAGCACGGCAACCGGGCGCTCTCCTCGCGCTCGGGCGCCGCCGACGTGCTGGGCGCGCTCGGCGTCAACATCGAGCTGTCGCGCCGATGGCGTCGGCGCGCTGCATCCGCGAGGCCGGCATCGGCTTCATGTTCGCGCCCGCGCATCATCCGGCGATGAAGAACGTCGGGCCGACCCGGGTCGAGCTCGGCACCCGCACCATCTTCAACCTGCTCGGGCCGCTCTCCAATCCGGCCGGCGTCAAGCGCCAGATGGTCGGCGTGTTCTCGCGCCAATGGGTCGAGCCGCTCGCGCAGGTGCTGAAGAATCTCGGCTCCGAGCATGTCTGGGTGGTGCACGGCTCCGACGGTCTCGACGAGATCACCACGTCGGGCCCGACCCATGTCGCCGCGCTCGAGAACGGCGCGGTGCGCGCCTTCGAGATCACGCCCGAGGAGGTCGGACTGCCGCGGGTCAAGCCCGAGGCGCTGCGCGGCGGCGATGCCGGCCACAATGCGCAGGCGCTCAGCGACGTGCTCAAGGGCAAGAAGGGCGCCTTCCGCGACGTCGCCGCTGCTCAACGCGGCCGCCGGCCTGATCGTCGCCGGCCGCGCCAAGGACCTCAAGCAGGCGTTCGCGCTGGCGCAGACAGTCGATCGATTCCGGCGAGGCCGCGACGCCGGCTCGACCGCCTGATCGCGGTCTCGAACGCGTGAGCAAGCCATGGCCGACATCCTCAGCAAGATCGAGGCCTACAAGCGCGACGAGATCGCCGCCGCCAAGCGCGCGCGCCCGTTCGCCGCGGTCGAGGCGGAGGCGAAGGCGGCCCCTGCGCCGCGCGGATTCATCGCGGCGATCGAACGCCGGCTCGTCGGCGGCGACTACGCGCTGATCGCCGAGATCAAGAAGGCGAGCCCGTCGAAGGGCCTGATCCGCGCCGATTTCGATCCGCCGGCGCTGGCGCGCGCCTACGAGGCGGGCGGCGCGGCCTGCCTCTCGGTGCTCACCGACGCGCCGTCGTTCCAGGGCAAGCCCGAATATCTCGCCGCCGCGCGCGCCGCGACCGAGCTGCCGGTCCTGCGCAAGGACTTCATGTACGAGATCTACCAGGTGGTCGAGGCGCGGGCCTGGGGCGCCGACTGCATCCTGATCATCATGGCGGCGGTCGACGACCGCGTGGCGCAGGACCTGGAGGAGACCGCCGCCGCGTTCGGCATGGACGTGCTGCTCGAGGTGCACGACGAATGGGAGCTCGAGCGCGCGCTGCGCCGGCGCTCGCGGCTGATCGGCATCAACAACCGCAATCTCAAGACCTTCGAGACCACGCTCGCCACCAGCAAGCGGCTGGCGCCGAAGATCCCGCGGGACCGCATCGCGGTCGGCGAGAGCGGAATCTTCTCGCCCGCCGATCTCGACTATCTTGCCGCTGTCGGCATCTCCACCTTCCTGGTCGGCGAGAGCCTGATGCGCGAGCGCGACGTCGAGGCGGCCACGCGCGCGCTCATGCGCCGCAACGGCCGCCGGCTCGGCGCCGCGGAGTAGGCGGTGGCGCGCGCCGGCAAGCTCACCCATCTCGCCAAGGGCGGCGAGGCGCGCATGGTCGACGTGTCGGCAGAAGCCGGCGACCGAGCGCATGGCGATCGCCGAGGGCCGCGTGGTGATGGCGGCGAAGACGCTCGATCTCGTGCTCGCGGGCAACGCCAAGAAGGGCGACGTGCTCGGCGCCGCCCGCATCGCCGGCATCATGGCGGCGAAGCGCACGCACGAGCTGATCCCGCTCTGCCATCCGCTGGCGCTGTCCAAGATCGCCGTCGACATCGAGCCGGACCGGAAGCTGCCCGGCCTCACCGTGCGCGCGACCGTCAAGGTCACCGGCCAGACCGGCGTCGAGATGGAGGCGCTGACCGCGGTGTCGGTCGCCTGCCTCACCATCTACGACATGGTCAAGGCGGTCGAGCGCGGCATGCGCATCGAGGGCATCCGCCTGATCGAGAAGCGCGGCGGCAAGTCGGGCCACTACCGCGCGGCGAAGGAGTAGAGCCGTGGCGCTGATGCCGGTCGCAGAGGCGCTCGCCCGCGTGCTCGCGGACGCCGCGCCGCTGCCGGCCGAGGCCGCGCCGCTCGCCGAGGCGCACGGCCGCGTGCTCGCCGACGACCTCGCGGCGCTGCGCACGCAGCCGCCCGCCGACGTCTCGGCCATGGACGGCTATGCGGTGCGCGCCGCCGACGTCGCGAGCGTGCCGGTCAGGCTCAAGCTGGTCGGCGAGGTCGCGGCCGGCCATCCGTTCGACGGCACGGTCGGCGCCGGCGAAGCCGCGCGCATCTTCACCGGCGGCGTGCTGCCGCCCGGCGCCGACACGATCGTGATCCAGGAGAACACCGCGCGCGAGGGCGACATCGTCGTCGTCACCGCGGCTGCCGGCAAAGGCAAGCACGTCCGCCTCGAAGGGCTCGACTTCGCCCGCGGCGCCGTCCTGCTCGCCAAGGGCCGCCGCCTCACCGACCGCGATCTCGCGCTCGCCGCCGCCATGAACCATCCGACGCGTGCCGGTGCATCGCGCGCCCAAAGTGGCGGTGCTGGCGACCGGCGACGAGCTGGTGATGCCCGGCGCCAATCCGGGCTTCGGCGAGATCGTCTATTCCAACGGCTACGCCACCATGGCGCTGGCGCGCGCGCGAGGGCTGCGAGGTGGTCGACCTCGGCATCGTGCCCGACCGCCTGGCCGAGACCGCCGCCGCGGTGCGCCGCGCCCGCGATCTCGGCGCCGACATCCTCGTCACCTCGGGCGGCGCCTCGGTCGGCGACTACGACCTGGTGCAGAAGGCGCTCGCCGCCGAGGGGCTCGAGCTGTCGTTCTGGAAGGTGGCGCTGCGGCCCGGCCGGCCGATGATGCACGGCCGGCTCGGCGCGATGCACGTGCTCGGCCTGCCCGGCAACCCGGTCTCGGCCTATGTGTGCGCGGTCCTGTTCCTGGTGCCGCTGATCCGGCGGCTCGCCGGCCGCGCCGACGTCGAGCCGAAGCTCGAACCGGCGCGGCTCGGCTGCGACCTGCCGGCGAACGACGAGCGGGCCGACTACCTGCGCGCCACGCTCGCGCCCGGCCCCGACGGCCTGCCGGTCGCGACCCCCGCGGCGTGCAGGACAGCTCCATGCTGACCCCGCTGGCGCGTGCCGACTGCCTGCTGCTTCGCGAGCCGCATGCGCCGGCCGCCAAGGCCGGCGAGATGTGCTCCATCATCCGGCTTGGACCCTGACGACTCCGCCGACGCCCGTCCAGCGTTAAGCGCGCCTTTTGGCGTTCTTTCGACTTGTTCACCCCAAATTAAATGGTTGCGGAACACATATGGAACATATAGTGTTCGTTCATGATTTGTTTCGGCGAGTCCTTTGGGCCGCCATAGCCGGGGGAAAGACGCGAGATGCTGACCCGAAAGCAATTCGAGCTGCTGCGTTTCATCCATGAGCGTCTGAAGGAAGCGGGCGTGCCGCCCTCCTTCGACGAGATGAAGGACGCGCTCGACCTGCGCTCGAAATCCGGAATCCACCGCCTGATCACGGCGCTCGAAGAGCGCGGCTTCATCCGCCGCCTGCCCAATCGCGCGCGCGCCATCGAGGTGATCAAGCTGCCCGAATCGGTTGCCCACGGCATGACGGCCGGCCGCGCCCGCGGTTTCACGCCGAGCGTGATCGAGGGCAATCTCGGCCGCGTGCGCACCGCGTCCGAGGACGACAGCGGCCGCCCGATCGCGGTGCCGGTCATGGGCCGGATCGCCGCCGGCACGCCGATCGAGGCGATCCAGAACAAGACCCACGTCATCAACATGCCGCCCGACCTGCTCAGCACGGGCGACCACTTCGCGCTCGAGGTGCGCGGCGATTCGATGATCGAGGCCGGCATCCTCGACGGCGACATCGCGCTGATCAAGAAGACCGACGCCGCCGACACCGGCGACATCGTGGTGGCCCTGATCGACGAGGAGGAAGCGACCCTGAAGCGCTTCCGCCGGCGCGGCGCCTCGATCGCGCTCGAGCCCGCCAACACCGCCTACGAGGTGCGCATCCTGCCGCCCAACCGCGTGCGCATCCAGGGCAAGCTGGTCGGGATTGTTCCGGCGGTATTGAGGTTGCGCTCTCAGTCGCCGGCTTCCAAATCCTCCTCGCGCGGCGTGGCGTCGCGCGGCTGCGGGCGGGCCGGCGTCGTGCGTGCCGCGTCCGGCGCGTCGCCCGGCGGCAGCGTCGAGCGCGCCCAGGGCGGTCGTAGCCGGCGGGCCGCGCGGCGGTGATCTCGAAGCCTTGTCCGACGCGGCGCAGCGCCATCGCCCCCGATCGCCGCCAGACCGGCCGGTCGATCACGAGCGCAGCGCAGCCGGGCGGCGCATCGCGTGCGCTCAGCACCACGGCGGCGCGGCGGCAGTCCTCCTCGAACGCCTCGATGGTCTTGGCGATGGCGACCAGCGTGCCGTCGCGCAGCTTGCCGATGCAGCCCGCCTCGTCGCATCTGATGCCGTTGGCGAGCGTCGTGTCCTTCGGGG
The DNA here is from genome assembly GCA_963708765.1 of uncultured Alphaproteobacteria bacterium. Taxonomy (GTDB): domain Bacteria; phylum Pseudomonadota; class Alphaproteobacteria; order Rhizobiales; family Xanthobacteraceae; genus VAZQ01. The sequence goes on along the minus strand of CAVPTV010000005.1, from coordinate 257,934 downwards.
CGCGCGCATCGCCGTCGGCCGCGAGCCAGTCGCGGAACGCAAAGGTGTCGCTGCCGGACTTGACCATGGCGAGCCGTCCGTCGGCGCCGCGCACGGCGACGGCGCTGCCGTCGGGCGAAATCAGCACGTCGGGCTGCGGCGCCCGAACCATCATGACGATCGAGCCGCCGATCAGCACCACGCCGATCAGGCGCAACGGCGTCTTGAGCAGGCAAAGCAGCACGAGCCCCAGCGTGCAAACGAGCAGCGGTCCGGTGCCGAACGCCGCCATCCGCCCGAGCGATCCCGGAAAGCTCGCGACCCAGAGCGCGATCGCGGTCATCCACTCGATGCCATAGCCCATCAGCCGCCAGAAGAAGCCGTCGAGGCCGAACGGCATCGCCAGCAGGCCGAGGATGCCGGTCGGCATCACCCAGGCGGACACCACCGGCATCGCCACCAGGTTCGCGACCACGCCGTAGGGCGAGATGCGGTGGAAGTGATAGGCCACGTAGGGGATGGTCGCGGTCCCGGCGAGCAGCGACACGACGATCAGTCCGACGATCTGCCGCCCGCCCCACAGCGCAATGCGCGCGCCGAGCGGCGTGTCGCCGCCCTGGCTCATCCAGGGCAGGCCGTGCTGATAGCCCGCGACCAGCGCCAGCGTCGCCGCAAACGACATCTGGAAGCTCGGATGCGCCACCATCTCGGGCGCCAGCAGCAGCACCGCGAGCGCCGCGACGGTGAGCGTGCGGAACGTCAAGGTCGCGCGATCGACCATGACGCCGACGAGCACGATGGCGACCATGATGAAGGAGCGCTGGGTGGCGACCTCCGCGCCCGACAGCAGCAGGTAGAACGCGGCGGCGCCGAAAGCCGCGACCGCCGCCCATTTCTTGATCGGGTAGCGGGCGAAGGCCGGCATCAGCGCCAGCGAGGCGCGCAGCGCGAAGAACACGATCGCGACCACCACCGCCATGTGATAGCCGGAGATCGACAGCACGTGGCCGAGGCCCGACACGTACATGGCCTCGTTCACCTGGCTCGAGATCGCGTCGCGCTTGCCGGTGATCAGCGCCGACGCGATCGATCCGTTGTCGCCGGGCACGACCGCGCGGATGCGCTTGTCGATCGCCTTCGCGCATGCCGTCGATCGCCATGGCGTAGCGCAGCCGCAGCGTGGGCGCGTGCGGCGCGTCGGCGGTGCGGATATGGCCGAGCACGAAGCCCGAGGCGCCGATGCGCTGGAAATACAGATCGCGCGCGAAGTCGTAGCCGCCGGGCCGCAGCGGCTCGAGCGGCGGCGACAGCCGCGCCTTGAACTCGACGAAGCTGCCGACCGCCGGCGCCGTGCCCTTGCGCACCGACACCCGCACGCGCTCGAGCGTCTCGTTGAGCCGCGGGCCGGCGATGCGCTCGACCCGCACGACGATGCGGTCGGAGCGCTCGCGCTCCTCGCGCGTCTCGACGAAGCCGGCGATCTCGGCGTTCCAGACCGGCGCCGACAGCACCGGATGATCGATGATGGCGCGCTTGACGGTGGCGGTGGCAAAGCCGGCCGCCGCCGCGGTGAGCCCCACGACCAACGGAAAAGCCACCGGCCGTTGCCGAACCAGGACCGCGACGACGCTGGTGGCGACGAAGAAGGCGACCGCCGCCCAGACGGCTGGTTCCTGGTCGGCGGTGAAATAGACGATGATCCCGCAGCCGAATGCGATGGCGAGCCAGGGCACCAGCCGACCCGGCCCCACTTCCACCAGCGCCCAGTCCCGGATGCGCTGGGCGATGCGGCGTGCGAGATCGACGAGGTCGTCGACCCACGCCGGCGCGGGCCTGCGCCCGGCCGCGCTCCAAGGCCGCCATGTCTCGGCGCGTCCGCGCGCTCTGCCCTGCTCGACCATCGCGCGGTACCCCTCCCGATCCGCGCTACACTTCAGAGCATGCTACACGAGCCAGGATGGCCGGAATACCGCCGCGCGCGATGCATTCACAGCCTGAATTTGGAATATTGCCTTGCCGGCCGGCGTGGAGGTGTCGAGGCCCGCTGGTGAGGGCGCCCGGCACGCCCTGCCTGCAGGGTGTCCACATTGCTCAGGCGCCCTTCCCGCCCTGCACCTTCGCCCAGGTGTCGCGCAGGCCGACCGTGCGGTTGAACACGAGCCGGTCCGGCTTCGAATCTTCGTCCAGGCAGAAATAACCCTGGCGCTCGAACTGCACCACCTCGCCGAGTCGTTGCGGCCGGCGAGCGCCGGCTCGACGCGGGCGTCGGTCAGAACCTCGAGCGATTGGGGATTGAGATCGGCGGCAAACTCGCCGGCATTCGGGTCGGGGCGCGTGAACAGCGGATTGTAGAGCCGCACCTCCGCCGGCACCGAGTCCGCCGCCGAGACCCAATGGATCGTCGCCTGCACCTTGCGCCCGTCCGGCGCGTTGCCGCCGCGCGTCGCCGGATCGTAGCTGCAGCGCAGCTCGATCACCTCCCCGGCCGCGTTCTTCACCACCTCGCGGCAGGTGATGAAATAGGCGTAGCGCAGCCGCACCTCCTTGCCGGGTGACAGGCGATAGAATTTCTTCGGCGGGTTCTCCATGAAGTCGTCGCGCTCGACATAGAGCTCGCGGCCGAAGCGGATTTTTCGCGTGCCGGCGGCCGGATCGTCGGGATGATTGACGGCGTCGAGCTCCTCGCTCTGGCCTTCCGGATAGTTCTCGATCACGACCTTCAGCGGGCGCAGCACCGCCATGCGCCGCTGCGCTGTCTGTTGAGCACCTCCCGCACCGAAAAGTCGAACATGGCGGCGTCGACCACGCTGTTGGCCTTGGCGACGCCGATCCGCTTGACGAAATCGCGGATCGCTTCCGGCGGCACGCCGCGGCGGCGCAGCCCGGCCAGCGTCGGCATGCGCGGATCATCCCAGCCCCCGACGTGTCCGCCGCGCACGAGCTCGGTCAGCACGCGCTTCGACAGCACCGTGTAGGTCAGGTTGAGGCGCGCGAACTCGTACTGCCGCGGCCGCGAGGGAACCGGCAGATGGTCGAGGAACCAGTCGTAGAGCGGCCGATGGTCCTCGAACTCGAGCGTGCACAGAGAATGGGTGATGCCCTCGATGGCGTCGGACTGGCCGTGCGCGAAGTCGTAGCTCGGGTAGATGCTCCAGGCAGTGCCGGTGCGCGGATGGCTGGCGTGCAGAATGCGGTAGAGCACGGGGTCGCGCAGATTGATGTTGCCGGATGCCATGTCGATCTTGGCGCGCAGCACCCGCGCGCCGTTCGGAAACTCGCCGGCTCGCATGCGCCGAAACAGGTCGAGGTTCTCCTCCACCGTTCGGTCGCGGAACGGGCTGTTCTTGCCCGGCTCGGTCAGCGTGCCGCGGCTGGCGCGCATCTCGTCCTGCGACTGGTCGTCCACATAGGCCTTGCCGGTGCGAATGAGATGCTCGGCCCATTCGTAGAGCTGCTCGAAATAGTCGGACGCGTGATAGAGGTGCTCGCCCCAATCGAAGCCGAGCCAGCGCACGTCGCGCTCGATGGCGTCGATATATTCCTGCTCCTCCTTGGTCGGATTGGTGTCGTCGAAGCGCAGGTGACAGCGGCCGCCGAACTCCTCCGCCACGCCGAAATTGAGGCAGATGGCCTTGGCGTGGCCGATATGCAGGTAGCCGTTCGGCTCCGGCGGGAACCGGGTCACGACGGTGCGATGCCGCTTCGCATCCAGGTCGGCCTGGATGATGTCGCGGATGAAATCGCGCCCCGCCGCCGGTGCCGCCGTCTCGACTGCCGTCATTCTGGCTTGGTCCCAATGTGACGCCCGCCGACGCTTCAGCGTAGGCGGGGTCTATCTGCCAAATAAGCCGCCATGCGCCAAGGCCCTCATGCATCGAGCGTGAATTGTCCTGACTCCTCGCCCCACGGCTATGCTAGAGGGTCCGCAACCCTGCGTGGCCGCCGCTGAATCTCAACCCGCATGACCGACACCATCGTCACCCGCTTCGCCCCCTCGCCCACCGGCTTCCTCCATATCGGCGGAGCCCGCACCGCGCTGTTCAACTGGCTCTATGCGCGCGGGCGCGGCGGCAAGATGCTGCTGCGGATCGAGGATACCGACCGCGAGCGCTCCACCGAGGCGGCGATCGAGGCGATCCTCGATGGGCTCTCCTGGCTCGGCATCGATTGGGACGGCGACACCGTCTATCAGTTCTCGCGCGCCGCGCGCCATCGCGAGGTGGCCGAGAAGCTGTTGGCCGCGGGCCGCGCCTATCATTGCTATGCCAGCCCCGAGGAGCTCACCGAGATGCGCGAAAAGGCGCGCCGCGAAGGCCGCGCCAAGCTCTACGACGGCCGCTGGCGCGACCGCGACCCCGCCGAGGCGCCGCCCGGAGTCAAACCGGTGATCCGCCTCAAGGCGCCGCTCACCGGCGAGACCGTGGTCGAAGACCAGGTGCAGGGCCGCGTGGTGTGGCAGAACGAGAACCTCGACGACCTGGTGCTGCTGCGCTCGGACGGCAACCCCACCTACATGCTCGCGGTCGTGGTCGACGACCACGACATGGGCGTCACCCACGTCATCCGCGGCGACGATCACCTCACCAACGCCGCCCGCCAGAAGCAGATCTACGACGCGCTCGGCTGGACCGTGCCGGTGATGGCGCACATTCCGCTGATCCACGGGCCGGACGGCGCCAAGCTCTCCAAGCGTCACGGCGCGCTCGGCGTCGATGCTTATCGGGCGATGGGCTATCTCCCCATCGCCATGCGCAACTATCTGGTCCGGCTCGGCTGGAGCCACGGCGACCAGGAAATCTTCTCCACCGAGGAGATGATCGCGGCCTTCGATCTGCCGCAGATCGGCCGCTCGCCGGCACGCTTCGACTTCGCCAAGCTCGAGAGCATCAACGGCCACTACATGCGTCAGGCCACCGACGCCGATCTGCTTGTGGAGATCGAACGGCTGCTGCCGCACGTCGCGGGCGGGGCCGAGCTCGCCGCCAGGATGACGCCGGAGCTGCGGAAAAAGCTCATCGCCGCCATGCCTGGGCTGAAGGAGCGGGCGAAGACGCTGGTCGAGCTGATCGACGGCGCAGGCTTCATTCTCGCCGATCGCCCGATCCCGCTCGACGACAAGGCCGCCGCCCTGCTGACACCCGAGGTCACGGGGCCTGCTCGGCGAGCTTGCGGGGGAGCTCGAGGTCCTCGAACCGTGGACCGCCGAGACGACCGAGCAAGCGGTCCGCGCTTTTGCCGAGCGCAAGGGGATCAAGCTCGGCGGCGTCGCCCAGCCGCTGCGCGCCGCGCTGACCGGGCGGACCACCTCGCCCCCGATCTTCGACGTGCTCGCGGTGCTCGGGAAGCGCGAGAGCCTGGCCCGTCTGGCTGATCAAGCGGCCTCCGACGCCGGCGGTGCTCCGGTCGCGCGCCCAATGAACGACAGCTCGAGCGTTCACATTGCACCCGGCGCCAGCCGCGGAGCGCTCCATCTTGCAGTGCACACTAGGATGGGCTACGCAACAGTAGCCTCCCCCGCGGGCTTGCCGAAGCACTGACGCTGGCTAACCAACCGCTCCAGCGGGGTGGGCGGTCCGCCGGGCGACACAACCAAGGGCCTCGATCATGGACGCAAAGACCGGCGCCAACATCAAATCCGGCAAATTCGACCGTCGACGAGAAGGACTGGTCGTTCCCGATCTACGAGGGAACGATCGGGCCGTCGGTCCTCGACATCAGCAAGCTCTACGCCGAGACCGGGATGTTCACCTACGATCCCGGCTACACCTCGACCGGAAGCTGCGAGTCCAAGATCACCTATATCGACGGCGACGAAGGCATCCTGCTCTATCGCGGCTTTCCGATCGAGCAGCTGGCGGAGCACGGCGATTTCCTCGAGACCTGCTACCTCCTGCTCTACGGCGAGCTTCCGACCGCCGCGCAGAAGGCCGATTTCGACAATCGGGTCACGCGCCACACCATGGTGCACGAGCAGATGAGCCGGTTCTACCAGGGATTCCGGCGCGACGCTCACCCGATGGCGGTGATGACGGGTTGCGTCGGCGCGCTGTCCGCCTTCTACCACGACTCCACCGACATCTCCGACCCGTATCAGCGGATGGTGGCGTCGTTGCGCATGATCGCCAAGATGCCGACGCTCGCCGGGATGGCCTACAAGTATTCGATCGGCCAGCCGTTCATCTATCCGAAGAACGAGCTCGACTACGCCACCAACTTCCTGCGCATGTGCTTCGCGGTGCCGTGCGAGGACTACAAGCCCAATGCGGTGCTCGCCCGCGCCATGGATCGCATCTTCATCCTGCACGCCGACCACGAGCAGAACGCCTCGACCTCGACGGTGCGGCTTGCCGGCTCCTCCGGCGCCAATCCGTTCGCCTGCATCGCGGCCGGCTGCGCCTGCCTGTGGGGTCCGGCGCACGGCGGCGCCAACGAGGCGGCGCTCAACATGCTCGCCGAGATCGGCAAGCCCGAGCGCATCCCGGAATACATCCGGCGCGCCAAGGACAAGAACGACAGCTTCCGTCTCATGGGCTTCGGCCACCGGGTCTACAAGCACTACGACCCGCGCGCCAAGATCATGCAGAAGACCTGCCACGAGGTGCTCAACGAGATCGGAATCAAGGACGATCCGCTGCTCGACGTCGCCCTGGAGCTCGAGCGTATTGCACTCCATGACGAATATTTCATCGAGAAGAAGCTCTATCCGAATATCGACTTCTACTCCGGCATCACGCTCAAGGCGATGGGCTTCCCGACCACCATGTTCACGGTGTTGTTCGCGGTCGCCCGCACCGTCGGCTGGATCTCGCAGTGGAAGGAGATGATCGAAGACCCGCACCAGAAGATCGGCCGCCCGCGCCAGCTCTATACCGGCGCCACGCAACGCGATTACATCCCGATCTCGCGCCGCAAGTAGGCGCGCCCCTGGCGAGGCGCCCGAGAGCGAGCGCCACGAACAGGGCGACCACAAGGGTCGCCCCTACCCGCTATTCGCCATTCGCCCAGTTGCGAAGCCGAGCACGATGTCGGCCGCCCGCGCCGCCGGCACCCGCGATCCGATTTCCATGATCGCATCGAGGCGAGAGAATGCCTCGACCTGCCGCCGTCGCTCGGGGCCATCGGCAAGGAGCGGCAGCAAGGCGTCGGCGAGGCGCTCGCTGGTGCAATCGTGCTGAAGGAATTCCGGCACGACGTTCTCCCCGAGCACCAGATTGGCCAGGATCACCGAGGAGAGCCGCTTCGCGATGATCCGCCCGAGCACCAGGTACTCGAGCGGCGAGATCTTGTAGGCCGCGACCATCGGGACTCCCGCGAGCGCGAGCTCCAGCGTCACCGTGCCCGGACTTCGCGAGCGCCGCCGTCGCGATGCGGAACGCGGCCTGCTTGTCGGCGCTTTCGACCACGATGCGCGGGCGCACCGGCCAGCGCTCGGTCGCGGCTCTGATCGGATCGAGCAGATGCGCCACGGTGGGCACGATGACCTCGATCGTGCCGATCCGGCGCGTGACCCGCACGACCGTGTCGGCAAAGATGTCCAGCAGCCGTCGGAGCTCGCCGGTCCTGCTTCCCGGCAGCACCAGCAGCACCGGAGGCGCCGCCTGCCGCCGCTGCGCTTCCGCCGCGTTCGGCCGCAGATCGACTGCACGCTCGGCCAGGGAATGGCCGACATAGGTGCAAGGCGGACCGCCGAGCCGTTCATGCACCTCGGGCTCGAACGGCAGCAGCGCCAGGATGTGATCGATATAGCTCCGCATCACCCGCGCCCGGCCCGGCCGCCACGCCCAGACCGACGGCGAGACATATTCGACGATCGGGATCGTCGGATCGCGGGCGCGCACCCGCCGCGCGATCGCGCAAGTGAAGGCCGGGCTGTCGATGATGACGAGCACGTGCGGCCGCGCCGCCACGACCGCCCGCACGGTCTCGCGCATCCGGCGCCAGAGGTTCGGAAGGCGGCGCGGGATCGCCATGAACCCGATGATCGGAATATCGTCGATCGAGTACAGGCTCGCGACCCCTTCGGCGGCCATGGCGCGCCCGCCGACGCCCGCAAAGCTCACCTGCCCGCCGGTGCGTTGCCGTAGCGCGCGCATCAGGTCGGCACCGAGCCGGTCGCCGAACTCCTCGGCGGCGACCAGAAAGACGTTCAGCGTTGCCATTGGCAGGTCGGGCCGCGCCAGCTCGGTCATCGCTCGGGCGCCTCGTGGCGTACCCCGAGGACGAAAACATTTTGCGTCGTCGGCCAGCGCCGCGATCCGTTCGGCTTCCGCGACGATCGTGCTGCCCGCGACCACCGCCACGCCCACCAGCCCCGCACGCGCGGCGCCCTCGATCGTCTGCGGTCCGATCGTGGGCAGATCGATGCGGCGGTCCTGGCCAGGCGTCGGCGCCTTGACGAGGACGCCGCCGACCGCGCGAATTCGTCCGCTCGCCTCGCAACTCGGCAAGCCGCGCCAGCATATGGTCGGTCCCCTCCGCGGCCTCGACGGCGAGCACGCGACGACGCGCCACGACGACCGCCTGGCCGACGTCGAACGGACCGGTCGCTCGCAGGAATGCAAGTCCCTGCGCGATGTCGTCCTGATCGGCCGCGCTCGGTTGGTAGCGGCCGAGCGGCCCCTCCGGCATCAAGATTTCCGGGGCCACGTCGTGGGCGCCGAGCACCCTGAACCCCTGCTCCTCGAAAATGCTCGCGACGCCCGAGAGCAAACGGCTGTCGCCACCGCGAAACAACCGGATGAAACGCAGCACCAACGGCAAGGTGTGGGCGTCGGGCCACAAGTCCCTGAACGCCGGCCGCACGACACCCCCGATGAACACCAGGTCGCGACAGCCCGCGCGCCGGGCGAGGCGACACACCGTGCCGACCTGACTGATCGTGACCCAGTGATGCGGATAGCCGGCAATGCGCTCCGCATCGGCCGATCCGCGCAGCGCGAACAGCACGACGCCGCGGCCACGTTGCCGGGCGGCGTCCGCCACCGCGAACGGCAAGCTGCCGGCGCCGCAGACGATGGCGAGCGGCCCCTCGACCGGCGGTGCGCCGGCTGACAGCGCCGTGCTCATGCCGGCGCGGTCGGATCGGCTGCCGTCATCGCCGACCTCATGGCACCATGGCGCCGACTTCGGCCTCGGCGACGATATGCCCCGCGACCTTCGCCTCGCCGCGGAACCACCACATGTTCCGCTTCCGAGCGATCTTGGTCATGTGATACTCGATCGTGTCTCCCGGCAGCACCGGCCGGCGGAACTTGGCCTTGTCGATGGTGAGGAAATAGACGTTCTGCGGGCGATCGCCGCCGAGCTTCGACAGCACGCAGAGCGCGCCCGCGGTCTGCGCCATGCCCTCGATCACCAGCACGCCGGGAAACACCGGATTCCCGGGGAAATGCCCGAGGAATTGCGGCTCGTTGATCGTCACGTTCTTGATCCCGATCGCCGATTCGTCGCCGCGCATATTGATGATGCGATCGATCATCAGGAACGGATAGCGGTGCGGCAGCGCCTTCAGAATGGTCGCGATGTCAGCCGCCTCGAGCGTTGTCGGCACTTCATCCATGCAACGTTCCTCGTTTGCCGCGCTCGATGCCGCCGGCGCCGCGGCGAGTGCGCGCCAGCGCGCGATCTCCGCCAAGCTTGCGGTCTTGCTGGATTATTGTGGCCGACCTGGACGAGGTTGTCGATCTTGGTTCCCTCGCCGATCGCTCTGCCGAAGCAACCGACCGAACCGCGATCCCGGCCGCTGCCGGCAGCCGGGATAACGCTCGATCGGCCCAGCCCGGCGCGAGTCAGAATTTCGTGCCGCCGCCGAAGCGGAACCGCTGGATCCGGTCGTACGGCTCCGACGTCAGCGGGAACGAATAGTCGAAGCGCAGCGGTCCGAACGGCGACTCCCACAGCAGCCCGACGCCGACGGACGACCGCACATGCATGGCGTTGTCGACCGGACACGGTGGAATGGCGCAGAGCGAGCCTGAAAGCACCTCGCCGGTGGCGGGGAACGAGGTCGGACCGACGTAATTCCACAGCGAGCCGGCGTCGGCGAAGGCCGCGATCTTGATGCCCGCATCCTTGGGCAGGAAGTAGACCGGCGTCTGAAACTCGACGCGTCGCGCCCCAGTACATGCTGCCGCCGAGCGCGTCCCCGTACACCCCGGTGAAGGGGAACTGGGTCAGATCGCGCGGACCGATGCCGGCCGGAGCGAAGCCGCGCACCAGGTTCGGACCCATCTGGAAGTGGTCGAGCATGCGCAGGCCGCGGTCGCCCCAGCCGGTGATGTAGCCGCCTTGCAGACGGAACACGCCGACGACGTCCGACACCACTTCGCGATAGGTGGCAAATTCCGCCGGTGGTGCGGATGAAGTTCACGTCGCCGCCGACGCCGGCGAAATCCTGCGAGAACGATGGCAAGCAGGCCGCTGGTCGGATTCTTGTTGTTGTCGAGAGTGTTGTGCGAAAGCGTGTAACCGACCAATGAGGTGAAGACAGGGCCGCCCGCAAGCTCGGTCTTGGCCGCCAGCGAGGCTTCGCCGTCGGCGAAGCAATCGGTTTGACCTCCGGCCGCAAGGTTCGCCTGGAATTGAGCATTGCCGGCGAAACCGGCCACTGCGTTGGGCGTGGGGAAGGTATTGACGAAATCGGGATTGATGTTGTTGCAGTTCGTCAACTGGGCCGGCAGCGAGATTTCCTGCCGGTAGAGCGAATAGCGCACCTGCAGGCCGAGATCCTCACGCAGCGCAAATCCGAGCCGGGTCGCGAAGCCCATCGTCTGCGTGGAATACGAGACGTAACTCGTCGAGCTTTGGTCCTTGTAGAACAAGATCGAGACCGAGCGCGACCCGATAGCCGAGGAAGTAAGGCTCCACGAACGACAGTTGGACGCCGCGCGAATACTGGCCGTATTGCACGGAGGCCTTGCCGTAGAGGCCGCGGCCGAGCAGGTTGCGCTCGGCGATGCTGACCTCGCCCATGAATCCGTCCGCGGTCGAATAGCCGCCGGCGACCGAGAACTCACCCGTCGACTGCTCCTCGATGTCGACATTGAGGATGACGCGATCGGGCGCCGAGCCGGGCTCCGGCGTGATCCTCACGTTCTTGAAATAGCTCAGATTCTTCAGGCGCCGCTCGGCGCGGCTGACGAGCGCGCGGTTGTAGGCGTCGCCTTCCGCAAGGTCGAACTCGCGCCGGATGACGTAGTCGCGCGTGCGCGTGTTGCCGCGGATGTTGATCCGCTCGATGTAGGCGCGCTGCCCTTCCTCGATGACGAAGATGATGTCGACCGTCCTTGCCTGCGGCATTGCGGGCCGCGCGCGGCCGCACCGTCGCGAAGGCAAAGCCCTGCCTGGCGGCCTCGATCGTCATCTCCTCGACGGACTTCTCGACCGCCTCGGCGTTGTAGACGTCGCCTGCGAAGACCCGCAGCTTGCCCCGCAGCAGCGAGGGATCGATCGCGCGCACGTTCGACTGAACCTCGACCGAGCCGACGCGGTACTGCTCGCCTTCCTCGATCGTGAAGGTGATCACGAAGCCCCTGCGCTCCGGATCGAACTCGCCGACCGCGGACACGATGCGCACGTCGATGAAGCCGTGCTTGAGATAGAACCGGCGCAACAGCTCGCGATCCGCCTCGATGCGGTCCGGATCGTAGATGTCGGTGGTCTGCAGGAACGACAGCAGGCCGGTTTGCGACGTCTTGATGACGTCCTTGAGCCGGTAGCCCGAATAGTAGCGATTGCCGACGAACTCGATGCTCTTGACGCCGGTCTTGCGCGCCCTCGGTGATCTCGAACACCAGGTCGACGCGGTTGTTCGGCAGCTCGATGATCTTGGGCTCGACGCGGATGTCGAAGCGGCCGCTGCGCCGGTAGACGTCGACCAGGCGCGCCACGTCCGCCTGCACCACCGGGCGCGACAGCGTGCCGCGCTCCTTCGACTGGATCTCGCGCCTTGAGCTGCTCGTCCTTGACCTTCTTGTTGCCCTCGAAGGCGATCCGGTTGATCACCGGATTTTCGACGACCGTGATGATCAGCCGGCCGCCGGCAATGCTCGGGCGGATGTCCTGGAACAGGCCGGTGGCGTAGAGCGCCTTGACGCCTTCGTCGATCGCAAAGGCGTCGAGGCGGCCGCCCGCGCCGGCCTTGAAATAGGAGCGGATGGTGTCGGCATCGACCCGCTGATTGCCCTGCACGACGATCGAGCTGACCGTGATGGCCTGCGCATAGGCGCGCTCCGTCGTGACGGACACGACCGAGGCACTCAATACAATCCCCGCCGAGGACAAGGCCGACGATGCCCAGCCCTCGAAGCAGCCACTTACAGAGTTTCATCCGCTACGCGCCTTTTTCGTCCCCTTTGGGCACCTGTCGCCCACGAGAAAGGTCGTCACTATCCCCAGGCCGCTTTTACTGGCTTTTTCCTGATGTGCAACCAACCCCTTTGCCCAAGTTTCCCCTCTTAGTCCCCCAACGTTGCCTCGCTACGACGCCGTCCAGCGCGCGGCGATGATGCAGAATGTCATTGTAGGTTGCAAAGATCATCAACATCACGACGATCGCGAAACCGATCCGAAAGCCGACCTCCTGCGCCCGCTCCGACAGCGGCCTGCCGCGCACAGCTTCGATCGCGTAGAACAAAAGGTGACCGCCATCGAGCAACGGCACCGGAAACAGATTGAGCAGCCCGATCGAGATCGACAGCACCGCAGTGAGATGCAACAGCGGCGGCAGACCGACGGCTCGCCACCTGCCCCGACACCTGGGCGATCCGGATCGGCCCGCCGAGCTGGTCGGCCGTCTCGCGGCCGGAGAAGACCCCGCCGATGATAGGACATCGTGCGCTCGATCACGAACCAGGTCTCCTTGCACGCCGATGCCGACCGCCTGCAGCGGCCCGACCGGCTGGTAGTGCTTGCTCGTCCGGTCGCCGGCGACCGGCTGATCCCGAGCACGCCGTGCGGTGGACGTTGCCGAACTGATCCTTGACTTCCTTGAGCGCCGGCACGGCCTTGAGCGTGACGCGGGCGCCGCCGCGATCGACCTCGAAGGTCAGCGTTTCGCCCGCGCTGGTGCTGACGATCCGCTGCATCTCGGAGAAGCTCTCGATCGCGCGCCCATTGATCGTGACAGACCACGTCGCCGGGCTGGAACCCGGCCGCCGCCGCGGCGCTGTCCGGCTGGATCGTGTCGACCCGCGGCGACGTGCTGGGCTTGCCGTAGATCATGGCGAGCCCGGCAAAAATGACGATCGCCAGCAGGAAATTGGCCAGCGGCCCGGCCACCACGATGGCCGCTCGCGTGCCGACCGGCTGATGGACGAAGCTCTCGCGGCGCTCGGTCGCGCTCATGGCGGCGATGCGCGGCCTGATCGGGCACGCTGGCGGCATTCTCGTCGCCGAAGAATTTCACGTAACCGCCGAGTGGAATAGCCGAGATCTTCCAGCGGGTGCCGTGGCGGTCGTTGAAGCCGAACAGTTCGGGACCGAATCCGATGGAAAAGACCAGTACCCGGACACCGCACCAGCGGGCGACCAGGAAATGGCCGAGCTCGTGGAAGAACACGACGAGGGTCAGGACGAACAGGAAATCCGGCCGCGCCCCAACCCAGCGCGCTGATCCCAGGCAGAAAGTCAAAACTCATCGTACGGATTCCCCGCCCGTCCCCGACATTCGGGCCAGACCTTCTAGGATGCCTTTGCGGCAATTTCGGGCAAGAGCTCGCGGGCCAACAATCTTGAATCATGGTCAACAGATAGTGCTTCATCGAGGCTTTCGGGTTCCGCCGTCCAATTGCGGCCCAGAGCGCGCCTCGAGCGTGGCCTCGACCAGGGCCGTTATCCCCATAAAATCGAGCCGCCGGGCGATGAATTCCGCGACCGCGACCTCGTTTGCGGCATTGAGCACGGTCGGCGCCGCTCCGCCCGCCTCGAGCGCGCGTCGGGCAAGCCGCAAGAGCCGGGAAGCGCGCCAGGTCCGGCTCCTCGAAGCTCAGGGTGGCGGCGCGCGCGAGATCGAGGCGCGGCGCCGGCCCGTCGATGCGCTCGGGCCAAGCCAGGCAATAGGCGATCGGGATGCGCATGTCCGGGCTTCCCAGCTGCGCAATCAGCGAGCCGTCGCAGAATTCGACCAGGCTATGCACGATCGACTGCGGATGGACCAGGACGTCGATCTGCTCGGGCGGCAGCGCAAACAGATGATGCGCTTCGATCACCTCCAGGCCCTTGTTCATCAGGGTCGCCGAATTGATCGTGACCTTCGGCCCCATCGACCAGTTCGGATGCTTGAGCGCCTGCTCCACGGTCGCGCTCGCGATCGCCTGCGCGCTCGCGGTGCGGAACGGGCCGCCGGACGCGGTCAGGATGACGCGGCGCACGTCCTCGCGGCGGCTGCCGCTCATCGCCTGGAACAGGGCGTTGTGCTCGGAATCGACCGGCAGCACGGTCGCGCCGGCTGCCGCCGCCCGGCGCATGAACAGGCCGCCGGCACAGACCAGGCATTTCCTTGTTGGCGAGCGCGACGATCGCGCCGCGCTCGGCGGCGGCCAGCGTCGGCTTGAGCCCGGCCGCGCCGGTGATCGCGCCGATCACCCAATCGGCCGGACGCTGGGCCGCCTCGATCAGCGCGCTCTCGCCGGCCCCGGCCTCGATGCCGGTGCCGGCGAGCGCATCCTTGAGCTCGCGCATAGGCGGCAGGATCGCCGACCGCCGCGAAGCGGGCGCCGAGCTCGCGCGCCAGCGCGGCGAGCGCAGCGGCGCTGCGATTGGCGCTCACCGCCTCGACGCGATAGCGCTCGCGCTCGCGCTTGAGCAGATCGATGGTGCTGGCGCCGATCGAGCCGGTGGCGCCGAGCAGCGTCACCGTGCGGTCGGCGAAGGCCGGCGCGGATCGCTCGGGCGTTGCGCGCAAGGTCTGCGACTTCATCGCGTCACCACACCAGCAGGCCGCGCCCGGGCGCCTCGAATGCCGCCGCGCAGCAATCCGATCAGGGCGGCGAGCAAGGCCGCCGCCACGAAACCGTCGAGGCGATCCATCAGCCCGCCGTGCCCCGGAATGAGCTGGCTCGAATCCTTGGCCCCGAACCGGCGCTTGAGGGCGGACTTCGAACAGGTCGCCGGCCTGCGCGACGATCGACAGCAGGACCGCGAGGACGGCGATCGGAACGAGACCGGCGAGACCGGCGAACCTGGCGATGGCGACCGCCACCAGGATCGCCGCCACGATGCCGGCGAGCGCGCCCGACCAGGTCTTCTTCGGGCTGACCCGCGGCATGAGCTTCGGACCGCCGAGCGCGCGCCCGACGAAATAGGCGACGATGTCGGTCGCCCACACGATGGCGAACAGGAAGCATGATGGCCAGGAAGCCGTACGCTGCGTCGGAGCGCAGCACGATCGGCGCGATCCCGAGCGCGCCGGCGTAGGGGATGCCGCCGGCGACCCAGATCCGCCGCTCGGCCGGCGCCAAGCGCCGCCGCCGCGAGCGCGCCCATGGCGAGAACGATGATCGCCGCCACCAGGTGATGCGTGTGCCGCCAGCGCCAGTGCGAGCGCCAACGACGACCGCGCCGGCCATGAGCACGGACCGCCGATCGGCGCCCGCCACCAGCGACGTCCATTCCCACAGCACGCCGATCGCCGCGAGCGCCCCAGAACAGCGCGAACGGCCAGCCGCCGAAATAGGCGACCCCGATCGCGAGCGGCGCGAGCACGAGCGCCGAGACGACGCGCAGCGCGAGCTCGCGCGGCCGGGTCGCTGTCGCGACCGAACGCGACGGATCCGCGTCTGCCACGGTCACGATCCGGTTTGCGCGACCAGGCCGCCGAACCGGCGCTCGCGACGGCGATATTCGGTGATCGCGTTCTCGAGCGTGGCGCGGTCGAAGTCGGGCCAATAGGTCGGAACGAACACGAGCTCGCTGTAGGCCGCCTGCCACAGCAGGAAATTGGACAGCCGCTGCTCGCCGCTGGTGCGGATGATGAGGTCGGGATCGGGCAGATCCGGCGCGTCGAGATAGTTCGCGAGCTTGTCGGCGGTCACCGCGCTCGACCGCCAGGTCGCCGGCCGCAACCGCCGCCGCGATGCGCTGCGCCGCGCGCGCGATCTCCTGGCGCGCGCCGTAGTTGAAGGCGACGACCAGGATCAGCTTCTCGTTGTCGCGGGTCAGCTCCTCGGCCTCCTCGAGCAGCCGCCGGATGTCGGGATCGAGATCCTCGCGCTCGCCGATGACGCGCACGCGAACGCCGTTGCGGTGCAGCTCGGCCAGATCGTTGCGGATGAAGCGGCGCAGCAGCCCCATCAGCTCGCGGATCTCGGCCGGCGGCCGCGACCAGTTCTCCGAGCTGAACGAGAAGATCGTCAGGATCCCGATGCCGAGATCGCCGGCGGCGCGCACCGTGCGCCGCAGCGCCTCGACGCCGCGCCGGTGTCCCTCGCCGCGCGGCAGGCCGCGCGCCGCCGCCCAGCGGCCGTTGCCGTCCATGATGATGGCGACGTGCCGCGGCACGGCGATACCGCCGATCTGGGCGACGCGCAGCGGCTCGGTCTTCGACATCCTGGGCAACCTCACACCGTGAGGATTTCCTTTTCCTTTGTCGGCCAGCATCTGGTCGACCTCGGCGATCGCCTCGTCGGTCGCCTTCTGCACCTGCTCGGCCGAGCGCTTGCTCGTCGTCCTCGCTGATCTTGTGGTCCTTTTCCAGCTTCTTGAGCACATCGAGGCCGTCGCGCCGCACATGCCGCACGGCGATCCGCGCTGTCTCGGCGTATTTGTGCGCGACCTTGACCAGGTCCTTGCGCCGCTCCTCGTTGAGCTCGGGGATGCGCAGCCGCAGCACCTGTCCCTCGGTCGACGGGTTGAGGCCGAGATTGGAGGCCTGAGATCGCCTTCTCCACCGCGTGCACCATCGACTTGTCCCAGACCTGCACGGAGAGCAGGCGCGGCTCCGGCACGCTGACGGTGGCGACCTGGTTGAGCGGCATGTGGGTGCCGTAGGCCTCGACCTGCACCGGCTCGAGCAGGCTGGCCGAGGCGCGGCCGGTGCGCAGGCCGCCGAGCTCCTGCTTCAGCACGCTGGAGTGCGCCCTGCATGCGCCGCTTGAGCTCGTTGAGATCGTGTGTTGCCTGCTGCCATGGCGACCCCTCCGTTCGGTCGATCATGCGACCGCTGCGCATTGCGTCCCGATCCGCTCCGCTGATCGGGGCGCGTGCCTTCTCAAGACCGACGACGGTGGCGCGCCCCTCCCCCCGCAGCACCGCCTCGATCGCTCCCGTCGTCCGGATCGAGAACACGATGATAGGCATACGATTTTCCCGGGCAAGCGCGAAGGCGGTGGCATCCATGACCTTGAGGTCGCGCTCGATCGCCTCCTGGTGGGTCAGCCGGTCGTAGCGCTTGGCGTTCTTGTCCGTCTTGGGATCGGCGCTGTAGACCCCGTCGACGTCGGTCGCCTTGAGCACCGCCTCGGCGCCGATCTCGGCGGCCCGCAGCACCGCGGTGGTGTCGGTGGTGAAGAACGGATTGCCGGTGCCGGCCGCGAGCAGGACCATGCGGCCCTCGGCGAGATGGCGCAGCGCCCGCTGCCGCTCGTAGGTCTCGCAGACCTCCGGCATGGCCAGCGCCGACATGGTGCGCGCCGGCGCCCGGCCCGCTCGATCGCGCGCCTCGAGCGCGAGCGCGTTCATGACGGTCGCCAGCATGCCCATCATGTCGCCGGTGACGCGCGGAATGCCCTGCTCGGAGACCTTCACGCCGCGGAAGATGTTGCCGCCGCCGACCACGACGCCGATGCCGACGCCGAGCGCGCTGCGTCGCCACGAGATCGGCGGCGATCCGCTCGAGCGTCGGCTGGTGGATGCCGAAGCCGTCCGGCCCCATCAGGGCCTCGCCGGAGACCTTCACGACCACGCGTCGGTAGATCGGCTTGGCCATGGTGCGCTCTCGGACCGCCGCCGCGGTCGTGCGCAACGGCCCCGGCCGCGACGCGGCGGATCAGCGTTGCCGGGCTTGCAACCTACGCGGCAGTCCTGCTTCTCGATCCCTTCGCCGAGCGCGTAGCGCACGTAGCCGGTGATCTTGATCGGAGCGCCGACCTTGCCCTCGGCTTCCTTGACCGCCTGCGCCACGCTCTTGTCCGGCTCGTGGATGAAGGCCTGATCGAGCAGGCAGACCTCCTTGTAGAAGGTCTTGAGCCCCGATTCGACGATCTTGTCGATGACATTCGCGGGTTTTCCCTGCGCCTTGGCCTTGTCGGCGAGCACGTCCTTCTCGCGCCGGACCAGCTCCGGGTCGAGCCCGGACGGATCGATCGCCTGCGGATTGGCGGCGGCGACGTGCATCGCGACCATGCGGCCGAACGCGGGCGAGCTCGTCGGCCTTGCCGGTCGATTCGAGCGCCACGATCACGCCGATCTTGCCGAGGCCGTCGGTGACCGCGTTGTGCACGTAGCTCGCGACCACGCCCTTGCCCACCGTCGAGCGCGGCGGCGCGCCGCAGCGTCATGTTCTCGCCGATCTTGGCGATCGCTGTCGGCGATCGCCTCGGCGACGGTGATGCTGCCGACCTTGGCCGCCTTGATCTTCTCGACGTCGGCCCCGACGTCGAGCGCGACATCGGCGATCATCTTCACCAGGCCCTGGAACAGGTCGTTGCGGGCGACGAAATCGGTCTCGGAATTGACCTCGACCACGACGCCCTTGGTGCCGTCGAGCGCCACCGCCGATCAGGCCTTCGGCGGCGATGCGGCCGGCCTTCTTGGCGGCCTTGGCGAGGCCCTTCTTGCGCAGCCAGATCGACCGCCTCCTCCATGTCGCCGGCGGTCTCGCCGAGCGCCGCCTTGCAATCCATCATGCCCGCGCCGGTCTTGTCGCGGAGCTCCTTGACCATCTGTGCGGTGATGTTGGCCATCCTGTAATCCTCTACGTGCCGCGGCCGGTGACATCCCGGCCATCCACGTCCTTGCGAACCGCTTTGAAGACGTGGATGCGTCGAACCGTGTTGAACATGGGACGCCCGACCTGCAAACGAGCTACGCAGTCGCTACGATGTCGACTGCGTGCCGGGCGTGACGATCGTGCTACTCGGCGGTCAATTCCTTGGCCTGCGCGATCCAGCCTTCCATGCGGCCGGGCAGACCGACCTCCTCGCCGATCTTGTGGGCGGCGTCGGGACCGAAGCTCGGCGATCTGCCAGTAGTGGAAGATGCCGAGGTCGTTGAGCTTCTTCTCGATCGCCGGCGAGACGTGCGCGAGCTTCTTGAGATCGTCGGCAACGCCGCGCGGACCCGACAGGACCTCGTAGCCGGGGCCTTCGGCCGCCGCCGGCAACTCCTCCGCCACCGGCTCGGCGGCGGCGCCGACGTCGATGCCGATCTCGCCCTGCGCGCGCGAGATGCCGTCGATCGCGGCCCTGGCGATCAGATCGCAATAGAGCGTGATGGCGCGGCTGGCGTCGTCGTTGCCGGGCACCACAAAGGTGATGCCGTTGGGATCGCAATTGGTGTCGACCACGGCGGCGACCGGCAGGCCGAGCCGCCGCGCCTCCTTGATCGCGATGTCCTCCTTGTTGGTGTCGATCACGAACAGGAGGTCGGGCAGTCCGCCCATGTCCTTGATGCCGCCGAGCGCGCGGTCGAGCTTGTCGCGCTCGCGCTGCAGCGTCAGGCGCTCCTTCTTGGTGTAGCCCTGCGCCTCGCCGGAGGCGAGCATCTCGTCGAGCTTGCGCAGCCGCGTTGATCGACTGGGAGATGGTCTTCCAGTTGGTCAGCGTGCCGCCGAGCCAGCGCGAATTGACGTAGTACTGCGCCGACTTCTTGGCGGCCTCGGCGATCGCGTCCTGCGCCTGGCGCTTGGTGCCGACGAACAGGATGCGGCCGCCCTTGGCGACCGTGTCGCTCACCGCCTGCAGGGCGCGGTGCATCATCGGCACCGACTGGGCGAGGTCGATGATGTGGATGTTGTTGCGGGTGCCGAAGATGTATTCCGCCATCTTCGGATTCCAGCGGTGGGCCTGATGGCCGAAATGGACGCCAGCCTCCAACAGCTGACGCATGGAGAAGTCAGGAAGCGACATTGTCGTTCTCCGGTTGAGCCGCCGCGGACCCGTGAGCTGCCCCTCCCTTGCGGTCGGAACGAGCCACCGGACGGCTGTTTAAGGCCAAGGTCCGCGTGTGAGATGGCGTGCATATAGCGACGTGCACCGGAGGAAGCAAGGCGGCAGAGAACGCGGCCGAGCCTGCCGTCAAGCTGTCACGGAAACCGGGGTAAACGCGATGCGTTGGGGTCGGTTGCGACGCAGACGGACGGTTCGCGGTGGCCATCTGGGACTATCGATCGGCTGCGAGCCTGTCCCGCCCCCGAATTGGTCTGGCATTCGGTCCGGTCGCTGCTTTCGTCGCCATATCCCTGCTGTTCGGCACGTTGCTGATCCTGGCCACCCCGCCGCTGCGCGGCCCGGACGAGACGGCGCATTTCCTGCGCGCATATGGGGTGGCGCAGGGCGACATCGTTCCAATGGTCCGCGACGCGAGTGGCCGCAAGGGCCTGCTCCTGCCGGCCCGCCTCCATGACGGCTTCGACTTCTTCGAGTCGGTGCGCCTCATGGAAAAGGCCGCCGGCTTTCGCTACGGGCCGGTGTTCCAGGACTTACTTCAGTCGCCCGCCCGCCGCCCTCGCTCCCGCCGCGCCGCCCACCTTCGTCCCCTATGCCGGCTCGGAAGGCTATTCGCCCGTCGCCTATCTGCCGCAGGCGGCCGCGGCGCTGATCGCGCGCGGCCTCGATCTCGATTTTCTGCCGACGCTCTACCTGATGCGGTTTGCGGGTCTTGCCGCCTTGACCGCCCTCATCGCCTGGGCGATCGCGCTGGCGCCGCAACTCGCCTGGGCGCTGGTTGCCATCGCGATGCTGCCGGCAGCGCTTTACGGGCGCTCGGTCATCAATGCCGACGGCAGCGCGCTCGCCGCCGCCATGGTGGTGACGGTCTTGTGGCTGCGCGGGATCGCGGCGCCTCCCCTCGCCGTGCCGGGCCGCCAATCGATCTGGCTGATGCTGGGCGCGCTCACGAAGCCCACGAACCTTGCCTTCGTGCTGCTCGCGCTGAGTACCCTCTCTGCGCCGTCGCGGCGTTGGCGTCTGCTGGCGCTGACGACGCTCCCCGCCATTGCGCTCGCGGCGCTTTGGAGCTGGCGCAGCGGCGCCGACACGGCCGCGTGGCGGATGGTCGAATTGACCGGGCAGGACGCCGTTTCGTTCGATCCGGCCGCGCGGCTCGCGTATCTGCTCGAGCATCCGCTCCACTTTCCGGCTGCCGTGATCCGCGCCCTCGGCGAGAAAGAGCTCATCGAGCTGTGGCGACAGCTCATCGGCGTGCTCGGACTGTTCGACACCGTGTTGCAGACGTGGGTCTATCCCGCGATCAGCGCGCTTGTCCTCGGCACTTTTTTCTCACAGCTTCCGCTGACGCGCACCGCACGCTGGCGGGTTGCAGTCGTGGCTGCCATCACCACGCTCGCATATGCCGTTGCCGTCTACCTCATCTGCTACTTGACGTTCACGCCGCTCGACGCCGACAGCGTATGGGGCGTGCAGGGTCGCTACTTCGTTCCGATCCTGCCGCTGGTGGCGATCATGGTCGCGGCGATCGTCGATCGCGGCCCGGACGAGCGCATGCAGCGCAGCGCTGGCGATCTCGGCCGCCGTGCTTTCGGGCGGTGCCAGCGTCGAAGCGATCTTGCGGGCCGACTGGGGTTCTAGAACGGGATGACTTTCTCGAATCGTCATCCCGTTCTAGCTTATTGCTGGAGCATGATCTTTCCGAAAACCGGTACCCACTTTTCGGGATCATGCTCTAATTCTGCAGATCGAGGCGCCGGAACTTCTGCAGCCGCTGTCCGGTCTGCACCTCGGACGTATAGATGTTGCCCTGCCGGTCGGCGGCGACGTTGTGGAGCGCGGTGAACTGGCCGACCTGGCGGCCGGGCCGGCCGAAGCGCGCCAGCGTCTCCTTCGAGACGCGGTCGACGATGCGCACCTCGCCGTTCATGCCGTCGATCATGTAGATGAAGGTCTGCGCCTTGTCGGGCGAGAACACCAGATCGTAGACGGTGCCGTTGCCGCGCGTCGCCTTCTCGTAGACGTGCTCGGAGACGAAGCTGCCGTCCTTGCGAAAGATCTGCAGGCGGTTGTTGGTGCGGTCGCACACATAGAGCAATCCCTCCTGCGACAGCCGGATGCAGTGCACCGGGTTGCCGAACTGCTGCGAGGGCGGTTTCGCCGGATCATAGCGCGGCGTCTTCTCGTCGCTCGGCTTGTTGCCGTAGGCGCCCCAGTGGCGCTTGTAGGCGCCGGTCTCGGTGTCGAACACGACCACGCGGCGGTTGCCGTAGCCGTCGGCGGCGAAAACCTCCTTGGCGGCGACGTCGACCGCGACGTCGGCCGGCGACCCGAGCCGCTCGGTCGAGTTGCTGTCGTTGCCCTGGCCCTGCTTGCCGATCTGCAGGACGAGCTTGCCGTCCATGGTGAACTTGAGCAGCTGCCCGTCCTTCTTGCCGTTGCCGGCGAGCCAGACGAAATCGTTGTCGTCGATGAAAATGCCGTGCTCGCTCTCCGGCCATTCGTAGCCTTGACCGGGCGCCGCCCCAGTGAGCGGATCAGGTTGCCCGACTGGTCGAACAGCAGCACCGGCGGCGCCGCCACGCAGCACTTGGCCTCGGGCGGATTCTGCTCGGCGGCACGCTCGCGCGGCGTGAGCGAGCCCGGCCGATGCACGACCCAGAGCCGGTCGTATTTGTCGGTCGCGATGCCGGCGACCTGCCCGATGATCCAGTTGTTGGGCAGCGGCTTGGGCCAGAACGGATCGACCTGGAATTGCGGCGGCGTAGCGCTGGTCTGGGCTTGGACAAGCGTCGGGCCGGCGAGCAGCACCATCATGGCTGCGTTGAGCCACGCGATCATTGATTTTCATGATTTCCTCCTGGGCGACGCGCCGAGGTCGTTGCCTCGGACGCCCCGCGCAGAGTAGCGCGATTGCGGGTCGGATTACACCGCCTCGACCGCGACCACGCCCGGCACCGCCTTGATGGCGCCGGCGATCTGCGGCGAGACCTTGAAGCGGCCGGGCAGCTTGACCTCGACCTCGGTGCCTTCGCCGAGCATCAGCACGAGCGAGACCTCGCCGTCGGCCTTGTCCTGCGCCGCGCGCGCCGGCGCCGGTCCTTCGAGCCGCTTGGCGACGCTCTCGACCGGCGTCTCGCTGCGCAGGAACACGCGCAGCCCCTTCGAGAGCTTGGCGGCGGCCTGATCGAGCGGCTCGACCATCTGGATGCGCGCGCGCACGTCGTCGCCCTGCAGCTCGGCCGAGAGCGACAGCAGCACCGCCGCGCCCGGCTCGAGCAGGTCGCGGAACTGCTGCAGCCCTTCCGAGAACAGCACCGCCTCGAAATGTCCGGACGGATCGGACAGCCCGATGATGCCCATCTTGCTGCCGGTGCGGGTGCGCCGCTCGGTGCGCGCGACCACCGTGCCGGCGACGCGGCCGGCGCTGGCGCCCGAGCGCACCGCGCGCGCGAACTCGGCCCAGGACTGCACCCGCATGCGCTTGAGCGCGAGCGGCATAGTCGTCGAGCGGATGGCCGGTGAGGAAGAAGCCGATGGCGTCGAATTCCTTCTGCAGCCGCTCGGCCGGAAGCCAGGCCTCGACCGCGGGCAACGGCAGCGCGGCGCGAGTCGACGGCCCGCCGAACAGCTCCGACTGCCCGATCGCGACGTCGTCGTGGGTGCGTTGCGCGGCCGCCAGCATGGCGTCGACGGCCGCGAAGACGCGCGCGCGGTTCGGCCTCCAGCGCGTCGAAGGCGCCCGCCGCCGCGAGGCTTTCGAGCACGCGCTTGTTGATGGCGCGCGGATTGATGCGGCTGGCGAAATCGGCGAGATCGGCGAACGGCCGCTCGGCGCGCGCCTCGACGATCGCCTCGACCGCCTGCCGGCCCACGCCTTTGAGCGCGGCGAGCGCGTAGTGGATGGTGTTGCCCGCGACCTCGAAGGCGACGCCGGAGCGGTTGATCGACGGCGGCTCGACCTTGACGCCGAGGCGCTGCGCCTCGGCGCGGAACTCGGAGAGCTTGTCGGTATTGCCCATGTCGAGCGTCATCGAGGCGGCCAGGAACTCGACCGGATAGTTCGCCTTCATGTAGGCGGTCTGATAGGCGACCAGCGCGTAGGCGGCGGCGTGGCTCTTGTTGAAGCCGTAGTCGGCGAAGCGCTCGAGCAACTCGAAGATCGCCTCGGCCTGCCCGCGGTCGAGCCCGCGCTCGACGCAGCCGGACACGAAGCGGCTGCGCTGCGCCTGCATCTCCTTGCGGATCTTCTTGCCCATGGCGCGGCGCAGCAGGTCGGCTTCGCCGAGCGAATAGCCGGCGAGCATCTGCGCCGCCTGCATCACCTGCTCCTGATAGACGATGACGCCGAAGGTCTCGCGCAGGATCGGCTCGAGCTTGGGATGGATGTAGTCGGGCTGCTCGCGTCCGTGCTTGCGCGCGCAATAGGTCGGGATGTTGGCCATCGGGCCCGGCCGGTAGAGCGCGACCAGCGCGATGATGTCCTCGAACCGGTCCGGGCCGCATGTCGAGCAGCGCCCGCCGCATGCCCTGACTTTCCAGTTGGAAGATGCCCACCGCCTCGGCGCGCGCCAGCATGGCGTAGGTCTTCTCGTCGTCGAGCGGGATCGCCGCCAGCTCGATCTCGACGCCGCGCCGGCGCATCAGCGCGACCGCGGTCTCCAGCACGGTCAGCGTCTTGAGGCCGAGGAAGTCGAACTTCACCAGCCCCGCCTGCTCCACCCATTTCATGTTGAACTGGGTCACCGGCATCATCGATTTCGGATCGCGATAGAGCGGCACCATCTCGGTGAGCGGCCGCTCGCCGATCACGATGCCGGCGGCGTGGGTCGAGGCGTGGCGGTGCAGTCCTTCGAGCTTCTGGGCGATGTCGAAGGCGCGCCGCACCACCGGATCGCTGTCGCGCGCCGCCTGCAGGCGCGGCTCGTCGTCGATGGCGCGGCCGAGCGTGACCGGGTTGAGCGGGTTCTGCGGCACCAGCTTGCAGAGCTTGTCGACCTGGCCGTACGGCATCTGCAGCACGCGGCCGACGTCGCGCAGCACGCCGCGCGCCTGCAGGGTGCCGAAGGTGATGATCTGCGCCACCTTCTCGCTGCCGTAGCGCTCCTGCACGTAGCGGATCACCTCGTCGCGCCGGTCCTGGCAGAAGTCGATGTCGAAGTCGGGCATCGACACGCGCTCGGGATTGAGGAAGCGCTCGAACAGCAGCCCGAAGCGCATCGGATCGAGATCGGTGATGGTGAGCGCGTAGGAGACGAGCGAGCCGGCGCCCGAGCCGCGGCCCGGGCCCGACCGGAATGCCTTGCGCCTTCGCCCACTGGATGAAGTCGGAGACGATGAGGAAGTAGCCGGGATATTTCATGCCTTCGATCACCTTGAGCTCGAAGGCGAGCCGGTCGCGGTAGTCCTCGACGGTGCGGCCGGGCGCCGACCCCATGCGCCTTGATGCGGCGCTCGAGCCCCGCCTCCGCGCGCTTGCGCAGCTCGGCCGCCTCGTCGACCGCCGCACCGCCCTCGCCGACCGAGAAGCGCGGCAGGATCGGCGCCTGCACGCGCGGCCGGAAGGCGCAGCGCTGCGCGATCTCGACCGTCGAGGCGATCGCCTCGGGCAGGTCGGCGAACAGCGCGGCCATCTCGGCGCGCGACTTGAACCGGTGCTCGGCGGTGAGCTGGCGCCGGTCGGTCTCGGCGATGAGCCGGCCCTCGGCGATGCAGATCAGCGCGTCATGGGCCTCGTAGTCCTCGCGCGGTGGCGAAGAACGGCTCGTTGGTGGCGACCAGCGGCAAGCCCGCGCGCATAGGCGAGCTCGATCAGCGCCGGCTCGGCGAGGCGCTCGGCGCGCGGTGCCGTGGCGCTGCAGCTCGACATAGAGCCGGTCGCCGAACAGGCGCGCCAGCGCCTCGCAGCGCGCGCCCGCCAGGCTGCCCTGGCCGGCGACGATCGCGGCGTCGAGCGGCCCGCCCGGGCCGCCGGTGAGCGCGATCAAGCCGTCGGTCTCGCCGGCGAGCCAGGCGAGCTTGAGGTGCGGCGGCTCGTTCGGCGGCGTTTCGAGAAAGGCGCGCGAGTTGAGCCGCATCAGGCTGCGGTAGCCGGTCTCGCGCGCGGCCAGCAGAACGATGCGCGGGCGCGCCGGCATGGCGCCGCCGGCGCGCGGATTGGCGTCCTGGTCGCCGAAATCGACGGCGAGCGCGCAGCCGACGATCGGCTGGATGCCGGCGCCCGCCATCTTGTCGGAGAACTCGAGCGCCCCGAACATGTTGTCGGTGTCGGTGAGCGCCAGCGCCGGCTGGCGGTCGGCCTTGGCGAGCTCGGCCAGCCGCGCGATGCGTCAGCGCGCCTTCGAGCAGCGAATAGGACGAATGCACGTGCAGGTGCACGAAGCCGGGCTCGGCCATCAGCTCCTCGCGATTCTTGTCCGGCGCGATGGTGGGGGTCACCGCGCGGGCTGTCCAACCGCGGACGCGGCCTCTGCACAGCTGAGGCGGCTTATCCCCAGGCTTGCGGCACGTGCCCGAGCGTGGCGAGGATTTGCGCCCAGATCGCAATCATCCCCAGAAACAGCGCCAGCGAGGCCAGAGCGGCAGCTTCTTCAATCAAAGCGCGGAACATGTCTCCCTCCCGGATACGAGAACAAGAGACGAACATAGTTCATGTTATGTTCTTATGTCAAGAGCCGGTAGTGGGTCGCTTGTTCACGTGCGATCTGCTCGACGCGGTGAACTGTCGTCGATGCTGCAAATCGTGCCTCGTCCGCAAGCCAGTCTGGCCAGCCTTCGCCTTCGCGGACGCGTCGGCTGTTCAGCGCCGACATGACGACGAGATCGTGCATCGGTACCCGTCGCGCTATCGCCGCCGACGTTCGCCCTGCCCTCCGGTGTCGTAGCCGCGGCGCGGGCCGCCTCTTGCGCCCGGCTGCGGCGGGCACAGACCGTTCGGCATGCAAATGTCCGAGCCTTGCGCCGTCCACATGCATTGCTCGTACGAGATGAAGCCGCAGTTCGTGCCGCCGCCGCCGTCGCGACCGCCGTAATGCGACGCACCAGGGGCGGCAAGGGGCGGCCTGCGCGGCCGCCGGCGTGGCGTCGATCGGGGCCAGCGCAGCAAGCCGCGACAACGCGGCCAAGAGCGCACGGATCGATCGGTCATGGCGTCTCCACCGTACTGCGCTCGTGCGGTCAGCGCCGCCGACCAGCCGTCATCGCCGGCGCTGGCCGCCCCTGGCGCCGGGCTGCGGCGGGCAGAACCCGTTCGGCATGCAAACGTCGCTGCCTTGCGCGGTCCACATGCACTGCTCGTATGAGATGAAGCCGCAGTTCGTTCCGCCGCCGCGACCGCCGCCGCCGCCGTAATAGACGCACCACGGACGACAGGTGGCGGTCTGGGCGTCCGCCGGGGCGGTATCGATGATCGGGGATAGTGCGGTAATGGCGAGCGCGGCCAGGAGGGGGCGGGTTATTCTCATTGCGAATCTCCAACCGTTAGCCACCCCACGCGATTGAACACCAGGTCGCGGCCGACATTCCAGCGCGATCTTGCGCCGGCATGATCACAATTAAGCGCGTATTAACATCGGCTATCCTCGCGGTAGCGAGGTACCTGATTCCGCGGCGCACACAAATGAGCGCGCCGCCGCTCGCCGGAGTCACACAACGCGGTTCACTCCAGCTCCACCACCTGGCCCTCGCGCAGCGTGACGCGGCGATCCATGCGGCCGGCGATGTCCATGTTGTGGGTGGCCACCACCACCGCGAGGCCGGAGGCGCGCACCAGCTGCGTCAACGCCGAGAACACGTGGTCGGACGTGCGCGGATCGAGGTTTCCGGTCGGCTCGTCGGCCAGCAGGATGCGCGGCGCATTGGCGACCGCGCGCGCGATCGCGACCCGCTGCTGCTCGCCGCCGGAGAGCTCGCGCCGGCCGATGCGTGAAACGCTCCTTGAGGCCGAGATAGTTGAGCAGATCGGTCGCGCGGCGGCTGGCCTCGTCGCGCGACAGGCCGCGGATCATCTGCGGCATGATCACGTTCTCGATCGCGGAGAATTCCATCAGCAGGTGATGGAACTGGTAGACGAAGCCGATCTCGATGCGGCGGATGCGGGTGCGCTCGGCGTCCGACAGGCGCGAGGTCGCCGCCTGGTCGATATAGACCTCGCCCGCATCCGGCTGCTCGAGCAGGCCGGCGATGTGCAGCAGCGTCGATTTGCCGGCGCCGGAGGGCGCCACCAGCGCCACCGATTGTCCGGGCCAGACCGCAAGCTCGGCGCCCTTGAGGATCTCGAGCGTGACGTCGCCCTGGTGATAGTGCCGGTCGATCGCCGTGGAGGAACAGGATCGGCGGATCCTCGCCGCCGGACTCGGGCGTCGGCTTGGCGCCGGACTCGGCGGGCGTCGGCTTGCGGACCGGGCTCGGCTTTCGGCGGCGCGTCATTCATAGCGCAGCGCCTCGACCGGATCGAGGCGCGCCGCCCGCCACGCCGGATAGAGCGTCGCCAGCAGCGACAGCACGAGCGCCATCACCACCACCGCGCGTGGTCTCGCCGGCGTCGAGGTCGGCCGGCAGCTTGGAGAGGAAATAGAGCTCGGGCGAGAACAGCTCGGTGTTGGTCAGCCAGGACAGGAAGCGGCGGATCGACTCGATGTTGAGGCAAACGAGCAGCGCCAGCAGGAAGCCCACCAACGTGCCGACAAAGCCGATCGACGCGCCGGTGATCATGAACACCCGCATGATCGCGCCCTGCGTCACCCCCATGGTGCGCAGGATGCCGATGTCGCGCCCCTTGTCCTTCACCAGCATGATCAGGCCGGACGTGATGTTGAAGGCCGCCACGATCACGATGATGGTCAGGATCAGGAACATCACGTTGCGCTCGACCTGCAGCGCGTTGAAGAACGTGGCGTTGCGCTGGCGCCAGTCGATCATGAAGATCGGCCGGCCGGCGGCCTCGGTGACGAGCCTGCGGTAGCGGTCGATCTGATCGGGCTTGTCGACGTAGACCTCGATGGCGGTGACGTCGCCGGCGCGGTTGAAATAGGCCTGCGCCTCGGGCAGCGGCATGAACACGAAGGCGGAGTCGTATTCCGACATGCCGATCTCGAACACGGCGGCGATCTTGTAGGACTTGATGCGCGGCGTGGTGCCCATCGGGGTGACGGCGCCGCGCGGCGCCACCAAGGTCACGCTGTCGCCGGCGCGCATCGACAATTGGTCGGCGAGCCGGCGCCCGATCGCCACCCCCTGCCCTTCGTCGAAGCCCGCGAGCGTGCCCTGCCGGATATTGCTGGCGACCGAGCGGAGCTTTTCGAGCTCGGCGGCGCGCATGCCGCGCACCAGGACGCCGGAGGCGTTGAACGGCGAGGAGGCGAGCGCCTGGCCTTCGACGATCGGCGCCGCCAGCTGGACGCCTGCGATCCGCGCCACCCGCTCGGTGACCTCCTGCCAGTCGGTCAACGGCGATTCCAGCGGCTGGATCAGCAGATGGCCGTTGAGGCCCAGGATCTTGTCGAGCAGCTCCTTGCGGAACCCGTTCATCACCGCCATCACGATGATCAGCGTGGCGACGCCGAGCATGATGCCGAGGAACGAGAAGCCGGCGTTGACCGAGATGAATCCTTCCTGCCGGCGCGCCCGCAGGTAGCGCAGCGACAGCATCCATTCGAACGGGGCGAATGGGTGGGTGGCGGTCGGGTCGCTCATCGCTGTGTTCCCAAGAGGCCACCTCATTCGTAGCGCAGCGCTTCGACCGGATCGAGCCGCGCCGCGCGCCAGGACGGATAGAGGGTTGCCAGCAGCGACAGCGTCAGCGCCATCGCCACCACGGCGGCGGTCTCGCCCACGTCCATCTCGGCCGGCAGCCGGGACAGGAAGTAGAGCTCCGCCGGCATGATCCTGATGCCGGTCAGCCACGACAGCAGCTGGCGGATCGATTCGACATTGAGGCAGATCAGCGCACCGAGCAGCAGGCCGATCAGGGTTCCGACGGCGCCGATGGCGGTGCCCGTAATCATGAACACCCGCATCACCGCGCCCTTGGTGGCGCCGATGGTGCGCAGGATGCCGATGTCGCCGCCCTTGTCCTTCACCAGCATGATCAGGCCGGACGTGATGTTGAACGCCGCCACGATGATGATCAGCGTCACGATGAGAAACATGACGTTGCGCTGGACCTGGAGCGCGCCGAAGAAGGTCGTGTTGAGCTGCCGCCAGTCGATCACCGCGACCTGCCGCGCCGACGGCATGCGCGATCAGACGGACGGAAGCGGTCGACCTGGTCGGGATCGGTGACGTAGAGCTCGATCGCCGTGACGGTGTCGGGCGGCTGAAATAGGCCTGCGCCTCGGCGAGCGGCAGCAGCACGAGCGCGGCATCGTAGTCGTACATGCCGATCTCGAACACCGCCGTCACTTTGTAGGTCTTGATCCGCGGCAGCCGTGCCGAGCGGCGTGTCGTCGCCGCGCGAGGCCAACAGCATCAGGTTGCTCGCCGACACCGATCGACAGTTTCTCGGCGAGCCGCTTGCCGATCGCCGCGCCGGCCTCGCCGGGGGCGTCGAACCGGGAGAACGTGCCCGCCGAGACGTTGCGGGCGATCGCGTCGAGCCTGGCGAGGTCCTGCTCCCCTGATGCCGCGCACGATCACGCCCTCGCCGACGGAGGAGGCAAACGGCTTGTCGCCGCGGGACGGGACAGGCGCGCCACCTCCGCCCGACGAGGCCAGCGCCTTGCCGTCGACGATCGGCGCGGCCAGCCTTGATGCCGGCGAATGCGCGACACCCGCTCGGTGACCTGCACGCCAGTCGGTCAGCGGCGCCTCGAGCGGGTGGACCATCAGATGGCCGTTGAGCCCCAGGATCTTCTCGAGCAGCTCCTTGCGGAACCCGTTCATCACCGCCATCACGATGATCAGGGTGGCGACGCCGAGCATGATGCCGAGAAACGAGAAGCCGGCATTGACCGAGATGAATCCTTCCTGCCGGCGCGCCCGCAGGTAGCGCAGCGACAGCATCCATTCGAACGGGGCGAATGGGTGGGTGGCGGTCGGGTCGCTCATCGATGTGTTCCCCACCCCCGGATTTCACACGATTCTGGCCGTTTCACGCCATGGCCGGCGGCGACGAAGCCAGGGAAGCGCACAGCTTCATCGATCCCAGCCGCTCGACCGCATCGGCCGGGCTCATCAGCTCGCGGCTGCCGTCGGCGCGCTTCTTGACCTCGATCTTGCCCTCCGCGAGCCCTCTCGGGCCGACCAGGAGCTGCCAGGGGATGCCGATCAGGTCGGCGGTGGCGAATTTGGCGCCCGGCCGCTGGTCGAGATCGTCGTAGAGCACGTCGACGCCCTTGGCGGTGAGCTGCGCGATAGAGCTGCTCGCAGGCCGCATCGGTGTCGGCGCCGCCCTGCTTGAGATTGAGGATCGTCGCCTTGAACGGCGCGACCGCCTCCGGCCACTTGATGCCGGCGTCGTCGTGGAACGCCTCGATGACGGCCGCGACCAGGCGGCTCGGGCCGATGCCGTAGGAGCCCATATGGACCGGATGCTCGGCGCCGTCGGGGCCGGCGACGACCGCCTTCATCGGCGCGGAGTACTTGGTGCCGAAATAGAAGATGTGGCCGACCTCGATGCCGCGCGCCGAGACCTGCTTGTCCGCCGGCAGCTTGGCGAAGGCGGCCGCGTCGTGCTTCTCCGAGGTCGCGGCGTAGAGCGAGGTCCACCGGTCGACGATGCCTTGCAGGCCGGCAACGTCGTCGAAATTCACGTCCTCGCCCGGGACCTCGAAATCGAGATAGTCGCGGTGGCAATAGACCTCGCTCTCGCCGGTGTCGGCGAGGATGATGAACTCGTGCGAAAGATTGCCGCCGATCGGGCCGGTATCGGCCACCATCGGGATCGCCTTGAGGCCGAGCCGCGCGAACGTGCGCAGATAGGCGACGAACATCTTGTTGTAGGCGTGCGTGGCGCCCGCCTGGTCGAGGTCGAACGAATAGGCGTCCTTCATCAGGAACTCGCGGCCGCGCATCAGGCCGAAGCGCGGGCGCACCTCGTCGCGGAACTTCCACTGGATGTGATAGAGATTGAGCGGCAGGTCCTTGTACGAGCGCACATAGGCGCGGAAGATCTCGGTGATCATCTCCTCGTTGGTCGGGCCGTAGAGCATGTCGCGCTCGTGGCGGTCCTTGATGCGCAGCATCTCCTTGCCGTAGTCGTCGTAGCGTCCGCTCTCGCGCCAAAGCTCGGCCGACTGGATCGTCGGCATCAGCAACTCGATCGCGCCGGAGCGGTCCTGCTCCTCGCGCACGATCCGCTCGATCTTCTTGAGCACCCGCAAGCCGAGCGGCAGGAAGGCGTAGATGCCGGCCGCCTCCTGCCGGATCATGCCGGCGCGCAGCATGAGCCGATGCGAGACGATCTCGGCCTCCTTCGGGGTCTCGCGCAGGATCGGCAGGAAATAGCGGGACAGGCGCATGCTGACGGCTCGAGAATCGCTGCGCTCGGAACGGCGCGCTGGAGTGAAACCGGATCGCCGGCGGAAACACAAGGGCTATCAACGCGTTCCGGCCGATGCCGGAGGTCGTGCTGGAGCGCCGCCGGCGGCCCCCGAGGCCGTTCACGCGGACGTGTTCCAGGGCCCTGCGACCTTACGTCAATACCGCCAGTGACAAGCCCCTGGAAGATCGGATAACGTCGGCGCGCACGGCTGGGGCGAGAGCGATCGATCGACTCGACCTCGGCCAGTCTCTGCGGTCCAAGTCTCTTGCGGTCCAAGTCTTGGGAGGACAAGCCGGCGCAAAGCCGCAGGCGTCTCGGTGAAAAAGCAGACAAGATCGAGGCGTAAGCGTAGCGTATCAGTTGATTTGCGTGATTAGGAGCAGGGTCTTGACCCTGCTCGTTTTTTTACGTCTGCCTGTGCTCGCACGGCTCTCCCCAACGAAATCGCATGTGTAGGCGCATTCGGCCGCAACCGATTTGCCTGATCGGTGACCGCGGACGACGTGAACTGAACCAGCCTTCAGAAACACCAAACACGAGATGGCAAGCGGCGCCTCGTGGAAACAGAGCGCCGCGCAAGCCTGGTCGCGACGCCCGCCGCTCCTGCCATAACGGCATGGCCGGGTGCTTCGCATGTCAAGGAGACTCCCGATGCGAACGTTCCTTCTCGCCACCCTCACGATCACCACCCTGTCGCTGACCGGCGCCGCGGCGCAGGCGGCGCCCTGGTGCGCACACTACGCGACGCGGCGGAACCAACTGCGGTTTCTACTCGTTCGCGCAATGCCAAGACGCCATTTCGGGGCTCGGCGGATATTGCGCGCGCAACCCGCTCGAGGGCCGCTGGCGCTACCGCGACTGACGAGCGCCGCGGCGTGGCCCTACCAGGGCACGCCGAGCCATGCTCGCGAGGTCGTCGAGCGAGACCAGCCGATATTTGTAAACGAGAAAGCATAACGCGAAGACGACGCTCGCAACGAGCGTCGTCCAGATCAGCTTGCGTGCCAGCATCGGGATCGCGGGCGCGCCCGGATCGGTGCCGGGCGCCATCGCGCCGTCCTCGTGCTGGCTGCGCACCCCCCAGGGCAGCACGGCGAACAGCACCACCCACCAGATGACGAAGTAGATCGCGATACCGGTGGTCAGCGACATCGATTGGTTACCTGAGCCGAGAGAAGTCAGAGGATTAAGGTAAAAAACAATTCGAAGCTCGCGCATCCGTATCGTCAGGCGCGCCGCCATGTTATTGCCGCAACATGCCTCACGGAGAAAAACCCATGATCATGCGCGTCCTCAGCTTCAGCCGCTTCGCGGCCCTGCTGCTCTTCGGTCTTGCCTTCGGCGCCGCACCGGCTGCGGCCCAGTGTCGGCGGTTGCTACGCGGCGGCGCCCGTCGTCGTGCAGCCGGTCTATGCGCCCTGCTCCTGCTGCGGATGCGGCTCGGCCTATTACGGCCTACTACGCGGCGGCCTACGCCTATCCGTACTATTCGGGCTACGCCTACGCGGATGCCGAGGTCGACGTCTATACGCCGCGCGTCTACTGGCGCGTGGCTATGGGCGTGGCTATGCGGCGCTATTGGGGCGCGCGCCGCGGATCGGCCGTTACTGACAGCTCCCCGACGACTGCGCGATCAAGTCCAAGCCTGAATGACGGCTCGCTGGTCATCCCAGCGAGCCGTCATTCTTTTTGGAGCATTTTCCGGAAAAGTGGAAACCGGTTTTCCGCCGAAAATGCGACCAACGAACGAAGCGCTAGCATTACGCCTGCTCGATCTCGACCAGCGTGCCGCAAAAATCCTTGGGGTGAAGGAACAAGACCGGCTTGCCGTGGGCGCCGATCTTCGGCTCGCCGTCGCCGAGCACGCGCGCGCCCTGCGCCTTGAGCTTGTCGCGCGCCGCCAGGATGTCGTCGACCTCGTAGCAGATGTGGTGAATGCCGCCGTCGGGACTGCGCTCGAGGAATTTCGCGATCGGCGACGCCTCCGCCGAGCGGCTCCAGCAGCTCGATCTTGGTGTTCGGCAGCGTGATGAACACGGTGGTGACGCCGTGGGCGGGCTGCGGCACCGCCGCCGACACCTCGGCGCCGAGCGTCTTGCGGTAGACCTGCGTCGCCTTGGCGATATCGCGCACCGCGATGGCAACGTGATTGAGCCGTCCGATCATGGTGTTCTCCTGCGGCCCGGCAGCCGCACCCATATCCCGCTTACCGCGCATCAGTGGCCTCCGTCATGGGGCCTGCAGCTTGGCCCAGAGCCTTAGTCAGGTCCGGCGCTGGTTGGCCCTAAGGATGCCAACCACTGCCTAAGGATGCCATCTCCAAGCTTGGCATCCTTAGGGGCCGGTTGGCATCCTTAGGCCGGCGCTGCCCCGGCTCGAGACCATCCGACAACAACCCGAGCTCGCTCAGCACGGCGCGCATCTCGCTGCGCTCGCGGCTGAGATAGTCGCGCAGCGCCGCCGCCATCGAGATACATCTCGGTCCAGAAGTGCCGGGCGAGATCGGACTTCCATTCGGCGGTGCGGCGTGGCGGCCGCGAGCACGGTCTGCCAGAACGACATCTGCGCGGCGCTCAAGCCCGGGCGGTCCGCTGGCGCCGCGCCACGATCCGACCACGCAGTCGACCGACTGCTCGGTCCAAGTGGGCGCCGCCGCATAGGGGCCGGGCAGCCGCGCCGGCGACGAGACGCCGATGGTGCGCAGCCTGCCCGCCTCGAGCTCGGGCACCGCGCTGGCGGCCGTGATGGCGCCGACCTCGGCGTTGCCGGCGACCACGTCGGCCACCGCATCGAGCGCGGTGTCGAACACCCGGATGGCCGGCGCCCGGGTGTCGGCGCCGGCGTGGCGGACGACGGTGGCGACCGCGACGTGGTTGGAATTGCCGAGCGAGGTCGAGAGCGCGACGGTGACGGCGCCGGCGTTCCGCGCGAAGCGTTGCAGCAGATCGGCGCCGCTGCGGATGGCGGAATCGGCGCGGACGACGAAGGCGATGTACTCGGAATAGAGGATCGCGAGCGGGGAGAACCGGTCCGGATCGGACGTGGTGACGCCGGTGAGGTAGTCCGCCGCCATGTTGGGCGAGCTGATCCCGATCACATGGCCGTCGCCGGCGTAGCGGTCCATGTGGGCCCAGGCCTTGCGGCCGCCGTCGCCGCCGACATTGACGACCTTGACCGGCACGTCGAGCAGCCGGTTGGCCTCGATCGCCTTGGCGAGCGCCCGCGCCGAGCGGTCGAGCCCGCCGCCCGGCGGCGTTCCGGCGACGATCTCGATCTCGCGCTCGGGCTTCCAGCTCATCGCGGCGCGGGTGGCGCGGCGGGGGACTTCATGGCGCCGAGCACCTTGGCCCAGAGATCGACCTCCCTGCGGCTGAAGTCGTCGAACCAGGCCGACGAGCGGCTCTGCGGGGCGACGACGTCGTAGCCCAGGTCGGCGAAGCGCTTGACGACGGTCGCGTCATCCAGCGCCACCGAGAGCGCCTGGTTGAGCTTGGCGACGATCGGCGCCGGCGTGCCCTTGGGCGCCGCGAGGCCGTACCAGACGGTGAGCTTGAACTCCGGCAAGCCGGCCTCGGCGGTGGTCGGCACGTCCGGCAGCATCGGCGAGCGCGCGTCGCCGGTGACCGCGTAGGCCTTGAGCGCGCCCGCACTTCACGTGCCCGACCACGTTGACGATCTGGTTGCAGACGAAATCGACGTTGCCGGCGATCAGGTCCTGCGTGGCCTGCGGCGTGCCGCGATACGACGCCACCGTCGGCTTGACCGCGACCAGGGTCTTGAACACCGAGCAGGCGAGATGCGAGACCGACCCGACGCCGGCATCGGCCTCGGTGACCGTCTTCTCGTTGGCGCGCAGGTAGGCGATGAACTCCTGCAAGGTGTTGGGCGGAAGACCCTTCTTGGCGACGACGATGACGGGCGCGGTGTTGATCAGGCCGATGTTCTCGAAGTCGGCCGCGCGGTAAGGCGGGCTGGCGTAGAGCTGCTCGACCGCGGCGTGGGTGCCGGAGCCCGAGATGCCGAGCGTGTAGCCGTCGGGCGCCGCCTTCGCCACCCGGCCGGAGCCGATGGTGCCGCCGGCGCCGGTCACGTTCTCGACGATGACCTGCTGGCCCAACGCTTTCGACATCGGGATGGCGATCAGCCGCGCCACCGTGTCGGACGGGCCGCCGGCCTGGAACGGCGCCACCAGCGTGATGTGCCGGTTGGGAAAGTCCTGGGCGTGCGCGCTCGACGCCCATGCGAAGAGCGCGGTCGCGAGCAAGAGTGTTGTTCTTGGTCACGGTTTACCTCCCCGTGGATGCGCGCTCCGAGCTCTACACCTCGAGCACGTGCACGTGGCATATCGGCTTCTTGTTCCAGTGCGCGGCCAGCGTCGCGCGCACGGCGCGGCGCACCGCCTCGGCGACGGCTTCGGGATCGCGCCGGCGCGGCGCGCGGCATCGACTCGAAGGCTTCGAGCGCGGCCTCGTAGGCGATCTCCTCGAACCGGGTGCCTTCGGCGTCGGCTTCGGGAATGCCGGTGAGGCGGACCGCCGGATCGGCGACCAGCTCGCCGCGTGCGCTCAGCGCGAGCGCGACCGAAACGACGCCCGCGAAGCCGAGCCGGCGGCGGTCGGCGACGGTGCGCTCCTCGGCGCCGACCAGCAGCGAGCCGTCCTTGTAGATGCGCCCGGCCGGCACCTCGTCGATGATCGCCGGGTGCGCCGGGCGCCAGCCGCACCAGGTCGCCGTCGCGGCACTGCAGCACCTGGCCGACGCCGAGGCGGCGCGCGAGCGCGGCGTGCTCGGCCATGTGCAGCGCCTCGCCGTGCACCGGGATCAGGATCTGCGGGCGCACCCAGCCGATCATGTCCTCGAGCTCGGCGAGCCGCGGATGGCCGGAGACGTGCACCAGATGGGTGCGGTCGGTGATGACCTCGATGCCCTGGGTCGACCAGCCCGTTGATCACCCGCACGATCGCCTTCTCGTTGCCGGGAATGGCGCGCGAGGAAAAGATCACGCGGTCGCCGCGCGAAAACGCGACGTCGGGATGGCCGTCCACGGCGATGCGCGCGAGCGCCGCGCGCGGCTCGCCCTGGCTGCCGGTGCAGAGCGCCACCACCTTGTCGGGCGGCAGATGGCCGTAGACCTCGACCGAGCGAAACTCCTGCACGCCGTCGAGATAGCCGGTCTCGCGCGCGACCTGCGCGATCCGCTCCATGGCGCGGCCGACCACGACGACCTCGCGATCGCAGGCGGCGGCGGCTTCCGCCACCGCCTTGATGCGGGCGACGTTGGAGGCGAAGGTGGTGACCGCGACGCGCGCCGGGCGCGGTGCGGATCAGCTCGGCGAGCGATTTGGCGACGTCGCTTTCCGACGGCGAGCGGCCCTCGCGCACCGCATTGGTGGAATCGCCGATCAGCGCGAGGCAGCCGCTCGTCGCCGAGCGCGCGCAGCTTGGCCTCGTCGGTCGGCGGCCCGATCACCGGCGTCGGATCGATCTTCCAGTCGCCGGTATGGAGCACGGTGCCGAGCGGCGTGCGGATGATCAGGCCGTTCGATTCCGGGATCGAATGCGCCATGGAGACGAGCTCGATGTCGAACGGCCCGAGCGTGAAGCGGCCGCCGAGCGGCACGATGTTCACCGGGATTTCGGGCGCGTTGCGCTCGCCCTGGCGCTTGGCCTCGAGCAGCGCGGCGGTGAACGGCGTCGCGTAGACCGGCAGCTTGAGCCGCGGCCACAGGTCGATGAGCGCGCCGAAATGATCCTCGTGCGCATGGGTGAGCACGAGGCCGAGGATGTTCCGGCGCTCCTCCACCAGGTAGCGGATGTCCGGCAGGATGAGATCGACGCCGGGCAGGTCATCGCCCGCGAACGCCACGCCGAGATCGACCACGATCCACTGCCGCCGGCGCTCGTCGCCCAACCCGTAGATCGCGAGATTCATGCCGATCTCGCCGACCCCGCCGAGCGGCGCGAAGACGAGCTCGTCGCTGGGACGCGGCCATCGCGGCGTTCCGATCAGCTTCCCGCCGCGGGAGAGACGGCCGATGCGATGAACACGTCGCCGGCGGCGATGGTCTCGCGCTTGCCGTCGGCACGACGCAGCACCAGGCTGCCGGCCTCATCGAGCGCCTCGAAGCGCCCGCTGACCTCGCGGTCGGCCAGCCGCACGCGGATGTCCTCGCCGACGACCGGCGGCGCGGGCGAGCCAATCGGCGCGCACGGTGGCAAAGCCCTCGCCGCGCGTTCCATTGCGCCAGGCGCCCGAGCATCTTGGCCGAGAGCGCGGCGAACAGCGCCTGCGGGCGACACCTGCGCGCCGGCGGCGGCGAGATCGGTCGCCGGATGGTCGGTATCCGCCGGATGGCTCGCGCAATTGACGCCGATACCGACCGCGACGGCGCCGTCGTGACCGCCCTCGCCTTCGATCAGGATGCCGGCGAATTTTTCCCCCGACAGCAGCAGGTCGTTCGGCCATTTGATCGCGAGCCGCGGCTTGAGGCCGGGCGCAAGCTCGACCACCGCGTCGTGCACGGCGAGCGCCGCGACGAACGAGAGCTCGGGCCAATGCTCGGGCGGCGCCGGATCGGTGAGCAGGAGGCTCGCGTAGAGATTGCCGGGCTCCGACACCCAGCCGCGGCCGCGCCGGCCGCGGCCCGCGGTCTGCCGCGCGGCGGTGATCCAGAGCGGACCGCGCTCGCCGTTGACGCGCGAGCGCCAAGCGCTTCCGCATTGGTCGAGCCGAGCACCTCATGCGCAACAAGGCGCATGCCCGCCGCCGTCGCCCTCGGGTCGAGCTTCATTCAAAGACTTTGAGTTTGCGCATGTTCTTTTCGGAAAACCGGTTCCCACCGGAACATGCGCTTAGAACAGGGATTTCGCCGCCGCATTGGCCGCCTCGATCAGCGGCCCGGGATAGACGAAGAACAGGAGGTTGAACAGCCCGGTCACGGCGAGCACCGTGCGCAAGCTCCGGCGGCATCGGCTCGAACGCCTTGGCCGGCTCGTCGAAATACATGATCTTGACGATCACCAGATAGTAGTAGGCGCCGACCACGCTGGTGACCACGCCGATCACCGCGAGCGTGAACAGGCCGGCCTTGATGGCGGCGAGGAAGACGAAGAACTTGGCGAAGAAGCCCGCGAGCGGCGGGATGCCGGCCATCGAGAACAGCAGCATGGCGAGGAAGAACGCCATGGCGGGCTTGGTGCGCGCGAGCCCGGCGAGATCGCCGATCTCCTCGACCATGCGCGCCGTCGCGGCGCATCGACAGGATGCAGGCGAAGGTGCCGAGCGTCATGGTGAGATAGATCGCCATATAGACCAGCACGCCCTGCACGCCGTCCGACGTGCCGGCGGCGAGCCCGACCAGCGCGAAGCCCATATGGCCGATGGACGAATAGGCCATCAGCCGCTTGATGTTGCGCTGGCCGATGGCCGCGAAGGCGCCGAGCGCCATCGAGGCGATGGCGACGAACACCACGATCTGCTGCCACTGGGTCATGATGCCCGGGAAACGCCACGATGGTCGTGCGCACGAACATGGCGATGCCGGCGACCTTCGGGCGCGGCGGCGAAGAAGGCGGTGACGGGCGTCGGCGCGCCCTCGTAGACGTCGGGCGTCCACATGTGGAACGGCACCGCCGAGACCTTGAAGCAGAAGCCGGCGAACAGGAACACCAGCCCGAACACGAGACCGATGCCGGGCTGCGGTCGCGGCCTTGGCGATGCCGGCGAACGACACCGTGCCGGTGAAGCCGTAAACCAGCGAGGCGCCGTAGAGCAGCATGCCGGAGGACAGCGCGCCGAGCACGAAATATTTGAGCCCGGCCTCGGTCGAGCGCACGGAATCGCGGTCGATCGCCGCCACCACGTAGAGCGCGAGGCTCATCAGCTCGAGCCCGAGATACAGCGCGATCAGGTCGGCCGCCGAAATCAGCATCAGCATGCCGGTGGTGGAGAGCAGGATCAGGATCGAGTATTCGAATTTCTGCTGCTTCTCGCGGGCGAGAAAGTCGAACGACATCAGGATCGCGCAGGCCGAGCCGGTCAGCGCCAGGAGCTTGAGGAAGCGCGCAAAATCGTCGACCACGAAGCTGCCGCCGAAGGTGACGAGCTTGCCGGCCGGGCAGCCACACGACGATGACGCCGGCGGCCACCAGCAGCACGATCGCCAGCCAGTGGATCGCCGGGGCCGAGCGCTCGCCGCGGAACGCGCCGAGCATCAGCAGCACCATGGCGCCGACCGCGAGCACGATCTCCGGCAGGGCCGGCAGCAGCGCGGGGAGCTCGGTGGTCTCGGTCATCGGCGGGGCCCAAAGCCGTTCATGGGTGTCGCGTTCATGTGTCTCAATGCACCAGCAAGGCGGCGGCTTTCGCGGCGCCGATCGCCTTCTCGTAGTTGCTCGAGCAGTTGCGTGACCGAGGCCGCCGACAGATCGAGCATGGGCTTCGGGTAGACGCCGAACAGGATGGTCAGCACCACCAGCGGGCCGAGCGTGATGATCTCGCGGTAATCGAGGTCCTTGATGGTGGCGAGGCTAGGCTTGGTGCAGCGGCCCGAAGATGACCTTGCGGTAGAGCCAGAGCGCATAGGCGGCCGACAGGATCACCCCGAGCGTGGCGAACGTCGCGACCGTGATGTTGACCTTGAAGGTGCCGATCAGCGCCAGGAACTCGCCGACGAAGCCCGAGGTGCCGGGCAGGCCGACATTGGCGAGCGTGAACACCATGAAGGCCGCGGCGTAGAACGGCATGCGGTTGACCAGGCCGCCATAGGCGGCGATCTCGCGCGTGTGCACGCGGTCGTAGACCACGCCGACGCACAGGAACAGCGCCGCCGACACGATGCCGTGCGAGATCATCTGGAAGATGCCGCCGGCGACGCCCTGCGTGGTGGCGGCGAAGATGCCCATGGTGACGAAGCCCATATGCGCCACCGACGAATAGGCGATGAGCTTCTTCATGTCCTCCTGCATCAGCGCGACCAGCGAGGTGTAGATCGACGGCGATGACCGAGAGCGCGAACACGAGCGGCGCCAGATCGTGCGAGGCGTCCGGGAACATCGGCAGCGAGAACCGCAGGAAGCCGTAGCCGCCCATCTTCAGCAGGATGGCGGCGAGGATCACCGAGCCCGCGGTCGGCGCCTCGACATGGGCGTCGGGCAGCCAGGTGTGCACCGGCCACATCGGCAGCTTCACCGCGAACGAGGCGAAGAAGGCGAGCCACGCCCAGGTCTGCAGGCCGCGCGGGAAGCCGTGCTTGAGCAGCGTCGGGATGTCGGTGGTGCCGGCGTCCCAGTACATCGCCATGATGGCGAGCAGCATCAGCACCGAGCCGAGCAGCGTGTAGAGGAAGAACTTGAAGCTCGCATAGACCCGGCGCGGCCCGCCCCACACCCCGATGATCAGGAACATCGGAATGAGGCCGCCCTCGAAGAACAGGTAGAACACCACGAGGTCGAGCGCCGCGAAGGTGCCGACCATCAGCGTCTCGAGCACCAGGAACGCGATCATGTATTCCTTGACGCGGCGCTGGATCGGCAGCCAGCTCGCGATGATGCAGATCGGCATCAGCGCGGTGGTCAGGATCACGAACGGCAGCGAGATGCCGTCGACGCCCAGGTGGTAGGTGATGGTGCCGCCGAGCCAGGGCTTCTTCTCGACGAACTGGAACTCGGGCGAGGTCGGATCGAAGCGCCAGACCAGGATCAGCGAGATCGCGAAGGTGATCAGCGTGGTCCAGAGCGCGACCCAGCGGGCATTGCGGCTCTCGGCGTCGCCGTCGCCGCGCATCAGCATGATGAACAGCGCGCCGGCGAGCGGCAGGAAGGTGGTGACGGAGAGGATCGGCCAGCTCATCATCAGCCCACTCCGCCGGCGAACATGAACCAGGTGATCAGGGCCGCGACGCCGATCAGCATGGCGAAGGCATAGTGGTAGAGATAGCCGGTCTGCAGCCGCACCACGTTGCGGGTGACGTCGAGCACGCGGGCGGAGACGCCGTCGGGCCCGAAGCCGTCGATCAGCCAGCCGTCGCCGTATTTCCACAGGAAGCGACCGAGCCACATGGTCGGCCGCACGAAGATGAGGTCGTAGAGCTCGTCGAAGTACCACTTGTTGAGCAGGAACTTGTAGAGCGGCTCCTGCTGGCGGGCGAGCTCGGCCGGAAGCTCGGGCTTCTGGATGTAGAACCGCCAGGCGACCGCGAAGCCGAGCGCCATCATCACCGTCGGCAGCATGGCGATGGCGTACGGCACGTGGTGCATGTCCTCGAGGACGTGGTTGCCTTCGCCGAACTTGAGCGAGTTGCGGAAGAACTCGCCGACGCCGTGGCCGGTGAAAATCTCCTTGAACGGG
Source organism: uncultured Alphaproteobacteria bacterium (assembly GCA_963708765.1). Taxonomy (GTDB): domain Bacteria; phylum Pseudomonadota; class Alphaproteobacteria; order Rhizobiales; family Xanthobacteraceae; genus VAZQ01. Next base: position 215,024 of record CAVPTV010000005.1, on the reverse strand, counting down.
AAGCCGGAAAAGATCGAGCCCGGCGGCGAGAAAGCCGAGCGGGACCAGCATCACCCAGGGGCTCTCACGCGCCTGCTCGTAGTGATGGCGGTCGTGCGGGCGTGCCGTGGAAGGTCACCAGGATCAGCCGCCAGGAATAGAACGCGGTCAGCGCCGCGGCGACCACCGTGGTCACATGAAGGCGTAGAACGCCATCGGGTTCTTGCCCACATAGGCGGCCTCGATGATGGCGTCCTTGGAGAAGTAGCCGGCGGTGAGCGGGAAGCCGGTGAGCGCGAGCGTGCCGATCACCATGGTCCAGTAGGTGAACGGGATCTTGTCCTTGAGGCCGCCCATGCGCCAGATGTCCTGCTCGTGATGCATCGCCAGGATCACCGAGCCGGAGCCGAGGAACAGCAAGGCCTTGAAGAACGCATGGGTGAACAGATGGAACATGCCGACCGAATAGGCGCCCATGCCCATGGCGACGAACATGTAGCCGAGCTGCGAGCAGGTCGAATAGGCGACGATGCGCTTGATGTCGTTCTGCACCAGGCCGATCGTCGCGGCGAAGAACGCGGTGGTGGCGCCGATGAAGGTCACGAAGGTCTGCGCGTTGGGCGCCAGCTCGAACAGCGGTGACAGCCGCGCCACCATGAACACGCCGGCGGTCACCATGGTGGCGGCGTGGATGAGCGCGGAGACCGGGGTCGGGCCTTCCATGGCGTCGGGCAGCCAGGTGTGCAGCAGGAACTGCGCCGACTTCCCCATCGCGCCCATGAACAGCAGCAGGCAGATGAGCGTGAGCGCGTCGGCGTGCCAGCCGAGGAAATCGATGGTCTTGCCGGTGAGCGCGGGCGCCTGCGCGAACACGGTGTCGAGGTCGACCGCGCCGGTCATCATGAACACCGCGAAGATGCCGAGCGCGAAGCCGAAATCGCCGACCCGGTTGACGATGAAGGCCTTGATCGCGGCCGCGTTCGCCTCCGGCTTCTGGTACCAGAAGCCGATGAGCAGATAGCTCATCAGGCCGACGCCTTCCCAGCCGAAGAACAGCTGCACCAGATTGTCGGCCGTCACCAGCATCAGCATGGCGAAGGTGAACAGCGAGAGATAGGAGAAGAAACGCGGCCGGTACGGGATCCTCCTCCATGTAGCCGATCGAATAGAGGTGGACGAAGGCCGAGATGGTGGTGACGACCACCAGCATCACCGCGGTCAAGCGTGTCGATGCGCAGCGCCCAATCGATCTTGAGGTCGCCCGAGACGATCCAGGGAAACAGCGTGACGCGGCTGTCGTGATGCGCGAAGCCGACGTCGACGAAGGCGAGCCACGACAGCAGCATGGCGATGAACAGGAACAGCGTGGTCACCAGCTCGGCGGCGCGCGAGCCCGCCGCCGCCGGCTCCGACGCATGCGCGTGCGCGTCCGCCTCGGCGTGCGCGCGTGAGCGGGGTCGCGCCGGCCGGGGCATGCGCGTGATCCTCGCCGACGGCGGGCGGGCCGCCGGGATAGCGCGCGCGCGCGCCGACGAGCGCGATCAGGGCGGCCAGAATCGCGCCGAGCAGCGGCAGGAAGACGATGGCGTAGTACATGCCCCGGTCAGCCCTTCAGCAAGTGAATGTCCTCGACCGCGATCGAGCCGCGGTTGCGGAAATAGGCGACGAGAATGGCGAGGCCGATGGAGGCTTCCGCCGCCGCCACCGTGAGCACGAGCAGCGCGAAGACCTGGCCGACCAGGTCGCCGAGGAAGGTCGAGAAGGCGACCAGGTTGATGTTGACCGCGAGCAGGATCAGCTCGATCGACATCAGGATGACGATCACGTTCTTCCGGTTGAGGAAGATGCCGAAAATGCCGAGCGTGAACAGGATCGCGCCGACGGTGAGGTAATGGCCGAGCCCGACGGTCATGACAGCCCCTGCCCCGGACGCACCTTGACGATCTCGATCGCGCTCGCCTTGTCGCGCGCGACCTGGGCGGCGACGTTCTGGCGCTTGACCGAGGGCTTGTGGCGCAGCGTGAGCACGATCGCGCCGATCATGGCGACCAGCAGCACGACGCCGGCGGCCTGGAAGAAATAGACGTAGCGGGTGTAGAGCACGTAGCCGAGCGCCTCGGTATTGGACGTGCTGGCGATCGGCGGGATCGGCGAGGCGATCGCCTGCGACACGTTGGGCGCGATCGCCCAGGCGCCGACCACCATGAACAGCTCGATCAGGAAGACGATCCCGACCACCGCGCCGATCGGCAGATATTGCAGGAAGCCCTGGCGCAGCTCGGCGAAATCGACGTCGAGCATCATCACCACGAACAGGAACAGGACGGCGACCGCGCCGACATAGACGACGACCAGGATCATCGCCAGAAACTCGGCGCCCATCAGCACGAACAACCCGGCGGCATTGACGAAGGCGAGGATCAGGAACAGCACCGAGTGCACCGGATTCTTCGCCGCGATCACCATGAAGGCGGAGGCGATGCAGACGCCGGCGAACAGATAGAAGAACAGCGCGGGGACGATCATTATCAAGTCACCGATACGGCGCGTCGAGCGCGATGTTCTTGGCGAGCTCGCGTTCCCAGCGGTCGCCGTTCGAGAGCAGCCGTTCCTTGTCGTAGTAGAGCTCCTCGCGCGTCTCGGCCGCGAACTCGAAGTTCGGGCCCTCGACGATGGCGTCGACCGGGCAGGCCTCCTGGCAGAGCCCGCAATAGATGCATTTGACCATGTCGATGTCGTAGCGGGTGGTGCGGCGGGTGCCGTCGTTGCGGCGCGGCCCGGCCTCGATGGTGATCGCCTGCGCCGGGCAGATGGCCTCGCACAGCTTGCAGGCGATGCAGCGCTCCTCGCCGTTCGGATAGCGGCGCAGCGCATGCTCGCCGCGGAAGCGGGGCGAGAGCGGCCCCTTCTCGAACGGATAGTTCAGCGTCGCCTTCGGCTTGAAGAAGTAGCGCATGCCGAGGAAGAACGCCGAGACGAACTCCCACAGGAACACGCGCGCGAGCCGCCTGATCGAGCCTCATGGCGCTCTCCTTTCCGAGCGGGCGCCGCGCATCCGCCGTTCGATCCTGCTCAGCCCCCGATCAGCACGCCGAGCCAATAGCCGATGCCGCCGAAGAAGAGAATGTCGAGCGCCAGCACGATCCGGCGCATCAGGGCGAGCTTGCGCTCGAAGGTCGCGCGCTCCTCCGGCGTCTGCGAGCGGTCGTGCGCCCGCAGGCTCTTTTGCACGAAGCCGATCACCATGGCGTAGTTGATCGCCGCGACCACGGTTCCGACGATGGCGCCGAGGAGCCCGGCCAGCGAAAGCTCGCATCATGCGGTTTCCCCGTCATCTCGGTGCCAATCCGCCGTATTGCAAGACGCCGGCGACGATCACCACCATGGCGAGCGAGAGCGGCAGGAACACCTTCCAGCCCAGGCGCATGAGCTGGTCGTAGCGGTAGCGCGGAACGATCGCCTTCACCATGGCGAACATGAAGAACATGAAGAAGCACTTGAGCAGGAACCAGACCACGCCCGGCAGCCAGGTGAACGGCGCGACCGGAAACGGCGGCAGCCAGCCGCCGAGGAACAGGATGGTCGCCAAGGCGCACATGGTGGCGATGGCGATGTACTCGCCGAGAAAGAACAACAGAAACGGCGTCGCCGAATACTCGACCGCGAAGCCCGCGACCAGCTCGGATTCCGCCTCCACCAGATCGAACGGCGGCCGATTGGTCTCCGCCAGCGCCGAGACGAAGAACACCACGAACATCGGCAGCAGCGGCAGCCAGAACCAGCTGAACATGCCGTATTTGCCGTCCTGCGCGTCGACGATCGCCGTCAGATTGAGCGAGCCGACGCACAACAGCACGGTGATGATGACGAAGCCGATCGAGACCTCGTAGGACACCATCTGCGCGGCCGAGCGCAACGCCGCGAGGAACGGATATTTCGAGTTCGACGCCCAGCCGGCCATGATGATGCCGTAGACGCCGAGCGAGGAGATCGCGAAGATATAGAGGACGCCGACATTGATGTCGGCGATCACCCATTCCTCGGCGACCGGGATCACCGCCCAGGCCGAGAGCGCGAGCACCGCGGTGACGAGCGGCGCCAGCAGGAACACGCCCTTGTTGGCGCCGGCCGGGATGATCGGCTCCTTGACCACGAACTTGATCAGGTCGGCGAACGACTGCAGCAGGCCCCAGGGACCGACCACGTTGGGTCCGCGCCTGATCTGCACCGCCGCCCAGATCTTGCGGTCGGCCAGCAGCACGTAGGCGGTGACCACCAGCAGCAGAACGAGCAGCAGCACGCTCTGCGCCACGATCACGATCAGCGGCCAGATGTAGCTGGTCCAGAATTCGGCCATCGGTCCCTACTCCGCCGCGGTGAGCGCGGCGTTGCCCTCGGCGAGCACCGAGCATTCCGCCATGACGGCCGAGGCGCGCGCGATCGGATTGGTGAGGTAGAAGTCCTCGATCGCCGCGCCGAACGGCGCCCGGTCGACGCGCGCCGCCGCGCGGACGCCAGCGCCCGCGACATCGCCGAGCGTCGCCCGGCGTGATCTGGTCGATGCGCTGCAGATGCGGATGCGCCTTGAACAGCGCCTGGCGCAAAGCGCTGAGCGAATCGTAGGGCAGCTTGTGGCCGAGCACGTCCGAGAGCGCGCGCAGGATCGCCCAGTCCTCGCGCGCATCGCCGGGCGGGAACGAGGCGCGGCCGGCCATCTGCACCCGTCCCTCGGTGTTGACGTAGATGGCGGATTTCTCCGGATAGGCGGCGCCCGGCAGGATGACGTCGGCGCGGTGGGCGCCGCGGTCGCCGTGGGTGCCGATATAGACGACGAAGGCGCCGGGCGCGATCTCGATCTCGTCGGCGCCGAGCAGGAACGCGACGTCGAGGGCGCCGGCCGCCGTCATCTCGCCGGCAGTGAGCGCGCCGGGCGCGGGCACGAAGCCGAGGTCGAGCGCGCCGACCTGGGCGGCCGCGGTGTGCAGGACCGAGAAGCCGTTCCAGCCGTCCGCCGGCGTGCCGAGGTCGAGCGCGGCCTTGGCGGCGAGCGAGGCGACCGCCGCGCCGTCGCGCCGCGCCAGCGCCCCCATGCCGACGATGACCAGCGGCCGCTGGGCTTTTTTCAGAGATTTCGGCAAAGGCGCCGCGGCCGGCCGCGACCTCGGCCAGCGTCTCGGGTCCGGCGCCGAGATAGTCGTAAGTGATAGGTGAGATCGAGCCGCTCGCCGATCAGCCCGATCGGGAAATTGCCCATGCGCCAGCGCTTGCGGATGCGGGCGTTGAGCACGGGCGCTTCCCGGCGCGGATTGGCGCCGACGATGAGCAGCGCGTCGGCCTGCTCGATGCCGGCGATCGTGGCGTTGAACAGGTAGCTCGCCCGGCCGCGGCGCGGGTCGAGCGCCGCGCCCTCCTGCCGGCAATCGAGGTTTGCGACCCCGAGCCGGGTCATCAGGTCCTTGAGCGCGAAGATTTCCTCGACCGCCGCGAGATCGCCGGCGATCGCGCCGATGCGCTCGGCGCGCGCCGCCTTGACCCGGGCGGCGATCGCGTCGAACGCGGCTCGCCCAGGACGCCGGGACGAGCCGGCCGTCCTCGCGCAGATAGGGCTGGTCGAGCCGCTGCGTGCGCAACCCGTCGACCACGTGGCGCGTCTTGTCGGAAATCCACTCCTCGTTCACGTCGTCGTTGACGCGCGGCAGGATGCGCATGACCTCGCGCCCGCGGGTGTCGATGCGGATCGCCGAGCCGACCGCATCCATGACGTCGATCGACTCGGTCTTGTTGAGCTCCCACGGCCGCGCCGCGAACGCGTAGGGCTTGTTGGTGAGCGCGCCGACCGGGCAGAGATCGACGACGTTGCCCTGCAGCTCCGACGTCATCGCCTGCTCGAGATAGGTGGTGATCTCCATGTCCTCGCCGCGGCCGATGGCGCCGAGCTCGGGCACGCCGGCGACTTCCGTCGCGAAGCGGATGCAGCGCGTGCAATGGATGCAGCGCGTCATGATGGTCTTGACCAGCGCGCCGATATATTTGTCCTCGACCGCGCGCTTGTTCTCCTGGTAGCGGCTGGCGTCGACGCCGTAGGCCATGGCCTGGTCCTGCAGGTCGCATTCGCCGCCCTGGTCGCAGATCGGGCAATCGAGCGGATGGTTGATCAGCAGGAATTCCATCACGCCTTCGCGCGCCTTGCGCACCATCGGGGTCTTGGTGTGGACCTCGGGCGGCTCGCCCTTGGGTCCGGGCCGGCAGTCGCGCACGCCCCAGGCGCAGGTCGCGATCGGCTTGGGCGAGCCCTTGAGCTCGACCAGGCACATGCGGCAATTGCCGGCGATCGAGAGCCGCTCGTGGAAGCAGAAGCGCGGGATCTCCGCGCCCGCCGCCTCGCACGCCTGCAGCAGCGTGTATTCCGGCGGGACGTCGATCTCTTTGCCGTCGACGATGAGCTTGGTCATGTCAGCGTTCCGCTTGCTCCGTCACGCGCACCGCGCCGTCTTCCACAGTTGCGCGGCGGGCAGGCTCTCCCAGCCGAAGGCGTGGTCGGTCGGCCCATGGAGCTTAAAGTGCTCGAGCCGCTCGATCGCCTCCTGCACGGTGGGCCGGTGTCCGGCCGGCACCCACCACATGACGAAATAGCGCTCTGCCATCTTCTCGAACCATTCCTCTCGACGCCCATAGAAGCGCTTGTGAACGGTCTGCCAGACGAACAGCTCGAGCGCCTCCACGCTTTCCCACACCGACATATTGATCGCCATGCGCGGATCGCCGTCGAACGGGCGGGTGTCGATGGCGCTTCCGCTGTCGTCCTGGTAGCGCCAGACAAATCCCGGGCTGCGTTCGGCCAAGCCGTTCACGAATGCGAGATTGTCGATGAAGTCCGCCATGCGCGGATCGCCGACCTCGTGGCGCAGACGGCCGATATTGAGCTGGGCGAGATGTCGGGTTGTGTTCATCGCTCTCACTCCGCCGCCACCCGCACCGGATCGGGATGCGGGTTCGCCGTGTATTCGTCGATGCGCCGCTCGATCTCGGGCCGGAAGTGCCGGATGAGGCCCTGCACCGGCCAAGCGGCGCCGTCGCCGAAGGCGCAGATGGTGTGGCCCTCGATCTGGGTCGTGACCTCCATCAGCATGTCGATCTCGCGCTTGTGGGCGCGGCCCTCGGCCATGCGGGTGAGCACGCGCCACATCCAGCCCATGCCCTCGCGGCAGGGCGTGCACTGGCCGCAGCTCTCGTGCTTGTAGAAATAGGAGATGCGCGCCATGGCGCGCGATGATGTCGGTCGACTTGTCCATCACGATCACGGCGGCGGTGCCGAGCGCCGATTTTTTCTCCCGGCAGCCGTCGAAATCCATGAGCAGCGAGTCGGCCTGGTCGGGACCGGCCGGGACGAGCGGCATCGAGGAGCCGCCGGGGATGACGGCGAGCAGGTTGTCCCAGCCGCCGCGCACGCCGCCGGCATGCCTGTCGATGAGCTCGCGCAACGGGATGCCCATGGCCTCCTCGACGTTGCACGGCCGCTCGACGTGGCCGGAAATGCAGAACAGCTTGGTGCCGGTATTGTTCGGCCGGCCGATGCTGGCGAACCAGGCGGCGCCGCGCCGCAGGATGTCGGGCGCCTGCGCGATGGTCTCGACGTTGTTGACGGTGGTCGGACAGCCGTAGAGCCCGACATTGGCCGGGAACGGCGGCTTGAGCCGCGGCATGCCCTTCTTGCCTTCCAGGCTTTCGAGCAGCGCGGTCTCCTCGCCGCAGATATAGGCGCCGGCGCCGTGGTGGACGTAGAGATCGAAATCGAAGCCGTGGACGTTGTTCTTGCCGATCAGCTTGGCCGCATAGGCCTGCTCGACCGCCGCCTCCAGCCGCTCGCGCTCGCGGACGAACTCGCCGCGCACGTAGATGTAGCCGGCATGCGCGCCCATGGCGAAGCCGGCGTATCAGGCAGCCCTCGACCAGGAGATGCGGATCGTGCCGCATGATCTCGCGGTCCTTGCAGGTGCCGGGCTCGGACTCGTCGGCATTGACCACGAGATAGTGCGGGCGGCCGTCCGACTGCTTGGGCATGAACGACCATTTGAGCCCGGTCGGGAAGCCGGCGCCGCCGCGCCCGCGCTGGCCGGAGGCCTTCATCTCGTTGACGATCCAGTCGCGGCCCTTCTCCAGGATCGCCTTGGTGCCGTCCCAGGCGCCGCGCGCGCGTGCGCCCTCGAGGCCCCAATCGTGCAGGCCGTAGAGATTGAGAAAGATGCGGTCCTTGTCCTGCAGCATCAGCTTCGCTTGGCGTTGGAGGAATTGGCGTTGGAGGAATTGGGGTCGGATGAATCGGCGACGGGCGGTTTCGGCACGGCGGCCTCGCGAACGTTCGCCGCGTCGCCTGGTTTCTTGGCGTCGGCATCGCTCAGCGCCGGCTCGTGCTGGCGACCGCCGTTGCTGCGCGCATAGAGGTTGGGATCGGTGAGCGTGATCGGCCCGCCGACGGGCGCGGACAGCTGGCGCTCGACCTGCGGGCCCGGCTTGACCTCCTTGCCGGCCGCCAGGTCGTCGAGAATTCTGTTGAGGCTCTCCGGCGTGAGGTCCTCGTAATAGTCGTAATTGATCTGCGCCACCGGCGCGTTCACGCAGGCGCCCAGGCACTCGACCTCGATCCAGGAGAACTTGCCGTCGGCGGTGACGTGCAGCTGCTCGCCGATGCGCTCGTGACAGAGCTCGATCAGCTTGCCGCCGCCGCGCAGCAGGCACGGCGTGGTGCCGCAGAGCTGGACGTGGAATTGGCCGACCGGCTCGAGATTGAACATGGTGTAGAAGGTCGCGACCTCGAGCACCCGCATCCTGGGCATCTCCAGGAGCTCGGCGACGTGCTCGATCGCCTTCTGCGGCAGCCAGCCGCGCGACTGCTCCTGCGCGCGCCACAACAGCGGGATCACCGCCGAGGCCTGCCGGCCCTCCGGGTATTTGGCGATCTGGTCCTTCGCCCAATCGAGATTCTCGGCCGTGAAGGAGAACTCCTTCGGCTGCAGCTCGGGCGGGGCGAGGCGGCGGACGGACATGGCGTCAATCCTCGAACACCGACGACCACGGCGACGACCGCTGGTAGACGAAGAAGTTGTAACCGCGCTCCGGGACGACCTTGATCGCCGCCACCTGCTCGATCGCCGTGATGCGCGTCGCCCGCTGGTCGGGACCGACGCTCCAGATGTCCATGCCGTCGAGCGCCAGCACGAAGCGCGAGACCGGATGGGTCGGCTCCTTGCCGTGATCCTCGTAGCCGATCAGCGCGCCTTCCTCGATGCAGACGACGTGCGCCCTTGATCCCGGCGATCTCCGAGCCCTCGACGTCGAGCTTGATGAAGGGCGGGTATCTGCGGTTCGGAGCATACCGGCCGGCGACGTCGTCGAGGGTGATGGTCTCGACCTCCTCGAATTGATCGATGTCGCTCGGATGCCAATCCTTGCGCAGCGATAAGCCGTAATGCTTCTTGCCGTAAAGCATCACGCGCCTGCCGGACTCGTCCGAAACGGCACGGTGAAGCATTTGAAACCGGCTGCGATTGGCGATCGCATTGCGGATCAGCCATTCGAAGTTGACCCGCGACGGTTCGATCGCGACCGTCGGATGGCGGCCATAGAGCGCGCTGGACGCGAGGATCGACCAGAAGCCGTAGTTGGCCCCGGCATCGAGCATGGCGTAGGGCCGTCCGCTCGCCCGGCGCAGCACCCAATCGATGTCGGGCTCGTAGTTGGCGGGGACCACGTCGGCGGACCAGTAGGATTCGCCCTGCGGAAACAGGAACCGGGCGTCGTGGTTCAGCACCACGCTGACCATGTCCGGGGCAAGCGGGCCTGCTCACCGGTCGACCTCCCCGAACACGATGTCGAGCGAGCCGAGGATCGCCGAGATGTCGGCGAGCATGTAGCCGCGGGAGAGGAAATCCATGGCCGAGAGATGCGCGAAGCCGGGCGCGCGGATCTTGCACTTGTACGGCTTGTTGCTGCCGTCGGCGATCAGATAGACGCCGAACTCGCCCTTGGGCGCCTCGACCGCGGCATAGACCTCGCCGGCCGGCACGTGAAAGCCTTCGGTGTAGAGCTTGAAGTGGTGGATGAGCGCTTCCATCGAGCGCTTCATCTCTTCGCGCCGGGGCGGCACGATCTTGTTGTCCTCGACCGTGACCGGCCCCTGCCCTTCCGGCGAGCGCAGCTTCTCCAGGCACTGCTTCATGATGTGGATCGACTGGCGCATCTCTTCCATGCGGATGCAGTAGCGGTCGTAGTTGTCGCCGTTCTTGCCGATCGGAATGTCGAAATCGAGCTCGGAGTAGCACTCGTAGGGCTGCGCCTTGCGCAGGTCCCAGGCGGCACCCGAGCCGCGCACCATCACGCCGGAGAATCCCCATGTCCAGGCGTCCTCGAGCTTCACCACGCCGATATCGACGTTGCGCTGCTTGAAGATGCGGTTGCCGGTCAGCAGACTCTCGAGGTCGTCGCAGACCTTGAGGAACGGGTCGCAGAATCCCCAGATGTCGTCGAGCAGCTTTCCCGGCAGGTCCTGATGCACGCCGCCGATGCGGAAATAGGCCGCGTGCATGCGCGAGCCCGAGGCGCGCTCGTAGAACACCATGAGCTTCTCGCGCTCCTCGAAGCCCCACAGCGGCGGGGTGAGCGCGCCGACGTCCATCGCCTGGGTGGTGACGTTGAGGAGGTGCGACAGCAGCCGTCCGATCTCGCAATAGAGCACGCGGATGAGCTGGGCGCGCCTGGGGATCGGCAGCTTCAGCAGCTTCTCGGCCGCCAGGCAGAAGGCATGCTCCTGGTTCATCGGCGCGACGTAGTCGAGCCGGTCGAAATAGGGGATCGCCTGCAGATAGGTCTTGTGCTCGATCAGCTTCTCGGTGCCGCGGTGGAGCAGCCCGATATGCGGATCGACGCGCTCGACGATCTCGCCGTCGAGCTCCAGCACCAGCCGCAGCACGCCGTGGGCCGCCGGATGCTGCGGCCCGAAATTGATGGTGAAGTTGCGGTGCGCGGGTTCGGGCATCGGATCACCAGATGCGAATAGCGAATGGCGAGTAGCGAATAGCGAGGAGTCGCGCGCTATCCGCATCGATGTCTACTCGCCATTCGCTATGCGTGAGGCGCCTGAGCGTCGCCTTCATCTCAAGACCCCTTCGCCTCGCCAGGCTTGGCGTCACGCGCCTTCTCGTCGCCCGGCAGCAGGTACTCCGGGCCCTCCCACGGCGAGAGGAAATCGAAATTGCGGAACTCCTGCGCGAGCCGCACCGGCTCGTAGACCACGCGCTTCTGCTCGTCGTCGTAGCGGACCTCGACGAACCCGGTGAGCGGAAAGTCCTTGCGCAGCGGATGGCCCTCGAAGCCGTAGTCGGTGAGCAGGCGGCGCATGTCCGGATGGCCGGTGAACGGCACGCCGTAGAGATCGTAGGTCTCGCGCTCGAACCAGTCGGCGCCGGGAAACACCGAGATGATCGAGGGCACCGGCGTCACTCTCGGCGACCTCGATCTTCACCCGGATGCGCAGGTTCTGCCTGGGCGACAGAAAGTGATAGACCACGTCGAAGCGCCGCTCGCGGCCCGGCCAGTCGACCGCGGTGACGTCGATGAAGCTCCAGAACTGGCAGCGCTCGTCGTCGCGCAGGAAGGTGACGACCTTCACGATGTCGGGCGCGGTCGCCGTGATCGTGAGCTCGCCGTTCGCGACCGAGTGCCCGAGGACCGCAGCCGGCGAGCGCGCCGCTGATGGTCTCGCCGAGTTTGTCGAGCGTCTCGTCCATCGACCGGACCTCACCGCTCGATCGTGCCGGTGCGGCGGATCTTCTTCTGCAGCAGGAGCACGCCGTAGAGCAGCGCTTCGGCGGTCGGCGGGCAGCCGGGCACGTAGATGTCGACCGGCACGATGCGGTCGCAGCCGCGCACCACCGAATAGGAATAGTGATAGTAGCCGCCGCCGTTGGCGCAGGAGCCCATCGAGATGACGTAGCGCGGCTCCGGCATCTGGTCGTAGACCTTGCGCAGCGCCGGCGCCATCTTGTTGGTGAGCGTGCCGGCGACGATCATCACGTCGGACTGGCGCGGCGAGGCGCGCGGCGCGAACCCGAAGCGCTCGGCGTCGTAGCGCGGCATCGACATCTGCATCATCTCGACCGCGCAGCAGGCGAGCCCGAAGGTCATCCACATCAGCGAGCCGGTGCGCGCCCAGATGATGAGGTCGTCGGCGGCGGCGACCAGAAAGCCTTTGTCGGCGAGCTCATCCTTCATGCCGACGAAATACGGGTCGTCGGCGCCGACCGGCCGGCCGGTGCGCGCGATCGATGATGCCCCTGGCGGGCGGGGCGATGACGGCCGTGCGCTCTAATCCCATTCGAGCGCTCCTTTCCGCCACTCATATATGAAGCCGATGGTCAGAACGCCAAGGAACACCATCATCGACCAGAAGCCGTAAAGCCCGAGATCGCCGAACGTGACCGCCCACGGGAACAGGAACGACACCTCGAGATCGAAGATGATGAACAGGATCGCGACCAGATAGAACCGCACGTCGAACTTCATGCGCGCGTCGTCGAAGGCGTTGAAGCCGCATTCGTAGGCGGACAGCTTTTCGGGGTCGGGCTGCTTGTAGGCGACCAGGAACGGCGCGACCAGCAGCGCCATGCAGAGGCCGAGCGCGACCGCGATGAAGACGACGAGGGGCAGGTAATCGAGCAATAGTTCATTCATCGGCGATCCTCACCTCCGACGCCCGTCCCAGCACGGAAATCCCGCCCCGGCTGCGGCAGCTAAAGTACCGCAGACCCTCACGAAATCGCCCTTGCCACAGTTCGGATTCGTTCCAAGGACGGGTGCAACGAGGCTTAGCGCAGTGCACAATGCGGCGCAAGTCGGCGGCGAACGCAAGCTTGTGAGTGTCGATGAGCGCGACCGCACTGGGATATGTTCGCGCTCGGCGCAGGTGATTCTGGCCACCAAGCCGCCGTTCCATGCTCGAGGCACACGCTCCGGTCGAGGCCCGCCCTGCCCTACATGCCCAAGAAGCCCGCGTCGGCCGCCCGTCCCGATCCCCGGCGGATGCTGGAACAGGCGTTCGCGCTGCATCAGCAAAACCAACTCGGCGAGGCGGAGCCGCTCTACGCCGCCGTGCTGCAGCAGAAGCCGGACGACTTCGACGCCCTCCACCTGCTCGGCCTCCTCAACATGGACTGCGGTCGCCTGCCGGAGGCGCTGCGGCTGATCGGCGCGGCGCTGCGCGCCAACGGTCGGTCGGCGGACGCGCTCGCGAACTACGGCCTCGTGCTGCAGCAGCTCGGGCGCTGCGAGGAGGCGCTCGCCGCCTACGACAAGGCGCTCGCGCTCAGCCCGGCCTACGCCGAGGTGCTCAACAACCGCGGCAACGCGCTCAAGCGCCTCGGACGGCTCGACCAGGCGCTCGCGGCCTACCAGCGGGCGCTCGTCGCACAAGCCCGGCTATGTCGATGCGCTCTACAACCACGGCACCGCGCTGCTCGATCTCGGCCGCGCGGCGGAGGCCCTGGCGGATTTCGACCGGGTGCTGGCGCTCAAGCCCGGCCATGCCGAGACCCTGGCCAATCGCGGCAGCGCGTTGCTGAAGCTCAGCCGGCCCGAGGACGCGCTCGCGAGCTTCGAGGCGGCGCTGGCGCGCCAGCCCGATCGGCCGGAGGTGATCAGCAATCGCGGCTGCGCCTTGTTGCGGCTCGGCCGCCACGAGGACGCGCTGGCATGCTTCCAACGCGCGCTCGCGATCGATGCGAACCACGCCGATGCCCATTTCAACGAGGGCGTGGCGCGGCTGATGCTCGGCGACTTCCGCGCGGGCTGGCGCAAATACCAATGGCGCTGGGAAACCAAGGATTTTGCCAGGCACCGCCGGGACTTTGCCGCGCCGTTGTGGCTCGGCGACGAGCCGATCGCTGGCAAGACCATCCTGCTGCATGCCGAGCAGGGATTTGGCGATGCGATCCAGTTCGTGCGCTACGCGCCGCTGGTGGCGCGCCTCGGCGCCAAGGTGGTGCTGGAGCTGCATCCGGGGCTGGAGCCGCTGCTCGCCAACCTGGACGCGGTGGCACAGGTGGTGACGCGCGGCGAAGCCTTGCCGCCGCACGATCTGCAGTGTCCGCTCATGAGCCTGCCGCTTGGCGCTGCGCACCGAGCGCGACACGGTCCCCTGGGAAGGCCCCTACATCGCCGCATCCCCGCAGCGCGTCGAAGCTTTGGCGGCAGCGCCTGCCGCCGGCACCGCGCATCGGGCTCGCCTGGTCGGGACGGCCGACGCACGACAATGATCTCAACCGTTCGCTTGCGCTCGAGAGCGCTTGCGCCGCTTCTCGAGCTACCAGGCCTGCATTGGGTCAGCCTGCAGCGCCACCTGCACCGCGAGGCTGCGTCGACGCTGGGCAACTGGCCCTCGCTGGTGCATTTCGGCGAGGAGCTGGACTTCGCCAACACCGCGGCCGTCGTCTCGCTGGTCGATCTGGTCATCTCGGTCGATACCGCGGTCGCCCATCTCGCCGGCGCCATGGGCAAGCCGGTGTGGATCATGCTGTCGCAGCCGGCCGATTTCCGCTGGATGGAGCAGCGCTCGGACACGCCCTGGTACCCGACGGCGCGGCTTTTTCGCCAGCCGCGCCGCGGCGATTGGGCGAGCGTGATCGCGCGCGTCGCCGATGAGCTGTGCGCGACCGGCATTATTGCCCCGGCCTGATCCTGCATCTGGCCTCTGGGCTTGTGCCCCGTCCTCGCTGTAGGCTCTCGCCGAACAATCAACGTCGAGGCCGGGAGGCAACATGCAACGAAAAGTCATGATCTCATGCGCGGTCACGGGCTCGGCGGACACGCCCGGCCGCAACCCGGCCGTTCCGGTCACGCCGGCGCAGATCGCGCAATCGGCGCATCGACGCCGCCAAGGCCGGCGCCGCGATCGTGCACATCCACGTGCGCAATCCGGAGACCACGCGGCCCAGCATGAACCCCGCCCACTACCGCGAGGTGGTCGAGCGGATCAGGTCGAGCGGCAGCGACGTCCTCATCAACCTGACCACCGGTCCGGGCGCGCGCTTCATGCACGACGACAAGGACCCGTCGAAACCCAGCGCCGACAGCACGCTCAAATCGCCGGAAGACCGGGTGCGCCACGTGGTCGAGCTCAGGCCGGACATCTGCAGCCTCGACATGGGCAGCCTCAACATGGGCGACTCGCGTCTTCATCAACACGCCCAAGCATCTGCAGGCCATGGCGGTCGCGATCAAGGACGCCGGGGTGATGCCGGAGCTCGAAGTGTTCGAGACCGGACATCTTCTGCTCGCCAAGCGCTTTATCGAGAACGGCTACGTCAAGCCGCCGGGCATGTTTCAGATTTGCCTCGGCATCTCATGGGGGCAACCGGCGACGACCGAAGCCATGACCTATATGCGCAACCTGCTGCCGCCGAATTCCCCGTGGTTCGCCTTCGGCATCTCGCTGCACCAATTCCCGATGGTGGCGCAGACGGTTCTGCTCGGCGGCCATCCGCGGGTCGGGCTCGAGGACAACATCTATCTCGAGAAGGGCAAGCTCGCGCCGAGCAACGCGGCGCTGGTCGAGAAGGCCGCCAAGATCATCGAGATTCTCGGCGACCACGTCGCGACGCCCGCCGACGCGCGCCAGATCCTCGGGCTGAAGGACGACGGTGAATCTGACCGCGGGCCATATCCCCCCGCTACTGCACCTTCTCCAGACTCACGCCCTTGGTTTCGAAGGCGTAGAGCCGCGTGACCAGCGCGCCCAGAAGGCTGGTCCCGACCAGGATCAGCAGCAGCATGTGGGTGCCGATATCCTTGAGCAGGATCGGAAACAGGAACGCGGTCAGCACCGCGCCGATCTTGGCAAACGACGCGGCGAAGCCCGCCCCGACGCCGCGGATCGAGATCGGGAACACCTCGCCGGCGATCAGGTAGGTCATCGCATTGGGCCCGATATTGGTCATGAAGCTGAACAGCATGAAGCCGGCAAACAGCAGCACGACCGACAGCGTTCCGCCGACGTCGAGCGACAGCGCCGCCAGCAGGAGCCCGACGGCGCAGCCGATGAAGCCGAGAATCTGCAGGCGGATGCGCCCCACCCGGTCGGCCAGCAGCACGGCGAACACGATCCCGACGAGCAGCAGGACGTCGATCAACGCCGCGCCCTTGGTGGCCAGGATATCGCTCTGAATGAGCTCGGCGGTGTTGCGCGGATGCTCGATCCGGGCGCCGACCATCGTCGCCAGGATGGTGGGCGTGAAGATTCCGATGCCGTAGGTGCTGAGATCCTGCAGGAACCAGGGAACCGAGGCCAGGATGGTGCGCCTGAGGTTTGCGCCTTTGAACAGCGCCGACCACGGCGCCTTTGCGTGGCGAATGCTCGAGGCGGCTGCGTCGCCCAGTATGACTTCTTTCGGATAGCGGGGCTCGCGCTGCAGGAGCCGCGCGGTTTCCGCCTCGGCCTCCTTGATCCGCCCGCGGAACGCAAGCCAGCTCGGACTTTGCACGATGAAAAAGCGACCGATGACGACCGGCACGGCGAGCAGGATCGTGCTGGCATACATCCACCGCCACGCGCCGATGTCGGGGTTCTCGAGCAGAATCAGGAGCCCGATGCCGGTGCCCGCCAAGCCGCCCACGGCCTGAAAGCCGAATGCCCCCAGCACCATGCGGCCGCGGATGCGTGACGGCATGCTTTCGGAAATGATCAGATGGGCGGTCGGGTAGTCGCAGCCGAGCGCGATGCCGATGCCCACCAAGGCGACCACGACGACCGCATAGGACGGGCTGAACGTCAGCAGCGTGATGAAGAGGACGAACAGCAGCATCTCGATGATGAACATCTGCTTGCGGCCGTAGCGATCGGCCAGATCGCCGAGCGCGGTGGCGCCGATCAGGATGCCGAACAGCGTGGACGCGGCGATGACGCCCTTCTCGGTCGCGCCCAAGGCGAACTCTTGCGCCATCAGCGGCAGCGCCACCCCGGTGGTGAAGACCACCACGCCCTCGAAGAACTTGCCGGCGGCGGCCAGCCCCCAAATGAGCCACTGCATCCTGGTCATCGGGGAATAGCGGACCGGCGTCGCATCGGCCCAGACCGGCGTTTCGTCGATGTACTCCTGGACGGTCTTGCCGGATACTCCGCTCGTCGAAGGCGGCGCGCGTTCCGGGGTCATGGCTCGAAGCCGCGAAGCTGCATTGGCGCGCAACGTTCCGCAGGTGCTTGAGTCGCAAGCGCTAACAGTAGCTATCCGTGCTTCCTGCGACAATCGGACACCGCGAGCGACGGCAGCCGATCGGCGACGCCGCGGCCCGGGCGAGGAGACGAGAGCATGGCGTTTGGTTCCTGGCGCGGCACGGTGGGCATCATTCGGCCGACGCTGCGCACCGGCGGATTCGAGGAGCTGGTGCGCATGCTGCCGGAGGGGATCGGCGTCATTCCGCTCTGCCTCAATGTCCAGCGCGGCTCGCTCGACGAGTTCCAGAAGGGCGTCCACGCCTATGAGCCGAAGATCGCCGAGCTGGTCGAGGCCGGCGTCGACGTGATCAATCCCTCCGGCGCCCCGCCCTTCATGGTGATCGGCTATCGGGGCGAGCAGGAGCTGATCAAGACCTGGGAGAAAAAGTACAAGACCACGATCTTCACCTCCGGCACCACCACGCTCGACGCGCTGCGCGCGCTCAAGGTCAAGCGCTTCGTCGGCGCCACCTACTTCCGCGGCGACATCAACAAGATCTACGCGAAGTATTTCGTCGATGCCGGCTTCGAGATCCTCGACATGGCCGGGATGGACGTCGACTTCGACAAGGTGCAGGAGCTCTCGAGCCTGCAGGTCTATCGCTTCGTCAAGCGCGTGTTCCTCGAGCACGCCAAGGCGCAGGCGATCTACATGCTCGGCCCGGCCTGGCGCACCCTCGACATCATCGAGAAGCTGGAGCAGGACCTCGGCGTGCCGGTCATTCACGCGGTCCCCGCGCAATGCTGGGATATCCAGCGGCACCTGCACGTGCGCCAGCCGGTCAAGGGCTTCGGGCGGCTGATCGCCGAGATGCCCGGAACAGGGATCAGTCATCAGTGATCAGGCAAAGCGCATGAACGCGCCATCCAATCGCACTGTCACCGTCGTCGCGGCCCTGCTCGCGGCGCTCACCGCGCCGGTCGCGGCGGCGGATTTCTATCAAGGCAAGCAACTCACCATCGTGGTCGGCTTCACGGCCGGCGGCACCTACGATCTCACCGCGCGGCTCTATGCGCGCTTCATCGGCAAGTATCTGCCGGGAAGGCCGAGCGTCATGGTGCAGAACATGCCGGGCGCCGGCAGCCTGGTGGCGGCGGCGAACCTCTACAACGTCGCACCGAAGGACGGCACCACGCTCGGCGTCGTGGGCGGCGGCATCGTGATCGAGCCGCTGGTCGGAACCGTGCAAGGCAAATACGACGCGCGGCGCTTCACCTGGATCGGCGGCCGGACGCGCGACAATTTCCTGTGCGTGGTCTGGCAGACGGTGCCGGTCGCCGACCATCGACGACGTGAAGCGGCGCGAGGTGGTGGTCGGCGCGACCGGTCCCGGCTCGCGCACCATGACCTTTCCGACGCGCGCTCAACGAATTCGTCGGCACCAGATTCAGGGTCGTGGCGGGCTATCCGGGCGGCAACGAAGTCTCCGCCGCGATGGAGAAGGGCGAGGTCGAGGGCTATTGCGGCTGGTCGCTCGACAGCATCAGCTCGCGCGCGCCGGATTGGCTGCCGAGCCGCAAGATCAAGCCGCTCGCCCAGTTCACGCTCGCCAAGACCGGGCTGTTGCCGAACATTCCGATCGCCCATGACCTTGCCGGCAGCGCGACCGCGCGCCAGGCGATCGAGGTGCTGGAGTCCGATTCCATTCTGGCGTGGCCGTTGATCGCGCCGCCCGATCTGCCGCGCGAGCGCGTCAAGGAGCTGCGCGCCGCCTTCGACGCGGCCAACAAGGATCGCCGAGCTTCTGGCCGAAGCCAAGAAGATCAAGCTGCAGATCGATCCGGTCAGCGGCGATGAGCTGCAGCAGGTGGTGGAGCAGCTCTTCGCGACGCCCAAGGAGGTGCTCGACCTGGTGCGCAAGATTCACGCGGCCAGGTGAGGCGCCGCGGCGGCGAACGGACCGCGCTCGAAAAGCTCGAATCGCGTCGCCGCGAGAGTTGGCTCGCAGCCACAGGACGACCGTCAAATGATTGAAATGATGGCGGGAGCGACGGGACTCGAACCCGCGACCTTCGGCGTGACAGGCCGACGCTCTAACCAACTGAGCTACGCCCCCGCGGGCGTCGTGCGGAGTTAAAGACCCGGCCGGGCCAAGTCAAGGCGACCGCGCGAGGGGCTGCGACCTCTCCAAAATGCCCGTCGCAGCGGCCAAAATGCGGGATTTGCCCCCTGTCCCACCCGTTCAAGGCCCGCCATTGGCGGGTTTCTTAACGGCGGCATTGAAAAAACCCACATTTTTCGCCAATAAGTCATGGTCAGACCCTATCCGAATCGTCTAATGCGACGTCGTGATGAAGTGGCTTTGAAGGCCACTGCGAACGAGGAGGGCCAGCCATGGCAGCCAAGAAACCGGGCGCACCCGCGACCGTGACCCTGAAGCATCTCGCCGCCAATCTCTCGGAATCCCATGAGATGTCGAAAAAGCAAACCGAGGCGGTCCTCGGCGACCTTGTCGGCCTGGTGACCAAGCACCTCAAGAAGGGCGACCGCATCCGCATCGGCGGCCTCGGCATCCTGCAGGTGCGCAAGCGCGCCGCCCGCATGGGCCGCAACCCGGCGACCGGCGAGCCGATCCAGATCAAGGCGAGCAAGAAAGTCGCCTTCCGCGCCGCCAAGGAGCTCAAGGAAGTCGGTGTAACGCGCCAGCGGTCCTGGCGGGACCTCTCTCGCACGACGGCGGCCAGGGCAATGGCCGCCGGCGTGTGTTTGCTTTGATCAAGTCGATTTGCTGCGAGCGTCGCTGCCGCATGTTCGGTGGGCGGTGACGGACTCGAACCGCCGACATCCTGCGTGTAAAGCAGGCGCTCTACCAACTGAGCTAACCGCCCTCGCCTAAGCTTTATCGCCGCGCGGCGCGGCGATGCAAGCGCGCGTTTCGATTACCGGCACCTCCGCGATTGCGCAGGCGCGAACGCGCTCTCGGCGGGCGCGGAAGCGTTGCCCTTGTCTCGGCGAATTGTAAGCGCCGATTTTCAGCCGCCGACTGCCCCTGCAAAAATGGCGGCGCCCAACGGCACCGCCACAATAGCACAAGCATCAATTGCTTGAGGGCGAAGCTCAGATCGACGCGCGCCTTGCGATCTTGGACGGCGCGGAAGCCGGCCTCGACCGAGTCCTTCTCGCACATATAGGCGCCCTGCTTGGTCGTGCCGTAGCTCCTGCTGCCGCCGGCGTGGTAGACCCTGGACCTCGGATTGATCCAGACCACGGCGTCGGTCGGGCAACTCGCCTTGGCCTCGGCTTCGGTCGCGAACTGTCCGGTCGCGGGCAGCGCCGCTGCGGGCTTGCGCGCCGGCGCCGTGACGGCAACACCGCGGCATTCAGCCACGAAGACTCGTTTGGTCTTGCCGCTGGCCTTGATGGCCGCCTTGTTGGCGGCCCACTCGTCATTGCAGAGCTTGGCGGTCTTCTGCTGCGCGATTGCCGATTGCGACAACAGCATCAGTCCAACGAATGCAGCACACACCGTGCCGTCAACGTCGCGCCGTGAACGTCCTTTTCATCACTCGTCTCCCGAAAAAGTCTCCCCGCCCGCTGACGACCTCATCGGTCGACAGCGTCAGAGCGAACGCACTGCCGCGTCTTGGATTGCGATCTGCAGGATTAACCGGCAGCAATGCTAATGTTCACTCTTTGTTCTTAATTGTCAAGCGGGAAATTCGACGTTCGTCGATCGGCGCCCGCCCGCGCGCTCGACGCAAACAAACGGCGGCACCTCCGAAGAGGCGCCGCCGGATCACGCGCGAGTCCAGTCGTGCCGGCGAACCTGCGATCAGGCGCCGACCGCGTCGGTGACGCATTTCTTGGTGAAGCTGGTCTTGGCCGCGCCGGCGAGCTTCTTCTCGGTGGCCTGCGCGTCACAAGCGGTCTTCGCATCCTTCGTGCACTTGGTGATGAAGCTCTTCTCGGCCGCGCCGTGCGAGCTTCTTCTCCGTTGACTGCGCCTTGCAGGATCGGCGGACTTTGCGCATAGGCAACCGACGCGATGAGCGACAACGCAGCAGCAAGCACGATGCGTTTCATGTTCTTCCTCCTTTGACTGATCTGCATGACGTTGGTCGCTGCGACTGCGCGACGGATCGCGACCGCCCGTTCATTCAAGCTTTCGTCTTCGCCTTCGACTTTGGCGTCTTCGGCGGCCGGAAGCCGCCCGCGGCTCGCCTCCTTCTCGCACATGTAGGCGCCGCGCTTGGTCTTGCCGTAAACCTTGCTGGTGCTCGGGTGGTAGATCTTGGAGCGTGAGGTTGGCCCACACCACGGTGTCGGTTGGGCAACTGGCCTTGGCCTCGGCTTCGGTCGCGAACTGGCCCTTGGCCGAGCGCGGCGGGGGCCGCGAACGACGGGCTCGAGAACGCCAAGAGCCCCGCCAATACCGCACACACGATAGCGCCGGTGAACGTCGTTTTCATGACTGATGTCTCCGGAAAGGTTGCCGAAGCCCGCGACGACCTTCATCGGCCGAGCGCGCGTCAAGAAACGTTGGAAGCTTCCGACTTGCCGCATTTGGATGCCGCGATGTGAGTCCGGGTCGCAGCGGTTAGCGGGGCGATTTGTCGCGCTTCGCTCGATAGTTGTCAAGGAACCAGGAATGGCTCGGCTGCACGCTGACGCGGATGGCTTGGGCGTCCGACATGAAAAACGGCGGCGCCTTGCGGCGCCGCCGTCGATTCGCAGAGCAGCCGATCGCGCTCAGTGCGCGGTGAGCGTCGAGGACTCCTCCTCGACCGCCGGCTCGGTCGTCACCGAGGTCTCGGTCGGCTTGGCCTTCTCCTCGTCCCACTCGATCGCCTCGGGCTTGCGCACGAGCGCGCGCGTCGAGCACCTCGTCCATGCGCGAGACCGGAATGATGTCCAGGCCCTTCTTGATGCTCTCGCTGATCTCGACCAGGTCCTTGGCGTTCTCCTCCGGGATCAGCACCGTCTTCATGCCGCCGCGCGAGGCCGCCAGCAGCTTCTCCTTCAGGCCGCCGATCGGCAGCACGCGGCCGCGCAGCGTGATCTCGCCGGTCATGGCGACGTCGCGGCGCACCGGGATGCCGGTCATCACCGACACGATCGCGCGTGACCATGGCGACGCCGGCCGACGGGCCGTCCTTCGGGGTCGCGCCCTCCGGCACGTGCACGTGGATGTCCTTCTTGTCGAAGGACGGCGGCTCGATGCCGAAGGCGATCGCGCGCATGCGCACGTAGGACGCCGCCGCCGAGATCGATTCCTTCATCACGTCGCGCAGGTTGCCGGTCACCGTCATCTTGCCCTTGCCGGGCATCATGGCGGCTTCGATGGTGAGCAGCTCGCCGCCCACGTCGGTCCAGGCCAAGCCGGTGACGACGCCGACCTGATCCTCGTCCTCGACCTCGCCGTAGCGGAACTTCGGCACGCCGAGATAGTCGGAGACGGTCTTGGCCTCGACCGTGATCGACTTCTTCTTCGTCAAGGTCAGCTCCTTGACCGCCTTGCGGATCAGGGTCGAGAGCTCGCGCTCGAGATTGCGCACGCCCGCCTCCCGCGTGTAGCGGCGGATCAGCAGCAGCAGCGCCTCGTCGTCGATCGCCCATTCCTTCGCGTCGAGGCCGTGCTTGGCGATCGCGTGCGGGATCAGGTGCTTGCGCGCGATCTCGACCTTCTCGTCCTCGGTGTAGCCGGCGATGCGGATGATCTCCATGCGGTCCATCAAGGGCGGCGGGATGTTGAGCGTGTTCGCCGTGGTGATGAACATCACGTTGGAGAGATCGTAGTCGACCTCGAGATAGTGGTCGTTGAAGGTGTGGTTCTGCTCGGGATCGAGCACCTCGAGCAGCGCCGACGACGGATCGCCGCGGAAGTCGGCGCCCATCTTGTCGACCTCGTCGAGCAGGAACAGCGGGTTCGACGACTTCGCCTTGCGCATCGACTGGATGACCTTGCCGGGCATCGAGCCGATATAGGTGCGCCGGTGGCCGCGGATCTCGGCCTCGTCGCGCACGCCGCCGAGCGACACGCGCACGAAGTCGCGGCCGGTCGCCCGCGCGATCGACTTGCCGAGCGAGGTCTTGCCGACGCCGGGCGGACCGACCAGGCACAGGATCGGGCCGGTCAGCTTGTTGGCGCGCTGCTGGACGGCGAGATACTCGACGATGCGCTCCTTGACCTTCTCCAGGCCGAAGTGGTCGTTGTCGAGGATCTCCTGCGCATGCACTGAGGTCCTTCTTGACCTTGGTCTTCTTGTTCCAGGGGATCGACAGCAGCCAGTCGAGATAGTTGCGCACGACGGTGGCTTCCGCCGACATCGGCGACATCTGCCGCAGCTTCTTGAGCTCGTGCTGCGCCTTCTCGCGCGCCTCCTTCGAGAGCTTGGTCTTCTTGATCTTGTCCTCGATCTCGGCGAGCTCGTCCTTGCCTTCCTCGTCGCCGAGCTCCTTCTGGATCGCCTTCATCTGCTCGTTGAGGTAGTACTCGCGCTGGGTCTTCTCCATCTGGCGCTTGACGCGCGTGCGGATGCGCTTCTCGACCTGCAGCACCGAGATCTCGCTCTCCATCAGGCCGAGCACCTTTTCGAGCCGCTCGGTGACGGACGGCGTCTCCAGGATCACCTGCTTGTCGGGAATCTTGACGGCCAGGTGCGAAGCCACCGTGTCGGCGAGCTTGGCATAGTCCTCGATCTGCTGGACCACGCCGACCACCTCGGGCGACACCTTCTTGTTGAGCTTCACATAGCTCTCGAACTCGTTGACCACCGAGCGCGCGAGCGCCTCCGCCTCGACCTGCTCGCCGCTCGAATCGGCGAGCACGACGGCGTCGGCCTCGTAATAGTCGGCGCGGTCGGTGTAGCGCGCGACCTTGGCGCGCGCGGCGCCCTCGACCAGCACCTTGACGGTGCCGTCGGGCAGCTTGAGCAGCTGCAGCACGCTCGCGAGCGTGCCGATCTCGTAGATGGCGCCGGTCGCCGGATCGTCATCGGAGGCGTTCTTCTGCGTGGCGAGCAGAATGAACGTGTCGGAGCGCATCACCTCTTCGAGCGCCTTGATCGATTTCTCGCGCCCGACGAAGAGCGGCACGATCATGTGCGGGAAGACGACGATGTCGCGCAGCGGCAACACCGGATAGGCCCGGACTTCGCCGGGATTGAGGGGAGGCTTTGGCTTCGCGCTGGTCATGGCCCGAGGTCCTTGTTGTTGTGCCCCTCGCCCGCAACCCGCGGCTGCGGCATCGCGGTCGAGTGCAGAGATGGGCCGGGAAGGCGAACACGGCCGGCTCGAGGGCCGTGGCGCCGGAGGGTGGGTACGAAACCCTCCCCGGAGGAATTTCGACGTGGTCGTCGGTACGCTTTGTACGCTGTTTCGCGTGCCCGTAATAGGTGGCGACGGGCCGCGCCGGTGTCAAGTAAGCCCGGAAATTCAAGCAAATAGCGACGCGTTGTTCCGTACTCGAAGCGAAACCGTGACGAATCGGAGGAGTGCCGGCGGCACCGCCGCAGGTGCTCAGGCGCTGGCGTCGCTCGCCCGGTCGGCGCGGTCGGCGTAGATGTAGAGCGGCCGCGCCGTGCCCTCGACCACCTCGCGCGAGATCACGACCTCCTCGACCCCTTCGAGGCTCGGCAGGTCGAACATGGTGTCGAGCAGGATGCCCTCCATGATCGAGCGCAACCCGCGCGCGCCGGTCTTGCGATCGATCGCCTTGCGGGCGATGGCGCCGAGCGCCTCGTCGGCGAGCGTCAGATCGATGCTCTCCATCTCGAACAGCCGCTGGTACTGCTTCACCAGCGCGTTCTTCGGCTGGGTCAGGATGAGCTTGAGCGAAGGCTCGTCGAGATCCTCGAGCGTGGCGACGACCGGCAGCCGGCCGACGAATTCCGGGATCAGGCCGTACTTGAGCAGGTCCTCCGGCTCGACCTCGCGGAAGATCTCGCCCGCCTTGCGATCCTCCGGCGCCAACACCTTGGCGGAGAAGCCGATCGAGGTCGAGCGCCCGCGCGCCGAGATGATCTTCTCGAGACCCGCGAAAGCGCCGCCGCAGACGAACAGGATATTGGTGGTGTCGACCTGCAGGAACTCCTGCTGCGGATGCTTGCGGCCGCCCTGCGGCGGCACCGAGGCGATGGTGCCCTCCATGATCTTCAGCAGCGCCTGCTGCACGCCCTCGCCCGACACGTCGCGGGTGATCGAGGGGTTGTCGGACTTGCGGCTGATCTTGTCGATCTCGTCGATATAGACGATGCCGCGCTGCGCGCGCTCGACGTTGTAGTCGGCCGACTGCAAGCAGCTTCAGGATGATGTTCTCGACGTCCTCGCCGACATAGCCGGCTTCGGTCAGCGTCGTCGCGTCCGCCATCGTGAACGGCACGTCGAGGATGCGCGCCAGCGTCTGCGCCAGCAGCGTCTTGCCGGAGCCGGTCGGGCCGATCAGCAGGATGTTCGACTTCGCGAGCTCGACGTCGTTGTGCTTGGTCTGATGGTTGAGCCGCTTGTAGTGATTGTGGACCGCGACCGAGAGCACCTTCTTGGCGTGATCCTGGCCGATCACGTAGTCGTCGAGGACCTTGCGGATTTCCTTCGGCGTCGGAATGCCGTCGCGCGACTTCACCAGCGAGGATTTGTTCTCCTCGCGGATGATGTCCATGCACAGCTCGACGCACTCGTCGCAGATGAACACGGTCGGGCCGGCAATGAGCTTGCGCACCTCGTGCTGGCTCTTGCCGCAGAACGAGCAGTAGAGCGTGTTCTTGGAGTCGCTCGCCGACCTTGCTCATTCCATCTCTCCGATCGTCCGCACCCTCCTCGCACCGGCCGCCGAGGAGTGAACCATAACAAGGGGACCCCTAAGAGTCCGTAGCGCGGATGTCACACATCTCCCTGCTTTTCGGCCCACTCCCTACCAAATCAGTCCTAGCGAACCACGGTATGCTGGCGATAATCAAGATTTCATTAATGATGAAAATTCAGCCTGATGGCGACTTTTTGACCGTCGCAACCCTGATTCGGCCGGATCCCGCAGAAATCGCGCCGAGCTGCCTCGGGCGCAACGCCGGCGCGCCGCTACACGACCTTGAGCGCCGCCGGGTCCTCCGGTCGCTTGTTGATCACCTTGTCGACGATCCCCCACTCCACCGCCATTTCCCCGGTCAGGAAGTAGTCGCGCTCGAGCGCGTCCTCGATCTTCTTGAGCGGCTGGCCGGTGTGCTTGACGTAGATTTCGTTGAGCCGCTTCTTGAGATTGAGGATCTCCTGGGCGTGCAGCATGATGTCGGTCGCCTGGCCCTGGAAGCCGCCGGACGGCTGGTGCAGCATGATGCGCGAGTTGGGAAGCGCGAAGCGCATGTCCTTGCGCGCCGGCCGCGAGCAGCAGCGAGCCCATCGAGGCCGCCTGCCCGACGCACAAGGTCGACACCGGCGGCCGCACGAACTGCATGGTGTCGTAGATCGCCAGCCCGGACGTCACCACGCCGCCCGGCGAGTTGATGTACATCGCGATCTCTTTTTTCGGGTTGTCGGCCTCCAGGAACAGAAGCTGCGCGACCACCAGCGTCGACATGGTGTCCTCGACCGCACCGGTGATGAAGATGATGCGCTCCTTCAGCAGCCGCGAGAAAATGTCATAGGCGCGCTCGCCGCGGTTGGTCTGCTCGACCACCATGGGAACGAGGTTCATGTAGGTTTCGACCGGATCGCGCATGGAATGACCTGCCTCAGTCGGCGGACCGGGGCGCCGGCGCGAGGCCGCCGTGTTGCTCCAGGACCGCGACACATTTGGTGATGCACTCGTCACAGATATGAGCGGACGCGCCCGCCACAAGACGTCCGACGTCGGCGGCGGATCGCTCGCAGAACGAGCAACGCAATCGCGGCCGCAGCAGACGGCCGATCCGCGCCAGCGCCGTGTTGGTTGCCATGCTTTTGGTATCCACCATTCTTATCCACGATTCGCGCCGATAAAGCATCACGACGCCGGCCGGATGCCCGGCAGGTGCGCGCGTTGATCGGCCCGCGCACAGGCGGCGGCCGACTCGGCCAAGCTCAAGCGGCGGCGGTGGTCTCGTCGTCGTCCTTGTAGAGTTCTTCGCGGGACACCGGCTTGTCGCTCACCGTCGCCAGCTCGATCAGAAAATCGACCACCTTCTCTTCGAAGATGGGCGCGCGCACGGCCGCCACCGCGGTGCGGATTCTTGCGATAGTGATCCCAGATTTCCTGCTCGCGGCCGGGGAACTGGCGTGCACGCTCGACGATCGCGCGCGAAATCTCCTCCTCGGTCACGCTGATCTTGTTCTTGTCGCCGATTTCCGCCAGCACCAAGCCGAGACGGACGCGCCGCTCGGCGATCGCGCGATACTCCGCTCTCGCCTTCTCCTCGGTGGTGCCTTCGTCCTCGAAGGTCCGGCCCTGCGCCTTGAGGTCGTTCTCGACCGCGCTCCAGACGTTGCCGAACTCCTGCTCCGCCAGCGTCGGCGGCAGGCGCGAACTGATGCATCGTGTCGAGCGCGTCGAGCAGCCGGCGCTTGACCTTTTGCCGGCTCTGGACGGCGTGGTCTTGCTGCGAGCCGCGCCTTGACCGCCTCCTTGAGCTTGTCGAGCGACTCGAGGCCGAGCGATTTCGCAAATGCGTCGTCGACCGTCACGCTGGTGGGCGCCTCGATCGACTTCGCCGTCACCTCGAACTCGGCTTCCTTGCCGGCGAGCTGGGCTTGCGGATAGGCGGCCGGGAAGGTCACCTTCACCTGCCGCGTTTCCCCGGCCGACATGCCGATGAGCTGTTCCTCGAAGCCCGGGATGAAGGTGCCCGACCCGACATTGACGCCGACATCGCCGCCGGAGCCGCCCTCGAACGGCTGGCCGTCGAGCTTGCCGGCGAAGTCGATGACCACCCGATCGCCGTTCTCGACCTTCGCGCCCTCGCCCTTGACCGCGAACGGCCGGTTCTGCTCGGCGATCTTGCCGAGCGCCTCGCCGACCTCGGCCTCGGTCACCTCGGCGACCAGACGCTCGAGCTTGATGCCCTTGAAGTCGGCGAGCTCGATCTTCGGCAAAACCTCGAGCGCCAGCGTATAGGCGAGGTCGGACTTGCCCGCCGATCACCTTCTCGACCTCGGTCTCCTCGTTCGGGATGGTGACCTTGGGCTCCATCGCGAGCTTGAGGCCGTGATCGCTGACGATCTTGGCGTTCATCTCGCGGATGATGGCCTCGATGGTCTCGGCCATCACTGCCCGGCCGTACACCTTCTTGAGGTGGGTGACCGGCACCTTGCCGGGCCGGAAGCCGTTGATGCGAACCTGGTCCTTGAGGTCGCCGAGCCGCTCGCTGACCCGTGCCTCGAGGTCGGAGGCCGGGACGGTGACCTGGAATTCGCGCTTGAGGCCGTCGGAAACGGTTTCTGTGACTTGCATGGCGATGATCTACTTCTTCGTAGTAGCAGGGCGTTCGTCGGACGAGGGACCGCGCATGACCCCGTGGTTGCGCTGGCCTCGGCGTGGTGCGGGCGGAGGGGCTCGAACCCCCACGACTTTCGTCACGGGAACCTAAATCCCGCGCGTCTACCAATTCCGCCACGCCCGCAGAGGGCACCCTCGGCACCGAGCGGGCGGCGCGGCTTATATCACGCGCATTGCTGAGCGCACACGAGAAAATAGGCGCTTTTGCGAAGCTTCTCAACCCGCTGTTGGCGGGCTATGAGCCCCTCTCCTTCTCCCTTCGCCCTGTCAAGGCTTCGGATGCCGCTCCTCGCTCGCATGTTGTCGCGCCGCAGGTTCCTCGCCGGCACGGGCGTTGCCGTCGGCTCGCTGGGTCTGCCGGCGATCTTGCGGGCGGAAGTCGCGTCCGATGGCTTCCGCGTCTTGCGCGCCGCCCAGGGGCGACGCGCGGCGAGGGACAGCCGCCGAGCTGGGGCTATGGCGGTACCGCACCGGGCCCGACGCTGCGGCTCAAGCGCGGCGAGGAGCTCCGCGTCCGGCTCGTGAACGAGCTTCCCGAGCCGACCAGCATCCACTGGCACGGCGTCCGGCTGCCCAATGCCATGGACGGCGTCCCGCACCTCACCCAGCCGCCGGTCGCGCCCGGCGCGAGCTTCGACTACGTGTTCCGCCCGCCCGATGCGGGCACCTTCTGGTACCACGCCCATGCCCCCGGCCAGGTCGATCGCGGCCTCCATGGCGCGCTGATCGTCGACGAGGCCCAGCCGGTCAAGGTCGACGCGGATGTCGTGCTGGTGCTCGGAATGCCCGGCGAGCTCGGCGGCGTCGGCGCCGTTCGTTCTCGTCAACGGATCGGTCCGTCCCGAGATCCCGGTGAAGGCCGGCGAGCGAATGCGTCTGCGCCTGATCAACGCGACCGGCGCGCGCGGCTTTTCTCTGCGAATCGAACGCCACTCGCCGTGGGTCATGGCCATCGACGGCCAGCCCGCCGAACCCTTCGTGGCGCGCGACGGCCGGGTCGCGCTGGCGCCGGGCAGTCGGGTCGACCTGTTCGTGGACACGATGCAGAGCCCTGGAGCGGCTGCCGCCATCCTCGCAGGCTTGCGGGACGAGCAGCCGATCGCCCGCCTGGCCTACCAAGGCGGCGCCGGACGCGCGCGCCACGCCCCGATCGGAGCCGTCGCCGCTCCCGTCCAATCCGCTCCCCGCCCGCATCGACCTCAAGGGCTCGCTCAAGGCCGAGCTGACGCTTGGCGACGGAAGGCTTGGCGATGGAAGGCCGCTCGATCCGGCCGGGCCGCCGCTGTTCACGGTCCGCCGCGGCCGCGCCGTGACGTTGGGCGTCCGCAACCCGACCGGCCATCCCCAGGTCGTGCACCTGCACGGCCATCATTTCCGCCTGCTCGACCGCCTCGACGACGGCTGGAAACCGTATTGGCTCGATACGCTGGTGGTCGGCGAGCAGGTCGAGCGGATCGCCTTCGTCGCCGACAATCCGGGAAAATGGCTGATCCGCTGCCGCAGGCTGGAAGCCGCGGGACCCGACACCGCGGTTTGGTTCGCGGTGACCTGATTTAGAGTCAGCAGGCTGCCGGAACGTCGCCGAGCAGGCGCCGATAGACCTTGGGGAGCGCCTCGGGAAGGTCCTCGGCGATCAGCCCCGGCCCGGCCTCGGTCCCTGCCTCGCCGTGCAGCCAGACCGCCGCCGCGGCCGCCTCGAAGCCCGGTGTGGCCTGGGCAAGCAGGCCGGCGGCGAAGCCCGCCAGCACATCGCCCGAGCCCGCGGTCGCGAGCCAGGGCGGCGCGTTCTCGGAAATGGCCGCACGCCCATCGGGCGCGGCGACCACGGTGTCGGAGCCTTTGAGCAGGACCACAGCGCCCGTGACGTCGGCGGCGCGGCGCGCCCGCTCGAGCTTAGACGGCGCTTCATGAACCTGGTCCATCGATTTGAAAAGGCGTGAAAACTCGCCTTCGTGCGGCGTCAGGAGCGTGGCCGAGCGTCCGCGCCCTTTGATCGCTTCGATCAATGGCTGCGGCTCGTCGGCGAAGCTCGTCAGCGCATCGGCGTCGAGCACGACGGCGCGCGTTCCGGCGAGCGCCGCCAGCACCAAATCGCGCATTTCACGTCCTACGCCACCTCCGGGCCCCAGCACCACGACGTTGCGCCGTGCGTCGGCGAGAAATGCGCCGAGCTCTCGTGCGCCATCGACCGGGCGCACCATGACGGCAAGATTGGTGGCCGCGTTGACCGCGAGCGCCGAGCGCGGGCTGGCGATGGTGACGAGGCCGGCCCCCGCCCGCAGCGCCCCGCGCGCCGCCAGCCGCGCCGCCCCGGTCGATGAGATCGTGCCGGACACCACGACCGCATGGCCGCGCGCGTATTTGTGCCCGCCGGGGCGCGGAGCCGGAAACACGCCAGCCCAGAGTGCCGGCGCATTGACGAACGTGCGCGGCGCGATCTGCGTCAGCACGCCGGCCGGGATCCCGATGTCGGCGACGTGAATCGTTCCGCAATGGAGCCGGCCGGGCAGCAACAGATGGCCGATCTTGCGGCGGAAGAACGTCACGGTCTCGGCGGCGTTGACCGCAACTCCCATCACCGCGCCGGTCGTGCCGTTGATCCCGCTCGGCAGGTCGACCGCGTAGACGCGAGGGCCGGCATTCATCGCCTCGATCATGGCACGCGGCCACGCCCTCCGGCGGCCGGTCGAGCCCGGCCCCGAACAGCGCATCGATGACCGCGTCGGCCGGCAGCAGCGCCGCGGGCTCGGCGGCCTCGGTCGGCCCCTGCCAGCGTTGCGCCGCGAGCGCGGCGTCGCCGCGCAGCCGGTCCCTCCCGCCCACCAAGCAGCACCCGCACCCGATGGCCGCGCTCTGCCAACATGCGTGCGGCGACGAAGCCGTCGCCGCCGTTGTTGCCCGGTCCCGCCACCACGGCGATCCGGCTGCCGGGGGGATGACGCGTCGCCACGAGGGCGGCCACCGCCCGCCCGGCATTTTCCATCAGCGTCGCGCCGAGGGCACCGCCCGAAATCGTGCGGCGGTCGGCCTCTCCCATCTCGGCGGTGCGTGAGCAATTCGATCATCCGCGGACCTTATCGCCACGCCCAGCGTCGCGCGAGACCGCTCAATTCCCTCGTTTCCAGCGAGGGATACGCACCACCGCCCTTGAAATAGGCAGCCTGCCTAAGTTCTAATCGCCAGGCTGCCACAGGTCGGACCGCCAGGTCGGCGGGCGCCTGTTAACTCCCTGTTCGAGGGCCGTTTTTCTGGTCGCTCGGGCTTGGCACGGACCCTGCTAACCGTTAGCGCGGCTCCGGCAACCTCTGCCGGCCGGCCGGGAGAAGGAAACGCAATGAAAAAGATCGAGGCGGTCATCAAGCCCTTCAAGCTCGACGAGGTGAAAGAGGCGCTGCAGGAGGTCGGGCTGCAAGGCATCACCGTGACCGAAGCCAAGGGCTTCGGCCGGCAGAAAGGACATACCGAGCTTTACCGCGGAGCCGAATACGTCGTGGATTTTCTCCCCAAGGTGAAGATCGAGATTGTGCTCGGCGACGACATGGTCGAAAAAGCCGTCGAGGCGATCCGTCGCGCCGCCCAGACCGGGCGGATCGGCGACGGCAAGATTTTCGTCTCCAACATCGAAGAAGCCATTCGGATCAGAACGGGGGAATCCGGCCTGGACGCCATCTGAACCGCTGGTCCCTCGCGACTTCGACGGCCCCCTCCCGCTCCCCTGACCAGCCACACGAAAGGTAATCGTTCCATGACGACGGCCAAAGAAGTTTTGAAACTGATCAAGGACAACGACGTGAAATACGTCGATTTCCGCTTCACCGACCCGCGCGGCAAGTGGCAGCACGTCACCTTCGACGTCACCCTGATCGAGGAGGAGACGTTCGCCGAAGGCCAGATGTTCGACGGCTCCTCGATCGCAGGCTGGAAGGCGATCCACGAGTCCGACATGTGCCTGATGCCGGATCCGACGACTGCCACCATCGATCCGTTCTTCGCCGAGACCACGCTGTCGCTGGTGTGCGACGTGCTCGAGCCGACCACCGGCGAGCCCTATAACCGCGATCCGCGCGGCATCGCCAAGAAGGCCGAGGGTTACGCCAAGGCCTCGGGTGTCGGCGACACGATCTTTTTCGGCCCGGAGGCCGAATTCTTCATCTTCGACGACGTGAAGTATTCGGCGCAGCCTTACAATACCGGTTTCAAGCTCGATTCCGTGGAGTTCCCGACCAACGCCGACACCGAGTACGAAGGCGGCAATCTCGGTCACCACATCGGCTTCAAGAAGGGCTATTTCCCGGTGCCGCCGCAGGACACCGCCCAGGATATCCGCTCGGAAATGCTCGGCGCCATGGCGCGCATGGGCTGCGTGGTGGAGAAACACCATCACGAGGTGGCGTCGGCGCAGCACGAGCTCGGTCTCAAGTTCTCGCCGCTCACGGTGATGGCCGACCGGCTGCAGATCTACAAATACTGCATCACGCAGGTCGCCCAGATCTACGGCAAGACCGCGTGCTTCATGCCGAAGCCGATCTACGGCGACAACGGCTCGGGCATGCACTGCCATCAGTCGATCTGGAAGGACGGCAAGCCGGTGTTCGCCGGCAACAAATATGCCGACCTCTCGGAGACCTGCCTCTCCTACATCGCCGGCATCATCAAGCACGCGAAGGCGATCAACGCCTTCACCAACCCGACCACGAACTCCTACAAGCGGCTGGTGCCGGGCTTCGAGGCGCCGGTGCTGCTGGCCTATTCGGCGCGCAACCGCTCGGCCTCCTGCCGCATCCCCTACACCACCAACCCGAAGGCCAAGCGCGTCGAGGTGCGGTTCCCCGACCCGTTGTGCAATCCCTATCTCGGCTTCGCGGCGATGCTGATGGCCGGCATGGACGGCGTCAAGAACAAGCTCGATCCAGGCCCGGCGATCGACAAGGATCTCTATGACCTGCCGCCGGCGGAGCTCAAGCAGATCCCGACCGTGTGCGGCTCGTTGCGCCAGGCGCTGGGAGAGCTCGACAAGGACCGCGACTTCCTCAAGGCCGGTGGCGTCTTCGACGACGACTTCATCGACAGCTATATCGAGCTCAAGATGACGGAAGTGATCCGCTTCGAGCACACGCCGCATCCGGTCGAGTTCGAGATGTATTACAGCGCCTAGCTCAGTCTTCTGAGCGACCTCCGCCCTTTCCGGCTGTATCCGGTGACGAACCGGACGGCCGGAAGGGCGGTTTTTTTTCGAAGCCGAGTTGCGGAGCGGCGATTTGAATCAAGGAGCCGGCTTGATCGCGTCCCGGCGGATCTCGTCCATCAAGGCCAGGACGGCGCGCGCGTGGCCGCCCGTCAGATCGTCGGCCGGGAAGATCTCGCGCTTCACCCGCGGCGGCAATCCGCGCACCTCGTAGTTTTGTCCGTCGGGGTCGCGATAGACCTCAGCCGACAACAACAACGTCCAGCCGTTCGGCAGCGGCTTCTCGATCATGTCCGAGAAGGCGCCGCGCGTGGTGTCGCCGACGTGGATCACGTTCGGCAGCGAGCGCATGTACAAGGTGAAGATCTCGGCGGCGCTGAGCGTCACGTCGCTGGTGAGCAGGTAGACGGGGCCGGTGTAGCGAGCCCGCGCCGACGGCTCGACGTGGAACGGCTGCGGCTCCACGCCTTGTGCCCCGAAGCCGATCTTGGTGTAGGCGAACGTGCGGGTGTCGGTGAAGCGTCCGGCGATATGCTGGGCGATGCCGTCGTAGCCGCCGCGATTGTAGGTGACGTCGACGATGACGGCGCGGGCGCCCTGGAAGGATGCAACGGCTTCGTCGAGCGCGGCGTCGAGCACGCTCCTGTCGCCACTGGGCAGCCCCTCCGAAAAGCTCGACATGCTGATGACGTTCAGATAGCCGATATCTCCGACCCGCCCCCAAAAGATGCGATCGCGCGCGGCGCTACGCCCGTTGCCCTGCAGCACCACGTCGAGGACGCCGCGCTGATAGGACTTGACCCAGTCCTGCACCGCCGTCCGCGGGTCGCCTGCGCTGCGGATGCGCGGGATCGTGATCCCGTCGCCGGGCTCCAGGTCGCGTTTCGCGCCGGCCACCTCGGCGTGCAGCTCGACGTGGGGATCCTCGACCCCCTTCAGCATGGTTTCGAGCGTGTCGAACAGCGCGGCGTCGTTCGACTTGTCGTCGAGCGCGCGTTCGGCCGCCGCCATTCGCGCCCGCCAGTCGATGCCGCGCTCGGCAAACGAGGGGTAGAGCTCGGCAAAGGTCGCCCCCACCAGCGCGGCGATGCGCGGCGCCGTCCATAGAGTCTGGGCGGCGCAGGCCGCGGGCAAGTCCGCGAGCCGATCGAACACGTACCGGGTCTGCCCGATCTCGCCCGAGAACGCGACCGTGTCCTGGCCCAAGAACCGATAGAACAGGAACAGCTTGTCCGGGTCGGGCTCCGGGCGCGGGTCCGCATAGCAAAAGCCGCCGGCGACGTGGAACAGCCTGGGACCCTCATCCGTGATCCTGACCACATAGCCGTAGCCGCGCGAGCGCCAAGCGCCTTGCACCGCCGGCACCGGGCGGCCGTTGACCATCGCAGGGCCATCGCGAACGGGTTGATCTTGCGCCACGGCGAGCGTCGTCCATAGCAAAGCGACACCGATGACGCTCGTGGCCAGAGCCGGCCTCGACGGTCTCATGTAATTCTCCGTCCGTCCTGCGAACCTTGAAGAAGCCGGCGTCGATCCTTCGCCGGACCGCGAATGCTGAAGTCGCGGCCCGAGCCGATGTAGCGCGGCGAGCCGCTCCCATCCAGTCGCAGGGCGACAAGGCACGGTTCAAATAAAAATTACATCAAAATTCGCGTCGCGTCCGGCCATCGCAATGCCGCGCCGACGTGCTCCGTCGATCGATTGCGAGGCCGGATGCGCTCAGCAGCGTGCTCGGTCAGGCGGCGCGTCCTTGGACATTCACGTGCCAAGTCATGCCGCCCGTGGCTGCGGCTCCCGCAGGGACGAGCGGCGGCGCGACGCCCGCCGGCAGCCCCAGCTCGACGCCCTCGACGCGGTTGCGGCCGCCGGCC
The DNA here is from genome assembly GCA_963708765.1 of uncultured Alphaproteobacteria bacterium. Lineage (GTDB taxonomy): Bacteria > Pseudomonadota > Alphaproteobacteria > Rhizobiales > Xanthobacteraceae > VAZQ01. Next base: position 179,327 of record CAVPTV010000005.1, on the reverse strand, counting down.
TTGGCGCGATAGAGCGCCGCATCCGCCGCCGCGATCAGGGCCGCGACGTCGATGCCGCCGCTGGCGGCGCCGATGCTGACCGTCCCATCGAGACGGCAGTCGGCGACCATCCCGGCCGCGGCCTGGAACGCCACCCGCACGCGCTCGCCGGCAACGGTCGCGTCGGCGAGGTTGCCGGGCAGAATGGCCACGAACTCCTCGCCGCCGAAGCGGCCGACGACATCCGCCGCGCGCATGTTCGCGCTCGCCGTCGTGGCGAACAGGCGTAGCGCCTCGTCGCCGACCGGGTGTCCGAACCGATCGTTGATCGACTTGAAATGATCGAGATCGAACATCAGCACGCTCACCGGGGCGCGCTTGGCGGCCTGGCGAACGACCAGCTGATGGGCGGCGGCGAAGAAGCCGCGCCGGTTGAGCAACCCGGTCATCTCGTCGGTCGAGGCAGCATCGCGCAGGATGCGAACGCTGCGCTCCTTGGTGAGCACCAGCACGATGAAGGCGGTGCCGACCACATAAAGCATGGTTTCGAGCGCGAAGATGGCGATCCATCCACTCGCGAGACTGGTGATGCCGCCATCGGCCGGAAGCACGCTGGCGAGCGGAATCGGCGACAGGAAAACGGCGCCGTGCAGCATCGGCACGAAGATCGCCGGCCATCGCCGCAGCAGGGTCTTGCGGCGCTCGCGCCAAAGCTCCGCCGCGGTCAGGAAGGTGTAACCGGAAACGACGATCGAGCTCAGCGTGATGCGCGCGGCGGCCGATTGCGCGAATTCCGGAAACAGGCAGGCCGTGAGCCACGCGATCGCGCCGGCGAACATCGTGCCCCAGAGCACGCTGCGGCCGTGGAAAATGCGCGCGGCGCTCCAGATCATGCCGCAAGCGACGAACAAGAGTGCATTTGCCATGCCGGGCGGCAAGGGCGGCGAGATCAGGCCTTCGATGCTCCAGACCGCCACCGAAAACCCGCCGAGCAGGTAGGCGGCGCCCCACCAGGCCAATGCGCGGACGCGCTCCTGCATCCACGCGGACAAGAGGAGCAGGCCGAGCAGCGCAGTGATGCAGGTCGCGATGACGAACAGTGTGGTGATATCGAGCGTGATCGGCGCGATGGCCGCGGATATCAACATGGTCAGCCCCTTCACAGTTCTTGTGCGCGCGAGCGATATCATCAATCGTCGTTATGTTGCAGAAACTCTACTTGCAGCCTTTGTGATTGGTTTCGTTAACCGCTTTGCATTGCGGAGAAATAATTCGAAAAAACGATCGACGCGCGGAAGGAACCGTTCGGTCCTGTGATGCGTTGCTTTCGACGCGCGTCGTTACGCGCCGTAGCGCCGGCGCAACTCATCGGATTCCGCGTGGCGACCGAGCGCGGCAAGCGCCTCGGCGCAGGTGAGCGCGGAATCGATCCGCCAGGCGTGACCCGCGGCGAGCGTCTTCTCATGGGTCTCGAATGCCGCCTGGGCGGACGCGAGAGCGTCCTCGGCACGCGAGATCGCCAACAGCAACACCGCGAGGTTGCGCTTTCCGCGCGCCGGCTGCGGGTGGTCGGACCCGAGCGTCGCCGACCAGATCGCCACCGCGTCGCGCAACAGCGGCTCGGCTTCGTCGTAGCGGCCGGCTTCGCGCAGCACCACTCCGAGGTTGTGCCGTGACGTCGCCACATGCGGATGGTCGCGGCCGAAGGCCTTCTCCTGAATGGCCATGGAACCGCGATAGAGCGGCTCGGTCTCGGCGGTGCGCCCCATGCTGCGCAGCACGTTCGCCAGGTTGTTGAGCGAGGTCGCAAGGCTCGGATGCTCGCGCCCGAGCAGCTTCTCCTTGATGGCGATGGCCTCGCGCAACAGCGGCTCGGCTTCCGCCGAGCGGCCGGTGTCCTGCAGCAGGTTGGCGAGGTTGTTGAGCGAGCGCGCGAGGTCGGGATGCTCGCGGCCGAGCGCCTTCTCTTCCGTTGCGATCACCTCGCGGTAGTGAGATTCGGCCTCGTCGGTACGGCCGGTCTCCTGCAGCAGCAAGGCGAGATTGCCGAGCGCGTTCGCGAACCGTGGATCGCCGCGTCCATGCACGCGTTCCTTGACCGCGACCGCCGTGCGAAACAGCGGCTCGGCCTCACCGTAGGCGCCGCGCGCGTGCAGATAGCCGGCGGCAAGATCGAACAGCCGCCCGCCGGCCTCCGGCACCTCGTGCTTGCCGGCGCGATAGCAGTCCGACAGCGCAAGCACGTGCGGCAGCAGCATGGCGCATTGCGGCCAGACGTTCGGATTGCCGTAGGCGAGCTCGGGAAACGCCGGCGCCAGGCAGAGCGTCGCGCGCTCGGCGTGGGCGGCCTGGCGATCCGCCAGCCGCGCCCGCGTCGCAGCCTGCACCAGGCGGTGAACGGAGACGGCGGGCGACTTCGGCATGTTTGTGCTCGACCAGCGACACACCGGCGAGCGCCATCAGCGCCTCGGCCCGCTCGTCCTCGTCGGCGACCGCGTCCGCGACCAGATCGAGCGGAATGTGCTCCGGCGCAAGGAAGGCGAAACAGCCCAGCAGCGTTTCGGCCTGCGGATGAGTGGCCACGATCTGCTCGATCGCGAGCCCGAAGGTGGCGGCGACGCTCGCCGGGTAGGCGGCCCCGGTAGGCGCGCGCGCGATCCGGGTGTCGATCTTCTGATGGTAGCTGTCGAAGCTCGATCCGGTGAGCCGGCAATAGGCACCGGCATGGTCGAGCGCGAGCGGAAGGTGGCCGAGCGCCGCTGCCAGCCTCGCCGCTCCCGCCGCGTCGGTTCGTCCGGCGCGCTTTTGCAGGAACTCGGTCGCGGCATCCGCGCCGAACAGGTCGAGCTTCATCTCGATCGCGCGCCCCATCCAGTCGGCCCAGCGGCTGGTGATGAGGATGCGCGTACCGGCCGTCGGCACCAGATCGCGCAGCGTCTCGGGCGTATCGACATTGTCGTAGACGAGCAGGAACGGCAGCGCCGAGCGAGCAAGCCGCGCCAGTCCCGCCCGCGCGGCTTTCTCCTGGTCGGGCTCGCCGGCGAGGCTCGGCTCGAGCCGCCCGGCAAGCTCCGCCAGGCTCGCAATCAGCAGGGTGCGACCCTCGGCGCGCGCCCACCACACGCCGCTGTAGCTGGTGGCATGGCGATGCGCATATTCGGTCGCGAGCGCGGTCTTGCCGGTGCCGCCGAGCGTGTGCACGGCGACCTGCACCACCGACGCCGACGGATCGGCCTCGCGCAGGAGGTGGTGCAAATGCGCGAGCGATTGATCGCGGCCGGTGAAATTGGGATCTCGCGCCGGCACGCGCTCGAATATGCGCGGCCGCGGCTTCGAGGCGGTTGCGCGGCCTTCCGCCGCCGCCAGGATACGGTTTCGGCGCTCCTGCGGATCATCGACGCCGACCAGATCGGTGAAGACGTGGGCGGCGAACAGCCCTTCCGGGATACAGTCCTCGACGCGCAGCACGACGAGACGACGCTCGCCCTCCGCACGCGCCGCCGCGGCGATGAAATGCGACACTTCCGCCAACGTGAACTGCGATTGGTCGTAGTCCTGGGTCAGCAGCACCACGAGGTGGCGGCAACGCTTGAGCGCCTCGTGCATGGCGACGACGAAATTGGCCCCGCGCGGGATGTCGTAGTCCTGCAGGAACACCGAATGCCCGGCGCCTTCGAGCGCCGAGGCCACTTCCTGCGCCACCGCCGCGCTCGCCCCGCGCCGGCTGATGAAGAAATCGACCGTCAGGCCCGCCGCAGGCGGCGCGCTCCCGGACGCCTCGCCGATTGCAGCGGCCCTGCCCTGTTCCGTTTCGCCTGACGTCGCCGCCATGGGGGCCTTTGGATTGCGAACCCGCCGTCGATCCCGGCGCGCCATGCCCATGATAGCGGTGCGGATCACGGCCGGCCACGCCGGTCGCGGCATCGGGAGCAGCCCGGGCCGAGCGCATCCTCGGGCGAGCCGTCAGTTCAGCAAGTTGATGATCTCGACCCGGCGGTTCTCGGCGCTCATCGGCTTGGCCGGGTTGATCGGCTTGCTCCTGCCGAAACCGACGGTGGTGAGCCGTGCCTCCTCGATCTGCCCCTTGCTGACGAGATAGGCCTTCACCGCGGCGGCCCGCCGCTCCGATAGCTGCTGGTTATAGAGGTCGGTCCCGGCGCCGTCGGTGTGCCCGGCAATCAAGAAGCGAAACGATTTCAGGCTCGGGTCCTGCAGAGCCGCCGACAGCTGGTCGAGCAGCTTTTCACCGGTCGGCGTAAGCCGGTCCGAGCCGTACTCGAACTCGATCGTCAGGCTGATCGTCGGGAGGTCCTTATCCGGGGCCGGCTTGCTCGGCTCGACCTTGATGCTGCGGGTGATCGGGGCGCGGATCGGAAGCAGCGACTTGATCAGCTCGTTCTTCGACTGCGCCGCCACCGGCGCAGGCGCGAGGCTCGCCGCGAAAAGCAACCCGATGATGAAGACCATGCCGCGCATGCCGTGCGTCCCGTCAACCCCGCAAAATCAGGATAGAATTGCGGTGCCTTCATGGCCGCTGGCGGCGCGATGCTGGAAAGCGAGGCCAACGGATCAGGCAGCCGATTGGCCGCGCGAGCGAGCTCAGCTCGCCGCGCGCCGGCGGTTTGCAGCCGCTTCCGCCGTGGCGACGCCGGCGCGCTCGGTTCCGATCATCGGAACGATCGAAGGCGCGCGGGCAAAGGGCTCCTCCAATTCGTCGAGCGGTGCGGTGGCCTCGACCCGATTGCGGCCGTTGGCCTTGGCGCGGTAGAGCGCCCGGTCGGCCACCTCCAGCAGCGTGTCGATTTCGGACTTGGCACCCACGCCGAGCGTGACCCCGATGCTCACGGTCGGCGCCAGGTCGCCGTCCGCGAAACGCGCGGCCGCCACGGCGAAGTTCCGGCGCACCCGATCGGCGACGGCAAAGGCCTCGCCGAGATCGCCGACCGCGAGCAGCGAAGCGAACTCCTCGCCGCCGATGCGGCCGAACAGCACGTCGGACCCGAGCGTCGAGGTCGCCGCCTGGGCAAAGGTCTGCAATACGCGGTCGCCGACCGCGTGACCCATGCGGTCATTGATGGCCTTGAACCGATCGAGGTCGAACAACAACACCGCCAGCGGCTCGCGGTCGACCGCCTGCTGCGCGAACAACCGGCTCGCCCCGCTGAGAAAAGCGCGGCGGTTGGCGACCCCGCTGAGCGGATCGACCAGCGCGTTGATCTTGTGCTGCAGCTCGGTGCGCTCCTTGGTCATGTTGAGAAGCAGGAACGCCATCACCACCGTGAACAGCAGCGTGCCGAAGGCGAGCACCGCGAACGAAACCCCGCTCATCAGCGACTGGTTGTCGAGCAGCGGCGAAAAGTAGTTGGCCGGAATGCGCGCGAGCAGCGCCGCCGCATAGGCGAGCAGGACGATGACGGTCGGCCATCGCGACATCAGCGGCTCTTCGCGCCCGCGCCAGAACTCCTCGGCAGTGGCCGCGGCCAGCATCGCCAGCATCGCCGAGAGCACCACGACGCGCAGGTTGACGTCGTCCGCGAAGGCCGGGATGCGGCAGACCAGGAGCCACAGGATCGGCGCGAACACCACGACCAGCGGCTGCACCTTGCGGCCGTCGAAAATGCGCGCGCCGGCCCAGGTCAGACCGTAGCCGAGCAGCACCAGCGCGTTGGCGATATCGATCGATACGAAATCGGGTACGGAGCCGCGCGACGACACCAGCGCGAGCCCGGTGGCGCCCACGATCTGGGCCGCCCCCCACCACATGGGCGAACGAATGCTGCGGTTCTGCAACCCGGCAAAGACCAGGAGCGCACCGAGCAGTGCCGTCACGAAAACCGTTACGACCGAAAGGGTCCCGACATCGAGATGCATGCAACTGACCGCTACCCGCCGAACTCGGGGCAATCTAGCGCGTCAAGTCTTCCGCAGCGGTTACCACCGCAACAGTCGCATCGATTAGGCTTGCCGGAGAGTAAATGAAGCGCGTGCCATTCGACCGAATAGGCAAATTCTCAATTAGCACGTGCGAGCAGGTTGTGCGCTCGGCGTCGGAGTGCCTCAAAAAGGAGCGGCGTCGAGCACCTCGATAGAAAAAGCGGGCCGAACGGCCCGCTTTTGCATCCTCGATCGGAAAAGCGATCAGCGCTTGGAGAACTGGAACGAGCGCCGGGCTTTGGCCTTGCCGTACTTCTTACGCTCGACCACGCGCGGGTCGCGGGTGAGAAAGCCGCCGCGCTTGAGCGCGCCGCGCAGATCGGGCTCGAAGTTCATCAGCGCCTTGGAAAGGCCGTGGCGAACCGCGCCGGCCTGGCCCGACAGACCGCCGCCGGAAACCGTGCAGGTGACGTCGTATTGGCCGTTGCGGTTGGTGGCCGCCAGCGGCTGCTGGATCAGCATGCGCAGCACCGGTCGCGCGAAGTAGATTTCGATCTCGCGCGTATTGATGACGATCTTGCCTGCCCCGGGCTTGACCCACACGCGCGCCACCGCATCCTTGCGCTTGCCGGTCGCATAAGCACGGCCCTGCTTGTCGAGCTTCTGGACGTATTTCGGTGTCTCGGGCGCCGCGGCCGGCTTGAGCGCGGACAGTTGATCGAGCGATTGCATGGTTTCGGCCACGGTCACGCGCTCCTTGTGTTCTTGCGGTTCATGACGGCGACGTCGAGCTTTTCCGGGCTCTGCGCCGCGTGCGGATGATCGGGCCCGGCATAGACGCGCAGATTGCCGAGTTGCACCCGGGCGAGCGGGCCGCGCGGCAGCATGCGCTCGATTGCCTTCTCCACGATCCGCTGCGGAAACTTGCCGTCGAGGATCGACTTCGCCGTGCGCTCCTTGATGCCGCCGATATAGCCGGTGTGGTGGTAGTACACCTTCTTCTCGCGCTTACGGCCGGTGAGCACGATCTTTTCCGCGTTGATGATGATGACGTTGTCGCCGTCGTCGACGTGCGGCGTGTAGGTCGGCTTGTGCTTGCCGCGCAGCCGCATCGCCACGATCGAGGCGAGCCGGCCGACCACGAGGCCGCTGGCGTCGATCATGACCCACTTCTTCTCGACCTCGGCGGCTTTGGCCGAATAGGTTTTCATGACATGCGCTTTCCGCGAGCTGGCGGCGGAGCACCCTGCCCGCGCCGCTTTCGCAGCGGCTCATACACCGGCGGCCGCCGCACGGTCAACGCCGGCGCTGAAATATTATCTCATATATATCAGATACTTAATAAAATGGTTTAATATTACCTCTCGCTAATCCCCTCGTGGCGGGATCGAATAGGTCGACGTCACGTGCGCGACCGGCGCGTCCGTACCGTCCGACCGGATGGTGACCTCGCCGACCGCGAGCCGCTTTCCGAGTTTCAGGAGCCGGGCTTCCGCCACCAGGTCGCAGCGCTCGGGCTTGCGCAGGAAATTGATGTTGAGATTGGTGGTTACCGCCAGCGGCACCGGACCGATCGCCGCCAATACGGCGACGTACATGGCGACGTCGGCGAGCGCCATCATGGTGGGCCCGGAAATCGAGCCGCCGGGGCGGACCGAGGCTTCGCTGTAGGCCTGCCGGACGCGGCTGCCGCCGTCCCAGACCGCTTCGATCGAGAGGCCGCTCGCAGGATGGAATGCTTGCGGAAACTCGGCGGCCAGAAAACGCTCGAGCTCGTTGACCGTCATCACGACCGGCATTCGCCGCCCTCCCCTGCGGCGAGAGACATCACCACGCTCGACTGGTCAACCCACCGTTCGAAGCGATAACGTGCCGCCCTGCCCGCCGTTCCTGCGTCGAGAGGCTTGAACCGGCCGTCCGCCGCGTTAAGTAGGGAATCCACACTCCGGGAACCGTTCGATGACAGCTCAATCCTCCGCGCGTGCCGACACCCGAGCCGCGGGCGCCGAGCCGGTGCTGCTGCGCGAAAGTGCCGGCAACATCGCTATTCTCACGCTCAACCGCCCGAACACCCGCAACACGCTGTCCGAGGCGATGCTGGCCGCGCTCGGCGATGAGCTCGCCGCGATCGCCAAGGACCGCGCGGTCCGCGCGGTGGTGCTGGCCGCAACCGGACCGGCATTCTCGGGCGGTCACGATCTCAAGGAGCTGACGGCGCGCCGCTCCGACCCCGACCGCGGCCGCGGCTATTTCCGCGCACATCATGCTGACCTGCAGCGCCATGATGCAGCAGATCGTCCGTCTGCCCCAGCCGGTGATCGCGGCCGTGCAAGCCACCGCCACCGCAGCCGGCTGCCAACTGGTGGCAAGCTGCGACCTCGCGGTCGCATCGGCCGACGCGAAATTCGGCGTGTCGGGCATCAATGCCGGGCTGTTCTGCTCGACACCCATGGTCGCGCTCTCCCGCAACGTCGAACGCAAGCACGCGATGGAGATGCTGCTCACCGGCGACCTGATCTCCGCGCAGGACGCTTTCCGCATCGGCCTCGTCAACCGGGTCGTTCCGCCCGGCAGCGAGCTCGAGGCGGCGCTGGCGCTCGCCCGCAAGATCGCCGGCAAGTCGTCGCACGTGGTGAAGATCGGCAAGGAAGCGTTCTATCGCCAGCTCGAGATGGGGCTCGATGACGCTTATCGCTATACGGCCGATGTGATGGTCGAGAACATGCTGGCGCGCGACGCCGAGGAAGGGATCGCCGCGTTCGTCGAGAAGCGGCCACCCAAGTGGGAGGACCGCTGACCGGCGGCGCGGGCATGGACCACGACAGCTATCCGGACAGCTACATCCGCGGCATCCTCAACACCGTCAAGACCATCGCCATGGTCGGAGCGTCCGAGAAGACCAACCGGCCGAGCTACTTCGCCTTCAAGTACCTGCACGAGCGCGGCTACACCATGATCCCGGTCAATCCGGGCCAGGCCGGCCGCGAGATCCTCGGCCGCAAGATCTACGCCAAGCTCGCCGACGTTCCCGAGCCGATCGACATGGTCGATATCTTCCGCGCCTCGCAATACGCGCTGCCGATCGTCGAGGAAGCGCTCGCGCTCTCGCCGCGTCCGCAGGTGATCTGGATGCAGCTCGGCGTGCGCAACGACGCGGCCGCGAGGCTCGCCGAGGCGAACGGCCTCAAGGTGGTGATGAACCGCTGCCCCAAGATCGAATACGGGAGGCTCTCGTCCGAGATCGCCTGGATGGGCGTGAACACGCGCACCATCTCGGCCAAGAAGGCGCAACTGTCCGGACGCGGCATCCAGCGCATGGCGCTCAACCGCGTCACCATGGCGGGCGGCGCAACCGACGCCGCCCAGCGCGCCGGCCGCGCGGAAGATGGCGGGTAGAATCAAGTCCGGGGCGGGCTTTCGCCGGACCCCGCGATGACGCGTGCCACTTGCGCCAGACGCTGCCGCAGCCGGGGAACCGCAAAGTCCACGAATGCGCGCAACTTCGGCGCCGAATGCCGGCCGCCGGGATAAAGCACGTGCACCGGCAGGTCGTCGACATCGTGCTGGGCGAGGACACGCACCAGCAATCCGGCGGCCAAACTATCGGCCGCCTGGTAGCTCAGCACGCGGGTGATCCCGAAGCCCGACACGGCGGCGTCGATCGCCGCCTCCGCCGTCGACACCGTCAGGCGCGGCGCGATCAGCACCGCGACCTCCCCCGATGGCTCGACGAATCGCCAGCGGTCGATGCCGGCGATTCCGGTGAACGAGATCAGCGTGTGCTCGGCAAGATGCTCGAGGCTCGACGGCGTGCCGCGCCGCGCGAGATAGGAGGGTGCGGCAACGACGATGCGCCGCAGCTCCCCCACGCGCGTCGCGACCGCGCTGCTGTCGGTCAACGCGCCGATGCGGATGGCGGTGTCGATCCCCTCCGTCACCAGGTCGATCGGACGATCGAGCAGGACGAGCCGCGCCGTGACGTCGGGATACTGCGCCAGGAACGCGGTCACGATCGGCGCGACGTGGAGACGGCCGAACAGGATCGGAGCCGTCACCACCAATTCGCCGCGCGGCGCGCTCGCTTGGCCCGCGGCGGATCGCTCGATCTCGTCGACGTCGGCCAGCACGCGCTTGGCGCCGGCGAGAAAGCTCTGACCGGCCGTGGTCAGGCCGACCGCACGCGTGGTCCGGCTCAGCAACCGTACGCCGAGCCGGGATTCGAGCTCGGCAACTGCGCGCGTGACCGCGGTCGGCGAACGGCGGAGCCGCCGCGCCGCATCCACGAAGCTGCCGCGCTCGGCAACTTCGACGAACGCAGCGATGGTGGCGAGCCGGTCCATATCATTGCGCATACCGCAATAATGTCTTTCAAAAAAGCCCCATTATCATTCAACGAGAAATGACCCATTTTTGTGAGCGAACGGCCTTCGTCTCCGAGCTTGGAGTCTCGCCATGACCAACACCACCAGCAACAGCGATCTTGTCTTCACCGCCGCCGCGCGCCGGGCGCAGGCCGAGCGCGGCTCGGCGCACAGTTATGAAAAGCGCGTGGCGGCCGGCTTTCCCGACCGCGTCACGCCGGACCTCGCGGCGTTCCTGGCCGAGCAGGACCAGGCCTTTCTGGCGACCGCATCGGCCGCCGGCGCGCCCTATATCCAGCACCGCGGCGGCCCGAAGGGCTTCATCAAGGTCGTGGACGAGCGCACGCTCGGCTTCGCCGATTACGCGGGCAACCGCCAATACATCACCCTCGGCAATCTGTCGGAGAACGACCGGGCGCACCTGTTCCTGCTCGACCATGCGTCGCGCCGGCGCATCAAGATTTGGGGGCGTGCGCGCGTGGTGGAGGACGACCCGGCCCTGATCGAGCGGCTGTTCGACCAGGGCTACCGCGCGCGTCCGCAGCGCGCGATCCTGTTCACCATCGAGGCCTGGGACGTGAACTGCCAGGCCCATATCACGGCGCGGTTCACGGAGGCCGAGATTGCAGAAGCGACCGGCGTGCTGCGGCAGCGGCTCGCCACCCTCGAAGCAGAGAACGCGCGACTGCGCGCGGCGCTCGATCAGCCGCCGGACCACGACGGATCGTCCGCCAGCGGCCGCCATGGGATGCAGACGGACGGGCGAGAAAAGTCGACTGTGACCGCAAAGCCATAGCGTCCTGTGGCATCATGCGCGGCTCGGGCGGCCGGTGCGTCGCCGCACATCAGTCGGGGGACGCATGATCCGGTCAATTGCACTCGGTGTCGCTGTCGTCTTGGGTTCCGCCAGCCTGGCCGCCGCCCAGACGGCGGAAGAGCAAGCCGCCTGCAAGGACGACGCCTTCCGCATTTGTCCACATGCCATTCCCGACCGCGAACGGGTGCTGCAGTGCTTCGTCGCAAACCGGGATGCGGTATCGCCGGCATGCCGCGCGGTGCTCGCGCAGTATTTTCCACCAGAGCCGGCTCCGAAGAAAACGCCGCGCAAGCCGCGGCCGCCCGGGAAAGGCCCGATCGACCTCAGTCCGACCGCGGCCCGCTGAACGCGGCCAAGTCGGCGACCGCCAGGCCATAGCAGCCCTGGGTATAGCCAATCGCTATTCACTTGGCGGCAAGGCAAGCGACCCGCTCGCGAAGCCTTGACCCGCCACGCGCCTTCGATAAACCCACGGCACGATCCGCGGACCGCTGCCCGGTCCCAATTGACGAGGACCGGCCATGACCGACCGCACGCCAGGCTTTGCCACGCTCGCGATCCATGCCGGCGCCCAGCCCGACCCCACGACCGGCGCCCGCGCGACCCCGATCTACCAGACCACCTCGTTCGTGTTCGAGGACGTCGACCACGCGGCCTCGCTGTTCGGCCTGCAGACCTTCGGCAACATCTATACGCGCATCGGCAACCCGACCAACGCGGTGCTGGAGGAGCGCGTCGCCGCGCTCGAAGGCGGCACCGCCGGGCTCGCGGTCGCCTCCGGCCACGCCGCGCAGGTGGTCGCCATGCATTGCCTGATGCAGCCGGGCGAGGAGTTCGTGGCCTCCAAGAAGCTCTACGGCGGCTCGATCAACCAGTTCAACCACGCCTTCAAGAATTTCGGCTGGAACGTGGTGTGGGCCGACCCCGACGACGTCGCCTCGTTCGAGCGCAGCGTCAGCCCCAAGACCAAGGCGATCTTCATCGAGTTGATCGCCAATCCAGGCGGCGTCATCACCGACATCGAGGCGATCGCCAAGATCGCCAAGAGCGCGGGCGTGCCGCTGATCGTCGACAACACGCTCGCCACGCCCTACCTCTGCAAGCCGATCGAATACGGCGCCGACATCGTCATCCACTCGCTCACCAAGTTCCTCGGCGGCCACGGCAACTCGATCGGCGGCCTGATCGTCGACGGCGGCACCTTCAACTGGTCGCGTGAGAAGCGCTATCCGATGCTCTCGCAGCCGCGGCCGGAATATCACGGCATCGTGCTGCACGAGACCTTCGGCAACTTCGCCTTCGCCATCGCCTGCCGCGTGCTGGCCTTGCGCGACATCGGGCCGGCGCTGTCGCCGTTCAACGCCTTCCTGATCCTCACCGGCATCGAGACGCTGCCGCTGCGCATGCAGCGCCACTGCGACAACGCCCAGACGGTGGCCGAATGGCTGGTCGGCCATCCGCAGATCGCCTGGGTGAGCTATCCGGGCCTTCCCGGCGACCGCTACCACAATCTCGCGAAGAAATACGTGCCGAAGGGCGCCGGCTCGGTGTTCACCTTCGGCCTCAAGGGCGGCTACGACGCCGGGGTCAAGCTCGTCTCCAACGTGAAGCTGTTCTCGCATCTCGCCAATATCGGCGACACCCGCTCGCTGATCATCCATCCGGCCTCGACCACGCACCGCCAGCTCACCGACGCGCAGAAGACGCAGGCCGGCGCCGGGCCGGACGTGGTGCGGCTCTCGATCGGCCTCGAGGACACGGCCGACATCATCGCCGACCTGGAGCAGGGGTTGGCGGCGGCGTGACCGGCGAGCGCGGCGTTCCGCGCGTAGGAAAGCACACACAAATCCGTTAAGCTCGCTCCCAAATGTTGCCTCGGGAGCCTTTGATGAAAATTGCTCGACTTGCATTTGTCGCGGCGCTTACATTGCCGCTCATGATGACCGCGGCAGCCGCGCAGAAAACTCACGTGGTGATGGGCACCGCAACGCCGGGCGGCGGCTTCCCGCTGTTCGGCGGCGCCGCCGCCGAGACCATCAACGAGACCGATCCATCGCTTTCAGTCGAGCCGCGCAACACCAAGGGCAGCGCCGAGAACATCCCGCTGCTGGAGGACGGCAAGCTCGACATCGCCCTGGTGGCGGGGGAGCCGGCCTACGAAGCCTTCGCGGGCATCGGCCGCCCGCCGACCACCCTGAAGATCATCACCGCGATCTACTCCAATCCGGGCATGTTCGTGGTGAAGGGCGACAGCCCGGCGAAGTCGCTGCGCGATCTGATCGGCAAGCCGATCGCCTGGGGCACGCGCGCGTCGGGTCTGACGCTGCTCGGGCGCTACGTCACCGACGGCCTCGGCCTCGACCGCGAGAAGGATTTTACCGCGGTCTATCTCGAGCGCGCCGGCGATGGGCCCGCGATGGTGCTCGACGGCCGCGTCGCCGCGCTGTGGGGCGGCGGCATCGGCTGGCCGGGCTTCACCGCGGTGATGCAGGCCGGCGGCCGCTTCATCGGGCTCAGCGCCGACGAGGCCGAGCGCATCCGCGCCAAGCACAATTTCCTGAAACCCATCACGGTGCCGGCGGGCGCCTATCCGGGACAGAAGGAGCCGGTCGCGTCGGTGGGATCCTGGAGCTACATCCTGGCACGGCCGACGCTCGACGACGACATCGCCTATCGGCTGGCACGCGCGCTCGACCGCGGCCACGCCGCGCTGGTCAAACGGCTCGACCAGGGCCGCGAGACCACCCCGCAGAACACGCTCGCCGCCGCGCCGAGCCCGGGGCAGATCCATCCGGGCGTGCAGCGCTATCTGCGCGAGATCGCGGTCATGCGCTGAGGTCCGAGAGGGATCGCCATGAGCGGGCGTTGTCGTCGCGGTTCGGTCTGCGTCACCTGGATTGCCGCAGCGGTTCTCGGCGCTGACCGCGGCCGAGGCCGCGCCCGACCGGGTCGCGCTCGTCATCGGCAACGGCGCCTACAAGAGCGTCGCCCCGCTGCCCAATCCCGGCAATGACGCCGCCGACATGGCGACGGCGTTGCGCCGGATCGGTTTCGACGTGGTCGAGGGCCGCGATCTCGACAAGCGCGCGATGGAAGCCAAGATCATCGAGTTCAGCCGCAAGCTCGACGACGCCAATCTCGCCTTGTTTTTCTACGCCGGCCACGGCCTCCAGGTCAGCGGCAAGAACTATCTGGTGCCGGTCGACGCCAAGGTCGAGCGCGCGGCCGACCTGAGCTTCGAGACCATCGACGTCAGCCAGGTGCTGGCGCAGATGGAGGGCGACAAGCGGGTGAACCTGGTCTTCCTCGACGCCTGCCGCGACAACCCGCTCGCCCGCTCGCTCGCGCGCACCATGGGGACGCGGTCGGCCGCGGTCGGGCCAGGGTCTCGCCAGCATCCAGAGCGCCATCGGCACCTTGATCGGTTATGCCACGCAGCCCGACAACGTCGCGCTCGACGGCAGCGGCCGCAACAGCCCGTTCACGACCGCGATGCTCAAGCACCTGCCGACCCCCGGGCTCGACATCTCGGTGCTGATGCGCCGCGTGCGCGCCGACGTCGTGCAGGCCACCGGCCAGAAGCAGGTGCCGTGGGACCACTCCTCCCTGATGGGCGACGTGGTGCTGGTGCCGGCCGCGCTGCCAGCTCCGCCGCCGGCTGCTCCGCCCCCCGTTGCCGCGCCGGTCCCCACGGGGCCACGCCAGGACCTGGCCGCGCGCGAACCCGCCGCCGCGCCGCGGCCGGCACGGCCGCGCTCCACCACCGAGAGCTGCGCCCCCTACAGCGGCGCGCTCGGGACCGAGCGCTATTGCGCGAGCTCGATCCTCGCGCCGCAACTCGGCAACTCCTATGGCGTGCAGCATCTGTTCGAGGGCACCGGCACGTCCGCGTGGGTCGAGGGCAAGCCGGGACAAGGCGTCGGCGAGTGGGTCGTGGTCGAGTTCGACGGCCAGCGGCTGATCAAGGGCGTCGAGATCCACAACGGGTATCAGAAGAACGCCGACATCTATCAAAAGAACAGCCGCGTCCGCCGACTGCGCGTGGTGTTTTCGCAAGGCGAGAGCCGGACCTTCACGTTGCAGGACCAGCTCGGCGCGCAGACGCTGACGTTCGATCGACCGATCAAAGCCTATTGGGCCCAGTTCATCATCGACGAGGTCTATGCGGGCAGCAAATACACCGACACGGCCTTGTCGAGATTGCTGGTCGCGTCCGAGCGCGCTCCGTGATGCGCGCACTCAAGCTTTCTTGAACGTACGCGAGACGTAATCCCGGATGCGCTCGAGCGTGTCCGGCGCCGTCCAGATCTGCGTGACCTCGGCGTCGATGGCGCGACCTTCCCGTTGCAGCCGCTCCAGCGCCGGCTGCCGGGTCTGCCGCCGGGTGAGCGCGACGGCGGCGGGCGCGAGCGCCGCCAGCTTCTGCGCGGCGGCAATGGCGCGATCGAGCAGCAGATCCGCATCGACCAGCTCGTGGACCAATCCGCGCGCCGCGCCCTCCTCCGGCGCATAGGTCGCGCCGCCGAGGAGCAGCTCCTCGAAGTATTGCGGCGCCGCCGCGCATCGCATGATCTCCATGGCGATGGTCGGGAACGGCACGCCCACGAGCAGCTCGGTGACGCCGATCCGGCCGACGTCGCGCGCCATCAGCCGCCGGTCGCAGGCGCAGGCGAGCACGCAGCCGCCCGCGATGGCATGGCCGTTGATGGCGGCGACGATGGGCTTCGGGCAGCAGAAGACCGCCTCGAACATCCTGCACAGAGCCGGAAGGAATTCCCGGACATAGGGCGCGCCGCCGTCGAGCAGCCGCAGCAGATCGACGCCCGCCGAGAACATGCGTCCGGTGCCGATGATGATCACGGCCCGCGCCGGAGCTCGGCCGAGCTCGTCCAGCCGCTCGGTCAGGGCTTCGCAGAGCTCGATGCTCATGGCGTTGGCCTTGCCGTGCGCCATGCGCACGACCGCCACGTCGCCTGTGGAGGTTACCTCGATCATGTCGTCGCCCTCTCCGCCTGCGCCGCGGCCGCGCCGGCGCGCTCCGCATGGCGCCGCTCGAGGCGCTGGGCATGCACGACCGCGATCGTGAGCGCCACGATCGCCATCGCCTGGTGGCCGAGCGCGAGTCCTAGCGGCACCTGATAGACGAGCGTGAGGACACCGAGCGCCGCCTGGACGGTGATCGCGGCGGCGAGCGCAAGCGCGCCGGCGAGCGCCGCCCCTCCCCTCGCCGTGCGCGCGACGTCAACCGCGTGCAGCAGCGCCCCGAGGAAAAGCGCGTAGCCCACCATGCGGTGATCGAACTGCACGGTGAGCGGATTCTCGAAAAAATTGCGCCATGGCGGTTGCTGGAAGAACAGCCGCGACGCATCGGGCACGATGCTCCCGTCGATCAGCGGCCACGTCGCGTAGCTGAGCCCGGCGCGCAGGCCGGCGACCAGCGCACCCAGGTAGATCTGCACCAGCAGCAGGACCAGGAGCGCGATAGCGCTTGTGCGAATCCGTGTCGGCACCACGAGCGGAGCGCGCGGCACGAGCTGCTGCGCCGTCCACAGCACCATGGCGTAGATCACGCAGGCGAGCGTGAGATGAAACCCGAGGCGATACTGCGACACGCTCACGCGGTCGGCGAGCCCCGAGGACACCATCCACCAGCCGACCGCGCCCAGGGCGGCGCCCAGCCCGAAGATCGTCCAGAGCCGCACCTGCAGCCGGGGCTCGATTTCGCCGCGCCAGAGAAACCACAGGAACGGCAGCAGAAACACGACGCCGATCAGGCGCGCCAGCAGCCGGTGCGACCACTCCCACCAATAGATGGTCTTGAAGTCGTGGAGACTCATGCCGGGATTGCGCTCGCGGTACTGCGGGATGGTCTGGTACTTGGCGAACTCGGCCTGCCATTGGGCCTCGTCGAGCGGCGGCACCACACCGGTCACCGGCCGCCATTCCACGATCGACAGCCCCGACTCGGTGAGCCGCGTCGCTCCGCCCACCACCAGCGTCGCCAGCATCAGCGCGGCCACCAGCAGCAGCCATGCGCGAACGGCGCGAGCTTCCCGACCGAGAGTGATGCTGGTCATGGCGGATCATTCGCTTGCCGACGACGGCGCGGACCATATAGTCATGCCTGCGCCCTCGCAATCGACGAGCCCGTTTCATGCCCATTCGCCTGCGCAAGCTCATCGGCGCGGTCGCGCTCGTCCTGCTGGTCACGGTCTGGGCGCTCGTCGCCATGGCGCTCGCGCAGTCGCCGGCGATCAAGGCGCACGGCCTGATCGAGGTGATCTACTACGTGGTCGCAGGGCTGGGCTGGGTGCTGCCGGCGATGCCGCTCATCCGCTGGATGTCGCGGCCCGACCAGCCGTAAGCGAGATCAAGCCGCGTTGACGCGGCGGAAGCCGTTCCACACCGCGGTGGCCGCGCCCGACAGCAGCACGCGCACGTAGCGCAGTTGCTGGTGCTCGCCGTTGAGCGAGATGCGCGGCAGCGCGGTCAGATGGTTGCGGTGCTCCGGGAACAGCACCCCGGGCCGGGTCGTCACCGCGGTCTTGAAGCCGAGCTCGGCGGCAATCCGGAATTCGCGCGGGCCGGCCGAGGTCGGGTCTCCCACCGGATAGGACAGATGGCTCCGGCCGCACGCCGAGCGAGGCCTCGATCACCGAGCGGCTCATCTCCATTTCCGAGCGCGCCGATTTCTCCGGCACTTTCGCCAGCATGACGTGATTGACGGTGTGCGCACCGATGGTCACCAGCGGATCCTCGGCGAGCCTGCCGAGCTCGTCCCAGTTCATGCACAGCTCGTCGCAGAAGGCCGCAATGTCGACGTGATAGCGGGCGCTGAGGTCGCGCACCGCGCGCCGCAACTCGTCCTCGGTCTTGAGGCTGCGCACCCATCCATAGAGCTGGTCGAACAGGTGGCGCTTGTCGGCGATGGTACGGCACTCGAACCCGCGCTCCTGGCCGTCGATCAGCAGGCTGACGCGCGCGTTGCGCGCGATCACCGCCTCGATCGCCAGCCACCACAATTCGCCGACCCGATCGGGAAAGCTGGTCGGGATGTAGACCGCGAACGGCGCCTGATGCCGCTTCAGGATCGGATAGGCCCATTGCAGCGTGTCGCGGTAACCGTCGTCGATCGTGAGGCAGACGAAGCGCCGCCCGCAGTCGCCCTCGGTCAAGCGGCGGTGCATTTCGTCGAGGCTGACCAGATCGAGGCGCGAGCGCCGCAGGTAGCGGATCACGTCCTCCAGGAAGCTCGGCGTCACCTCCAGCAGCCGATTCGGCTGGAACCGGTCGAGCCGCGGCGGGCGCACGTGGTGCAACGTGAGGATGGCACCGATCCCGGCGACGAATGGCCGCAGGACCAGATGCGCGGCGCTGAAATAGAGCGTTTCGAGGCCGCTGCGGATGATCGTTTTCTTCAAGCCGCTCAATGCGCTAATCCCCATTTCGATCCCGGGAAATATCCCGACTCTGCCAACCCTTTGTTGATAATTGTTTGCCAAGGTCGCCGATTGGATAGACGGAAGGGCGCCGGGGCTGATTGAACCGCGCATTCGGGATGGACGTCGCTGTCAGCTACCTCCCCGGCCGAGAAGGCGTGGTCGCCGCGCAGGCGCAGCCTGCCGCTACGGCCGTCAAGGTCGAGGTTTTCGAGGACATGCCGGCGGCGGAGCCGTCTTGGCGGCGCCTGGAAGCCGGCGGTGCACTCACGACGCCCTACCAACGCTTCGATCTCCTCGCCGCCTGGCAGCACCATGTCGGCGCGCGGGCGGGTGTGCGGCCATTCATCGTCACCGGCTTCGACGCCGCCGGCGAGCCGGTCTTCCTCTGGCCGTTCGGTCGCCAGGACATGGGACCGCTGCGCCTGGTCAAGTTCCTCGGCTCCAAGCACGCCAACTTTAACGTCGGATTGTGGCGGCGCGATATCGTCACGGCGATCGGCGCGGGCGACATCCGCGATATTTTCGACCGCGTCGCGACCGGCGGCCATCGCGTCGACCTCGCCGCCCTGTTCAGCCAGCCGCTGAGCTGGGACGGGCTTGCCAACCCGTTCCTGCTGCTGCCGTACCAGGCCGCGGTCGATATCAGCGCGCGGCACCATTTCGGTCCGCCGGGGGCCCACGCGACCGAGACGGTGCTGACCTCCTCGATGCGCTCGCGCCTGCGCACCAAGGAACGCAAGCTGCAGAAGCTTGCCGGCTACCGCTACATTCAGGCGGCCACCGCCGCCGACATCGATCGCCTGCTCGACGCGTTCTTCGTGCTGAAGGCGGCCCATATGGCGGCGCAAGGCCTCACCAACGTGTTCGCCGAGCCGGGCGTTGCCGAGTTCCTGCGCGAGGCGTGCCATCGAACGCTCCCGGACGGACGGCCGCTGATCGAGCTGCACGCGATCGAAGGCGGCGGCGAGGTGCTCGCGCTGTTCGGTACCACGGTCGACGACTATCGTTGCTCGTCGATGTTCAACACCTACACGCTCGGGGACAACAGCCGGCACAGCCCCGGCCTGATCCTGCTCGTGCACATGGTGACCGCGTGCGCCGCGCGCGGCTTGCGCAGCTTCGACATCGGCGTCGGCCGAGCGCACTACAAATCCTTCTTCTGCAAGGAACCCGAGCCGCTGTTCGATGTCTTCTATCCGCTCACGGCGCGCGGCCGCCTCGCCGCCCATGCCTTCGGCGCCGCCTTCGCGACCAAGCGCGTGATCAAGGAGAAGCCCGCCCTGTGGGCGGCCGTGCAGGCGCTGCGGCGGCTGCGGGCAAGACAGCGAATGGCGAGTAGCGAGTAGAAAAGGGCTTCTCTAGTCGCTACTCGCTATTCGCTAGGCTGCCGCCCTGGCGCCGGTTGCGCCGATGCCGGGACCGCGCGGCGCGCTGACCAGCACGGTCACGTCGGCAAAGCCCGCATTGATCAGGCGCTCGCGCGCCGACACCGTGGCCGGATCGTCGAGCCCGCCCGCCACCAGCACCGCCCGCGGCGCCAGATTGGCGAACCGGTCGAGGGCGGCATCCGCGACCGTGCCGGCATCGATCACCACGTGATCGTAGCTGCGCGCGAGCGCCTCGAGCGTGATCGACAGCCGTTGCGAGCTCATGATCGCCGCCGCATCGACCGCAGCGCGGCCGGCCATGATCAGGTGGACGCCGGAATAGCGGTCGCGCGTGATGATCTGCCCGAACGAGGCGGACCCGCGCACCAGCTCGGCGATGCCGGGCGCCGCCGGATCGCTGGCGATGATCGACAGGTTGGGCGAGCCCAGCGCCAGATCGATCAGCGCCACGCGCGCCTGCTTGCTCAAGGCTGCGCGCCAGCGTAATCGCCGCCATGGTGGTGCCGACGTTGCGCAGCGCCCCGATCACGGTGATCCGCCGGCCGCCATCGCCGGCGGTGCCGAGCTCGCGCGCCAGCGCCTCGACCGCCTCGAGCGGCACGCCGACGGCGGCGCGCGCGGCCTCGATCGCGCTCGACCCGGCCGGCCCCGCCGCCATGACCGAATGAGCGGCGGACGGCTTCAGTTCGGTCGGGGTGGTTGCAGCAGCCGGCGGGATCGGGACGCTCGCCGTGCGGCGCGGCGGCGGCAGGTTCACGCGGCATCGGCCTCGCGGCCTGCGTGGGCAGCGCGCCGAGCAATTCGCCCGTCAGCACGAAGCCCGCCGACAGCGCGAACATGGCGAGCGCCGCGACCAGCACGGTCGGCAGCTTCTTCGGCCAGGACGGCGTGTTGGAGACCGCCGCGGTCGAAATGATGCGGGCATCGGGCGAGACCGCGCCGACGCTGTCGCGCGCGGTCGCCTCGCGATACTTGGCGAGGTAGGATTCGAGCAGATCGCGCTGCGACTTGGCATCCCGTTCGAGCGCGCGCAGCTGCACGTCCTGCTCGTTGCTCGAGGCGGCCTGCCCTTGAGCTGGTCGAGGGCGGCGCTGATCGCCTCGACCTTGTCGCTTGCGAGCTTGGCGTCGTTCTCGAGCGAGCGCGCCAGCCGGTCGGCTTCCGTGCGCATCTGCCGCTTCGAGATCGCCGATCTGCGCGCGCAACTCCTTGATGCGGGGATGCTGGCCGAGCAGCGTCGAGGATTGCTCGGCGAGCTGCGCGCGCAGCGTGACCCGCTGCTCGGTCAAGCGCCGCATCAGCTCGGAATTGATGATGTCGGAGAATTCGATCGCCGTACCCGCCTTCAGCGCGCTCGCGGATCATCCTCGCCTTTGCTTCGGCATCCGCCTTCAATGCCGCGCGCGGAGGCGAGCTGCGCGTTGAGATCGCCGAGCTGCTGGTTCGACAGCGTCGTATTGTTGTTGCCGATGAACAGATTGGTCTTGGAGCGGTACTTCTCGACCTTGCCTTCCGCCTCGGCCACGCTGGCGCGCAGCCGCTCGATCTCACCCGAAAGCCAAGTGCCGGCGCTGCGCGTCTGGTCCTGCTTGGCGGCCTGCTGCACCACCAGATAGGTCTCGGCGATCGCATTGGCGACCTGCGCGGCGAGCTCGGGATCCTCCGACTCGAACTCGATCGCGATCACGCGCGACTTCTCCACCTGGAAGGCGGCGAGCCGGTCGTAGTAGCTCTTGAACACCCGCTCCTCGGGCGTCATCTCCATCGGATCCTTGACGATACCGAGGATGCCGAGGACGGTGCGGAGGGTCGAGGTGCCGCGCAGCACGGGATCGAATTCCGGCCGCTCCGCGAGCTTGAGCTTCTTGATCACCTCGCGGGCGACATCGCGCGAGAGAATGAGCTGCACTTGGCTGGTCACCGCCTCCTGATCGACGGTGGCGCCGCGCTCGAGCGACTTCTCCGCGTCCGGCCGCAGGAAGATGTTCTCGCGGGTCTCGATCAGGACGCGCGCTTCGGACTTGTATCTCGGCGTGATGTAGTTGACCGCCGCGAAGGCGAGAAGCGCGGCGATCAGCGTGAGCCCGATGATCAGGAACTTCTTGCGCCAGAGCGCGCGGCCGAGAGCCCCGAGATCGATCTCGGAGTCGGCCTGCGTTACGCCAAGCCGACCATCCGACTGTACGCCCGTCTGCATGACCATCTCGCACCAACGCGCACCACGCGCGACTCGTAACTCGATTACAAACGATTATGGTTGATGGCGGGTTAAGCCGCGCTCACACCGGCTGACGTCGCGCGCGATGGTCAGGCTTTGTTAACCACGTGAAGCGCTAATCGCGGCAGCTCTCGTGCCGGACGTGGCCGCACGCCTATTCCACGCTCTGCGGTCGCGCCCCGCTTGTTTGGCGCGCATGTAGCGACGAATGCGGGCTTGTCCATGCTCGAGCCCCGACGCGGTTAACAGGACGTGAACGCGAGATGACGGAGCCCACCTCCCGCCGGCTCAATATCCTTCATGTCCTGCGCGCGCCGGTCGGCGGCCTGTTCCGCCACGTGGTCGATCTGGCGCGGGCGCAGGCGGCGCGCGGCCATCGCGTCGGGCTCATTGCCGACGCGGTGACCGGCGGCGCGCAAGCCGAGGCGACGCTGGCGGCTCTGGCGGGCGAGCTTGCGCTCGGTCTCAGCCGGGTCGCCATGAGCCGCCAGATCGGACCGGGCGACGTCGCCGCGGTGGCGCATGTCGCACGTCGCATATCCGAGGTGGGCGCCGATGTGGTCCACGGCCACGGCGCCAAGGGCGGCGCCTATGCGCGGCTCGCGGCGGCGCCGCCGGCGCTGCGGGTCTACACGCCGCACGGCGGCAGCCTGCACTACCGATGGGGCTCGCCCACGGGCTTTCTCTATCTCGCGCTCGAGCGCGTGCTGATGCGGCGCACCGATCTGTTCCTGTTCGAAAGCGCCTATGGCCGCGATGTCTTCCGCGCCAAGATCGGCGATCCCGGCGGCCGGGCGCGGGTGGTGCACAACGGCGTCACCGAAGCCGAATTCGCCCCGGTCGCGACCGCCGCGCAGGCGACCGATCTCGTGTTCATCGGCGAGCTGCGCGCGCTCAAGGGCGTCGATGTGCTGATCACGGCGATCGCCCTGCTGGCGCGGGATGGTCGGCCGGTCACCGCCACGATCGTCGGCGAAGGGCCCGACCGCGCGGCGTTCGAGGCGCAAGCCGCGGCGGCGGGCCTTGCCGGCGCGATACGCTTCGTGGGCGCCAAGCCGGCGCGCACGGGTTTCGCGCTCGGGCGCCTCCTGGTCGTTCCGTCGCGGGCGGAATCGCTGCCCTATATCGTGCTGGAGGCGGCCGCCGCCGGGGTCCCGCTCATCACCACCCGGGTCGGCGGAATTCCCGAGATTTTCGGCCCCGATGCGGACGACCTGGTGGCGCCCGGCGACCCCGAGGCGCTGGCGCGCGCCATCGGCACCGCCTTGCAGGATCCAAGCGCGAGCCGCGACGCGGCGCTGCGCCTGCAGTCGCGCGTCCGCGCCGCCTTTTCGGCCGACGTGATGGCCGACGCCGTGCTCGGCGCCTACGCGCACGCCTTGGAGAACCGCCATGGTTAAGGAATTATCGAATTTTTCGATATCGGCCTAAGCATTTCTTGAAGCTTTTTCGCTAACCCACCATGGGGATTGAGGGAGCCGAGGTGGCGGATCGGCTCGCATTCGCATCAGCTCAGGCGAGACCATGCTCGAATTCGACTCGCGCAAGATCATGAACGCGGCTTCCGCCGTGACCGCAACCGCCGACCGGACCGCCATCCCGGCGAGCCGACCGAGGAAGCTGTCGCCGGCGGCGCTCAAGGTCGCCGCCCAGCCGACCGCCGCCGCCTATTCGCCGATCGTGCTCGCCGGCGCGGTGCGGATGATCGAGTTTGCGCTCACCGCGCTGGTCGGGCTTGCGGTCTACCTCGCCTACGTGGTCCCGATCGACGGCTTCGAGTGGCACTACGTCTCGGCCATCCTGGGCGTCGCCGTGCTGGCGATGCTCGCCTTCCAGGCCGCCGACATCTATCAGGTGCAGGCGTTCCGCGGTTACGAGAAGCAGTATTTCCGGCTCGCCTCCGCCTGGTCGGTCGTGTTCCTGATCGCGATCGGCGTCACCTTCTTCGCCAAGATCGGCGATCAGTACTCGCGCATCTGGCTCGGCAGCTTCTACGTCGCCGGCCTCGTGGTGCTGATCGGCTTTCGGCGCGCGCTGTTCCTGCTGGTGCGCCGCTGGACGCGCGAAGGCCGGCTCGACCGCCGCACCGTCGTGGTCGGCGCCGACGACCGCGGCGATGCGTTGATCAAGTCGCTGGCGTCGCAGCGCGATTCCGACGTCCGCGTGGTCGGCGTGTTCGACGATCGCGGCGACGACCGCGCGCCCGGCGACGACCGCGGACCGCCAGAAGCTCGGCACCGTCGACGAGCTGGTCGAGTTCGCGCGCCGCACCCGCATCGACCTGGTGATCTTCTCGCTGCCGATCTCGGCCGAGGGCCGCATCCTGCAGATGCTCAAGAAGCTCTGGGTGCTGCCGGTCGACATCCGGCTGTCGGCGCATTCGAACAAGCTGCGTTTCCGGCCGCGCGCCTATTCGTATATCGGCAACGTCCCGGTGCTCGACGTCTTCGACAAGCCGATCACCGACTGGGACGTGGTGATGAAATGGCTGTTCGACAAGATCGTCGGCAGCCTGCTGCTGCTGGCGACGGCGCCGATCATGCTGATCACCGCGATCGCCATCAAGCTCGACAGCCGCGGCCCGGTGCTGTTCAAGCAGAAGCGCTACGGCTTCAACAACGAGCTGATCGAGGTCTACAAGTTCCGCTCGATGTATGTCGAGCAATGCGACGCCACCGCCACCAAGCTGGTCGAGCAAGAGCGATCCGCGCGTCACCCGCGTCGGCCGCTTCATCCGCAAGACCTCGCATCGACGAGTTGCCGCAGCTCTTCAACGTGGTGTTCAAGGGCAACCTGTCGCTGGTCGGACCGCGTCCGCACGCGGTCCACGCCAAGGCCGAGAACCGCCTCTACGACG
The DNA here is from genome assembly GCA_963708765.1 of uncultured Alphaproteobacteria bacterium. Taxonomy (GTDB): domain Bacteria; phylum Pseudomonadota; class Alphaproteobacteria; order Rhizobiales; family Xanthobacteraceae; genus VAZQ01. The sequence continues at coordinate 154,391 of CAVPTV010000005.1, read as the reverse complement.
AAGCGGTGGACGGCTATTTCGCGCGCCACCGCGTCAAGCCCGGCATCACCGGCTGGGCCCAGGTCAACGGCTGGCGCGGGGAGACCGACACCCACGAGAAGATCCAGCGCCGCGTCGAGCACGATCTCTACTACATCGAGAACTGGTCGGTGCTGTTCGACCTCTACATCCTTGCGATGACGCCGCTCGCGCTGGCCAAGACCGAGAACGCCTACTGATGTCGCTCGCTGCCGCAACGCCGGCGAGCGCGGCTCAGCGGGCCGCGCCTCGCCACCGAGTCGCTGCGCGGCGCGCTGCTGTGGCTGATGGCGTTCTCCGGCGCCTTCGTGTTCATCGAGCCCAGCCCCTACGAGGTCGTCGGGCTCCTCACCATCTTCGTGTTCGCCCTGACCGGCCTGTCGGTGCCGCGCGCGCTGACGCCGCTCCTGCTGCTGCTCGTTCTCCTGAATATCGGCTACGCCATGGCGGTGCTGCAGGTGATCGACCAGCCGAAGCCGGTGATCTGGGTCGGCGTGTCGGCCTACCTGGCGGTGACCGCGGTCTTCTACGCCGCCGTGCTCGCCACCAACACCGAGCAGCGGCTCGACCTCATCATGCGCGGCTACGTCGCGGCCGCCGTGATCGCCTCGCTGGTCGGCATCGGCGCCTATTTCCACGCGTTCGGCGGGCGTCTCCGACATGTTCCTGCGCTACAGTCGCGCCCGCGGCACCTTCAACGACCCCAACGTGCTCAGCGCCTTCGTGATACTGCCCGCACTGCTCGCATTCCAGCGCGTGCTCGTCGGCCGCCTCTCCGAGATGGTGCGCGCCAGCGTGGTGCTGCTCATCCTCATGGCCGCTCTGCTGCTGTCGTTCTCGCGCGCGGCCTGGGGCCAGTTCGCCCTGTGCGCGGTCCTGCTGATGTGGCTCACCTTCATCACCAGCCGCTTCGCCGCAGCAGCGGTTTCGCATCATCGCGCTGACGCCTCGTGGGCGTATTCGTCATGGCGGCGTTCGTCGCCGCGCTCCTGTCGGTCGGCAAGGTCGCCGAGCTGTTCGAGGTGCGCGCGAGCCTCGACCAGAGCTACGACGTGGGACACCTGGGACGCTTCGGCCGCTACATCCTGGGATTTCAACTGGCGCTCGATCAGCCGTTCGGCCTCGGGCCGCTGCAATTCAATCGCTTTTTCCCCGAGGATCCGCACAACACCTTCCTGAACGCGTTCATGACCGGCGGATGGCTGGGCGGCATCGCCTATCCGACGCTCTCCCTGGTCACGGTTTTCTTCGGGGTGCGCTTCGTCGCCATGCCGACGCCGTGGCGGTCCACCTACCAGGCCGTCTACGTCGCCTATGTCGGGACGATCGTCGAAAGCGCCATCATCGATATCGACCACTGGCGCCACTATTACCTCATCCTCGGCGTGCTGTGGGGACTGATGGCGGCGTCGGTGGCCTACCGCCGAAGCCTGCACGTCCCCGGCTACCGGTTGGCGGCATAACCGGCCGCTCGCTCGCGACATCGACCCGGCCTTCCCGACGTTAGTGTCCTGATTCAGGACGCCCGATCCGGCGCGCTCCTTGCATCGCGCTCCATGCATTCATGCGCGCCAGCCGCTGCCGACGGATGGTTGGCGGCGAAGGCGGACCGGGAGAGCGGGATTTGACGACTGCCATCGCACCTGTCGCGGAGCGCGACCGACTCGACACGCTCGATCTGCTGCGCCTGATCGCGGTGCTCGCCGTCCTGCTCTACCATTACGCCTTCCGCGGCGCCGCCGCCGACGGCTTCACCGATATCTCGCTGCCGGCGCTGGTCCCGCTTGCAAAGTACGGCTCGCTCGGCGTCCAGCTGTTCTTCGTCATCAGCGGCTTCGTGATCGCCTACTCGGCCGAAGGACGGACCGCGACCGGCTTCGCCATCGCGCGGGTGGCGCGCATCTATCCGGCCTTCCTGTTCTGCATGACCTTGACGTTCGTGATCACGCTTGCGATCGGGGCGCCGCGCTTCGAGGCCGGCGCCGGACAGTGGCTCGCGAACCTGATCATCGTCGCACCGGGCTTGAAGCAGCCCTTCATGGACGGCGCCTACTGGTCGATCGTCAACGAGATCACGTTTTACGGCTGGGTGTTCTTGCTGATGTCGCTCGGTCTGTTCCGGCGCCAGATCGTCGGCATCGTCATCGTTTGGGTCGCCATCTCGATCGTCAACGAAACCGTGCTGCATTCCGGGCTTCTGCGCCGCCTGTTCGTGACCGACCAGAGCGGCTTCTTCTGCGCCGGCCTCGTGCTCTATGAAATCTTCCGCGGCCGGCGCGATCGCACGGTCATGCTGCTGCTCGCGCTGGCGGCCCTCACGGCGATCGATCAGGCCTTCATCGGCGCGGCCTGGGATCGGGCGCACTACCGGACCGATCTCGACAATCTGGTGATCGCGGCGATCAGTCTCGCATCGATCGGAGCGGTCGCCCTCGCCATGCGGGTGCCGCGACTGCCCGTTCCGCCCGGCGTGATCGTCGCCGTCGGCGGGCTGACCTATCCGTTGTATCTGCTGCATCAGCACATCGGCTACATGCTGCTCAACACGTTCGCCGACCGGGCCGCTCCTGCGGTCCTGATCGCGGCGGTGATGCTGGCGATGCTGTTGGGCTCGTGGCTGGTCTGGCGCGTCGTTGAACGGCCGGCGCAAGGATGGCTGAAGGCCATCCTGACCCGCGGACTGCAATATCTCGGTTCGAGGGTGACTGTGGCGGCGCACAGCCGGTCAGCATGCCCGCGCGGTAGAACGATGTGATCGCGAGCCGATAGCAGACGGCCGGCCCGCTCTTGCGCGAACGGCTTCACCAGCGTAGAGCTTCGCGCCGACCGACTTGGCGGAGCGTAGCGCAGCCCGGTTAGCGCACCAGTCTGGGGGACTGGGGGTCCCGAGTTCAAATCTCGGCGCTCCGACCAAAATCCCATAACATTTCCGAAAATAACCCGAGGCGGATTTTCCCGTTGCCGCTCGCGTATTTGTCGCAATTCCGGCGTTAGCATGCCCGCCTCGAGCTTCGGGAGATTTGCGATGCCGTACCCGCGTGTATTTTCCACCGTGATGGTCGCAACCGCGCTTGTGATCATCGGCGCGCTCGCACCGGATTCGGTGCCGGCGCAGGCACCGGCCCAGCCACAAGCGCCCACCACGCCACAACCGCGGGTGAAGCCGGGGCCGTACAAGGCGGTCGCCATCACGCTGCCGACACCGATGAGCGATGCAAGCTTCGACGAGTTCCGCAAGCAGCTCGCCGGCATCGCCCAGAAGCGCGACCGCGCCGCGCTCGCGCCGCTGGTCGCCGCGAGCTTCTTCTGGATTCCGGGAGACAAGGACGTCGCCGACCGGAGCAAGCCCGCGATCGACAACCTGGCCGAGGCGGTCGGTCTCGACGACAACGACGCACCCGGCTGGGTGGTCATCTTCGACTACACGGCCGAGACCACCGCCATGCCCGACCCCGAGCATGCCGGGCGTGATCTGCGCGCCCGCCCGTCCCGCCCACGACGAGAAGGCCGCCGACGAGCTTCTCGAAGCGACGCAGACCGAAACATCCAACTGGGTCTATCCGCTCCGTGACGGCGTCGAGGTGTACGCGCGGCCGCTGTCGCGTCCTCCGGTGGTCGACAAGCTCGGCCTCCATCTGGTGCGCGTGCTCGACGACGACGCCGACGCGGACTCCTTCTTGAAGGTCATCACGCCGTCCGGCAAGACCGGCTACGTCGCGGAGAACGCGATCCGCGATCTCTTCGGGCCGCAAATGTGCTACGTCAAGGACGAGGGCGGCTGGAAGATCGCCGGCCTTCACGGCAGCTACTGATGCGGTCGCGGAATCAGGGATCGCATGCGTCTCCTTCGGGCTGACGGCGAGCGGCTGCGGCACAACCGCTCGCCGGCGACCATCCGGTAGGCTGCCTGCAACTCACATCTTGATCGGACGCGACAGCGGAGGCGGCTCGTGGCAGAGACATACGTCAGCGTCGACGTGGAAACGGACGGGCCGATTCCCGGACCGCATTCGATGCTGTCATTCGGCGCCGCGGCCTTCTCCGAGCGCGGTGAGATGCTCGGCACGAACCAGGCGAACCTCGTGCTGCTCGATGGCGCCGCGCCGGATCCGGCGACCACGGAATTTTGGGCGGACAACCAAGCGGCCTATGCGGAAACTCGCGTGAACCTGCAGACGCCGGAATCGGCACTCGGGCGGTTCGTCGAATGGACGGAAGGCCTCCCCGGCAAGCCGGTGTTCGTGGCGTATCCCGCCGGTTTCGATTTCCTGTTCATGTATTGGTACATGATCCGCTTTGTCGGACGCAGTCCGTTCTCCTTCTCTGCGCTCGATATCAAGAGCTACGCAATGGCATGCTTGAATCTGCCGTACCGCGAGTTGGTGAAGCGCAACATGCCAAAGGCGTGGTTTCCGGATCGCGCGCACACCCACGTCGCGCTCGACGACGCGATCGAGCAAGGCGAGCTGTTCATCAACATGCTTCGGGCAAACAGGGCGGCGCACGACGCCTGAAAAACTTCCCAGGCGGTGTCGATGCCTTATCGACCGGGCTTGCCGCGGAGTTTTGCGGCCATGCGTTCAACGCGGGCCAGAGGCTCTCTCCGTTAGCGGCTGACGCGCCCGCGTCTTTGCGCCCGAAGCTGTCTTCGGCAAACCCTCGCGCGAGCGCGTTACGCGCGAAGCCAGCTTCGCGGTGCTGACGAGCTGCGCAGCGGAATCCCATTGAGAATCAATGTTGCGACGCGTGGCACGCCGTTTGCCATGAGGTGACGACGGCAACCGCAGCGCAGCGCGATCGCGCGTCAGCACCGTAAGGAGCCAGTCATGGCTAGTCCCCTCACCGAGTACCAACCCGAGCTCGAGCTGTTCGAAAGCGAGCAGCTCGAATGGTCGGGGGAAAGCGGTGGCGGGGTTCTCGGCGAAACCGACGAGATGGAGTTCGCCGCCGAATTGCTCGAAGTGCGCGACGAGCAGGAGCTCGACCGCTTTCTCGGCAACCTGATCAAGAAGGTCGGTAGCGCCGTCGGCACGGTGGTGCGCTCGCCGATCGGGCAGGCCATCGGCGGCACCCTGAAAGGCGTGCTCAAGACCGCGCTGCCGGTTGCCGGCGGCGCGCTCGGCACCTTCGTCGCCGGCCCGCTCGGCACCGCGATCGGCGGCGGTCTCGCGTCCATGGCCGGCAGCGCGCTCGGCCTCGAGCTCGAAGGCCTGAGCCAGGAGGACCGCGAGTTTGAGGCGGCACGGCAATTCGTCCGTTTCGCCGGCGAGGCGGTGAAAAACGCCGCCCAATCGTCTTCCCCCGATCCAATCGCCGCCGCCCGATCCGCCACGATGATCGCAGCGCGACGGTTCGCGCCCGGATTGCTGCGAGGCCCGGGATTGAGCACGCCAGCGCGGCGCACCGGCCCCGGCGGCCGCTGGTTGCGCCGGGGGAGGAACATCCTGGTCGTCAATTGCTAGCCGCCCGCAAGGGCAACCGTCCAATGATCCACTGTCAAACATGCGGAGGACATCATGCATGATTTCGATCGAACCCAACTCGAGCTCAACCCGGAGACGGAATACTTCGAGTACGAGCAGTATGAAACGGAAGGCGAATACAGCGGCGAGGTATTGGGCGAAGGCGAGCTGCTGGAGCTCAGCGCCGAGCTGCTCGAGGTCCGCGACGAGCAGGAGCTCGACCGGTTTCTCGGCAACCTGATCCGCAGGGTCGGAAGCACGATCGGCAAGGTTGTCCGTTCACCGATCGGCCGGGCGGTCGGCGGCATGCTCAAGGGCGTCGTGAAGAAGGCGCTGCCGCTGGCCGGCGGCGCGCTCGGCACCTTCGTCGGCGGTCCGATCGGCGCCCAGCTCGGCAGCAATCTTGCCTCGATGGCAGGAAGCGCGCTCGGGCTCGAAGCCGAGATGATGAACCAGGAGGACCGCGAGTTCGAGGGCGCGAAGCAGTTCGTGCGGCTCGCAGCCAATGCCGTGCAGCGGGCCACCGCGGCGGCGCCGTCGGCGGATCCGCGCACGATTGCGCAAAGCGCAGTCACGCAAGCCGTCCAGTCGCTGGCGCCGGGCCTGCTGCAGGCAGCGGGGCGCGGCGTCGGCGCGGGTAACGGCAATGGCGGCGTCGGCGGCCGCAGCGGACGCTGGCTGCGCCGTGGCAACCGGATCGTTCTGCTCGGCGTGTAGGGGCGCGCGATGGTCGTCGATTCGCACGCGAAGCAACTGCTTGCGCTGGAGACGCGAGCGCTCTTGACCCGGCTCGCCCGCGTCAAGTCGTTCACGCTTCAGGAATTGATGCTGCCCGCAGCCGCGCTCTTCCCGTCGGCACAGAGCGCGATCGAGAAGTATCTCGTCGCCGGGCGGCGCGAGCTGCGCCGCCTGCTGCACGCGTATCTGCGATGGCTCGCCCGGCCGGAGAGCGCGCCTGCAACGGCGGCGCAGGCGCAGCGGCGTTTCACCTTCCTGCGCCTCAAGTTCAACATCGTGCTGACGCAGTTCGACATGTTCTCCGACGTCATCACGCAACGCAGCGAAACGGACACCGGCGTGTGGCTGTCGGGTCTCGACGTGGTCGCCGCGGACGCGCTCGCGATGCCCGCGTATTACGCGTCGCCGCCGATCATCTGCTATCTCGACCGCGATATCGGCGCCGCCATCCGGCGGGCGCGCACGCGCATGCCGGGCGGCGGCGAGAATCCGGTCGCCGTCGTGCGCGTGCCGCGCGAGCGAATGGTCGGCAGCGGCGTCGCATCCTCGCTGGTGCACGAGGTTGGGCACCAGGCGTCTGCGCTGCTCGGTCTCGTCGAATCGCTGCGGCCGGTGCTGCAGGGCCTGCAACGCGGCGCCAATCCCGGACGCATCGCGTGGCAGATGTGGGAACGCTGGATATCGGAGATCGTGTCGGATTTCTGGTCGGTGGCGCGGATCGGCATCGGCTCGACCTACGGCTTGATGGGCGTGGTCAGCCTGCCGCGGGTGTTCGTGTTCCGCCTCAACGTCGACGACCCGCATCCGATTCCGTGGATAAGGGTCAAGCTCAGCGCCGCCATCGGTGACGCGCTCTACCCGCATCCACAGTGGCAGCGTGTGAGCGAGATCTGGGACACTCTCTATCCGCCGGTCGGCCTGGCGCCGCAGGCGCAAAGCCTGCTCGAGCAGCTCCTGGCAACGATGCCGAGCTTCGTCGCGCTGCTGGTCAATCATCGGCCGAAGTCGCTGCGCGGCCACTCACTCAAGGAAGTGATGGACACCGCGGAGCGCCAGCCGGCGCGGCTGGCCGCGCTCTACCAGCTCTGGCTGGCGCAACCCTCGCACATGTATCGGGCCGCACCGTGTCTCGTTTTCGCGGTGATCGGCCAAGCGCGCGCCGACGGCAAGCTCGCCCCGGAGACCGAGAGCGAGCTGCTCGCCAAGCTTCTCACTCACTGGGCGCTGCGCGCCACGGTGAACATGTCGGAAATCTGTGCCGCGGCGCCCATGGCGCGCGCAGCTGCAGCGTGATGGCTACAAAGGAGGTTCGCATGGCAAACCAACTCAGCACCAAGTCAGAGACCGGAGCGATCAAGGGAACCGTCATCGATACGGGACCCAAGGGGCACCCGAATAATCCAGTCTTCGGAGCGGAAGTGATCCTCGAGAGAGCAGCCGACAAGGGTTATCCGCATAAGGCGGTAACCGAGAAGGACGGCAGCTACATCGCTCACGTGCCTCCTGGAGCTTACAAGGTGAGTTGTCCGGCTTTCGGAGCGACGCCCGAGTCCAGGAATGTCGATGTCGTCGCCGGCCGGGAGAGAGAGGTCAATTTCAAAGTCGAAGTCGGACTGACGCTCACCGTCCTTGATCGGGAAGGGCATGAATGCACCCAGATCGTGGCCGGCAACCCGGCAACGTTTCGGGCGGACTACGACCTGAAGCGAGTAGCGAAGGATACCGAGCTCGAGTGGGTCCCGGACCGCGGCAAGCTCATGCAGGACACCGGAGAGCGGAACGAGGTTCTCCTGCTCACCGAAGGCGTGCTCGGGAAGGTCAACGTGAGGGCAACGTTGAGCGAGGTGGGCAGCCCGAGCATCACCGCCACGGGCAGCGTCAACGTATTGCCGGCAGTGACGCAACATATCGGCGGCCAGCTCGGCGTCACGCTGAGGCGCTCCGACGTGCCACTGACCAAGGACGTGCCGCTGTGGATCGACATCCGCAACACGCGGCTCAACTATGCGGGAAGCGGCTACCAGACCTTCATCGACAATGTCCTGGGTCTGCCCGCGCCCGGTGCCCCTCCCGGCAGCCAGGTCCCGGACACCCTGCCGGGCAGCGCGGTGCTCAAGGGCCAGCTCATCAGTTCGCTACCGTTCGTGTACGGCGTCGGCGCCTATGAGCTGCTGAAGACTGCGACGCAGGTCTTCCTTCTCCTCGAGGCTGGCGTGGCCAGCTTCAGCGACACCCACTCATACCCGCATCAGCGACCGTTCGACGCGGAGGAAGAATCGGCACGTCTCGGCGAGCCGGTGACGCAGGACAAGATCCGGCAGCAGCTGACGTTGTATCTCAGCCCCAACCACCGTCTTCCGTATCTCGAACGTGTCATCGCGGTGGCATTCCCCGACGAGGACAAGCAGCCGCCGGCCACGACGCATTCCTACGGGCTGCTCAAGGCGCGGGCGGTCAACCCGAGCCTGATCGAGCTGATCTGGTCGTACTGGCACGAGGAAGGCATGCTGGTGCAGACCATGGCCGCCATCAGCCGCCGCTTCCAGAACGTACGCGGGCCGGGCGATCGCGATCCGCTCGCCCATCTCGAGATCGACCCGCTGCGACCGCTCAACAACCTGCTGTGGGGATACGTGCAGGACGAGTAGAACCGGCTGACGCTGCAGCGGCGCGCGTACGAGTACGACCATCAATACGGCCTGGCCATGTACGGCAAGGCGGTGCCGACGCTGCGGACCGCGGACAGCCGGTCGAAATTCGTCGAAGCCTTCCACAACCTGCTGCATCTCTGCTCGGTGTTCTACAAGGAGGACAACGACACGACGGTGATCGCCGACGGCTTCCCGCTGCTCAACGCACTCAAGGAGGTGCACCTGGTGCTGGCGCAGGGCGCGCACAACCAGTTCGGCGATCTGCCGTGGACTGCGCGCACGGAGATGCTGATGCAGCAATGGCTGTTGGCGCGGCCGGAGATGCGCGACTTCCTGCAGAGCCGTCCCATGGTTCCTTACAAGGAGCCGTGGATGCCGCAGGTCGACACAATGAAGACGCTGCAGGGCTGGTCCAACGTCACGGTCACGCACTTCCGCGATCTCGGCGTTTACGGCGAGCAGATTTTGCTCTCGGTCCGCTACGGCGACTGGATCGGCATCAACGACGAGAACTACGCCAAGAACTGGGCCCGTTACTGGCGGCCGGAAATCCAGGGCTACCTGCACGCCTATCGCGCGGTCGCCGGCGTCGACCTCACCAATCCCGACACCGTCGACACCACCATGCCGTCCATCCACCTGCAGAAGCGGCTGGCGACCCAGCGAGTGCGCTGAGATGCGGCACCAGTGCTCGACTTCACATCGGCGCTCTATCTGGGACTGCGCCACCCAAGCCCGTCGTTGCGCCCCTGGCTGGAGCTTACGACGGGCAAGCCGGCGGCGCTCGAGCCGCCACCCGATGCCGGCGCCGTCGCACGTGAATTGGCGAAGCTGCAGGGCTGCGAGCGCGGCACGCTGCTTCCTTCGACGCTGCACCTGTTCTGGGATCTGTTCGGAGTTCTGGCACGCGATCGAGTGAGGATCTACATGGATGCGGGCAGCTACGCGATTGCGCGCTGGGGCGTCGAGCGAGCGGCGGCGCGCGGCATTCCGGTGCAAAGCTTTCCGCATCACGATGCCGCGGCGGCCCGCGAGTTGATCGAACGCGACCGTGCAGCCGGCGGGTATCCTGTTATCGTGGCCGATGGCTTCTGCCCGAAATGCGGCAAGGCAGCGCCGCTCGATCGATACCTCGATCACGTCGAGCGCCGACGCGGCTACCTGGTCCTCGACGATACGCAGGCGCTCGGAATCCTCGGCGAGCGTCCGAACGCAGCCGTCCCTTACGGCTACGATGGCGGCGGCTCGCTGCGACACGCCGGGATCAACTCCCGGCGCGTGATCGCCGGCAGCTCGCTCGCCAAAGGTTTCGGCGTCCCGATCGCCGTGCTCGCCGGCAGCGCGGCCTTGGTGGGACGCTTCGAGGAGCAGAGCGAAACGCGGGTTCACAGCAGCCCGCCCGCGGTACCGCTGATCCGCGCCGCCGAACGCGCGCTGATGGTGAACCATGTGGACGGCGACAGTTGGCGGATGCACCTGCTCGCCTTGGTTCGGCGACTCCACCTCGGCCTGCGGCGCATCGGCATTACCGCGGGGCGCGGGCTCTTTCCCACGGTGACGATCAAGCCGCCGCGCCACCTGGACGCGGCGACGTTGCACGGCCGCCTGCTGCAGCTCGGCATCCGCACGGTGGCGATCGCCGGCTGTCGCGGCCTCGGCCCACGCGTCGCAATGCTGGTCACCGTGCTGCACGCCTCCTCCGACATCGACCAAGCCGTGGAAGCGATCGGACGCGCCACCAGCGCCGATCTCGTCACCGATGCAGCTCCAGCGAGGGTGTCATGAATGCGCCATTCGACTTCGAGGCTTGGGGCAACGAGCTCAGCCCCGAGAGGTCCGAGCTCGGCAATATGGAAATGGAATCGGAGACCGAGCTCGGCCGCCGCCGGCGCGCCAGGGGGCCTGCCCGTCGCGGCATGGTTCGTCCGCCACCGCCCGCGCGCTCTCTTCGAACACCGCGGTCGCCGCTGTTGCAGCTCCGCCCGCGTTTTCCGTTCAGGCCTCGCCCTCCGGCGCGGCCGGTTTTTCCGGTCATCTTGCCGGCCTGGGGCCCGTGGCTCGCTCAGCCGCCACTTACGCAACCGCCTCCTGCCGAACCGCCCGCGCCGCCGTCGGGTAGACAGTCGGGTGGCGGACCTGCGCAGGCGGAGCCTGCGTATGCCGAACCAGCCGCTCCTGAGCCAGCAGCCCCCGAGCCGCAGGAGCCGACAGCGGCCGAGCCAACGGATACCGAACCACCGAGCGAGCCGATGGACGGTGCTCCGCCGGCGCAAGACGAGCCGCCCGCTGAGGAATTTTTCCAGCCGGAAACCTTCGCGTTCGAAGCCGCGCCGGGCGAATTGGAGGCATGGCAGGCGGAAGCGTCGGGCAACTCGGTGTCCACGTTGGTCCCGCTGCTCAATCGGCACCGCGGCGACATCCCGCTCGACTTCCTGCTCGGATGGATCGCCGTCGAGTCCGGCGGACGCATCGGGGTCACGACCAGCCTGGATGAGCGCGGATATTTCCAGCTGCATCCCGGCGAGTCGAAGAGCTTGAATGTCGATCACCGACGTCTCAGCGTGGACCCCGAGTATTCCATCAAGGCCGGCATCGCGATGGTGCGCATGCGCGCAAGGCGCGCCAGCGCGCTCGGCTTCAGCTATGGCAGCGATCTGTTCTGGCACATCGTGAAGCTGCTGCACTGGCTGCCGGGCGGCGTGACCGTCATCGTCGACGACATGAAGCAGCAGGGTTTCAGGCCGACGACATGGCAGGAGTTCAGGGACCATGTCGCGCGTCGCCGGCAACCGCTCATGCAGGAGATCAAGCGACGGTTCAAAGGCACGTGGGATCCGATGCGCGGGATCCAAAACGTCGAAAAGCTTTTTGCACGCGCCAAAAGCCTCCGCGGCTCAGCCCCGGCGAGCACACCAATTCCGGCTGCTCCCTCAACCCCGGCTACCCCGTCCGTTCCGGCCGCGCCTTCATCCGCGGGAGCGGCGAGCAACTGGGTGTCCAGACTGCTCCCGCTGCTCAACCGGCACCGCGGCGACATTCCGCTCGACTTCCTTCTCGGATGGATCGCCGTCGAATCCGGCGGACGCATCGGGGTCACGACCAGCCTGGATGAGCGCGGATATTTCCAGCTGCATCCCGGCGAGTTCGAAGAGCCTGAATATCGATCACCGACGTCTCAGCGTCGATCCCGACTATTCCGTCACGGCCGGCATCGCGATGGTGCGGATGCGCGCCAGGCGGGCCAGCGCGCTCGGCTTTACTTATGGCACCGATCTCTTCTGGCACATCGTGAAATTGCTGCACTGGCTGCCGGGCGGCGTCACCGTCATCGTCGACGACATGAAGCAGCAGGGCTTCAGGCCGACGACATGGCAGGAGTTCAGGGATTACGTGGTCCGTCGCCGGCAACCGCTCATGCAGGAGATCAAGCGTCGGTTCAAAGGCACGTGGGATCCGATGCGCGGGATCGAAAATGTCGAGAAGCTCTTCGCTCGCGCCAGAAGCCTACGTGCGTCGGCGACGGCCGGCGAGTTAGGCCCTGCCGGAGGCGCCGCCGATGCTCCATCGACCGCACCATCCTCACGCGATCTCGGAGCGCGGGCCGTGGCGATCGCCACCCAGGAATGGAACAGGTGGAATCAAGGGGCGATCAAGGAGTTGTCCCCGCGCATGCGGTCCGTCCTGGAGGACTATTGGCGGACCGGAGTGGGCTTTCGTCCCGACGGCTCCCAGTGGTGGTCGCGCCACCCCTGGAGCGCAGCGTTCATGTCGTGGGTGATGAGAAGGGCCGGCGCCGGCCGAGCGTTCAGGTATGCGGCGGCGCATGCGGCTTACATCAAAGCCGCGAAAGACAATCGGATCGCCAACAACGACAACCCGTTCAAGGCCTATCGTGTCAGCGAGGTGGCGCCGCAGGTCGGCGATCTCGTGTGCAAGAGCCGCGCCGGCAGTGGGGCGACCTACGACAACATCCGTCGAGGGATGCTGACGCACTGCGACATCGTCACGGACGTCAGACCCAACCGCCTGATGACGATCGGCGGCAATGTCAGCAACTCGGTTTCGATGACGCCGGTGGCGACGGATGCGCAGGGACGAATTGTCAGCCCGAACTATTTCGCCGTCATCAAGGTCGGCGATCGAGCCAGCCGCCAAACCGTGAGCGCGCCCGGTATTCAGCCGGAGGTGTTCGAATACGAGGCGGAGCAGACCAGCTTCGAGGCGGTCCCCTCCAGTGCGACGTCCTGCGGTTGCTCGAGCTGCCGCCAGGGTGCGCCCTGCCCGTGCGGCTCGCAGACGAGTTTTGGTTCGGGTGTCCACCGTCAGCGCAGGAGTTTCTGACGAAACCGTGATGCGTGGCGGCAAAGATCGATGGAGCGTTCCATGAGGTACGATCTCGAAATCCAGCCGGAACTGTTCGAATACGAAGCACAACCGGGCGAGTGGGAAGCCGGCGTCGGCGAATGGGAGAGCGAGCTCGGCGATCGCGAAGCGGCCTTCGGCGAGCTGGAATCCGGGTTTGGCGAACTGGAAGGGTTCAGCGCCGAGGCGCCGTTTGCCTTCGAGGAGGAGCAGAGCGGTCTCACCGGGATGCGCTGGGTGCAGGACGCCCTCAACCGCGTCCTCGGCCTGCAGCTCACCGTCGACGGCGTGGTTGGCCCGGCGACGCGCAGCGCCATCCGCACCTTCCAGCAACGGCAGGGCCTTGCGGTCGATGGCGTCGTCGGCCCGGCTGACCGGAGGCCGCGCTCAGGGCCGCACTCGCGGGTGGCGGCGGCGGTCGCCCCCCGCACGATGCCTGCGACGGCTTGGCCTTTCCCACGGTGCTCGACAGTTTCGAATTCGATCGGGATCGGACCCGTCCCAATCATGCGCAGCTGATCGAGCGGATCGCGCAATGCATCGTCATCAGCCAGCCGACGCGGCAGCCGGTCCGGCGGGTGCGCATCATCGGCCACACCGACAAGGTCGGCGATGACCAGTACAATATCGGGCTCGGGCAGCGGCGTGCCGAAGCGGTGCAGCGCGACCTGCGCGCGGCTATCGAGCGCATCAGTCCGGGACTGTCGGCACGGCTCGACTTCACCGTCGGATCACGCGGGGAGCTGGACGCGATCCCGACGAACGCTCCGGCGAGCCGCAAGGTCGAAGTGTTCGTGGAGATTCCGAAAGTTCCACCCCCGCCGCCCCCTCCCCCACCTCCGCGGCGAGGCTGCCCGCCGTTCAAGTCGCGGCTGCGCGTCCATTTCAAGATCCTGCCGGGCTTCCGGCCGCTGCGGACCACGATCAACACCATGCTCGAGAACATGAAGAGGATCTATGGAGCCGCCGGGATCCTGGTGGAGCTCGCCTCGACCGAGCAGCTGCCGACCACGCCCAATCTCGACGGCAACGACGCCATCGACGTCGGCGAATGCGTGCGAGGCGGCGTCTCGACCGAGCAACAACAGCTGTTCGGCAATCGCAACAATGTGCGGATCAACGAGGTCGTGGCGTATTTCGTCCGGCAGACCAGTCCCGATGTTCTGAACGGATGCGCAGCGCATCCGAACGGGCGGCCGGGCGCCGTCATCACCGAAATAGCATCGCAATGGACGCTGGCACATGAGATCGGGCATGTCCTCGGCCTCAATCACGTCAGTTCTGAACCATGCGATGATCCCGCCTTCGTTCCGACACGACTTATGACCGGCTGCGGCACCGGACTGCTTCGCACCATCCCGACGCTCATCCAGTCGGAGAGCGCGATCATGGATCGAAGCCAGCTGACCGTCGACTGCTGAAGGAGGAAACCATGGCCGTTACCCTCGAGCAGATTTCGCAGATTGCTGGATGCGGAGGAGCCGAACTATGCGGCATTGGCCCGGCTCGGCCCGCAAATCCTGCCGCATCTGCAAACGCTCATTGCCAGCGGCGACGAATACTTCGGGACCAAGGCCGCGTCACTGGCGAGCCGCATCGACGACGAGCGCGCCACCGCGGTGCTGCGCGACGCGGCCAGGCATGCCTCGCCGCGGGTGCGCCTGGCCGTTGCCGGCGCGATCAAGAACGTCGCGCGGCCCGCGGCCGCCGGTGTGCTGATGACGTTACTCAACGACAGGGACCCCGGCGTACGCAAGACGGCATTGAAAGCAGCGGCGACGAAATCGAACGGCGCGCTGTTGGCCAAGATTGGCGACATCCGTCAGAGGGATCCGACACCAGCTGTACGAACACTTGCGGCGCAAGTCTTGAACCGCGTGCGGCGCGCCTGATCGCCGAATTTACTCCCCAACCCGCCCGGTTTGTGCAGGAGGACGACGCAAGAGGGGTTGGAACGCATCGATCCAAAAGGCGGAGGATGTCATGCAGTACGGACTTAGCGTTCAGCCGGAGGTGTTCTCCTTCGAAGCCGGATTGGGCGGATGGAGCGGCGAGCTCGACCAACACGAATCCGGCTTTGGCGCATTCGAGGCGTCAGTTGCCTGGGAGCAGGAAACAGGCCGCAACAGTCCGGCCTATGTCCGTTGGGTGCAGAGTGGGCTCAACCGCATTCTCGGAGCGACGCTCGCCGTCGACGGGGTGATCGGCCCGCAGACCCGGAGCGCGATCCGCACGTTCCAACAGCGGCAGAACCTATCGGTCGATGGAATTGTCGGGCCGCAGACCGAGCGCGCACTGGTGTCCGCGGGTGCGGGGCCGCCACCGACGCAGGATGTCGTGCTTCCGCCCGATGTGATCCAGCCGGCGGCTGTCCGACTCGACCGCTTCGCCTTCGATCGCGCCGACCTCGAGCCGTTTCACCGCCAGGCGATCGACCAGCTGGCGCAGAGAATTGCCGACAGTTGGCAGAGCGCGACGCCGATCCGGACCGTGCGCGTGGTCGGCCATACCGACCCGGAGGGTCCGCCGAGCTACAACCTCGGCCTCGGCCAAAGGCGCGCGCTGGCAGTTCGGCGCGAGCTCGCGAATGCACTGGATCGCAAGCAACGCAACCTGAGCTCCAGAGTCCTCATTCTCGCGAGCAGCAAGGGCGAAACGGAGCTGATCGACAGAAGCGGCACGCCCGAGGCGGGGGCACGCAATCGCCGCGTCGAGGTATTCCTGTCGACCCGGCAGCTGCAGCCGATCAGGCCGCCGGTGCCGCCGCCCCAGCCACCAACGCCACCGCCGCAGCCTCCTACGACGCCACCACCGCAAGTTCCACCGCCGGTCGTCGTTCCACCGCCTCCGACCACGCCGACCTGCAACAGAGCCGAGTTGGCGCGATTGGTCGATCAATGCGTCGAGGAGACACGTCGTTGCGCGATCCAGGCGACTTAGGATTCTCGGCGTTGCCTTGGTGGCGTGCCAGCTAAATCCGATCTGCAATGCGGCCGCCGCAGGCAAGTACCTGTTGGACCTGCGTCGCTGCAGGGAGGCGCTGGAACGCTGCGATGCCGCTGCCAAGCGCGCGACCAACTGCCAATAGGAGGAGCTCGGGCACCGGGCGACGCCTGCAGCCGCTGGTAATGGAGTTGAGCGATGCAGCACCAGGAGCCCGCCGCCTATGCGCGCTCGCAGGCGGCCCGATTCGTCGCCGAGCTGAGCGAGTTCGTGCGCTTTCCCTCGGTCGGCGGCCAACCGCAGCATGCCGCCGACGTCCGCAATTGCGCCCATTGGCTCGCCGGGATGCTGCGCAAGATCGGACTCGAGCATGCGCGGGTGATGCCGACCGCGGGACACCCGATCATCTATGCCGATTGGCTGCACGCGCCGGGCCAGCCGACGGTTCTGATCTACGGCCATTACGACGTTCAGCCGGCAGAGCCGATGGCCGCCTGGCATTCGCCTCCGTTCGAGCCAGTCCGGCGCGGCGACAATCTGTTCGGACGCGGCGCATCCGACGACAAGGGACAGTGCTTCACCCATGTCAAAGCCATCGAGTCCTACCTGGCCACGACGCGGCGACTGCCGGTCAACGTCAAATGCCTGTTCGAGGGCGAGGAGGAGATCGGCAGCACAAATCTGCCCGCCTTCCTGGACCGTCATCGCGACGCGCTCGCGGCCGACGCCATGGTTCTCTCCGACAATGTGATGCTGGGGCCCGATCGGCCGGTGATCACCGAGTTGTTGCGCGGGAGCCTCAGCATCGAGATGGAGCTGCGCGGCCCCAACGAGGATCTTCACTCCGGCAATTTCGGAGGCGCGATCCACAACCCGCTACAGGCGCTGTGCGAGATCCTGGCGGGGCTGCACGACGCCAACGGCCGCATCGCCATTGCCGGCTTCTACGATCGGGTCCGCCGCTTGAGCGCGCCGGAACGCGCCTACATGCGCGCGTCCGGCCCCTCCGATACAAACCTCCTGGCGAATGCGGCCGCAAGGCACGGCTGGGGCGAAGCAGGGTTCTCGCTTTACGAGCGCACGACGATCCGGCCGGCGCTCACAATCAACGGAATCACCGGCGGCTACCAGGGCAAAGGCGTCAAGGCGGTGATCCCGTCCCGCGCCTCGGCCAAGATCAACCTTCGCCTGGTGCCGGATCAGCGTCCCGATGAGATCGACCGGCTGCTGCGAGATCACGTCGCCCGCGTCTGCCCGCCGACGGTCCGCCACGCCATTCGCACCGACCTCGCGGCCATGCCTGCCGTCATCGACCGGCATCATCCCGCGGTCCGCGCCGCAGCTGCGGCCTATCACCGGGGCTTCGGCGTCAAGCCTACGTTCTTGCGCTGCGGCGGCAGCATTCCGATCGTGAATTTGGTCCAGGAGAAGCTCGGCATTCCGACCGTGCTCATGGGCTTTGCCCTGCCGGATGATCGGCTGCACGGCCCGAACGAGAAGATGCACCTTCCGACCTTCTTCAAGGGCATCGCGACCAGCATCGCGTTTCTCGACCAGATGGCGCGGGCAGCGCCGTCGCTGGACGGCCGACGGCCGGCGGTGCGAGCGGCGATGGTTGGTGCGAGCTTGGGGCTGCAATCATGATCATCGATTGCCACTGCCATGCCGGAAAAGGCGACGGCCTCACCGGTCCCTGGGATACCGCGGCGCCGCTCAACAAGTACCTGCGTTGGGCCGCCAGGGCCGGTATCGAGCGCACGGCGATCTTTGCGGCCTTTCATTCCGACTATGCGGTCGCGAACCGGGAGGTCGCGCGCATCGTCGCGAGCCGCCCCGATCGCTTCTATGGGCTGGCCTTCGTGCACGCCGCGCGCGATCGCGGCCGCGTGTATGACATGGTCAAGGTCGCCGTGCAGCAGTACGGCTTCATCGGCATCAAGGTGCACCGCTACGACGCACGCCTGAGCCGGGAGATTTGCGATGTCGCGCGCGTGTTCCGCATCCCGGTGCTGTACGATCCGATCGGAGAGGTATCGATCGTCGAGCTGATCGCGACGGAGTATCCGGACGTCTCCTTCATCATCCCGCACATGGGCAGCTTCTCCGACGACTGGCGGGCGCAGCACACGTTGATCGACTACCTGGTACGGCATCCCAATATCTACACGGACACATCGGGCGTGCGCCGCTTCGAGTTGCTCGAGCAGGCGGTCGAGCGGGCCGGTGCAGGAAAAATCCTGTTCGGATCCGACGGGCCATGGCTGCATCCCGGGGTCGAGCTCGCGAAGGTGCATGCGCTCGGCCTTTCGTCGGCCGACGCCGACCTGGTGCTGGGAGGCAATTTCCTCAGGCTGATCGCGCCGCGGCGCCGCCTGCCGCTTGCGCATGTGGCACCGCGCCCGGCGGCCGAGCCGTTCCAGTCCGAGTACCGCGATCCCTGGCTCTACCAGCAGGCGGCGCAGTGAACATCAGGATTTCCCACCCGGCGGTCGCCGGGCGGCGCGGCGCATCTGCAGCGCGCGGTCGGTGACCCCGAGCCGGCGGGCCGCGAGGCGGAGATTGCCGTTCTCCTCGCTGACAACGACGCGCATCGCCATGTCGGCCGCAGCGTGGCTGATCTCCTTCAATCCGGCGCCCGACAGGACCGCGTGACGGACGCAGCGCTCGAAATCGCCATTGCGCCAGCCGATGCTGATATTTTCGGTCGGACGCTCGTCCTCGGGAATGTCGCCGACGGTAATCGATCCGTTGCCGACATGCCGGCTGCTGATACGGGCGATGAGCTGCCGCAGATCGCGCACATTGCCGGGATAAGACCTGTTGAGCAGGAATTCATACACCGGACTCTCAAAATCGACGGTCTCGATGTCGGGACGGAACGTCCGCAGAAAATGCCGCGCCAGCGGCAGAATGTCCTCTCGGCGCTCGCGCAGCGGCGGCACTGCGAAGACCCAGCTGGCGATCCGATAGTAGAGGTCGTTGCGGAATTCACCGTCGTCGACGGCCCGGCGCAAATCCTTGTTGGTGGCGCATACCAGGCGGAACGCGGTGCGATGCCAGGTATTGCTTCCGACGCGCTTGTAGGTGCCCTCCTGCACGACCCGCAGCAACTGGGCTTGCAGCGCCATCGGCAGCTCTCCGACTTCATCGAGAAACAGCGTTCCACCGTCGGCCAGAGCGAATGCGCCTTCCCGCATGGCGACGGCGCCGGTGAACGCGCCACGCTCATGGCCGAAAAACTCGCTGCCGGACAGCTCGGGAACGATCGTGGTGCAGTCCAGGATGACGCATTCGCGGCTCGGCGTTCGGTCGTCGAGCTCATGGATCAGACGAGCGATCAGCTCCTTGCCGGTCCCGCTCTCGCCGATCAGGAGAACGGACGCATCGGTGAAGCGCGCGACCTCGACGATCCGCCGCAAGACGGAACGCCACGCCGGACTCGTGCCGACAAGGCTGGATTGGACCGGCGGCGAGTTCGAGCAGCACATCGACGGCACGCCAATGTTCGAAGCGCGCCTTTATTCGAGCGGCGATGTCGGCGGCCGACGTCCAGGACAGCACGTCCGAGGCGCCTGCGTGCAACAGCTCCCACGCCTGACGACTGTCGATCGCCAGGCCTGAGAATGGAATCGCGAGGATGCGCTCATCGTGGTTGTGGCTCGCGTCGTGCAGGAAGTGGTACAGTTGCGGGTCGATGCCCGAGAAGCAGAGGACCCCTTCGCCCGCAGGCGGTACCGAGCCCAGCGGACGAACGTCGATGCCTGCCGCCGCCAGCGACGCCGCGAGAGCTCGGCTGCCCGCCGCATCCTCGGGCCCCCAGAAATGCAGCCATGGATCTCGTCGCGTGGAAGCCATCGTATGCGACCGCAGCGTGGCAGATCCTGCCGAGGCTCGATGAGGTCGGAGGTGGCGTCGCGAGGACAGTTGCTGCAAAGAATTCGCGGATCAGATAACCGGAATGCCAGCATGCGGTCGCATCTCCCCTGCTCGCCGTGAAGGATCGATGCTATTGCAATCGCGCGCCCCCTGCTGAGCAGCGCGTCGTGTCTCGACAGAACGAGCTCGCCGACTTCGTGGTCGGGTGCAGCAGCGATTTCCGCCGCGCAGTGGATTTTCCGGAGATTGCTGCGCCCCGACCACCTCAGCGGTGATGGCGCCCGGTACTCTGACTCTCCCTCCAGCCCTGTCTCTGACCTCGAGCTTCACGTCGACCCGCGAGCATGTCACGTGGCTCGCGAGCCGATGCCATATTGTACGTACAAAAACGGCGAAATGATGCAACTAAAAATAACGTGAAAGCTTGAATTAAACCTTCACGAGCATTATCTGGCTACCTCTTTCTCCGGGGCACCAATGTGCGACGTCAAAGACCAAAGCAGCTGGAAGATCGCCGGCGTTCACGGCAGCTACCGATATGGCAGCGCACGAGTCGGGAAAAATCCCGGCCGCGTCGATGTGCTATCGACTGGGCCTGCCGCGTAGCCTTGCGGCCATGCGTTCAAGCAGGCCTGGTGTCGCGGCGCTGGTCTCGACCGTGGTTGCCGGCAATAGAGGTGGTGCCGCGTGGATGGTCACGCTTCCGTGCGGGGTGGCCTGCTCGCGGTTGAAGATCAACCGCCCTTCGACGTCACCGCAGCCCGAGCACATGAAGGTGTGGTGCTCGAAGCCGGACACCGCCATCGTGTCGTCCTCGACCACCTTCATCAAGAGCATCTCTGCTCCGCACGCCATACAACGCATCGCACTGACTCACGACCACCTGCGGCCGACGAAATGCCCCATTGTCCCCCGATTGTCGGCGACCTGCATTAAAAATCTCTGACGCCGACGCCTCCCGGGGTGGTAGCGCACCGGCTTGCTCAACCGGCCGCCCGGGGTAAACATCCAGAACAAGAACGATCGACGCGATGCTCGGTACGTGCGACGCTCGGCGAATAAGGAGTGCGAGGGATGGACGACGTCACCGGCGAGATGGCCGCACCGGGCTTGAATTTCGACCTTCCGGAGGAAATCCGGATGCTCAAGGAGACCGTGCGCAAGTTCGTCGACCGGGAGATGATCCCGATCGAGCGCCAGACCCGCGACGGTCACAAGCTCAAGCCCGAGATGCGGGCGCATCTGCACGCGAAAGCCAAGGAGCTGGGGCTTGCCAACTATGACGTCCCGCGCGAATACGGCGGACTGGGCCTCGGCCTCGTCGCCAAGGTGACGGTCTGGTCCGAGCTCGCCCGCAGCATCGCGCTGCCCTCGCGCGGCGGCGACATTTTCGGCCCCAATGTCAGTCCGATCCTCTACCACCTCGACGAGGAGCAGAAGACCAAATACCTGCTGCCGACCATCCGCGGCGAGCTCAAATGGTGCCTGGCGCAAACCGAGCCCGACGCCGGCGGCGATCCGGGCAGCATGCGCACGACCGCCGTTCGGCAGGGCGACCACTACGTGATCAACGGCATGAAGCGCTTCATCACCGCCGCCGACGAAGCCGATTTCTGCCAGCTGATCGCCGCCACCGACCGCTCGAAGGGCTCGCACGGCGGCATTTCCGCCTTCATCGTGGATATGCGCTCGAAGGGCGTGAAGCTCGTGCGCGCGCAGGAATTGGTGATCGACGATCGGCCGTGGGAGATCGCGTTCGAGGACGTCAAGGTCCCGGTCGAGAACCGCATCGGCGAGGAAGGCGACGGCTTCAAGCACGCGCAGCACTGGCTCAATGTGGGCCGCATTCGCCACGGCGCCCGCGGCATCGGCGTGATCGAGCGCTGCCTGGAGCTCGGCGCCAAATATGCCAAGCAGCGCGTCACCTTCGGCAAGCCGCTGGCCGAACGCCAAGCCGTGCAGTGGATGCTGGTCGACAGCTTCATCGAGCTGCACCAGCTGCGGCTGATGGTCTACGACGCGGCCTGGAAATACGACCAGGGACGCGACATCCGCACCGAAGCCTATATGGCGAAGGTGTTCGGCGACACGCAATCGTTCCTCGCCGCCGATCGCTGCATGGAGATGCACGGCGGCATGGGGCTCGCGACCGACCTGCCGATCGAGAAGTTCTGGCGCGACCAGCGCAGCATGATGATCACCGAGGGTCCGATCGAGATCCTCAAGATGACGCTCGCCCGCCACGTTCTGCGCACGTACGGGTGATGACGATGGAAGCGTAGGGTGGGCAAAGGCCGAGACCGGATCCGCTCTCGCCACGCAAACGCGGCAGCGCCGTGCCCACGCGGAGCATCGTGCCGACGCGCGGTTGCCGCATGGGCACGTCGCACGCGATCGAGCTGTAGACGACACGCGTGTGTCGCGTGCACCTTGCCCACCCTACGAGTTCGACCAATCGCAAATCGAAGGAGTAACTCATGGCCGAGTACAAGTATCAGAACGTGAAGGTCAGGATCCACGACGGCATCGCCTGGACGTCGCTCAATCGTCCGGACAAGCGCAACGCCATGAGCCCGGAGCTGCACTACGACATGGATGAGGCGCTGGCGCGGCTCGAGGTAGACGACGACGTCAAGGTGGTCGTGGTCACCGGCGAGGGCGGCAACTTCAGTGCCGGCCAGGACCTGAAGAAGTTCTTCCGCGAGCTCGAACGCAACCCCGCCGAACGCAAGAAAGCGCAAGCCGCGGCCAACCGGTGGCGATGGGAGCGGCTCTATGGCTACGACAAGCCGACCATCGCGATGGTGCACGGCTTCTGCGTCGGCGGCGCCTTCATGCAGCTGCTCGCCTGCGACTTCGCGATCGCCGCCGAGGAGGCGACTTTCTCGCTCTCCGAGGTGAACTGGGGCATCCTGCCGGGGGCATTGGTCTCGAAGGCGGTCGCCGACATGGTGCTGCCGCGCCACGCCCTCTACTACGCCTGCCTCGGCGACCCGTTCGACGGCAAGGAGGCCGCGCGCATCGGCATGATCAACTATGCGGTGCCGCTCGCCAAGCTCGAGGATGCGGTCACCGACCTGGCCGTAAGGCTCATGAAGAAGAGCCCGGCGGTGCTGCGCGCGACCAAGCAGGCGATCCGTCACGTGCGCACCATGGACGTGCCGCAGGCCTACGACTACCTCGCCGCCAAGGGGCAGGCGATCAAGGTCGGCGACAAGGAGGATTCCTACAACACCGGCTTGCGGCAGTTCCTCGACGAGAAGGGCTACAAGCCGACCTTCGAGCCGTTCAAGCTCGGAACGATGCTGGCCGACCAGCGATCGAAGAAATAGCGCGCCAGATGTGGCGAAGGAGGCGTAGTCCATGACTCGAAAAATGCTGGTCATCGCCGGCTTGGTCGTGTTGGCCGCCGGCGCCTTTGCGGAAACCGCCTTCGCGCAGCTCTACAAGGGCAAGACGATCACCATGATCGTCAACTACCCGGCCGGCGGTCCGACCGACATCGAGGGACGCATCGTCGCTCAGCATCTGCCGGCGCACATTCCGGGCAAGCCCACGATCGTCATCAAGAACGTGGGCGGCGCCGGCGGCTTGATCGGCAGCAACCAGCTCGGCGAGATCGCCAAGCCCGACGGCGAGACCATCGGCTTCTTCACCTTGGACATCGTCGCCCAGCTGGTGGGCAATCCGGCGCTCCGCGTCAACTTTGCGGATTTCGTGATGATTGCCGGCGTGGAGTCGCCCGCTGGTGGTCTACGCGCGCAAGGACACGCCGCCCGGTCTCAAGGTCGCGACCGACATCATGAAGGCCAAGGACTTCAAGGCGCTTTCGCTCAGTGCCAAGAACAGCAACACCATCAACCAGTCGCTCTCGCTCGACCTCCTCGGCATCAAGTACCATGCGGTGCCGGCCTATCGCGGCCTGAAGGAGGTCGAGACCGCGATCCTGCAGAACATCGGGCAATTGGCGAACTCTTCGCTCTCGGGCTGGCGCGGCTCGGTCGAGCCGACGATGGGCGACGTGGTCATCCCGCTGTGGCAGCTGGCGCCGCGCGGCAAGGACGGCAGCTATCCGCGCAGCGCGGCGCTTCCCGACATGCCGACCTTCGAGGAGTTCTTCGCGACGGTCCACGGCGGCAAGAAGCCATCGGGCATGTTGTACGAGGCCCTGCGCGTGTCCAGCGACCCGCTGCTCGCGATGTTCCGGACCGCTCTGATGCCGCCGAAGACACCGGACGAGCCGGTCGCCGTGATGCGGTCTGCATTCGTCGAGCTGTGGAAGGATCCACAGTTCATCCGCGACTATTCCAATGTGGTCAAGACCGAGCCTATCCTGGTTTCCGGCAGAGAGGGCCAGGACATCCTGGCCTCGCTCGGCAAGATCAAGCCCGAGATCAAGGCCTTCATCGTCGACTACGCGGACCGCCTGGCGGCAAAGTAAGCGTCGCACCGGGACCGAAAAGCGGACGTTCGTCAGATGCTCGAACGCAACATACGCAGCGCACTCATCGGCCGAGCGGTATTGCTGGCGATGCTCGTCGTGCCGGTGTCGGCCGTCGCCCAGCAGAATGAAAGCATGGACGTGCTCGGGAGACCGCCTCCCCTCGACAGCGCTCCGAGCTCCAAAGCCGGCGGCGGCCTTGGCCCAGGTGCCGGCGCCCAGGATGCACGACGGACCGAGCAGCGAAGGCTGCAGGAGCAGCAACGGCGACAGCGGCAGCAGGAAGAGCAAAACCGCTGGCGCGAGATGCTGCGGTAGCGCTTAGACTTTTTCCGCCAGCGCCGCGTCGAGCAGCCGACGGCATTCGCTCAGCTCCTGCAAGGCGGCCTGCAGCTTCGCCACGTCCTCGCGCCGGAGCCGGCCGACGGGAGCCACCGGCCTCGGCGGGGCGGCGTGCTCCTCCGATTCTGCATCCGGCCGCTCATCACCGTCGTCGACGTCGGCGGCCTCGTCGGATGCATCCTCGGGCGGACGGTGACCGGGCTGCGGCGCGCCCGGCTGCCACACATTCTGCACGAACCGCAGGCCCTGCTCGCGCAACAGGCGTTGGACGCCGCGGATGGTGTAACCCTCGCCATAGAGGAGATGGCGGATGCCGCGCAGCAGGTCGACGTCGTCGGGACGATAGTAGCGACGGCCGCCGCCGCGCTTCATCGGCCTGATTTCGCGGAACCGGCTCTCCCAGAACCGCAGCACGTGCTGCGGAACGTCGAGCTCCTGTGCCACTTCGCTGATGGTACGGAACGCGTCCGGTGACTTCTCCACCGTCGCCCTGCTCCCCTTGGCTAGTGCTCCGATTCCGAAGTTCGCATCATATCGCGGCGAGTTCGATTGCGAACTTCGGAATCGAAAGGAGCACTAGCAAATCTATGATTCTAGTGCGGTTTTGAATTTGAAGTTCCTGTACGAATTTGCCGCGAACCGTTAGGAACTTCAATTTCACCGCACTAGTGCGTGCCGCTACTTCTTCGCGTCGGAACCGGAATCGGCGTTGATGCGCTGCTTGAGGATCGCCGACGGCTTGAACACCATGACCCGTCGCGGCGAGATCGGCACTTCCTTGCCGGTCTTGGGATTGCGCCCAACCCTCTGACCCTTCTTGCGCACCACGAAGGAACCGAAGGATGAGAGCTTCACCGTTTCGCCACGTTCGAGGCAATCGGTGATCTCCTTGAGCACCAATTCGACGAGCGTTGCCGATTCCGTGCGTGACAACCCTACCTTCTGGTAGACCGCCTCGCACAGGTCCGCGCGTGTCACCGTTTTTGCCGTCATCGCCAGCCCCGCGTTAGGCGATCAAGATATCCCTCTGTTTTCTTTAACGATATTCGCTTGATCGGGGGCGGTCAACGGGAACCTGAGGGCAACATGGGCGGTGACGGTCACCAGCGCACCAGGCTCGCCCCCCAGGTGAACCCTCCGCCCATGGCCTCCAGCAGCACCAGATCGCCGCGTTTGATGCGGCCATCGGCGACCGCCGCCGCGAGCGCGAGCGGGATCGAGGCCGCCGACGTGTTGCCGTGCCGGTCGACGGTGCTGACCACCTTTTCGGGCGCAATTCCGAGCTTTTTGGCGGAATCGTCGATGATTCGCTTGTTGGCCTGGTGCGGCACGAACCAGTCGATGTCGTCGGCCGTGTAGCCGGTCGCCTTGAAGGCGTCCTCGATCACGTCGGTGATCATCGCGACCGCGTGCTTGAACACCGCGCGGCCTTCCATGCGCAGATGCCCGACGGTCTGCGTCGAGGACGGGCCGCCGTCGACATAGAGCTTGGACTTGTGGCGGCCGTCGGAGCGCAGGTGCGTGGTGAGAATGCCGCGGTCCGCGCGCGTGCCGCTCTGCAGCTGCGCCTCCAGCACGACCGCGCCGGCGCCGTCGCCGAACAGCACGCAGGTGCCGCGGTCCGTCCAATCGAGGATGCGCGAGAACGTCTCCGAGCCGATCACCAGCGCGCGCTTGTGCGCGCCGGTCTTGAGCAATCCGTCGGCGATCGGCGAGCCCGAACACGAAGCCCGAGCACACCGCCTGCAGATCGAAGGCCGCGCCGTGGGTGAGGCCGAGGCCGGCCTGCACCGCGACCGCGCTCGCCGGAAAGGTGTTGTCGGGCGTCGAGGTCGCCAGCACGATCAGATCGATCGACTGGGCGTCCGTGCCGGCGGCACCCAGCGCGGCGCGCGCCGCCGCAATGCCATGTCCGAGGTGGTCTCGCCGTCGGCCGCGATGTGGCGCTCGCGGATGCCGGTGCGCTGCGTGATCCATTCGTCGGATGTGTCCACCATCCGCGACAGCTCGTCATTGCTGAGGA
Source organism: uncultured Alphaproteobacteria bacterium (assembly GCA_963708765.1). GTDB lineage: Bacteria > Pseudomonadota > Alphaproteobacteria > Rhizobiales > Xanthobacteraceae > VAZQ01. Next base: position 127,535 of record CAVPTV010000005.1, on the reverse strand, counting down.
CCCGGCCCGGCAGATAGCTGCCGCAGCCGAGCACGACCGACCGCGGCATGGTCATTGGGCGGCCTCGGGATTCATGCCCCGCGAGCGTCTGGCCGATCTTGGCGAGCAGATCGTGGCGCACCATGTCGTAGCCGAGATCGACCGCGTAGGCGAAGCCTTCGGCGTCGGTGCCGCCGTGGCTCTTGATGACGATGCCGTTGAGACCGAGGAAGACGCCGCCGTTCGACTTGCGCGGATCCATCTTGTCGCTGAGCGCGCGGAAGGCGCGGCGCGCCAACAGGTAGCCGAGCCTGGTCGCGAGCGTGCGGCTCATCTCGCGCTTGAGGATTTCGCCGAGCTGGCGGGCGGTGCCCTCGGCTGCCTTGAGCGCGATATTGCCGGCAAAACCTTCGGTCACCACCACGTCCACCGTCCCCTTGCCGATGTCGTCGCCCTCGACGAAGCCGGCATATTCGAATTGCGGCCACTGACCTTCGCGCAGGATGCGGCCGGCCTCGCGCACCTCTTCGAGCCCCTTGGCTTCCTCGACGCCGATATTGAGCAGCCCGACCGTCGGCCGCTCGAGACCGAACACCACCCGCGCCATGGCGGAGCCCATGGCCGCGAGGTCCACGAGATGCGCGGAATCGGCGCCGATCGAGGCGCCGAGGTCGAGCACGATCGGTCTCGCCCTTGAGCGTCGGCCACAGCGCGGCGATCGCCGGCCGCTCGATCCGCGCCATGGTCCGCAGGTTGAACTTGGCCATGGCCATCAGCGCGCCGGTATTGCCGGCCGAGACCGCGGCATCCGCCTCGCCCTTCCTGACCGCGTCGATGGCCAGCCACATGGAGGATTTCCAGCGCCCCTTGCGCAGCGCCTGGCTCGGCTTGTCGTGCATCTTGACCGAGACGTCGGTGTGCACGAGCTGCGAGGCCGCCTTGAGCCGCGGACGGGCATCGAGCAGCGGCTCGACCAATGCACGGTCGCCGAACAGGAGAAACTCGATGCCGGGATGGCGGCTGAGCGACAGCTCGGCGCCCGGCACGACCACCGCTGCCCCATGGTCTCCCCCCATGGCGTCGAGCGCGATCCGGACTTTATGGGGCATGAATCGAGAATACCGTGTCGGGCATGGACACAACAGGGGGCAATTATCCCGCGCTGCCGCCCTGCCCTTTCTTCAGCGCCGCCAGTGCGGCGAATGGCTTTACCGAATCGTCTCCCGGCCGAAGAAACCTCCAAGACCGCCCCCGGCTGGCGCGGATAGGGATCGACGCCGAGAATGAGGAATTCGGTCGCAAGGACGCCGAGGTCCACCGCCCCGCCGGTCAGCGGCTCCGGGCCGTCGCGGGCATCGATCGCCACTCCCGCGCCGCCGTGGTCGGCCGGCGGCGCCGCCGGTGCGAACAGCAAGTCGATCTCCTCGTTGACCTCGTTCTCGATCGGCTCGAGCGTGACCACGCAGGTCTGGCCGACGGTCGCCGAGACACGGCCCACGACCTGCAGACCGTCGCGGCCGCGGCGGGTGACGTCGAACACGGCCGCAAGGCGCGGCAGTGAACGCAGCCCCGCGAGCTTCGCGATGGCGGCACGCGTACGCTCGTCGGCGATGAGCTCGACGTGCCGTCCGGTTTCCGGCACCTCGTGCAGCGCGACCGGCGCGCTCCAGGGACGCTCGGAGAGGCGTTCACGCTTGGTCATTGTCGTCATCGTCGTCATCCTGAGGCCAGCGGCGCAACCTTCTCGGGGCAGGGAAAGGCGACCTGCGCCCGGCCGAGCGCGCCGGCGTCCTGGGCCGCCAGCTCGCGGACCGTCAGCCGCACATAGGCCGCGAGCCGAGCCGCGCCATCCTGCTCGGGCGCGCCGGCAAATACATTGCGCGCCAGGGTCGCGGCAAGTGGCCCTTGGTCGGGCTCGGCGAGGGCCGCCCGGTAGGCCGCCTGCCGGCCGTAGAATGCCTCGCCGATCCCGCGCATCCGGCGGGGCACGGCCAGATCCCCTACTCCCATCTCGCGCAGGCTGGCGTCCATGTCGCGGCAGAAGGCATCGAACAGCTTCTGGCCGAGGCTGCGGACCGGCTCCGGCTCGCCCTCCAGCCGGGTCAGCAGCAGCACGGCGTGGAGCATGATCATCTCCAAACGCCCGTTAACCGTATCCGGGACGCGGTAAATTTGGTAAAAGGCGGGCGCTCGCGCCTGTGCCACGATCGTGCCATAGAGAGACGCGATGCTGTCGTCCCGCGGGGTGCGGCGAAACAGGTGGAATATCATCGGGATAGCTCAGCGGCCCGCGGCCGGATAGGGCGATTTGGAACCGTTTTGGCGGGGGCAGCCCCGCCCAGTACGTCAAACGTGCCGTCGAATGCAACTGCATATTGGGACTTCGAGCCGCATGCATAGTCCTCGACCGACGCGCCCGGCCGCCCTTGCCGCCGCCAGGATCGCGGCGGCCGTGCTGGCCATGGGCCTGTTGCTCGGCGGCTGCTTCACCGAGACCTATCAGCGCGGCTACATCGTACCGGAAGGAGCGCTCGAGCAGATCCCGATCGGGTCGAGCCAGGAGCAGGTCCTGATCGTGCTCGGCACGCCGTCGACCGTCGCCACCGTGAGCGGCGAGGCCTTCTATTACATTTCCCAGCGCGCCGAGCGCGCGGTCGCATTCATGCCGCAGAGCGTGGTCGATCAGCGCGTGATCGCCGTCTATTTCGACAAGAGCCGCCGGGTCGAGCGGCTCGCCAATTACGGCATCAGGGACGGCAAGCTGTTCGACTATGTCACCCGCACCACGCCGACCGGCGGCAAGGACGTCGGCTACCTCGCGGCCATCTTCAAGCTGTTCTAGCTTTGTCGCGACATCCGCCGCGTCGCCCGACGTCGTCATCCCGCTTGCCGTAACTCACTCCATCTTGATGCCGGCGGCGCGGATCACATCGCCCCACCGCTTCGTTTCGGCCGCGATGTGAGCGGCGAAATCCTCGGGCGTGCCGAGGGGCAGCGTGAGATTTTGCGCGGCCAGGCGCTCGCGCACATCGGGCGCCTCGAATGCCTTGCGGGCCTCGCTGTTGAGCCAGTCTACGACTGCGCGGGGCGTTCCAGCCGGGACCAGCAAGCCGAACCACGGGCCGCCCTCCAATTGCGGCAGACCGGCCTCCGCCATGGTCGGTACGTCGGGCAGCGCCGAGACCCGCTGCGGCGCGGCGACCGCAAGCGCGCGCACCTTGCCGGCTTTCACCTGCGGGACTGCGAGCGTGAGGATGTCGAACATCATGGTGACGTGGCCGGCGACCAGGTCCTGCACCGCAGGCGCGGCCCCGCGATAGGGCACATGCGCGATGTCGGTGCCGGAGACCTGCTTGAACTGCTCACCGACGATATGACCCGAGCTGCCGTTGCCCTGGGACGCATAGGTCAGGCGCCCGGGATTGGCCTTGGCGTAATCGATCAGCTCGCGCAGCGACTGCGCGGGCACCGAAGGATGCACGACCAGGATATTGGGCGATCGCGCGACCAGGATCACCGGGCTGAAATCCTTGGCCGCGTCGTAGGGAAGCTTCATGAGGTGCGGCAGGATCGATTGCGTCCCGTGAAATCCGACATACACCGTGTAGCCGTCGGGCGGCGACTTGGCGACGAAATCGGCCGCGATCGTGCCGGCGGCGCCGGTCCGATTCTCGACCACGATGGTCTTGCCGCTCTCGCCGAGCTTGTGCGCGAACGCCCGCGCGACGATGTCGGCGACACCGCCGGGCGCGGTCGGCACGATGACCCTGATCGGCTGCGAGGGATATGGCTGGGCGCTCGCCGGCAGCGCGGCGCATGCGAGCACGCTTGCGAACAGCGCGGCAACCACTCCGAAAAATCGGAAATGAGCGCATCATGTCTTCCTCCCTCTTCGATCTTGGTTCGAAGATTATGCACATGGTGCCCGCTGGACGTAGCACGCCGAGGTTCGGCCATCGGTCGTACAGCCAGCGAGCGGGAAAAGCAGGTCCTGCGGCCGTGCACCGCAGGCGCAATCGGCAAGCCTTCATGGCGCTGAGACCTCGTGGCACTTGCGGCTGCGGCGATAGCCTCTATAGGCTGATCCGGCTGCTGATCTGTGGAAGGTCCGCAATGCACCGACGTTCCCGCTTCTCGGTGGCTTTCGTGACTGTGGCGGCTGCTGTCGCAACGATGGCGCCGGTCGCGTTCGCGCAGGACCATTACCCGAGCAGGCCGATCCGCCTTGTCGTGTCGTCGGCCGCCGGCGGCGTGCACGACGTCATCGGCCGGCTGTGGGCCAACAAGCTCAAGAGCGCGCTTGGCACCATCGTGATCGACAACCGCGGCGGCGCCGGCGGCACGCTCGGCGTCGGCGAGGTGGCGCGCGCGCAGCCCGACGGCTACACGCTTCTGCTCGGCAGCAACAGCACGCACATTCTCCATCCGCTGGTCGCGAAGCATGCTGCTTACGATTCGATCAAGGATTTCGAGGTCGTCTCGATTTTTGCCGTCACGGCGCCGTCGATCGCGGTATATCCGGCCGCACCCGCTGGCACGCTGCAGGAGCTGATCGCCTACGCCAAGGCCAATCCCGGCAAGCTCAACTACGCGCATGCCGGCGTCGGCTCGATCAGCCACGTCGCCAGCGAAATGTTCAAGCAGCTCGCCGGCGGTCTCGATATTTTTCCGGTGCCCTACAAAGGCATGGGGCCGGCGCAAGCCGACGTCATCAGCGGTCAAGTCGCCATGTTCCTCCCGAACATCACCGGTCAGGTGATCGAGCTGCATCGAACCGGGCGGATTCGCATCCTTGCGGTGGGCGCGCCTGCACGCCACCCGGCGCTGCCGGAGATTCCGACCGCGGTCGAAAGCGGCGTCGCCGGCATGATCGCGCAGAACTTCTTCGGCATTTTCGGACCGGCCGGCACCCCTAAGCCGATAGTCGACCGATTGAACGAAATAACTCAGGCAGCCTTGAGCGACAAGGATTTCAGCAAGACCTTGAGTGCCGCCGGTTTCGAGCCGATGCCGGGCCTCAGCCCGGAGCAGGCGAACGCGTTCATCAAAGACGAATACGTGCGGTGGCAAGCGGTTGTGAGAGCCGCTGGCCTATAGCGTATTCAGGCACGCGGCCGTGAGCTTGATCCTTGCATTGTGAATCAAGCTCACGGCGGCCCTCAACGCCAGTGCGACAGCACCGCGAGCAGCAACAACGCCACGATATTGGTGATCTTGATCATCGGGTTGACCGCCGGCCCGGCGGTGTCCTTGTAGGGATCGCCGACCGTGTCGCCGGTCACCGCCGCCTTGTGCGCCTCCGAGCCCTTGCCGCCGTAGTTGCCGTCCTCGATGAATTTCTTGGCGTTGTCCCAGGCGCCGCCGCCCGAGGTCATCGAGATGGCGACGAACAGGCCGGTGACGATGACGCCGAGCAGCATGGCGCCGACCGCCGAGAAGGCGGCGGACTTGCCGGCGGCGCCGCCGCCCGCGACCCAGTAGATGACGAAATAGATGACGATCGGCGACAGCACCGGCAGCAGCGACGGAATGATCATCTCCTTGATGGCGGCGCGCGTGAGCAGGTCGACCGCCGTGCCGTAGTCGGGCTTGTCGGTGCCCTGCATGATGCCCGGCTTCTCGCGGAACTGGCGGCGCACCTCCTCGACGATCGCCGCGGCGGCGCGGCCGACCGCGGTCATGCCCATGGCGCCGAACAGATAAGGCAACAGTCCGCCGAACAAGAGGCCGACCACCACGTACGGGTTGTTCAATGAGAAATCGAGCTGGATGCCCTTGAAATAGGGATACGTGCTCGCATTGGCGATGAAGAATTTCAGGTCTTCGTTGTAGGCCGCGAACAGAACCAGCGCGCCCAAGCCGGCCGAGCCGATGGCATAGCCCTTGGTCACCGCCTTGGTGGTGTTGCCGACCGCGTCGAGCGCGTCGGTCGACTTGCGCACCTCCTTGGGCAGGCCCGACATCTCGGCGATGCCGCCGGCATTGTCGGTGACCGGGCCGAAGGCGTCGAGCGCCACCACCATGCCGGCGAGCGCCAGCATGGTGGTGACCGCGATCGCGATCCCGAACAGGCCGGCGAGCTTGTAGGTGACGAGGATGCCGGCGATGATCACGATCGTCGGCAGCGCGGTCGCTTCCAGCGACACCGCCAGGCCCTGGATGATGTTGGTGCCGTGGCCGGTGCGCGAGGCCGCGGCGATCGACTGCACCGGCCGGAAATTGGTGCCGGTGTAGTATTCGGTGATCCACACGATCAGGCCGGTGACCGCGAGACCGACGATGCCGCAGACGAACAGCGAGGTGCCGGTATAGGGCTTGCCCGGCGATCGGGCCGAAGCCGATCAGCAAATGCGTCACCAGCGCGACGCCCGCGAGCGAGAGCACGCCGGTCACGATCAGCCCCTTGTAGAGCGCGCCCATGATCGACTGGCTGGCGCCGAGCTTGACGAAGAACGTGCCGATGATCGAGGTGATGATGCAGACGCCGCCGATGGCGAGCGGAAGCGTCATCATGGGCAGGAGGAGCGGCGTGCCGGCGAAGAAGATCGCCGCCAGCACCATGGTGGCGACGGTGGTCACCGCGTAGGTCTCGAACAGGTCGGCCGCCATGCCGGCGCAGTCGCCGACGTTGTCGCCGACGTTGTCGGCGATGGTGGCGGGATTGCGCGGATCGTCCTCCGGGATGCCGGCCTCGACCTTGCCGACGAGATCGCCGCCGACGTCGGCGCCCTTGGTGAAGATGCCGCCGCCGAGACGGGCGAAGATCGAGATCAGCGAGGCGCCGAAGCCGAGCGCGACCAGGGCGTCGACCACGGTGCGATCGCTGGCGGCGTACTTCAGCGAGCCCGATCAGGAAGGCGAAATAGAGGGTGACGCCGAGCAGCGCGAGGCCGGCGACCAGCATGCCGGTGATCGCGCCGGCCTTGAAGGCGAGCTCGAGCCCGCCGGCGAGCGAGCCGATCGCCGCCTGCGCGGTGCGCACATTGGCGCGCACCGACACGTTCATGCCGATATAGCCGGTGGCGCCCGAGAGCACCGCGCCGATCAAGAAGCCGAGCGCGACCAGCCAGCCCAGGAGCCAAGCGAGAATGAAGAAGATGACGACGCCGACGATGCCGATCGTGGTGTATTGGCGATTGAGATAGGCCTGCGCCCCCTCGCGCACCGCCGCCGCGATCTCCTGCATCCGCGCGTTGCCGGCGTCCGCCGCCAGCACCGATTGGGTCGCCCAGACGGCGTAGGCGATGGCAAGCACGCCGCAAAGGACGATCAGCCACAAAGCTGTCATGTGATGAAACCCCGGTTGATGAAGCGCGCCGGGCAAAACGCCCCCGCCGCCGCTGCGCCGAGCCAGGAACGATCCCGGCCGAAAGTCGCGCGGACATTGCCAAAAACGGCCCGGCGGCGCAACGCCGGAAATGTCCCGGAAATCCGGCATTTGAGAGGGGCGGCGGCGCCGCCCGCGGCCGCAAATCGGGCTGCCGGGAACCGAGGTCTCGCGCGCCGGTCAAGCCGCTCGCAGGCGTCATCAAACCAACATCCAAGCCCCGGTAGGTTGGCGCCATCGCGAGTCGAACGACAGGGTCGGCGAATTGAACAGCACCGCCGAAGCCGTGGCCAATGGCCGCTTGCTCGCAGCGGTCCGCCGCAACCGGGCGGGCCTGCGCAAGTTGAACCGCCGTCACGACATGGTGGCGATTCGGAATTGAGCCGCCGCGAATGCCGCAACTGCTCATCGATACGATCGGGACTGATCGGCGCCATCCTCACGACCGTCTGCTGGCTGCCGCAGGCGATCAAGATCATTCGCGAGAAGGAGACGCAGGCGATCTCGTTGCCGACCAGCCTCGCATTCACCGTGGGCGTATTTCTCTGGCTGGTCTACGGCTTCGCGCTCGCCGATCAGCCGTTGATCTGGTCGAGCGGCATCACGCTCGCGCTGATGCTGGTGATCGTGGCGCTCAAGCTGCGCTACGGATAGCGCTCAGGCCGGCTTGGCGTGCCGGATGCGCGCTCCCCAGATGAGCAGCGCGCCGGCCGCCAGCACCACCGGGAACACGACCTCGTTCACCGCGGTCCAGCCGAAGCTCACGAGCAGCATGCCGGACGAGAACGAGCCGATCGCCATCGAGCCGAAGACGAGGAAATCATTGAACGCCTGCACCTTGTTGCGCTCGTTCGGTCGGTAGCACTCGGTCACCATGGTGGTCGCGCCGATGAAGGCGAAATTCCAGCCGACGCCGAGGAGCGCCAATCCGATCCAGAAATGCCAGAGCGTGATGCCCGCGATGCCGATCGCTCCGCTGAGAAGAAGCAGCGCAAGCCCGAGCAGCACGATCCGGGTCGACGCCGAAGCGGACGATCAGCGTGCCGGTGAAGAAGCTCGGCGCGATACATGCCGAGCACGTGCCATTGCAGGCCGAGCGTCGCGTCGGTGACCGAATGGTTGCACATGACCATGGCGAGCGGCGCCGACGTCATCAACAGGTTCATCATCGAATAGGCCGCAACCCCGCAGGCAACCGCCACGATGAAGCGCGGCTGCCTGGCGATCTCCGACAGCGGACGGCCGTCGCCGACGGCCGAGCGCGGCGGCGGCCTGGGAATGCTGACGAACATCAGCACCCCGGCCGAGATCAGGGCGAGGGCCGCCTGGCCGAGATAGCTCGCGGCGAAGAGATAGGGCGGCCAGAGGTCCTGGTGGCGATGACGAGTTGCGGACCGACCACGGCGCCGGCGACGCCGCCGAGCAGCACCCAGGAGATCGCCTTCGGCCTGAAGGCGTCGCTCGCCGTGTCGGCGGCGGCGAAACGGTAGGACTGATGGGCCGCCGCATAGAAGCCGCTGAACACGGCGCCGATGTTGAAAAGGAGGAACGAGCCCTGCAGCACCGCCGCGCAGCAGATCAGCCCGGCCAGCACGCCCGCGATCGTACCGATCTGCAGGGCAGTGCGCCGGCCGAAGCGCCGCGCCAGCACGCCGACCGGCAGCGTGCCCATCCACATCCCGAGCACCAGCACGCTGATCGGCAGCGTCGCCAGAGCCTTGTCGGGCGCCAGCACGGTGCCGACGATGCCGGCGGTCGCGACCAGCACCGTACTGTTGCCGCCGGCCAGCGCCTGCGTCACCGCCAGCACCAGCGCGTTGCGCCGGGCGAGACGATCGTCCGAGGCACGTCCAGCCGGTTCGGCAAGCGCCGACATCCGCATTCTCCGAAAGGGATTCGGGCAGAAGAGCTGCCGTTCTACCGGCGCATCGAAGGACAAGCCAATGCGGCCAGCGCAGATCAGAAGCGCAGGCGCCCGGATGGCGGATCACGACCGAGCGCGCGTCCGCCGGGCGGCGGGCGCCGATCTGGCCGAACGCCGACTTCATCTCGTCGATCATGAGATCGATCACGTGGCCCGGCCCCTGCGCGCCGAGCGCGCCGAGCCCCCACAGGAACGCCTTGCCGGCAAACGCCGCATCGGCGCCGAGCGCGACCGCGCGCACCACGTCCGGCCGGCGCGGATGCCGCTAGTCCATCAGCACGGTGGCGCGGCCGCCGACCGCGGCGGCGACCGCCGGCAGCGCGTCGATCGCCGCCGGCAGCGCCTCGACCTGGCGGCCGCCGTGGTTCGACACCACGATGCCGTCGACCCCGAGCGCGAGCGCCTTCTCGGCATCGGCCGGATGGAGAATTCCCTTCACCACCAGCGGACGCTTCCAGCGCTCGCGGTAGCGCGCGACCTCGTCCCAGGTGAAGGCGCCGCCCATCTCACGCCGCACGAACTCCGCCACCTCGTTCACGTCGGCGTTGTTGGCGACATAGGGCTTGAGATTGCCGAAGCGCGGCTGGCCGTGCTTGCACAGCGACGTGAGATAGCCGGGCGAGGTCAGAATGCCGGCGATCATGCGCAGGTCGGGACGGAACGGCGAGGTGATGCCGACCGCCACCTCGCGCGAGCGCGTGGTGCGCACCGGAACGTCGAGGGTGAGCACCAGCACATGGACGCCGGCCGCCTCGGCGCGCCGCACCAGGTCGAAGCCGATGGCGTGCTCGTTGCGCGAGCAGCGGTAGAGCTGGAACCAGAGCACGTCGGGCGCGATCTCGGCCGCGCGCTCGACCGTCAGGCCGCGCGACGAGGCCGAGCGTGTAGGGCACGCGCGCGCGTTGCGCGGCGGCGGCGAGATATTGATCGGCGCCCGGCCACACCAGCGACGGCCCGCCCATGGGCGCGATGCCGATCGGCGCCGCAGTAGCGCCTGCCGAACAATTCGATATCGACCGGCGGCAAGGCCGTGGTGACGCCGTAGCGCGGCACCAGCTCGACCGCATCGAGCGCGTTCCAATTGCGCTCGATGCCGCCGTCGGAGCCGGCGCCGCCGTCCATATATTCGAAGGCGAAGCGCGGCACGTGGCGGCGCGCGTGTCGCCGCAGATAGGCGACGGCGGGAAGCGGCGATGCAGCTTGACGAAGCCCGGATTGTCCGCCGGCGTATAGTCTTTCGCGGCCGCAGCCGGCCTCGTCAAAGCGGTCGTGTCGTGCATGGCGCCCTTCCCTGTTTCCCGCGACTTTATCGCGCTGGCGAACGCACGACCAGCGGCTCAGAAATGGCTGAACGACGGGTGCGCGAAGACGAGCCGCTTGCCGTCTCGACCGATGAAGCGAGCCGTCCCCTTCCCGGCCGTCACCGTGCCGATCTCGGTCATCGGCACGCCTGCTGCCGACGCCCGCCGGCGCAACGCCGCGACCTTGCCGGGCGGCACGGTCGCAAGCACCTCGTAGTCGTCACCGCCGGTGAGGATCGTCTCGATCAGCGCGGGCTTCTTGGCAAGCGCCGCGCGGGCGGCATCCGACAGCGGCACGCGCTCGACCTCGATCTCCGCCGCAACGCCGGAAGCGCGGCAGAGCTTGTCGAGATCGCCGGCAAGGCCGTCGGAGACGTCCATCGCCGCGCTGCGCATGGGCGCCGATCAGATCGGCGATGGCGGTGCGCGGCTGCGGCAGCAGATAGCGCGCCTCGAGGTGATCCTGCGCCCGCCGATCGAGGCCCCATCGCTTGCCGGTCCGGCGATCGCGCCGCAGCAGGAGCCCAAGCGCGGCATCGCCGATCGTGCCGGTCACCACCACGCGGTCGCCCGGCCGCGCCCCGCTGCGACGCGCCATCCTGCCGTGCGGCACGGCACCGAACGCCGCGATCGAGATCGTCACCGGGCCGGGCGTGCGCACGGTGTCGCCGCCGAGCAGCGGGCAATCGTAACGTATCCGCGTCCGCGCCGAGCCCGCGTGCGAACGATGCCAGCCATCTCTCGCCGATCTCCTTGGGCAACGCCAGCGTGAGCAGGAATCCGAGCGGCCGCGCGCCCTTGGCGGCAAGGTCGGACAGGTTCACGCGCAGCGCCTTTTTGGCGATCGCATCGGACGGATCGTCGGGAAAGAAATGCACGCCGCCGACGATGCCGTCGACGGTGAGCACCAGATCGCAGCCCGCGGGCGGCGCGAGCGCCGCGGCATCGTCGACCAGGTTGAACGCGCCCGGGATGTTTCGCGAGCGGCCGGAAATAGCGCTCGATCAGGCGCTCCTCGCCGCAGCTGACCGTCTGCTTCTTCGTCATCGAAATCGCGCCGTTGAACTGACTGCTCGGTCTCGCCATGATAGCCTCGGCCAACGCAAAATAAGCAAGAATTACCGAGCAGCGGCGGCGCATGATGGAAGCATTCGACCTCTATTCTCCGGTCATCGATGCGGATCCGTTCCCGCATTACGAAATCCTGCGCGAGCAATATCCCTGCTACTGGAGCGAGAGCGGCAAGCTCTGGATTCTCTCGCGCTACGACGACATCGTGCGGGCGGCGCTCGACTGGGAGACGTTCTCGTCGTCCCAGGGCAACATGATCGACGAGCTGCCGGGCCGCGCCGGCGCGACGCTCGGCACCACCGATCCGCCGCGCCACGACCGCTTGCGCGCACTGAGCCAGGCCGCGTTCCTCCGCAGGAACCTGGAACACCTGGTCGCGCCGACGCTCGAAATCGCCGACCGGTCGCTCGATCGCATCTGCGAGAGCGGGACCTTCGAATTCATCAATGACTTTTCGAGCCAGATCACCGTCGGCCTCTTGTTTCGGACCATGGGCTTGCCCGAGCGCGATCACGGCGAGATCAGACGCAAGGTCATCCTCGCGGTCTCGACCGACAAGTCGGTGAAAGGCCGCAACCCCGAGCACATCGCCGCCTTCAAGGAGCTGAGCGACTTCCTCACCGCCGAGGTGGCGACACGGCGGGCGAGCCCGAAGGACGACCTGATCACGCATCTTGCGGAGGCCGAGATCGACGGCGACCGGCTCAGCGACCGCGAGATCGTGCTCACCACCGCGACCTTCGTGATGGCCGGAGTGGAATCGCTCTCGAGCTTCATGAGCATGTTCGCGCTCAATCTCCACGACCATCCCGACGCCCGCCGCCGCATCGTCGCCGACGCAACGCTGATTGCGCCGGCAATCGAGGAATCGCTGCGTTTCAACACGTCGGCGCAGCGCTTCAAGCGCACGGTCATGCGCGAGGCCGAGTTGCACGGCCAGAAGCTGCGCGTCGGCGACAAGGTGGCGCTCGCCTTCGGCTCGGGCAATCGCGACTGGCGGAAATTCCCCGATCCGGACCTCTACGACATCGAGCGGCGTCCGCAAGGACATCTCGGCTTCGGCGCCGGCAAGCATTTCTGCCTCGGCAGCCAGATGGCGCGGCTGGTCACCGAGGTCGCGATGAAGCGCTTCCTCGACCGAGTGCCCGAGTACCACCTCACGGTCGACAAGCTCGCCTGGAACTCGTCGTCGAATTTCCGCAGCCCCGCGCGCGCTGCCCTTCGCGACGCGCTGAGCGACGCCGGCATCGCATAGACATTTCATCAATTGCCGCGCTTCAACCGCAACGTCGGGCTTTCGTCGCGCGTCATTTCTTGCATCAGGGTGACGCAGCTCACACACGCCCTCTGATGTTCCCGCTAGAACTCGTCATCAGGAGGAAGACACGACGTTGGCACCAGGAGGCAGACATGGCACTCACCGAACTGATGTGCGCACTCGTCCTGGGGGGAACAGTAGCAACGGCGGCGATCCTGCCACCGAGGATGACGCAGGCAAGCCTCGACGCCCAGAGCTGGTTGGCGGGCCCGCTGCCGCAGAAGGAAACAATCTACCGGCCCGAATGCTGGCTCGACGACGATGCCTCACGTTACTGTGGCGGCGACCGCATCAGACCATGACATCCGCCTTCGGTCGGTAGCGCGCGCAGGTCATCCCGTCACGCGCTTGAACTCGCCCGCGCGCAGCTGGCGGGCGAGCTGGTCGAGCACGGCGTTGACCATGCCGGTCTCGTCGCGGTCGACGAAGGCATTGGCGACGTCGACGTATTCGGCGACGACGACGCGGGCCGGGACGTCGCTGCGATGGTCGAGCTCGTAGGCGCCCGCGCGCAGCACGGCGCGCATGATCGCCTCGATGCGCTTGAGCGGCCAGCCGCGCGCCAGGGCGTCGTCGATCAGCGGATCGAGCTTGCGCTGCTCGCGCACGACGCCCGACACCACGTCGCGGAAGAAGGCCGCCTCGGCCGGCAGATACTGCGCGCCCTCGACCTCGCGGCCGATCCAATGGCGCTCGAACTCGGCCAGGATGTCGTTCAGGCCGGTGCCGGCGATGTCCATCTGGTAGAGCGCCTGCACCGCGGCAAGGCGGGCCGCGCCGCGGCGATTGGCCTTGCGGTCCTCGGGCGCTGTCGGGTCCCGCGCCATCGTGTCAGCCCGCCGCGACGCCGCGCTTGAGGCGCACGAGCGCGAGCGCCGCGCGGGCGGCGTCGCCGCCCTTGTCGGCCTCTTCCGGGCGGGCGCGCGCCCAGGCCTGGGCGTCGCTGTCGACCGTGAGGATGCCGTTGCCGATCGGCACGCGGCGCGCCACCGAAAGGTCGAGCAGCGCGCGCGCCGATTCCTGCGACACGATCTCGAAATGCAGGGTCTCGCCGCGGATCACGCAGCCGAGCGCGACCACGCCCTCGTAGGGCTTGCCGGCGCGCTCGGCGGCGTCGAGCAGGATCGCGATCGCCGGGGCGACCTCGAGCGAGCCCGGCACGCTCACGCGCTCGACCGCGGCGCCGGCCGCTTCGAGCGCGCGCGTCGCGCCCTTGAGCAGGGCATCGGCGATATCTTCGTAGAAGCGCGCTTCCACGATCAGAATGCGCGCTCCCTCGAGATCGCCTGCCTTGCTGCCGGCAGATCGACGCGGCTCGGCCATGATTCATTCTCCAACCTCGCAGGTCGTACCAAGCGGATCGGGTCGGAAGCAAGCCGCAAGGGCCGCTGGTCGGCACGCCACTCGATATGTGGCACAATGGGACGATGCCGTCCGAAACCGAACACGCGACGCAACTGCGGCGAGCGGTGCTGATCGTGGCATTGCTCAATCTCGCCTATTTCGGCGTCGAGTTCGCGGTGGCGACGGCGATCGGCTCGGTTTCGCTGTTCGCCGACAGCGTCGATTTCCTGGAAGACGCCTCGATCAATCTCCTCATTCTGGTCGGGCTGGGCTGGAGCGCGTCGCGCCGCGCCCTGCTCGGCAAGGTCCTGGCCGGCATTCTGCTCGTGCCCGGCCTCGCCACGCTGTGGACCGCCTGGGACAAATTCTGGCTGCCGCTGCCGCCGGCTCCGATCCCGCTCACGCTGGCGGGAACGGGCGCGCTGGCGGTGAACCTCACCTGCGCCCTGATCCTGACGCGCTACCGCCACCACTCCGGCAGCCTCACGCGCGCGGCCTTCCTCTCGGCCCGCAACGACGCGTTCGCCAATGTCGCCATCATCGTGGCTGGTTTCGTGACCGCGGCGACGCTGTCCGGCTGGCCCGACCTCGTGGTCGGGCTCGCCATCGCGGCGATCAATGCCGGTGCAGCGCATGAGGTCTATACGGCCGCGCAGAAGGAGCAACGGGCGGCGGTTGCGCCGCCGTAGGGCGTAATCGCTTTATTGCGCCGCTTCGTGATGGCGCAATGCGCTACGCTTATTGCGCCCTACGATCGCTCCAGCAGCCGCGCCGCGTAGCGGGCCATGAGATCGACCTCGAGATTGACCTGGTCGTCGACGCCGAGCCCGCCGAGCGTCGTCACCGCGAGCGTGTGCGGAATGATCAGCACCGAGAAGGTGTCGCCCGCAACCTCGTTGACGGTGAGCGAGACGCCGTCGAGCGCGACCGAGCCCTTGGGCGCGATGAAGCGGGCAAGCTCCGATGGAACGCGAAACGTGAGCCGCGCCATGTCGGTCAGATCCTCGCGCGCGGTCAGCGTGGCAAGCCCGTCGGCGTGGCCGGCGACGATGTGGCCGCCGAGCTCGTCGCCGATCTTGAGCGCGCGCTCGAGATTGATCCGCGTGCCGCGCTGCCATCTCCCGACCGTGGTGAGCGCGCAGCGTCTCGGCGGCGGCATCGACCGCGAACCAGGCGCGGTTGCCGTCCCGGCCGCGCGCGACCGCGGTGAGGCAGACGCCGCCGCAGGCGATCGAGGCGCCGATGGCGATGGTGTCGGGATCGTAGCCGCAGGCGATCTTGAGCCGCGCGAGCCCCTCCGCGCGCGGCTCGACCGCGACCACCTCGCCGACGTCGGTGACGATGCCGGTGAACATGTCAGGCCCGCTCGAACGTCTCGAGGCGATCCACGCCGATCTCCTCGCTGCCCATGGCCTTCAATCCCGGCGCGCGAGTCAAGGCGGAAAGCGGGAGCCCGTCGAGGGCGTCGATCCCATCCGCCCCGAGCGGGGACGGCGACCGGAACAGCGCGACCTCGTCCACCAGGTCGGCACGGACGAAGGCGGCAGCGAGAATGGGTCCGGTCTCGACCATGAGCCGGGTGATCCCGCGGCCGGCGAGAAGCTTCAGCACGGCTGAAAGATCGAGTTTTCCGTCGTTCGCCGCGACACGCGAACACCTCCGCTCCACGGGCCTGCAGCGCCTGCTCGCGATCGCGCGCCGCCGCCTCGCTGGTCACGACCCAGAGCGGCGTCTCGCGCGCGCTGGCGACGAGCTTGCTCGCGAGCGGCAGCCGCAGCTTGCCGTCGAGCACCACCCGCACCGGCGAGCGGTCGGTCATGCCCGGCAGCCGGCAGGTCAGCTGCGGATCATCGGCGAGCACCGTGCCGATGCCGGTGAGCACCGCATCGCTCGTCGCCCGCATGCAGATGGACGCGCGCGCGCACGGCCTCGCCGGTGATCGGCGCCGCCCGGCGGCCGGCGAGGCCGGCCTTGCCGTCGGCCGAGACCGCGAGCTTCAGGATCACGTGCGGGCGTCCGTCCTGCACGCGCCGGATGTGGCCGGCATGCGCACGCCGCGCCTCGTCGGCGCCGATGCCGACCTCGACCACGACGCCAGCTTCGGCCATGCGCCAATGGCCGGCGCCGGCGACCTCCGGATTGGGGTCGACCATGGCCGAGACGACGCGCGCCACTGCCGGCCGCGATGACGGCGTCGGCGCAAGGCGGGGTCTTGCCGTGGTGCGAGCAGGGCTCGAGCGTCACGTAGAGCGTCGCCCCGCGCGCGGCGGCGCCGGCACGGGCGAGCGCCACGGTCTCGGCGTGCGGGCGTCCGCCCGGCTTCGTCCAGCCGCGGCCGACCACCACCGGCCCTGCCCCATCGTCGCGCACCACCACCGCGCCGACCGCCGGATTGGGCCAGGTGCGCCCGAGCCCGCGGCGGCCGAGCGCCAGCGCCAGCCCCATGAAGCGGGCGTCATCGGGGCTCCGCGTTGGTTCGGCGTCGCTCACCAGGTTCAACTCCGACTTATTTCCGCGTGGCCGATTTACGTTATACCAAGTTCCGAACCCCACGGAGCCGCAATGCTGATCAACGGAAAAGAAAAGCTCGAGCGCATGCGCGACGGCCGCGCGATCTATATCGGCGCCGAGCGCGTCGACGACGTCACCCGCCATCCGGCGTTCCGCAACGGCGCGCAAACCATCGCCGGCCTCTACGACCTCAAGGCCGACCCGCACAAGCGCGACCTGTTCTCGTTCGAGGAGAACGGCGAGCGCTACGGCCTGCCCTGGCTGCGTTGCCGCACCCGCGACGATCTCGCGCGCCGCATGCGGGCGATGAAGGCGATCGCGGATGCGACCTATGGGCTGATCGGACGCTCGCCCGACCATGTCGCCGGCCTCGTCACCGGGCTGGCGATGAAGCCGGCGCTGCTCGACGGCCTGCACCGCCGGCTTCGGCCAGAACCTCCTGCGCTACTACGAGTTCGCGCGCAAGAACGATCTCTATCTCTCCTTTGCGGTGACGCCGCCGTCCGGCATCCGCGGCCGCGAAATCTTCACCGGCGAAGCGCGCGACGACCCGACCCTGCAGGTGGTCGGCGAGGACGACGGCGGCGTCATCATCTCGGGCATGAAGATGATGGCGACCGGCGCGGTGTTCGCCGACGAGGTGTGGGTCGGCAATCTCACCGCCATCGACGACAAGCGCCAGAATGAGAGCATCACCTGCGCGCTGCCGAACAACGCGCCCGGCGTCTCGTTCTGGGCGCGCGAGCCCTACGAGCGCCACGTCCGCCACGAGGCCGACTATCCGTTGAGCTACCGCTTCGACGAGACCGACACGGTGCTGGTCTGCGACCGCGTCAAGGTGCCGTGGGAGCGCGTCTTCCTGCACAACAACGGCGCGATGTCGCGGCGCATCTACATCGAGACGCCGGCCAACTGCTACCAGAACCAGCAATCCAACGTCCGCTTCTGGGCCAAGATGGGCTTGATCGTCGGGCTCGCCAGCCGCATGTGCGAGGCCAACGGCGTCGACAAGATTCCGGCGGTGCGCGAAACCCTGGGCCGCCTCGCCGCGCTCGAAGCCACCATCGGCGCGCTGGTGAACGGACAGATCGAAGCCTGCGAGCCATGGCCCGACGGCTACGTCACCCCCAACCGGCGCATGGTCTATGCCACGCTCAACTGGTGCCAGGAGCATCACACCGAGATCGTCGACACCCTGCGCAGCCTCGCGGGCGCCGCGCCGATGCAGATGCCCGCCAGCATCGACGTGCTCACCGACCCGCAGCTCAAGGACCGCTTCGAGCGCTGGTGGTCGACGCCGGCGCTCGGCGCGGTCGAGCGCCTCAAGCTCTACAAGCTGGTCTGGGACCTGATCGGCTCGGAATTCGCCGGCCGCCACATGCTGTACGAGAAATTCTACGCCGGCAATTCGATCATCGTGCGCAACCAGAGCGACCGCGAAGCGCCGTGGGAGCAATTCCACGCCACGGTCGACGGATTGCTCGAACGGATCGCAGTCCCGGATTGATCGCGACTAATTCGCTTTGAGCTCGATCAGCTCGGCGACCTTGTTGTCTTTCGGGTCCACGATCACGATCTCGTCGGCCGTGACCAGGAACAGATGCGCCTTGATCTGCGGCACCTTGCGGCCGACATCGGGCGGCATGGGTTGCAGCGCGACGTCCTTCGGAAGCGCGTCACCCACCGCAGGCCGGGCGGCTGTCTTGCTCGGCTCGACTTTCAGGTCCTTGATCAGTTCCCTGATGACGTGCCGCTGCTCGAGCGTGAGCTTGACGCTGGGCGTCGGTGCCACCTCCTGCTGCGGGGGCGTTTGCGCCTGCGCGGCGGGGGTAACGAACCACAACGCCGCCGCCGCGATGCCAACCAGAAGCTTGCTCATTGGTTCTCTCCCGCGTGACTGCGCGTCGCCCTCCGAGCCTGATCAACGTGGTCCCGATGCGTTTTGTTCCGACGGCGCCTTGGACGCAGGTATTCCCTTATTCCGCCGCCTTGATATTCGCCTTTTTCACGAGATCGCCCCACTTCGCCGTCTCCTCCCGCAGGAAACGGGTGAACTCCTCGGGCGTGGCTCCGCGCGCCTGCGAGCCGAGCGCGGCGAGCTGATCGATGGCGGCTTTCTTCTCCAAGGCCGTTCGAATGACACCGCTCAAGCGGTCGACGGTATCTTTCGGCGTCCGCTTGGGCGCGAAGATGCCGTTGAACGTCACTCCTTCGACGTCGGGAAATCCGGCTTCTGCCATGGTCGGGACGTCAGCGAGCGCCGCCACGCGCTTGCTGCCGGGCACGGCGAGCGCTCGCAGCTTGCCGCTTTGCAAGTGCTGGAGCGAGTCGACGAGCTGCTGGAAGCCGACGTCGACATGGCCGGCGATCAGATCGTTGATGGCGGGCGCATTGCCGCGGTAATGCACCTCGGTCCACCGGATGCCGGCCTTGAGCTTGAACAGCTCGCCGAGGAAGTGGTTGATGCTCGCGATGCTGCTGGTGGCGAGCGTGAGCTTGCCGGGATTTTGTCGCGCGTGCTCGACGAGCTCCTTGACCGATTTGACCGGCAGCGAGGGCCGCACCAGCAGCATGTTGGTGGCGAAGGCGAGCGAGCTGACCGGTGCGAAGGCCTGCTCCCATTGGTAGGCCGGCTTCGCCATCGTGAGCGGCCCGAGAATGACCGGCCCATTCGACCCGACCAGCAAGGTATGCCCATCCGGCTCCGCGCGCGCCACGTAATCGCCGGCGATCAAGCCGGCGCCGCCGGGCCGGTTCTCGATGACGACCGGCTGACCGAGCGCATCGCCGATCGCCGCCTGCAGCACGCGCGCGCTCACGTCGACGTTGCCGCCCGGCGCGTACGGCACGACCATGGTGATGGGCTTCGATGGAAACGGTTGCGCGCTCGAAGCGTGTGTCGCCACAGCCCAGAGGACGACGCTCAGAACAAGGCGCAAGCCATTCATCATTGTGCCGCGGCGTCAACTCGATGTCCGACAGACACTAGACCATGGCAAGGTGTCGGTAAAAGACCGCGGGAGCCGGCCAAACGGGAGCGACCCCAGGAGCCGTCGGGCGTTGTCAGTGGCGCGTTTCCGAGCCTTCGTGGTAAGGCCCGGCGAGCATCAGGCTGACCAGCTTGATCGGCTGCTCGTTCTCGTCATCGGTCTCGAGCGCAGCGTTCAAATCGTCGTCGTCCATGAACTGCCACAGCCGATTGACCGTGTCGCGGTCGGAGGCGCCCTCGGCGATGACGGCCTCGGCTCGGCGAATAACTTGCGCGAACAGGTTGTCGGGCGCACGCGCGAGTAGCTTCCTTACTCCGTCGCTCGTGAGCATGGCCTTGAGCTCTCGGATGACAACGGCGTCAGGCGGAGCCTTGCGGAAAAGCGATGGGGCCAGCGCCGCCTGCAAACGCCGCACGACCGCCTTGAGCTTTTCGACATTGTCGTTCGAATCTTTTGCACATGCGAAAGCCATGACGATGCTCTCCCGGAACAATCAACCAATCGCAAAACCGCCCAATTTGTTCCCGCTCGGCCAGCGGTTCTGGATGTTCGAAGACGCGGTCTCGGCCGCATTTCACGGCAATATGAAGCGGTATTTCCAAAATCGCAGCGAACGCGGACGCAGGTAATGTCGGGGCGCCCGCGCACATTCACGGCGAGCGGAGCCGTCACATCGGCTCGAGCCCCTTGGCCCTGATGACCGCCGCCGCCACGGGCGACGACAGAAACTTGATCAGCGCGTTGACGGCATCGTCCACATCGGAGGTGGCAGGAACCGCGGCGCTGAACACGATCGCGTGCTGAATTTCCGGTGGCAGTGGCGTCGCCTCGACGCCGGCGACCGCCATGAGCTCGGGCAGCTGCTGCGCCGCCATCTCGACCTCGCCCTTGGCGACCAGTTCGGCGACAAAGCCGCGGCGCACCAGGGTGGACTTTGCCTTCATGGCTTCGGCGATCCCCAGGCGCTCCAGCAGGCTCACCATGAAGATGCCGCTGTCGGCGCCGTCGTTGCGGGCGAACGACTTCGCCGCCAGGAGCGTGCGCTTGAACGCCTCGACCGAGCCGATGTCGGGCTTGGGCGCGCCGGTGCGCACCGCGATGCCGATGCTGGAGCGCACGAGATCGACCCGGCGCGCGAGCTTGCCCTCCTTGACCAGATCGTCGGCCTGGCGCGCGGTGAGGAAAGCCACATCCGGCGTCTCGCCCTTCTGGATGCGGGCGACCAGCAGCCACGAGGACTCGTAGGTGACCAGGAGCTTGTGCCCGCTGGCGCGCTCGAACTGGGGGATGAGCTCGCTCAGCATGGTCCGCAGCGGCGGCGGATACATGGCCTTGATCTCGGCGGCGCGCGCTGCTCCGAAAAACGGCATGAGGAAGAGACCCGAGGTCAGGGCTGCGACAACGGTTCTGGATCGCATGGAATGTCCTTAATCTATTTCCGCGCCGCCGCCGGCGGCCGGCCGTCCTCCTCGCCCGAGAGCTCGTCGAGCACGGCCTCGAAGTCCTTGGCCTCGCGGAAATTGCGGTAGACCGAGGCGAAGCGGACGTAGGCGACGTCGTCGAGCGAGCGCAGCGCCTCCATCACCATCTCGCCGACGGTCTCGGAGGAGATTTCGCTCTCGCCCTGGCTCTCGAGCTCGCGCACGATCTTGGAGACGGCCTGGTCGATGCGCTCGGGCTCGACCGGGCGCTTGCGCAGCGCGATCTGCACCGAGCGCAAGAGCTTGTCGCGGTCGAACGGCACGCGGCGGCCGTTGCGCTTGATCACGACCAGCTCGCGCAGCTGCACGCGCTCGAACGTCGTAAAGCGGAAATTGCAGGCCAGGCACACGCGGCGGCGGCGGATCACGGAGGAATCCTCCGTCGGCCGCGAAGTCCTTCACCTGCGTGTCGAGGCTCGTGCAATTCGGACAGCGCATGGCGGGCCCTCTCCCTCCGGTCCGGGCCTACTCACCCTGATAGATCGGAAACCGGCCGACGAGCTTCTTCACCTTTTCCCGCACCGCGGCCTCGGTGAGCGAGTCCGCGTCGACGCCCTTCTGCGAGAGCACGTCGAGCACCTCGACGATCAGCTCGCCCACCTCCTGGAATTCGGCGATGCCGAAGCCGCGCGTGGTGCAGGCGGGGGTGCCGAGCCGCACCCCCGACGTGATCGCGGGCTTCTGCGGATCGAACGGGATGCCGTTCTTGTTGCAGGTGATGTGGGCGCGCTCGAGCGCCGCCTCGGCGACCTTGCCGGTGAGGCGCTTGGGCCGCAGGTCGACCAGCATCAGGTGGGTATCGGTGCCGCCGGAGACGATGTCGAGGCCCTTCGACTTGAGCGTCTCGGCCAGCGCCTTGGCGTTCTCGGCGACGTTCCTGGCGTAGAGCTTGAACGACGGCCGCAGCGCCTCGCCGAACGCCACCGCCTTGGCGGCGATCACGTGCATCAGCGGACCGCCCTGCAGGCCGGGGAAGACCGCCGAGTTGATCTTCTTCGCCAGCTCCTCGTCGTTGCTGAGGATGAAGCCCGAGCGCGGCCCGCGCAGCGTCTTGTGCGCGGTCGAGGTGACCACGTGGGCGTGCGGGAACGGCGACGGATGCACGCCGCCGGCGACGAGGCCGGCAAAGTGCGCCATGTCGACCAGGAGGTAGGCGCCGACCTCGTCGGCGATCTCGCGGAAGCGGCGGAAATCGATGATGCGCGGATAGGCCGATCCGCCGGCGATGATCACCTTCGGCCGGTGCTCGCGCGCCAGCTTCTCCACCTCGTCAAAGTCGATGCGGTGGTCGTCGCGGCGCACCCCGTAGGGCACCGGCTTGAACCAGCGGCCCGACATGTTGACCGGCGAGCCGTGGGTCAGGTGGCCGCCGGCGGCGAGGTTGAGCCCCATGAAGGTGTCGCCGGGCGACATCAGGGCCATGAAGGCGGCGGCATTGGCCGACGCCCCGGAGTGCGGCTGCACGTTTGCGAATTTACATCCGAAAAGCTTGGTAACCCGTTCGATCGCAAGGTTTTCCGCGACATCGACATACTGGCAGCCGCCGTAGTAGCGTCGCCCCGGCAGTCCCTCGGCATATTTGTTGGTGAGACACGAGCCCTGCGCCTCCAGCACCGCCTTGCTGACGATGTTCTCGGACGCGATCAGCTCGATCTCGTCGCGCTGGCGGCCGAGCTCGCGCCGGACGACATCGGCGATTTCGGGATCGGTCTCCGCGAGCGAGGCCGTGAACAGGCTCGCCACATTGGCTTGGTCGGCAAAGGTTTGGGCACGGGCTGGCGACGGATCGGTCATTGGCTCACGCTGCTTTCGGGGTGGCCTCCACGAGCGTGGGCGACGTCCTGGAGGGGTTCGCCGGGCGATAGCATAACCGCCCCGGACCGCCAAGCTATAGGGCGGCACCGCGGGCTCCTTGCCCACATCTAGGGGTTTCAGAGGTCAGAAATCAGTCATCAGGAGGCGTCAGGGAAATCTGCGACTTAGCTGAGCCTTGAGCTTTTGCAGCGCCAAGCGCTGGAGATCGGACTGCGAGGCGCTGGCCGGGCCGACCACGCTGACTTCGAGGCCGGTCGCCGCGTCGATGGCCGAGACCTTCACGGTTCGGCCGATCGCGGTGAACTCGAAATAGACGTCCCTGCTGCCGTCCTCGGCGGCCACGTCACACCTCGACCACCACGTAGTCGCCCTCGACCGTCACCGGCACGGTTTCGGCCACGTAAGGGCCGGCGACCAGTTGTGTGCCGGGCTGCACGGAAACCGGGTAATGGCGCACGCGGATGCGCGTGGGATCGCACCAGGACTGTCCGGTGCGGATGTCGAACTCCCAGCCGTGCCAGGGGCACTTCACCATCTCGCCCTGACGGGAATAGCAGTACTGCCCGGGCTCCCTGGACTCGACGAGCCCGGTCTGGATGCCGTGGTGGAGGCTGCCGCCGCGGTGCGGACAGCGATTGTTGAGCGCGAAGAACTCGCCGCCCAGATTGAACACCACGATCGCCCGGCCGTTGAGCTGGGCAAGCTTACGTGTCCCCGGCGGAATCTCGCCGACCGCGGCAATCACGTGCTTGGCCATGATCTTTATGCTTTGCGCATGTTCTTTTCGGAAAACCGGTTCCCACTTTTCCGGAACATGCGCTAGTCAAACCGGTAGATCGCCTTGGCGTTGCCGGAATAGATCTGGTTGCGGCGCTCCTCGCTCAGCGACGGCGGCAGGGCGGTGAACGGATCGTCGAAATCCCAGTGCGGATAGTCGCTGGCGAACATGATCTTGTCCCAGCCGACCCAATTCATGACCTCGATCAGGTGCTCGGGCGTCTCCGCTTCTTCCATCGGCTGGGTCGAGACCCAGAAATGCTCGCGCAGATATTCCGACGGCGCGCGCTTGAGATGCGGGACCTCGTCCTTCATCCGCTTCCAGTTCTGGTCGAGCCGCCAGCCGAGCGAAGGCATCCAGCCGAAGCCCGCCTCGATCAACACGATCTTCAATTCCGGCCAACGCTCGAACACGCCCTCGATAATGAAACTCGTGACCGAGGCTGCCAGCGAAGCGGAATGCTCGGTGATCTCCTCGATGTAGAACGACGGCCAACCGGTGTTGGACATCGGTCGTCCGCTCGAGCCGAACACGTGCACCCCGATCGGGCGGCCGGTTTCCGCCGCGGCCTCGAAAATCGGCCAATAGCGCTTCTTGCCCAGAAGCTCGCTGGTGCGGCTCAAAAACAGCACATGGGCGAAACGCCGATCGCCCGCGCGCAGCCTGATCTCCTTGACCGAGGCTTCGGCGTCCTCGTAGGGGACGACGACCGAGGCCTTGAGTCGCGGTTCGCGCCGGTTCCAGTTTTCGAGCTGGTATTCGTTGGTGGCGAACGCCATGGCGGCGCTGAGCTCGTCGTTCTGGTTGCCCTGCCCCGACGGCGAGAGCGGATTCATCACGCCATATTCGATGCCATAGAGGTCGAGGAGCTGCTCGCGCATGAAGTCGAGGTCGCTCGCGGGCAGGCCACCGCCGGGCGGCCACGCATCGCGCCGGCACGCGAGCGGCTGACTCTTGGGGTACGGGTAGCCCTTGACGTAGCCGTGCCGCTGGCGCTGCCCGTAGGTCTGCAGACTGGCCCAGGCCCGATTGCTCAGATACGGCCGCAAGTCGTCGAGCGAGTTCTTGGGATGGATATCGCAATCGACGATGCCGACGCGCGTCTTCGCGCTGCGCTCAGGCTGCCTGACTTCCATGTTCATCGCGCGTTCTCCATCAAAGCGCGTCAAATCAAAAAGCGAGACGAGGATAGGTCGCGAGCGGGTTCTCTACCATGATCTTGTGACGCAACGCCTGCGGGATCCCGGCCGGCATGGTCTCGTCGCCGTCGAACTGCCAATGCGGGAAATCCGACGCGTACAGCAGTATACCATCGGAACGCAAATGGTCGATGGCCCGTTCCACCTGATTTGGGTCGGCCGGGGCGTCGAACGGCTGGATGGTCAGGCGGAAGTGATCGCGCACGATGTCGGCTGGAGAACGGTCGACCCAGGGCACCTCGGCGCGCACGCCGCGCCAGAATTTCGCGAATCGCCACAGGAAGCCCGGGAGCCAGGTCACCCCCGAACTCGAGCAGCACCACCTTGAGCCCGGGATACTTCGCGAACACGCCCTCGCAAACGAGGCTCGCCACCTGCGACTGGAAGGCCTGGGTGTGAGCCGCGTAGTCCTCGATGAAGTAGCTCGGCCAGCCGAGCGACGTGGTCGAATGGCGATAGGTCGAGCCGGCGTGGATGCCGAGCGGCAGGCCGTGGCGCTCGGCCGCCGCATAGATCGGCCAGAACTGCCGGCGCCCGAGCGGCACCTCCTGCATGGCAAGCACGAGAACCTGCACGAAGCGCTTGTCCTTGGCGCAACGCTCGATCTCGTCCACGCAATATTCGGTGTTCTGCGTCGGGATCACGATCGAGGCGCGCAGCCGCGGATCGCGGTCGAGCCATTCCCTGGCAACCCAGTCGTTGAGCGCGCGCGCAAACGCGTTCGCCATGTCCTCGGCGAAGAGCAGGCCCACCCCGTAAAGACAATTGCAGATCGCGATCGAGGCTTGCCAGCGGTCGCAGACCTGGCCGGCGAGCTGCGCCACCTCGGTGACGGCGCGCCCGTTCTTGTCCCGCCATTCCGGCCGCGAGGTGAGCGGCGCGTTGGGCGGATAGGTGACGGTCTCCAGCGAGTCGATACCGCGCTCCTGCACGCTGTCGCGCCAGTAGTCGTCGAGATAGGGCAACAGCGCCTTCACGCTCGGCACCGTCGGATGCACGTCGCAATCGATGGCGCCGGAGCTCTGCGCTCATGGGCTTCCTCTCAATCAATCTTCAGGTTGGCCTTCTTGACGATATCGGCCCATTTCCTGATCTCGTTGTGCAGGTAGCGGTCGGTTTCCTCGGGCGTCGAGCCTTGCGGCTCGACACCCAGTCGGCTTGTCCGCTCGCGGAATTCGGGCGAGGCGACCACCGCACGAATGTCCACGGAGAGCTTGTCGAGCACCGGCGCCGGCAGACCCGAGCGCGTGATGATCGCCTGGAACGAGGTCGCATCAAAGCCAGGATAGGTCTCGGCGATGGTCGGATATTGCGGCGCGTCCTTCTGCCGTTGCAAGCCGGTGAAGGCGATCACCTTGAGCCTGCCGTCGGCCACATGCTGCTTCACCGAATGCCAGATGTCGAACATGATCGGCACGCGGGCGGCCAGCACATCGGTCAAGGCCGGCCCGCTGCCCTGGTAGTTGATGTGCTGCATCCGGATTGCGGCCACGTGCTTGAGCATCTCGCCGGCGAGATGGCCGACGCCGCGCGGGCCGGAGGAGGCGAAGTCGAGCTGGTCGGGCTTGCTCTTCGCGAGCGCAATCAGCTCAGCGAGCGTGTTGGCCTCGAATGACGGGTGGGCGACCAGCACGATCGACTGCAACACCACCATGCTCACGCCGGCGAAGTCCTTGGCGGTGTCGAACGGCAAGTTGCGGTTGAGCGCCGGGTTGATGACGTGGAACTGCGTGGCATCGCCGAGCGTATGACCATCGGGCGGTGAATTCGCCAGCACGGTGGTGGAGACGATGGTCGCCGCGCCCGGCCGATTTTCCACGATCACCGGCTTGCCCCAGCGCAGCGAGAGCCGGTCACCGAGGATGCGCATGATCACGTCGGCCGGGCCGCCGGCCGGAAACGGCACCAGGATGCGCACCGGCCCGGTCGGATAGTCCACCGGCGCTTGCGCCCAGGCGGCGGAGCTTGCCAGCGCGGCCAGCACGACGCCCCGGCAGAACGCTCGCATCACAGTGGCAATCGTCATGTCTCAATCGGCCTTGATGTTGGCCGCCTTGGCGATCTCCTGCCAGCGGGCGATCTGCTCGCGCATCCAGGCGCTGAGCTCTTGCGGGGTATTGCCGAGCGGGAAAATGCCGAGGTGGCGGACCTTGTCGGCAAATTCCCGGCGAATTGATCACGGCGCGGATATCGGCCGACAGCTTGTCCAGGACCGGCGCCGGCACGCCCGCCGGCGCCACCAGGGCGTTGAAGGCGATCACGTCGAAGCCCGGATAGGTCTCGGCGATGGCCGCGACCTGCGGGGCATCGGCAAGGCGCTTGGCGCCGGCGGGCGGCGATCAGCTTGAGATCGCCGGAATCGACGTAGCGCTTGGCCGAGTGCCAGATGTCGAACATCAGCGGCACGCGGCCGGCGATCACGTCGGTCAGGGCCGGCGCACTGCCGTTGTAGTTGATGTGGGTCATGGCGATGCCGGCGCGCTGCTTGAGCATCTCGCCGGCGAGGTGGCCGACGCCGCGCGGGCCGGGCGAGGTGAAATTGAGCGGCTCGGCGCTGCGCTTCGCGAGCGCGACCAGGTCGGGAACCGTGTCGGCGGGAAAGGACTTGTTGGCGACCAGCGCGACCGGCTGGGTCGCGACCATGCTCACCGCGGCGAAGTCCTTCTCCGTGTCGTAGGGCAGCTTCTGCCCGATCGCCGGATTGATCAGGAGCGAATTGGTGGCGACCAGCATCGTATAGCCGTCGGCCGGCGCCTTGGCGACCGCCGCGGTCGCGACGATGGTGCCGGCGCCCGGACGATTCTCGATCACCACCGACTGGCCAGCCCACCGCGCCGAGAGCAGATCGGCGAGGATGCGCGCGACCACGTCGGTCGGACCGCCGGCGGCGAACGGAACGAAGAGCTTCACCGGCCGGGTCGGGAAATCGGCGGGAGCTTGGGCGGAAGCGGCGGAGGCGGAGACGGCGGCGAGCAGGAGGGCCGCGATGATCTTCATCGATTTCATTGCATTTCAGCAGGCAGGTGGAGCTTCAGCGCGGCATCATAGCATTCGATACGCCGCCGGCATCCAGGAAAACGCTGCCGCCCTCGCTGCCACACGAGCCAGAATCACAGCGCCGGCTGCCGATCACGCTCCGCACAAAAAGTCCGCCCCGGCGTGGGGGCGCCGGGGCGGGAGACCGCCGGTTGAGATGGGGACTGCGGTCACAAACGATAGAGGATCTGGTCGGTCCAGAACCGCTCGAGGCGGTGCAGCGACTTGTTGAGCGTCGCGAACTCGTCGGAATTGATGCCGCCGACCTGCTCGACCGTGCGCACGTGCTTCTGATAGAGCGCATCGACGATGTCGCGCACCTCGCGGCCCTTGTCGGTGAGCTTGATGCGCACCGAGCGGCGGTCGACCCGCGAGCGCTGATGGTCGAGGAAGCCCATCTCGACCAGCTTCTTGAGGTTGTAGGAGACGTTGGAGCCGAGATAGTAGCCGCGCGTGCGCAACTCGCCCGCGGTCAGCTCCTTGTCGCCGATGTTGTACAACAGCAGCGCCTGCACCGAGTTGATGTCGGCGCGGCTGCGGCGGTCGAACTCGTCCTTGATGACGTCGAGCAACCGACGATGCAGCCGCTCGACCAGCGTCAAGGCTTCGAGATAGAGCGGACGGATGTGGTCGAAACGCGCTTCGCGATCGGCCGGCTCCGCCGTCTTGGCAACGGCTTTCATCATGACGCCTTCCTGTACATTGTGTTCTTTTGTGACGGCGAGGCCCTGTTTTCCCCGCTCGAATGCCCACACTACGCCGCAGGGTCTAAAATCGGTTTAAACAACACGATAAAGATACGGTTTATTTGCAGCGGTGAATGGTCGATTGAAGGTAGATTTGTCACGATCGTATTTACTTTGCGTTGACCGATGTGGCGCTCTCGATCACGCTGACGTTTCCGTGCGTTGAGGATCAGGGCGAGGCGCGCGACGCCCCGCGCAAAAACCGGATGATCCCGGAAAAATCCACGCCGCCCTCGCCGGTCGCGACGAACTGCTCGTAGACCACCGCCGCCCCCGCGCCGAGCGGCGTGCTGGCGCGGGTGGCGCGCGCCGCCTCCTGCGCGAGCTTGAAATCCTTGAGCATCATCGCGGCGGTGAAGCCGGCCTTGTAGTCGCGGTTTGCGGGCGACGCCGGCACCGGTCCGGGCACCGGGCAATAGCTCGTCATCGACCAGCACTGGCCCGATGACTTCGAGGAAATGTCGAACAGCTTCTGCGCGTCGAGGCCGAGCTTCTCGGCCAGCAGGAACGCCTCCGACACCACGATCATCGAGGCGCCGAGGACCATGTTGTTGCAGATCTTGGCGGCCTGCCCGTTGCCGGCGCCGCCGGCATGGACGATGGTCTTGCCCATGGCTTCGAGCAGGGGACGCGCGCGCTCGAAGGCGGCGTCGGGCCCGCCGACCATGAAGGTGAGCGTCGCGGCTTGCGCGCCGGCGACCCCGCCCGACACCGGCGCGTCGAGCATGGCGTATCCCCTGCCCTCGGCGGCCTGCGCGACCTCGCGCGCGGTCTCGACGTCGATGGTCGAGCAGTCGATCAGCAGCGCTCCGGCCGGCGCCGCCGCCAAGACGCCGTCGTCGCCGAGATAGACGTCGCGCACCTGCTCGCCGGCCGGCAGCATGGTGATCACGATCTCGGCGTCCTTGCAGGCATCGCTCACCGAATTCGCCCGCGTGCCGCCGCCGGTCGCAAGCCGCTCGGTCGCGTATTCGCTCACGTCGAAGCCCGAGACCGCGTGGCCGGCCTTGATCAGGTTCTGCGCCATCGGCAGACCCATATTGCCGAGCCCGATGAAGCCGATCTTCGCCATGGACGCCTCCCACCAGTTTCTCGTTGCAAGGAAAGCTTATGCCGGCTGCTCGCGCGCCGCCATCAGCGCGAGCCACAAATAGGCGGCGAGCAGGATGATCTCGATCAGCGCGACCCACATGCTGCCGCCATAGACCTGGGGAAACAGCGCCTCGACCGCCGCCATCGAGATCACCGAGGTGAGCCACACCACCGCGCCCCAGGGTGCGGCGAGCCACAGCCCGACCGCGGCCACCAGATCGATCACCGCGAAGAACACGGTCGCGACCTGGTACGGTGTCGAATAGGCCTCGAAGCCGGCGCGCGACGGGGCATCGATCCCGCAAACGATCGCCCAATGATAGAGACCCTTGATCAGCGATACCCCCGCCATGACGCGCAGGAAGACGATGAGCCAATGGGCCCACCGCTCGGCGGGAGCCGCGGCGGGCTCGGCCTGCACCGGCTCGAGCGTCGTGTGCACCTGATCGGGATCGATCATGGCAGCGCGAGCTCGTCGGCAACCGGTGCAAAGTGGCGCTCGACATCCGCCGCACTGACCGCGTCGAGCGTCGCCGGCTGCCAGCGCGGCGCCTGATCCTTGTCGACGATCACGGCCCTGATCCCTTCGTAAAAATCGTGCCCACGCACCACGCGCGACACGATGCGGTATTCGGTGCGCATGCACTCGTCGAAGTCGAGCGCCGGCCCGCGCCGCATCTGCGCGAGCGCGATCTTGAGACTCGTCGGAGATTTTGTGCGGATCAAGGCCGCGGCGGTGGCCGCCAGCCCGGTTCCATCGGTTCCCGCCGCCTGATCGAGCGCGGTCAGAATATCCTCGACCCGATCGCCCTTGAACAGACGGTCGATGGCGCTCCGCCGCGCCGCGACCGGGCCCTCCCCTGCCGGCTGCGCGAAGGCGCCGAGCAGCGCGTCGACCGAGGTCGCGCCGCACAGCGCCTCGATCAGCTCGGGGAACCTCGCCGACGCCACCCGGTGGGTCGCGATCCGGCAGGCCACGCCATCGGCCGCGTTGATCCGCTCCCCGGTCAGCGCGCAATAGGCGCCGAGCTCTCCCGGCAGCCGCGGCAGGAACCAGGTCGCCCCGACGTCGGGAAAGAAGCCGATGCCGACCTCGGGCATCGCGAACACGAAGCGGTCGCCGGCGACGCGATGCGAGCCATGCACCGACAGGCCGACCCCGCCGCCCATGACGATGCCGTCGATCAGCGCCACGTAGGGCTTGCGATAATGCTTGATGCGGGCATTGAGCGCGTATTCCTCGCGCCAGAACGTCATGGCCTCGTCATAGCGTCCGGCGCGGCCGAGCTCGTAGAGGGCGCGGATGTCGCCGCCGGCCGAGAAGGCGCGGCTGCCGCCCGCGGTCACGATCACCCGCGTGACCGCGGGGTCGCTCTCCCATTCGCCGAGCTGGCGCGCGAGCGCGCGCACCATCGCCAGCGTCACCGCATTGAGCGCCTGCGGGCGGTTGAGGGTGACGAGCCCCGCGGCGCCGCGACGCTCGAACAGGATTTCGGGCTCGGCGTTCATCGGCGGCACTCATAACGGCTCTTGCCGCCGCCGACGAGGGGGCGCGGCCGGGCGCGCAACGCCGTCACCGGGTCACGTCATCGCCCAGAGGTACACCAAAGTTGCCGCCAGCCCGAGCGCGCTCCGCCCGGCGTGGAGCATGCCCCAGGTCTCGATCATGTTGCGGGTTTCTTCGTTGGCGGCCGCGACCGGCGTCGCCTCCAGGCGCTTGTTGACCGGCAGGATCACCAGCAACGTGTACGGCCAATTGGCGAAGATCAGCAGCGGCGCCGAGCAACCAGCGCCAGTCGCGCGTCCACCAGAATGCGAGCAGGCCGAACAGCGCCGAAGCGAGCGCCAGGCTCGCCTGCATGGAGAAGCCGCGCGTATAGCTCGGCTTCCATTGCGCGAGCAACGCCTTGTCATCGAGACAAAGCCGTGCGGGCTGCTCCGCCACGTTGATATAGATGGCCGCGCCGGTGAAGAGCGCGGCCGTGACGAGGGCGAGCAGTTGGCTGATGGTAAGCGCGGTCGCCATCCCGGCCCCTCAATTCCCGAGCATATCGCGGCTCACGATCAGCCGCATGACCTCGTTGGTGCCTTCGAGGATCTGGTGCACGCGCAGGTCGCGCAATACGCGTTCGATCGGATGATCGCGCAGATAGCCGTAGCCGCCGTGGAGCTGCAGACAGCCGTTGACGACGTCGAAGCCGGTATCGGTCGCGAGCCGCTTGGCCATGGCGGCAAGGCGGGTGGCGCTGGGCTCGCGCCGGTCGAGCGCGGCGGCGGCCCGGTGCAGCATCAGGCGCGCCGCTTCGAGCTCGGTGGCATAGTCGGCGACGCGGAAGGCGAGCGCCTGGAAATCGGCGAGCCGGCTGCCGAACTGCTTCCTCTCCTTCATGTAGACGACGGTGCGATCGAGACAGAATTGCGCGCCGCCCAGCGAGCAGGCGGCGATATTGAGCCGGCCGCCGTCGAGCCCGCTCATGGCGATCTTGAAACCCTGGCCCTCGGTGCCGATGCGGTTCGCCACCGGCACGCGGCACTGCTCGAAGATCACCATGGCGGTCGGTTGCGAGTGCCAGCCGAGCTTCTTTTCCTGCGCGCCGAACGACAGCCCCGGCGTGTCGTTCTCGACCAGGAAGCACGAGATGCCGCTCGGCCCGCCCGGCCCGGTGCGCGCCATCACCAGGTAGACGTCGGACCGGCCGGCGCCCGAGATGAAGGCCTTGCTGCCGTCGAGCACGTAGTGGTCGTGCGCCCGCACCGCGCGGGTTTTCAGGCTGGCGGCGTCCGAGCCCGCATCCGGCTCGGTCAGGCAGTAGCTGGCGAGCTTCGCCATGCTGCAGAGATCGGGAAGAAAGCGCCGCCGCAGCTCGGTCGAGCCATAGGCGTCGATCATCCACGCCACCATGTTGTGGATGGAGACGTAGGCCGCGGTCGAGACGCAGCCCTGCGCCAGCTCCTCGAAGACGAGCGTGGCGTCGAGCCGCGACAGCGCCGAGCCGCCGACGTCGGCGCCCACGTAGAGGCCGCCGAAGCCGAGCGCGGCGGCCTGGCGCAGCGTGTCGACCGGAAAGAGCTCCTCCTCGTCCCATTGGCGGGCGAACGGCATCATCTCGTCGCGCGCGAAGGCGCGGGCGGTGTCCTGGATGGCACGCTGCTCCTCGGAAAGCTCGAAATCCATGCAGGTGACCGGAGTATTGGGCGGTCGGCCCAGGCCTGAGAAGCGGACGCCGCCGATCAATTGCGGCGAAGCAACGCCGGCAAATCGATCGAGCTCCCGCCGTACGCTTGCTGCGAGGCGATGCCGTTCATCCGAACATCCACGAGGTCGGATTCGGGATCGGCTTGTTGTCGTTGAGGGCGAGCACGCCCTTGACGTTGCGCACCAGCGACCAGATGAACCACCAGAGCAATACCAGAATGCCGATGAAAACGACCGTCAGGACCGCACCGATCACCAGATACAATATTCCGATCCAGAACGTCCGAATTTGAAACTGGTAATGCGTGCGCGTGAGCGGGTCGGCATTGCCGATTTTGACGTGTGCGATGACGACGCCGATCAGCCCCGTTATCCCGGTGATGTAGGCGGCGAAATAAAGGATGTAGACGATCAGCGCGATCTGCGTGTCGGACATTGCGGGTTGCTGGGACGGAGTAGGCTCGGTCGACGACATGGGTGGCCTCCCACAATGGATTCTCGCGAGGCGGCATCGTGCCACGACGACCCCTTGCGGGCAACGCCGGTGATGCCCGGCATCCCCATGGTCGCAAGGCTGCCGGCTCGGGATGCCGTGAAAGCGCCGCTGGCAGCCTCTGCCCGGAACGGGTACAAAATACCCGCCGCAAGATGAGGAGTGCGCCATGGCGATCAAGTACGGCCGCCCGATCGAGGCCCGCCTTGCTCCGGTCGAGGCCAAGGCGAGGTCCGCCGCGCGTCTCGATCTCAGCACCCGCCCGCGCCGCAACCGCAAGGCCGAATGGGCGCGGCGGCTGGTGCGGGAAAGCGTGCTCACCACCGACGACCTGATCTGGCCGCTGTTCCTGGTCGACGGAACGGGGACGCGCATGCCGGTCGCTTCCATGCCCGGCGTCGAGCGCCTCTCGGTCGACGAGGCGGTGCGCGACGCCGCGCGCGCCGCCGCGCTGAGCATCCCCTGCCTCGCGCTGTTTCCCTACACCGACCCGAAGCGGCGCGACGAGGACGGCAGCGAGGCGCTCAATCCGGACAACCTCGTGTGCCGCGCAATACGCGCGATCAAGAAGGAGGTGCCGCAGGTCGGCGTGCTCTGCGACGTCGCGCTCGACCCCTATACCAGCCATGGCCATGACGGCCTGCTGCGCGACGGCGTCATCCTCAACGACGAGACCGTGGAGGTGCTGGTGCAGCAGGCGCTGGTCGAGGCCGAAGCCGGCTGCGACATCATCGCGCCCTCCGACATGATGGACGGTCGCGTCGGCGCGATCCGCGCCGGCCTCGACGCGGCTTCGTTCACCGACGTCTCGATCATGGCCTATGCGGCGAAATACGCCTCGGCCTTCTACGGTCCGTTCCGCGACGCGGTCGGCTCGGCGAGCACGCTCACCGGCGACAAGCGCACCTATCAGATGGATCCGGCGAACACCGACGAGGCGCTGCGCGAGGTCGAGCTCGACATTTCCGAAGGCGCCGACATGGTGATGGTCAAGCCCGGCATGCCCTATCTCGATATCCTGCGCAGGGTGAGCGACGCCTTCGACATGCCGACCTTCGCCTATCAGGTGTCGGGCGAATATTCGATGATCATGGCGGCGGCGCAGAACGGCTGGCTCGACGGCGAGAAGGCGATGATGGAGAGCCTGATCGCCTTCAAGCGCGCCGGCGCCTGCGGCGTGCTCAGCTATTTCGCGCCGCAGGTCGCCGAGAAGCTGAAGGGGTCGACGTAGCGACGAGCATGCTGATCATCGACTCGCAGGTGCATGTGTGGCCAGCCGACCGGCCGGACCGGCCGCTCCTGCGCGACGGCCAAGGCCGGGAGAATTCGCCCTACCGCTACGAGCAGCTCCTGGCCGACATGGATCGCGCCGGCGTCGATTGCGCCATCCTGGTGCCGCCGTCGATCGAAGGCGACCGCAACGACTATGCGCTGGAGGCGGCGCAGAAATATCCCGACCGCTTTGCGGTGATGGGGCGCTTCCCCGTCGATACCGGCAAGGGACGCAATCTGCTCGACGGCTGGCGCGAGCAGCCCGGAATGCTGGGCGTGCGGCTCACGTTCCACCGCGACGCAGATCGGCCGTGGCTCACCGACGGCACCGCCGACTGGTTCTGGCCGGAGGCGGAGCGTCACGGCATTCCGGTGATGGTGCACGCGCCGGAGCGGTTGGCCGAGATCGGCGAGATCGCCGCCCGCCATCCCGAGCTTGCGATCATCGTCGACCACATGGGCTTTGCGCGCGAGACCATGGACGACAAGGCGATGCCCGCGGTCGAGCGGATGAATGCGCTGGCGCGCCATCCCAACGTGTTCGTCAAGGTGTCCACCCTGCCCTGCTACTCGACCGAGCCTTACCCGTTCAGGAACCTGCGCGAGCCGCTGCGCCGCGTGATCGAGGCATTCGGGCCGCGGCGCGCCTTCTGGGGCAGCGACATCACCCGCGTGCCTGCGACCTGCTCCTACCGGCAGACCGTGACCCATTTCACCGAGGAGCTCGATTTCCTCTCGCACGACGATCTCGAATGGATCATGGGACGGGGCTTGGCGGAGTGCCTGCGCTGGCCCGCCGCGCAGCCGCGAGCGGCGGCGTGAAGATGAGGGCGATGATCAGACCCCGCCGCCTGCGCGCCTTGACCTGTCTGGCAGCGCTGGCGCTGCTCGCACTCGAGACTTCCGCTGCCCTCGCCCAAGGCAAGTTCCCGGCGCGGCCGATCCGTATCGTTTCGCCGTTCGCGGCCGGATCGGTGTCCGACCTGTCGCTGCGGCTGTTCGCCGACAAGCTCGCCGCGCGCGTCAACGGGCAGGTGATCATGGACAACCAGCCGCGTGCCGGCGGCGTCACCGCGGCCACGACGGTGCTGTCCGCGCCGCCCGACGGTTACACGATCGCGCTGTTCTCGACCTCCACGGCGATCAGCGTCTCGCTGTTCAAGCAGCTTCCCTACGACCCGGTGCGCGACTTCCTGCCGGTCTCCTCGATCAGCACCTTCGCCAACATTCTCGCCACCAACATCAATTCCAAGTACGCCAGCCTCGCCGACGTGATCGCCGCCGCGCGCGCCAGGCCGGGCAGCCTGAATTTCGGCACCACCACGGTCGGCTCGACCAATCATCTGGCCGCCACCCTGTTCAAGGCGATGACCGGGCTCGACGTCGTCATCGTTCCCTACCGGACGCCGGGCGATCTGTTGACGGCGGCGCTGCGCAACGACGTCGACGTGATCGTGCAGTCCTATGGCGCGCTCAAGACCGCGGTGGCGGACAAGCAGCTGCGTGCGCTCGCCAGCACCACGGCGGGCCGCGCCGCCTACCTGCCGGAGGTGCCGTCGGTGCACGAGGTCGGCGTCACGGGCTTCGAGGTGGTGACCTGGAACGGGTTCTTCGTGCCGGCGAAGACCCCGCCGGATGTGATCGAGCTGATCAACCGGGAGACCCGCGAGGTGCTACGGGATGTCGAGCTCGGCAGGCGCTTCACCGAGCTCGGCCTCGAGCCGCTCCCGAGCACGCCGCAGGAGCTCGGCGTGCGCATGACGAGCGAGATCGCCAGGTGGGCGCGCGTCATCAACGAAGCCGGGATCGAGAAGCAGTGATGGCGATGGTTCGGCCGCTCATGAGCACGCGCAGACAATTCATCGTGTCGGTCGCCGCCTTCGCGACCATGGGCTTCGCCCGGCGCGGCGCGGCACAAGCACTTTCACAGTCTTGGCCGCAGAAGCCGGTGCGCCTGCTGGTCGGCTTTGCACCGGGAGGCAATTCCGACGGCATCGCCCGCCTGGTCGGCCAGCGGCTGGGCGATCGCCTGGGCCAGCCATTCGTGATCGAGAACCGGGCGGGCGCGAATGGCACGCTCGCCGCCGAGGCGACCGCGCGGGCGCCGGCCGACGGCTATACGCTGTTCATGGCGGCGCTGCCGCACCTCGCCATCGCGCCCGCGATGGGAAAATTGCCGTACGACCCGATCAAGGACTTCGCCCCGATCAGCAACATCGGCACCAATCCGTTCGTCCTGGTGGTGCACCCGAGCTTTCCGGCGAGAACCTTGCCGGAGCTGGTGGAGCATGTGCGCAAGACGCCCGGCACGATCGCCTACGCGTCGGGCGGCAACGGCAGCCTCACCCACCTGTCGATGGCGCTGTTCGCCAAGCGCGCCGGCCTCGACATGATCCACGTTCCCTACAAGGGCGGCGGCCCGGCCACCGCCGACGTGATCGCCGGCCATGTGCCGGTCTATTTCAGCAATCTCTCGGCGGTGGTGCCGCAGGTGCGAGACGGCCTGCTGCGGCCGCTGGCGGTGTCGGACGACAAGCGCCACCCGCAGCTC
Organism: uncultured Alphaproteobacteria bacterium; assembly: GCA_963708765.1. GTDB lineage: Bacteria > Pseudomonadota > Alphaproteobacteria > Rhizobiales > Xanthobacteraceae > VAZQ01. Next base: position 90,111 of record CAVPTV010000005.1, on the reverse strand, counting down.
CCGGACGTGCCGACCGTGATCGAATTGGGCTATCCGGGCTTCCGCACCATCACCTGGAACGGGCTGGTGGCGCCGGCGGCGACCCCCAAGGACATCATCGGCAGGCTCGCCGACGAGATCGCCATCAGCGCCAAGGACCCGACCTTCATTGCGCGCCTGCTCAGCTACGGCGTCGATCCACTCTGCGACCGCCCGGAGCAATTCGCCGCGACCATCGCGGCGGATATCCCCCTGTGGGCGGAGGCGGTGAGGATATCGGGCGCCGCCGCGCAGTAGCGGGTGCACGCCTGCTCACGTCGGTTTCATCTCCCCAACGCTGCGCCGCAGCGCCGAGATCAGCTCGTGGCTGTGGACGAGGTGCTCTTCCTCGGCATCGAGGATGAGGGTGAAGCCTCGCTGCTTCAACGCCAGCACATCGATCCCATCGTGCGCCGGATCGATCCCGGCCGAGTCGCAGACGATGTCGATCAGCCGATCGAGCGCATGCAGGCGGCCGAGCAGGTAATCGTTCTCCCGGTAGGCGCGCGACAGAAACGCGGCGAAATGCGCGAAGCCGACGCCCTTGAGGCTCTCGATCCCCTCGAACCCCTTGAGCGCGCGCACGTCCTGCGGACTGATCCGGTCGACCAGGATTTCGTTGAGCTCGCCGATCTCGCGCCCGCTCGTCACCGGGAAGGTCAACACGTCCCAGAACGGAAATCCGAGATAGTTCACGATCACCTCGCGCCGCGCGTCGGGCTGCCAGCGGCCGGGCTCCAGCGTGGCCAGCAACTCGTCGAGATCGCGGGTGCTGGCATCGAGATTGATCTCGGTGGCGAGCCGGTCCACCAACCGGTCGATCTTGCCGAGGTGCTGCTCCACGAACAGGCGCGCGTAGCTCGGCAAATGCTTGACCTCGCCGGCCGACGGGGCGGCCGGAAAGATATCGGCCACCAGATCGCGCAGCTGCGGGCTGAAGAAGGCGGCATCCTGCCGGCGGCGAAGCGCGTCGAGCCGCCCGTAGAAATCCCGCTTCAGCCGGTCGACCACGCCGGGGTCGAGGCCCGCGAAACGATCCTGGCCGAGCAATTGGTAGAGCCTGTTCTGCCCCTCGATCAGGAAATGCAGGCGGCGCTCGCGGTATTGCACGTCGAACGTCAGGAGAAATTTGACCCAGTCGGGAAGCTGCGCGGCCGTCGGCGCTTCGGTTTGCAGCGCCGCGCTTTCGGTCCTGGCGTAGACGATGCGCTTGCGCTCGGCCCACACATCGACGATCTCCGCGACCACGCGCGACAGCGGCGATTGCATCGGCACGCCGCGCAGCTTGACGATCAATCGGGCGACGAAGGCGCGCACCGATGCGAGCTTGAGGCGCACATAGGCCTCGTAGGCGAACCCGGCGCCGCGCGCCACATGGGAGTTCACCTGCTCGCGCCAGGCGCGCAGCTCCGGCGCCGAGATCGGCCGGTCGAACGTGCCGGTAATGACGCCCGCAACCAGCTCGCTCACGTGCGGACGGGCGCTCTCGATGATCGAGGCGAGCCGCCGCACCTGCTCGTTGAAGTCGAGCACCCAATTGAGCTCGTCGATGACCGGCTGAGAGCTCGGGATATCCGACATGGCGCCGCGGATGGTCGCGAAGAAGCCCGGCATCTTGTGGTGCCGCGGCGCCACCTCGGGAGCCGGATGCGGGTCGATATAGACGAGCCGCCGGTCGACCTGCCGGTAGGCGGGCCGGCCATGGATCGCCGAGATCGCCACCTGGAACGGCCGGTTGTTGAGCACCGAGCCGTCGATGAACGGCGCCGTGGTCGGATCCACGCCCGAGCGCAGATGGGCGTGAAAGCACCTGGCGATGAACTCGGCCCGCCGCGGCCAGGTGTCGCGCCGCTGCGCGACCACCTCGTCCATCTCGACGATCCGCGCCGGCGGAAAGGCGCCCGGGAACGACGAGGTCGCGCGCGCCGCGAAGGCGAGCCCGGCGGCGCTGGCCAGCTCGAAGTCGCTCTCGATCTCGCCGCTCGGGTGGCGCCGATACGAGAAGCGCAAGACGTGGTGATGCTCCTGCTCGTGGATGAGCGGCGGATCGTGGATCTGCACGAGCTGGTGATGGCCGTAATAATCGGTGAGCGTCACGAACAAGTCGAGCGAATGGCCGGAGGGCAGCAGCGACGCGCGGGCGCTCTTCGGTGCCCCCATGGAGGTGACCGCGTCGTACATCAGGGCGGCCATGATCCGCCCGTCGAGCGGCGGCTTGAACCAGCGCGAGCGCACGAACAGCGAGAGCTTCTGGCGCACCTCGAGGTCCGCGATCGATCGGAACCTGCCGGTCTTCGAGGCGGCCCAGATGAACGGCGTCAGGAACCACTTGCTCCAGGTGCCGGCGCGCGCGTCGGCCGACAGCAGCACGGAGACGTCGGCGTTCTCGAGCCAAAGGCGGCGCAACGCGTCCATCGGCAGGTCGTGACTGAGCGCACGCGCCAGCATGGTGCCGTTGATGCCGCCCGCCGACGCGCCCGCGATGATGTCGACCACCACGCGCAATTCGACGCTGCGTCCGATCTCGCGCAGGAGCTCGAAATAGACCTGCTCGGTGTCGTATTCCGGATCGTCGCGGTCGACGTGGTCGAAGAACGAGGCGCTCGTGCGGCGCCCCCGGTCGGCGATGCCGTGCAGCGCGCTCGAGGCACGCACCAGCTTGAGGATTTCCTTGCTGATGCCATGCATGTAGACGGCGAGCGAAACGCCGCCGAAGCAAACCAGCGCAATGCGAAGCTCTTTCTCGCGCAAGCTCCACCCCCCAGCCAGGGTGATTCGCCACCGTCCATGCGATCATGGAGAGAGAACGCCGGGAGCGGAAGCACCCTGCGGGCATGTCCCAGCGCGCTACTCCATCGCCTGCGCGGTCTCGATGCGCACCGGCTGGAGGCCGTCGGCCGCGAGCGCCCGCAAGATCTCCTCGGCATGGGCGCGGTCGCGGGTTTCGACCGTGACGTCGAGCCTGGCGCCTTTCGCCGGCACGTCCAGGAACAGGCGCTTGTGGTCGACCTCGAGGATGTTGACCCCCAGCTGCCCGAGCCGGGTCGCGATCGGTCCGAGCACGCCGGGCCGGTCCGGGATGGTCAGCCGGAACGACACGATGCGGTCGTCGCGCTCGAGCTCGCGCACCATGATCGAAGCGAGGATGCGGGGATCGATGTTGCCGCCGCATAGAATGAGCCCGACCCGGCGGCCGCGAAACTTGTCGGGCTCGACCAGCATGGCGGCGAGGCCGGCCGCGCCGGCGCCTTCCGCCATCGTCTTCTGCAGGGTGAGATAGGCGTTGACCGCGCGCTCGAGCTGCACCTCGTCGACCAGCACGATCTCGGCCACAAGCTCGCGCACGATCGGCAGCGTGAGCGTCCCGACATTCTTGACCGCGATGCCCTCCGCCAGGGTCGGCCCGCCGAGCGGCGCGATCCTCGCCCGTCAACGGCGTTCCAGAACGACGGATAGAGCGCAGCCTCGGCGCCGATGATCTCGATCGAGGGGTTGACCGCCCGCGCCGCCACCGCATTGCCGGCGATCAGGCCGCCGCCGCCGATCGGGATCACCAGCATGTCGAGATCGGGCATCTCCTCCAGCATTTCGAGCGCGATGGTGCCCTGCCCGGCGATCACGCGGGCGTCGTCGTAGGGGTGAACCCAGATGAGGTCGCGCTCGCGCGCGATGGTCTCGGCGCGGACCTGCGCGTCGGCGATGCTCTCGCCGTCGAGCACCACCTCGGCGCCATGCGCCTGCGTCGCCTCCACCTTCACGAACGGCGTGGTCACCGGCATCACGATGGTGGCCGGAATCCGCAGCCGGGCGGCGTGATAGGCGACCGCCTGGGCGTGGTTGCCGGCCGACATGGCGATGACGCCGCGGGCGCGCTCGGCATCCGAGAGCGAGGCGAGCTTGTTGAGCGCGCCGCGCTCCTTGAACGAGTTGGTGACCTGGAGGTTTTCGTACTTGACGAAGACCTCGGCGCCGGTGAGCGCGGACAGCTTGGGGGCCGGCAGCATCGGCGTGCGCAGCACCTGCCCGGCGATGGTGCGGCGCGCCGCCTCGATGTCGGCAATCGTGACGCTCATGGCGTCGCTCTCCCGCCCGGCCGGACGCAGCACCGCCCGCAAATCGACCGTGCCTCTGGCGCGAAGGCAGTCTATTCTCCATCTGCCGGTGGATTCGACTTGAAGCATAGCAAGGAAACTTGGCCATGACCGACAGCGAACCGAGAAAGATCGGCGTGTCGATCGAGCTCAAGCCGCACGCCTATGACCCGATGACCAACCCCGAGCTGTTCGAGGGCGTGCTGGCGCGGCGCTGCATCGCCTTCCTGATCGACGTGGTCATCATCTTCATCCCGGTCCTGTTCGCGGTGATCTTCATCTTCATATTCGGCGTGATCACGCTCGGGCTCGGCTGGGCGCTGTATTGGCTGCTGTCGCCGGCGACCGTGATCTGGGCGATCGTCTACTACGGGCTGACCTTCGGCAGTCCGGCATCGGCCACCATCGGCATGCGGGTCATGGATATCGAGATGCGCACCTGGTACGGGGCGCCCTGCTATTTCGTGCTCGGTGCGGTGCACGCGATCGCGTTCTGGGTGACGGTGTCGTTCCTGACGCCGTTCGTCCTGCTGGTGGCTTTCTTCAACCATCGCCGGCGTCTCCTGCACGACATGCTGGTCGGAACCATCGTCATCAACAACCCGGCCCGCGCCCAGGCGCTGCGCCCGATTGCCGGGCCGCGCTGACGGAATAATACGTTTGACGGGAACCGCTTAGCGGGCGATCCTAGGGGCGCCGGCACGCTCGAATCTGCCGGCTGGAGCTCCGACCAGGGCCGTGACGCAGCACTCCCGCAACACCCCGCAGTTCTACCTCACCGCCCCCTCGCCCTGCCCCTATCTGCCGGGCCAGGAGGAACGCAAGGTGTTCACGCACCTGGTCGGCGAGCGGGCCGGCGAGCTCAACGACCTCCTCACCCATGGCGGCTTCCGCCGCAGCCAATCGATCGCCTATCGGCCGGCCTGCGAGACCTGCCGGGCCTGCGTGTCGGTGCGGGTGGTGGCCGAGGCCTTCAGGCCGACCCGCAGCATGCGGCGCATCCAGGAGCGCAACGCCGACCTGATCGGCGAGATGCGCGTGGCGGTGCCGACCTCCGAGCAATATTCGGTCTTTCGCTCCTACCTCGATGCGCGCCATCGCGACGGCGGCATGGCCGACATGACGGTGCTCGACTACGCGATGATGGTCGAGGACAGCCACGTCGAGACCCGCCTGATCGAATACCGGCGGCGGGGACCCGACAGCGCCATCAACGGCCGCGGCGCCGGCGAGCTGCTTGGCGGTGGCGCTCACCGACGTGCTCAGCGACGGCCTCTCGATGGTCTACTCGTTCTTCGAGTCCGGCGAGGCGTTGCGCTCGCTCGGCACCTTCATGATCCTCGACCACATTGCGCGCGCCCGGCGCATGGGGCTGCCCTACGTCTATCTCGGCTATTGGGTGCGCGGCTCCCGCAAGATGGACTACAAGGGCCGCTTCCTGCCGCAGGAACGGCTCACCTCGGACGGCTGGAAGCGTGTCGACCGCTAGCCTTGGCCGCGCTGCGCGCAGGCCTCGCCCGGGAGATCTATCAAATGGACGAGACCAAGATGGACCCGCCCGGATTGATCGTCGCGCCGCTCACGCCGTTCACCTCGATCTCGACGTCGATGAGCGGCGCGCTGCGGCGCCAAATCGATTACGTCGTGCGCGACTGCGCTGCGACCATGGTGGTCGCTGCCGGCGTGGAGACGCAGGAATATACCTATCTCAGCTTCGATGCGCGCAAATCGCTGATCCGCCGCACCATCGAATTTGTCGACGGCCGCGTGCCGGTGATGGTCGGGGTGTCGCATCCTTCCTTCAGGACGGCGATCGAGCTTGCCCAGCTGGCGGAGCGGCTCGGCGCCGCCGCCGTGCAGCTGCTGGCGCCGTTGCGCCCGTTCGCCGGCCCGCCCACCCGGGACGACCTCGTCGCCTATTTCGAGGCGGTGGCGCGGGAGACGGCGCTGCCGATCACGCTCTACCTCAATCCCGGCCCGGGAGCGGACGTCTCCATTGCCGACACGATCGCGCTGGCGCAGCTGCCGCGCGTGCAATTCATCAAGGAAAGCTCGCGCGATCTCGCGCGGGTGTCGCGCCTGATCGTCGAGATCGACCGGGCCGGACATGCCCGCTATTTCACCACGATGCAGATGCTGCTGATCACGCTCCTGCTGGGCGGCTCGGGCGCGACCATGCCGCCGCCGGCCGCGGAGATCGCACGGCACATCATCGACGCGCACGTTGCCAAGGACCACGCGCGCGCCGCCGAGCTGCAGCTCCAGTTCGCGCTGTTCCCGGCCAAGTGGATGCATCGCGGGCTCGCCCCGGCGATGAAAGCCGCGATGAACCTGATCGGCGTTCCGGTCGGCGAGCCCTATCCGCCCTACCGCTCGCTCACGCCCGAGGAGACGGCGGCGCTCGCCGCGTTCCTGAAGACGACGGTATTGGCCAAGCGGCCGTTCGCCGCGGCCGCCGAATAGGCCGGGCCAGCCGACCATGAGCATCACGCACCAGAGCCCAAGGCTTTCAACTTCGGCATCTCCGGCGCGGCGCCGCGGCCTTCCGACCTCCGCATAGCGACCCCAGCTTGAGACAAGGCCGCGCTTCGGCGCAAACAGGAACGCCAGCACGAACACCAGGAACTGGATGAGCACGATGCAGGCGCCGGTCGCGCCGTCGATATGGAAGCTCACGATGGTTCCGAGCGCGCTCGATCCGGTGGCGACGCCGGTCGCGATCAGCAGCATCCGCTCGAAGCTGTCGGTCAAGAGATACGCGATCGCGCCGGGCGCCACGAGCATGGCGATCACGAGGATGATGCCGACGGCCTTGAGCGCCCCGACGATCGTCAGAGAGAGCAGGATCAAGAGACCGTAGTGAAGCGCGCGCACCGGCAATCCGATCGCGCGGGCGTGGTTCGGATCGAAGCAATAGAGCAGCAGATCGCGGCGCTTCAACAGGACCACGACCAGCGTTCCCCCGGCGATGATCGCGGTTTCGACCAGATCACGCACGGTCACGCCCAGCACGTTGCCGAACAGAATGTGGTTGAGATGCTGGTCGGTTTCGACCTTGGTGAAAATGACCAATCCGAACCCGAACATGCCGGAGAATACGATCCCCATGACCGTATCCTCTTTCACGCGGCTGTGTTCCTTCAGATAGCCGGTGAGCAGCGCGCAGGACAGGCCGGCGCCGAACGCGCCCACGGCCAGCGGCAGGCCGAGCACGTAGGCGATGACGATGCCGGGCAGCACCGCGTGGGAGATGGCGTCCCCCATCAGCGACCAGCCCTTGAGCACGAGATAGCAGGACAGGACCGCACAGACCGCGCCGACCATGACCGAAACAATCAGCGCCCGCTGCATGAACGGGTAGCTCAACGGCACGGTGATCCATTCGAGCGCGCTGATCATGCTGGCGCTCCCGCCGCCGCCAGTTGCCGGCGGCGCGCCGCCAGGACGCCGTGCTTCGGCGCGAAATAGAACGCGGCCAGGAACAGCAGGGCCTGCAGCGTCACGATGACGCCGCCCGTGGCGCCGTCGAGAAAGTAGCTGATGTAGGCGCCCACGAAGCTCGTGGCCGCGCCGATGGCGACGCTGATGACGATCAGCCGGCCGAACCGATCGGTCAGCAGATAGGCGGTCGCGCCCGGCGTCACCACCATCGCGATGACCAGGCAGGCCCCGACGGTCTGCAGCGCGGCGACCGTGCAGGCGCTCAGCAGCGTGAAGAACAGCCCCTTCAGGAATCCGGTGTTCAGGCCCATGCTGCGGGCGTGGCGCTCGTCGAAGAACGTGACCATCAGGTCCTTCCATTTCAGCGCCAGAATGCCGAGCGAAACGGCGGATATGATCGCGACCTGGATCACGTCCTCATTGGAAATGGCGAGGATGTTGCCGAGCACGATGGTCTGGATGTTGACCGACGTCGGCCAGATCGAGGCCATCAGCAGCCCGAGCGCGAACAGCGAGGTGAAGACGAGACCGATCACGGCGTCCTCGCGCAGCCGCGTGTGCTGCTTGACGAAACCCATGCCGATCGAGGCCAGGATGCCGGCGAAAAAAGCCCCGAGCGCGAACGGCAAACCAAGGATGTAGGCGCCCGCGACGCCCGGCACGATCGAATGCGCGAGCGCGTCGCCCATCAGCGACCAGCCCTTGAGCATCAGATAGGCGGACAGGAAGGCGCAAACGCCACCGACGAGCGCACTCACCCACATGGCTTTCGCCATGTATTCGTAGCTGAAGGGAACCAGCAGCTCGGCCAGCACTTCGGTCATTTCGGATCTGCCTTCGCGGCCGGATCGTCGCGATGGGCGCCGTAGAGCACGAGCGGCCGCTCGTCGTCGGTGAGCACGGTCAGCCCGCGCGGATCCTGATCGGTATGCAGCGCCGTCCCTCCGAGGTTGAAATGGCGCAGCACGCCGCCGAAGGCCCGTTCCAGATTGGCCTGCGTGAACACCTCCGCGGTCGGCCCGGCCGCCAGCACGGTCCTGTTGATCAGCACGACCTCGTCGCAAAAGTCCGGCACGCTGCCGAGATTGTGCGTCGAGATCAGCATCAGATGCCCCTGCGCGCGCAGCTCGCGCAGCAGGCCGATGATGGTTGCTTCGGTCTTGACGTCGATCCCGGTGAACGGCTCGTCGAGCAGGATGATGCGGCCCTCTTGCGCCAGCGACCGAGCCAGGAACACGCGCTTCTTCTGTCCGCCGCTGAGCTCGCCGATCTGCCGCGACCGGTAGTCGGCCATGCCGACGCGCTCGAGCGCCTCGTCCACCTTGTATCGGTCGGCGCGCGACGGCATGCGCAGGAAGTTCATGTGGCCATAGCGGCCCATCATGACGAGGTCTTCGACCAGGATGGGGAAGTTCCAGTCGACCTCCTCGCTCTGCGGCACGTAAGCGACGATATTGCGCTTCAGGGCCTCGGCGACCGGCAGGCCGCAGAGGCGCACCTCGCCGGCGGACGGCCGGACGAAGCCCATGATGGCCTTGAAGATCGTCGACTTGCCGCTGCCGTTCACCCCGACGAGGGCACAGATGTTTCCCGGCTCGAGATCGAACGACACATCGATCACGGCGGTATGGCCGTTGTTGTAGGTCACGGTCAGGCCGCGCACCGAGATGCTGGCCGCCAGGCTGCAGCCCCGATCCGGTTCGGCGCGCGCCGGCAGGGAGATCATGTTCACTTGCCGAATCCCTTGGCGATGGTCTCCACCGTCACCTTGAGGAGATCGAGATAGGTCGGCACCGGCCCGTTCGCGGCGCTGAGCGAGTTGACGTAGAGAACCCCGCCATAGCGCGCGCCGGTTTCCCGGGCGACCTGCTTGGCGGCACGATCCGAGATCGTGCTCTCGCTGAACACCACCGGAATCTTGTACTTGCGCACGATGTCGATCACCTTGCGCACCTGCTTGGGTGTCCCCTGCTCATCGGCGTTGATCGGCCACAGGTAGGCCTCGCGCATATTGTAGTCGCGCGTCAGATAGCTGAACGCACCCTCGCTGGAGACGAGCCAGCGCTGGCCCTCCGGGATGGCCATCAGGCGCTTGCGCAGCGGCTCGTCGAGCGCGCGGATCTGCGCCGAATAGGCGGCGGCATTCCGGTTGTAGGTTTCGGCGTTGGCCGGGTCGTGCTTCACCAGCGCCTTGCGAATGTTCTCGACATAGACCAGGGCGTTGGTCGGGGACATCCAGGCATGCGGATTGGGCTTGCCCGAATAGGGACCCTCGGTGATCCCCATCGGCTCGATGCCCTCGGACACCACCGCGGTCGGCACTTCCTTGACGTTCTCGAAGAATTTCTCGAACCAGCGCTCGAGGTTGAAGCCGTTCCAGAGCACGAGGTCGGCCGCCTGCGCTTTGACGATGTCGAGCGGCGTCGGCTGATAGTCGTGGATCTCGGCGCCGGGCTTGGTGATCGACTCGACCACCGCGGCCGAGCCGGCCACGTTCTGCGCGATGTCCTGAATCACCGTGAACGTCGTGACGACGCGGAACGGCTTGCGCGGCGGCGTGCCTTGCGCCAGCGCCATGCCCGCGGCGGCAACGCCAACGACCGTCGCCATTGCGGCGCCGAGAAACCGGCGCCTGCCCCAAACTGTCCTCACGTCGTCCTCCGTCAGCTCGATCAATCCAGCCAGTCACAAAGCCGCGCACACATGCAAATGCGATCGATTTGCAAAAACAGGGGTCTCGGGGACAGGCGCAGCAGCTCTCTTACCTATCTGACAACCTATCTAAGCTTGTTGCGAATAATTTGCAATTGCATCGCGCAAATAAGGCTCGTCCGCGGGATCGCCAGAACCGGTGGAAAATCAACGAATTGGCCCGGTAGCGTTGGCAGACGCATGGCGGCCCAGCCGGCGACCCGAGCGCCCTACCGGGCGGAAAGAAAGCCAGAGAGCGTCCTATTTCTCGTCCCGCGGCTTCCCGTTCGTGAGCAATTGGCCGAACTTGTTGTTGGTGAGGAAGCGATCGGGGCGGACGCGGCCGGCGTCGCCGCGATTGCCGCGCCAAGCGGCAAGCTCCTTGATCGATTGCGTGAAAACGCGGCCGGCGGTATCGGTCCATGAGAGGCCGTCCGCGGCCTTGAAGGTCTTCAGGTCGGACAGCCCGCCGTCCTTGAAGCGCTGCAGGCGCACGCCGCGCCCGCGCGCCATTTCCGGCACCTGGTCGAGCGGGAAGATCACCATCTTGCGGTTCTCGCCGATCGAGGCCGCCAGCTCGCCCTCGACCACCGCCAGCGCGCGCGCCTCGTCCGGCGCCGTCACGTTCAGCACCTGCTTGCCCTTGCGGGTATTGGCGAGGCACTCGTCCTCGGAAACGACGAAGCCGCGGCCCTGCACGCTGCCGACCAGGAACTTGCGCCCGCCCTGGTGGCGGAACACGGTGACCAGGTCGGCGTCCTGCTCCAGATCGGTGAACAGGCGGATCGGCTCGCCGTGGCCGCGGCCGCCCGGCAGCTTGGCGGCATCGAGCGTGTAGAAGCGGCCATTGGTCGCGAACACGAGGCACTTCGAGGTGGTCTCGGCCGGGAAGGCGAATTTCAGCGCATCGTCGGCCTTGAAGGTGACGCCCGAGAGATCGGTGACGATGCCGCGCAGCGCGCGGATCCAGCCCTTCTCGGAGACCACCACGGTGACCGGCTCGCGCTCGACCAGCGCCTCCTCCATCGCCGCCTCGTCGTGCTCGGGCGCCTCGGCGAAGCCGGTGCGGCGCTTGCCGAGCGCCGTCTTGGGGCCGAATTTCTCGCGCACGTCCTTGATCTCGTCGGACACCTTCTTCCACTGCGCCTTCTCCGAGCCGATCAGGGCCTGCAGCTCCTTGCGCTCGGCGCGCAGCTCCTTGTCCTCCGTCCTGATCTCCATCTCTTCGAGCTTGCGCAAATTGCGCAGCCGCATGTTGAGGATGGCCTCCGCCTGCACCTCGGAGAGCTTGAAGGTCTTGATCAGCACCGGCTTGGGCTCGTCCTCGTTGCGGATGATCTTGATGACCTTGTCGAGGTTGAGATAGGCGACGAGGTAGCCGCCGAGCACCTCGAGGCGATGGTCGATCTGCCGCAGGCGGAAATTGGCGCGCCGCACCAGCACCTCGCGGCGATGGGCGAGCCATTCGGTGAGCGCCTCCGCAAGCCCGACGACCTTGGGGATGCGGCCCTTCACCAGGACATTCATGTTGAGCGGAATGCGGCTCTCGAGCTCGGTGAGCTTGAACAGCGTTTCCATCAGCAGCTCGGCATCGACCGTGCGCGCGCGCGGCTCGATCACCAGGCGGATGTCCTCGGCCGACTCGTCGCGCACGTCGGCGACCAGCGGCAGCTTCTTCTCGTTGAGCAGCTCGGCGATCTTCTCGACCAGCCGCCCCTTCTGCACCTGCCAGGGGATTTCGGTGACGACGATCAGATAGGTGCCGCGTCCGGTGTCCTCCTTGTGCCAGCGCGCCCGCACCCGAAACGAGCCGCGGCCGGTGGTGTAGGCCTCGGCGATGGCTTCGCGCGAGTCGACGACCAATCCGCCGGTGGGAAAATCCGGCCCCGGCACGTATTTGAGGAGGGTGCGGCTCCTGGCGTTCGGCGTGTCGATGAGATGGAGCGCCGCGTCGCACAGCTCGGCGGCATTGTGCGGCGGAATCGAGGTAGCCATGCCGACCGCAATGCCCTGCGAGCCGTTGGCGAGCAGGTTCGGGAATGCGCCCGGCAGCACGACCGGCTCGTTCTCGGAGCCGTCATAGGTCGGCCGGAAGTCGATCGCGTCCTCGTCGATGCCGTCGAGCAGAAGGCGAGCGACCTCGGTCAGCCGCGCCTCGGTGTAGCGCATGGCGGCCGGGTTATCGCCGTCGACATTGCCGAAATTGCCCTGCCCGTCGACCAGCGGATAGCGCTGGGAGAATTCCTGGGCGAGGCGCACCAATGCGTCGTAGACCGCCTGATCGCCGTGCGGGTGGAACTTGCCGATGACGTCGCCGACCACGCGGGCGCATTTCTTGAACGCGGCACCGGGATCGAGACGCAATTGCCGCATCGCGAACAAGAGCCGCCGATGCACCGGCTTGAGCCCGTCGCGGGCATCCGGCAGCGCGCGACCCGTGATGGTCGAGAGCGCGTATTGCAGATAGCGCTCCTCGAGCGCCTCCCGCAGCGCAATCTCTTCGATTTCCCCGTCCCGGGGGGGAATCAGTTGCTTGCCCATGGGTCACGGGTACCGCGCCGGCCGCCGACCGACAAGCCGCGCAATGCCGGCGAAGCGCTGCCTCCTCGGGGCGGTCCGACCGCCTATGAAACGGCGACGGCGCCGCGATAGACGTTGAGGATCGCGTTGACGAAGCTGCCGCGGGCATCCGGCAGCGCAAGCCCGCGCGGCTCGAACGCGTGTCGCGTCAGGAAAAAACCCGTCACGGCAAATCCGTCGGCAAGCTCGTCCGCGGACGGCGCGGCCCCGGCTGCACCGAGGAAGGCCGGCAAGCGCAGCAGCTTGTCCTGCCAGGGCTGGCCGGCTTCGCGCGACACCGCCCGACCGCTCCGTGGTGACACGTAGGCCAACTGGTCGGTCGCTCCGGTGGCCGCGCAGCTTTCGAGATCGAGACCGAAGCCGAGCTCGGAGAGCAATTGCAGCTCGAAGCGCACCATAAGCGGCCCGGCGCCCCGCGCATCGATCAGGCAGCCGAGAACTTCCTCGAGCGCGGCATGGATGTGCGGGTGCGGATCGCGCTCGGGCAGCAGACGGCAGAGCGCCCCCAGATGGGTCACCCCATAAACCGCGTGCGCAGTCGCGAACAGGCTCGCCGCCGACAGATCGAGCCCTTCCACCACGTAATGGCCGAGATGCTCGTCGAGCCGCGCGCGCCAGGTGGCATTGACCCGATTGCCCGGCTGCAGCACCGGCCGCAGCCGCGAGCCCCCTCCGCCCCGCACCAGACCGAGGTGACGGCCGTGCTCGCGCGTCATCAGCTCGACGATGACATTCGCCTCCCCGTGGCGCTTGACGCCGAGCACGATGCCTTCATCGGTCCATTGCACCGGACCTACTCCTTCGGAAACTCGAGCCCGATTTCGCGGTAGCGTTCCGGATCGTCGCCCCAGCGCTCGCGCACCTTGACGAACAGAAAGAGATGGACCGGGGCCTCGATCATATCGGCGATCTCGCGCCGCGCCTCGGCGCCGATCGCCTTGATGGTCTGGCCGCCCTTGCCCAGCACGATCTTGCGCTGGCTTTCGCGCGCGACATAGATCGTCTGCTCGATGCGCACCGCGCCGTCCTTGACCTCTTTCCACACCTCGGTCTCGACCGTCGACTGATATGGCAGCTCCTGGTGCAGGCGCAAATAAAGCTTTTCGCGGGTGATTTCCGCCGCAAGCTGGCGCAGCGGCGCATCGGTGATCTGGTCCTCGGGATAGTGCCACGGCCCCGGCGGCGCCTGCGCGGCAAGCCAGCTCTTGAGATCCGCGACGCCGTCGCCGCTGAGCGCCGAGATCATGAAGGTCGCGGCGAACGGCACGCGCTCGTTGGCGGCCTTGGCGAGCGTAAGCAGCAGCGCTTTCTCCACCAGGTCGATCTTGTTGATCAGCAGGAGCTTGGGCTGCCGCGCGGCAACGAGCTTGTCGAGAACCGCCTCGGTCTCCTCGTCGAGACCGCGCTTGGCGTCGACCAGCACCCCGACGACGTCGGCGTCGTGCGCGCCCGCCCAGGCATTGGTCACCATGGCGCGGTCGAGCCGGCGCTTGGGCGCGAAGATGCCGGGCGTATCGACCAGCACCAGCTGCGCTTCGCCCTCGGTCGCGATGCCGCGCAGCAGCGCGCGCGTCGTTTGCACCTTGTGCGAGACGATCGCGACCTTGCTGCCGACGAGCGCGTTGATCAGCGTCGATTTGCCGACGTTCGGTGCGCCGATCAAGGCGATGAAACCGCAGCGCGTGCCGGCCGCCGCGCCGGTCGGCTGCTCGGTCATCAGAGCCGTTCCGCCTTGACGCCGGCGCGCGTCAGCATGGCCGCGGCCGCCGCCTGCTCGGCGGCGCGTTTCGAACGGCCGAGCCCCTCGGCCGGGTCCTGATGGGGCAACTCGACCGTGACGCGGAACTCGGGGTCGTGATCGGGGCCGCGCCGCTCGACCTCGCGATAGGCCGGTGTCGGCAGGCCGCGCGCCTGCGCCCATTCCTGCAACACCGTCTTGGAATCGCGCAAGGGGCGCGCGGGCGCGCGCATCCGCGCTTCCCACAGCCGCTCGATCAGCGCCGCCGCTGCCGGATATCCGCCGTCGATGAAGACCGCCCCGATCAGCGCCTCGCAGACATCGGCGAGGATGGCGGTGCGCGCGCGGCCGCCGGCGTTGTTTTCCGATGAGCCGAGCTTGATCGCCGCGCCGAGATCGATCGCGCGCGCCACCTCGGCGCACGCCTCCTTGCGCACGAGGTCGGCCAGCCGCCGCGACAGTTCCCCCTCGTCGGCTTTCGGGAAGGCGCGAAACAGCATGTCGGAAACGACGAGGCCCAGCACGTGATCGCCGAGAAACTCGAGCCGCTGGTAGCTGCCGGCGCGATTGCGCGCCCCGGTCAGCGCGGAAATATGCGTGAGGGCATGATCGAGCAGCGCCGGATCGGCGAAGTGATAGCCGATCGTTTCCTCGAGCAGGCGGCGCGCGGCGGCGGCGGCGCTTTTTCTTCGTCTCGGCCGGCGGACTCTCAACGGCCGCAGCCGGGGCAGCCGGCTCGCCTGCGGCGGTAGAAAGATCGGACGCTTGCGCGGAAGCCGAATTGACTTTGCGCGGGCGGCTCATCGCACGATCGTAAACAGCCTGCTCCAGCGGACGGCCCATGGCCAGCGCCATACCTGCCAGGCGTGCTCGCCTTCGGCGATCGAGAAGAAGATGATCTGGGCCCGTCCGACGAGGTTCTCGAACGGCACGTAGCCGACCTGGCTGAGCACGCGGCTATCGGTCGAGTTGTCGCGGTTGTCGCCCATCATGAAGTAATGCCCCTCGGGCACATGATAGACCGGGGTGTTGTCGTAGAATCCGTTATCGACCAGATCGAGCGTCGTATAGCTCACGCCGTTCGGAAGCGTTTCGCGCCAGCGCTTCACGCGTTGGGCGCGGCTGCTCTCTTCCGTCTCGATGAAATCCTCGATGCGCTCGCGCTTGATCGGCACGCCGTTGATGTTCACGCACGCCGTCGATCATCTGGATGCGATCGCCGGGAAGTCCGATCACGCGCTTGATGTAGTCGGTCGAGTTGTCCTTGGGCAGCCGGAACACGACGATGTCGCCGCGATCGGGTGGCGACGCCCAGATGCGGCCCGAGAACAACGGCGGCGAGAATGGCAGCGAATAGTGGCTGTACCCATAGGAGTATTTCGACACGAACAGGTAGTCGCCGACCAGCAGCGTCGCCTTCATCGAGCCGGAGGGGATGTTGAAGGGCTGGAACAGGAAGGTACGGATCACAAGCGCGATGATGAGGGCGTGAAAGATCACGCGCCCGGTCTCCGCAATGCCGCCTTCCTTGCGCTTTGCCCCTGACGTCACGCTCATCGGCCTCTTGTCCATTCGGCTGGAAACCCCGCGCCCTTCTAGCCGGTGGGGCGGCAGGGCGCAATGAAGGGCGAAGAATTTGAGCTATTGTCGGGCGGCACCAATTTCAATCGCGAACAGCGCAAATTCGCGTCCTTTTTCAGTGAGTTGACCCCTGGCCGCGGGATGGGCCGGGCATAGTCTGAACAGCGTCGGTCCGGCACGGCTGACTGCTGCCGCAAGCAGAAGTCGGCGTGCGGCAGCACCTGTCGCGGAACCCTGCGAGGAAGCGAGAAGCCTGCCAATTCGAGGCCTCACCAATGCTGGGCAACCCACGGCAGTCGCCGATTCCGCCTCACGGCGCGCGCGGCGCCGCCGAGATGACGACGATCGCCTGCGCCATCGGGCCTTCGTCGGTGATGGTCACGTCGATCCGTGCCTCGCAGCCCGCGGGCGTGATCGCTTGCAGCCGCGCCAGCGCACCGCCCGTAAGCTTCATCGTCGGACGACCCGACGGCAGGTTGACCACGCCCATGTCGCGCCAGAACACGCCCGCGCGCAGGCCGGTGCCGAGCGCCTTGGCGCAAGCCTCCTTGGCGGCAAAGCGCTTGGCGTAGGTCTCGACTGCTCTGACGCGCCCTTCCGCCTTCATCCGTTCGATCCGGGTGAAGATACGACCGAGAAAGCGTTCGCCGTGGCGCTCGATCGTGCGCTCGATGCGCCGGACATCGATAAGGTCGGAGCCGATGCCGATGATCATGGCTTCACCCGCGCGCGACCGCGCTCCATCGCGGCGCGCATCGTTCTCACCGCGTCGGCGAGACCGGAGTAGACCGCCTCCCCGATCAGGAAATGGCCGATATTGAGCTCGACGATTTCGGGCAGCGCCGCGATCGTCTCCGCGGTTTCGAAATTCAACCCGTGGCCGGCATGAACTTCGAGGCCAAGACGCTTTGCGAGCTTGGCGCCGTCCTGGATGCGCCGCCACTCGGCACCGGCCGCCGCCTCATGGCCTTCGGCAAGCGCGTCGCACCAGGCGCCGGTGTGAATCTCGATCACCGGCGCGCCGATCGCCACCGCCGCCTCGATCTGGGCCGGCTCGGCCGCAATGAACAGCGAGACCCGGATGCCGGCCGTCTTGAGCTCGGCGACCGCCGGCGTGAGTTGCGCGCGTTGCCCGGCGGCGTCGAGGCCGCCTTCGGTGGTGCGCTCCTGGCGCCGCTCGGGGACGAGGCAGACGGCATGCGGCCTGGTCTTCGCGGCGATCGCCACCATCTCGTCGGTGGCGGCCATCTCGAAATTGAGCGGCTTTGTGATCTCGGCCTTCAACCGCGCCATGTCGTCATCGCGGATGTGACGGCGGTCCTCGCGCAGATGCGCGGTGATGCCGTCGGCACCGGCTTCGATTGCGAGCTTGGCGGCGCGCACCGGATCGGGATGCCGCCCGCCGCGCGCGTTGCGGATGGTCGCCACGTGGTCGACGTTGACGCCGAGACGAATATGGGAGATCGCCGCCACCTTATCGACCCGTCACAAGCTCACCCCGTCCACGCAAGCCTCACGCATCCACCCGCTCGGCATTGGCCACCACGTCCTTGGCCCGCAATTGCGCGATGATCGAGTTGAGATGCTTGAGGTCGTAGACCTCGAGATCGATGGTCAGCGAGGTGAAATCGGGCGATTGGCGGGTCATGCGGATGTTGTCGATGTTGCCGTCGTGCTCGGCGATCACCTGCGCGACCTGCGCCAGGGTGCCGGGCTCGTTCACGGTCTGCAGCATGATGCGCGCCGGAAAGCGCTGCGGGATGCGGTCGTCGACGTCCCAGCGCAGATCGAGCCAGCGCTCGGGGGCATCCTCGAAATCCTTCAGCGCCGGAGACTGGATCGGATAGATGGTGATGCCCTCGCCCGGGGTCATGATGCCGACGATGCGGTCGCCCGGCACCGCGCCGCCGTTGGGCGCGAACCGCACCGGCAGGTCGGTGTTGATGCCGCGGATCGGGATCGCCGCGCCCGCCTCGCCCGCATTCGGGACCTTGACCTTGACGGCCTTGCTGCGCTTGAGCCCGAACCAGCCGCTTTCGGCCTTCGGCTGTTGCGCGATCGCGGCGGCGCGCTCCTCCTTGTAGTCCGGATACATGGCGCGGGCGACGTCGGCGGCGCGCAATTCGCCGCGGCCGACCGCCGACAGCACGTCTTCCAACGAAGCCCGCGCCAGGCGCGGCAGCGCCCCCTGCAGGTTCTCGTCCGAATAGGCGATCTTGGCGCGCTGGCACAGCCGCTCGACGATGCGGCGCCCGAGCCCGGCATACTGGCTTCGCACCGCGACCCGGGTGGCACGGCGGATGGCGGCGCGCGCCTTGCCGGTGGTCACGAGCGATTCCCACGCCGCCGGGGGCGCGGTCTGCGCCTTCGAGGTGATGATCTCGACCTCGTCGCCGTTCTCCAGCACGGATACGAGCGGCGAGATCTTGCCGTTGATCTTGCAGCCGACCGCGGTGTTGCCGACGTCGGTGTGCACCGCATAGGCGAAGTCGATGGCGTTGGCCCGCCGCGGCAATGCAATCAGCTTGCCCTTCGGCGTGAAGCAGAACACCTGATCGTGGAACAGCTCGAGCTTGGTATGCGCGACGAACTCTTCCGGATTGGAGCCTTCCGCGAGCAGCTCGATGGTGCGGCGCAGCCACGTATAGGCGCTGGATTCGCGCGACAGCATCTCGGTCGGCGAGCCGCTGCTGTCCTTGTAGAGCGCGTGCGCGGCGATGCCGTACTCGGCGATCTGGTGCATCTCGCGGGTACGGATCTGCAATTCGACCCGCTGCTGGCTCGGCCCGATCACGGTCGAGTGGATCGAACGGTAGTCGTTCTGCTTGGGCGTCGAGATGTAGTCCTTGAAGCGGCCCGGCACCACCGGCCAGGTCGTGTGCACGATGCCGAGCGCCTGATAGCACTCGGGGAGCGTCTTCACGACCACGCGGAATCCGAAAATGTCCGAGAGCTGCTCGAAACCGACCGACTTTCGCTCCATCTTGCGCCAGATCGAATAGGCGCGCTTGCGCCGTCCGGTCACCTCGGCGGCGATCCCGCGATCGGCGAGCTTCCTGGTCAGCTGCTGCTCGATCTCGGCGACGAGCCCGAGGTTCCTGGATTCGAGCGCCTCCAGGCGCTCGTTGACCACCTTGTAGGCGTCGGGGTTGAGCTCGCGGAATGCCAGATCCTCGAGCTCCTCGCGCATCTCGTGCATGCCCATGCGCCCGGCCAGCGGCGCATAGATGTCGAGCGTCTCCTCGGCGGCGCGGCGCCGCGCCTCGGGCGGCATGTGCGAGAGCGTGCGCATGTTGTGCAGCCGGTCGGCGAGCTTGACCAGCAGCACCCGCACGTCGTCGGCGATCGCCAGCAGGAGCTTGCGCAGGTTCTCCGCCTGCTTCGCCTCCTTGGTGACGAGGTCGAGCTTCTTGAGCTTGGTGAGGCCTTCGACCAGCACGCCGATGTCCGGCCCGAACATCTGGTCGATCTCGGCGCGGGTGGCGGCGGTGTCCTCGATCGTGTCGTGCAGCAGGGCAGCCGCGATGGTCGCGTCGTCGAGCTTGAGATCGGTCAGGATCGCCGCGACCTCGAGCGGATGCGAGAAATAGGGATCGCCGGACGCGCGCTTCTGCTCGCCATGGGCCTTCATGGCGTAGACATAGGCGCGGTTGAGCAGCGCCTCGCTGGTGGCCGGATTGTAACGCTTCACGCGCTCGATCAGGTCGTACTGCCGCATCATTTGCGGCTTCGGCATCTCTTTAGATTTCACCGTCTTTTCAATTACTTGCGGAACAACGTTGAGGCTCCGCTCAAGCGGCGCCCGAGCCCGGGACTGGTTCTGCATGCGCGGCAGGTCGGTCGAACGCGCCATGGCTATCCTTTGGAGGGCCGCACCGGCCGGCGCCGCTCCCACCTACAAGGATATCATGATGTTTGTTAACGGCTACAAGGCGCTCGATTTACCGGCCGATAGAATGCATGACGGCACAATGCCGATGGGCCGGTGAGTTGGCCGAGAAATGCGAACGGCCCGGACTGGGCCGGGCCGTCAGGTGATCGCAGGTGCAGGTCAGCCTTATTCTTCTTCTTCCGGCTGCTCCTCGGGCGGGGTGAGCCCCTCGAGGCCCTTGAGCAGCTCTTCCTCGGTCATGCGCTCCGGCGTGACCTCGGTGTCGTCGGCGTCGACCGTCCCGCCGGCCGCGCTGATGAGCGGAACCGCCTCGGGCTCAGGCTCGTCCACCTCGACGTATTTCTGCAGCGAATGGACCAGTTCCTCCTTGAGGTCGTCGGGCGAGATCGTCGTCTCGGCGATCTCGCGCAACGCGACCACCGGGTTCTTGTCGTTGTCGCGATCGACGGTGATCTGCGAGCCGGACGAGATCATGCGCGCGCGGTGACTCGCCAGAAGCACGAGATCGAAGCGGTTCTCAACCTTGTCGATACAGTCCTCGACGGTGACACGGGCCATGGGCGCATTGCTCCTGCAATAGAACGTTTCGTGAAAACGTGGCCGTTAGGTAGCCACCTCGCCGGCAAAGTGCAAGGCGAATTTGCAGCGGCAAAATCCTCTTGGCGTGGACGCGGACCTCTGTTACGCAGAGTTCGGGAACCGCGTTGCGGTCCATACAATTATACGATTGGCTGTGGCGAGCGTCGCCATTCATTCAACGGCACGCAATCAACTGTTCCTGCTAGACGAGCCGGTACCATTGTGCGGCATCCGCGCGCGGCCGGGAGCCTAAATCAAAGTTTCGATAACTCAACACGAGAAACATCATGGGACCCCAACAAGAAAAAATCGCTCTCTTCATTGACGGCGCCAATCTCTACGCCACCGCCAAGGCGCTCGGTTTCGACATCGACTACAAGCGCTTGCTGCGTGAATTCCATTCGCGCGGCTATCTTATGCGCGCGTTCTATTACACTGCCGTGATCGAGGATCAGGAATATTCGTCGATCAGGCCCCTGATCGACTGGCTCGACTACAACGGCTACAGCGTCGTCACCAAGGCGACCAAGGAATTCGTCGATCAGACCGGCCGCCGCAAGGTCAAAGGCAACATGGATATCGAGCTCGCGGTCGATGCCATGGAGATCGCCGGGCACATCGACCAGATGGTATTGTTCTCCGGCGACGGCGACTTCCGCTCGCTCGTGGAAGCCATGCAGCGCCGCGGCGTGCGCGTGACCGTGGTCTCCACCATCTCGACCCAGCCCCCCATGGTGGCCGACGAGTTGCGGCGCCAGGCCGATGTCTTCCTCGACATTGTGGAATTGCAGCCCAAGATCGGCCGCGACCCGGCCGAGCGGGCTGCCCGCGAGGCGCGTGAGCCGCGCGAGCGGCATACGCCACAGTTCCTGCAGCGATCCGCTGCTCCGCAGCGGGCCAGCGCCAGCGCTGCCGACGATGACGACTTCGACGATTGACCCACTGCCGATGACCGGGGAGTCCGGCAAGCCCGGCCGGAACTGCCAGCGCTGCCCGCGTCTCAAGGCATTCCGCGCGGATTGTCGCCGCCGCGAGCCTACCTGGTTCAATGCGCCGGTCCCCTCTTTCGGTCCCCTCACCGCACGGCTGCTCATCGTCGGCTTGGCGCCCGGGCTGCAAGGGGCGAACCGCACCGGCCGTCCCTTTACCGGGGACTATGCGGGCGTCCTGCTCTACGACACGCTGTCGCGTTACGATTTCGCCCGCGGCCTGTACCAGGCGCACCCCGAGGACGGGCTCGAGCTCGTCGATGCCCGCATCACCAATGCGGTGCGCTGCGTGCCCCCGCAGAACAAGCCGACCGGCAGCGAGATTGCGACTTGCCGCGTTTTCCTCAGGGCCACGATTGCCGAAATGCCCAAGCTGCGGGCGATCGTGGCGCTCGGGCGGATCGCGCATGACAGCGTGCTGGCGGCGCTCGATCAACGCGCCAAGGCCGCCGCCTTCGGTCACGGAACGTCGCATGAGATCGGCGCGCTGCGGCTGTTCTGCAGCTATCATTGCTCGCGGCTGAACACCAACACCGGCGTGCTGACGCCGGAAATGTTCCGCGAGGTGTTTTCGAAAGTACGCCGTTATCTCGACGCCTGAAGCCAGGCGATGACTTCCTCGGCATTCTTGTCGGGCGGGAATACCGGATAGAACACCTTACGGATCACACCGTCGTCGATCACGAGCGCCATCCGCTTGAGCAGCGTCATGCCGGCCACCGAAAAGGTCGGAAGCTTGATCGCGCGCGCGAGCTCGAGATCGGCGTCCGAGAGCACCGGGAACGGCAGATGCAGGCGGTCGGCGGCCTCGCGCTGATAGGCGGTGTCCTGCGTCGAGAGACCATAGAGCTGCGCCACCCCGAGCCGCTCGAGCTCGGCGAAATGATCGCGGAAGGAGCACGATTGCGGCGTGCAGCCGCGCGCGCCGGGGATCTGGTCCCAGCCGTCAGGCGGCGCTTGTCCGGGCACCCCGGTGCGCGGGTAGATGTAGACCAATGTGCGGCCCGCGAGCTTCGACAGATCGACCTGCGAGCCGTCGGTCGCCGCGAGCGCAAGCGCGGGAAGCCTCAGACCCTCGAGGTGGCGCGCACCGCCATCGTCCTGCGGCGCCGGGATGCCGGCAGGCAAGACGTTGGGATTGTGTACGGTCGTCATTGCCGGTCTCCCGTCTTGGGCTGATACGAAATGAACTCGAGCAGCGAGCCGTCGGGATCGCGGAAATAGACGCTGGTTCCGGCGCCCCTGGCGCCGAAGCGCTCCATCGGCCCGGCTTCGATCGGGACGCCGGCAACGCCCGAGATGAGCGACCGCATCGGAGATCGGCCCGATCCATTCGAAGCAGAGATCGCTGTTGCCCGGCTGGACCGGCAGGCGCGCCACCTCGGCCGGCTTGAAGCCCGGCCCATGCAGATTGAGCTGCGTGGTCCCGAAGCGATAGGCCCATCCCTTCGGCCGCGCGACCAGCTCGGCGCCGAGCACGTCGCGGTAAAACGCGTTGGAGCGCTCCCAGTCGGAAACGTGCACCACGCAGTGATCGAGCTTGACCGGCAGGGCCATGGGCATTCCCGTTCCAGCGTCATCGCGCGCGACGGCGTCTTCCGCAGCGCGCGATCAGGTGGCCGGCGGTAACGCAACCGGCCCGCAGGATAGACCCGCGGACCGGCCAGCCCAAGTCATACAATCAGTCCATACGATCAGATCAGTCGAGCCAGGCGATGTCGCTCAAGGTTCCCGACAGGCCTTCGATCTTGCCGACCATGCTGGCCTTGCCGCTCTTGAGATCGACCTTGTAGAGCGAGCCGCCGGCCACCAGCCAGGCGTCATTCTTGTCTTCGCCGGTCGAGACGATGTTGAAGGCGACCGGGCCGCTCACCGCCATGCCGAGCGATCCGACTGTATTGAGCACGCCGTCATTCGGCGGAGCCTGGGTCACCAGCGCGCCGGTGGTGGCGTCGATGTTGTAGAGCGTCGTTCCCTTGGTGCCCTTGAACGAATGCGTGTAGGCGCCCGCGACCACCTTCGGGGTCTTGCCGGCATTGGCGTCGCCGTCCTTGTACTTGTGCGAGCCGTCGACCGTCGCCTTGCCGTCGTCGACATTGACGCGCAGGCTGGTGCCGTCCGAGCCCATGATGCGCAGCCGGTCGGCGACCGGATTGAAGTCGACCGTCGCGGTGACGCCGGGCTTGAGCATCTCGGAGAGCTTGCTCTTCGCCGTCGCTTGGCCGGACTTCGGATCGATGGTGACGATCGAGCCGTCGCCGGTGACGCCATAGATCATGCCGTCGTTGGGACGCACGTCGATGCCGATGATCGTGCCGGCGCCTTTGATATCGGCCTTCGACGCAACCTTGCGGGTCGCCGGATCGATGGTGACGAGCGTCTTGCCGTCGACCAGCCCGACGATCCAGCTGGCGGCCTGGGCGCCGGTGGTGGCGAATGCCGACGCGGCCACCGCGCCGGCAAGGGTGAGTAGCTTGATCTGCCTGAACATGGAAATCGCTCCCGTTGTGATGGTCTGCATGCCGGGGGGACCGCGAGGGTGCCCGCACCGACGCAACCAGTTACGGGGGCGGCATGACGCGGATGCAGGGCGGGTGGCGATTACTCGCGCCCGAGGTTCACGACTTCGTGAGCCACCGGCCGTCGCACCGCGTGTGAACGGCTGGCGTTGGCGCGTCAGCCGCGGCTCAGCCCTTGGCCCGCAGCAGCCGGCCGCGCTCACGCTCCCAGCTGCGCTTTTTCTCGGTCTCGCGCTTGTCGTGCAGCTTCTTGCCGCGGGCGAGCGCCAGCTCGATCTTGGCCCGGCCCTTGTCGTTGAAGTAAAGCTTCAGCGGCACCAGCGTCATGCCCTCGCGCTCGACGGCGCCCGCGAGCTTGTGGATCTGGCGCCGGTGCAGCAGCAGCTTGCGGGGGCGCTTGGGCGCGTGGTTGAAGCGGCCGCCCTGCAGATATTCCGGGATATTGGCGTTGACCAGCCAGATCTCGCCGCCGCGGGAATCGGCGTAGGACTCCGCGATCGTCGCCTTGCCCTGCCGTAGCGACTTCACCTCGGTGCCGGTGAGCGCGATGTCCGGCCTCGAAGGTCTCGCCGATCTCGTAGTTGAATCGCGCCTTGCGATTGTGCGCGACGACCTGGGTCTTGCTGTCCGATTTCGCAGCCATTCCGCCACTCATTGCGCGGCCGCTTGCCGCATCGGGCGCGCCCCGCGTGCACGCCTGCCGCCGGAGCCCGGTTGGTCCGATAGCGGACAGATGCGCGCCTGCCAACCCGTCACGGTATCGAGGGTCAGGAGCGCCGATCTGAGGTCGGCGTCAGCGGTGTCAGCATTGCTTCGAAACGTGTCCAGCCATCGGCACGACGCGTCTCGACGCCGCGAGGTCGGCGATCGCGGCCGCGGATGGAGCGTTCCATGGCATGGTGATGCTCAATGTCCGCAGACCGAACATGAGGCTGTCGCCGGATCGACCTGCTCGGCATGTCGACGCCTTGCTCACGTGACGCCAATGGCATGTCGCGTGCGGCGGACGTACGTTCGGAGCAGGCGCGGGCCTGAGCTGCCGGCGCCGGCGATGCGCCGAAGGCGACGGTCCGACAGTGCACGACCGTCGCCGGCGCATTCGCCCGGGTCGCGCCGGGAACGACCTGACCGACCTGCTCGCGGATGGCCGCGTAGCACTCGCAGGCTCTCGCCTCGAGACCCGGCCGATCGATGATCTCGATTTGTCCGCGATGATAGCGGATCAGGCCGGCCTGCTGCAGCATGTGGGCGACGACCGTCACGGTCGTGCGGCGTACGCCGAGCATCTGCGACAGGAATTCGTGGGTCAGCTGGATCGTGTTGCTTTCGAGCCGATCGCGCGCCTGCAGCAGCCAGCGGCTCAGGCGCGCCTCGACGGCATGCAGGGCATTGCAGGCGGCGGTCTGCTGGACCTGGATCAACAGCATCTCGCCGTAGCGCACCACGATGCTGCGGACGGCCTCGCTCTCCTCGGCGGCTTGGCGGAAGCGCGTCGCCGCGATGCGCGACGCCGTCCCCGACACCTGCACCACCGCGCGCGTGTGCGACCGTCGCGGCCCCAGTCCCGACAAGGAGCCGACCGCGCCCTCGTACCCGATGGTCGCGATCTCGATGGCATCACCCTGTCGCATCACGGCCAGGAGCGAGATGATCCCGTCATGGGGGAAATAGACCTGCTCGATGCGGTCGCCCTGCTCCTGCAGAACGATTGCCTTGCTTGAGCACGACGTCCTTGAGATGGGGCTCGAGCAACGCGAGCTCGCCGGCCGGGAGCCCGGCCAAGAGCAAATTGCGCCGACCCGCACGCGAGCGATCCAATTGCACCTGCGCTCCTTCCAGTCGTCAGAGCCGGTGCCGCAAGCAATCGGACCGCGCTCCGACCACGCGTCCGCCCGGGCCGGCGAGAGGTACGCCACCGGCATGGAACTTGTCTGTGCGGTATCCGACAAAGATGCTGCAAGTGAGTGGGCGATCGACGAAAATACGCCCGCAGCACCGTTTCTAATGGGCGCCGGAATATTTCAAGTCGTTGTTAAAATGCACCGGTCAAGGGAAAGTTCCGTGCTTGGGGCGGAACCGCGCTTCTACTTCAAATAGCTTGCGTTTTGCCCGCGACTACATCGACCGGCGCTATTTTCCGCCCGCTTTCAACAAGTCGCGGATCTCCGTGAGCAATTGTTCCTGTTTGGTAAGGGCCGGCGCCTTCGCGGCCTCCGCCTGCAGGACTCGGTTCATGAGCTTGACGATCAAGAACAGCACCCACGCGATGATGATGAAATTGATCATGAGCGTGAGAAAGCTGCCCCAAGCCAGAACCGCGCCCTGCTTCTTCGCCTCGACCAGCGAATCCGCGGTCACCTTGGACGAGAGCCGAATGAAGTAGTTGGAAAAATCGAGCCCGCCGGTGACGGCGCCGATGATCGGCATCAGAACGTCCGTCACCAGCGAATTGACGATGCCGCCGAACGCCGCGCCGATGATCACGCCGATCGCGAGATCGACGACATTTCCGCGCATCGCGAATTTCTTGAATTCGTCGAGCATCTGCCCCTCCCAGCGAACAGAGACGGAGAATGGACGACAGACCAGAGGACGGACAACGACGACGAAAGCCTTTGTTCGAGCGCTTCGCGTTCTATCCGCCGTCAGCGCGCGATCTTGGGTCGTCCGCCGGCCCAGCAGTCCACTGACCCAGCGGGCCGCTGGCCCAGCCGATCGCGCTAGTTGATCAGGCCGGCGTGGACCATGGCGTCGCGCACGGCGGCCTTGGTCGTCTCGGTGACCGCCACCATGGGCAGGCGCACCGTCTCGGCGCACTTGCCGAGCACCGCCAGCGCATATTTGGCCGGTGACGGATTGGTTTCGATGAACAGCGCGGTGTGCAGCGGCATCAGCTTGTCGTGGTAGCGCGAGCGCGGTGCCGTAATCGCCGCGCAAGCAGGCGTCCTGGAACTCGGCACAGAGCCTGGGAGCCACGTTCGAGGTCACCGAGATGCAGCCGTGCCCGCCATGCGCCATGAAGCCGAGCACCGTCGCGTCCTCGCCGGAAAGCTGATTGAACTCCTCGCCCATGGCGGCGCGCTGCTGCGACACGCGCACGACGTTCGCGGTCGCATCCTTCACGCCGGCGATGTTGTCCAATGCGAACAGCCGCTTCATGGTGTCGACCGACATGTCGATCACCGAGCGCACCGGGATGTTGTAGATGATGATCGGAATGCCGATCGCGTCGTTGATCGCCTTGAAGTGCTGATAAAGGCCTTCCTGGGTCGGCTTGTTGTAGTACGGCGTGACGATCAGAACCGCGTCGGCGCCCGCCTCCTCCGCGTGCTGGGCGAAGTCGATCGCCTCCCGCGTCGAGTTCGAGCCGGCACCCGCTACCACCGGCACCCGGCCGTCGGCCTGCTCGATGCACCATTTGACCACGCGCTTGTGCTCCTCGTGCGACAGCGTGGGGCTCTCGCCGGTGGTGCCGACCGGCACCAGGCCATTGGTGCCCTCGGCGATCTGCCAGTCGACCAGGTCGCGGAAGGCCTTCTCGTCGAGCGCGCCGTTGCTGAACGGGGTGACAAGCGCGGTGAACGAGCCCCTGAAGCTCGTCTTGGCGGTCATGATACGATCCTCTGAGTTGTCGGGCGGCAGGGCCGCGCCCGCAATTGATATCGGGAAGCCGGCTCCGATGAAAGCCCCTGGGCCCAGCGCCTGCCCCGTTTTCGCCGCGGTCGCGGTGAATGGTCACGTGGTCGTCCGGTTAGTGCTTCGTCAATATTATCAAACGAATAGATGTCGGATAGCGACCTGACGACGGCAAGGATGACAGCTTGATCGTTCCCGCACCTCGGCGAATTTTGACGGCGCTCGCGATCGCCGGTGCCCTCGGCATTGCCTTGCAGGCCGACTCGGCGGGCGGCGCGCCGAAGGACGAGCAGGCTTCGAGCCCTGCGCCGAAGGCCAAGTCCGCGGCGTCGAAGGAGAAGGCCGCCGCGCCGAAGGACAAGGCGGCAGCGCCAAAGGACAAAGCCGCCGCCGCGAAAGCCAAGGCACCCGCGAGCAAGGACAAATCCGCGGCCGCAAAAGCGAGCACCACCGGCACGATCCCCCGTAACAAGCCCCCGGAGGCGCCGCTCGCCGTCGCCGCCACGGCGTCGACCCCCTCGCCCGATATCGCCGCCGTCAAGGAGGCGATCGCGCAGGCGCGCAAAGGCGAACCGTCGCGGGCGCGCGAGCTGCAGAGCACGATCGGCGATCCGGTCGCACGCAAGCTGGTCGAGTGGGCGATCCTGCGCAGCGACGACAACGAGGTCGACTACTCCCGCTATGTCGCCTTCATCACCGAGAATCCGAGCTGGCCGAGCATCGGCTTCCTGCGGCGGCGCGCCGAGGCGGCGCTCTGGCAGGACCGCCTCGATCCCGCGACCGTGCGCGCGCATTTCGGCAAGGACCGGCCCGTCACCTCCAAGGGCAAGTTCGCACTTGCGCGCGCGCTCCTGCTGCTAGGCGACCGCGCCGGCGCCCAGAGCCTCGTGCGCGAGGCCTGGCGCTACGAGAACTTCTCCGGCGAGCTCGAAGGCCAAGTCCTGGACGTCTTCCGGGACCTGATCACGAGCGCCGACCACAAGGCGCGCATGGACATGCGCCTCTACGCGGAGGACGCCGACGGCGCCATGCGCTCGGCCAATCGCGCCGGCGGCCACGCGCCCGTCATCGCCAAGGCCCGCATCGCGGTGATCAAGAAGGCGGCGAATGCCAAGGCGCTGCTCGACGCGGTGCCGGCAGAGGCGCGCCGCGACATCGGCTACATCTTCAGCCGTGCCCAATCGCTCCGCCGCGACGACAAGGCGGCGGAGGCGGCCGAATTGATCCTGTCGGTTCCGCACGATCCGGCGCAGGCAATCGATACCGACCAGTGGTGGATCGAGCGGCGGCTGGTCGCCAGAAAGCTCATCGATCTCGGCGATCGCCAAGACGGCCTATCGGGTGGCGAGTGCCGCCGTCGTGCCCAACCGGGACAACTATCGAGGCGAGCACCAGTTCACCGCCGGCTGGATCGCGTTGCGCTTCCTCAACGATCCGAATACCGCGCTCGCCCATTTCGCCAAGGTCGGCCAGGGCACCGGCAACCCGATCACGCTCGCGCGCGCCGGCTACTGGCAGGGCCGCGCCGCCGAGGCGCTCGGCAAGCAGAGCGAGGCGCGCGCGCATTACGAGGCGGCGGCGCGCCATTCGACCGCCTACTACGGCCAGATTGCCCGCGCCCGGCTCGGTCACAAGGACATCGTGGTGCGGCCGCCGCCCGAACCGGCCTCGGACCGGCGCGACACCCTGGCCCGGCTCGAAGTCGTGCGCGCGATCGAAATCCTCTACGCCATCGGCGAGCGCGATCTCATCGCCGGCGCGCTGGCCGAGCTCGGCGAGCGATCGACGGACGTGGCGGCGCTCACGGCGATCGGCGAGGTCGCCGCCCGCCATCACGACGCCCGCGCCATGCTCCTGCTCGGCAAGGCGGCGCTCGGACGCGGCCTGCCGCTCGATCACTTTGCCTTCCCGATCGTCGGTATTCCCGAATATCGTGCGATCGGGCCGCAGGTCGAGCCGGCGGTGGTCTATGCCATCGCCCGCCAGGAGAGCACCTTCAACCAGAAGACCATCTCGACCGCCAAGGCCATGGGCCTGATGCAGGTGACGCCGGCGGCCGGGCGCTACGTCGCCAAGAAATTCAACGCGCCTTACGACGAGAAGCGGCTGCTGAGCGACCAGATCTACAACGTCCAGCTGGGCGCCGCCGAGATCGGCGACCTGATCCAGGACTATCGCGGTTCCTACATCCTGTCGTTTGCCGGCTACAATGCCGGGCGCGGGCGGGTCAAGGAGTGGGTCGCCCGCTACGGCGATCCGCGCGACCCCAAGGTCGATCCGATCGATTGGGTCGAGCAGATCCCGTTCTCCGAGACGCGCAACTACGTCCAGCGCGTGCTCGAAAATCTTCAGGTCTACCGCGTGCGCTTCGGCGGCAGCTCGAAGCTCCTGATCGAAGCCGATCTGCGCAGGGGCGGCGCGCAGAACTGATCGCCCTACCGACTCAGCCTTGCGGCCCCGCGGTGAAGCTGCGCGGCGCCTCACCGCGCTGCCAGAATATCGCACATCGTGCCGTAGGCGGATTCGATGTGGCGCCGGAGGCGGTCGGTGTCGAACAGCGGGTGAGTGCCCCGGTTTGCCTCGAGCTTTTGCCGGATCGCCCGCAGGGCTTCGCGATCCCTCGCCAATCGAAGGGCAAGCGCCTCGTATTCGTCGAGAGTGGCGGTCACCAGCTCGGGCAGGCCGATCGCATGCAGCAGGCTCGCCGCCACCCGGCCGATGAAGCTGTGTCCCGAGACACGTCAGCACCGGAAGTCCGACCCACAGCGCATCGCTCGCCGTCGTATGGGCGTTGACCGGCAGATTGTCGAGGAACAGGTCGGCCAGGCGGTGACGCGCCAAATGGCGGGATATCTCCATCTTCGGCGCGAATACGAGCCGCGCCGGATCGACGCCGCGGGCTTGGGCTTCGCTGCGCAGGTTGCGCACGCCGGCGTCACTCGTCTGCAACAGCCACAATACGCTGCCTTCGACCTGCCGCAGCAGCCGCATCCAGACGTCGAACAGCTGCGGCGTCAGCTTGTAGCTGTTGTTGAAGCAACAGAACACGAACCCGTCGGCGGGCAGCCCGACCGACTGTCGTGAGGGCACCTCGTCCGCGACCTGCCGCTTGGAGTCGTTGACCCAGTAGCAGTCGGGGATGTGGACGATCTTCTCGCTGTAATGGTCCTGCTGATCGAACGGGAGCACGATCCGGTCGGCGAGCACATAGTCGATGAAATCCACCCCCATGGTCGCGGTGTAGCCAAAATAGCTCACCTGGATCGGCGCCGGACGGCCGGCCAGAATCCAGGGGCGCGCCTGCTCGGTGTGACCCTTCAAATCGACGGCGATATCGACGCCGAGATCAAACAACAATTGCGCCACCTCTCGGTCGCCGCGCAACGTTACATCGTGAAATTGGTCGAACGCCTCGACGAGACGCGCCCGGATATCGCTGCCGTCGTCGGCGCCATAGGAGACGCCGAGCACCTCGAAGCGCGCCCGGTCGTGAAGCTCGAAAAGCTCCGCGATTTGCCATCCGGTCGGATGGCGCTGGAACGACGAGGAGAGATAGGCGACCCGTATCTTGTCCGACGGCTGTCGCGTTCGAACGGGCCACGACTGGGAGATAGTCGGCATTCGATCCCGCACGTAGCGCCGCGTATGGCGCAGCTGCTCGGCCGGGGCAACCGAATAGGCCAGCAGCGTGAAGGGCTCGAGCACCGCGCTTTGCTCTGCCAGCACGCGCTCGAGCTCTGCGGCGATCCGCTCCGTTTCCGTCCAGTTGCAGACCATGAGCTGGTAGAAGGCGAGCGCCCCGAAGGCATGCGGATGGCGAGGATCGATCGTCAGAGTGCGTTGCCAGGCCACAATCGCCTCGTCGTAGCGCCAGAGATTGGCCAGCGCGAGGCCGCGATGATAAAGCGCTTCGGCGTGGTCGGGCTCGATCGCAAGTGCGCGGTCATAGCTCGCGAGCGCGTCCTCGAAGCGCCCGATCGCGAACAACGCGACGCCCCGACTATCCAGCACGCCCGCCTGTATGGGATCGATTGCAAGGGCGCGGTCGAAACACGCCAGCGCCTCGCCGAACCTCTGCAGGTGCGTGAGGGCGACGCCGCTGTTGTTGAGCGCGTCGAGGTCGCCGGGCCTGATCGCCAACGCGCGCTGGAAGCTTGCGAGTGCCTCTTCGTAGCGCTTGAGCTCAATCAGAACATTGCCGCGCGTCACCAATGCGCCGATAGCGTTCGGATCGACCGCCAGAGCCCGCTCGCAACTCGCCATTGCTTCGTCGTAACGGCGGAGCTCCTTGAGCGCGATCGCCCGGTTGCTCAGCGCATTGATATCGTCCGACTTGATGGCGAGCCCCCTGTCGTAGCTCGCCAGCGCTTCCTGATACCGGCCGAGCTTGATCGACACGTTGCCGCGATTGATCAGCGCACCGACATGGCCGGGATCGCCGGCCAGCACTTTGTCGTAACTGGCACTCGCGTCCTCGAAGCGCGCGAGCTCGGCGAGCACATTGCCGCGATCGAACAGCACGGCGGCGGCGCCCGGCTCGCGCGCCAGCACCTTGTCGTAGACGACGAGCGCTTCCTCGAAACGCCGCAACCGCGACAGCACAACGGCGCGATTGTAGAGCGTGTCGAGGTCGCGAGGATCGATCGCGAGAATTCGGTCGCAGACCGCCAGCGCATCCGCCGGCCGATCGAGCGCAAGCAGCACCGCCATCATGACGGACAACGCCTGCGGAGACCGCGGCTTGAGCTCCAGCGCCTTGGCGATCAGCTCGTGCGCGTCGCGGAAATGGCCCTGCTGATAGCGGATGAGAGCGAGAAGATGCAGCGCGTCGAACTGCCGCGGGTTCTGCGCCAACACCGCACGATAGACCCGCTCGGCCTCGGCGACCCGGCCTTGCCCATGCAGCATCCTGCCGTGCTCGATAGTCTGCATCGTCGTCTCAGTCAGGCGGCGTCCGAGGGCCACGATAGAGGATCGCCGCCGCCCCTGCCGGCGACGCAATCCCGCTGGAGTATCAACAAGTTATGGAGAAATGCAACAACGCAGGCCGTGGGCCGCGGACCGTCGGTTCCTCGACCCCATCGCGGGGTCGAATTCTCCCGGTCATCGTCGATCCGTCGCGTTTGCATCACACGCGACCTTCCTACAAGATCATATTCGACTGTATACAGGCCGAACGCCGTTTTCCTTGTCGCTCCTCTCCACAATGTCGGTCAACCATGGTGAACGCCGTCACATCACCGCTGCCGCCGATCATTCCAGGTGTAATCAATCCGGACTACTTGCGCCAATTGGTGGGAACCGACGCAGCGGTGATCCTGGAAATCGGCGCCAATGACGGTTCGCACACGAGCCAGCTGTTGAAGCTCTTTCCCCGCGCCACGATTTTCGCCTTCGAACCCGATCCACGCGCCTTGGCCAAGCTCAAAGCGAACGTATCCGATCCCCGACTGCGCGTGTTCGAAATGGCCATCGGCGCGAGCGATGGCGAAGCCGAATTTCACGTCAGCAGCGGCCTTCCGCCGGCAGCCCCGCCAGAACTGGCGAACCAATACCCTCAGGGATGGGATCAGTCCGGCTCGTTGAGAGCTCCCAAAACGCACAAGGTAGTCTGGCCGTGGTGCAAATTCGAAAGCACGATAACGGTCCCGGTGCGGCGGCTCGACAGTTGGGCGCATGAGCATGACATCGATCGCGTCGACTTCATCTGGGCCGATATCCAAGGCGCGGAAGGTGATCTGGTTGCCGGCTCGCACTCGACCTTGCAGAGGACGCGTTACCTTTATACCGAATACAGCAACGACGAATGGTATGAGGGACAGCCGACATTGCAGCAGCTCGTGGATATGTTGCCCAACTTCGTTGTTCTCCATCGCTTCTCGATGGAAGTGCTGCTCAAGAACGCCGCGCGGTAGCGCTGGCGAATTGCCGCTCCTCCGCGACGGTTGCAGCCTCTCCCGCTCGAGCAAGTCCCCGATGTCGCTGGACCTAGAACTTGAAGCAGCCGAGCCGCAGATCGGGCCGATCCGGCACGTTCGGTTGATCGAGCGCAGTAGGGAACACTTCATGCGTCTCGGCGAACTGATAGTGTTTTCGATTGGCGAATGTGACTTCGAGCAGCGAGGGCAGCACGACGTTGCCGACGTTCACGAACGGCAGCGCGTTGTTGCCGTGAACATGGACGACCTCGAATACTGCGCGCAGCTTGCCGAGCACGTGGAGGAAGCGCTCGGACCAAACCGGATCAGCGGCGTATTGGAAGCCATGAAACTCGCACACGATCTGCGAGAACTTGGCGAGCGCTTTTTCGGAGGCGGTATAGAACACCTGCCATTCATCGCCTTCGATGTCGATCTTGAGAATCGCCCGTTCGCAATCCGCCAGCAGTCGGCCGGCGAGGGTATCGAGGCAGACGTCGCCGGGGCCGTCCGCAGGGGAAACGCGCTGCTTGTGGAAGCTGATCAGCCGGTGCGAAACGGGCCCTTTGTCGATGGTGTGATCGAACTGGTGCACGGGGATGTTTCTCGTTGCGATTGCGAGATCCCACGACGCGTCATCTGAAATTCCGAACGAAAGCGCGGCGCCGACCCCCGAAAAATCATCGACGTGAACATAGCCACCGTCGAAATCCCGACCGATACGCGCCTTATTGAAGCCGACTACCTGCTTGGGCTCGAATGCGCGGGCGATCGCCAGCGCCGTTTTCTGCTTTTCGTGCTCGGACGGCGGCTGGGGGGCTGCAAGCCCGCCGGCATAACCGCCGAACTGGGCCCGCATCGGATATGCGCCGGGATTCTGTCGAACTCATGGTCGCCATCTTGAACGGAAGGGGTGTAGTGCAGCCGTCACGGCCGCACGGGCCGGTACGCGTCTGCGCAGAGTAGCCACTCGGGCTTCCCGCGGCAATCTGGAACCAGCTATGGCGGCGCGAGCTCTGTTTCCACGGCGAAGCTCTCTGGACTCTCGTCGCGCTGCCACCTCTCCCACATGGTCCGGTAGGCGGCCTCGAGGTGACGGCGAAAGCGATCGGTATCGAACAACGGATAGGTCAGGCGGTTCGCTGCCAGCTTGCGGCGGATCGACTGCAGGCGGTCGCGATCATTCGCCAGCTCGAGAGCGGACGCCTCGTAGTCTTGCGGGGTGTTGGTCACGAGCTCCGGCAGTCCGACCGCATGGAGCAGGCTCGCCGCAGCCCGCCCGGCATAGGTATCGCCCGCGCAGGTCAGCACCGGCAACCCGCCCCACAAGGCATCGCTGGCGGTGGCATGGGCACAGTAAGGCAACGTGTCCACAAACAGGTCCGCCAGCTGCTGTCGCGCCAAATGGTCCGCCAGCGACGGGACGCGCCTTGCGAAGACCAGCCGCTCGGGATCGATGCCGCGCGCGCCTGCTTCGCTTCGTAAATTTCGAACGGCGCGCTCATTGACTTGCGACAGCCACAGCACGCTCCCCTGGACGCTTCCGAGCAGCCGCATCCACACGTCGAACACGACGGACGAAAGCTTGTAGCTGTTGTTGAAACAGCAAAAGACGAAGCCCTGCTCGGGAAGCCCCTCTTGCGCCCGCGACGGAACCTGCGGTGAAATCGGCTTGCCCGCGTCATTGGCCAAATAGCAATCCGGCAGATGAACGATCTTTTCGGCGTAATAGGGCTGCTGATCGAACGGCAGGACGATCTTGTCGCCGATCACATAGTCCATGAAGTCCGCGCCCGTCGTCCCGGGATAGCCGAGATAGCTCACCTGGATCGGGGCCGCACGAAACGCAAATATGCTCGAGCGCGAGTCTCCGCGTGTGACCCATCAAATCGACAGCGATGTCGATTTCCATCTCGCGCAGCAAGTCCGCGACATCCTGATCGGCCATTGCGGACACGTCGACAAAGCGGTCGAATGCCCGTTTCAACCGCTGGCGCATCTCGCCCGGCTCATCCGGGTTCAAGGAGATCCCGAATGTCTCGAAGCGCGACCGATCGTGCTGCTCGAACAAGCCCGCCATGAGGAAGGAAACCGGATGCTCGCGAAAGTCCGCCGACACATAGGCGATGCGGATCCGATCATGCCGGTATATGTCGCCTTGCCACTCCGAAGTCGGGAGCGCGGGCGCATGGTTCGAGACGAAGATTTGCGAGCATCGAAGCTGGTCGTTCGCGCCGGCAGGAGTTGAGAGCAATCCGAACGGCTCGGATGCGCATTTGCCCGCCCGCACTGCGGAGAGAAGGGTCCCCAGGTCGTCGCTCAACCCCTGCCAGTCACAGATCTGCAGTCGCGAGCTGACAACATGACCGAGCGCAAGCTTGACGTCGGGATCTGTCTCGAGCGCATCGCGAAAATTGCGGATCGCGTTGTCGTGACGGCCGGCCAGCACCAGCAGAAGACCGCGATTGTAGAACGCGATACCGCGATCATGGGCGGCCGCGACGTCCGGCGTCACAGCGAGCGCTTTGTCATACGCAGCGAGAGCTTCATCGAATCGTCGAAGCTCCAGAAGAGCAATACCGAGCCCGATCCAGGTCTCCATGACATCGGCATCGATCGCGAGAGCCTTGTCGAACGCTGCCAGAGCTTTGTCATATTGTCGAAGCCCGTTGAGAGCATACCCGCAGCCGCGCCAAGCTTCCGTCATTCGGGGCTTGAGAGTGAGCGCCTTGTTGTAGGCGTCGAGAGCAGGGTGGTAATGCTTGCGCAGGTAGTAGGTGCCGCCGCGCGCGCACCATGCCTCGGCGCAATCGGCGTCGATCGAGAGCGCCTTGTCATACGCGGCCAACGCCTCGTCACTGCGCTCGAGCGCGGCCAAGACATTCCCTCGACCGACCCACGCCTGCGGAAAATCGGGTTTGATCGCGAGCGCCGCTTCGAATTCGGCTTCGGACTCTCGATATCGTTTCAGACGCATGAAGACGTTGCCACGGGCGATCCGCGCTTCGGCAAAATCGGCTTTGACCGCGAGCGCCTGGTCGTAAGCTGCCAACGCGTCTTCATGGCGCCGCATGTCGTAAAACACATTTCCTCGTGCCAGGAATGCCTGCACAAAGCCCGGCTCGATCGCCAGCGCCTTCTGGAGGGCGGCGAGCGCCTCCTCGTAGCGCTTCAGGCCGCGGAGCGCACTGCCGCGGCCATGCCACGCTTCAGCGACTTTTTGACTGATCGAAAGAACATGATCGTAAATCGCGAGAGCTTCGCCGGGGCGCTCCAAATCGATCAAGCAGCCGCCTTTTCCAAGCAGGGCCTCGAGGGCGCGCGAATTGGCGAGGATTGCGCGTTGAAAGTAGTCCAACGCCATCGACAGATTGCGCTGATCGCGGTGCACGATTCCGAGGCAGGTGAGTGCGTCCACGTGCGACGGCTCGAGACGAATAACGCTCTCGAGATGGTGCTTGGCCCGATCCAGCGCCTTTTTTTGAAGGCACAGACGACCGAGATAATACTGGCAATCGGGAGAATTCGGGTTCGACGCGATCGAAGCCGCCAAGAGACTCTCGGCCTGCGCCAGATTGCCGGCTTGAAGCTCGATGAGCCCGAGAAACTTCAAGGCGTTCGACTTCGCGCGGAGCGTCCTTCAGAATCCTACGGTAGAGCCGCGCTGCTTTGGCCAGATCTCCCCTTTGATGAAGGGTCATCGCTTCCGACAAGAGGTTCAAGGGTCGTCGCTCTCGATCGCGCTTTTCGCATTCGTTGAACACGAAATGTGGCCGCCAAGTGAGGCTTGACACTACCAGAGCCCCTGTCAGGCTCGCAATCGATCTCGGTGACGCACGCCCGAACGAGGACAAAAGCCCCGGACATGAGCACAGATCCCGTAGGCAGTTTCGTCACCGCGCCGGACGGGCTAAGGCTGCACGTGCGCGAATGGGGCGCGCGTACCGCTGCCCGACTGCCGGCTGTGTGCTTGCCGGGGTTGGCGCGTACCGGCGCCGACTTCGAGACGCTCGCGACCGCGCTCGCGACTCACCCGACGGCGCCGCGGCGCGTCATTGCCCTCGACCTGCGCGGCCGCGGCCAATCGGATTACGACCGCAATCCGGCGAACTACAATGTCCAGGTCGAGCTCGCCGACGTCCTGGCGGTGCTGACTGCGCTCGGGATCGCCCGCGCCGTGTTCGTCGGCACGTCGCGGGGCGGTATTCTGACCATGCTGCTCGCCGCGGCTCGGCCGACGGCGCTCGCCGGCTGCGTCCTCAACGACATCGGCCCGGTCATCGATCCGAAGGGGCTGGTGCGGATCAAGAGCTATGTCGGGAAGCTGCCCCGGGTGGCGAGCCTGCATGAGGCGGCCGACGTCCTGCGGCGGCTGTTCGGCGCGCAATTCCCCCAGCTGAGCGACGACGAGTGGGTCGCCTTTGCGCGTCGGACATTCAAGGACGCAAGCGGCCGCATCGTTCCCGACTACGACGTGAAGCTCGCCAAGGCCCTCGACGGGGTCAATCTCGAAAAACCCCTGCCCTCGCTGTGGAAACAGTTCGACGCCATGGCGCGCCTCCCGCTCCTGGTCATCCGCGGCGGCAATTCCGACATTCTGTCGCCGGCGACGGTCGCGGCCATGCAGGCGCGCCACCCGGCGATGGCGGCGATCGAGGTGCCGGACCAGGGGCATGCGCCGCTGCTGTGCGAGCCGGCGCTGATCGCGCGCATCGCGGCCTTTGCCGAATCGTGCGACCGGGGGGCCGGCCGCCCGGCTGAGGCGCCCGACCGGCAGGGCGCACAAAGCAGAACCCCCGGCGGGGTCGCCGCCGGGGGTTTGGGGTTGAGACTTGGGCTTCAAGCCGATCAGGGCTTGAAGTCGCGATGGATGCGGAGCGTGACCGCCACCGCGTCCTGGTCCTCGATCGCGTAGAGGCCGGTCGGACGTGCGGTGCCGGCGAGTGCCCGGTACACGCCGGTGCCGCTGAACGCGGTGCTCAGCTTGGTGTAGCTCACGTCGATACCCGCGTAGAAGTCCGGCGTGAAGTTGTACTGCGTGCGCGAGCCGACATAGGCGATCGCCCAATCCGGGTTGCAGTTGCTCAGGTTGGTGACGGTGCCCTGCGGCGCCAGGTTGGAGCCGGCCGCGCCAGCGCCCGGGAAGGCGCCGGCCGCGTTCGACCCTTGATTGCCGCAGGTCGCGTTGGAGATCAGCGCGGTGGCGGTCGTCGTTGTAGTCGACGGCGACGTAGCCGCCGTAGATCGAGGTCCGCCACTTGCCGGGGACCCACATGTGGTCGTAGGCCGCGTACACCGCCCAGCCTCTGGTCAGCTCGACCTCGGTGCCGGTGCCATAGACGCCGTCAAGCGCAAAGCCGTAGCCGAGCGAGTTGCCGATGCCGAACTTGGCGGCGCCGCTGTTGGCGAACTGCGTGTGGCTGAGGTAACGCAACGCGCCTTCGGTGTAGCTGGCCTGCGCCTGGAAGTAGCTGCCGCCAGGAGCATTGAGCCGCAAGCCGGCGGTCGCCACCCAGCCGATCTTGTCGGTCGGATGACCGTTGACCGTCGAGCCGGTCAGCGTGTTGCCGTAGTAGCCGCCGCTGGCGTCGTGGATCGCGCCACCGATCATCGCCGCGCCCCAGGCCTGGTCGACACGCCAGTTCATGACGATGTCGGGGAAGCGGATGGGCACCTGGTCGGCCAAGAGTGCGGCGCCGCCGCCGAGCACGAACGGGTTGCCGTTGGTGCTCTGGAAGTTCGTAACACCGGCGGAGCTGACAGAGATTGCACCGGTCAGAGCGCCGACGAAGCCGGTATTGACGACCGCCGAGGCGGCGCGGCTCTTCGAGCGACACCGTCGCCGTGAAGCCGTTGCCGAAGTTCGCCGTATAGGCGGCGACGCGCCAGCCGCCGTCACCGGTGTCTTCCGAGTTGGTCGCGAAGTAGGTGACGATCGGCGAGGAGTAGAAGTCGAAGAACGACGATGCCAGACCGACGGTGAAGCCGGCGAACTGGATGAAGCCGCGGTTGGCGTAGATGCCCTCCGCCACCGGCGAGTCACCGGTGTGGCCGACCGTGAAGTAGGTGCGCAAGGTGCCCCACTCGGTCTGCTGACGGGTGTCGACCGAGATCAGCGACCGGGTCCGCATCACGAAGTCCGCCTGGCCGGTCGCCACGTTGGCGTTGCCCAGCCGGGTGTCTTGGATGTTGGCGCTGAAGAACGGCGTCTGCGTCGCGTTCTCACCGTAGTTGTAGTAGTACTGCGCTCGCACATATCCGCCGAGCTTGAGGCAGATATCCGTGCCAGGAATGTAGTAGAAGCCATCCCCGTACAGGCTGCAGATTTTGACGTACAAGACCGGCTTGGCCTTGACCGGCATATCCGCTGCCTGCGCCCCGGCGACCGCGACTAATCCCGCGGCGGTACCGAGGAGAAGACTTTTCACCATCTTCATCTCAACCTCCATTTGTTTCGTGGGAGGGTTCGGTCTCCGTCGGGTCTGCACCCTGGAAGGTCCCCCTGTTCCCCAATCATCCGATCTTCCCGTTGCCTTAATCGGCTCGCACCGATTTCCCACAAGGCCCCGGAACCACCGGAAGGGGCGACTGGGGATGCCCCCCTCCGTCGCACCATCACCTTAACTCAGACGGTTCCACAGGCAACGAAGAAGAAGCATTTTGAACAGCCGGAAATGCAGTTTTCAGACGGGTGTTGCTAAAAAAACACTTGCAGTGACCGGGCCTCGATCGCATCCATTTTGAGCTCGTAAAGGGTTTGAATCCAACCCAATAAGCGACTGATTTTACGTCATAATTTTTCTTAGCCGGGATCGCGCACGAAGCCCCTTCGGGCGTCACTGCAACACGCTTTTTGCTGTTCTCTCGACAGAATTTTTCAATTGTCGCCGGGCTCGGCGGCAGCGGTGTAACCCAAAACCAACGTTTCCAAACGACGGTTTATGCCCGTCGCATGCACCACAACGCTCGACCGGCGCATTGACCGCGAGTCGGCAGACGTTTTCCGCGCTTGGACCGCGTAT
The DNA here is from genome assembly GCA_963708765.1 of uncultured Alphaproteobacteria bacterium. Lineage (GTDB taxonomy): Bacteria > Pseudomonadota > Alphaproteobacteria > Rhizobiales > Xanthobacteraceae > VAZQ01. The sequence goes on along the minus strand of CAVPTV010000005.1, from coordinate 49,416 downwards.
TTCAGCGCTTGGACCGCGTATGTGTGCCCGCGCAAGTCTCTCGAAGCGCGTGAGCGAGGCTTAGAACGGGTCCACAACGGTTTTCGCGCAGGGCGTATGTCGGCAAATGCCCTGCCGGATGCGGTCTTGAGATAGCGTCGAAGGCCACTGCTCCTTCACTCATCCGAAAAAGCAATGTAGGTGCCGCTTCACGGCGTTTACCGAGGGCCCGCCCCGGCTCCCGGTCGCGGCCGCCTTGCCGTAAATGTGCACGCCGTCAAGCACGCGATAAAAGGCAACGGTTCCCATCCGCCGGGAACTCGAGCCGCTCCTGCGTGCCGGCTTGACCGGCCTCCGCACGACCGGTACGGATTCTCGCTGCCGGAGACGTGGCCGAGTGGCTGAAGGCGGCGGTTTGCTAAACCGTTATACGGTCTAAAGCCGTATCCAGGGTTCGAATCCCTGCGTCTCCGCCATACCTCGACATAAGCCATTCGAATTCCGAGAATAATTCAGCCGCAGCTTCGCCAGCCTAGTAGGCACAACCTCCCGGGCTGGCAGAAGGCACGATACTCTCCGCCTACAAGGCGATCGAGGCGATCTCCACGCGGGTGGCGAGCCGCAGGGCGTGACGCCGGGTGTGGAACAGAGCGAGCCATGAAGCAATTGATCGACCTCGTGCAGCAGGGAGTTGCCGCACACCGCGCCGGGAACCTGGACGCCGCGCAGTCGCTCTACCGGCGCGTGCTGGCGGCCGACCCCAATCAATTCGACGCGCTGCATTTTCTCGGTCTGATCGCGGCGCAAAGAGGCGATCTCGCCGAAGCCGATCGAATGATCAGCCGCGCGCTGACCATCAATTCCGGCGTGGCTGATGTTCACGCCAACCACGCGCGCATTCTGAGTGCCCTCAAGCGGCCGCAGGATGCGCTGGCAAGCAGCGACAAGGCCTTGTCGATCAACGGGCAATTCGTCGATGCGCTGGTTCATCGCTGCAACGCGTTGCGCGATCTCGGCCGCCACCAGGAGGCGCTCGCGAGCATCGATCGCGCGCTGGCGCTCAAGCCCTCCTATGCGGTGGCACTGGCGGCGCGCGGCGACGTCCTCGCCGGCCTCGGCCGAAACGAGGAGGCGGTCGCCGCCTATGACCGCGCCATCGCGCTCAACCCGAGCTATGCGGAGGCGCTCAACAACCGGGGCCATGCACTTCTCCATCTGGCGCGTTTCGAAGAGGCGCTGGCCTGTTTCGACCGCGCCCTTGCAATAAGGCCCGGCTATCTCGAGGCCCTCAACAATCGCGGCCGCACGCTGCAAGCGCTGCGGCGCTTCGAAGAAGCACTGGTTTGCTATGACCGAGTCGTCGCCATCAATCCTCAAGCGGCGGATGCCGCCTACAATCGTGGCATTTCGCTCCACGAGCTTGGACGCTTCGACGAAGCCGTGGCGTCCTACGATCGGGCACTTGCGATCCAGCCGGATTTTGCGGAGGCGCTGAACAATCGGGGGTTCTCGCTGCACGAATTGCGACGTTTCGACCAGGCCTTGCCCTGCTACGACCGGGCGCTGGCGGTCAAGCCGGACTTCGCCGAGGCGCTGCTGAACCGCGGCCGCGCGCTCTGCGAGCTAGGGCGTGACCGAGGAGGCACTGGCCGACTACGATCGCGCGTTGGCGATCAGGTCCGATTACCCGCAAGCGGCCTACAATCGCGGCTTGATGCTCTACGAGCTTGGGCGCTTCGACGAAGCACTTGCCGACTACGACCGCGCCCTGGCGCTCGCGCCCGACTTTGCGGATGCCGGCTTCAACCGTGCCTGCGCGCGACTTCTCACCGGACGCTTCGACGACGGCTGGATCGATTACGAGCACCGTCATCGCGTCAAGGGGCCGAAGAGCCCGCCCCCGCCCCGGCCGGCCCCGACCTGGAACCGGGAGCCGCTGCACGACCGCAGCATCGTGGTCTACTGGGAGCAGGGTCACGGCGATATCATCCAGTTCGTTCGGTACCTTCCGTTGCTCGACCAGCGCGGCGCCCAGGTGACGTTTCTTTGCCCCAAAAATTTGTCGCGCCTGCTGCGGCGGCTTCGCGCAACGATCGAAGTGACGCCGACCTGCGAATACGCCCGCGTATTCGATTTCCAGTGCCCGCTGCTGAGCCTGCCGCAGAAATTCAAGACCGGCGCTTCGACCATTCCGAGCCAGGTGCCGTATCTCGCAGCCGAGCCCGAGCTGGTGGCGCGCTGGCGCGAGCGGATCGGTTCCGGCGGGTTCAGAGTAGGAATTTGCTGGCAAGGCAACCCGAGCGCTCCGGCCGAGAAGGGGCGGTCGGCCCCGCTGGCGCATTTTCTGCCGCTTGCACAGGTCGCCGACGTCCGCCTCATCAGCGTGCAACGGATCAACGGCCTCGATCAGCTCGAACGATTGCCGCAGGGCATGCCGGTCGAAACCTTCGATGCCGATTTTGCGCCGGAAGACGCGTTCGTGGACGTCGCGGCGATGATGATGAACCTCGACCTCGTCGTCACATCGGACACCGCCATCGCGCATCTCGCCGGCGCGCTGGGACGCCCGACCTGGGTGGCGCTCAAGCATGTGCCGGATTGGCGGTGGCTGCTCGATCGCGAGGACTGCCCTTGGTATCCACAGATGCGGCTGTTCCGTCAGCCGGGGCGGGGCAACTGGGACGCGGTGTTTGCGCGGATCGCCGGCGAATTGCGCGGGCTGGTGGCCGCGCGCGGTTAGTAGTCCACGTCCTCGTCACTGGTCCCGACGCCTTCTGCGCCAGCGCGGCTTCCATGAACCGGTCAAGGGTTCGCCGATCGAGCACGCTGCCGCGGTCCGAGTCTGCACGCCGGTGCGCAGGTCCTTGACCATCCGGTAGGGCTGCAGCACGCAGGAGCGGACTTGGTGGCGCCAGCCTCGGACCTGCCGAATGCAGCAGCGGACAGCTCGCCTCGCTCAACCCGCCTTGAGCCACGCGCGCGCGGCGCGCTGGGCTTCGGCGATTTCGCGCTCCGACATCTGGTCGGCGATCTCGCGGCGCAGACGGATCGCGTCGGCGTTGCCGCGCATTGCCGCGAGATTGAACCACTTGTGCGCGGACACGAAGTCGATCGGAACGCTGCGCCCGACCGAATACATCATGCCGAGCTCGAAGAACGCGTCGGCGCCCGCGGGCGCCTCGCCGAGCGATGCATGATCGATGTCGGCAATTTCAAAACGAGCCATGTCGGCCTCCCCCTTTTCCGCGCGTCCGTCAGACTGCGAACTTGGCGCGGATGCACGCCCAGCCCCCCGGCCGAGCAGCGCCGAATATCGGCAGAAAATTTGAAGGGTGTTTTAAGGGTCGAGATAAACGGAATCTGAAGGGCGCCAGCGATCAGCCGGACGCTACCTCTCGTTAATCACGCAAATGCCGATGTTATCTCGATATTTCCGACGGCGCGAGCAATCGCTAACCGTCATCGTTGGTGTCGCGTCAACCATGCGCGAACCGGGAGTGGTGAATAGCGAATGGCGAGTAGCGAATAGGGAGGAGAAGCGCCGGCAATTCGCTACTCGCTATTCGCCACGTCAACGCGCCCGCTGATTGAACAGAACGGCGCGCACGTTGGGGTCTTGCATGCTCACCTGGCTAGCCTCCTCGACTCGCAAGTGGATGCCGCGGTCGACCGCCGGGCGCGCCCTTAACGTCTCGAACCAGCGCTTGAGGCTCGGGAAATCGTTCAGGTCCTGGCCTTGCCGCTGGTAGCGGCTCACCCAGCCGATGCAGGCCATGTCGGCGATCGAATACTTGCCGGCGAGGTACTCACGGTTCTCCAGCCGCGTGTTCATGACACCGTAAATGCGGTTCATCTCGTTGGTGAAACGATCGACGGCATATTGCTGATTTTCCGCCGCGGCATAGTGACGGAAGTGCATCGCCTCCCCCGCCTTGGGCCCCAGATTGGCCATCTGCCAATAGAGCCACTGCTCGACCTCGACCCGGCCGCGCTCGTCCTTTGGATAGAACCGGCCGGTCTTGCGGCCGAGATATTGCAGGATGGCGCCGGACTCGAAGATCGCGATCGGCCGGTGCCCCGGACCGTCGTAGTCGACGATCGCCGGGATGCGGTTGTTGGGCGAGATCGCCAAGAATTCCGGCTTGAACTGATCGCCGCGCGAAATGTTGACCGGGATCATGGTGTAGGGCAGCCGGCATTCCTCGAGCATGATCGAGATCTTGAAGCCATTGGGCGTCGGCCAGTAGTAGAGCGCGATCGGCTTCTTGCGCGCGGGCGAAGCAGCTTTGTTGGCCGATCCATGCGCGGACTTCGCCTTTGTCCCAACGGCTTTCCCGGTGGCGGCCTTGCGGCTCGGCTTGGGTGCGGTGCGGGCCATCGCGATGCTCCCTGGAAACGAACGGAGCGGCTATTTCAGCGCTTCGGTCGCCGCCGGCAAGACCGCATCACCGGAGCGCGCGGCGGGCGCAGCTTTTCATAAACACTTCCAAATGCTTAGGTGGCAGATGCTGGGTAGCCGTCTGAAGCCCGCCGCGGGCCTAGTGGCAGATGGCAAGAGGAACGAGAGCATATCGATCCGATGCGCGCCCGATGCGGCCGCCTCTTCTCCGACGATGTCCTGAAAATCACCGAGGGCGTCGGCGAGAGGCAGGGGTCCCGAGGCAGGTGGCAGATGGCTGCTGCCGACCGCGAGGTCCGGAACCTGTCCGTCCCTCTTTCTTCACGCCCCCGCTCTTGGCAGAGCGGAGGTCAATGAAGCTCGAGCCCGTGTCCCGACGACGCCCTCTGTCGTCGACCGGGGCCGGCGTTGTCGAAATGCGATTGCGGTTCGCTTACCGCTCTTCGACACGCGCCGGCCCGTGTGACGCAGTCGTCGACATCATCCGAAGTCGAAGACTGTGAAGCAGCGTCCGCTTACTTCTTCTTCCGGCGCTTGGTCTTCTTCGCGCCCTTCTTTGCCGCTGACTTCGTCTTGGACTTTCTCTTCTTCGCCATGCTGCCCTCCTAGCCATGAGTGAGTGGCGATGTCGGTACAGTGCCCGCGGGGATCGCGAACACTGCATTCCGATTACACCAGCAGGAGAAAAAAAACAGCTTTACCGCTTAATGAAGCGTGTACGGCGCCATTTCGACACCAGCTCTTGTGTGTGCGCGAGCATCGCTGCGATGCATTGCGCTCGAGACGCGAAGATATTACGACGCGACGCGCACGATCTGCTACGGCTCTTCAAAAACCCGCATAATATATGGCTTTCTGACGATTCAGATTTTCTTCTTTCAGCAGGCGTCAAGTGCCGCGCACGGCATATGAGCGACTGCAAATCGCGTCGCAGAAACGCTCCCAATGCGCCCGTTAAGCCTGTTGAAATTTTTTTCGCGCCAACGCTCGCTCAAACGGCTCCCAACGCTTGAATCTGACGCGAATCGAGCGAATCGCCCGCAGGTGATTCGCGAATGGGTCTCGCCCGAGCGCATCTTGCACCTGGTCGAGAGCGCTCGCGCGAAGACGGAAGACGGAGCACAGCCGACAGAAGACGGACGACAGACGACGCAGCTCCGAGGACCGACATCCGCAACTTCGGTCCGCCGTTGTCGATCATCCGTCGTCTGCGTTTCAGATGCCGAGCTTGGTCTTGAGCAGCTCGTTCACCGACTGCGGGTTGGCTTTGCCCCCCGACGCCTTCATCACTTGGCCGACGAACCAACCGACGAGCGCGGGCTTGGCCTTGGCCTGCGCCACCTTGTCGGGATTGCCGGCGATGATGTCGTCGACCACCTTCTCGATCGCGCCGAGATCGGTCACCTGCGTCATGCCGCGGGCCGCCACGATGGCCTGCGGATCGCCCCCCTCGGTCCAGACGATCTCGAATAAGTCCTTGGCAATCTTGCCGGAAATCGTGCCGGCGGCGATCAGGTCGAGGATCGCTCCGAGTTGGCCGGCCGACACCGGCGAGGCCGTGATGGCGTGGCCCTCCTTGTTGAGGCGGCCGGCGAGCTCGTTGATCACCCAGTTGGCGGCAACCTTGGCGTCGCGGCCGGTCCCGTCGGTCTTCTTGACGACCGCCTCGAAGAAGTCGGCCGTCTCGCGTTCGCCGACCAGAACGCCCGCGTCATACCTGGAGAGACCGTAATCGCGGATGAAGCGCGCCTTCTTCTCGTCCGGCAGCTCCGGCAGATGCGCCTCGAGGTCATCGATCTCGGTCGGGTCGAGCTCGAGCGGCAAAAGGTCCGGATCCGGGAAGTAGCGGTAGTCGTGTGCCTCTTCCTTGTTGCGCATGGAGCGGGTCTCGCCCTTGTGGGGGTCGAACAACCGCGTCTCCTGGTCGATCTTGCCGCCGTCCTCCAGTATCTCGATCTGGCGCCGCGCCTCGTGCTCGATCGCCTGCCCGATGAAGCGGATCGAGTTGACGTTCTTGATCTCGCAGCGGGTGCCCAGCGCCGCGCCGGGCTTGCGCACCGAGACATTCACGTCCGCGCGCAGGCTGCCCTTCTCCATGTCGCCATCGCAGGTGCCGAGATAGCGCAGAATCGTGCGCAGCTTGGACACATAGGCCTTGGCGTCGTCCGACGAGCGCAAATCGGGCTTCGACACGATCTCCATCAGCGCCACGCCCGAGCGGTTGAGATCGACGAAGGACATGGTCGGATGCTGGTCGTGCAGCGATTTCCCGGCGTCCTGCTCGAGATGGAGCCGCTCGATGCCGACCTTCACGGTCTCGCCGTCCGGCATGTCGACCACGACCTCGCCCTCGCCGACGATCGGCGATTTGTATTGGCTGATCTGATAGCCCTGCGGCAGGTCGGGATAGAAATAGTTCTTCCGGTCGAACACCGATTTGAGATTGATCCGCGCCTTCAGCCCGAGCCCGGTGCGCACCGCCTGCCTGACGCACTCCTCGTTGATCACCGGCAGCATGCCCGGCATCGCCGCGTCGACCAGCGAGACATGGGAATTCGGCTCGCCGCCGAACTCGGTCGAGGCGCCGGAGAACAGCTTCGACTGCGAGGTCACCTGGGCGTGGACTTCCAGGCCGACGACGACCTCCCAGTCGCCGGTCGCGCCTTTGATCAGCTTCGATTTCGTCGGCGGAGCGTTCATTGACTGGACCCGTCTCGATGGGACGCGGAACTCGCCCGCACGAAATCCGGCTGTGCGATCACAGCCGCGCGACGCAAGTTCCCGATCGGGCGTGCGATCGCACGAAACCATATCCGGCGCGAGGCGTTGGCCGATAGGGCCGGATTATCGGAGGTGGCCATGAATGACAACAGGGCGCCGGACCGGGAAGCTCGGCCTCATTCTGGGCGTGCTGATCGCCATCGCGGCCGTGGCATTCCTGCTCAACGGCGGTGAGAATCTCGGCAAGAAGTCGGTGAAAAGCGACGCGGACCTGCCGCCGGTCACATCCGGACAGCGCTAGCGCGACTAATCACATCCGAACAGCGCTACCGCGATAATCCTGGCCCGTTGCGCTGAGCGCCGCAAATCGACGCGCCTGCAACCGCCGGGTTGTCGGACGCGGCTCCCCGCAGTAGCCTTTCTCCCAATCGAGACGCGCGGTCCACCGCGCCGGATTTCGTTTCGGTCGACAGCCGAGGCGATGGGAGGAAGCCGATGATCACCCGCCGCCGTCTCGCCGGGCTTGCTGCTGCGACCGCACTGAGCTCCGGCCTGAGGCCACGCGCCGCGTGGGCGCAAGCATGGCCCAGCCGGCACGTGCGCCTGATCGTCCCGTTCGTGCCCGCCGGCGCCACCGACGCGATCGCCCGCACCGTCGGCCATCGGCTCTCCGAGGTGTGGGGGCAGCAGGTGGTGGTCGAGAACAAGCCCGGCGCCGGCGCCAATCTCGGCGCCCAGATGGTCGCCCAGGCGGATCCCGACGGCTACACGCTCTACATCACCTCGGTGCCGCACGCGACCAACCGCTTTCTCTACCGTTCGCTCAGCTACGACCCGGTCGCCGACTTCGCGCCGGTGACGCTCATCTGCATGCAGCCGAACGTCATGGTGGTGCCCAGCGCCTCGCCCGCGAAGTCGGTGCTCGAGTTCGTCGCTCATGCCAAGGCCAATGCCGGCAAGATCAGCTACGGGTCCGGCGGCGTCGGCACGTCGGTGCACCTGTGCGGCGAGCTGTTCAAGCGCATGACCGGGATCGAGATGACGCACGTGCCCTATCGCGGCTCGGCGCCGGCGCTGCAGGACGTGATCGCCGGCCGCCTCGACGTGATCTTCGACAACATCACCCCGTCGCTGCCGCAAGTGAGGAGCGGCAACGCGCGCGGCCTGGCGGTGACGACGGGCCGGCGCGTGCCGGTGGCTCCGGAATTGCCGACCATCGCCGAGGCCGGCGTGCCGGGCTTCGACGTTTCATCCTGGTTCGCATTCTTCGTGCCGGCCAAGACGCCCGCCCCGATCGTCGAGAAGATGCACAAGGATATCGTCGCGGCGCTGGCGCATCCGCCGGTGAGAGAGCGGCTGGAGCCGCTCGGCGCGGCGCTGGTCGGCTCGACGCCCGAGGAGCTTGCCCGTCACCTCAAGTCCGAGATGGACAAATGGGGCCCGGTCATCCGTGACGCGGGGATCAAGATCGACGGGTGAGGAAAGTCCATGATCGACCGCCGCCGCCTGATCTCCCTCGCCGCCGCGTCCGCGCTGGCGCCCGGCTTCATCGCACGGCCCGCACACGCCCAGGCGTGGCCGAGCCGCTTCGTGCGCCTGGTCGTGCCTTACGCGTCGGGCGGGCCGACCGACGCGGTCGCCCGCGTGGTCGCCGATCCGCTCGCCCGAAGTCTGGGGCCAGCAAGTGGTGGTCGAGAACAAGGGCGGCGCCGGCACCAATATCGGCGCCGAGGCGGTCGCACGGGCCGATCCCGACGGTTACACGATGCTGATGGGCAGCTCCGCCCTCGCGATGAACCGCGCCCTCTATCGCACGCTCAGCTACGATGCGATCGCCGACTTTGCACCGGTCACGCTCATCTGCAGCTTCGCGTTCTTCATGTGCGTGCCCAACTCCTCGCCGGCAAAATCGGTCAAGGAATTCATCGCCTACGCCAAGGAGAAGCAAGGCAAGCTCACCTATGCCACCCCCGGCGTCGGCACCCCGCCGCACATGGCCGGCGAGCTGTTCAAGCGCATGGCCGGGATCGAGATGACCGCCGTGCCCTATCGCGGCGCCGGGCCGGCCTACAACGACCTCATTCCCGGACGCGTCGACCTCCAATTCGCCAGCGGCGTGGCGCTCGAGCTGATCAAGTCGGGCCAGGTGCGCGGCCTTGCGCGTCTCCAGCGCCAAGCGCAATCCGGCGGCGCCGGAGCTGCCGACCGTCGCCGAGGCCGGCTGCCCGGCTTCGACGTATCGTCGTTCTACGGCTTCTTCCTGCCGGCCAGGACGCCGCCCGACATCGTCGGGAAGATGAGCGCCGACACGGTCGCGGCGCTCGCCGAGCCCGCGGTCAAGGGCAGGCTCGAGCAACTCGGCTATACGGTGATCGGCTCGACCGCCGAAGGGCTCGCGGCCCATCTCCAGGCGGAAATCGACAAATGGGGCCCGGTCATCAAGGACGCCGGGATCCGGATCAACTCATGAGGCGGATCACGCTTCGCACCCGTTGCGGTCGGCGCGGATCGCCCACGACCGAAAGCTCAGCTGCCGCGGCGGCGACGCCGCGCGAAAGGACCCCATGATCACGCGCCGCCGGCTCGTTGCGCTTTCCGCCGCTTCCGCGCTGGTTCCCAACCTCGCCGCGAGCCCCGCGCGGGCGCAGGCTTGGCCGCGGCGCTTCGTTCGACTGATCGTTCCGTTCCCGCCGGGAGGGGGGACCGACGCGGTCGCCCGCATCCTCGCCAACCGGCTGTCCGAGGTCTGGGGCCAGCAATTGGTGATCGAGAACAAGGGCGGCGCCGGCAGCAATATCGGCGCCGAGGCGGCCGCGCGATCCGATCCCGACGGATACACCATGTTGATCGGCTCGCTGCCCCTTGCGGTCAACCGCTATCTCTATTCCTCGCTCAGCTACGACCCGATCACCGACTTCGCGCCGGTCTCGCTGCATTTGCCTCTATCCCAATCTCATGGTCGTGCCGAACTCCTCGCCCGCGAAGTCGGTCGCGGAGTTCATCGCCCATGCCAAGGCGAACCGCGGCAAGATCACCTTCGCCTCCTCCGGCACCGGCACATCGACCCATCTGTCCGGCGAGCTGTTCAAGCGCATGACCGGAATCGAGATGACGCACGTGCCCTATCGCGGCGTGGCGCTGGCCTTGAACGACGTCATTCCCGGGCGCGTCGACGTGATGTTCAACACCATGGCCGGCGTGCTGCAGCAGGCGAGGACAGGACAATTGCGCGGCCTCGCGGTCACCACCGCCAAGCGCTTTCCGACCGCACCGGAATTCCCGACCGTCGCGGAAGCCGGTGTGCCCGGCTTCGACGTCTCGTCATGGTACGCGTTCTTCGTGCCGGCCAAGACACCGGCCGAGATCGTGAAGAAAATGCACGCCGACACGGTTGCGGTGCTCGCCGAGCCGGCGATCAAGGACAAGCTCCAGCAGGTCGGCGTCATGGTCATCGGCTCGACCCCGGAGGAGCTCGCCGCACAGCTCAAGGCGGAGACCGAGCTGTGGGGGCCGGTCATCAAGGCTGCCGGAATCAAACCCGAGGGGTGAAAGCATGCTCGACCGTCGCCAGTTCGTCGGACTCAGCGCGGCGTCCGCGCTCGCGCCCGCCCTCCCCGCCCGACCTGCTTTCGCGCAGGCATCGTCCGTCCAGGGCTGGCCGAGCCGCATCGTGAAGCTGGTCGTGCCGTTCACGCCCGGCGGCGGCATCGACGGGATCGGCCGCATCCTCGGCGCGCGACTGAGCGAGATGTGGGGCCAGCAGGTCGTAGTCGAGAACAAGCCCGGCGCCGGCGGCAACATCGCCTCCGAAATGGTCGCCCGCTCCGCCCCCGACGGCTACACCATGTACATCAGCGCGGCCGGGCTCGCGATCAATCGCTATCTGTTCCCGTCGATCAACTACGATCCGATTGCCGACTTCGCACCGGTCACGCTGATCTGCCTCTTCCCCAACCTCCTGGTGGTGCCGCACGTCCTCGCCGTTCCGCTCGGTCGCCGACATCCTGGCGGAAGCCAAGAAGAACCCGGGCAAGATCACCTTCGCATCGCCGGGACACGGCACCTCGCCGCACATGAGCGGCGAGCTATTCAAATACCTGGCCAAGGTCGATCTCACCCACGTGCCTTACCGCGGGGCAGCGCCGGCGTTCACCGACATCTTGGCTGGGCGCATCGATACCTATTTCGCGGTGATGGCCTCCGGCCTGCCGCTCGCCCAATCCGGGCAATTGCGGGCGCTGGGCGTGACGACGGCCGAGCGGGTGCAGGCGGCGCCGCAGGTGCCGACCATCGCCGAGGCCGGCGTGCCCGGCTACGACATGTCGTCGTGGTTCGCCTTCTTCGTCCCGGCCAAGACGCCGCCGGAGATCATCCGCAAGATGTATGCCGACACCGCCGCGGCGCTGGCCGAGCCGCCGATCAAAGCCAAGCTCGACGCGCTCGGCGTGATCCCGGTCGGCTCCACGCCGGAGGCGCTCGGCGTGCATTTCAAGGCCGAGATGGAGAAGTGGGGGCCGGTCATCAAGGCGGCCGCCATCAAGGTCGAGCCATGATCTCTCGCCGCCACGCGCTCCGCATTCTGGGCAGCACGGCGCTCGCGCCCGGCCTGATCGGCCGCGCGGCCGCGCAGGGCGCGTCAACCGAGAGCTGGCCGACCCGGCCGGTGCGCCTCGTCGTGCCATTTGCTCCGGGCGGCAGCATCGACGCGTTCGCCCGCATCGTTGCCCACCGCCTGTCCGAGATCTGGGGCCAGCAGATGGTGGTCGAGAACCGCGGCGGCGGCGGCTCCAACATCGGCCACGAAGCCGTCGTCCGCTCGGACCCCGACGGCTATACGGTGCTGATCGCCTCGCTCCCGCTCGCGGTCAATCGCTACCTCTTCCGCACGCTAAGCTATGATCCGGTCGCCGATCTGGCTCCGGTGACGCTCATTTGCACCTATCCCAATGTGATGACGGTGCCCAATTCGTCGCCGGCGAAATCGGTGATGGAGTTCGTCAAATACGCCAAGGCCAGTGGAGCCAAGACGACGTTCGCTTCGGCCGGCAACGGGACGTCCACGCATTTGGCGGCGGAACTGTTCAAGCGCACTGCCGGAATCGAGATGACGCACGTGCCTTATCGCGGCGGCGGGCAGGCGATCAACGACCTCATTCCCGGCCGCGTCGACGTCATGTTCAACACCATGGGGACGGCGCTGCCGTTGGTCAGGAACGGCCAGTTGCGCGGGCTCGCAGTGACATCACCCAAGCGGTTTCCGACGGCGCCCGACTTGCCGACCGTCGCGGAATCCGGGGTGCCTGATTTCGACGTATCGTCTTGGGCCGCATTTCTGGTGCCGGCCCAGACTCCGCCCGCGATCACCCGCAAGCTCTACACCGACACCAGCCGGGTGCTCGCCGAGCCCGCCATCAGGCAGAGGATGGAGCACCTCGGTGTGGCGCCTGAGAGCTCCACGCCGGCGGAGCTCGCGGCCTATCTCAAGGCCGAGATGGACAAGTGGGGCCCGGTCATCAAGCAGGCGGGCATTTCGGTCCACGATTGAGCCGTAGTGCCTGGAAGGTTGGATCAAAGGAGAAGGACCGTCATGATCAGCCGTCGCCGATTGATTCAACTGTCCGCAGCGTCGGTGCTCGCGCCCGGCCTGCTCGGCGGCGCCGCGCCGGCATTGGCGCAAGCGCAGACTTGGCCCAACCGTCACGTGCGCCTGATCGTGCCGTTCCCGCCGGGCGGCGGCGCCGACACCATCGCCCGCCTCATCGCCGCGCGGCTCTCTGAAATGTGGGGCCAGCAGGTGGTGATCGAGAACCGGGGCGGTGCCGGCGGCAACCTCGCGGCCGAGGCCACCGCCCGCTCCGCTCCCGACGGCTACACCATGTTCCTGGCGGGCGACTTCCACGCGACCAATATCCACCTCAATCCAAAGCTCAGCTACGATCCGGTCGCCGACTTCTTGCCGGTCTCGCTCGTCGTCCTCTATCCGATCGTCATGGTGGTGCCGAACATCTCGCCGGCGCGCTCGGTGAGGGAATTCATCGCCCACGCCAAGGCGAACCCGGGCAAGGTCAGCTTTGCGTCCCCCGGCCACGGCACCGCGCCCCATCTTGCCGCCGAGCTGTTCCGGCGCACGGCCGGCCTCGATCTGGTGCACGTGCCCTATCGCGGCGCCGCGCCCGCCATCCAAGACCTCATCCCCGGACGCGTCGACTCGTTCTTCAACAACGTCGCCCCGGTCATCCCGCTCATGCAGCAGGGCCAGGTGCGTGCGCTTGCGGCTCACATCGGCCAAGCGGGCACCCGCGGTGCCGGACCTGCCGACCATGACGGAGGACGCCCTGCCCGGCTTCGACGTGTCCGGATGGTACGCGTTCTTCGTGCCGGCCAAGACCCCATCCGAGATCGTCCGGAAAATGCACGCCGACACCGCTACGGTGCTGGCGGAGCCCGCGATCAAGTCACGGCTGGAGCAGCTCGGCCTCGTCGTGGTCGGCTCGACGCCCGAAGAGCTCGGACGCTTCCACAAGGCCGAGATGGACAAATGGGGGCCGGTCATCAAGGAAGCCGGCATCAGCGTCCGCGAATGAGAATCGATCGTCGCCGATTGCTCCGTAGCGCCGCGGCTGCGGGACTTGCTCCGGTCCTGGCCGGCCGCGCGGGCGCGCAGGCGCAGGCACCGCATTGGCCGAGCCGGTTCGTGCGGCTGGTCGTGCCGTTCGCCGCGGGCGGGGCGAACGAGGCTTTCGCCCGCAACCTGGCGGCCCGGCTGTCCGAGATCTGGGGCCAGCAGGTGGTGATCGAGAACAAGCCCGGCGCCGGCGGCAATATCGGCGCCGAGGCCGTCGCCCGTTCCGATCCCGACGGCTTGACCATGCTGATCGCCTCGTTCCCGCACGCGGTGGCACGCTTCCTCTACCCTTCGCTGGGCTACGATCTGACCGCCGACCTCGCGCCGGTGACGCTGATCGGGCTCACCCCCAACATCATGGTGGTGCCGAACTCCTCGCCCGCCCGCTCGGTCGCCGAATTCATCGCCCATGCCAAGGCCAACAAGGGCAAGGTCAGCTTCGCGTCCTCGGGCGCCGGCACCTCGATCCATCTCAGCGGCGAGCTGTTCAAGCGCATGGCCGGCATCGAGATGACGCATGTGCCGTATCGCGGCGGCGCACCGGCGCTCGCCGACCTCATCCCCGGGCGGGTCGACCTGATGTTCAACGTCATGTCCTCGGTGCTGCCGCAGGTGCGCGCCGGGCAAATGCGCGGCCTCGCGGTGACCACCGCCAGCCGCGTGCCCGCCGCGGCGGAGTTTCCAACGCTCGCGGAAGCGGGGCTGCCCGGCTTCGAGGTCTCGGGCTGGTTCGGGTTCTTCGTGCCGGCCAAGACGCCGCGCGAGATCGTGGCCAAGATTCACGCCGACACGATCACCGCGCTCGCCGATCCCGTGGTGCGGGGAAGGCTCGAAGACCTGGGCATCGTCGTGGTCGGCTCGACCCCGACCGAGCTCGCGACGTTCCTCAAGGCGGAAATCGACAAGTGGGGGCCGGTCATCAAGGAGGCCGGCATCAGCATCCGCGAGTAATGCTAGGATGAGCTCAACCGGGCAAAGCATGGGAGAACCGCCGTGAACAACAACCCGATCGTCACCGCAGCGCTCGGCGCCGCAAGCCTGTTGATCATTGTGGGCATGGCCGACGCGGCCGAGATCAAGGTTCTCTCCACGCAGGCCACCGAGGAGGCCTATCGCGAATTGGTGCCGCAGTTCGAGACAGGCGTCCGGCCACAAGGTCACGACCGTCTTCACCGGCACGGTCGACGCCAACAAACGGCTGGCGGCCGGCGAGACCTACGACCTCCTCATCATGTCCGCCCCGTCCATCGACGAGCACATCAAAGGCGGCAAGGTCGTTGCCGGCAGCCGTGTCGACCTCGCGAAGTCGGGCGTGGGCGCCGGCGTGAAAGCCGGCGCGCCGAAGCCCGATATCGGGACCGTCGACGCGTTGAAGAAAACGCTGCTGACGGCCAAGTCGATCGGCTATTCCACCGGCCCGAGCGGCATCTATGTCGTCGGCCTGTTCCAGCGCATGGGCATCGGCGACGAGATCAAGGGCAAGCTCAAGCAGACGCCCACCGGGGTATTTGTCGGCAGCATCATCGCCAGCGGCGAGGCCGAGATCGGCTTCCAGCAGGTGAGCGAGATGTCAAACTTCGCCGGCGTCGACTACGTCGGCCCGCTGCCAGCCGCCGTCCAGCAGTTCACCACGTTCTCGAGCGGCATCATGGCCGGAACCAAGGAAGCGGACGCCGCCCGGGCGCTGGTCAAGTTCATCACCGCGCCGGCAGCCGCCGCTGCCTTCAAGAAGCGCGGCATGGAGCCGGGCTAAGGCCCAATACGACCACCGGGAGGGCTCGATATGCGTGTGTGGCTCAGCCGCGCCGTTCTGCTTTCAGTTTTCGTCGCTCGCGACGCCCACGGTCGCTTCCGCGCAGGCGCCCGACGCCGTGCTCGTCAACGGCAAGATCGTCACCGTCGACGACCGCTTCACCATCGCGCAGGCGCTCGCCATCCGCGGCCAGCGCATCGTCAAGGTCGGCACCACTGCCGAGATCGAGGCGCTCAAGGGACCGCAAACGCGGATCATCGACCTCGCCGGCCGCACCGTCATCCCGGGGCTGATCGACAACCACGCCCACTGGGTGCGCGCCGCCGAGCACGACGAGCTGCGCTTCGACGGCGTCACCTCGCGGCAGCAGGCGCTCAGGATGCTCGCCGAGCGGGTGCGCACCACACCCGCCGGCCAATGGATCGTGGTTCTCGGCGGCTGGTCGGAGGAGCAATTCACCGACGAGCCGCGCGGCTTCCCGCTCGAAGAGCTCGACCGCATCGCTCCCAACAACCCGGTGGTGCTGCAGGCGGTCTATCGCCACAGCTACCTCAACACCGTGGCGCTGGTCGCGGCCAAGATCGACGCCGGCACGCCGGACCCGCAGGGCGGCAAGATCGAGAAGGATGCGGCCGGCAAGCCGACCGGCGTCGTCCAGGGCGCCGGCGGCGTCGCCTTCGTGGCGGCCAGAGTGCCGCTGCAGACGCAGGAGGCCTGGCTCGCCAACACCCGCAAGCTGGTGGCCTACCTCAACTCGATCGGGCTGACGGCGTGGCTCGACGCCGGCGGGCGCGGCATGGGCGCCAAGCACTACGAGCCGTACCGGCATCTCGCCGAGCGCGGCGAGCTCGACATCCGTCGTGTTCTGGACGACCATCCGGCAGCCGGCGACGCCGGCGCAGGTCGACGCGGTGATCGCCGAGATCCGCGAGCTCAAGCCGTTCCAGGGCAGCGACACCTTCGACAACGTGGGATGGGGCGAGTCGATCTTTGCGCCGGTCACCACGCAGCTGCTGCGGGTCGCGAGCAACACCAAGCCCGAGGACCTGGCGCAGATGCGCCGCATCCTGCTGGCGCTGGCCGAGCGCGGCATCTACGTCAACTCCCACGTCGAGATGAGCGAAGCGATCGAGGCCTTCCTCAACGAGTACGACGCCATCAACAAGGAGCGGCCGATCAAAGGGCTGCGCTGGTCGTTCTCGCACCTCGACCAGGTCAGCGAGGCGCAGCTCGAGCGCATGAAGAAGCTCGGCATGACCGCCCAGATCCACAGCCGCCCGCTGATCCAGGGCGCGCTGATGCACAAGGTGCACGGCGACAAGGCCTGGGACATGCCGCCGTTCCGCCGCATCCAGGACAGCGGCATCCACTGGGGTCTTGGATCGGATGCGACCGCGGTGACGACGTCGAATCCGTTCTACACGCTCAGCCTGGCGATCACCGGCCGCATGGTGGGCGGCCGGCAGGTCAATCGGCAGACCATCACCCGCGAGGAGGCGCTGATCGCGCACACGCGCTCGAACGCCTTTTTCATGTTCCAGGAGAGCAATCTCGGCGCGCTCGCGCCCGGCAAATACGCCGACCTGCTGGTGCTCGACCGCGACTACCTCACGGTGCCGGAGGACGAGATCAAGGACCTCAAGCCGCTGATCACCATGGTGGGCGGCAAGATCGTCCATGATGCCATGCCCAAATGACGGCGCGACTGAACCATAGGAAGGACTATCATGAGCGCGATCCACACCCGGGCGGCGATCCTCGCCGCCGCAATCATGGTCGGCACCAGCATGGCACAGACGGCTGAACTCAAGGTCTTGAGCTCGAACGCCTTCAAGGAGGCGTATCTCGAGCTCGTCCCCGGCTTCGAGAAGGCGACCGAGCACAAGGTCGTCACCACCTGGGCCGGCACCAACGACATCATCAAGCGGATGCAGGCGGGCGAGACCTACGATCTCGTGATCATGGCCGGCCCGGCGCTCGACAACCTGATCAAGCAAGGCAAGATCGTGCCGGGGAGCCGTGTCGATGTCGTGAAATCGGGCGTGGGCGTCGCCGTGCGCGCCGGCGCGCCCAGGCCCGACATCAGCTCGGGCGAGGCGCTCAAGCGGGCCCTGCTGGCGGCGAAGTCGGTGGGCTATTCCTCGGGGCCGAGCGGCGTCTACATCGAGGGTCTATTTCGAGCGCCTGGGCATTGCCGATGCGCTCAAGCCGAAAAGCAAGCAGACCCAGCCCGGCAATCCGGTCGGCGTATTGATCGCGCGTGGCGAAGCCGAGATCGGCTTCCAGCAGATCAGCGAGCTGCTCCCGATCGCCGGCATCGACTATCTCGGGCCGCTCCCGCCGGACATTCAGCACGTCACCGTGTTCGCGGCCGGCATCCATACCGGCGCCAAGGAGGCGGAGGCGGCAAAGGCGCTGGTGAAATTCCTCACCGCGCCCGCGGCCGTCCCGGTGATCAAGCAGAAGGGCCTCGAGCCCGGCTGACGCGATCCGAGGTGCGCCGAGGGAAAGCTGAGCCTGCTCACGCCAGGTTCGGTCCGGACACCTGCCGTCCCGCCTTGAACACGATCCGGCCCGCCGGGCGGCGCGCCAGCGCATCGTCGAAGGACGACGCCGGCACCAGCACGAGATCGGCTGGCGCGCCTTGCTCGATCACGGCGCGCCCGCCGCAGATCGCGGCGATCAGCTGCATCTGATCGTCGAGCTGGGCGGCGACCGCGGCAAACAAGGCGGTGTCCAGCATGTCGCCGTCGCCGAAGGGAAAGAACCAGTCGCGTACATTGTCGGTGCCGAAACGGACATCGACGCCCGCCGCAAGGAGCTCTTGCACCAGCGTGACGCCGCGCCGCAGCGGCGTGCCGGCGGCGCGGTCCTGCAGGAAGAGATTAGTCTGCGGCAACGCGACGACCGTGATGCCGGCGCGCGCAATGCGCTCGATCAGGGCATGCGCCGCCGTCGCTTCGAGCGTCGACAGGGCGCAAAGATGGCTCAGCGTGACTCGGCCGTGAAGCCCGCGCGCGATGACGGCATCGGCCACCGCGCCGCATAGCATCTTGTGCGGCTCGAGATGCTCGTCGAGATGGATGTCGACCGGCAGGCCGGTCTGCTCGGCGAGGTCGAGCAGGGCGTCGAGCGCGCGCCCGGGATCGGCACTGGAATTGAGACTCGCGCCCAGGAAATCCGGTCCGAGCTCGATGGCGCGCTCGAGGCGCGCGACGGCGGCTGGCTCGGCCAGATCGTTTCTGGAGGTGGAGAAAGCGATCACCTCGACATCGATGCGGCCTGCCACCTCGGCCTTGGCGGCGAGCACGCCTTGCATGGAGCGCAATTCGACGATCGGGTCGACGTCGGTGTGGGTCCTGATCCGGGTCACGCCATGGGCGAGCGAGCGCTCGAAGAAGCGCCTCGAGCGGCTCTGCACATCCGCCATCGTGAACGCCGCCCGCGCGCTCGCCGCAGCCGCCAGGGCATCGGCGAAGGATTTCGGCCGAAAGGCCTGCACCGTATAGCAACGATCGGCATGGGCATGCAGATTGACCAGTCCCGGCAGCGCCACCCAGCGAACGTCGCGTGCCCCGTGGGCAGGCGTGACAGTGGCGATTGACCCCTCGCGCAGCGTCAGGCCGAACACGCCCTCGCGACCGGGCAATGCGACGCCATCGATCGTGGCCATCTAACCGGGCGCCGCGGCGATGATTTCGATTTCAACGAGGAATTCCGGGCGCGAAAAGCCGGACACGATCATCAGCGTGGAAGCAGGTGGTGGATCGCCGATGTAGAGGTCGCGCACCGACATATAGCCTTTGAGGTGCTCGCGCCCGACGACGAAGGCGTTGATGCGCACCGTATCGGCGAAGGTGAAGTCCCGCCTCCGCGAGCACGGCCTCGATGTTGCGGAAACACAGATGCGTCTGCTCTTCCACGGTCGCCGGCACCCGATCATCGGGCGTGATGCCGAGCTGGCCGGAGCAGACCAGGATGCGATGGCCGGCCGGAATTTCCACACCGTAGCTATAGCGGGCGAACGGCGGCCTGATGCCGCGAGGGGTGATGTGCTTCATGAGCAATACCTTACACGAGCTGGGACCGGCGACCAATTGCCCGCACGTTCACTGTTGCCACACGCAGTGCTGACAGGGGCGACTTTTGCGGTACGATGCCGGTCGAACCAGGGTCGAGTCAGAGCACGTTTGATGGCAAGCAAGCGATTTTGGGGCGAGCTCAGATCGAGCGAATTCAACGGCCTCGATCCGCAATCGACGATGGCGGTCCTGCCGGTCGCCGCGATCGAGCAGCATGGCCCGCACCTTCCGGTGCTCACCGACACCGCGATTGCCGAAGGCATGATCGCGACGGTGCTGGCGCGCCTGCCCGACGACCTCGATGTCCTGTTCATGCCGATTCAGATGATCGGCAAGTCCAACGAGCATCTGCGCTCGCCCGGAACCTTGACCTACTCGGCGGAGAATCTGATCCGCATCTGGGTCGAGATCGGCGAAGGCGTTCATCGCGCCGGCCTGCGCAAGCTCGTGATCGTGAACTCGCACGGCGGCAATACCGACGTGATCGGCATCGTCGCGCGCGAGCTGCGGGTGCGCCTCGGCATGCTGGTGGTCACCACGCAATGGCGCCGCTTCGGCCTGCCGTCGGGGCTTTATTCACCCTTCGACGCCACCCACGGCATTCACGCCGGCGACATCGAGACCTCGATCATGCTGCACTTTCGGCCGGACCTCGTCGACATGAGCAAAGCCAAGCTCTTTCCCTCGAAGGCCGCCGACATGGAAGGCGAGTACACCCATCTGCGGCCGGCGGGGCCGCATGGTTTCGGCTGGATCGCGCCGGACCTCAACCCCGATGGCGCGGTCGGCGATGCCTCGGCGGCGAGCGCCGACAAGGGGCGGCGGACCGCGGAACACCAAGCCGATGCGTTCATCGCGCTGCTGCGCGATGTCGCGCGTTTCCCGTTGGACCGACTCGCTGTTTAGCTACCCGACCTCGATGAAGTGGCCGATCGCCTGCTCGACCAGGTCGAACGTATTGGCGAATTCGCGGAATTCGATGATGCGCCCGTCGCGAAAGCGCAGAAAATTGGCAAGCTGGGCGGTGATCATGCGGCCGGTGGAGCGCTGCTTGAAGGCGACGTCCGACATCACCGCCGCCCGGTCATCCTCGACGATCACGATCTGCGGCACATAGCGTTCGAGCGCGTAGTCCTGGGCAATGCCGCCGAGCGCGGTGAGCACCGCCGCCTTGCCGTGGCGATGGCCGGCGAACGGAAACACCTGCACGGGGCCGTAGATGATCCAATCGATGTCGTCGTCGATCAGGGCGGCGACGCGTTCGAAATCGCGGCGGGCGTAGGCGGCATAGAGGTCGGTGACGGCGTCGCGCGTGGCTTGGCTCACAGGCGGTCCCCCATTACCTCCGCCGATTAAGCCACGATTCCGGGCGATAAGCATCACGCGCATTTCGCGGCATGGCGGACGCATTCGCGCATTTCGCGAGGGAGCCGCCTTGATGCTCAGGACGCCAGCATGGCGCGCGCGATCGCGTCCCATTCGCCCTGCAACGGACCCGAGGCCGCAGGCTTCTCCGCCTCGCGATACCAATAGCGCGCATTGCCCAGGTCGCCTTCGACGCGATGCAGATAGGCGTGCACCCAGGCGCAGTCCTTGCCGCTGCCGTTCATGACGATGTCGTGCGCCTTGTCCCATTTGTCCTTGCCCGCCCACCACAGCGCTTGCAGCGCCGGCGTGAGACCGGCCGGCGGCTTGGACTTCGACAGGCTGAGCTTGAATTGGGCGAGTGTCATGCTGGCCTCGCCGCTAGGCTACCACCACGGCTGCGGCGAGAACCGCCCTGCCGCGTCCTCGATCACCTTGCCGAGCGAGAACAGCGTCTCCTCGTCGAACGGGCGGCCGATGAGCTGCAGGCCGAGCGGCAGACCCTCGGCCGACAAGGCCGCCCGGCACGGCAATGCCGGGCAGGCCCGCCATGTTCACCGTCACGGTGAAGACGTCGTTGAGATACATCTCGACCGGATCGGCGCCGCCCTTCTCGCCGATGCCGAAGGCGGCCGACGGCGTCGCCGGCGTGAGGATGGCGTCGACGCCGCGCGCGAAGCAATCCTCGAAATCCCGCTTGATCAGCGTGCGCACCTTTTGCGCGCGCACGTAATAGGCGTCGTAATAGCCGGCCGAGAGCACATAGGTGCCGATCATGATGCGCCGGCGCACTTCCTTGCCGAAGCCCTCGGCGCGCGTCTTCTCGTACATGTCGGTGATGTCGCGCCCGGCCGCGCGCAACCCGTAGCGAACGCCGTCATAGCGCGCGAGGTTCGAGGACGCCTCCGCCGGCGCCACGATGTAGTAGGCCGGCAGCGCGTACTTGGTGTGCGGCAGCGACACCTCGACCGATCTCGGCGCCGGCCGCCTCGAGCCACTGGCCGCCCTGCTCCCACAGCCGCGTCGATCTCGGCCGCCATGCCGTCGACGCGGTATTCCTTCGGGATGCCGATCTTCATGCCCTTGATCGATTTGCCGACCGCCGCCTCGTAGTCCGGCACCGGGCGGTCCACCGAGGTGGTGTCCTTGGGGTCGTGTCCGGCCATGGAGGCGAGCAGGATCGCGGCGTCGCGCACCGTGCGCGCGAACGGCCCGGCCTGATCGAGCGAGGAGGCGTACGCCACGATGCCCCAGCGCGAGCAGCGGCCGTAGGTGGGCTTGATGCCGACGATGCCGGTGAAGGCCGCGGGCTGACGTATCGAGCCGCCGGTATCGGTACCGGTCGCGCCGAGGCAGAGCCCGGCCGCCACCGCCGCGGCCGAGCCGCCCGACGAGCCGCCCGGAACGAGCGGGGTGTTGGCGCCCTTCGCGCCGCCACGGCGAGATCACCGGGCCGAAGAACGAGGTCTCGTTCGACGAGCCCATGGCGAACTCGTCGTTGTTGAGCTTGCCGAGCATCACCGCGCCGTCGCGCCAGAGCTGCGCGCTGACGGTCGACTCGTAGGTCGGCACGAAATTGTCGAGGATGTGCGAGCACGGCGGTGGTGCGCACGTCCTTGGTGGCGAACAGGTCCTTGATGCCGAGCGCGATGCCCTCGAGCGGACGGGCGTCGCCGGCGCGCAGGCGCGCATCGGATTGCTTGCGCCATGGCGCGCGCCTGGTCGGGCGTCTCCAGCACATAGGCGTTGAGCGCGCGCGCCCGCTCGATGGCGGCGAGATGCGCGTCGGTGAGCTCGACGGCGGAGAACTCTTTGTTGCGGAGGCGGTCGCGCGCCTCAGCCAGGGTCAGAGATGTCAGATCGGTCATTCGCCGTCCGGGCTATCGCAGGAAAACGCGCTGGCGGCCGGGGCGGCGGCGTCGCCGTGGCCTGCTGCGGCTTGCCCTTGCCTGCGCATCGCGGCCGGCAACTCGAAGCCCATGGCGTCCAAATCCTCCTCGGTCACGCCGGGCGGCATTTCGCCACGCGCAATGAACCCCGCGCACCACACGTGGAAGAAATAGTCCTGCTCCTCACAGGCAAGGCACATCAGCTCTGATCCTCTCGAGATCCTCGGGTCTCGCTTACGCTCGCCCGAGGATGGTGGAATGAAGATGTGCATTCGCCCATCTTCATTCCACCACCTTCGGAACCAGGAAGAAATGGCCCTCGGTCGCCGGCGCGTTCCTGACGATATCGTCCGGGATACCGCCGTCGGTGACCACGTCCGGGCGCTTCTTCATCTCCATGGGCGTGACCGAGGTCATCGGCTCGACCCCCTCGACATTCACCTCCGACAACTGCTCGACGAAGGCCAGGATGGCGTTGAGCTCGCCCTGCAGGTGCTCGACCTCCTCCTCGGCGACCGCAATGCGCGCCAGATGCGCGATGCGGCGGACGGTGGCGGCGTCGACGGACATGGGAGCCTCGGGATCAGTGGCGGCATCGGTCTGCCGCCGGGCCGGCTATAGCAGACTCGCGTTTCGTGCCGCAACGGCGCGGCAGGCCCCTCCCCTACGCCGGAGCCGGCTGCGAGCCGCGCTCGCAGCGATGCACCTCGACGGTCACGTGCGACAGCCCGGCAATGCCTTCGAGGCGGGACTTGTAGGCCTCGGGGGCCTGCGGGTGATCGGACACGACCGCGGCGATCAACGCCGTGTGGCCGGGGCCGAGGCGCCAAAGATGGAGGTCGGCCAGCTGGTCGCCGTCGACCTCGAGGCGCCGGCGCACCAGCGCGGCCAGCCGTCGATCGGGGACGGCGTCGACCAGCACCGCGCCGGCCGAACGCATCAGCCCGACCGACCAGTGGGCGATGACGAGCGCGCCGACGATGCCCATCAGCGGGTCCATGAACGCCCAGCCGTAGAAGCGACCGGCGACGAGCGCAAAGATCGCGAGCACCGACGTCATCGCATCGGCCAGCACGTGGAAATAGGCGGAGCGGATGTTGTGATCGCGCGCGTCGACCCGGTGGTGCCCGTGATCGTGCGTGATGGTCGTGCGGGTCGTGCCGATGATGCTCCTCGTCGTAGAGCATCCAGGCGCTGACGAGATTCACCGCGAGCCCGATGACCGCGATCATGATCGCCTGATCGTAGCGGATCGGAACAGGCGAGAGCAGCCGCTCGGCCGACTCGTAGGCGATGATGAGCGCGACGACGCCGAGGATGACCGCGCTGGCAAAGCCCGCCAGCTCGCCGAGCTTGCCGGTCCCGAAGGAGAATTGCGGGTCGTGAGCGTGGCGCCGCGCAAAACGATAGGCCAGCGCCGCGATCGCCAGCGCGCCGGCGTGGGTCGACATGTGCCAGCCGTCGGCAATGAGCGCCATCGAGCCGTAGATGTGGCCGCCGACGATCTCGGCGACCATCATCGCGGCGGTCAAGGCGACCACGAACCAGGTCCGCCGCTCGTGCCGGCCGTGCTTCTCACCGAGATAGACATGGCGATGCTGCCAATGCTCGAGCGAGTGCGAGTGCATGGATGGTCTCCGTCGCCGCCGCTGCCGGCGGCTTCAAGCTCACACAAATATAGGACGCGCCGGCGCGCTGCGCATGGCCGCAGCAGCGGGTCGGCGCAGCGCTCTGCCCGGGCCGCCGGCCATTGCGGCCGCCGGCCGAAACGCCGATATAAGCCGCCATGGACGCCCCCAATCCCTCCGCCACCCCCACCTTCGCGAGCCGCACCCCGCTGCATATCGGCGCGATCGGCCTCAAGGTGCGCGATCTCGACCGGCTCACCAACTACTACCGCGACGTGCTCGGGCTCTCGGTGCTCGATCGCGGCAAGGACGAGCGCCACGCTCGGCGCCGGCGGGGTTGCGCTCGTCCACCTCGAGCACCGGCCGGACGCCAAGCCCGACGACACCCGCACCGCCGGCCTCTATCACACCGCCTTCCTGGTGCCGACGCGCGCCGACCTGGCGCGCTGGATCCTGCACGTGGCGCGCAACAAGACGCCGCTCACCGGCGCCTCCGACCATGCGGTCAGCGAGGCGTTCTATCTCGACGATCCCGAGGGCAACGGCATCGAGGTCTATCACGACCGGCCGGCGGATAGCTGGGAGTGGACCGGCGATGCGCTGAAGATCACCACCGACCCGCTCGACGTCGACGACATCCTGCGCGAGGTGCCGCCGACGGCGGGCTACGACGGCGCGCCGGACGGCCTGCGCATCGGCCACGTCCATCTGCGCGTCGGCGACGTCGCCCGCGCCGAGGCGTTCTATCGCGACGGCCTCGGGCTCGACGTGACGCGCCGCCGCCACGGCGCTTCGTTCATGTCGTCGGGCCGCTACCACCATCACATCGCCGGCAATGTCTGGCACAGCGCCGGCGCCGGTGCACGCGACGAGGACCGCGCCGGGTTGTCGTGGTTCTCGCTCGAAGCCGCCGATGATGCCGCGTTCGAGGCGGCGAAATCGCGGCTCGCGCAGGCGGGCGCGCCGCTCAACGCGACGCCGACCGGGATCGAGACCGCCGACCCTTGGGGCACCAGGCTGCGGATCGAGCGCGCGCTAAAGCCTTCACGCCTTCGATGCCGCGATGCCGAGCGCGCGCAGATGCGTTCCAGCGCCTCGGCGGCGAGCTTCTTCGTGAGCTCGCCGGCCGGCAGCGCGCGGCCGAGCGAAGCCGCCTGCCCCGCCCACATCGGCGAGAAATCGCCCGAGCCCTGCGCCTCCGCCTTGGCGCGCAGCGGCGCCAGCGCGCCGGCGGCGAGCGGAAAATCCGGCGCCACGTCCGCGATCGGCCCGATCTCGCGCATCACCCGGTTGATGATGCCGCGCGCCGGCCGCCCGGTCATCAGATTGGTCACCGCCGTGGCGTCGCTCGCGCGCGCCGCTCGAGCGCCGCGCGATGCGGCGCCGAAATCTTCGCTTCCGGCGACCACAGATAGGCGGTGCCGATCTGCACGCCGGCGGCGCCGAGCGCGAAGGCCGCCGCGATGCCGCGCGCATCGGTGATGCCGCCCGCGGCAATCACCGGCACCTTCACGGCGTCGACGACCTGCGGCACCAGCGCGAAGGTGCCGACCTGCGCCGCGAGGTCGTCGGTGAGGAACATGCCGCGATGGCCGCCGGCCTCGTAGCCTTGCGCGATGACCGCGTCGACGCCGTGCGCTTCGAGCCAGCGCGCCTCGGCGGCGGTCGTGGCGGAGCTCAGGACCACGGCGCCGGTGGCCTTGACCCGCTTCACCAGAGCCGGCTCCGGCAGCCCGAAATGGAAGCTGACCACCTCGGGCTTCGAGCTCCTCGACCACGTCGCAGAACGCGGCATCGAACGCCGTGCGATTGCTCGAGGGCACCGGCGCCGCCGGATCGATCCCGAGCTCGCGGTAATAGGGCGCGAGCCGCTCGCGCCATCTCGCCTCGCGCTCGTTGTTGAGCACCGGCGGCGTGTGACAGAAGAAATTGAGATTGATCGGCTTCGTCGGTGCGGGCGCGGATTTTCGCCATCTGCTCGCGGACCTGATCCGCATTGAGCATGGCGCATGGCAGCGATCCGAGCGCGCCGGCTTCCGCCGCGGCGACCGCCAGCTCCCAATCCATCGCGCCGGCCATCGGGCGCCTGCACGATCGGAAGCTCGATGTCGAAAAGCTCGATGAGACGGCGGTCCGGCCACATGTCTGCACAATTTTCGGTGATCTGTTGCCGTATTTGTTCACGTTCTCGCCGGCGTAGCTATAGCTTTTGATTGCATCGGGGCCACGCGGGCGACATGATACCGGAGCAGTGTCGCATTGACGCGTTTTCTTGGCGAAGGCAGGCTTCGCCGGAAGCGCTATGAAGTCCTCCCATGGAGGCCGTCATGGAACATCTCATCTTCGCTCTGCCCGACGACGGGACGCGAGGTCGACAGCGGCGTCGAGAGCGAAATCGGCACCCTCTTGCGCATCCGCGAGCAGAAAATCCGCGCCCATTGTCCGGCCTGCGGCGAATGGCACGAGTGGCCGGTGCGCGACGCCTTCCTGGCGAAGGCCGCCTGACCGCGCCGCCGCCTGCGATCGTCACATCGCCTGGCCCATGCCGCGGATGCGCCGCGCCATCGCGCCCATGATGTAGAGCGCGAAATTCGGCACCTCGTCGACCATGAAGCGAAACTTGCGCTGATCGATGAGCGAGAGCTCGCACGCCTCCTTGACCCGCGCGGTCGAGCTTCTCGTCGCGCCGTCGATCATCGACATGAATCCGATCGCCTCGTTGGCGGCCGCAGACCTCGATCACCTTGTCGCCGATCACCATCTCGATCACGCCCGACTGCACGACATACATGCACGAGCCCGCGTCGCCCTTGTTGAAGACGATGCTGCCGGCGGCGTAGGTCACGCTCGCCCCGACCCGTTGGGCAAACATGCGCATGTCGATGTCGTTGCCGCTCATGTCCCGCCTCGCTTGCTGATCTCCGCGATCCTCCGCGGCAATGCATGTTATGCCAAAATTCCCCGCGGCCGCGCTACCGTCCGCTCGACAGAAGGCGTAAGTTGCGTCCAACCTCGAGGCCGCGCGACGGCCGCTTCGGCAGGCCGGCTGCCCGCCGAACGACAATGAAGGGCCAGGGAATGGGATCGCCCGCTCCGGGGGCTTCGCGGCCGCGCTGGTCGCCACGCTCTGCCTGTGGCCGCTCTCGCAGCCGCGCGCGGACGAGTGGCCGAGCCGCCCGGTGAAGATCGTCGTTGCCTTCGCGCCGGGCGGCAGCGCCGACCAGTTCGGACGCCTGATCGCGACCGAGCTCTCGGCCGCGTTCAAGCAGCAATTCTTCGTCGAGAACCGGCCGGGCAACAGCGGCGCCATCGGCTCGGCCCAGGTCGCGCGCGCGGAGCCCGACGGCTACACCCTGCTGATCGGAGGCTCCGGGCCGCATCTCACCGGCCCGGCGATCAATCCGAATATCGGCTACGACCCGCTCAAGGATTTCACCCATATCGCGATGATCGGTGCCGACAGCTACGCCTGGGCCGCCAATCCGGCCTTGGGCGTCAAATCGATCGCCGAGCTGGTCGCGCTCGCGAAAAGCCGCAAGGACCCGATCACCTCGTCGTCGCCCGGCCCGGGCTCGCTCGGTCATCTCCTGATCGAGCAGTTCAAGCGCAAGGCCGGCATCGACATCCAGCACGTTCCGGCGCCGAACTCGGGCGTGACCGACGTGCTCGGCAACCACATCTCGATGACGCTCACCGCCATGATGACGGTCGGCGAGCAGGTCAAGGCCGGCAAGCTCCTGGCGCTGGCGGTGACCTCGACCGAGCGCAATCCGATCTTCAAGGACATTCCGACCTTCGCCGAGCAGGGCTATCCGGACGTGCGCGGCGACACCTGGTTCTGGCTCTCCGGCCCGAAGAACCTGCCGCCCGACATCGTCGGCAAGCTGAGCGAGGCCACCCGGCGCATCGTGAAGTCGCCGAAGATTCAGGAGCATTTCGCAGAAGCTCGCCGTGCTGACGAAGGACCTCGACCCGGCCGCGGTGCAACAATTCATCGCCGAGGAATATGCATTCTGGGCGCCGCTCGCCAAGGCGGCCGGCCTGAAGGTGCAATGACGGATCAATTGCGGAGGAGACGATCATGGATGCCGTCGCGACGCTCGACAAACGTCACCGAAAGCCCGCTGGAGGCGCCGATGCGCGCGCATCGGGCTTGATCATCCCGTCGGTCAACAGCATGAGCGAGCCGCAATTCAATCACTTCGCGCCCGCCCGGCCTCGCCGTGCATGTCACGCGCGCGCGCGTGGCCGGGCGAATGGAAGCGGCCGCTGCCGGTGATGGCCGACGAGATCGCCGCCGTCGGCCAAGCTCCTCTCGGACGTGCGCGCCCGATCTCATCGTCTTCCACTGCACCGACACCTCGATGACGCAAGGGCCCGCAGGGCGAAGGCCGCATCCTCGACATCGTGAAGGACGCCACCGGCATCGAGGCGGTGGCGACCAGCCGGCTCGTGCTCGAAGCCCTGCAGGCGCTGGGGCTGCGCAAGCTCGTCCTGCTCAGCCCCTACAAGAGCAACCAGAACGTGATCGACTATCTGCAGGCGACCGGCTTTGACGGTCGTGCACGACGTGGCGCTGGCGCTCGAGGCCGCTCGAATTCGCCGAGGTCACGCCGCAGGAATGGACCGAGCTCGCCCGCAAGCACGACCGGCCGGAGGCCGACGGCATTTTCCTGAGCTGCACCAACACCACCCAGATCGAGGCGATCGCCGAGATCGAGCGCGCGCTCGGCAAGCCGGTGGTCAACAGCAACCAGGCGGTGCTGTGGGGCTGCGTGAAGCGGCTTCGCGCGGCGCTCGGCCCGCTGCCGCCGATGCCGGAGCTCGGCCGGCTGATGGGACGCCTGGACGCGTGAGCGGACGACCAGCGAAACGGAGGAACGACATGAAAGCCTTTCGGCCGAGCCGCCTGGGTGCGCAGCGGCGTTTGCTCTGCCGCTCTGCGCGGCACCGCCGCGTCGGCGCAGAGCTATCCGTCGCGACAGATCACGCTCGTGGTGCCGTTCGCGCCGGGCGGGCCGGCCGATTTCCTCGGCCGGCTGATCGGCCTGAAGATGAGCGAGGACCTCGGCCAGCAGATCGTCGTCGACAACCGGCCCGGCGCCAACACCATCATCGGCGCCCAGGCGGTCGCGAAGGCCAATCCCGACGGCTACACGCTGCTGATGGCGATCGACGGCACGCTGGTGATGAACCCGTTCCTCTACAGCAAGCTCGCCTACGATCCGTTCAAGGATTTCGTGCCGATCTCGCTGATCGCGCTGGTTCCCTCCGCGCTGGTCGCCAACATCAACATCCCGGTCAACTCGATCAAGGAGCTGGTCGACCAGGAGAAGGCCAAGCCCGGCACCTTCCAGATCGGCATCAGCACGCCGACCTCGCAGGTCAATGTCGGGCTGCTCAACCAGATGGCCGGGACCAATTTCACCATGGTGCCGTATCGCGGCGGCACCACCCAGATCACCGGCATCCTGGCGGGCGACGTTCCGCTCGGCATGGAGAGCATCAACGTGTCGCTGCCGCTCTGGCGCGACAAGAAGCTCAAGATCCTCGGGCTGGTGAGCGCGCAGCGCCTCTCGCTCGCGCCGGAGATTCCGACCATCGCCGAGACCTTCCCGGGCTACGATCTCGGCATCTGGCAGAGCATCGTGGCGCCCGCCGGCACGCCGCGCGAGGTCGTCGACAAGCTGCACGCCTCGCTCAGCAAGGTGCTGGCGATGCCGGACGTGCGCGAGAAGCTCCTCAACGCCGGCATCGAGCCGGCGACCAGCAAGACGCCGGAGGAGTTCGCCGCCTTCATCCGCTCGCAGGCCGACACGCGCGGCAAGGTCATCAAGGCGGTCGGGCTGAAGCTGGATTGAGCGCGCCGTGCACGTCGTGCCTCGCATCTTCGCCGTCGCTGCTCGCCCTCGCGATGACGATCGCGCCGCGCGGCGCGCAAGGCGCGCCGAGGCCGACGCGAAGAGCTATCCCAACCGGACGATCCGCATCGTCGTGCCGTTCCCGCCGGGCGGGCCGGCCGACATCATCGCGCGCTTCGTCGGACAGAAGATGAGCGAGGACTTCGGGCCAGCCGGTGGTGATCGAGAACCGCCCCGGCGGCAATACCGCGATCGGCGCGCAGGCGGTCGCGCGCTCGGCGCCCGACGGCTACACGCTGTTCGTGCCGATGGACACCACCATGGTGATGAACCCCCTGGTCACTGCCCAACCTGCCCTACGATCCGCTCAAGGACTTCGCGCCGATCACGCTGCTGACCAAGAACATGTCGCTGATCGTGGTGCGCGCAGCGACGGCCCGCAGACCATCAAGGAGCTGATCGCGCAAGGCCAAGGCCAATCCCGGCAAGCTCAACATGGGCGCCGGCACGATCACGTCGCGGCTCGGCGCGCGTGCTGTTCGCCAGGACCGCCGGGCATCGACGTGCAGCTCGTCCCCTTCAAGGGCAGCGCCGAGATCGGCCAGGCGGTGCTCGCCGGCACGGTCGATTTCGCCCTCGACAGCACCGGCACGAGCCTGCCGCTGATCCAGAGCGGCCACTACCGCGCGCTGGCGAAATACAGCAACCGGCCGCTTCCCATGCTGCCCGATCTGCCGAGCCTCAGCGTCGCCGCGGAGCTGCCCGGCCTCGACGAAAGCTCGACCTGGATCGCGCTCGCCGCGCCCGCCGGCACGCCGGCGCCGATCGTCGACAAGCTCCACCGCGAGGTCGCCAGCATCTACGCCGATCCGGCGATGATCGCGAGAGCTGGAAAAGGCCGGGATCCTGGCGGTCAGCAGCAGCACGCCGGCGGAATTCGAGGCCTTCATCCGCAGCGAGACCGAGCGCTGGTCCAAGGTGCTCAAGGACGAGCGGCCGACATCAAGCTGGATTGACGCGTCGCCCGACGCTGCGGAGCGATCGAGCTGCCGCCGCGGCGCTCCGCCTCCGCAGGCGCGGCGCGATTCGCACCGCGGCGCGACACTGCGACGCTCCGCGCGCGCGCGCGTCGACTCGGCGCAGCTCGCAGCGCGACCAGCGCCTGCACCTGCTCGCCGGTGAGCGGATCGACCTCGAACTGGAGCTTGGCCGCCTCGGCGATGAAGGCCGGGTCCTTCATGGTCGCATCGAAGGCGCGCCGCAGCGCGTCGCACGCGCTCCGCCGGCACGTCGGGCGGCAGGAAATAGGGCCGGCCATATTCGGTGCGCGCGAACAGCATGCGTCATCGCCTGGCGATCGGCGCTCGGACTTCGCGAGCTCCAGCATGGTCGGAACGTCGGGCAGCTCCGCATGGCGCTTGAAGCCGTACTGCGCGAGCACCTTGATCTTCTTCTCGGCGATCCAGTGCGGGGTCTGCGCCTTGACCGACGCCCAGCCGATGCCCGCCCATGCCCTGCACCTCGCCGCGCTCGATGGCGAGATTGATCTGCGGCGTGCCCTGATAGCCGCGCACGATCTTGAACTTGAAGCCGAGCACGTCGTTCACCAGGAGCGGGAAATCGACCATCGTGGTGCCCGGCGTGGTGGCGCCGACCACCACTTCCTTGCTGGTCAGTTCGGCGATGCTCTCGCACCGGCGCCGTGTGCCACACGAACGCGACATAGGCCTCGCGATTGGTGCTGCCGATCCAGATGAGCTTGGTCGCGTCGAACTGGGTGCCCGATTGCAGCAGCGGCGCCGTCGGGAGGCCGTTGATCGGGACGCCGATCACGGTGCCGTCCTTGGGGCCCTGGCCGTAGAGCTGGTTGGTCATCACCACGCCGCCGGCCGACGGCTGGTTCTGCACGATGATGGTCGGATGGCCCGGAATGTGATGGACGATGTGGCGCGCGACGATGCGGGCGAACAGATCGTAGCCGCCGCCGACCGCCGAGCCGACGATCATGCGCAATTGCTTGCCCTTGTAGAAGGCGGCGACGTCGTCCTGGGCGCACGCCGGGAGGGCGGCGCAGACAAACAGGGCGGAGCAGAGCGCGGCTGCGGTCTTCATTCGCGAAGTCCCGGAAGGCGGATGTTCGGCGGCTGAGCGCGAGCGTGCCGCCAAAGCCCGGCCGATACAAGCTTCGAGGCGGCATGCTTCGAGGCGGCATGTAGGCAGTCCGGCAAGAACGCGCTAACATCCTTCTGATCGATTCGAGTGATTCGTCGCGTACGCAATTGGCTGGGAGACGGCTAAATGACGAGCGCGATCATCACCGTGGCGACCATGAAGGGCGGCAGCGGCAAGAGCACGCTGGCCAGCTGCCTTGCGGTGCACTGGTATCTGCGCGGCTGCCATTCGACCATCATCGATGCCGATCCGCAGCGCTCGGTCGCGCGGCTGGCGGCGCGCGAGCGCGCGCTCGGCGGCGTGCCGGTGGTCGAGGACGCGACCGAAGAGGCGTGGAAGACCGCGCGTCGCCTCATCCAGGCCGGCGGCCGGATCATCATCGATACGCCGGGCTTCCGCTCGCAGGCCACTCTGGCCTGTCTCGCCGCCAGCGATTTCGTCCTGGTGCCGGTCAAGCCCTCCCCGTTCGACGTCGACCGCATGCTGGATACGCTCAACGTGCTGCTCAACGGGGGAAGCGGCCGGCGGTTCCGCTGCGTCCTGACCCAGACCACGCGCGACTCCGTCATCGCCAAGCACATCCGCGCCGAACTCATCGAGGCCGGCTTCCCGGTGCTGGAGAACGAGATGCCCAATCGCGTCGCCTACCCGGAGGCGGCGCTTTGGGGCGCGACCCCGAGCATGACGGAAGGCGCGAAGGCCGCCGCCCGCGACATCGCGGCGATCGCCGAGGAGGTCGACGGCATCCTGGCGGATCTGCTCGACACCAGGCAGGCGGCACGGGCGTGAGCAAGAAGCGGCTTCCCAAGGCGATCAGGCCCACGCCCGATGAGACCGGCGTCGCCGTCGTTGCCGAGCGGCTGCAAGCATCGGCGCGCGTGGCGGATATCGGCTGGACCGCCCGCACGACGGAGCGCCGCCCCGGATCCGCAGCCCGCGGCCATCGCCGTCGAGAGCGCGTCGAAACCGCAGGCCGCGTCCGCGCGGCTCCCGGATGCCGCCCCCGAACCGATGCCCGACAGCGGCGACGCGGCGCTGCGCCGCTCGCAGGCCCTCAAGATCGTCCAGCGGCATGCAGCCTTTTCGCTGGCCGGCGGGATCATCCCGCTGCCGATCGTCAACGTCGCCAGCGTGATGGCCCTCATCGTGCGCATGGTGAAGAAGCTGAGCGCTCACTACGGCGTGCCGTTCGAGCATGACCGCGCCCGCGCCATCGTGATCGGACTGGTGGGTGGCGCCATGCCCACGGGACTGGGCGTGGCCACCGCGTCGACGCTCGGCTCCCTCGTGCCGGGGGCCAACCTCATCGGCCTGGCGGTGTCCTCGATCAGTGCCGGCGCCTGCACCCGCGGGGTCGGCCGCATCTTCGTCGAGCACTTCGAGAGCGGCGCGACCTTGGGCGACTTCCCGGCGCCCGAAGGCCGCTGATCGGCCCGCCACGGCTACGGTTTCGCGGGGTATTCGCCGCAGGAGCGGGCGCCCTTGCCGAAGGCCTCTTCGCATTCCTCACGCGTGACCGGGCCGCGGCCGATGATCTTCGCCAGAAGATAGTCGGCGACGGCCTCCACCTCGCGCTTCTGCAAGGTCGAACCGGGCGGCAGGGCCGGCGTCTTCGAGCCGAGCTCCGCCTCGGTCATGCCGTAGCAGCGCGTGTCGCTGTAGGCGAATTCGTCGTAATGCGGCATCGGCGTGCCCGGCCGGCCGCACATGATCACCTCGATCACCTGCGCGCGATTCAAGAAGCTTTGCCGCAGGTTGGCGGCACCGCCGTTCGACTGCGGGTCCCCTGCTCCATCGGCGGCCCAGCCGTGACAGTACGAGCATTGCGCCTTGTCGAGGTAGAGCCGGCGGGCATAGGCGAAATCCTCGGCCGCAGCCGCCGTGCCGGAAACCAGCACGATGACAAGAGCGAGCAGCGCGCACGGCGCGCTACGCGCCCGCTGTGAGGTCAGAGCACACATCGTGCTCGGCTCCGCCTTGATCGCCACCTGCGGTCAGAGCCGGCCGCTAAAGCCCGAACACGAAGATCATCGTCGCGTTCGAAAGGGTTCGCATCTCCGGCGAGCGCGACAGCTTGTTGCGGGCGTTGCGCCACAGGCCCGACGCGATGGCGATGTATTGCTTGCCGCCGACCGAATAGGTCATGGGCGGCGCGTTGAAGCCGGTGCCGACGTTGATCCGCCACAGCTCCTCGAGCGTCTGGTCGTCGAACGCCAGGATGGTGCCGTCGAGCAGCGCCGTGACCACGACGCCGCCGGCGGTGGTGAGCACGCCCGCCGAGTTGGGATAGGGCAGCTCGATGCGCTTCTTCTGCTCGCCGGTGGTCGGATCGACCACGACGACGCTGCTGGTGAGCCGCTCCGGGTTGACGTAGCTGCCGCCCGCGAACTTGCCCTTCACATGCGCGCTGTGATCCGGCGTGATGTCGGAGCAGCCTTCCACGCTCGGGATGTAGAGCAACCTGGTCTTCGGGCTGTAGGAGGCCGGCCAGAAGTTGTTGCCGCCGGACTGGTCGGGGCAGACCCGCCGCGTCACCTTGTCGGCCATCACGTTGGCCGGCTCGGCATAGATCTGCAGGTCCTTGGTCGGGTCGTAATCGACCGGCTTGCCGGTCTTCGGATCGATTCCCTTGGTCCAGGTGACCTTGCCGACATACTGGCCGACCTTGAGAAACTGGCCGCTCAACCGGTCGAAGGTGTAGTTGAACCCGTTGCGGCCGGGATGGGTGACGATCTTGCGATCCTGGCCGTCGACCTTGGTGTCGATGAGGATGTGCGTGCCGGTCTCGTCGTAGTCGCGGTTGTCGTTGGGCGTGTACTGGAAGTACCAGGCCATCTTGCCGTTCGCGACATCGAACGCGATCGCGCTGTTGGTGAACAGATTGTCGCCGGGGCGATAGAACGAATCGTAGCCCGGCACCGGGTTGCCCGATCCCCAATAGGTCAGATTGGTCTGCGGATCGTAGGAGCCGGTGACGTAGAACGCGCCGCCGCCGGTCTGCCAGGCGTTGTTCTTGTCCTTCCAGGTTTCGCTGCCGGGCTCGCCGGGCGCCGGGACCGCGAAGGTCTTCCACTTCAGGTCGCCGGTCTTCGGGTCGAGCGAGACGATCCAGTCGCGCACCCCCTGGTCGCCGCCCGAGGCGCCGACGATGATGTCGTCCTTGAGCGCGAGCGGCGCCGAGGACAGCTCCACCTCCGGCTGATCGTGCAGGTTCTTGTCCCAGACGATCTTGCCGGTGTCCTTGTCGGTCGCGATGACGCGGCCGTCCTTGCCGGTGGTGGAGATCACGAGATTGCCCCAGAGCGCCACCCCGCGATGGCGGCCGTAGCGCTGCTGGCCGGGATCCATCTTCCACAGCGTGCGGCCGTGGGTGCCCGAGCGCACGTCGATCTTGTAGACGGCGCCCCAGCCGTCGACCACGTACATGAACCCGTCCTCGACCAGCGGCGTGGCCTCGAGCGCCTCGTTCGGGGAGGTCCCGCCGATCGCCACCGCGAACAAGAGCTTCATGTTCTTGATGTTCGACGTGTTGATCTGATCGAGCACCGAGTGGCGCTGCGCCGTGTAGTCGCGATGCACCATGAGCCAGTTGTGCGGCTCGGGGTTGAGCAGCCGCTCGAAGGTCACCTCGGCGGCCCGCAGGCTCGACGGTCCCGCCGCCAGCGCAGCGCAGCCCAAGACCGCCGCAATGCCGGTCGATTTTGCGAAGCGGCTGGTGAGAAAAGAGATCGGTCGAGCATTGATAGGGCGCATGTCGTTCCTCCGAGTGCCGAATATTGTGGATGCTTATTGGGCGGAAACTAAAGCAGATATTGGTGCGCGGCGGAATGCACCTGATCGCGTTTCGCCTGCCGCTTCAGTTGCGCGGCGCAGGTGGGGTGACGCCGAACCGGTCCGCCCAACTCTTCAAGTCCGGCATGATCGATGGGTAGAGTTCCACGCCGGAAGCAAGCTGCGCCCGGCGCTTGGCGTGCGACGTATCGCCAGGCATGCGCACGGCCGCCACTCCCGGGCGCGGCTGACTGTGGCGGCAGGCGTCCGCCAACCAGCTGGCCTCGCGCTTGAGCGCGTCCACGCCGGCAAATGCCTTTGGATCGAGGAGCTGAAGAAACACCGGCGAGCCTCCGGCGGCAGGCTTGTCGGCGCGGCCGATCCCCGACAAGCCCGCCGTGAGCACCTCCACGATCAGGCCGAGAGCGAAGCCCTTGTGTCCGAGCTCGATCCCGCCGAGCGGCAGCATCGCGCCGGGCGGAGTTCCGAACAGGGCGCCGGGCTCGTCGGTCGGATTGCCGGCATGGTCGAGCAGCCATTTTCCGGGCAGCTTTCGCTTTTCGGCGCTCCACCGGCGCACCCAGCCGTTGGCCACCGAGGACGTGCTGATGTCGATCAGCACCGGCTCGGTCTCGGTCGGATATCCGAACGCCAGCGGGTTCGGCGCCAGTTGCGCTTCGCGCCCGCCGGCCGGAGCGACGGTCCGCATGCTCGGGTCCGAATTCATGATCATGATGACGAGGCCGTGGTCGGTCGCCCGCCGCAGATAAGCCCCGAGCGCGGCAATGTGGGCGGTGTTCCGCAGGACGACCGTCACCACCGGATGCTGCGCCAGGCGCTGACGCGCTTCGGCGATCGCGCGACAGAGGATCCAGGTGCCCGGCAATGTCTCGGCATCCCAGAGCAGGGTCGACCCATGGTCGGACAGCACCTTCGGCTCGCCCGTTGCGCGCGTGGCACCGGTGTCGATGCTCTTGAGGAAGCCCGGCAGCATCGCGAGGCCGTGGGTGGTGTGTCCCATCAGGTCGGCCTCGAGCAGGACCTCCGCCTGTGTCCTCGCGCGGTCCGGGGCCAACCCGACTTTCTCGCCCAGCGTGGCCGCGAAATCGCGCAGTGCCGAATAGTCGTAGGTCGTTGATGTCATCGTGCGTCCTTGTTCGATCGGGTCGATGGCGGTGAATCGCGACGGTCCTGGCGATCACCGAAGTGGAGCGTGGGTAGCGCGAGAGTATCAGTCGCCGTACTTCTTCATGATCAACATCTCGGCGAGCGCCACCATCCCGTACAGGATCAGGCCGACCGCGCATAGCACCAGCAGGGCCGCTATCACCGTCGTCGTCTCCATGCGCGAGCCGGCGAACAGGATGATGTAGCCCAGCCCGCGCTGCGACGTGATGAACTCGCCGACGATCACCCCGATGATGGCGAGCGTCATGCTGATCTTCATGCCGTTGAACAGGAACGGAAGCGAGTACGGCAGGCGGACCTTCAGGAACACCTGCCACCGCGTCGCCGCCAGGCTGTCGCACAGCCGCAGCATGGCAGGATCGGCCGCGCGCAGCCCGCTGACGGTCGAGATCACGATCGGGAAGAAGGCGACGAACAAGGCGATGGCGAGCCGCGACTCCCAGCCGATGCCGAACCAAAGGATGAAAAGCGGGGCGACCGCCACCTTCGGGATCAGCTGGAACAGGATCACGTTGGGATAGAGCGCGTCCCGCGCCAGGCTGGAATAGGTCAACAGCACGCCGAGCAGGCCGCCCAGGACCACCGACAGCGCAAAGCCGCCGACCGATTCCAAGGTCGTCGGAATGGCATGCTCGATCAGCAGATCGCGGTGAACCCAGACCGCGCGCAGGATGCCGCTTGGGGCCGGCAGCAGGACCGGCCGAATACCCGAGACGTCGACGAACACCTCCCAGGCCGCCAGCACGAGCGCCGCCGTGACGATCGGCAAGGTCGCCTTGCGCGTGAGCTGCGCGAGGGTGCGCCGGCGAGCGCGGCTGCGGATCGCGGCTTCGGGCTCGGCGATCAACAGCTCCTGGGTCATGGCGCGTCCGGGCGCGGCGCCGGGCTCTCGCGCCGCGACGCCGTCATGTGGTTCTCGGCGATGGCGGTGCGCAACTCGCCGCAAATCCGATTGAACGCCACCGTCTCGCCGACGCTCAAGTCCCGCGGCCGTTCGAACGGGATGGTCACATCCGCCACCACCTGCCCCGGACGCCGGCCGAGCACCACGACCCGGTCGGACAGGTACACGGCTTCGCGGATCGAGTGGGTCACGAAGAAGGCAGTCTGCTTGTAGCGCTCCCAAATGCTCAGCAAGGTCACGTTGAGCTCGTCGCGCGTGATGGCGTCGAGCGCCGAGAACGGCTCGTCCATCAGCAGGACGCTCGGCTGGTGAATGAGCGCCCGGCAGATCGCGACGCGCTGGCGCATCCCGCCCGATAGCTGGCGCGGGCGTTTCTTCAGCGCCTCCGAGAGCCCGACGAGGTCGAGCAACGCCTCCGCACGCGGGCGGTATTCGCTGCAGCTCAGCCCGAAAATCTCGATCGGGAACAGCACGTTCTCGATCGCGCTCTTCCACGGCAGCAGCGTCGGGTCCTGAAAAATGATGCCGACGTCGCGGCGCGGCGTCCGCACCGGCTGCCCCGCGATCTCGATGGTTCCGCTGCTGATCGGCTCGAGACCGGCCAGCATCATCAGCAGCGTGCTCTTGCCGCAGCCCGAAGCGCCGAGAATTGAGATGAACTGGCCGCCGGCGACGTCGATGCTGACGCTCCGCAGCACCTCGAGCGCGCCGTCGTCGCCCCGGTAGGTCTTGCCGACCCGTGCCAGGCGGACGAACGGCTCGTTGAGCGTGCCGGTGCTCGATGCCAGCATCATCGTCGCCGCGGCAGCCGTCTCAGAGCTTGATGTCGAGATAGGGCGCGAACTCAGCTGCAGACTTGCGCGCGACCTCCCATTCCGCCGGGGTCAGCTTGAGCTTCCCCGCCATGGCATTGCTGAAGATGGTTGCGACGTCCGGCCGCCGCGAATTCGGCGCGACCGCGTATTTCATCACCAGGTCGGTCTGCTGGTTCAAGGACGCCATGTCGCCCCACCCGATCCCATGGTCGCGGATTTCGGGCGTCAGCAAGGCGGCCAGGAAGAGACCCGCCCCGTAGCGGGTGTGTTGCTTGCCGGTCGCCGACATCTTCACTTCCGGAACTTCGCTCACGAAAATGTCGACCGCCTCCTCGAAATTCACCATGCAGTATTTCAAGCCTTCGTTCATGCCGTCGGCCCAGGCCTCCACGATCGATCGGTTGTCCGCGAGGTATTCCGGGCTCGTCGTCAGGCAATTGGAGTAGAGGCGGATGCCGACCGCGGCGTACGGGAAGAAGCGGAACTTGATGCCCTGGCTGAGCAGGCCGGGCATATTCGACGTCGCGAAGACCGAAATCGCGTCGACCTGCTTGTTGATGAGAGATGTATCCAGAACATTCGCCTGCAGCGATACGCGAGCCACTTTCGTGGGATCGACGCCGGACAGAGTCAGATAGTGATCGATGAACGGAACCTCGGCCGACTGCAATGTCGATCCGAGCTTTCGCCCCTCCATATCCTTGATGGTCTTGATCGGAGAGTTGGCAAGCACCAGGACGCCCATGGTCGAGTCGTAGCCGGCGATGCCGACCACGCGGGTGTCGAGATTTTGCGCCGCCGCGACGATCACCGAGGGCGCGGCGATGATCCCGGTCTGCATTTGCTTCTGCGTGATGGTCTGGATGGCGGCGCCGGAGCCGAAGCCGCGGGCGATCTCGACATTGAGGCCGCGGCGTTGCCAGAAGCCGCGGTTTCGGGCCACGAAGGCAAACAGTTGCGAGCCCTGCGGCAGCCAGGGCAGCGTCATCTTGATCGACGTCGGACCTTGCCCGACGGCGGGCGCCGGAAAGTTCGATGCTCCCAGAGCCGCGGCCGTGCCCGCGAGCATCTGGCGGCGCGACAGCTTGATCGTGCGTTGCTTTTCCATTTCACCCTCCGGTTCAGCTCCGTTCATCCAAGCACGTTCCAGCGCGCGTCATGCGATTGCCGCACGACGTCGAGCTCCGCCAGGATATCCGCATCCAGGCAGAGCGCTGCGCTTTGCAAAAAAGGCTGCAGCTGCTCGATGCGCGAGAAGCTCGACAGCACCGTTGTTACGACCGGCTGCTGCCTGGCCCACGCATAGGCCAGCTGCGTCGGATCGAGGCCGTGACGCTCCGCAACCTCGAGGTAGGCGTCAGCCGCGGCGAGCAGCTGGTCCTGCAGATACATGTCGCCGTACCGGTTGAAGACAGTCAGTCGCGCCTGCTCCGGCCGGCGACCCTTGCGGTACTTGCCGGTGAGCACGCCCATGGCCAGAGGCGAGTACGCGACGAAACCCACCTGCTCCTGCAGGCAGGCTTCCGCCAGGCCATGCTCGATACGGCGTTGCAGCAGATTGTACGCGTTCTGGGCGGCCGCGGGCCGCGCATCCCGCTGCCCGGCGGCGGCGCAGAAGGCGGTCACGCCCCATGCGGTCTCGTTGCTCAACCCGAAGTATCGCACCTTGCCCTGCTCGATCAGCCGACCGACTGCTTCGAGCTGCGTCTCGATCGGTGTCCTTCGGTCCGGCCAGTGCGGCTGATAGAGGTCGATGTAGTCGGTCCCGAGCCGCCGCAGCGATGCCTCGCAGGCGGCGGAGACATGGAAGTCATCGATGGCCGTGCATCCGCCGCGAACCCACGGCAGGCGTGGTCCCTCCGGGCGGTCACCGGCGCCTGCCAGCTTGGTGGCGATGATGACCCGATCGCGAGGCATTCGTTTCAGCCACCGTCCGAGGATCGTCTCGGAAAGCCCATGCGTTTCGGCCGTCGCCGGCGCCGGATAGAGCTCGGCACTGTCGAAGAAGTTCACGCCCGCCTCGTAGGCCTGATCGAGCAATCGGTGTGCCGTGGCCTCGTCCATCTGCGCCCCGAATGTCATGGTCCCGAGCGCGAGCCGTGACACCTGCAGGCCACTGCGTCCCAGACGTGCCAGCTCCATCGAACGGCTCACCGCCCGTCCGCCGCGCCGCGAGAGCCAACACGCAAGAATCGGGCCGCGCGGCCCAATACAAGCGGTAGTTCGCAATCCGGCATCGGCTCGCGACTCCTACCGGCACGGGCACAAGCCTGACGAGCTTCGATCATTGAACGTTCAGTTAAATAATTCAAGGCGCACCGTTGCGGCTAATCAGCCGCCGCCGGGCGGCGTCGGCCAAGCCTCGACCAACGCCGTCGCCACGATCGCGCTCAGATCTTCCACCAGCATGTCGGAAAGCTTGGCGCCGTCGAGCGCCGACGCCAGGGTCGGACGTCCGACCACCCCGGACGCGGTGGTCGTCGGCATGTCATACGAGAAAATCCGTCCGACTGTGACGTCTTCCTCGTCGACCGCCGCCTCCGGCCTGACCGCGGCCGGCCGCAGGTGCATCAGCAGCGATGTCTCCCCACGGTTGGCATGGATGTCGGCCGCGTCGGAGAAGTAGTGCTGTTGCACACGTGGTGAGCAGTCGAACAGCGAAAGCACACGAAAACGGCAGCGCGGAAACTCGTAGCGCAGCTGGATGCGCGCGCATTCGAGCGCCGGCGCATTCGGCCCATTGCCGTTGAGCATGATCAGCTTGCCGAAGCCCGAGCCGACCACCCAGCGGCCGATTTCGACCACCATCTGGGCGAGCGTCTGGGGATGCAGCGAGACGGTGCCCGGCCAGCGGGTGGTGTGGCCGAGCGAGATCCCATACGGAATGGCCGGCAGAACGACCACGCCGGTCCGTTCCGAGACGCGCCAGGCGATCTCGTCCGGCGAAATGGTGTCGCAACCAGTCGCGAGATGCGGCCCGTGCTGCTCGGTGGCGCCGACCGGCAAGAGCGCCAGATCCATGCCCTTCGCGACCGCCTCGCCGATTTCGCCACTCGTCATCAGCTCCCAGCGCCGCGGCCCCTGCATCGCATGCCTCCCGTCAGGCAACGACGCGCAGCTTGCCGGCCGCGATTTCCGCGGCCGGGCAGCGGTCTCCGACATAGCCGAGATAGGCCAGCAGGATTTTCCGCATCTGGCGCAGTCCGGCCGGCAAATCGTAGCCGGGGCGAACGGCGGCCGCGACCATCAACCCGTCGAGATGGGTGGATACGAACAGCGACGTCTTCACCGTGTCCACCGAGCCGAACAGCCCGCGCTTGATCCCGCGATCGATGGCGCGCCGCAACACCCCCATTTCGGCCTCGTAAAAGTCCGTGATCAGCCGCTCGATCGAAGCAGAGCGCTTGCGGGAGGTGCGATAGTCGAGCATGAGCCTGAGCATCTGCCCCAACGGCTTGGCCAGCTTCGCGTTGGCATCGAACCAGAAATTGATTTCGGCGACCGGATCGTCGCCGAAGTCGCGCGACTGCTGCTGGTGCATCGCTGCGGTACCGGCCGAGTACCTGAGCGCCTCGACGAACAGGTGCTCCTTGTTGGTGAAATAATAGTAGATCAGCGCCGAGTTGATCTGGCTCGCCCGGGCGATATCCTTGATCGACACCGCCGTATAGCCCTGCTCGGCGAACAGGCGCAGAGCAACCTCGAGAATCTGCTCCGAACGCTGATTGCCGCGCGGCCTGCCCGATCGCCGCTCGCGCTTCTCGCGTGCCAAGGATGCGACCGCCCCTCGCCGTGCCATTCGCGCCCTCCTCGAGACATTTTTCGACTTCCGTCTTAGCCCCAAGGCAGCCGCTTGTCAGGCGAAAAGAACGGGCGTACTGAATTAACTGAACGATTAAGAAAGCCGCTTGGCACGCGACTTGCCCAGTGATCCTACTTGCTAAGCGATCGCGCGAACGCCGCCGGTCATGCTGGCGAGGTCGATCGAGGGAGCAAGCCGCAACGGAGCAGATGACGATGGATTTGTTCGATCCGAAGACCTACGCCGCCGTCCGCCGCCCGCTGCTCGAGGCCGAGACGCTGCCGCCGGCCTGCTACAGCTCGCCCGAATTCTATCGGCGCGAAGTGTCCAACATCTTCATGAAGTGCTGGAATCTGATCGGGCGCGTCGACTACGTGAAGAATCCCGGAGACTATTTCGCCCTCACCCTGGTCGGCATCTCGCTGATCGTGATCCGCGGCGAGGACGGCAAGGTCCGCGCCTTCGTCAATTCCTGCCGGCATCGCGGCGCCAAGCTGTTGGAGGACGGGCACGGCAAT
Organism: uncultured Alphaproteobacteria bacterium; assembly: GCA_963708765.1. Taxonomy (GTDB): domain Bacteria; phylum Pseudomonadota; class Alphaproteobacteria; order Rhizobiales; family Xanthobacteraceae; genus VAZQ01. The sequence continues at coordinate 5,944 of CAVPTV010000005.1, read as the reverse complement.
TGCAGAACCATCCGCTGCCCCTACCACAGCTGGGTCTACTCGACGGCCGGCGCATTGCGCAACGCGAACGGCATGCAGACGGCGAGCGATTTCGCGCTTGCCGACCACGGACTGATCGAGCTCAAGCTCGACACCTGGTGCGGCTTTTTGTTTGTCAATTTCGACCCGCACGCGATGAGCTTGCGGGACTATCTCGGGGACCTCGACAGCTTCACGGAGTCCTACGAGTTCGACACCATGGTCACGGTCAAGCGCAGGGACTTCACGGTGCGGACCAACTGGAAGAGCTACATCGAGAATTCGATGGAGAACTTCCACCTGCCGACGGTGCATCAGGGCACGATCGGCGGCATCAAGGCGGAATGGCATCCGATCGACGGGGCGCCGGGAAATTTCGTCATCCTGCAGACGCATACCGCGGCCTCGCGCGCGACCTTGGGCAACGATGCGGCGTTCGACCGGATCTCGACCTTGCGGGGAGACGCCGCCAAGGGCGCGCAATACATCCTCATCTACCCCTGCACGGTGATCGGCGCCGATCTCGATTGCATGTGGTTCAAGCAGATGGCCCCGGACGGGCCGGACATGGTGCGCTACTCGGCCGGCTTCTGCTTCCCGAAGGCGACGTACGAGCGGCCGGATTTCGAGCAGGTCGTGCCGAACTACCACAAGCGCTTCGACCTCGTGATCAGCGAGGACAATGGCATCTCGGAGGTGCAGCTGCAGGGGCTTTCCAATCCGTTGAGCCGGCCGGGGCGCTTCTCCAGCATGGAGCCCCTGGTGCACACCATCGACAACTGGATCCTGGACCGGACCGTCGGGCCGCTGCCGGTTGCGCAGCGGACCGCGGCCGAGTAGGCGCCGCGCTTCGTAACGGCAGTGGACCGCCACTTCTCCGGAACGACATGACCTTCACCGGCTTCCGACACCTTTCGCGGAGCATGACACGGCCTTGCCGCCGGCAGACGAGGAGACGTTCGTGAACGATTCGAAGTTGATCGCCGAGACCAAGCGCGAGCTGGTCGCCAAGGGAGTTCAGTATTGCCTCGCGACCTACGTGGACGTGCACGGCGTTCCGAAGGCCAAGACCAGCCCGATCGCGAGCTTCGAGAAGATGGCGCACGGCTCCGAGCTGTTCACGGTCGGCGCGATGGAGGGCATGGGTCTGGTCGGTCCGCAGGAGGACGAGTGCGCGGCGGTGCCGGATTTGAGCAGCCTGATGATCCTGCCGTGGGACAAGCGTTTCGCCTGGTTCGCCAGCGATCTCTTCTATCGCGATGAGCCCTACGCGAATTGCTCGCGCGTCCTGCTCAAGCGCGCGCTCGCGAATGCCAAGCAATACACCTTCAACATCGGCGTGGAGGCGGAGCTCTACGTGTTTCGCAAGGCCAACGGCGAGTACAAGGGGATCGCCGAGAGCGTCTATCAGGGCATGTGTCCGGCCTACGACGTCGACCAGACGGTCCAATCGGTCGCCTTCCTCCATCCGATGGTGGAGCACATGAGCGAGCTCGGCTGGGGCGTCTACTCGTTCGACCAGGAAGGCGGCCGCGGGCAGTACGAGTTCGACTTCGCCTACGGTGACGCCCTGACCACGTGCGACCGCCTGATCTTCCTGCGTTTCATGGCCAAGCAGGTCGCGCGCTCGCTGGGCGCGGTCGCGACCTTCATGCCGAAGCCGTTCAGCAACGATTTTCGCTCCGGCGCGCATTTCAACATGTCGCTTGCCGACGCGAAAACGAAGCTCAACGTCTTCGATCCGGCGCATGGCGGCACCGCCGACTTTGCCCGGCGCTACAATATCGGATTTCCCGGACGCGGCCTTCCATTTCACCGCCGGCCTGCTCGACCACGCTCCCGGCTTTGACCGCGTTGGCGTGCCCCACCTTCAACTCCTACAAGGGGCTGATTTCCCAGGGCGACATGGCGGACATGTCGTGGGCGCCGGTGCTGCGATGCTATGGGCGCAACAACCGCTCGGCGATGCTGCGGCTGCCGATGAACCGCTACTGCATCGAGAACCGCTCCCCCGACATCAGCACGAATTTCTATCTCACGGCGGCCTTCTCGCTTGCCGCCGGCATGGAGGGCATCGAGAAGGCGCGCGACCCGGGCGCGCCCTGGAACGAGAACCTCTATGCCTTGGTGGAGGGCCGCACCACCGCAGCCGAGCCGCTGCCCGAACGGCTGCCGCGGACCTTGATCGAGGCGCTCGACGCCTTTCAGGCCGACCCGCTCGTCCCGAGGACGTTCGGCGAGGAGTTTCGCGACATCTACACGCGCCAGAAGACCAAGGAATGGGAACGGGGCTTCTACAAAGTCTCGGACGAAGAGCGCTCGACGATGATGGAGTACATCTAACCGCTCCCGGCCATGCGTGCCGGCTCCTGCGCGGACCTCAGGTCGAACAATCGCCCCGGACAGCCGCGCCGATCACTCCATCCGAGCAGACGCAGCGCATCCCAGATCACCGACTGATTGCTGGTGACGATCGGGCGGCCGAGCCGTGCTTCCAGCTCCTCGATCACGCCGAAGACCGAGATGTTCGCGCAGCTGACCAGATAGGCGTCGGCATCGGCGCGTTGCGCCTCGATCACGCGGTCGCGCCAGAACTGCGGCGGGGTCGCGCAATAGGCGTCGCTGCCGGCGAGCGCGAAGCCTCTGGCGGACAGCACGTCGTAGCCGGCACCGCGCAGGAACTCGGCCTCGTGCTCGGTCGTTTGCGCGCTATAGGGCGTCACCAGCACGATGCGCCGCGCGGCGAGTGCGTCGAGCGCGCGCTGGATGGCGGTGATGGTCGTGGTCGCGCGCGCGGCGCCGGCGCGCGCAAGCGTCGCCAGAATCTCCTGCTCGCCGGCCTTGCCGCCTTCCATCGAGTTCGCCGTGCAGTGGAAGGCGACGACGTCGCAGCGCGCATCGACCAGCGCGCGGGTCGCCTCCTCGATCCGCGGCAGCAACTCGCCGAAGGAAAGGTGATTGGCGCCGGTCATGCGCAGGCGCGTGACATGCGCCTGCACGCCCTCCGGAAAGGCCGGCACCATCTCCTGCTCGGCCATCCGGTTCGAGGACGGAATGATCAGCCCGACGCGCGCGGTCATGATCACGCTTTCTCGCGCAGGCCGGCCCGCTCGAGACGCGGCAAGACCTCGTCGCGGAAGAACGGCAGCTCGTCGATATAGTTGACCAGCGAGACCGCGACCCCGGTCAGCCCCGCCTTGCTCAGATCGATGAGTTGGCCGGCCACGTGGTCGGGATCGCCGACGATCGGCAGGCCGCCCATGCCCTGGGCGTAGCCGGTGCGGATCTGCCGGAACTTCTCCGGCGGCGTGTTCTGCGCGGTGATGTTCTTGAGCGCCAGGATGTCGTCGACCGCCCGCCAGTCGGCGTGCTCGACGATGGAGTAGTGGTAGTAGTCCTCGGCCTCCTTCTTGGTCGGCCGGCAGGTGATGACGCCGACCGTATAGACGCCGAGCTCCCTGCCCTGCTCCTTCGCCTGCGCTCTTGGCGTTCGCTGCCTTCTGCGCGGTCTCGTCGAGCGACGTGCGCGAGGCCTGCAGGAAGAACGCATCGCAATTGCGGATCGCGAACGCCTGCCCGACCGGCGAGGCGCCCGCATTCATGATCACCGGCCGCGTCCCGCCCCAGGGCTTGGGCTTGCCGCGGATGCCCTTCATGTTCAGGTATTGCCCCTCGAAATCGAAGTCCTCCTTGTCCGACCAGATCATCTTGATGACGTCGATCCATTCCTGCGCGTACTCGTAGCGGTACTCGTGATCGCGCTGCTTGACGCCGAACATCTGAAACTCGCCCTCGTTCCAGCCGACCACGATGTTGAGCCCGAAGCGGCCCTCGCCGACATGGTCGGCGGTGACCATCTCCTTGGCGGCGATCACCGGGTTGAACAGCGGCGCATGCACGGTGCCGAACACGGTGACGCGCCTGGTCGACGCGAGCAGGCCGGTCGCCCAGGTGATCGTCTCGAGCGTCTCGCCCTGGTAGTCGGTGTCGCCGCCGTAACCCTTCCAGCGCCCGATCGGCAGCAGGAAATCGAGGCCGGCCTCGTCCGCCATCTTGGCGAGCCGCAGGTTGTCGGGCCAGCTCCCCGACCAGCGCTCGGGCACCAAGGTGACGGCGCGTCCCGAAGAGCAGTTCGACCCGAACAGGCCGATCTTCAGTCTGTTGGCGTTGTGCATCGACCTGCGGTCATGCGCCGATGGATTGCGAGCCAGCACGGTCCCTCCTCGTCCGATGCGGATGACCCGCATGTCGGCGCAAGCTTAACCCAAGGCCGCCGCGGTTTGAAATGGCGTAGCGCCGGCCCGGACGCCCGCATGAGCAAGCCCGCATTATCGGTTGCCAGCGCAGACCACAACGGTGACAATCGCGGCAAGAACGAGAAGGCGATTGGCGGGAGGATACCTTGAGCTGCGTCAGGTTCGTCGCTCGATATTGCACGCTTGCATTGCCGTGGTCGCTCATCGCCGCACTCACGCTGGGCCATGCGGTCGCGCAGGAGAGGTCGGACGCCTCGACCTATCCCAACCGGGCGATCCGCATCATCGTGCCGTTCCCGGCCGGCGGCCCGAGCGACATCGTGGCCCGCGTCATCGGCCAGAAGATGAGCGAGGACTGGGGCCAGCCGGTCGTGGTCGAGAACCGGCCCGGCGCCAACACGCTGATCGGCGCCCAGGCGGCGGCGAAGGCGGCGCCCGACGGCTACACCCTGTTCATGGCGATCGACTCGACGCTGGTGATGAACCAGTTCCTCTACAAGAGCCTGCCCTACGATCCGTTCAACGACTTCGCGCCGATCACGCTGACGGCGAAGACCATGTCGGTGCTGGCGGTGCTGGCCAGCGGCCCCAAGACCGCGAAAGAGCTGATCGCCAAGGCGAAGGCGCAGCCCGGCAAGCTCAACTACGGCGCCGGCACGATCACCGCGCAGCTCATGGGCCACCAGCTCCACCGGGCCGCCGGGATCGATATCGTCTACGTGCCGTTCAAGGGCACGCCCGAGACCGTCAACGGTCTGCTCACCGGCAGCGTCGACCTCATCTATGCGGCGAACCAGATCGTCACGCCGCTGATCGCCGAGCGGCCAGCTGCGAGCGCTCGCCAAGATGGATCGCAACGCCCCGCCCTCGATGGCCGAGATTCCAACCGCCGCCGTGGCGGCGGACTTGCCGGACCTCGACGACATGTCGGTCTGGCTCGGCCTCGTTGCCCCGAAAGGCACGCCCAAGCCGATCATCGACAAGGTCCACGCCGCGGTGGTGAAGACTTTGGCCGATCCCGCGATCAAGGAAAAATCGGAGAAGACCGGGAACTACCCGGTGACCAATACGCCCGAGGAATTTGCCGCCTTCCTTCGCAAGGAGGCGGATCGCTGGTCGAAGGTGATCAAGGACAGCGGCATCAAGTTCGATTGAGGACACCAAATTGAGGACGCCATGAAGAGTGCAGCTCACCGCTTGGCTCGCATGATCGCGCTCGCGTCGTTGTGGGCGCTGGCGATCGGCCCGGTTACGGCACAACAGTCGCCCGAGGTCGCGGCCTTTCCCAATCGCTCGATCAAGATCGTCGTCCCGTTCCCGGCGGGTGGGCCTTCGGACGTGCTCGCGCGCATGATCGGGCAGAAAATGACCGAGGATTGGGGCCAGCCGGTCGTGATCGAGAACCGGGTCGGGGCCAACACGGTGATCGGAGCGCAGCAGGTCGCGAAGGCCGCGCCCGACGGCTACACGCTGCTGATGGCGATCGACTCGACGCTGACCATGAACCAGTACCTCTACCGCAACCCGCCCTACGATCCGTTCAACGACTTCGTCCCGATCACGCTGACGGCGAAGAGCATGGTGTTCATGTACGTCAATGCAGCGAGCGACTTCAAAAGCGTGAAGGACGTCATCGCCGGCGCCAAGGCGCAGCCGGGCAAGCTGAACTA
>CAVPTV010000004.1:0-75454 GCA_963708765.1 uncultured Alphaproteobacteria bacterium | reverse complement strand
TGCAGCCGAAACGCGAAGCTCGCGCGCGCGAACCTGACCAGCATGTCGGCCACCGCCGGGGCAAGCTCGACGGTGCCGCCGGAACGCTCGCGCTTGCGCCATTCCCGGTACGCCCGGGCGAACAAGCTCGACCCCGGCCGCCGCTGCCCGGACCTGAGCCGATCGGCCGCGGCCGCGGCTTGCATGCGAAAGCCGTCGAGATCGCAGAAATGCGCCACGTCGATCGCGATGAAGAGATGCGAGCAATCATACGGCACCGACAGATCGCCGTAGAGCGGCCGCACCTCACCGCCGCTGGCGCCGCCCGAGAGCAGGCCGCACATGAGGTCGATGACGAATGCGAGGCCGAAGCCCTTCGGTCCGCCCGACGGCAGCAACATGCCGGCCACCGCTTCGGCGGCGCTCGTGGTCGGCGTGCCGTCGGACTTGGCCGCCCAGTTGGCCGGGATCGGCTCGTTCGCCTTCTCGGCCAGCCGAATCTTGCCCATGGCGGCTTCGCTCGTCGCCATGTCGAGCACGATCGGCACGGCGCCGGCGACCGGCAGCGCGATCGCGATCGGATTGTTGCCGACCACCCTCTCGGCGCCGCCCGGCGCCGGCATCAGCGGGCGCGTGTTGCACATGGCGATGCCGATGCACCCGGCTTGCGCCGCCTGTTGCGCGTAGCGGCGGGCGGTGCCGAAATGAAATCCATGCCGCACGGCGGCGACGCCGGCACCGAGAGTTTGGCGCGCTCGATCGCAAGCTCCATCGCCTGCTCGCCGGTCAGATGGCCGAGCGCGTGACCGGCATCGAGCACGACGGCGCAGCCGCGATCCGAAACCACATCGGCCCGATCCCTCGTCGACACCGACCCGCGGCGGATGCGCTCGATATACATGTCGACCAGCATCACGCCGTGCGAGGGCAGGCCGTGCCAGATCCGCCTCGACCAGACCGGCGGCCACGCGTTGCGCGGCGTCCGGCGTCAGCCCGCACGCCGTGAACATGCGCGCGACCAGCGCGCAAAGCTGCTCGGCCGACACGGTGATCGCTGCGGTCGTCATGCACCCGCACTTGAATTTGCGGTCATTGGATTATCGAAAATCCATTGACCTGTCGATTGTCCGATAGCAGCATCGAGAATAGATCGACGCCCGTTATGCTGACGGGCGCCGGCGGTCGCGCGCGGCCGCCGCTCAAGGGGGTCGCCAAACAGAAGGGGTTTCACATGGATCGGTGGCATGCTGCCGTGCGGAGCGCGATCGTTTCCATTCTCGCGGCGGCGTCGCTGTCGTCGCCGGCATTGGCGCAAGGGCCGCCGGGCGACAGGCCGCTCACCAAGGTCGTCCTCTCGTTCGACTTCATCCCGCTCGGCCGGCATGCGCCCTGGTACCTCGCGCTCTCGCAAGGCTACTTCAAGGACGAGGGTCTCGACGTCTCCATCATTCCGAGCCAGGGCACCGCGCAGACCATCCAGGCGGTGGAGGCGGGCATCGCCAACATCGCGTTCGTCGACGTTCCGAGCGTCGTGCTCGCGCGCGCCAACGGCTCGAAGCTCAGGATGGTGGCGGTCAATTATCAGAAGGCGCCGTACGCGATCTTCAGCCTGGCCAACGGCGCCAATGTCACGCAGCCGAAGCAGCTCGAAGGTTTGACCTTGGGAAGCGGAGCCGGCAGCTTCACCCCGAAGGTGATCGAGGGCTTCATGGCCCAGAAAGGCCTCGACCCGGGCAAGCTCAAGATCGTCAACGTCGCGCCGCCGGCGCGTGCGACCACGCTGCTGTCGGGGCAGGTGCCGGCGATCGAGTTTTTCGTGATGGCCAAGCCCGGATTGGAGGTCGGCGCCAAGGACGCCAAGACCGAGCTGCGGACCTTCCTGCTCAGCGACCACGGGCTCGAGCTCTATTCCAACGGCATCGCCGCGACCGAGGACTATCTCGCCAAGAACGCCGACGTGGTGAAGCGCTTCCTGCGCGCCGGGCTCAAGGGATGGAAGCTCGCGCTCGCCAACCCGCAAAAGGCCGCGGACGAGCAGATCAAATCGATCGCGAGCCTGAAGCCCGAGATCATCGTGGCGGAAATCAACATCGTGGGCGATCTGGCGGTGACCGCCGACGTGAAGCGGCACGGCTTGGGCTGGTTCGATCCCGCGAAGATGAAGTCGGCGGTGGATTTCGTCGCCAAGTACGTCGGCATGACCGGCACGCCACCCGCCGCCGCGGACGTCTATGCCGCCGGCTTTCTTCCCGATCCCGGGATCACGCCCTGAGACCGCGAGCGCGACCGGAGCGATGCAGCAACCAGGCGCCGACCCATCCGGGCGGAGCACGTCTGTCCCCGGCGCGTTTGGTCATTTTCGCGACGTCCGCCGGGAATTCCCGCGCGCCGACCAGGGTCCGCTGGTGGCGATCGCGGCGGTGTCCTTCGACCTGAGGCCGCGCACGCTCGTCACCCTGCTCGGGCCGAGCGGCTGCGGCAAGACGACGTTTCTCAAGATCGTCGGCGGCCTGATCCGCGCCACCAGCGGTGTCGTGCAGATCAACGGCGTCGACGTCACCGAGCCGCAGCCGGATTTCGGCATCGCGTTCCAGCAGAGCAACCTGATGCCCTGGCGCTCGGTGCTCAAGAACGTGCTGTTCCCGATGGAAATCCGCCATGAGAACAATCGCGCGGCGCTCGAGCGGGCGATGGAGCTGCTCGCGCTTGTCGATCTCCAGGGTTTCGAGAAGTCCTATCCGTCGCAACTGTCGGGCGGCATGCAGCAACGGGTGGCGCTGTGCCGTGCCTTGATCCATCGCCCGAAGCTCTTGCTGATGGATGAGCCGTTCGGCTCGCTCGACGAGCTCACGCGCATGGAAATGCAGGATCTCCTGCTCGACATTCGCGCCAAGACCAGCGCAACGGTGATGTTCGTCACCCACAGCATCAGCGAAGCCATCTATCTCTCGGACGCCGTCGTGGTGTTCAGCAAGCGGCCGGCCGTCATCGCCGATTACATCGAGGTGCCGCTGCCGTATCCGCGCACGCCCGAAATCCGCTATTCGGCGCAGTTTACCCAGCTCCAGCACCGCGCCGGCCGCGCCTTGGGGATCACCCGATGACATGGCGAAAGCTCCACCGCGCGCTCTACCCGCTGGCCGGCGTGGCGGTCATCCTGATTGCCTGGCAGACCTATACGCAGGCCTTCGGCGTCAGCCGCATCGTGATGCCGAGCCCGACCGATATCTTCTGGGCGTCGGTCTCGCGCTACGACCTGTTGTTGCGCGAGACCTGGCCGACCTTGCTCGAAAGCGTCTATGGGTTCGGGCTGGCGGTGGTGATCGGCATTCCGCTCGCCGTCTGCGTGGCGAACTCGCGCACGCTCAATCTCGCGCTTTATCCAATTCTGGTGGCGATGCAGTCGGTGCCGAAGGTGGCGATCGCGCCCATCATCCTGGTCTGGTTCGGGCTCGGCATGGAGTCGAAGCTGGCGATCGCGTTCCTGGTGGCGTTCTTCCCGATCGTGGTCGATACCGCGACCGGGCTGCGCTCCACGCCCGCGGGCCTGCTCGAGCTGGCGCGCTCGTTGCGCGCTTCACCGCTGCAGGTGTTCGCCAAGGTGCAGTTCCCCGCGGCGCTGCCGTTCATCTTCTCGGGCGCCAAGGTCGCGGTCACGCTCGCCGTCATCGGGGCGGTGATCGGCGAGTTCGTCGGCTCGGTCGGCGGGCTGGGCAACCTGCTGCTGACCGCCAATTCGCAGCTGGACAGCCCGCTGGCGTGGGCCGCGCTGGTCTGGCTCAGCGTGCTCGGCGTCCTGCTGTTCGGGGCGGTGGCGCTGGCGGAACGACTGCTGATGCCGTGGTCGGATGCCGGCCACGCGTGAGCTCCCACTCGACCGACGGAGGACCTCGATGCTGACGCTCCCGCAACATCACCGCTACGACTATTCGGTCATCGGCGAGCGCAAGGACTATTCCTGGCCGGGCGGCAAGCGGCTGGCGTTCTGCGCCACCACCAATATCGAGGTCTACGCCTATCGCAAAGGCACCGGCTGGGACCCGGCCAAGAAGGGCGAGCCGCAGCAGCAGCGCAACTACTCCTGGCGCGACTACGGCAACCGGGTCGGCATCTGGCGCCTGTTCGATCTGTTCGAGCAGCTCAAGCTGCCGGCGGCGCACAACATCAACTCACTGCTCTATGAATATCACCCGCAGATCTGCGACCGCATCCGGCAGCGCGGCGACGAGATCGTCGGCCACGGCCGCACCAATGCCGAGCGCCAGGGCGATCTCTGGGAGCTCGACGAGCGGCGGCTGATCGACGACGTCACCCAGGAGATCGCCAGGCGGGAAGGCCGTCCGCCGAAAGGCTGGATGGGCCCCGCCGCCGCGGAAAGCAACGTCACGCCCGGACCTCCTGAAGGAGGCCGGCTACAGCTACGTGATGGACTGGCCGGCCGACGACCAGCCGTTCTGGCTGCGCACGCGCGCCGGGCCGATCCTGTCGGTGCCCTATCCGGCCGAGCTCAACGATTCCGCGTCCATCATCCATCGCGAGAACACCGCGCGCGAATTCGCCGACATGATCGTCGACCAGTTCGACGAGATGGTCGAGCAATGCGTCGCCCAGCCGCTGGTGATGACGCTGTCGCTGCATCCGTTCGTGGTCGGCCAGCCGTTCCGGCTGCCGCCGCTGCGCAAGGCGCTCAAGCACTGCGTCGAGCATGCCAAGCGCGATCGCGTCTGGTGGACCACGCCGGGCGCGGTGGCGGACTTCTGCTACGCGCTGCCGCCGGGAACGATCCCGGGCGAGGGGCCGCCGAAGCCGTCCAACTGACGGATGCTCGCGCTTCGTCCAATCGAGCGCTATTCGGCCTTGATGCCGGCGCGTTGCGCGGTTTCCTTCCAGTTGCGGATCTCGCTTGCGATCAGCGCCCTGAACTCGTCGGGCGTGCCGCCGGCCGGCGTCGTGCCCTGCGCCGCGAGCTTCGCTGCCAGATCGGGCTCGCGCAGCGCGCGGTTCACCGCATCATTGAGCTTGTGCACGATCTCCTTGGGCGTCCCTCCGGTCGCCAGCAGACCGAGCCACTGCACGGCCTCGAAGCCCGGAAATCCGGATTCGGCGGCCGTCGGCAAATCCGGAAATTTCGGATCGCGGGTGAGCCCGCCGGTCGCAATCGCGCGCACCAGCCCGGCGTCGACCTGCGGCAAGATCCCGAGCGGCGAGAGGAGGACGAGTTGCACCTCGCCGGCCGACACGGCGAGCGCCGCCGGCGCCCCGCCGCGATAGGGAATGTGCTGCATTTTGATGCCGGCACGCGCGCTCCACATCTCAAGCAGCAGGTGCGCCTGGGTGGACGCGCCGGAGGTCCCGTAATTGAGCTTGCCCGGCTCGGCCTTGGCGAGCGCGACGAATTCCGCCAGCGTGCGCGCCGGCACCTTGGCGTTGACCGCAAACAGCAGCGGGTTCTTGACCAGGACGGTGATCGGCTCGAAATCGCGCTCGAGGTCGAAGGTGAGCTTCGGGTTCAGCGCCGCATTGACCGTGAACGTCGTCGGCACGATCAGCAGCGTATAGCCGTCCGGCGTCGCCTTGGCGACGGCGTCGGTGCCGATCATGGTGCTCGCGCCCGAGCGGTTCTCGACGATGATCGGCTGGCCGAGCGATTTCTCCAGGTAAGGCTGCAGCAGCCGCGCCAGGATGTCTTGCGCCGCGCCGGCCTGGGTGGGCACGACGATGCGGATCGGCCGACTGGGATAGGTGTCCGCCGAGACAGATGCCGGCGGCGGTCAGCGCGAGCAGCGCGGCCGCCACGCCGAGGAGGCGAGCGAGCGACAGCGCAAGCCGAAAATTGGAAGTCGGACGTGCGTTCAACTGCATTTGCGACGCGCTCCGAACAGGCTTGCTTGCAAGATACCGGGCACGAACCTCACGCGCAAACTCAGGCACTCCCTGGATTTGCCCGGCACGCGAACGCGGGCGGGCTGGAAATCATCCGGCGGCTGCGGCTAAGGAACTGTCAGTGCGGTGATGCCGTGCCGGCCGCGGAAGCCGACCTGTCGGGAGACACTGTTCATGCAGACGCTCGGCCTTGGGTTCACCTGGGAGCAGCTCTCGCCCGGACAGCGGTTTCGCACGCTCAATCGCACCATCACCGAGACCGACCTGGTGCTCTTCATCGGCGTGACCGGAATGCTGGAGACGATCTTCATCGACCGCACCTTCGGCGCCGACAAGGGCGCGATCCAAGGGCAATTCGTGCCGGCGGCGCTGACCTACAGCCTGATCGAGGGGCTGCTTTGCCAGAGCATGATCCAGGGCACCGGGCTCGCGATGCTCGAGCTCAAGAAGCAGGTGCTCGCGCCGGTCCGCGTCGGCGACACCGTCCACGGCGAGATCGAGGTGACTTCCGTGCGTCCCACCTCGAAAGGCAATCGCGGCATCGTCGTATCCAGGATCGACGTGAAGAACCAGGACGACGAGGTCGTGATGACGTACGAAGCCACCCGGATGCTGGCAGGCCGCTCGTCCGATCAGGGCGTCGTGCAAACGGTGTAAGGGCGGAGCTCATGAAATTGCAGTTCAGCATCGGTCTCACCTCCAATCCGCGGACCTGGCCGATCATCGACGGAAAGATCGTCGCGGACGCGATCGATCTTATTCCCACCGTGCTGCATCCGTCCGAGCTGTTCTGGCGGCAGCTGCGGTTCGGCGAATTCGACGTCTCCGAAATGTCGCTGTCCTCGTTGATGATGGCGAAGGCCAAGGGCGACGACCGCTTCGTCGGCATCCCGGTGTTCACCACCCGGCGCTTCTTTCACACCGGCATTCTGGTGCGCAAGGACGCGAGCATCGACGCGCCCGGCGACCTCAAGGGCAAGCGCGTCGGCGTGCCCGAATATCAGCAGACCGCGGCGCTGTGGGCGCGCGGCGTGCTGCAGCACGAGTTCGGCGTCGTCGCCGAAGGAGATGGAATTCTGGATGGAGCGGCCGCCGTCGCACAGCCACGGCGGCGCCACCGGATTCGTCCCGCCGCCGGGCGTGACCGTCAACCGGATTCCGGTCGAGAAGAACATCGGCTCGATGATGCTGTCCGGCGAGCTCGACGCCGTGCTGTTCTATCTGGTCGATCCCAACCTGATCGATCGCAGCACCGCGGATCTCCATCGCCACCCGGCGATCAAGCCGCTGTTCCCCGATCCGCTGGCCGAGGGCATCCGCTTCTATCGCAAGACCGGCCTCTATCCGATCAATCATGGCATGGTGATCAAGCGCGAGCTTGCCGAGCAGCACCCGTGGGCGATCCTGAACATCCTCAAGGCGTTCCACCGCGCGAACGAGCTCGCCGAGCGGCAGCGCATCGAGCATACCGAGTATCATCTCGAGGCCGGATTGCTTCCCGCCGAAGCGAAGAAGGCGCTGCACGCGCCGATCATTCGCCACGGCGTGGTCGCCAACCGGCTCGTGCTCGAAACGGTGGCGCAATATTCGCTCGAGCAAGGGCTGACGCCGCGGCTGATGAAGCTCGACGAGCTCTTCGCCGCCAGCACGATGGAGCAATAGGGGTTGCCGCGGGAATTGGACGACCTGAAAAAGCTGGCGAGGCATTACCTGAGCTACACCGACGAACAGATTGCGCTGGCCGTACACGAGAGAGAGTTGAGGGAGCTGATTTGCGATGACCAAGAGGAAAATTAAGGCCGGCAAGCCGCGCAGCCGGTTGTCAGCCGCGATCCATGAGACCGCCGCCGGACTGCACCGCATTGGTCTGATGGACAAGGCCACCATGCGCGAGTTCGACGCCTCGTGCCTCACGGCAGTAGAACCGTTGTCTGCCAAGGAGATTGCTGCCATTCGCAAGCGTGCGGGCGTCAGCCAGGGCGTGTTTGCGCATTATCTCAATGTAAAGCCGAAGCTTGTCAGCGAGTGGGAGCGCGGCGAGAAGCGGCCGAGCGGCCCGTCGCTAAAACTCTTGTCCATTGTGAAATCGAAGGGCCTCGACGCGATCACCTAGGCCCGCTGGGCGTGTCTCCGTGCGGGATTCGCGGAGTCAGTCCGACCGACGTTGGGTGCCTGCCCACCGAGGTCTTTCCGAATGCCGCGCCGCTTACCCGACGCCGCTTTCACCGGTAGGATCGACGCTGCGTCGCTGCGCGTTCAGCGCGGCAGCCGACGTCGGCCGGTGGAGGTAAACCGCATGCTGCGGGTGAAAAGCCCCCAGGATCTCGGGGCAGGCCTGGTGTTCATGCTGATCGGGCTCGCCGGCCTTTACTTCGGCAGCGAGCTCGCGTTCGGCACCGCTGCGCGCATGGGGCCAGGCTATTTCCCGACCGTGCTGAGCATCCTGATCCTGGCGATCGGGATCGTCGTCGGATTGCGCGGCTTGAGCGTCGAGGGGCCGCCGGTCGAGCCGGTGCAACTGCGCCCGATCTGCCTTCGTCGTCGCGGCGATCTTGATTTTCGGCGTTCTGATCGAATTTGTCGGCTTGGCGTTGACGGCGGTGCTGCTGACGCTGCTCGCGGCCTTTGCGCGCCGTGACGTGAAGCTCTCCGAAACGCTCCTGCTCGGCGCCGGCCTCGCGATCTTCGCGGTGACCGTGTTCGTCTACCTGCTGGGACAGCCGTTGCCCGCCTGGTGGGGCCGGTGACATGGAGCTCGACGTCTTCCAGAACCTGGCGACCGGCTTCGGCGCGGCGGTGTCGTTCAAGAATCTCGGCTTCGCGCTGCTCGGCTGCCTGCTCGGCACCTTGATCGGGGTGCTGCCGGGCATCGGGCCGATCCCCACCATCGCGATGCTGCTGCCGATCACCTTCGGGCTCGATCCGCTGTCCTCGCTGATCATGCTGGCCGGCATCTATTACGGCGCGCAATACGGCGGCTCGACCACGTCGATCCTGGTGAACATCCCCGGAGAGGCGGCATCGATCGTGACCTGTCTCGACGGTCACCAGATGGCGAAGCAGGGGCGCGCCGGCGCGGCGCTCGGGGTCGCGGCGCTGGGCTCGTTCTTCGCCGGCTGCGTCGGCACCGTGTTCATCGCGGCGTTCGGCCCGCCGCTCGCGGCGATCGCCCAGGAATTCAATTCGCCGGATTATTTTTCACTGATGGTGCTCGGTCTCGTCACTGCCGTCATCCTCGCGCACGGCTCGGTGATCAAGGCGGTGGGAATGGTGCTGGTCGGCCTGCTGCTCGGTCTCGTCGGCACCGACGTCAACAGCGGGCTCACGCGCTACACGTTCGGCGTTTCGGAGCTGTGGGACGGCATCGACTTCCTTCCCCTGGTGATCGGGATGTTCGGCATCGTCGAGATCGTCCGCAACCTGGAGCAGCCGACGCTGCCGCGGCCGCAATTCGCCGCCAAGATGCGGGACCTTTGGCCGAGCATGCAGGACTTCCGGGACGCGTGGCGGCCGGTGCTGCGCGGCACCGCGCTGGGCTCGCTCCTCGGCATCCTGCCCGGCGGCGGTGCCGTGCTGGCGGCGTTCGCGAGCTATACGCTCGAGAAGAAGGTCGCCGCGGATCCGAGCCGGTTCGGCCGCGGCGCCATCGAGGGCGTGGCGGGGCCGGAAGCCGCCAACAACGCGGCGGCGCAGACCTCCTTCATTCCACTGCTGACTCTCGGCTTGCCCTCCAACGCCATCATGGCGCTGATGATGGGGGCCATGATCATCCAGGGCATTCAGCCGGGCTCGGCGGTGATGACCAAACGCCCGGACCTGTTCTGGGGAATGGTCGCCAGCATGTGGATCGGCAATCTGATGCTGCTGGTGATCAACCTGCCGCTGATCGGAATCTGGGTGCGGCTGCTGTCGGTTCCGTATCGTCTGCTCTATCCGGCCATTCTGCTGTTCTGCGTCATCGGCGTCTACAGCACCAACACCAATATCGCCCAATTGGTGCTGTGTGCGGTGTTCACCGTGTTCGGCTACATTCTGTTGCGATTTGGCTGCGAGCCCGCGCCGCTGGTGCTGGGATTCATTCTGGGGCCGCTGATGGAGGAGAACCTTCGGCGGTCGCTGGTGATCTCGCGCGGCGACCCGATGGTGTTCTTCGAGCGGCCGATCTCGGCGACCTTGCTGGTCATGACGGTGGCGGTCATCGCCTTGATCGTGCTGCCGCAGTTCCGCAAGACCCGCGAGGAGGCGTTCCGATAAGGATCAACGAGTCGATCGCGATAAATCGGCCCAAACTGGCCATCATCGACGGGCGGCGCCTGCCGGTCCGATCGTTCGAGAAGGAGGAAGGCTCATGAGTATCAGGTTGACGTGGCTATTGCGGCCCGCCGGATTAGCGCTCGCGTTCGCCGCCGCGGCGGGCGCCGTTCCGACCGGCGCCCACGCTCAAGCCTATCCGAGTCAGGATATCCGCTTCATGTGCGGTTTTCCCGCGGGGAGCGGCGCTGACGTGCTCGTCCGATACATGGCCGAGAAGGTGCGACCGATCGCCAACCGGACCATCATCGTCGAGAACAAGGTGGGAGCCGCCGGCAACATCGCGGCCGAGTACACGGCGCGGTCGAAACCGGACGGTCACACCGTCTACGTCCATGCCGCGAGCGCCATAGCGGCCAACATGCATCTGTTCAAGAAGCCGCCGATCGACGCCGCCAGAGACTTGCAGATTGCCGCCGGCGTCAACAAGCAGCCGTTCATGGTGATGGTGCCTGCGAGCAGCCCTTACAAGACGTTGGCCGAGCTGACCACCGCGATGAAGCAAAAGGGCGAAAAGGCGAGCTACGCTCAGTCGAATACCAGTGGCAAGGTGATGGGCGAGCTCTACAAGCGGGCGACCGGCGTCAAGGCTGTGGACGTGCCCTACCGAACCGCCAACGACAGCTTGAACGACTTTTCCAGCGGCGTCCTCGACTACGGGATGATGGATCCGGTGTTCGCGTTGAGCCAGGCGCGGGCCGGGCGGTTGCGCATGCTCGCGGTCAGCACCCCGCAGCGCATGCAGGCGGTGCCGGAGCTGCCGACCATGGCCGAAGCCGGGGCCCCCGGCGTCGAGTTGCTCACCTGGTTTGCCGCCATGGTGCCGTCCGCCACCCCGCGGCCGATCATCGAAAAGCTGAACGCGTGGTTCAACGAGGTTCTCGCCACCGAGGAGACGAAGAAGTTCTTGAGCAGCTTCGGGGGCGATCCGTTCATCGCCACGCCCGAGGAAGGACAGGCGCTGTTCAGGCAAAACGTCAAGGAGTGGGAGGGATACGTGCGCGCGGCCGGGATCCAACCGCAATGAGTTGAGGGGCGCCGGGTAGGGTGGGCCATCAGGGCGTTTATGCCCGTCGTCGACGGGCTTTGGGCGCGAAAGCCGGCTCTCCGTATCGCGCGAGGTGTAGCGCACCTTTGCCCACGCTATCGCTACTGAGCTATCAAGGGAGCAACACATGAAACAGAAGTCGGCATGGCTGATGCGCGCAACAACCCCGGGGGTGCTGCTGGCGGCGGCTCTCTCGCTGGCGCCGTGCGGCGCGAGCGCGCAGGACTATCCGAGCCAGGACATCCGCTTCGTCTGCGCGTTTCCGGCCGGCAGCGGCGCCGACGTGATCGTGCGCTACTTCGCCGAGAAGATGCGTCCGATCGTCAAGCGCACGGTGATCGTGGAGAACAAGCCCGGCGCCGGCGGCAACATCGCGGCCGAATACATGGTGCGATCGAAGCCCGACGGCCACACGATCTTCATTCACGCCGGCAACACCGTGGCGTCCAACATGCACTTGATCAAGAAGCCGCCGTTCGATGCCGCCAAGGCCATCCAGGTGGTGGCGACGATCAACAAGCAGGCCTTCATGTTGGCGGTCGATGCCAAGCGGCCGTGGAAGAACGTGGCCGAGCTGACCGCCTACCTGAAGCAGAAGGGCGACAAGGCCACCTTTGCGGTGTCGGCGAATTCCGGCGTCGTGATGGGCGCCATCTACAAGGAAAGGGCGGGTCTGGAAGCCGTCATGGTCCATTACCGGTTGGCGGCGGATGCGCTCAACGACATTGCGAGCGGCAAGGTCGATTACGCGTTGCAAGACCCGGTCTTTGCGCTGAGCCAGCATCGCGAGGGCAGGCTGCGGGTGCTCGCCGTCGCCTCGGCCGAGCGCCTGAAGTCGAATCCGGAGCTGCCCACCATGACCGAGTCCGGCGTCGCCATGGACCTTGTCGGCTGGTTCGCCGCCATGGTGCCGAGCGCGACGCCGAAACCCATCGTCGCTCAATTGAATCGATGGTTCAGCGAGGTCGTGGCCACGCCGGAGACACAGGCATTCCTGAAGAACTACGGCGGCGATCCCTGGATCGCCACGCCGGAAGAAGCGCAGGCGCGCCTGTTGCGCGATATCGGCGCCTGGGGCGAGTACATCCGAATCGCCAAGCTGGAGCCGCAATGATGCGCATGCGAACGGGGGCGATTGGCCTCGTTCGCGGCGCGGTCCTTGCATTGTTGACCGGTCTGGCAAACCATGCCGGCCGTCTCGATGCGCACCGCCGCGCTCGGAAGCCTTTGTAGGGTACCGGCTTTGGAAACCAAATACGTCGTTCTCCTCTTGATCGCGATCGCCGTCGGGAGCTTGCTCGCCGGAATGGCACCGGCGCAAGCAGGCGGCGCAACCAGAGCTCCGGTGCCGACGCCAGCGCCGAGGCGCCGTGCCTTGGACCCGGCCGAAACCAGCTCGGCTCGCGGCGCCGCGGCTGCACGAGCTCGAGGCCTCGTTCGCGCCATTCAGCAACAGCTCCGCGCACCCGCGCGAGCTGACCGAGCACCCCGAGTTCAAGCAGGCCGCCCGCGCGCTCGCGGATCCGGCCGTCCCCTTGGATGTCGTGCTGCAATACGCGCATGGGGCCAACTGGGGGCTCTCCTGCACGGCCTTCGCGGCGCTCGCGCGAAGCGAACGACCGCAGCGAGGCGCTCGATCAGGTGGTCGCGCAGTTCGACCGGGTTGCGCCTTGGGCGATGTATTTCGCGCTCGAATATTTCCTGACGGCGGAGCCGCGGCCGCCGGTCGGCGCCGCCGTGGCCGGCGCCAAGGAATGGTGGCGCGACAACCCCATTCTTCCGCTGCTGGTGCGGGATTATTTCGCCCGCCGCGCCGAGCTTGGCGACGTCGCCGACTTCGGCTCGGTCGCTCGACGAGCCGTTCGCCGCGCCGCACGCGGTCGTGCGCGCCTTTCTCGAGCGCGTCGACCATCCGCTCGCCAGGGCGCTGGTGGCCGAGCTCGATGAGATCGTGCGCGGCAGCATCGATCGCGCCTTTCTGACGACATTCGGCCGCTTCTGGGCCGACCGCGCCGAGCCGCTCCATTTGGTCGAGCCCGACGATTGGCGCGTCGTCCTCACGACGGCCGCGGCCACCTTGCAGCAGGGGGCGATCCGGCCGCTGCTGGTGAGCGGCGAGCGGCTGGTCGGCAAGACCTCGTTCCTGCGGCTGCTTGCCGGGCGGGTCACGCGGCAGGGCTGGAGCGTGTTCGAGGCGAGCGGCGCCGATCTCATGGCCGGCCAGCAATGGTTCGGCCAGCTCGAGGGCCGTATCCGCCAGACGGTCGACGAGCTCACCGCCACCAAGAAGCTCATCTGGTACATCCCGGATCTGCTGCAGCTCGCGCGCAGCGGCACCCATCAGGGGCAAAGCGCCAGCATCCTCGATCAGATCCTTCCGGCCATCGTCTCCGGCCGGCTCGTGGTCTGGACCGAAGCCACCCCGACCAGCACCGCGCACCTGCTGCAAATGCGGCCGGCGCTGCGCAGCATTTTCGCGGTGGTGCGGCTCGAGTCGCAATCGGAAGCGGATACGTTGTCGCTCGCCCGTACCGTCGCGCGCCGGATGTCGGAGCAAGCCGGCGTGGCGATCGACCCGCAATGCGCCGACGCGGCGGTGAGCTCCGCGCGCCAATACCTCAGCGCCG
Organism: uncultured Alphaproteobacteria bacterium; assembly: GCA_963708765.1. Taxonomy (GTDB): domain Bacteria; phylum Pseudomonadota; class Alphaproteobacteria; order Rhizobiales; family Xanthobacteraceae; genus VAZQ01. Next base: position 61,606 of record CAVPTV010000004.1, on the reverse strand, counting down.
CCGGCTTTCCCGGATCGGCGATCCAGCTCATCAAGCTCACCGCCAGCCGGGTCGAGAAGGGAACGAAGGTCACGCCCGCGCGAGGTGCTGGAGACGTTGTCGCAACTGACCGGTCTCCCGATCTCGATCCTCGACAACAAGGAGCGCATCGACCTCGCCTCCATTCGGGCATTCTTCGCCAGCCGCGTGATCGGCCAGGACGAAGCCATCAAGAGCGTGGTCGATCGCATTGCCATGCTCAAGGCCGGACTGAACGATCCCGAGCGGCCGATCGGCGTGTTCCTGTTCGCGGGCCCGACCGGCACCGGCAAGACCGAGCTGGCCAAGACCGCGGCCGAATATCTGTTCGGCTCGGACGACCGCCTGATCCGTCTCGACATGAGCGAATTTCAGACCGCCGAATCGACTGCCACGATCCTCGGCAGCACCACGTCCCCGGAGACCGCGTCGCTCATCAGCCACGTGCGCAAGCAGCCGTTCTCGGTGGTCTTGCTGGACGAGTTCGAGAAGGCGCACCCGCGCATCTGGGACCTGTTTCTGCAGGTGTTCGACGATGCGCGGCTGACCGACACGTTCGGTCAGGTCGCCGACTTCCGCCACTGCCTCATCATCATGACCACCAATCTCGGCGCCACCAGCCACCAGACCGCGGGCTTGGGCTTTGCGCCGGCAACGGATGTTTTCACGACCGAGCAGATCATCAAGGCCATCAGCCAGACCTATCGGCCCGAGTTCCAGAACCGGATCGACAGGATCATCGTGTTCCGTCCGCTCACGCGCGATCTGATGCGCGTCATCCTGCGCAAGGAGCTGACCGGCGTTCTGGAGCGCCGCGGCCTGAAGAACCGTGCCTGGGCGGTGGAGTGGGAAGCCTCCGCGCTGGAGTTTCTGCTCGAGAAGGGCTTTTCGCCCGAAATGGGCGCGCGGCCGCTCAAGCGCGCCATCGAGCAATACGTGATCGCGCCGCTCGCCGGCACCATCGTCGAGAAGCGTTTTCCCGAAGGCGAGCAGTTCGTGTTCTTTCGCAGCGACGGCCGCGCCATCCAGGCCGAGTTCGTCGATCCCGACGACGAGACGCCGGCCGCTTCGGCGCCGCCGAGCCTCGATGGCGGCGGCCCACCGGCCTCGTTGCCGTCGATGATTCTGGCGCCGAGTGGAAGCAGTGCGGAATTCGACGCGCTCATGGCCGAGGCCAAGGACATCGAGCAGATTCTCGGCTCGTCCGATTGGGAGGATCTCAAGCGGCGCCTTTCCGACGAGATGAGCACGCCGGGCTTTTGGGAAAAGCCTCAGCGCTTCGAGACGCTCGCGCGGCTCGCGCTGATGGACCGCGTCGCCGCCGCGGCCGGAACGGTCGAGGCGTTGCGCGGCCGGCTGTCGCGCGGGGGCGGCCGGCGCGACTATTATTCCCGCGAGCTGATGTCGCGGCTCGCGCTGCAGCTCCACCTGGTCAAGCAAGGCATCAAGGACGTCTTCGAGGGTGCCGCCATCGAGGTCGCCGTCATGGTCGAGCCCGCGCTCAAGCCGGCGGCGGGCGACAGCCGGGCATTCGATGCGTGGTGCCGGCAGCTGCTCGATATGTATCGAGCCTGGTCGGACAATCGGCACATGCAGGTGTCGGAGATCCAACGCGGCGCGGCGGGCGCGCTGCCGCTGCTGCTGGTCAGCGGATTCGGCGCCCATCGGGTCCTGGCACGCGAATGCGGGCTGCATGTGCTCGAGCTGGCCGACGGCAGCGAGGGCGCGACCCGCGCGACGGCGCGCGTCCGCCTCGCGGTCGCGCCGCTCGGCGACGTGCCGGCGGCCCGGATGCAGAGCGCGCTGATCGCGGCCTTCGACAAGGACCCGCCGAGCGTGGTGGTCCGGCGCTATCGCGGCGAACCGTCGCCGCTCGTTCGCAGCGGCGACGGCAGCTGGCGCACCGGCAGGCTCGACGCCGTGCTGCGCGGCGACTTCGATCTGCTCATGGCCGACGGTGCGTAGCGTCAGCGCGTCGCTCCGCTCGCTCGCGGAATGCGTGCATCGATATTCGCGTGCCGTGCTCGCTCCCGTCGGATCAATGCAATTGCTGTATGTTTGCGCGCTTGTTAGCATGCATCCAAAGCCCTGGTTACGATCATGGAGATGAGATCATGCGATCTGCGTTGAGGTTTCTCGCACCCGCCGCGGCGGCGCTCGCCCTGCTGGCCGGCCGCGCCGGCAGTCGCGCAACAGCCGATCAAGATCGGCGTGCTGCTTCCGCTCACCGGTCCCTTCGCCAAGAACGGGATCGAGAACTGGGAGGCGATGCAGATCGCCCGCGACATGATCAACGAGCGGGGCGGGGTCAACGGCCGCAAGATCGAGTTCGTGCACGGCGACGCCACCAGCCCGACCGCGGCGATCAGCGAAGCCGAGCGCATCATCACCCGCGAGGGCATCAAGATCACCACCGGCTCGTTCGCCTCCCCGCTCGCGATCGCGACCAGCCAGGCGGCCGAGCGGCACGGCGTCTTCCACTGGGAGGCCACCGGCGCCGCCGAGATCATCACCCGGCGCGGCTTCAAGCACACCTTCCAGGTCGGCGCCGCCTCCTACCGCTACAGCCAGGCCGCCGTCGATTTCACCACCGACGTGCTCGCCCAGAAGCTCGGCAAGCCGGCCGCCAATCTGCGCATCGCGCTGCTGTGGGAAAACCGCGCCTTCGGCAAGTCGGTCGGCGACGGCGTGCGCGACTACATGAAGACCAAGGGTCTCTCGCTCGTCTACGACGAGGGCTACGATCAGTTCGCCACCGACATGACGCCGATCGTGCAGAAGCTCAAGGACGTCAAGCCCGACGTGCTGATCGCGATCTCGTTCCCCAACGACGCGATCCTGTTCCAGCGCAAGGCCAAGGAGCTCGACTTCAATGTCGCCGCCTTCATCGGCGTGAGCGCCGGCTATTCCTCGCCCGATCTGCGCGATTCGATCGGCAGCATGGTGAACGGCATCTTCGTCTCCGACTTCCCGCCGCGCGTGAACCAGAACGTGCTCAAGCCGGAGGTGCGCAAGGTCGCCGACGAGTTCTACAAGCGCTACGAGGCGAAGATGAAGCGCCCGCCCGCCGGTCACGCCTCGGCCGGCTTCTCGGCGATCTGGGCGCTGTTCACCGAGGTCTTCCCCAAGGCCAAGACCTTCGAGCCGGGCGAGCTGCGCGAGATCGCGCTCAAGCTCGATCTTCCCGAGGGCAGCCTGGTGAACGGCAGCGGCATCAAGTTCACCAACAACGACTGGCCGAAGGACCCGAAGGACGCCGGCCAGAACCTGCGCGCCTCGATCGGCATCTGGCAGTGGCAGAAGGACGGCAACAACCAGGTCTTCCCGCAGACCCTCGCCACGCACGAGCCGGTCACGGTGCCGCTGCCGGGCTGGGACAAGCGCTGAGCGCTTCGTAGGGTGGGCAAAATCGCGCTGACCGTGCCTCGAGGCGTGGGCAACGGCGCGTGCGCGATCTTGCCCACCGGCCACTCGCGTCGCGATCCGTGGTGGGCAAAATCGCGCGAGAGCCGTGCCTCATCGCACCGCTACGACGGGCGATTTTGCCCACCCTACGCAGTGACGCGTCATGACCACCGTCGGCCAGCTCGTCTTTTCCGGCATTCTCATCGGCAGCATCTACGCCCTGATGAGCGTCGGCCTCACGCTGATCTTCGGCGTGCTGCGCGTCGTCAACTTCGCGCACGGCGAGTTCCTGATGCTCGCGATGTACGGCGCCTGGGCGGTCACCAAGTTCCTCGGCCTCAACCCCTATGTCGCGATCGTCGCCGTCGTGCCGGCCATGTTCCTGTTCGGCATGCTCGTGCACCGGCTGATCATCAGCTCCCGCGCTCGACAAGCCGCACCTGGTCGTCGTGTTCGCCACCATGGGACTGTCGATCCTGATGCAGAACGTCGCGCTGATGCTGATGTCGGCGGACCTGTTCGACGTGCCGCCGCTGCTCGGCGGACGTTCGTGGACGTTCGGGCCGTTCTACGCCAAGCCGGAGCTGGTGATCGGCTTCCTGGTGGCGGTCGGCCTGCACGGTCGGCCTGCAGTGGATGATCAAGTCGACCTATCTCGGCAAGGCGATCCGCGCCACCGTGCAGGACGGCGAAGCCGCCCAGCTCATGGGCATTCCGGTCCCGCGCATCTTCCTGATCACCTTTGCGGCCGGCTCGGCGCTGGTCGGGCTCGCCGCCTGCATCATGATGCCGCTGTTCTCGGTGTTTCCCACCGTCGGGCTCAACTTCGTGCTGATCGCCTTCGTCATCGTCGTGCTCGGCGGCATGGGCAGCATCGAGGGCGCGCTGCTCGGCGGCATCTGCATCGGCGTCGTGCAGTCGATGAGCAGCTACTACATCGCCCCCGCCTATCGGGCAGATGTTCTTCTTCATCCTGTTCCTGCTGGTGATGATCCTCCGTCCCTCCGGGCTGCTCGGCCAGAGGGGCACCGCCAATCTCGGCATCAACGACTGAGACCGGGAATGTCCGACGCACGCCATCAGCTCGCTCCGCCGCGTCGGCGGCCTGCCGCTTGATGCCGGAGCGCGGCACCGTGTCGGTGTTCGAGCTCGCGCTGCTGCTGATCTGCGCCGCGCTGGTGGTCGTCCGGCTTCCGCAGAACATCCAGGACGTCATCATCCTGACCTATCTGTGGGCGGGCCTCGCGATCGCCTGGAACATCGCCGGCGGCTATGCCGGGCTGATCTCGTTCGGACACGCCGCGTTCTTCGGCATCGGCGCCTATACCTCGACCATCCTCGGCGTGAAGGCGGAGATCACGCCGTGGATCGGCATCTGGCTCGGCGGGCTGCTGTCGGCGGCCTGCGGCGCGCTGCTCGCCGCTGATCTGCGCCCGGCTGCGCGGACCGTTCTTCATTCTGTCGACGCTGGCCGCCGCCGAGGTGGTCCGCATCGGCGCGCTCAACTGGGCGACCCTGACCGGCGGGCCGGAAGGCCTGGCGATCCTGCCGGTGCCGAGCGTGAGCAACATGGTGTTCGCCTCGAAGAGCGCCTATGCGGTGCTGATGCTCGGCTATCTGGTCGTGGTCTACGTCGCCGCCAAGTTCATCGAGGGCTCGCGCTACGGCTATCGCCTGTTCGCCGTGCGCGACGACGAGGACGCGGCCAGCGCGGCCGGCATCAATCCGCTGCTGATGCGCACGAGCGCGATGTGCATCAGCGCCTTCATCACCGGCATCGGCGGCTCGCTGTTCGCGCAATATTTCCTCTATCTCGATCCGACCCACGTGATCTCGCCGGAGCTGTCGTTCCAGTTCGCGCTGCTGCCGGCGCTGGGCGGGCTCGGCAGCGCGATCGGCCCGGTGCTCGGCTCGTTCGCGATCACGCCGCTGTCCGAGCTGCTGCGGTCCTATCTCGGCCATGCGGCGCATGGACTGCACCTCGCCATCTACGGCGGCGTCGTCATCGTCGTGATGCTCTATTTCCCGAGCGGCATTGCCGGGGTGCTCGACCGGCTCAGCCGCGTCCGACGAAAAGACCCGCCATGACCGCGCTGCTGGAGGTGCGCAAGCTCAGCCGCGCGTTCGGGCCGCTGTGGGCGGTGCGCGACGTGAGCTTCGCGGTCCAGCCGGGCGAGCTGTTGGGCCTGATCGGCCCGAACGGCGCCGGCAAGAGCACGCTCTACAACCTGATCGCCGGCGTGCTGCCGCCGACCGCCGGCGAAGCGGTGTTCGAGGGCCGCAGCATTGCGCGGCTGGAAGCCCTATCATGTCGCCCGCGCCGGCATCGCGCGCACCTTCCAGATCCCCAAGCCCTATCGGCACCTCACCGTCATCGAGAACGTGGCGCTCAGCGCCATGCTGCACGACAAGAGCGTCGCCGCCGCGCGCCGGAGCGCCGAGGCGGTGCTCGCCGACGTCGGGCTCGCCGACTACGCCGGCGCGCAGGTGAGCGTGCTCACCGCCGGGCTGCTCAAGCGCCTGGAGGTGGCGCGCGCGCTCGCGCTCAAGCCGCGCCTCGTGCTGTTCGACGAGATCATGGCCGGTCTCACGCCCGCCGAGGTCAAGGTCATGACCGACATGGTCGCCGGCCTGCCGGCGCGCGGCATCACGGTGATCTGGGTCGAGCACGTGCTCTACGCGATCATGAAAGCGGCGCACCGCATCCTGGTGCTGCATCGCGGCGAGCTGATCGCCGACGGCGCGCCGGAGCGGATCGCCCGCGATCCGGCGGTGATCAAGGCTTATCTCGGCGAGGAGATGAGCCTTGCTTAGGGTCGAGAAGCTCAGCGCCTATTACGGCCCGGTGCAGATCCTGCACGACATCGACATCACGGTCGCGGCCGGCGAGATCGTCGGCCTGGTCGGCGCCAACGCCGCCGGCAAGAGCACGCTGATGTTCTCGCTCGCCGGCCTGCGCACGCGCGCGACCGGCGGCATCTTCATCGGCGACGCGCGCGTCGATGCGCTTGCCCGCCTACGAGCGGGTCGCTGCACGGCCTGGTGCTGGTGCCCGAGCGGCGGCGGCTGTTCCCGTTCATGACCGTGCTGGAGAACCTCGAGATCGGCGCCTATTCGGCGGTGGCGCGGCCGGCGCGGCGCGAGACGCTCGATCAGGTCTATGCGCTGCTGCCGGTGCTTGTCCGAGCGCCGCGGCCAGGTCGCCGGCTCGCTCAGCGGCGGCGAGCAGCAGATGCTGGCGATCGGCCGCGCGCTCATGGCCAAGCCGCGCGTGCTGCTGCTCGACGAGCCGACCGAGGGTCTCGCCCCGCTCTATGTGAAGCTGCTGTTCGAGGTGGTGCGCAATCTGCGCGACTCTCGACCTGACCATCCTGATCGTCGAGCAGAACGTGCACCACGTTCTGCGCACCGCCGACCGCGCCTATGTGATCGAGAACGGACGCATCGTCATGCAGGGCGCCGGCGCCGATCTCCTCAACGACGAGCGGCTCAAGGTCGCCTATCTCGGGCTCTGACGCATGATCACCGACATCCATTGCCACTTCATTCCGGAAGAATATTTCCGCCTGGTGCGAGCAGCGGCCCGAGTTCGACGTGCGGGTGATCGGCGGGGCAGGGGACGCGGTCGATCTCGAGTGCCGCGGCCTGCGCTACGGGCTCAACCGCACCTTCTTCGAGCCGGCGCTGCAGGTCGCGCGCATGGACGACCTCGGCATCGACCGCACCGTCGTCTCGCTGGCGACGCCGTTGGTCAATTACTATCTCGACGCGCCGCTGGCGGCGCAGGCTGCGCAAGTCTGCAACGACGGGTTTGCGGCGCTCGTGGCGGACAATCCGGAGCGGTTCGCGGCCTGGGCCTTCCTGCCGATGCAGGACCCGCAGGCGGCGGCGGCGGAGCTGCGCCGCTGCGTGCGCGACTACGGCTTCGTCGGCGGCCACGTCGCCACCAATGTGCGCGGCGTCTATCTGCCGGACGAGCGGTTCCGGCCGATCTTCGACGCCGCCGCCGAGCTCGACGTGCCGCTGTTTCTCCATCCGGTCGACCCGCCCGGCAAGGACCGCACCGGCGACTACGAGCTCACCGTGGTCGCCGGCTATCTGTTCGATTCGACCATCAACGTCTTGCGCATGATCTGCAGCAATTTCCTCGATCGCTACGCCGGCGTGAAGCTCGTCTGCGCGCACACCGGCGCCTACAGCCTGATGCTGCGCAACCGCATGCAGCGCGAGGTCGACACCAATGCGGCGCTGTCGCGCACGCCTGCCGCGCCAGATCGGCGACTATCTGCGCATGCTCTATTTCGATACCGTGTGCTTCGAGCCCGGCTATCTGCAGTTCGCCACCACGATCGTGCCGGCCGAGAACCTGCTGCTCGGCAGCGATGCGCCGTTTCCGCTCGGCGAGCCGGATCCGGTCAACTTCGTTCGGCGCGCCTTGTCGCCGGAGCACGCCGAAACTCGCCTTGTCGGAGAATTTCCGCCGGCTCACCGGGAGATAGGCCATGGACATCCGCCGCCTGCTCGTTCTGCGCGACACCGTCAACCACGAAGGCGGCCTGCCGGCGCTCGCAAGCCGGTGACGCGGGTCGCCGCCTGCGCGGTGATCCGCAATCCGCTGGCCGGCATCGCGCGCGAGGACCTGAGCGAGATCGTGCCGCTCGGCGAGGAGCTCGGCACGCTGCTGGTGCGCGAGGCGCTCGCAGCCTTGCCGAATCCGGCGGTGGCCTACGGCAAGGCGGCGATCGTCGGGGTCGACGGCGATCTCGAGCATGGCGCAGCCATCATCCATCCGCGCATGGGACGGCCGATGCGCGAGGCGATCGGCGGCGGCAAGGCGATCATCCCGTCCAACGTCAAGGTGGCGGCGGCCGGCGCCTCGATCGACGTGCCGCTCGGCAATCGCGACGACGTCTGGGTGTTCGACCACTTCGACACCATCACGGTGACGGTCCCCGACGCGCCGAGACCGGCCGAGATCGTCGTGGTGGTGGCGCTGAGCGACGGCGGGCGGCCGCGGCCGCGCATCGACAAGAACGGCGCCCGGCCGACGGCGTAGTCCGAAGGCGTAGTGCTTGATCGGCGTGCTCGGTGCTATATCCCTGCAGGCGAGCCTATCGTTCCGGTCCAGATCGACGGGAATCCAGCCCCTGCATGGGAGGCTCACATGCTCGATAAGCCCGGCACCAGCAGCGCGATGGCGACGGCCGCGGCGGCCTCGCTCCCCTATCAGTCCGGCTTCCTCGGCACCCACGAAACCGAGGCGCTCGACGGCGCGCTCCCGATCGGGCGCAACTCGCCGCAACGCGCGCCTTACGGCCTCTATGCCGAGCAGCTGAGCGGGACCGCCTTCACGGCGCCGCGCGCCACCAATCGGCGCACCTGGTTCTATCGCATCCGGCCGTCGGCGCTGCACGCCAGCGGTTTCGTCGAGGTCGACCGGGGCTTTGTGCGTGCCGCGCCATGCCGGGATGAAAGCGATCTTCCGATCGGGCAGCTGCGCTGGAATCCGATTCCGGTTCCGGACGAGCCGCTCGACTTCCTGTCCGGCCTTCGCACCATCACGACCTGCGGCGACGTCTTCTTGCAGCTCGGCATGGCGAGCCATGTCTATCTCGCGACCAAATCGATGGAGAACAAATACTTCTACAATGCCGACGGCGAGCTGCTGATCGTCCCCGAGCTCAATGGTCTGCGGCTGCGCACCGAGTGCGGGGTGCTCGAGGTCACGCCCGGCGAGGTCTGCGTCATCCCGCGCGGCCTGAAGTTTGCCGTCGACCTGCTCGATCGGCACCGCGCGCGGCTACATCTGCGAGAACTACGGCGCCTATTTCGACCTGCCGGAACGCGGGCCGATCGGCGCCAACTGTCTCGCCAATGCGCGCGACTTTCTCTATCCCTGCGCGGCCTACGAGGACGTCGAGAAGCCGTGCGAGCTCTACGTGAAATCGGGCGGCAAGCTCTACAAGACCGAGATCGCGCAGTCGCCGCTCGACGTGGTCGCCTGGCACGGCAATTTTGCGCCGTGCAAGTACGACCTGCGCCGGTTTGCGCCGGTCGGCGCGACCTTGTTCGATCACCCGGATCCGTCGATCTACACCGTCCTGACGTCGGCGTCGGATCGGCCGGGCACCGCCAATGTCGATTTCGTCATCTTCCCGGAGCGCTGGCTGGTGATGGAGGACTCGTTTCGTCCGCCCTGGTACCACAAGAATGTCATGAGCGAGTTCATGGGCCTGATCTACGGCGTCTACGACGCCAAGCCGGGCGGCTTCGTGCCGGGCGGGATGAGCCTGCACAACGCGCTCATCGCGCATGGTCCCGACACCGAGGCGTTCGAGAACGGCTCGAAGGCGATGCTCAAGCCGCACAAATTGTCGGGCACGATGGCGTTCATGTTCGAGACCCGCTATCCGCTCAGCCCGACCGCGTTTGCGTCGAACCTGCAATTGCTCGACCGCGGCTATCCCGATTGCTGGAAGGGATTGAAGAAGAACTTCGATCCCAATCGGAAGGACTGGTAGCCTCATCCATGAGCCTGAAGGACAAGGTCGCCGTCGTCACCGGCGGCAGCAGCGGGATCGGCGCGGCAACGGTGCGGATGCTGGCCGCCGAAGGCGCCAGCGTGGTGATCTGCTACAACAAGGGCAAGGATCGCGCCGAGACTCTGCTCGAGCAATTGCCCAAAGCCGATCATCGCGTTCAACATCTCGCGGTCGAGGAGTCGTCCTCGGTCCGGCGCGCCGCCGACGAGATCGGCAACGCCTACGGCCGTGCCGACATCCTGGTGAACTCGGCGGGCTTCACGCGGCCGGTCCCGCATGCGCAGCTCGACGCCCTCGACGACGCGCTGCTCGATGCCATGCTGATCGCCAATGTGCGCGGGCCGTTCTCGATGATCCGCGCGCTCGTTCCGTTGCTGCGGGTCGGCGGCGACAGCGTGATCGTCAACGTCTCGTCGATCTCCGCGTTCACCGGCTCCGGCAGCAATATCGGCTACTGCGCGTCGAAGGCCGCGCTCGACACCATGACCTTGTCGCTGGCGCGCGTGCTGGGACCGGCGATCCGCGTGCTCTGCGTCTCTCCGGCCGCCGTCGCCACCGACTTCGTCGCCGGGCGCGATCGCCCGGCGCTGGAGAAGATCGCGCAGGGCACGCCGCTCAAGCGCGTGGTCGAGCCGGAAGACATCGCCCGCACGATCATGGCCTGCATCACCCATCTCAAGGTGAGCACCGGGACGAAGATCATCGCCGACGCCGGCCGCTTTCTGGCGACGTAGCCCGGTGAGCGAGCGAATCCGGCGCTTCGCGCCGTCCGGTGCGCTCCATCGGCTTCCGCGCCCATCCGAGCGGTCGATATCAAAGGCTCTTGATATCCGACGCCGCGCAGCCGGTCGGCACATGATTGGCGGTCCGCACATATTGCGCGGCCACCCAGGGGACTTGCCGTTCGAGCCGGATCGAGACTTTCTTCAGCACTTCGGGCAGAAACATCGTCGTGCCGTAGATACGCGTCCAGCGCTGAGTATGCTCCGTCAGCGGTCGTTCGCGGCGCTCCCATTGGCCCAGCGCGGACTCGATGTTCGGCGCCTCCTGCAAGGCGATCGCGAGCCCGAGCGCGTTCATCATGGCGTGCCCGGCACCCTGAGCGAGGTACGGAGGCATCGCGTGGGCCGCATCACCGAGCAGGGCGACGCGTCCGGTCGACCAACGCTTCAAGCGAACCGTCTGAAACCGATCCCATCGGGTTTGCTGCCAATCGGCCTTGTCCCGGATGCGCTCGAACAGATTGCGCATCGTCGGAAACGACCTCGCCCACTCCATGGGATCGATGGGTGTGGCGCGGGCGGCGGCGTCGCGCACCGTGCAGGTCAGCAGGACGTAGAACTCGCCTTTGGTCACCGGGCAATACAGCAGTCGACGCCGATCCGCCCATGCCTCGATCATCACCGTTCCGCCGTGATCGTCCGCCGCGATCTCCTCGGGCAATCGGGGAATGGTGACCCGGACGCCGCCGTCTCTGCCCCAGATGCGATGCTTCAGCAGACCCAATGCGTCCCGGATCGGAGAATTGATGCCCTCCGCCACGATCACCAGATCGGCACGGCGTTGCCGCCCATCCTTGAGCGTGATCGACCCGTCCGGCGCGGCGCTCATCACCTGAGAATTGAAGCGGATGTCCGCGCCCGCTGCGCGCGCCCGCTCGGCCAACAGCGTGACGATGTGCTGCCGGTCGATCCGATAGGGGCTCCGCTCGGTTTTCCGGCTGAGCACGACATTGCCGTGCGTGTCCACGGAATCGCGGCGATCGATCTTCATTCCGCCGGCCAGGATCCGATCCAGCAGGCCGAACGACGCAAATATGTGCGCCATATTCTTGTGGATCGCGATGCCGTAGCCTTCGCCGCGCAACGAGTCCCTGCGTTCGTGCACGCGGACGGTCCAGCCGCGCTCGGCCAGACTGATCGCCGCCACCAGGCCGCCGAAGCCGGCGCCAACGATCTCCGCATGGCCCGGTTGCACGCCCGATGCCTCCAAGAAACGCCTTCCTCAAATCAAATGGTGACCTGAAATCGGTCCGACAGCAATCAGCCGCGATCGTACGACGTCATCGTACGACCGTCATCGCACGACCGTCATCGCATGCGGCAGCACGAACGGCGTGCCGGGCGGCGGCGTACGGCCGACCGCGCCGGCCACCTGGAACACGCGTGCGAGCAGGGCGTCGGTGATCGTTTCCTGCGGCGGGCCGTCGGCGGCGATGCGGCCGTCGTGCAGCACCACGATGCGCTCGGCGAACAGCGCCGCCAGATTGAGATCGTGCAGGATCGCCACCACGGTGACGCCGCGCGCGGCGCAGCGTCTCGTCGCCGTCAGCACGTCGAGCTGATGGCGCAGGTCGAGGCTCGTGGTCGGCTCGTCGAGCAGCAGGACGCCGGGGCCGTGCGCGGCCTCGCCGCAGGCGAGCTGCACCAGCACGCGCGCGACATGCGCGCGCTGCTGCTCGCCGCCCGAGAGCGTCGTGATGATCCGCTCGCGGAATCCGTCGAGGTCGACCTCGGCGAGCGCCGCATCGACCAACGGCTCGACCGCCGGTCCGCGCAGGTCGCCGGCGCCCATGCGCACCACCTCGGCCACCGAGAACGGAAACGCCACGCTGGTGTGCTGCGACAGCACGGCGCGGTGCAGCGCCAGCAGGCGCGGCTGATAGGCGCGCGGAGCGCGGCCCTTGAGCCGCACGGTGCCGGCGCCGGCGGCGAGCTCGCCCGAGAGGACGCGCAACAGCGTCGATTTGCCGGCGCCGTTGGGGCCGACCAGCGCCACGGTCTCGCCGGGCTCGATCGACAGCGAGACCGCGTCGAGGATCGCGCGTGCTCCGGCGCGAACGGTCACGCCGCCGGCCTCGAGGATCGCCGTCATAGGCCGACGAGCGAGCGTTGCCGCAGCAGCAGCGCGAGAAAGAACGGCGCCCCGATCACCGCGGTGACGATGCCGATCGGCACTTCGGCCGGCGCCGCGAGCACGCGCGCGAGCGTGTCGGCGGCGAGCAGCAAGGTCGCGCCGAGGCACACCGCCGCCGGCAGCAGCAGGCGATGGCCCGGCCCGAGCACCAGCCGCAGCAGGTGCGGCACCACGATGCCGACGAAGCCGATCACGCCGGCGACCGACACCGCGGCGCCGGTCGCCGCGGCGGTCAGCACGATGGTGAGGCGCTTGAGCCGCTCGACCGCGACGCCCATGTGGAACGCCTCGCTCTCGCCGAGCGCCAGCCGGTCGAGCCCGCGCGCGACCAGCGGCAGCGCCAGAATGCTCGCGGCCAGGAACGGCGCGATCGCCGCGGTCTTGCCCCAGGTGGCGCCGCCGAGCGAGCCCAGCATCCAGAACGTCACGTCGCGCAGCTGGCGATCGTCGGCCATGAAAAGCGAGGAGACCGATGCCGGCGTTCGCCAGCGCCGCGACCGCGAGCCCGCCGAGCAGCAGGATCGCAATCGAGGTGCGGCCCTCCCGCGTCGCCATGCGGTAGAGCGCCGCGGTGGTCGCCAGCGCCCCGAGGAAGGCCGCGATCGGCAGCACCTCGAACGGCAAGCGTCATCCCGCTGCCCGCCAGGAGCCGGTCGCCGACCACGATGGTGGTGGCGGCCGCGAGCGCGCCGCCGCCCGACACGCCGACCAGTGCCGGATCGGCGAGCGGATTGCGAAACAGCCCCTGCATCAGCGTGCCGGCGACCGCGAGCAGCGCGCCGACCGAGGCGGTGAGCGCGATCCGCGGCAGCCGGATCGACCACAGCACCAGCCGGTCGCGCGCCAGCTGCGCCGGCTCGCCGTCGCCGAAGCCGAGCGCGGCGAGGAAGCGCGCCGGCGGAATGCCGGCGGCGCCGATCGTCGCGGCGATCACGGCGACCGCTGCGAGCGAGCGCGAGCACGAGGTGACGGCCGCGACGCGCCGGCTGCGCCAGACGGTCCGCGGCGCGACGCTGCGGCGATCGCCTCGCTCATGGGGCGCAGGCCGTCTGCGACTGCTCGGAGGGCAGCGTCTCGCTCGCGAGCGAAGGATAGAGCGCGTGGGCGAGATCGCGGGCGGCGCGCGCGGTGCGCGGGCCGAAGCCGAGCAGATAGAGCCCCTCCATCGAGGCGAACGCCTTGCGCTGCGCCGCCGGCGTCAGCGCGAAGCTCGCGCGGCCGAACACCTGGTCGGCCGAGAGCGCAAACTGCCGGCGCTCCATCGCCAGCACCGCATCGGGCCGGGCGGCGATGATCGCCTCGTCGTTGACGATCTTGTAGCCGTCGAACTCGGCGATGGCGTTGGCCGCGCCGGCGAGCCGGATGATGCCGTCGGCGGCGGTGGCGCGGCCGGCGACCATCGGCCGGTCGCTCATGAACGACAGCAGGAACAGCACGCGCAACGGCGCCGGAATGCGCGCGCGCAGGGTCGCGAGCGCGGCGAGATCGGCCTCGACCAGGCCGGCGAGGCATTCGCCGCGCGCCGAGGTGCCGGTCGCCGCCGCGATCAGGCGGATCTTCTCGACGATGCCCTGCGCCGGTGAACTGGTCGGGCACGCGCACGAACGGGATCGCGGCGGTTTCCAGCACCGCGATCGTTTCCTTGGGGCCCGCGCCGTCGGCGGCGAGCACGAGCGAGGGGCCGAGGCCGAGCACGCCTTCGGCCGACAACTGCCGCATGTAGCCGACGTTCGGCTTCTCGGCGAGCGCGCGCGCGCGGATAGAGGCTGGTCGAGTCGACCGCGATGACGCGGCTTTCGAGCCCGAGCGCATAGAGAATTTCGGTGACGGCGCCGCCGACCGACACGATGCGGCTGGCGTCCCTGATGGTGACCGCGCGGCCGGACGCATCGCGCACGGTGACGGCGTCGCCGACCGCCGGTGTTGCGGCGGCGACACATAGCGCCGCGATAGTGACGGTCGAACCAGCCACAAGACGCACGATGAGCCGGCATTCTCCGCTCTTTCACTTGGTGAGGATGAGCTTGTTCTGCGCGGTCAGCCGCAGGCGATAGATGTCACGGCCGTGCGCGATGGTGATCTCGCGCGTCCCGACAAAGAGTTCCCGGCTGTCGATGCGATGGTCGAGCGCACGAATTCTGCGCTCGCCCGCCGCCAATACAGGGTTGCTCGCTGGCATTTCTCCGGCTCCATCGACATCGTCGTCAGAATTCATCTTCGGTTTTCCAAATTGATCTCTCATGATGCTGCGTACTACATCTCAGTTTTGAGTTGTTTTAATCTGCGAATTCGCTATTTTGAACGATTTTAAACTGTATTCCGTCGCCGTTGACTTTGGTAATACAGGTAGTTACCAAATTGCAATACTTGAGGCGAGCGCCGGGGAGCGCCCGCCCAGGTGCCAGCCAGCAAGCCGTCTGCACGGCCGCCCGCCAGCGACATCACAACAAGTCGGTAGCGTTGGGGGCTGTCATGGGTTGCTGGACGCGAAGCGCGAAGGCGCTTCTGCTTGGAACGTCAGCCATCGTGCTGATCAAGAGCGCAGGTATTTCCACCGCATATGCGCAGGACGTCGTCGCGGTCGAGCTCGATCCGGTCACGGTGGTCGCGACCAAAACGCGCGAACGGGTGAGCGAGACGCTCGCCCCGGTCAGCGTCGTGCGCTCGGCGCCGGTCCGCTCGGCTCCGGCGCCCGCCGACGTGCCGGCGGCGCCGACCGAGACGCAACCGCAGCCGCAGGGCCCGGCCGATCAGTTGCGGGCCGCGGGGCCGCTGGCGGGCGCGAGCACGCTGCAGCAACTGATGCCGAGCCGCGCCTCCGACGTGTTCTTCGGCATGCCCGGCGTCACCACGCAGACCCGCGGCGATGATCCCGGCACCGCCGTCAACATCCGCGGCATGCAGGACTTCGGCCGCGTCGCCGTGCTGATCGACGGCGCCCGGCAGAACTTCCAGCGCACCGGCCACAACGCCGACGGCGTGTTCTATCTCGAGCCCGAGATGCTCGCGGGCGTCGACGTGGTGCGCGGGCCGGTCGCCAACATCTACGGCTCGGGCGCGATCGGCGGCGTGGTGTCGTTCCGCACCAAGGACATCGAGGACGTGGTCAAGGCCGGCGAGCGCTGGGGCGTGCTGAGCACCGGCATGGTCGGCTCCAACATCTTCCGCGACATGGCCTCGATGTTCGCCGGCGCCAGGGTGCATCCGAACGTCGACGTGTTCGGCGGCATCGTCTACCGGCACAATGAGAACTACCGGGACGGCGACGGCAAGGAGTGGCCGAACACCGGCTTCGACGTCGCGTCCGGCGTCGGCAAGCTGACGATGCGGCCGGCGCTGGGGCACGAGGTCAAGCTCACCGGCATCACCTACGAGACCAATTACGCCACCGGGCAGCCGAACGGGCCGCCCAACACGCTGTCGATCTACGACACCAAGGTGCAGAACCAGATCCTCACCGCGCGCTATCGCTACAGCCGGCCCGACGACAAGCTGTTCGATTTCGACGGCAACGTCTATTCGACCAGCACCCTGACCGAGCAGGTCAAGACCGGCGGCACCAACAGCGCGATCTCGGGCCGGCTCGGCAGCCTGCGCAGCTTCCGGATCGACACCACCGGCTTCGACGTCAACAACACCTCGCGCGTCGACATCCCCGGGCTGCACAACACCGTCACCTACGGCGCCGATTACTTCCGCGACAAGGTCGACGTCATCGATCCGACCGGGACCGGCGACCTGTTCACGCCCGATGGCGTGCGCACCGTCTCGGGCAACTTCGTGCAATGGCGAGCCCAACATTCGACCTGGATCGAGACCATCACGGCGCTGCGCTACGACAACTACAAGCTCGAAGGCGGCGGCTTCCAGACCGAGGGCGATCGGGTGTCGCCCAAGGCCACCGTCGGCGTCACGCCGGTGCGCGGCTTCACCGTCTACGGCACCTATGCGGAGGGCTATCGGGCGCCGGCCGTCACCGAGACGCTGATCTTCGGCCTGCATCCGCCGGCCGGCCCGACGCAGTTCGGCTTCATTCCCAATCCGCAGCTGCATCCGGAGGTCGGCAAGAACAAGGAGCTCGGCGTCAACCTGCGCTATGACGACGTGCTCACCAAGGGCGATGCGTTCCGCGGCAAGGTCAACTACTTCAGGAACGACCTCACCGATTTCATCGAGCTCACCGTCGTGGGCGGCGGCCGCGCCGTGTCCGGCGGTCGGCCCGGGCGCGTTCTGCTTCAAGTACACCAACCTGCCGAGCGCGCGCATCGAAGGCTACGAGTTCGAGGGCACCTACGACGCCGGCTACTGGTTCTTCGGCCTGGCCGGCAGTCACATCCGCGGGCGCAATCTCATCACCGGCGTGCCGCTGCTCAAGATCATGCCGGATCAGCTCGCCACCACGCTCGGCGTGCGCTTGCTCGACCGCAAGCTCACGGTCGCGGCGCGCTGGCTCGCGGTCGACGCCAAGAAGAAGGAGGACATCCCGGACAGCCCGGCGCTCTCCGGCAGTCCCGATCTGCCGCCGAGCGCGGCCTACAGCATCGTCAACCTCTATCTCGGCTATCAGCCGACCGAGGACATCACGGCCTCGCTCGGCATCGACAACCTGTTCAACAAGCAGTATGCGCCCTATCTCAACACCTATGCGGGCGGCACCACCGGCAGCACGCTCCTGCCGTTCCCGAGCCCGGGCATCACCGTGAAGGGCGAGCTGAAGGTGCGTCTGGGCGTGCCGGCCGCACCGACGAAAGTTGCGCTCAGCCAAGTAAGTCGAACCGTCAGATTCGGAGAAAAATCGATGTTCATCGCCATGAACCGCTTCCGCGTGCGGAAAGGATCCGAGCACGACTTCGAGCAGGTGTGGCTCAACCGCGACATCGCAGCTCGACCAAGGTGCCGGGCTTCGTCGAGTTCCATCTGCTCAAGGGCCCCGAGCACGAGGACTACACGCTCTATTCCTCGCACACCGTCTGGCAGAGCAAGGCGACCTTCGAGGCCTGGACCAAGTCGGAAGCGTTCCGCGCCGCCCACAAGGATGCCGGCCAGAACAAGCCGCTCTACCTCGATCATCCGCAGTTCGAGGGCTTCGAGGTGCGCCAGACCCTGCGTCGCGGCGAGAGCGCGGTGGCGTAGCGTCTGCGCTCACTTCTCGCTGCGCGGCCATCCCGCATGTCGCTTCGCTCATGCGGGCTACGACTAAGCTCTCGCACCGTCACCCTGAGGCGCTCGCCCGCTTGCGCGAGCCTCGCGAAGCGGCGACGGCCCGGCTATCGCAGCGCGCGGAGCAAGCGGCAGCGGCGGGGGCCGTGCATCCTTCGAGGCTCGCTCGCAAGCGCTCGCTCGCACCTCAGGATGACGGCGTTATGGATTGGTGCCGCTGTATAGGTGAGCTCTGCCGCAATGGGGAGAGCTCGCCGATGCGAGGAACGCCGTCGATTCCGAAGCCGCCGCCAAGTCGATCGAGGACGCGCTGGCCGAACGGTTCGGCGAGCACGTTTGCCGTCGATCCAGGGCTGCCAGGGCCTGGACGAGCTCGCCCGCATCGCCGGTCAGCGCTCGCACCGGCGCTTCGAGCCGCGCGCGGTCGAGCCCGCGCTCGTCCGGTTGCTGTGCGCCTGCGCGCTGTCGGCGCCCTCGAAGAGCGATCTGCAGCAGCGCGACATCCTGTGGGTGCGCGACCAGGAGAAGCAGCGCGCGATCACCGCGCTGATCCCCGACATGCCGTGGATCGCGGACGCGCCGGTGTTCCTGGTGTTCCTCGCCAACGGCCTGCGGCTCCCAGCTATTGCGCAATTGCGAAACAAGCCGTTCCCCAACGATCATCTCGACCTGTTCTTCAACGCCGCCGTCGACGGCGCGCTCGTGCTCGCGACCTTCATGCGCGCCGCCGCGGCGGTCGGGCTCGGCTGCTGTCCGATCAGCGCCATCCGCGATCGCCCCGACGTGGTGAGCGACCTGCTCGCGCTGCCCGAGCGCGTGATCCCGATCGCCGGCCTCTGCGTCGGCTGGCCGGCCGAGGCCGGCGGCATCACGCCGCGGCTCGGCCTCGATGCGACCTTGCACGAGGATCGCTACGACACCGGCGATCTCGCGCGCCGTCTCGACGCCTACGACCGCCGCCGCGAGGCGCGGCGGCCCTATCGGCGCCAGCGCGCGCCCGAGCGCTGGGGCAAGGCCGCCGCCTATGGCTGGTCGGAGGACAAGGCGCGGCACTATGCCGAGCCGTTCCGCACCGATTTCGGCGCGTTCGTGCGAGGGAAGGGCTTTCGGCTGGATTGATCGTTCGGTGACTCGGCGTAGGTTCGGTCGAGTTCTTCACGAGGCCCGAGCGTCTTGCGCGGGAGCTCGAAAGTCGCATAGACCTCGGCTCGTGGCTATCGATTCCGGGCTCGCGCCAAGTGGCGCGCCTCCGGCTGACATGAACAACGGCCTTGTGGCGGCCTGAGCCATCGGTTATCCGACGCATTCGCCGTACGTCCTGCCCGCGTTCATCAGCGAGGTCTCCCGCAATGGCGTCTGCATTCAAGGGTCGTCGCGAGGACGATCGCCTCATCACCGGTCGCGGCCGCTACAGCGACGACTGGGATCTGCCCGGGCAGCTCTACGCGAGCTTCAAGCGCTCCGACCGCGCGCACGCGCTCATCCGTTCGGTTTCGCTGGAGGCCGCCGAGCAGATCGCCCGGCGTGGTGGCGATCGTGACCGGCGAACGATATTGCCGAGGCCGGATTTCGCACCTTGCCGCCGGTGGCGCCGTTCATGGGCCGCGACGGCAAGAAGATGCTGGTGCCCGAGCGGCCGCATCCTGGCGCACGATCGCGTCCGCTTCGCCGGCGAGGAGGTGGCGCTGGTGGTCGCGGAGACGCGCGCGGCCGCGCGCGACGCCGCCGACCTGATCGAGGTCGAGTACGAGGACCTGCCCGCCGTCATCGGCTTCGACAAGGCGCTGGCGCCCGGGCGTCACCGCGCTCCATGCCAATATTCCCGACAACGTCTGCTTCGATTTCGAGTACGGCGACGCCGCCAAGACCGCGGCGCTGATCGAGCGGCGCCGCGCATGTCGCGCGCGTCGTGCTGGAAAGCCCGCGCGTGGCGCCGAACCCGATGGAGCCGCGCGCGGCGCTCGCCTGGTACGACGCCGAGCGCGACACCTTCGAGCTGCGCGTCGCGCATCAGGGCGGCTTTGCGATGCGCGACGCGCTCGCGGTCATGATGAACGTCGCGCCGGACAAGATCCGCGTGCAACCTGGTCGACGTCGGCGGCGCGTTCGGCGCGCGCACCGCGCCGTTCTCGGAATATCCGCTGATGCTGCACATGGCCAAGCGGCTCGGCCGTCCGATCAAGTGGCTCTCGACCCGCTCGGAGGATTTCCTCACCGACAACCACGGCCGCGCCATCCGGCTCGAGGGCGAGCTCGCGTTCGACGCCTCCGGCCGCTTCATCGCGCTGCGCACCAACTGGCTCTGCGATTCCGGCGCCTACCTCACGCAGGCCGGCGCCTTCACCAACTCGTTCAACGGCATGACCATCGGCGCCAACGTCTACCAGGTGGAGGCGCTCTACGGCCGCCATCGCCAGCTCATGACCAACACCGCGCCCACCAATGCCTATCGCGGCGCCGGCCGCCCGGAAGCGGTCTACATCGTCGAGCGGCTGGTCGACGCCGCCGCCGCCATGCTCGGCATCGATCCGCTGGTGCTGCGCCGGCGCAACGTCATCCGCCGCACGCAGATGCCGTACAAGACCGTGACCGGCGCGGTGTTCGACAGCGGCGATTTCGCCGGGCTCATCGACAAGGTCGAAGGAGGCCTCGCGCTGGGAGAGCTTCGCGCAGCGCCGGCGCGAGGCGGCGCGGCGCGGCGTGCTGCGCGGCATCGGCTGCTCGGTGTTCCTGGAGCCGTCCGGCGGCGGCCTGGTGCCGAAGGACCAGGTCGCCATCCGCTTCGGCGAGAACAACCAGATCCTGCTCTACAGCGTGGCCGGACCGAGCGGGCAGGGGCACGAGACCGTGTTTCCCGAGCTGGTCGCCGGCGTGCTCGGCATCGACCCGATGCAGGTGACGCTGCGCGCCGGCGATCCCGACGGGCCGGCGCTGATGGGAAGCCCCGCCATCGGCTCGCGCACCATCCTGTCGCACGGCAGCACCTACAAGCGCGCCGCCGAGCAGGTGATCGAGCAGGGCCTGCCGCTCGCGGCCGACGCGCTCGAGACCTCGGTCGGCGACGTCGAGTTCCGCGACGGGCGCTACGTCGTCAAAGGCACCGACCGCGCGGTCGACCTTCACCGAGGTGATGGAGCGATGCGCCGGCGCAGACGCCCGCATCCGCTCGACACCATCGCGGAGACTGCCGATCGTGCGCACCTTTCCGAGCGGCGCGCATGTCGCCGAGGTCGAGATCGATCGCGAGACCGGCTCGGTCGAGGTGGTGGACTACACCGCGGTCGACGACATCGGCAACGTGATCAATCACGTGCTCGCCGACGGCCAGCTGCACGGCGGGGTGATGCAGGGCGCCGGCCAGGCGTTCGGCGAGAACTGCCTCTACGACGAGGAGAACGGGCAGCTCGTGGCCGGCAGCTTCATGGACTACGTGATGCCGCGCGCCGACCTCATTCGCAAGATCGCGGCCGTCAACCAGGTGGTGCCGGCGCCCGGCAACGCGCTCGGCGCCAAGGGCGCCGGCGAGGCCGGCACCACCGGCGCGGCGCCGGCCTGCATGAACGCGGTCGTCAATGCGCTGCGCGCGGTCGGGCGTGGACCATCTCGACATGCCGGCGACGCCGGCGCGCATCTGGGCGGCGGTGCAGGCGGCGGGCGGCGCGGCGGGTGCAAAGACCGCATCGAGTTGACGTACGCCGCGCGGACCGGCGCCACCGACGCGCTGTCGCGCGGACAGCGGCGCGTGCGGCAATAATCAGCGAACCGGTCGCCTACATTCTCATCTCACGATGTCAAACAGCCCTAGCCAATGCTTCGCCGCCCGCTGAACATCCGCGCGCGGGCGCCGCGTTCTCATTCCCCGCCTTCGCGGGGTAAAACCTTCCCTCCCCCGAGGGGGAGTAGAGCGCCGAGACGGCGCGGGGTGCTTGCGAGGCACCCCTGGCGTACCATGACGCGGCACGCCGAGGCGCTTGCGAGGCGCCTCGCGTCCCCTTGCGATCGGGAACGCGCGCCTCTCGGCGCTCCACCGTGGCGATTTTTGGGCCTCCGGGTCCGCGCTTCCGGTTCCGTCATTCTCCTCCGGAACGCGTGCAGCGATGCTCCTCGCAGCCGGGTCCTAGTGTCCGGCGGGCGGTTCCCGTGCCTCCCGGGACTGCGGTTGCGAATCGCAGCCGCGGAACGCCACTCCCCGCTCCGTCATGGACCGTCTCCGGAGACGCCCCTCATGAGCGAGGATGATTTGAATCTAGTCGCCCGCAGTCGTACAGTCAAGATATAAATTCAGTAAAAATGTATATCGGCATCACCTGGGATCGGGTCGCGGCGATCGCCGCGGTTCATACGGCGATCTCCTCGACATGCCCTCGATAAGGACTTGCGATATTCTAAATTGAAGCTAATATACTCCAATAATGGAGTGATCGAATGGCTCTGGCTCCGCAATACCCGGCGACCCGGCACGAGCCGGCTGCCCTGGTCGACCTCTCGGCCAAGCCCGAGCGCGAGCGGCTGAGCCCGTCCGCGATCAAGGTCTTTTTCAACATCATGGCGAAGTGGAGCGTGCGCGATGAAGATGCCCGCGCGCTGCTCGGCGGCATCTCGAACGGCCGCTTCTACGAGATGAAAAAGAAGCCGGAGCGCACCTTGGACCCGGACACCTTGACCCGGATTTCCTATCTCGTCGGCATCTTCAAGGCGCTGAACATCCTCCATTCCAAGAAGCTTGCCGATGCCTGGGTGCAGCGATCCAACGCCAACCGCATCTTCGGCGGGCAGACGCCGCTCGCCTACATGATCAAGGGCGGCCTTCCGGCGATGCAGATCGTGCGCCGCCTGCTCGACGCGCGGCGGGGCGGCGTGTGACGCAGCCGCGGATTCGAGCCCTGTCCGCCGCAACGACACGCATCGCCTGATCCCCTCGAAATATGGCGAGGGCGGCAGCGTGCTCGCGCGGGTCGCGGACGATGACGCGCATCTCGCGCGACCTGTTCGATCTCGACAACGCCACCAACGACCGGCTCATCGGCCGAGAGCAATCTGCTGCCGGGGATCGGGATTCACGAGCTCGTCTTCGCGTTCCTCATTATCGCATCGTCAACGCGGCGTTCTGCCATGCCCATCCGCTCGGCAGCCGCTTCAACGGTCCGGAGCGAGGCGCCTGGTATGCGGCATTCGAGCTCGAGACCTCGCAGGCCGAGGTGGCTTTCCACAAGTCGGTGGAGCTCGCCGAGGTGGACTGGTTCGAGGACGAGATCACCTACGACGACTATCTCGCCGATTTCAGCGCCGACTTCCACGATCTCCGTGCGGACGCTCGGTTCGCGAGCTGCCTGGCGCCGAGCAGCTACGTGGCTTCACAGGATCTTGGCGCAACAACTGCTCGACGCGGGCTCGCTCGGCATCGTCTATCCGAGCGTCCGGCGACGCGGGGGCACATGCGTCGCGTGCTTCCGGCCCGCGCTGGTGATGAACGTGCGCAAGGGGCGAACCTATCGGTACGTCTGGAAAGGGAAGGCGGAGCCAGAGATCTCAGTGCTCTGAGCAGCTCTCCGGCCCCGGTCCATCCATCCCATGAAAGGAAAGTTGCGCGGGACATAGGCGCCGCCGCGAAGCATCAGCCGTCGGATCACGTCTCCGACCGCCGGCCGGCGGCGGCGTCGACCTCGGCCCGGTTCAGCAGCACGATGTGCTGCTCGGCGGCGGCCTCTTCCGCGGTTTTTTTGCCGCGGCCTCATTGAAGCGAGAAAGCGCTGTTCGTCTATCCTCGCGACCGCCTGGAGATCATCCGCGGCGTAGTTGCCGCGGCCTCGTTGAAGGTCGCAGAGACGTTTGGACGGTCGATGAAAGGACGGTGCCGGAGGCCGCTATTCGCCTAAAACACCGTCCCGTCCGGCACGATCGGAATCGGCGAGGGGCCGTGCGGCGGGCGCAGCGCCAGCGCGATCTTGCGGCCGGCGCGCCAGGTGCCGCCCTGCAGCAGGTGCGGCATCGTGAAGCGCGGCGCCGAGCGCAAGCTCGTCGCGCACCAGCTCCACCAGCCGGTCCATCAGCGCCACCGTCAGCGCGCGCCATTCGACGATCGAGCTCCGACGCGACGTCGTAGGGCGCGTCGCGGATCGATCGGCGCGCGCGGGCGAATGGCGCCGAGATCGACCAGCAGGCCGCCGTTGCGATATTCCGGCAGCGCGGTGAGCTCGTCGAGGTCCACCACCGCGAGGCCGGCGGTCTCCAGCGGCTCGAGCAGCGAATAGGTGAGCCATTGGGTGAGCTTGTGGAACGGCACGATCCGGTCGGTGGCGTCGCCGGTGCGCACCGCCGGATGGCGGCCGGCATCGCCGACCGGCGACGCCGTCGAGCGTCAGGCCCGACGGCCAGATCGCCGACAGGCTCTCGAGCAAGGCTGGCGAGCAGCGTCGGCGCCGACATGCGTCCGCCGTCGGCGACGCGCAGGCAGTAGTCGACCAGGTGGCCGGGACGCGCGGGCGCGCGGCCGAACAGATCGGGCCGCGCGGCGAGCGCCTGTGCCCAGGCGGCGCAGCAGCGCGCTGCGCCGCTCCACTCCGATCAGCGGATTGCCGGCGTCGACCTGGAAATGGCGCGCCAGCGTGCCGGCGTCGATCTGCTCCAGGCCGATCGCGTCGACGCGACAGGGTTGATCGGCGATCGCCGGAGAAGCCGCCGGCGCGGAACATGTCGAGGCTCGCGACCGCAAGCCCCTCGGAGCGCTCGAGCACGTGCCCGGTGCCCGGCTCGCGATAGCGCCAGGCGTCGCCGGCGCCGGCGTCGAGCAGCACGCTGACGGTCGCGAGGTCGACCGCGGTGCGCGCCCGCTCGATGCGGTCGGCGGCGAGCGTTGCGCGAGCGCTGCCCCAGCGGTCGATGCCGCCCGCGGAGAAATGGCGCCAGCGGCTGTGATAGGGAATTGCCAGGTCGGGATAGGCCGCGCGCGTCACCTCGCGCCACGTAGGCGGCGATGGCCGGCAAGCTTGCTCTCGTCGAGCGTGAAATGGGGCGAGCGGCCGTCGGCGACGAAGCGGTGAACCAGGCGGCAGCGCTCGCGCACCGCCGCCGCGCGGTAGAGGCGGGCGAGCGGCGCGGTCGTCGCGACGAGGTGCGGGCAGTGGCTCGCGACGGCGTCACGAGCTCCGGTCGCCTCGCGAACTGCATGCGCGGGCGCGGCTGAGCGGCTCGCGCATGGGTCACTCGCTTCGCGGCGACGACAGCGGCGGCCGTCACTCGTTGAGGCCCCGTCCGACCGTCGCGGCGGCGTCGCGGCGCGGGCCGTCGCCGGCGAAGTAGCCGGCCGCGATCTTGGCATCGATCTCGACGCGGGCGTCGGCCGGGATCAGCTCGTCGGGGATCGAGCACGCGCTCGTCGATGGTGATGCCCTGGCGGATCAGCGCATCGCACTTCATGTCGCTCATGGAGGCGAAGCGGTGGATGCGGGTGATGCCGAGCCAGTGCAGCACGTCCGGCATCAGCTCCTGGAAGCGCATGTCCTGCACGCCGGCGACGCACTCGGTGCGCTTGAAATAGGCCTCCGGGCGGTCGCCGCCCTTCTGCCGCTTGCGCGCGTTGTAGACCAGGAACTTGGTGACCTCGCCGAGCGCGCGGCCTTCCTTGCGGTTGTAGACCACGAGGCCGATGCCGCCGGCCTGCGCCATCTGGATGGCAGATCTCGATGCCGTGCGCGAGATAGGGCCGGCAGGTGCAGATGTCGGAGCCGAACACGTCGGAGCCGTTGCACTCGTCGTGCACGCGGCAGGCGAGCGGCGTCTTGCCGTCGCCGAACTTCGCCGGATCGCCGAAGCAGTAGATGGTGGTGCCGCCGATCGGCGGCAGGAACACCTTGAGGTCGGGCCGCGTCACCAGCTCCGGATACATGCCGCCGGTCTGCTCGTGCAGCCCGCGGCGCAGATCGCTCTCGGCGAGGCCGAAGCGCTCGGCGATGCCGGGCAGATACCAGACCGGATCGATCGCCGCCTTCATCACGCGCACATTGCCGGCGGCCGACACGATGTCGCCGTCGGCGCGGATGCGGCCGCGCCGCGATGGCGGCGCGGATCTCCGGCATGTCGATATGGGCGCGGGTGACCGCGATGGTCGGCCGCACGTCGTAGCCGCGCGCGAGGTGGTCGCGGAACGCGTCGCCGACGAGGTGGCCCCACGGATCGAGCGAGACGATCTTCTTGGCGTCGAACCATTGCGGGTGCGGCCCGATCGGCTCGGCCGGCGCGGTGTCGGTGAGATCGGTGAGATGGTCGGAGGACAGCGTCTTGGCGGCGATGGCGAGCGCGCGATAGACCGAATAGCCGCCGGCATGGCGTGCCGATCGCGTTGCGATGCGCGGGATTGCGCAAGGTCGCGACCACCGGCCCGCGCTCGGCCGCGGTGGCGGCGCCCCAGTTGAGCTGCGGCCGCTCGGTGGCGCTTGCCACCGGCGCGCCGTTTGCCGTAGCAACAACGCCCAAACCCGTGCCCAAGTCCATGGCACTACCCCTACTCACGTCTATCGTCGACATGGCCCTTCTCTTATGTTGGCCCTTCGTCTGGCCCTTCCGTCTCTCGCGACCTCCGCCCAGCCCGCGTGGATCGCGAAAAAACAAGTAGAATAATCGAAATCGGGTTTAGCGCAAGTTTTTTTCAGCGCGGTGACACCGCAATGCACAATTTTTTAAGGGGCAGACGCGTAGCCCGCATGACGCGGAGCGAAATGCGGGGCCCGGATTCATCCGGCTCGCGACGCATCCGCGGCTGACATTGCTATTCGCGCTACCTTGCCGCTGCGCCGCGCATCCCCTCCAGCACCCGCACCAGCTTCTCGGCGAACACCGCGGCCGGGATCGGCAGATTGCGGGCGCGCAACTGGCCGAGCACCAGGTTGGCGCGCGGCACGTCGCGGTCGTCGATGTCGCGCGCCACCAGGCCGAGCTTGTTGCTCTCGGGCAAGGTGCCGATGCGGATCTGGAACGAGATCAGGTTGGCGTGGGTGACCAGCCCGCGCAACATCTCGAACGAGTTCGACTCGGCGGCGAGCTTGAAGGTGAGCCCGCTGCGGGCGGAGACCTCGTCGAGCAGCTGGCGGCCGCCGATGCTGCGCTCGGGCAGCGCCACCGGATAGGCGGCGCAGTCGCGCAGCCGGATGGTGCGCCGGGAGGCGAGCGGATGGTCGACCGACATGACGGCGACCAGGCGCTGCTCGAGCGACATCAGCGGCTGGAAGTTGGGCAGGAACGGCGGGCGGAACACCAGCACGAGATCGACCTCGTAGGCGGCGAGCGCCGCCATCGCCTGCTCGTGGTCGAGCACCTTGACGTCGAACGCGACCAGCGGATGCCGCTTGCGGAACTCGGCGATCTCGCGCGGCAGGAAGTCGAGCGCGAGCGCCTGGCTGCAGGCGATGCGCACGGTGCCGCGGCGCAGACCCTTGAGGTCCTCGATCTGCGACTTCATCCGCTCGACGTCGCCGTCCTGCTCGCGCAGATAATGCACGAACACCTCGCCGGCGGCGGTGAGCCGCACGCCGCGCGGCCGGCGCTCGAACAGCGCGGCGCCGAGCTCCTCCTCCAGGTCCATGATCCGCCGGTTCACCGCCGAGGCCGTCACGTTGAGATGGTCGGCGGCCTTGCGGATCGAGCCGGTGCGCGCGACCTCGTCGACGTAACGCAAGATGCGCAAGTGCTTCATCGGGCGGCCTGACCTGGCGAGTGATGCCTTTTCGGCACCAGTCTAGCAAGAAATCAGCGGCAGATGTGAGCACTGGTCTGGGCTAGCGTCGCTCCACGGACAGGCGATCCCAGGCACATCGCTTGCAGAGGGGAGCGGATGGGTGAGGGCTCATTGCCATCGGCCGCAGCATGGTCATCCGAGCCATGACTCACGCCCGCGATGCTCAAACATTGAGCTTGGTCCGCCCAAGAAAGATGCAGCGGATCATCCCGTCTGCGAATCCAGCAGCCTTCGACAGGAGTGCGCCATGACCTCGACGTTGCGATCCACGTGCCTTCTGGTGGCGAGCGCCATCGTGCTCGCCGTCCCGCTCGGCGTAACGACCCCGGCGAACGCGCAGACCAAGCTCAAGATGGTGCTGAACTGGAAATACCAGGGACCGCAGGGGCTGTTCTTCCTGGCCGAGGACCGCGGCTACTTCAAGGCCGAGGGGATCGACGTCACCATCGACCAGGGCAACGGCTCGGGCGCGGCGGTGCCGCTGGTGGCGAACGGCACCTACGACGTCGGCTTCGGCGACATCAACGCGCTGATCGAGCTCGCCGGCAAGAAGCCCGAGGACGCGCCGATCGCCGTCTACGTCATGTTCAACCAGCCGCCGTTCACGGTGGCGGTGAAGGCCGACAGCCCGATCAAGGCGCCGAAGGACTTCGAGGGCCGCACGCTCGGCGGCGCCGCCAATGACGGCGCGCTCAAGCTGTTCCCGGCGCTCTGCAAGCTCGCCAAGATCGACTGCAGCAAGGTCAAGATCACCAACATGCAGCCGAACCTGCGCGAGCAGATGCTGATGCAGGGCCAGGTCGACGGCGTCTTCGGCTACGTCAACACCATCCGCTTCTCGGCCAAGCTGATGGGCGTCGAGGAGAAGCAGCTGCGCTTCATCAACTACGGCGACTACGGCATGGACCTCTACTCCAACGCCATCATCGTCTCGAAGAAGCTGGTGAAGGAGAAGCCCGAGGCGGTGAAGGGCCTGGTGCGCGCGATCAACAAGGGGCTGCATCGATTCGCTCAAGGACATCGACGCGGCGGTCGCCGCCGTCGCCAAGCGCGAGCCGCTGATCAAGGTCCCGGTCGAGCGCGAGCGCTTCGTGCAGACGCTCAAGGACGAGATGAACCATCCGGAGATCGCCAAGATCGGGCTCGGCAACGTCGACATGGCGCGGCTCAAGAAGTCGATCGACATCCTGGTCGAGGCCAACAACCTGCCGCGCACGCCGACGGTCGAGGAAATCTTCACGCCCGCGTTCCTGCCGCCGCTCGCCGAGCTGCCGAAGAAGCTGTTCTGATGAGACGCGTCGGTGAGTTGGCATCAGGGCAAGCAACGGGCTCGGTCGCTCGCTCCTCCCTGTGGGGGCGAGCTGGCGCGGCGCGTGGTGCGTGCGCCAACGCGCGCGCCACGATCGCGCGACCCCTACCCACCCTACGCACGGGGGAGGGAGCGCACCGAGATCGCGGCGCCATCGCGAGATCGCCATGGACTTGAACCTCAAGGGACGCGTTGCGGTGATCACCGGTCCGGCCAAGGGCATGGGCGCGGCCATCACCATGGCGTTCGCCGGCGGAGGGCGCGCGTCTGGCGCTGGTCGGCCGCGACACCGCGGCGATCGAGCCGGTCGCGGCGGACGCGCGCGCGGCCGGCGCGGACGCGATCGTGGTGCCCTGCGACCTCACCGATGCGAAGCAGTGCGAGCACGCGGCCGCGGCCGCCAAAGCGGCCTATGGGCGCATCGACATTCTGGTCAATGTCGCCGGCGGCTCCGGCCCGATCGGCAAGACCGGCGTGGAGACCACGCCCGAGGAGTTCGACGACATCGTCACCCTCAACATGAACGGCTGCTTCCACACCATGCGCGGCGTGCTGCCGACCATGATGGCGCAGCGCTACGGCAAGATCGTCAATGTCGGCGGCACCTTCGGCATGCGCGGCCGCGCCGGGCGCATGGCCTATTCGGCGTCGAAATGGGGCCTGCGCGGCATCACCAAGAGCTTCGCGCTCGAGGTCGGCCCCTACAACATCAACGTCAACTGCGTCGCGCCCGGCATGGTCGACGGCCCGCGCTTCCGCGACAAGGTCTGCGCCGACATGGCGACGCGGCTCGGCATCACCGTCGACGAGGCGGTGGCGCGCCACGCCGCCGACTACGCGCTCAAGCGCGTCACGAGCGACGTCGACGTCGCCAATGCCTGCCTGTTCCTGGCGAGCGACGTCTCGCGCCAGATCACCGGCGTCGACCTGCCGGTCGACGGCGGCTGGGCGATGCTGTGAGGGCGCGACCATGAGCATCGATCATGAGCACGCAGCCGATCTCGTCATCCGCGGCGGCAGCGTCGTGTCGCCGGACTCGCGTCATCGAGGCGAGCGTCGCCATCAAGGACGGCGTCATCATCGCGGTCGGCGCCGAGGACGCGATGCCGCCGGCGCGCGAGACGCTCGACGCGCCGCGGCCTGCACGTGCTGCCCGGCGCCATCGACGTGCACGTGCATTTCCGCGATCCCGGCTATCCGCACAAGGAGGACTTTGCGACCGGCACCGCGGCGGCGGCGTTCGGCGGCGTCACCACCGTGTTCGACATGCCGAACACGATCCCGCCGACCGGCACCGCCGAGGCGCTCGCCGCCAAGCACCGCATCGCCGCCGCGAGCGCGCATGTCGATTTCGGCCTCTACGGGCTGCTCGGCGAGGACACGATCGAGCACGTGCCGGCGCTGGTCGAAGGCGGCGTGATCGGCTTCAAGCTCTACATGGGCAACACCTTCGGCAAGATCCCGTCGCCCGTCGACCGGCGCCATGCTGGAAGCGTTCGAGATGGTGGCGCCGACCGGCAAGCGCATCTCGCTGCATGCCGAGACCAACTCGATCATGGAGCGGCGCGAGACGCGGCTGCGCGAGGCCGGCCGCATCGATCCGCTGGCGCATCTGGCGGCGCGGCCGGCGGTCGTCGCGGTCGAGGCGGTGAGCCGCGCCGCCATCCTCGCCGAATGGACCGGCGCGCGCATCCACATCCTGCACATCTCCTCGGCCGAGGAGCTGCGCCCGCTGCGCGAGGCCAAGGCGCGCGGCGTCGACATCACCGGCGAGACCTGCCCGCAATATCTGATGCTCTCGAGCGACGACTACGCGCGGCTCGGCGGCGTCATCCGCGTCAATCCGCCGGTGCGCGAGGCGCGCAACCAGGAGCCGCTCTGGCGCGCGCTCGCCGACGGCACCATCGACATCATCGCCACCGACCACGCGCCGCACGCGCCCGAGGAGAAGACCCGCAACGACATCTGGACCGTCGACTGCGGCTTTCCCGGCGTCGAGACGCAGATGCCGCTGATGCTGACCGAGGTCGCACGCCGGGCGCATGAGCATCTGCGACTACGTGCGCTGGAGCGCCGCCAAGCCGGCGCAGATCTGGGGCCTCTATCCGCGCAAGGGCGTGATCCGGCCGGCTCCGACGCCGATCTCGCGGTGGTCGATCTCGATCGCGAGCTGGACCATCGACGACGCCAAGCTGCAGTCGCGCTCCAAGATCACGCCGTGGCACGGGCGGCCGGTGCAGCGGCCTGCCGCTGCACACGCTGGTGCGCGGCCGCTTCGTCATGCGCGACCGCGCGCTCGTCGCCGACACGCGCGGCTGGGGCCGCTCGGTCCACGCCATCCAGCGCATGCCGGACGCGGCGCCGCGCAACACCGACCAGACCATGCGCGCCATCGTGGGCGGCGCCGGCACGCCGATCGGAACAGGCGGCATGATGCACGCTCCGATGCACACCCCGGTGCCGAAGCGGAGACCCGGCTCGAGCCCTTCGTCGAGCTGCAGCAGGTGACGCACACCTATGGCCGCGGCGACAAGCAGGTGAGGGCGCTCGACGACACCGACCTGCGCATCGACAAGGGCGATTTCGTCGCGCTGGTCGGGCCCTCCGGCTGCGGCAAGTCCACCATCCTCAAGCTGGTGACCGGGCTGATCAACGCGTCGAGCGGCTATGTGTTCGTCGCCGGCCGCGAGGTCGGCGCCGAGCCGGTGCGGGTCGGCATGGCGTTCCAGAACCCGACGCTGCTGCCCTGGCTCACCCTGCGCGACAACGTGATGCTGCCGCTCAAGATCGTGCCGCCGTTCCGGCCAGGAGTACCGGGCCAAGCGCAAGACCGAGTTCCGCGACCGCGTCGACGCGCTGCTGGCGCAGGTCGGGCTCGCGGGCTTCGGCGACAAGTATCCCTGGCAGCTCTCCGGCGGCATGATGCAGCGCGCCTCGCTGTGCCGCGCGCTGGTGCACGAGCCGCAGCTGCTCATGCTCGACGAGCCGTTCGGCGCGCTCGATCAGTTCACCCGCGAGGAGCTGTGGGCGATCATGCAGGACCTGTGGATGACGCACCGGCCGACCGTCCTGCTGGTCACCCACGACCTCAAGGAAGCGGCCTATCTCGCCAACCGCATCTGCGTGATGCAGGCGCGGCCCGGCCGCATCATCGACGAGAGCGTGGTGACGTTCGCGCGGCCGCGCACCATCGAGATGTCCTACGATCCCGACTTCGTCACGCTCACCCAGCGCCTGCGCGAGCTGATCGTCGTCGGCGCGCCCGGCCAAGGAGGCCGTGCAATGAACGCGCAACTGCGCCGGCGCATCGCCTCGGCCGCGCTCATCATCGGCTTCTTCGTCGCTCTGGGAGGTGCTCTGCCTCGTCTTCGGCATCAAGGACATCGTGCTGCCGCGGCCCTCGCAGATCGTCGAGACCCTGGTGGAGCGGATGCCGGCGATCTGGCCGCATGCGGTGCAGACGCTCTACACGACGCTGGTCGGCTTCGGGCTCGGCATCGTGGTCGGCGTCTTCATCGGCGTCGCTGATCGGCTCGTCGCGGCTCGCCTACGACGTCGCCTATCCGCTGCTGATCGGCTTCTCGAGCATCCCGAAGGTCGCGGTGGTGCCGATCTTCGTGCTGTGGTTCGGCGCCGGCACCATCCCGGCGGTGCTCACCGCGATGATCCTGTGCATCTTTCCGATCGTCGTGAACGTCGCGACCGGGCTCGCCACCACCGAGCCCGAGCTCGAGGACGTGATGCGCGCGCTCAAGGCGAGCAAGCTCGACATTCTGTTCAACGTCGGGCTGCCGCGCACCATGCCGTATTTCTTCGCCTCGCTGAAAGTCGCGGTCACGCTGGCCTTCGTCGGCACCGTGATCGCCGAGACCGTCGCCTCCAACCGCGGCATCGGCAACCTGATGATGATCGCGAGCTCGAGCTTCGACGTGCCGCTGGTGTTCGCCGGGCTGCTCATCCTCGCGGCGCTCGGCGTCGCGCTCTACGTCGATCTTCTCGTTCATCGAAGTCCGGGTGACGGGATGGGCCATGCGCAAGGACGAATTTGCGATGGGCTGACCGTTCCGCCGCAACCTACAGGAGCGTCACATGCCGTTGAACCGCAGTCTGCTCGCGCTGGCGCTGGGATTTCTCGATCGTCAGCGTCCGGCGCCGCCGCGCAGGACACCACCAAGATCCGCTTCACGCTCGATTGGAAGCTGCAGGGCATTCATGCCTGGTACTACTGGGCGCAGGAGAAGGGCTACTTCGCGGCCGAAAAGCTCGACGTCACCATCGACCAGGGCGAGGGCTCGGCCGCGACCGTCACGCGCGTGATGTCGGGCGCCTACGACGCCGGCTTCGGCGACGTCAACGCGATCATCCAGAACGCGGCGACCAGGCCCGGCGACGCGCCGGTCATGGTCTACATGATCTACAACCGGGCGCCGTTCGCGCTGCTGACCAAGGCCGCGAGCCCGATCCACTCGGTCAAGGACATGGCCGGCAAGAAGATGGGCTCGCCGGCGGGCGCCGGCCGCGCTCAAGCTGTTTCCGCTGGTCGCCAAGCGCAACGGCCTCGATCCCGCCAAGGTCGAGATTCTCAACATGACGCCGAACCTGCAGGAGCAGATGCTGCTGCAGGGTCAGGTCGACATCTCGGCGGTGTTCACGGCCACCAGCTACATGAACCTGGTGGCGTTGAAGCTCGATCCCGACAAGGACTTCCGCTGGATCTATTTCGCCGATTCCGGCGTCGACCTCTATTCCAACGGCGTGATGGTGTCCGGCAGGCTCGCCAAGGACAAGCCCGAGGCGGTCAAGGGCCTGGTGCGCGCCATCGCCAAGTCGATGCGCGAGGTGATGGCCAATCCGGATGCGGCGATCGCGCTGCTCGCCGCCAGGGAGCCGCTGCTGAACAAGGACATCGAGAAACGTCGCCTGCTCTACGTGGCGAAGACCCTGATCATGACGCCGGAGGCGTCGGAGCTCGGCGTCGGCGACATCAAGGACGCGCGCATGGCCGACGCCATCGAGGCGATCGTCACGTCCTACGAGCTGCCGCGCAAGCCGGCGGTGGGCGACGTGTTCAACCGCTCGTTCCTGCCGCCGAAGGCCGAGCGCACGCTGACGAGCGTCGGCAACTGACGAAGCGCGATCGCGACCGAGGCCAATTTGCAGCATCGCCGGCATTCGTTAGGAACTTCAAATTCAAAGCCGCACTAGACGAGTTGCAGTGCTCCTTTGATTCGAAGTTCGCAATCGAACTCGCCGCGATATGAGCGAACTTCGGAATCGGAGCACTAGCCGTCATGCCGATCGCCAAGGTTCATCGCATCTCCGCGCCGCGCCCGACGACATGAGCGGCATCGAGGCCGCCATCGCGGCGGGACGCATCGACCCGAACGGCGTGGTGGCGGTGCTGGCCAAGACCGAGGGCAACGGCCTGGTCAACGATTTCTCGCGCGGGCACGCCACGCTGGCGTTGAGCCTGCTGTTCCAGCGCCATCTGCCGCCGGAGGAGGCGGCGCGCATCTGCCTGGTGATGTCGGGCGGCACCGAAGGCGGGATGGCGCCGCACTGGATCGTGCTCGAGCGAACGGACGGCGGCGGCGCCGGCGGCGCGCCGGCGCTCGCCATCGGGCGGGCGCACACGCCGCCGTTGCCGTTCGAGCATCTCGGCCGGCTTGCGCAGATCGAGCAGGTGGCGGCGGGCGTGCGCGCCGCCATGGAGGACGCCGGCATCGACGATCCCGCCGACGTGCACTACGTGCAGGTCAAGTGCCCGCTGCTCACCGCGCAGCGCGTGGGCGATGCGGACCGGCGCGGCGCCGGCGTGGTGACGCGGGACACGCTGAAATCGATGGGCCTGTCGCGGGCGGCGAGCGCGCTCGGCGTCGCGGTCGCGCTCGGCGAGATCGAGCGCGCGAAAATCTCCGACGCCGATATCGGCGCCGACTGGTCGCTGTGGTCCGGACGCGCCAGCGCGTCGGCCGGCATCGAGCTCGTCAATCACGAGATCGTGGTGCTCGGCATGTCGCCCAAGTGGTCGGGGCCGCTCGCCATCGACCATGCGGTGATGGAGGACGCCATCGACGTCGAGCCGGTGCGCGCGGCGTTGCGGCGGCTCGGTCTCGAGGCCGCCGGGCAATTGCGGCCGGACGCGCGCGGCCGGCTGGTCGCCCTGCTCGGCAAGGCCGAGGCCAGTCACGACGGCCGCCTGCGCGGCCATCGCCACACCATGCTCGACGACTCCGACATCTCCTCGACCCGCCACGCCCGCGCCTTCGTGTGCGGCGCGCTCGCCGGGCTGGTCGGGCACGCCGAGCTCTACGTCTCCGGCGGCGCCGAGCACCAGGGGCCGGACGGCGGCGGACCGGTGGCGTTGATCGTGGACCGGTCGGCGACGTAGAGTCCCCGGCTCGATACGTCGCAGCTTGGAATGGATCGCCCGATGGCGCGTCGCGAAGACGTGGGACAAGCTCAGCGGCCCGCCGTCGAGGCGCGCGCGCTGCCGCGCCTGTTCACGCCGATCACGTTGCGCGGCGTCACCGCCCGCAACCGGATCGTCGTGTCGCCGATGTCGCAATACCTGGCGGTCGACGGCGAGCCCGGCGACTGGCACCTGGTGCATCTCGGCAAGTTCGCCATGGGCGGCGCCGGCATCGTGTTCGTCGAGGAGACCTCGGTCGACGAGCGCGCCCGCAAGACCTATTGCTGTCCGGGCATCTATACCGACGCGCAGGCGAAGGCGTGGCGGCGCATCACCGATTTCCTGCGCAGCCAGGGCGCGCTCAGCGCCATCCAGCTCGGTCACGCCGGCCGCAAGGTCGCCACCAAGGCGCCGTGGGAAGGCTTCGAGCCGCTCACCGAGGAGGACGCCAAGAGCGGCCGTCCGCCCTGGCGCGGCTACGCGCCGAGCCCGATCCCGTTCAAGCCCGGCGCCGCGGTGCCGATCGAGATGGATCGCGACGACATCAAGCGCGCCGTGCAGAGCCACGTCGACGCCTGCGGCCGCTCGCTCGACGCCGGCTTCGACATCTGCGAGATCCACGGCGCCCACGGCTACATCATCCAGCAGTTCCTCTCCCCGATCACCAATCGTCGCAACGACGGCTATGGCGGCGACCTCGCCGGCCGCATGCGGTTCTGCCTCGAGCTGATGGAGGCGGTGCGCGCGGCGTGGCCGAACGATCGCCCGCTGTTCTTTCGCGCCTCGTGCGTCGACGGCAAGGGCGGCGCCTGGGAGCTCGACGACACCGTTGCACTGGCCCGCGAGCTCAAGCTGCGCGGCGTCGACGTGATCGACTGCTCGTCGGGCGGCATCGAAGGGCCGCTGACGCTCGCGGTGGTGCCGCGCGTGCCGGGCTATCACGTGCCGTTCGCCGAGCGCATCCGCCGCGAGGCCGAAATCCCCACCATGGCGGTCGGCCTGATCACCGACGCCAGGCAGGCCGAGTCCTATCTCGCCGACGGCCGTTGCGACCTGGTGGCGCTGGCGCGCGAGATGATGTGGAATCCGAATTGGCCGGCGCACGCCGCCAAGGAGCTGGGCGGGCCCGATCCGCTCGACCTGTTGCCGAAGACCTACGCCTGGTGGCTGCGCCGCCGCGACGAGGTGCGCAGGCTCTATCCGACCGGGAAGGAGTAGGTGCATATCGGTATGGTGTGGTGAAAGAGAGCGGCGGCGTGCGTGGTTATCCCCCTCCCTGTCCCTCCCCCGCAAGGGGGAGGGAACGCCGCGGCGCGGACCTTCGCTTCTTCGTCAGCCGAGCTCGTGCGTTGATGGCAGGGAGCAGTGCACTGAAAGGCCGGCGCACTCGGTGCGCTCCCTCCCCCTTGCGGGGGAGGGTTGGGGAGGGGGGTGGCGGTTGGATCAATCGAACGCTTCGAGAATCAAAACGGAATGTAAATCCGGTCGAAGTCCATCTCGGTCGCCACGATGCGCGCATGCGCCTGGTCGAGCCAGGGCTGCAGGCGCTTGACCCGCTCGGAGATCGCCGCGAAGTCGCGGCGGAAGCCCGGCATCACCGCCTCGACCGCGTCGTAGATCTCCTCCTCGTCGATGGTGGTGAGGCGGCGGTCGCGCACCACCACGGCGCCGTCCACGATCACGTGGCGCACGCCGCGGCCGGCTTCCACATGCACGAGCTGCCGCACCGCGCTGTTGAGCGGCGACCAGCTCGGATCGCTCATGTCGATCAAGGTCAGATCGGCCTTGTAGCCCGGCGCAATGCGGCCGATCGCGTGGCCGAGCCGCGCGCCTTCGGCGCCGGCCTCGGTCGCGGCGTGCAGCGCCTTGGC
Source organism: uncultured Alphaproteobacteria bacterium (assembly GCA_963708765.1). Taxonomy (GTDB): domain Bacteria; phylum Pseudomonadota; class Alphaproteobacteria; order Rhizobiales; family Xanthobacteraceae; genus VAZQ01. The sequence goes on along the minus strand of CAVPTV010000004.1, from coordinate 24,243 downwards.
CGCCTGCGGCGGGCCGGGGATCGGATCGCTGACGGCGGCCAGCAGCGCGTAGAGCTTCATGGCGACGAACATGTTCTGCGCATCCGAGCAGCTGCAATTGTCGCAGCCGAGCCCGATCCGCACGCCCGCATCCTGCAGCGCGCGGATCGGCGGGATGCCGCATTTCATCTTGAGATTGCCCTGCGGATTGAGCACGACGCCGGCGCCGGCCTCCGCCAGCAGATCGATCTCGTCCTGCGCCAGCCAGACGCTGTGCGCCAGGTTGAGGCGCGGATCGAGGCAGCCTTCGGCGGCGAGCCGTTTGATCAGCGAGCCGCCATGCTCCGGCAAGGTGAGCCGCGCCTGCAGCGCCATGCCGCGCGATTCGTAGATGTGGGAATAGACCGGGATGTCGTAGCGGCGCGCCAGCTCCATGGTGCGCGTCATCAGCGCCGGCGAGCAGCGCTCCGGCGCCGACGGGCCGAGCGCCCAGTGCACGCGCGGGCGCGGCGCACGCCTTCAGGCGCGTCGTCCTCGAAATGGCCGAGCAGGTCGAGCTGCCGCTCGGGCTCGGCGGCGGTCGAGAGCAGCGCGTGCAGCTCCTTGGGGAAGATGTCCTTCCAGTACGGAATGGTCTCGAGCCCCTTGCGGTCGGCATATTGCAGGCTGAACACCACCCGGATGCCGATCTGCGCATAGGCCGCCATCACCGCGTCGAGATGGCGATCCTCGAACGGATAGAGCGTCAGCATGTCCTGGATCGTGGTCATGCCGGAGCGCAGGCACTCGAGCGCGCCCAGCAAGGTGCGCGCCCGCACCTCCTCGACCGAGCGCGGCGGATATTGCGGCGGCAGCGCGTAGAGCCGCCAGGTCTCGAGCGGGACCTCCTCGAGCGTGCCCTTGGCCAGCACGTCGTGCGAGTGGTAGTGGGCGTTGATGAAGCCGGGCAGGACGAGATGGCCGCGGGCGTCGAGCTCCTCGATCGGCTGGCCCTCGACGGTCGCGAACGCGGCCGCGATGCCGGCGATGGTGTTGCCGGCGATCGCGATATCGACGGTGGCGGGCTTGTGCCAGTCCGTGTTCGGCAGGATCGCCTGTCCGCCGCGAACGATCAGCGTCGTTCCGGCCGGGAGTCGGTTCGGGTAGACATGGGACGTCTAATACTACTTGCAGCGGCATGCGCTCGTCGCGCGGCGGCAGGAAGCGGTCGTCGTAGATGTCGGCGAGCGTCGGGCGTGCGCGCGAGCCCGAACGCCTTGGCGACTGACGCTCATGCCGCGCCGTCCGGCGTTCGGCACGGATGGTGGATCGTCGCGGCGGCGCGCGTGAAGCTGCGGCGGCCGCGCTTGAGACCGAACAGGGGCTGCGCGAGCTCGGCCACCGCCATGGCGGGATCGCGGCTGTCGAGCACGACCAGGTCGGCCGGATGGCCGATGGCGATGCCGTAATCGGCAAGGTTCATCAGGCGCGCCGGCAAGGTCGTGACCATGTCGAGGCACGCCGCCAGCTCCGACGGGCGGCCGAGCTGCGCGATGTTGGCGTAGAGGTTCGCCATCCGTATGAGCGAGCAGTCGCCGAACGGCGTGAACGGATTGAGCACGTTGTTGGTGGCGAGCGAGCAGGTGACGCCGTGATCGAGCAGCCGATGTGCGTGCGCGACGCCGCGCGGCACGTGCTGCTCGTGCTCGCGCCCCATGAGAAAGAGGTCGGTCGCCGGCAGCACCGTCACGGCGACGCCGGCGTCGGCCAGCCGGCGGCCGATCTCGGCGAGGCGTGAATGGCTTATCGCCGAAAGCTTGGTGACGTGGCCGATCGCGACCCGGCCGCCCCACTCGTGCGCGTCGGTCTGCCGGCAGACTTCGTCGAGATGCATCCAGGACGGATCGATATCGAAATCGAGATGGAAGTCGATGTCGAGGTCGAAGCGGCGGGCGATCCCGAAGACGCGGGCGATCTGAGCGTGCGGATCGGTGTCGGTGTAAGGACAGCCGCCGATCGTCTCGGCACCCTGCTCGCAGGCCGCGATCAGCAACTCCTCGGCGCCCGGATCGTTGGTCAGGCCCTCCTGCGGGAAGACGCAGATCTGCAGATCGATCGCCCACGCATAGTCGCGCGCGAGCTGCCTGATCGCATTGAAGCTCTTGAGGCCGACGCGCGGATCGACCTCCACGTGGGTGCGCATCCGGGTCGTGCCCTGGACGATGGCCTTCTCCAAGGTCCGGCGGGCGCGGGCATAGATGTCTTCCTCGGTGAAGGCGCGCTTGGCGGCCGCCACCGCGGCGATCGCTTCCTGCAAGGTGCCCTGCTCGCAGCTGCAGCGATCGAGAATGCAGGACTTGTCGAGATGGATGTGGGTTTCGACGAAGCCCGCGATCACCAGCCGGCCGTCGAGCTGCTCGTCCGGCGCGTCGGCGGCGATGTGGGCGGCGACCTCGACGATGCGGCCCGCCGCAATCCCGATGTCGAACAGCTCGCCGCCTCGTTCGGCAAGCCGCGCCTGGCGCAAGACGAGATCGAGTGGCATGGCGGGACCAGGGGCTATTGCGCCGCCTCGGTGCGGCCGAGATAGGCCGCCTCGAGCTCGGGGTCGTCGAACAATTCGGTTGCGTTGTCGCTGCGCACGATCCGCCCCGATTCCAGCACGTAGCCGCGATCGGCGACGGTGAGCGCCAGAGCGGCCATCTGGTCGACCAGCAGGATGGTGACGCCCTCGTCGCGCAAGGCGGCCAGGATATCGAACAGCTCGTTGATCATGGCCGGTGCGAGACCGAGCGAGGGCTCATCGAGCAGCAGGATCCGCGGCTTCGCCATCAGCCCGCGGGCGACCGCCAGCATCTGCTGCTCGCCGCCGGAGAGCAAGCCCGCGCGGCTCGCCTTGCCGCTCGCGCAGGCGCGGAAAGCGGTCGAGCATCGCGGCGATATCTGCGCGGTGATCGGCATGCTTGCGGGTATGCGCGCCCAGCACGAGGTTGTCGATCACCGTGAGCTCCGGGAAGACCTGGCGGCCCTCGGGAACGAGCGCGAGGCCGCGGCGCGCGATGCGATGGGTCTCGAGCGCGGCGATCGGCTCGTTGTCCAGGACGATCGTGCCATCGACCGGCCGCAGCAGGCCCGAGATCGCCCGCATCGCGGTCGACTTGCCGGCGCCGTTGGCGCCGAGGAGCGCAACCATTTCGCCGGGCCGGACCTCGATGCTCACGTTCTCCAGCACCGGCGCCGCCCCATAGCCGGCGGTCAGCTGCACGGTGCTCAGCACCGGATCGCGCGATCCGCTCCATGGCGCCGGGCGGGGGCGGGCACGCATTTCGCCGCCGCCCAGATAGGCCTTGAGCACCTTCGGATCGCGTCGCACCTCGGCGGGCGCGCCGGCCGCGATCCGCGCGCCGGCGTCGAGCACGACGACCTCGTCCGAGATGCCCATCACCAGCAACATGTCGTGCTCGACCAGGATGACGGCGATGCCGAGATCGGCGATGCGGCGAATGAGCCGGCTCAACGAGTCCTTGTCGCTGCGCATCAGGCCCGCCGCCGGCTCGTCGAGCAGCAGCACGCGCGGGCGCATGGCGAGCGCGCGCGCGATCTCCACCAGGCGGCGGTCGACATGCGGCAGGTCGCCGGCGGGCGTGGCGAGCGGACCGTGATAGCCCACGAACGCCAGCAGCGCTTGCGCGGCGCGTCGATCATCCGCGGACGCCGCGGTTGCGACCATGCTGCCGAGCCGCCCGCGGCGGAGCGCGATGATGACGTTGTCGGCGACGCTCATCGAGGGGAACAGCTTGGTGGTCTGGTAGGTGCGCGCGATGCCGGCGCGGGCCGCGCGCCAGGCCGGCGCGCCGGCAAGCTCGCTGTCGCCGAGCCGGATGCTGCCGCTGTCGGGGCGATAGAAGCCGCCGATCATGTTGAGCACGGTGGTCTTGCCGGCGCCGTTGGGGCCGATCACGCTGGTGACCTTGCCGGCGGCGGCGCTGAAGCTCACGTCGGCCGCGGCCTTGATGCCGCCGAACGTGATGCCGATGCCGCGCACGTCGAGCGTCATGTGCGGGTCCTTGCGGCTGCAGGAACGCCGCGACATCGAAGTCCGCGGCCGCGGCCGGCTGCTGCTCGGGGCGTCGCCAGAACCCGGCCAGCGTCCCGAGCACGCCGGCCGGCGCCACCCACAGGATCACCAGCAGGGCGGCGCCGAAGAACAGGAGGCGATACTCGGCGAGACCGGAGAGAAGCTCCGGCAGCACCACGCTGACCACGGCGCCGACCACCGGCCCGAACACCCAGCCGGTCCCGCCCACGATCACCGCGAACAGGAACAGGATCGACTGCGAGAACGGGAACGAATCCGGCGCGACGAACATCAACAGCGGCGCGAAGATCGCTCCGGCGAGACCGGTGAACACCGCGGACAGCGCGAACGCCGCGGTCTTGACGATCACCGGATTGAGGCCGATCGAGCGCGCCGCCGCCTCGGCGTCGCGCACCGCCACCATCGCCATGCCCCAGCCGCTGCGGGCCAATCGGTGAAAGAGATAGAGCGACGCGCCGGCGAGCACGACCGCGAGCATCGCCAGGTCGCGTTCGGCGAATACGTGCGATCCGATCGACGGCGGCGCGAGACCCATCAGGCCGTTGGCGCCGCCTGTCAGGCCGCGCCACTCGATCGTCCCGTGCTGGACGATGAAGGCGAACGCGATGGTGACCATGGCGAGATAGGGCCCGCTCACGCGCAAGGCCGGCAGCGCCAGCACGAAGCCGACCACGCCCGCCACGACGCCGGCGAGCGGGAACGCGATCCAGAAGCTCATCCCCTTGAGCGTCAGGATGGCGACCGTATAGGCGCCGATGGCGTAGAAACCGACATGCCCGAGCGAGACCTGCCCGGTCAGGCCGACCAGGATGTTGAGCCCGACGCCCACGACCGTGGTCAGCGCCACCAGCGCCAGGATGAAAGCGGTGAAATCGTCGGACTTGCCGGCGAGCAGCAGCGCCAGCGCGGTCAGCGCCAGAATGCCGACCGGCACTCCCGCCGCGCGCCATCCCGCCGGCATGCGCATCGTCAGACCTTGTTGACCGCGGCGCGCCCCATCAGCCCATTGGGCAGGAAGGCGAGCGCGAGGATGACGACCGAGAAGGCGACGATCTGGGTGTAGACCGAGCCCAGATAGGCGGTGACCATGGCCTCGATCAGGCCATAGGCGAGGCCGGCCAGCATCACGCCGGCCGCCGAGGTGATGCCGCCGAGGATCGCGACCGCGAACGCCTTGATGCCGAACAGCGTGCCCATGTCGGAATGCACGCTGTAGAGCGGCGCGATCAGACAGCCCGGCCAATCCGGCGAGCGCGGTCGAGATCATGTACGACACGCTGATCGCCAGGCGCACGTTGATGCCCATGAGTCTCGCGGCGTCGGCATTCTGCACCACCGCCAGCAGGGCTTTGCCGAGGCGCGTGCGCGAGAACACGATTTGCAGCAGGATGGCGATGCCGAGGCCCGCCACCGGGATCACGAGCTGCAGCGGATAGACGCCGGCGCCGAAGATCTCGACCGGCTTCGTCGCCAGCACGGACGGAAATCCGCGCGGCTCCTTGCCGAAGGTGAACAGCACGACGTTGTCGAGCACGATGCCGCCGGCGACCGTCGCCATCAGCCAGGCATTGGAGCCGCGCTCGGCGAACGGGCGCACCAGCGTGCGCTCGATCAGCGAGCCCGAACAGCGCGCACAGCGCCAGCGCCATGGCGGCGGCGAGCGGCCACGGCCAGCCCAGGGTCACCGCGAAGGTGTAGCCGAGCACGGCGCCCAGCATCATCGCCGAGCCCTGCGAGAAATTGACGGTGCTCGACACCACGTAGGTGACGTGGAAGCCGAGCGCGATCAGCCCGTACATGCTGCCGAGGCCGAGACCCGAGATGATCGCCGAGGTGAGCATGGTTTGGGCCAAGGCCGGTTCAACACCCTCCGCTGTCGTCCCCGCGCAAGCGGGGACCCATCGAGCAACACGTTCCGCTGCATCGTGGGTCCGCGCTTGCGCGGGGATCGATCGAGCAGCACGTTCCGCTGCACCATGGGTCGCCGCTTGCGCGGGGACGACAATCGTTCAGGGTATCATCTAGTCTCGATCACCGCATCAGTTGGTCAGCGGCAGGATTTCATCTCCCTTGAAGTAGGTGAAGATATAGTCGGATGCGCTGAGCGCGTCGTGCTTGGTCGGGGTGAACGGCTTTGCGTAAGTCTTGATCAGGCCGTCGTATTTGTCGATCGCATAGTATCCCAGCCGGACTTTCGGACCTTCGGTCGAGCCGGCCTTGGCGATGGCGAGCGCCGTGAGATGCATCGCGTCATAGGCGTTGGCGATGCCGACCGCCGGGGTGACGTCGCCGAGCGACTTGATCTCGGGATACTTCTTCTTCAGCGCGTCGAGCACCGCGGCCGCCTTCGGGCTGGGATTGCCCGAGAAGCTGAAGGTCTGGATGAAGTGCACCTTGGAGGCGCTGGCGCCGGCGAGCTCCGAGAAGCGGCCGCCCGCCGGACCCCAATGGGAGACGATCGGAACGTTCCAGCCCATGCGGTCGAGCGACTTCACCACCTGCGCGGAGGGCGCCACGTTGGCGACCAGCAGCAGCACGTCGCTTCCCGCCTGCTTGAGACGGCTGAGCTGCGGCACCACGTCGACGTCATTGGTCTCGAATTTTTCGATGCCCGCGTAGGGCAGGCCCTTCGCCGCCAAGCGCGGCCTTGAGCCCCTTCTCGTTCGACTCGCCCCAGGGATTGTTGATGAGGATCAGGCCCGGTTTCTTGGCGCCGTACTTCTTGATCGAATAGTCGACCAGCGCGACGTCGACCAATTCGTCGACGGCGGAGACGCGGAACACGTAGTTCTCGGCCGCGCCGTTCTGCGTGATCGGCGTGCCCGCCGCCCACACGCCCATGAACGGCGTCTTGGTCTGGTTGGCGAACGGCACGATCGCGATCGAGACCGGGGTATCGAGCCCGCCGAAAAACGCCGCGACCTTCTCGCGCTGCACCAGCTCGCGCGCCGCCACCGCGCCCTTCGCCGGGTTGCTCTCGTCGTCGCGCACCAGGAGCTCGACCTTCTTGCCGAGCACGCCGCCCTTGGCGTTGATCTCGTCGATCGCAACCGAAAGCCCGCGCACGATCGCCTCGCCGGACTTGGCGGATTGGCCCGACATGGCGGCGACCAGGCCGAGCTTCAACGTCTCCTGGGCGGTGGCGGGGCCGACGAGCAAGGCCGCCGCCAAGGCGAAGGGCGGGAGGGATCGAACCAGTTGGCGCAGGTACGGTTTCAACGACATTGGGGAACCTCCACGGTCGGAATGACGGGCCTCTACAGGCAAGCGCGCGTGCCAGGGCGTATCCACTGATCGGCCGGCGAAATCCACCGTTTTGCGGGCTTCGGCTGCGCATGCCGCAGGCAGAAACATGACTGCGCGCCTAAATCGTATGCAATATCGTATACGATTTCTATCACGATTGCATGCGTTTTCTGGCCCGCAATGTGCAATGATCCTGCCATGACCATCGCGACCGAGGACATGACGATGCCCAATGCCCAGGCTGCCGTTCTCGCCGAGACCGAGGATACGCATGCGGCCGCGGCCGTGGTCGAGGCCTTTCTCGAGGCCTCGATGGTGCCGGACCCGCAGACCGCCGCCCGCTACATCGCCGACGAGCTCCGATCACCTTCACGGGTGGCCGCAAGTATCGTCATCCGCGCGAGACCGCGGCGTTCAACGCCGAGCGCTACAAGTGGGTGAAGAAGAAGATGGAGCGCACCGACGTCGTTCCCGGCAGGGCTGAGACCATCGTCTACAATCTCGGCACGCTCTACGGCGAATGGCCGGACGGCACGCCGTTCGAGGGCAATCGCTACGTCGACCGCTTCGTGGTGCGCGGCGGCAAGATCGTGCAGATGGACGTGTGGAACGACAGTGCCGAGCGCCTGCTCGTGAAGGTCGGCATCGATGCGTGACGAGTGGTCACCGCTTGCTGCGGCCGCCGGCGCTGCGTCCCTCCTCGGCGGCGTAGCGCGCCAGCACGTCCCTGATGTCGCGCTCGCGCGGCGGGCGCGAGACGATGAGCGCGCGGCCGGCCACGGCTTCGAGATGCTCGTCCATCACGGCGGTCGCGCGCGCGACGTCATTGCCTGCGAGCGCGGCGATGACGGCGCGGTGCTCGCTCACCGCGCATTCCGAGGAATGCGGCCGGCTGTAGAGCGCAAGCGTGAGCCCGCAGCGCGACGCCACCTCGCTCACGTACCGCGTCAGCACCGGGCTGCCGGTCATCTCGGCGAGCAGGATATGGAATTCGGTCGCGAGCCGGATCGAGAGCGGCTCGTCGGTGCCGCGCGCGCGCTCCTCGTCGTCGACATGGGCTTCGAGCCGCTTGATCTGCTCGGCGTTCAGGCGCCCGGCCAGCCGCGACACGATCAGCCGCTCGAGGCCGAGCCGGACGTCGAAGATGTCACGCGCCTCGTCCCAGCTCGGCGTCGCGACCGCGGCGCCGCGATTGCGGCGCAGCTCGACCAGGCCTTCGGCCGCCAGCTGTCCCGAGCACATGGCGCACGATCGTGCGGCTCGCCCCGAACCGTTCGCCGATCGCATCTTCGGGGAGCTTGGCGCCGGGCGCCAGGGCCTGCTCGATGATGGCATGCCGCAAGGCGCGGTAGATCGTGGCAACGCGGTCGCTGCCTCCGGTCGATGGTTGCCGTGTCGATTTCGCCACGAATGTCGCTGCGATCAGGCCGGCGCCCGTGCGCCGGCAGCACCTGAACGCAAAATGGCATGCCGATGGGCGGAAAGTAAATCAATCAGCTGCGACGGATCAAAGCCTGATGCGCAACAGCCGCGCCAGCTCGCCGACGATGCCGCGGCGGAACAGCAGCACGCAGACCACGAAAATCGAGCCTTGCACGACGAACACCCATTGGCCGATCGTGGTCAGGTAGTTCTCCAGGGTGACCACGAAGAAGGCGCCCACGACCGGCCCGAAGATGGTGCCGAGCCCGCCGACCAGCGTCATCAGCACGACTTCGCCCGACATCGTCCAGTCGACGTCGGTCAGCGAGGCCAGCTGGAACACCAGCGCCTTGGTGGCGCCGGCCGTGCCCGCGAACGTGGCCGACAGCACGAAGGCCATGAGCTTGTAGCGGTCGGTGTGGTAGCCGAGCGAGATCGCGCGCGGCTCGTTCTCGCGGATCGCCTTGAGCACCTCGCCGAACGGCGAGTTGATGATGCGATAGATCAGCAGGAAGCAGCCGAGAAAGATGACCAGCACGGTGAAATACATGTTGAGCGGCTGGGCGAGGTCGATGAAGCCGAACAGCCTGCCGCGCGGCACCGCCTGGATGCCGTCCTCGCCGCCGGTGAACGGCGCCTGCACGGCGAAGAAGTACATCATCTGCGCCAACGCGAGCGTGATCATCGCGAAATAGATGCCCTGGCGGCGGATCGCCAGCATCCCGACGATCAGGCCGAGCCCGGCGCCGGCGGCGGTGCCGGCCAGGATCGCGAGCTCCGGCGGCAAGCCCCAGACCTTGGCGGCGTGCGCGCTGACATAGCTCGCCCAGCCGAAGAACAACGCGTGGCCGAACGACAACAGGCCGACATAGCCGATCAGCAGGTTGAAGGCGCAGGCGAACAGCGCAAAGCACAGCGCCTTCATCAGGAACACCGGATAGGCGAACATCGGCGCGACGATGAGCACGCCCGCCATCAGGACGAAGGCGATCGCCTCGCTGTACGGACGGTCGGGCGTGGCTTGGACCGCTGCCGGATCGGCGACGTGCGCCATGTCACGCGCTCCTTCCGAACAGGCCGGCCGGCCTGATCAACAGCACGATCGCCATGATGACGAAGATCACCGTGTTCGAGGCCTCGGGAAAGAACACCTTGGTCAGGCCCTCGATGATGCCGAGGCCGAACCCGGTCACGATCGCGCCCATGATCGAGCCCATGCCGCCGATCACCACCACGGCGAACACCACGATGATCAGGTTCGAGCCCATCTGCGGGCTGACACTGTAGATCGGCGCCGCCATGACGCCGGCGAGCGCCGCCAGCGCGACGCCGAACCCGTAGGTCAGCGTGATCATCCGCGGCACGTTGATGCCGAACGCGCGCACCAGCGTCGGATTTTCGGTCGCCGCGCGCAGATAGGCGCCGAGCCGGGTGCGCTCGATCACGAACCAGGTGGAAAGGCAGACCGCGAGCGAGAACACCACCACCCAGGCGCGGTAGTTCGGCAGGAACATGAAGCCGAGATTCTGGCCGCCCTGCAGCTCGGGCGGCACGGAGTAGGGCAGGCCGGAGGAGCCGAAGAAATTGCGAAAGGTTCCTTCGATGATGAGCGCCAGACCGAAAGTGAGCAGCAGCCCGTAGAGATGGTCGAGCTTGTAGAGCCATTGCAGAAAAAGCCGCTCGACGATGATGCCGGTGATGCCGACGACGATGGGTACGACGACGATCGCCCACCAATAGCCGAGCCCGGCATATTGCAGGAGAAAGAACGCCGTGAAGGCGCCCAGCATGTACTGGGCGCCATGGGTGAAGTTGATGATGTTGAGCATGCCGAAGATGACGGCGAGCCCGAGGCTCAGCAGCGCGTAGAACGAGCCGTTGATGAGCCCGATGAGCAATTGCCCGAACAGCGCCTGCGAGCTGATGCCGAACACTTCGAACATGGACGCTACCTGCGGGAGCGTGGCACGAGCGTTGCCGCAGGCTCGGTCGCTCCCGCTCCCACGCAGAGCCGGGCCTGCCGGGCTTGCGCACGACTCGCAACGCCGACCCGCGCAAGCCCGCGGCGCGTGGGAGAGGGAGCAGACCGAGTTCGTCGCTGCGTTCGGCAGCCCATTGCACCGTACCAGCCGCGACGGCGTAGCTGCACGTCGATCAGCTCTTCACCAGCGGGCAGCCGCCTTCGGCCAGCGGCCGGAAAGCCTGGTCGGCGGGGATGGTGGTGCGCAGATTGTACAAGTCCCACGGGCCCTTCGAATCGGCCGGCTTCTTCACCTCGAAGAGGTACATCGGATGGATCTTGCGGCCGTCGGCGCGCACCGTGCCCTTGCCCAACAGCTTGTCGTCGGTCGGCATCTCCTTCATCTTGGCGACCACCGCCTTGCCGTCGGCATCGCTCTTGAGCGCCTCGACTGCCTTGAGATAGTGCGTGACCGCCGAATAGACGCCGGCATGGATCATGCTCGGATATACGCCGTTATTCTGCGCAGAGAACTTCTTGGCGAATTCGCGGTTGGCGTCGTTCAAGTCCCAGTACCATGCCTCGGTGAAGATCAGGCCCTGCGCGATCGGCAGGCCGAGCGACTTGACGTCGGTGAGGAACACCAGCAGCCCGGCAAGGTTCTGTCCGCCCTTGACGATGCCGAACTCCGCCGCTTGCTTGATCGAGTTGACGGTGTCGGCGCCGGCATTGGCGAGCCCGATGATCTTGGCCTTCGACGCCTGTGCCTGCAGCAGGAACGACGAGAAGTCCGTGGCCGGGAACGGGTGCCGAATTTGGCCCAGCACCTTGCCCCCGTTCTTGACGACGACCGCCGCGGTGTCGCGCTCGAGGGCGAGGCCGAAGGCGTAGTTGGCGGTCAGAAAGAACCAGGTATCGCCGCCGGTCTTCACGATCGCCTGGCCGGTGCCGTTGGCGAGCGCCCAGGTGTCATAGGTCCAATGGATGGTATTGGGCGTGCATTTGGGGCCGGTCAGATCGGAGGCGGCGGCGCCCGAGACCAGGAACACCTTGTTCTTGTCGCGCACGATCTCGTTGACCGCGAGCGCGACCGAGGAGGTCGGCACGTCGACGATCACGTCGACCTTGTCGGTGTCGATCCAGGTGCGCACGACGTTGGAGCCGACGTCCGGCTTGTTCTGGTGATCGGCTCCGACGATCTCGACCTTCATGCCCTTGGCGGCCGCGCCGAAATCCTCGACCGCCATCCGTGCGGCAACGACCGAGCCCTGGCCGCTCAGGTCTTTATAGGTTCCCGACATGTCGTTCATCACGCCGATCTTGATGGTTCCGTCGGTATATTGCGCGAGCGCGGGCGGACACCCGAGCGCGACCGCGAGCGCGGTGAGACTGATCAGCCGTTTCATATGGCGTACTCCGTTGCGTGGGTTTCGTGAGCTGGCATCAAGTCATACCCCCAGATAGTCATGGAGCTTTTCGACATTGGCGTCGAGCTCGGAATTGGCGAACCGGTCGATGATCTTGCCGTGCTCCATCACGTAATAGCGGTCCGCGACCGTCGAGGCGAAGCGAAAGTTCTGCTCGACCAGCAGGATGGTGAAGCCCTGGGCCTTGAGCATGCCGATGGTCTTGCCGATCTGCTGGATGATGACCGGCGCCAGCCCTTCGGTCGGCTCGTCGAGCAGGAGCAGGCGCGCGCCGGTGCGCAGGATGCGTCCGATCGCGAGCATCTGCTGCTCGCCGCCCGACAGCTTGGTGCCCTGGCTCGACAAACGCTCCTTGAGATTGGGAAAGAGCTCGAAGATGCGGTCGAGCTCGAGCCCGCCCGGGCGCACCTTGGGCGGAAGCAGCAGGTTCTCCTCGACGCTGAGGCTCGCGAAAATGCCGCGCTCCTCCGGGCAGAGCGCGATGCCGAGCCGCGCAATCCGATCGCTGGTGAGAGCGATCAGCTCCTTGTCCTCGTAGCGCACCGAGCCGGTGCGCTGGCCGACGATGCCCATGATGGCCTTCATCGTCGTCGTCTTGCCGGCGCCGTTGCGGCCGAGCAAGGTCACCACCTCGCCGGCCATGACGTCGAAGGTGACGCCATGGAGCACGTGCGACTCGCCGTACCACGCCTGCAGCCCGTTGACCGAGAGGAGCGGCGCCGTGTCCGGGCTAAGCATGGCCGACCCCGAGATAGGCTTCGCGCACGAGCGGATCCGCCGAGACCGTCTGGTAATCGCCCTCGGCCAGCACGCGCCCGCGCGTGAGCACGGTGATGCGGTCGGAGAGGTCGGCGACCACGCTGAGATTGTGCTCGACCATCAGCACCGTGCGCTTGGCGGCGACCGTCTTGATCAGCGCGCTGATGCGCTCGATGTCCTCGTGCCCCATTCCGGCCATCGGCTCGTCGAGCAGCAGCATTTCGGGGTCGAGCGCGAGCGTGGTGGCGATCTCGAGCGCGCGCTTGCGGCCGTAGGGCAATTCCACCGCCGTCCAGTGTGCGAACGACGCCAGCCCGACGTCGGCGATGAGCGCCAAGGCTTGCTCGTTGAGGGCATCGAGAACGCGTTTGGAGCGCCAGAAATCGTACGAGCCGCCGCGCTTGCGCTGCAGCGCAATGCGCACGTTCTCGAGCACGGTGAGGTGAGGGAAGACCGCGGAAATCTGGAACGAGCGCACCAGCCCGAGCCGCGCCACGTCGGCCGGCGCCAGCGCGGTGATGTCGCGGCCCTGGTAGACGATGCGGCCGCGGCTCGGCCGCATGAACTTGGTCAACAGGTTGAAGCACGTGGTCTTTCCGGCCCCGTTCGGGCCGATCAACGCATGAATGGTGCCGCGCGTCACGCGCAGGTCGACCCCGTTCACCGCGACAAAGCCGGCAAACTCCTTGGTCAGGCCCTCGGTCACCAGGATGAAATCGTCACTCACGACCTGCTCCACATCGGCCATATTGATGACATGGCCGAACATCGTCCAGGAAAAAGGATCGGGCAGGGGAGGGGCGGACGGACGCTTCCCTTCCTCATACTAAAGTCGATCACCGCCGCTTGCAGGAGGTCCGAGGACCGGTTGCGTCCCGGCAACGTGACAGCCACGGTTGGCGAGACAGGTCGTGGCACAAACGAGCCGGCTTGAATAGCGGCTGGATCAGACGAACAAGGAAAGAGGCATAAGCATGAGCGAGCACCGACCGCTGCGTTCGGACATGGGCTGGAGCACGCCCGACAAGATCACGGTCCGAGGCTTCGATCTGACCAAGGACCTGCTCGGCAAGATCGACCTCGGCGCCATGGCGTTCCTCGAGATTACCGGCCGGGTTCCCGATGCGAGGGAGGCGGACGTGTTCAACGCCTTGCTGATCACGCTGGTCGAGCACGGCATGACGCCGCAGGCGATTGCCGCCCGCATGGTGCACACCGCCGCGCCCGAGGCGCTGCAGGCCGCGGTCGCGGCCGGGCTTTGCGGGGTCGGCACGGTGTTCGCCGGCGGCTCGGAGCAGACCGCGCGGATGCTGCAGGCCGCGCTCAAGGACAAGGGCGCCGATGCCGATCTTGCGGCGATCGCCGAGGAGATCGTCCAGGACCATCGGCGCCGCAAGGTGCCGGTGCCGGGCATCGGCCATCCGGTGCACAAGCCGATCGATCCGCGCACGCCCGTGCTGTTCGCGATCGCGGAGCGCAACGGCTATCGCGGGCGCTACATCGCGCTGATGGAGGCGGTGTGCGCCACCGCCGAGCGCACCTATTCGCGCTCGCTTCCGATCAACGCCACCGGCGCGATCGGCTCGATCCTGTGCGAGCTGCAATTTCCCTGGCAGATCTGCCGCGGCATCGCGGTGATCTCGCGCGCCATCGGTCTGGTCGGCCATATCGCCGAGGAGATGCGCAACCCGATCGCGCTCGAGATCTGGGAGCGGACCGAGCAGGAGATCGCCCGCAATGCAGGGGCGGCGGCGGATGGAGCAACCGGTTAACAGCTCAACCCGTCGCCCTTCGAGGCTCGCCGAAGACGGCTCGCACCTCAGGGTGACGGATCAAACATACGGCTCGTTGCTCTACTTCGCCGCTGCTCACTCCGCCGCCGCCATCGGCGCGGCGGCCGCCTGCTCCTCCTGGTGCAGCCGATCGAGAATGCGGCGCGCCTGGATCACGCCGGTGTCGGCGTTGATGTCGGTCTGCGGCGGATTGGGAATGAGCGTCAGGTTGCGCTGCTGCGCCTGGAACACCGCCACGTCCTCCAGGAACGCGGTGCGGATCTGCTCGACGAGCATGTCGGTGGTCTTCGGATTGTGGATGTCGAAATTGTGCGCCTGGCCCCAGAAGTAGTGGCTGGTGGTCTCGGT
Organism: uncultured Alphaproteobacteria bacterium; assembly: GCA_963708765.1. GTDB lineage: Bacteria > Pseudomonadota > Alphaproteobacteria > Rhizobiales > Xanthobacteraceae > VAZQ01. The sequence goes on along the minus strand of CAVPTV010000004.1, from coordinate 9,231 downwards.
CTCGGGCGTGATCAGATTCAAGTTCCACATGCCGATGCCGCCCACCCGCTTGCCTTCCGGCGCGCCGGTGCCGGTCGGCGTCGCGCCCACGTCGAGCCGCAGGAACGCCGGCGGCGTGAAATTGATGATCTGCCAGCGGTCCACATTGGAGGTGAAGCCGCCGGCCTTGACGAAGGTCGGCGGCGCCGGCGAATCGATGATCCAGCGGGTGACCACGACGTTGTCGTGCGTGCGCGCGACCTTGACGGCGGCGTTGTCGACCAGCGCGGAGTTGCCGATCGTGGTCTCGTGCACGAAGGCCAGATGCGTGAGGTCGAGCAGGTTGTCGACGATCAGCTGCCAGTTCGCCTCGACGTGGAGATACTGGCCCTTTGCTCCCCAATTCTCGCGATCGTCGAACCAGTGGAAATCCGGGATCTTGTCGGGATCGGCCAGCGCCGGATCGCCCATCCAGATCCACAGCCAGTGATAGCGCTCCGCCACCGGATAGCTTTTCACCCGCGCCGAGCGCGGGATCATGTCCTGCCCCGGCACCCGCACGCAGGTTCCGGTCTTGTCGTAGCGCAGCCCGTGGTAGTGGCATTGCAGCGTGTCGCCGACGAGCTTCCCCATCGAGAGCGGCAGATGCCGATGCGCGCAGCGATCCTCGAGCGCGACCGGCGTGCCGTCCTCCAACCGATAGAACACGATCGGCTCGCCGAGAATGATGCGGCCGAGCGGCTGCCTCTGCACGTCGTGGTCGGACGCGGCGACGTACCAATAATTCCTGAGGAACATGGCGTGGTCCTCCGTCGGCTCTGGGCGCGTTTGCTTTGCTTGCAGTCTATTCGCCAAGTCGCTGCCTTTCAAACGGAATAACTCGCTCCGACACACGCTGTTGGCAGGCTCAAAGCATGTCCTTGATGGCGCGGATCAGGTTTCGATCGACGCTGATCATCTCTCCGTCCGCGGGCAGCGCCAGCGCCTGGCGCTCCTGCGGCGATACCGTGCGCCCCTGCAGAATGACCCGCCCGTCGGAGGTGAGAAAGATCGACGATGCGGCGCTCTCGTCGCTATCCTGCCAGACCAGCTCCACCCGGAATTTCACGATTGTCTCCCATCATTGGTGGCCGCGACGAGGTTCGCGGTTGAATTCAGTCGACTGAAACGACTAGCATCCATTTCAGGGCATTCAAGAATGGGGCGCCAGGGAGGAATTGCATGATTATCCAGCATTGCCGGGCCGGCGACCGCCGGCAGGTCGGGCCATGTCTCGCCACCGCCTTGACGATCCTTGCCGGCCTCGTTGTCGCCCCGGAGCCGTCGCGGGCGCAGGACTTCACGATGAAGTTCGCGACCCAGACCATCAACGACATGCAGCATGAATTCATCAAGGTCTACAAAACCGAATTGGAGAAGGCGACCAACAATCGCATCAAGGTCGAGGTCTATCCGGCGAGCCAGCTCGGCGGTGCGCCGCGCCAGACCGAGGGCCTGCGGCTCGGCACGATCGAGGCCGCCATCGGACCGGTCGAGCTGTTCGTCGGGGCCGATCCACGTTTCCAGGTGCCGGCGCTCGCCGGTCTCTACAAGAACCGCGACCACTTGCGCCGCATGGTCGACGTGGCGGAATTCCGCAAGGCGATCTTCGACGTCGCGGCGGCGCGCGGCACCGTCGGGTTGAGCCTGCTCGGCTACGACATGCAGTCGTTCGCCTTCAAGGCCCCGGTCGCCAAGGTCGCCGATTTCGCCGGCAAGCGCATCCGCGTGCTGGCGTCGGAAGGCGAGCAGAGCGCCATCACCGCCCTGGGCGGATCGGCGGTGCCGATGTCGCTGCCGGAAGTGCTGCCGGCGCTGCAGCAGGGCACCATCGACGGCGTCAACTCGGTGCTCGGGGTGTTCGTGGCGTTCCGCTACCACGACGCGGCGCCCCAGCTGGTGGACACCGCGTTCTGGCCGATCCTGTCGGCTGCGCTCATCAGCAAGGTGTGGTTCGACCGGCTGCCGCCGGACCTCAAGAAGGCGGTGCTGGAAACCGGGCCGAAGATCGAGCCCGAGCTCGCGAAATGGCAGGTGACGCGCATCGAGAGCGACACCAAGGCCTGGACCGACAAGGGCGGCAAGATCGTCAAGCTCGCGCCGAGCGACCAGGAGGAGGCGGTGCGCCGCGTTTCCGCATCGGCGCAGACGGTGGTCGGCAAGAGCGCTCCGCTCAAGGACCTCTACGACAAGCTCAAGATGATTACGTCGGCGGCGAACTAGCCGAGCAACGGTCGGCACGATCGATGACGGAGCCAGCATGACCGACACGTCGAACGACATCCCGGCGCAGCGCGGCTGGGTGAACAGCCTCTGCGACGGCATCGCCCATGCCTGCCTCGTCATCGCGGGTCTCGCCCTGGTGTGCATCGTCGCCATCAACGGTGCAAACGTGTTCATGCGGTACGTTTTCGGCAAGCCGTTCAGCTGGGCCGAGGAGTTGATGCTGTTCCTCATGATCCTCGGGGTTTTCTCCGGGGCGATCGCGGTCACCTGGCGAAATCTGCATATCCGCATCGATACCCTCGTCGACCGGCTGCCGCCGGCGGCCCGACGCGTGGTGCAGGTCTTGGCCTTGCTCGCCTCGATCGCGGTCATCGGCATCGTGATGGTTCCGAGCGGCCGGCTGGTGGCCCTGCTGCAGGAGATGGACCAGCGCAGCGACGCGCTGAGCGCGCCGAGCTGGATCCCGCAGTCGTTCGTCACCATCGGCCTCGGGATGATGGGATTCATGATGGCGGTCAAGCTGTTGACCGCGCTCCGCCGCTGACCGTAGCGAAACCCTTCAGGCGGATACGCCATGAACATCCTGCTCATTGTCGTTCTGCCGGCGCTCCTTCTTCTCATGGGCGTGCCGATCTTCGTGGTTCTGCTGGCCGCCGCCCTGGGCGGGATTGTCCTCAGCGGCAATCCCATCCAGGCGCTGCACTCCGCGATGTTCGGCAATCTCGACATTTTCCCGCTGCTCGCCGTGCCGCTGTTCATCTATGCCGGCGACATCATGTCCCGCGGCGGCATCGCCCGACGGCTGATCGAGCTCATCATGTCGCTGGTCGGCGCGGTGCGGGGCGCGCTCGGAATCGCGACCATTGCGGCGTGCGAGGTGTTCAGCGTGATGTCCGGCTCGAGCGTCGCGTGCGTCGCCGCCATCGGCAAGATCACCATTCCGTCGCTCAAGAAGAACGGCTACGGCGACACCTTCTCGGTCAGCCTGGTGACGGCGACCGGCGTGATCGATGTCATCACGCCGCCTTCGATCGCGATGATCATCTACGGAATTGTGGCGCAGCAATCGGTGCCGCATCTGTTTCTTGCCGGCTTTCCGGCCGGCATTCTGATCGGCATCGCGCTCGCGATCTACGTCGTGTTCTATGCCAAGATCAAGAAGATTCCGATCACCAGGCCGGCGGAGAAGAAGAACATTCTCGTCCATCTCAAGGACTCGATCTGGTCGCTGCTCGCGCCGGTCGTCATCCTCGGCGGCATCTATGGCGGCCTGTTCACGCCGACCGAGGCTGCCGGCGTGGCCTGCATCTACGCGATCGTGATCTCGATGTTCGTCTATCGCGAGATCACGTGGCGGGAGCTTTGGCAGATCACGATCGAGTCGTCGGCGCTCATCGCGCAAATCCTGATCATCGTGTCGGCCGCCGGCGCGTTCGCGTGGTTGGTCACGACCAGCGGATTTCCGGGAAAGCTCGTTGCGTTCGTGCAGGATCTCGGACTCACCAAGTGGATCCTGCTGCTGGTGATCAACGTCATTCTGCTGTTCGTCGGCAGCGTGCTCGAGCCGCCGGCCGCGATCCTGCTGCTCACCCCGCTGCTGACGCCGATCGTCTATCAGGCCGGAGTCGACCCGATCCATTTCGGGATCATCGTGACCGTCAATCTGGCGATCGGGATGTTCATGCCCCCGTTCGGCTTGAACCTGTTCGCCTCGCACGCGTTGTTCGGAACGCCGCTGGCCGCTCTCTACCGCGGCGTGCTTCCGTTCCTGGTGATCTACCTGGTCATGCTGATCGTGATCACCTATGTCCCGGAGATCACGCTGGCGCCGCTTCGGCTGCTGCGGTAACGGCGACGCTGTTCGGTCGCCGGCAGGGCTGTCCCATCGCAAGACGACGAGTGAAGCCGGTGCGAAGGTGCAGGGCAGGAAGAAAATGACTGGGCTTCTGGCCGGCGCACGCGTGCTCGATCTGACCAACGTGCTGGCCGGGCCGTTCTGCTGCTATCAGCTCGCCCAGCTCGGCGCCGACGTGATCAAGGTCGAGGTGCCCGGCTCGGGCGACCTCGCGCGCCAGCTCGGCGCCGACCCGGAGCTCAATCGCCGTGGCATGGGGGCGTCGTTCCTGGCCCAGAACGCCGGCAAGCGCTCGATCACGATCAATCTCAAGAGCGACAAGGGCCGCGACGTGTTCCGACGGCTGGTCGCCGCCTCCGACGTCGTGGTGGAGAACTTTCGCCCCGGCGTCATGGAGCGCCTCGGTCTCGATTATGCGGCGCTCAAAGCCATCAAGCCCGACATCATCTACTGCGCGATCTCGGGCTTCGGCCAGGACGGGCCGCTCAAGTTCAATCCGGCCTACGATCAGATCATCCAGGGCCTGTCCGGCGTGATGAGCGTCACCGGCGACGCCGAGACCGCGCCGTTGCGGGTCGGCTACCCGGTGGCCGACACGATGGGCGGCATCACCGCCGCCTTCGCGATCGCGGCCGCGTTGTTTCGACGCGAGCGCAGCGGGGAGGGCGAGTTCATCGACGTGTCGATGCTGGAATCGACCCTGGTCGCCATGGGCTGGCAGGTCTCGAACTGGCTGATCGCCGGGGTGCGGCCGCAGCCGCTGGGCAACGAGAACATGACCGCGAGCCCGTCCGGCACGTTCCGGACCGGCGACGGTCTCCTCAACATCGCGGCCAACAAGCAGGAGCAGTTCGAGACGCTGTGCGGCCTGATCGGCCGCAAGGATCTGATCGTCGATGCACGCTTCGCCGGCCGCGAGGATCGCAAGCGCAACCGCTCCGAGCTCACGCGCGAGATCGAGACTGCGCTTGTGGCGAAGTCCGCCCCGCAATGGGCAGCGGTTCTCAACCAGCACGGCGTCCCGGCCGGCGAGGTGCTCGACGTGCCCGCGGTGCTCGAGCATGCGCAGATCAAGGAACGGCAATTGCTGCGGACGTTCGAGCAGGTGCCCGACGTCGACCGTCCCGTCAGCGTGGTGCGAGCGGGCTTCCGGCTGGCGAGCGGCGACCCCGCGCCGGCCATGCCCCCGCCGGCGCTCGGCGCCGACACCGCCGACATCCTCGCCGAGCTCGGCTTTTCGCAACGCGAGATCGACGAGCTCGCATGCGAGAACGCCATATGAGGTGGTAAAGTCGGTCTCGACTTCGAACCGCGGTCCTGCTTTCGTAAGCAGCAGGATGAAGGCGCCGGAGAGCGTTTACGTCAATCACGTGTGTGAAAGGAAACGCCATGCTCGACCGAAGACGTCTGCTGCTCGGCACCGCCGCCGCCTCCGCCGTCGGTACCCTGCCACTCCTCGGCGTCGACCGCGCGCATGCGCAGGTCGTCGATATGCTCAAGATGTTCGTTCCGGCGGCGCCCGGCGGCGGCTGGGACCAGACCGCGCGCACCATCGAGCAGGTCCTGCGGGCGACCGGCGCCGTCAAGGGCGTGCAGATCACCAATGTGGGAGGCGCCGGCGGCACCGTCGGGCTGCCGCAGTTCCTCAACCAGTGGAAAGGGCAGGGCAACGCGCTGATGGTGGCCGGCATGGTGATGGTCGGCTCGATCATCGCCAACAAGTCGCCGCTGCGGCTGTCGTCGGCGACCCCGATCGCGCGCCTCACCGGTGAATTCCTCGCGCTGGTGGTCCCGGCGCAATCGCCGTTCAAGACCGCCAAGGACTTTGCCGCCGCGCTCAAGGCCGACCCCACCAAGGTGCCGGTCGCCGGCGGCTCGGCCGGCGGCTCCGACCATATTCTCTTGGGCATGATCGCCAAGGCGCTCGGCGTCCCGCCGCCCAAGGTGAGCTACGTGGCCTTCGCCGGCGGCGGACCGGCCACTGCCGCCCTGCTCGGCGCCCAGGTGGCGGCCGGCATCTCCGGCTACGGCGAGTTCTCCGAGCAGATCAAGGCCGAAAAGCTGCGCCTGATCGCGATCTCGTCCGACAAGCGGCAGGCCGGGATCGACGCTCCCACGCTGAAGGAGGAAGGCATCGACGTCGAGCTGTTCAACTGGCGCGGCGTGTTCGCCCCGCCCGGCGTCAACGACACCCAGCGCCAGGCGATGATCGCGCTGATCGAGAAGATGGCGGCCTCGCCGCAATGGGCGGAAGCCTGCAAGACCCGCGAATGGACCCCGATCACGCTGCTTGGCAACGACTACAAGGCGTTCCTCGAGGCCGACACCGCCCGCATCGAAGGCATCCTCAAAGAGCTCGGGCTGGCGTGACATGGCGAGCGAGGGACCCGAGGCGGGCGGCGGCGCCGTCGCCCGGCATCGCCCGCCCGTCGGCGAAACGATCATCGCGGTCGGCGTGCTCGTGCTCGCCGCCGTGGTCTATTGGCAGACCGCCTCGATTCCGGTCTCGCCGATCTACGCCAAGGTCGGACCGACCGTGGTGCCGACCATCACGGCGCTCGGCCTCGGCCTGCTCGGCGGCGGTGCTCCTGTTCGAGGCGCTGGCGCGGCGGCTGGCAATCGGAGACCGAGCGGGAGCTGGCGGTCGACAACGCGGCGCTCTTGTGGATCGCCGCCGGCCTGGTCCTCAACGTTCTGCTGATCGGCCCGGCCGGGTTCACGCTCGCCTCCATCATCATGTTCGTGTGCGTGGCGCGCGGCTTCGGCTCCAAGGCGATCGTGCGCGATGCGGCGATCGCGCGCCGTGTTCGCGCTGGTCGGCCTATTTCGGCTTCGCCAAGACGCTCGGCATCAATATCGGCGGCGGGCTGATCGAGAAAGCGATCGAGAGCGTATTCGGGCATCGGGGAGAACACCTGACATGGATGCGTTCTCGCAGCTCCTCAACGGCTTCGCGGTCGCGCTCACGCCGATCGAACCTGGTCTGGTGCCTGGTCGGCACCACGCTCGGCACCGCGATCGGCGTGCTGCCCGGACTGGGCCCGGCGCTGACCATCGCGCTGCTGCTGCCGATCACCTTCAAGGTCGAGCCGACCGCGGCCTTCATCCTGTTCGCCGGCATCTATTACGGCGCCATGTATGGCGGCTCGACCACCTCGATCCTGCTCAACACGCCGGGCGAGAGCGCCACCATCGTCACCGCGCTCGAAGGCAACAGGATGGCGCGCAACGGCCGCGCCGGCGCCGCGCTCGCGACCGCCGCCATCGGCTCGTTCGTGGCCGGCACCGATCGGCACGCTCGGGATCACCTTCCTGGCGCCGCTGGTCGTCGACCTGGCGTTGAAGTTCGGGCCGGCCGACTATTTCGCCCTGATGGTGCTCGCCTTCGTCACCGTGTCGGCGGTGCTCGGCTCCTCGATGGTGCGGGGGCTCACCGCGCTGTTCTTCGGCATCTGGCTCGGCCTGATCGGCGTCGACCTGCAGACCGGGCAGCCGCGCTTCACCTTCGGGCTGCAGGAGCTGCTCGACGGCGTCAACGTGGTGGTGGTGGCGGTCGGCCTGTTCGCGGTCGGCGAGACGCTCTACGTCGCCTCGCGCTACCGCTTCGGCAAGGACGAGATCATTCCGCTGCGCGGCTCGCTCTGGATGACCGCGCGACGGAATGGAAGCGCTCGTGGAAGCCGTGGCTGCGCGGCACCGCGGTCGGCTTTCCGATCGGCGCGCTGCCCGCCGGCGGCGCCGAGATCCCGACCTTTCTGAGCTACTACATGGAGCGCAAGCTCACGACCAAGCCCGAGGAGTTCGGCAACGGCGCGATCGAAGGCGTTGCCGGCCCGGAGGCCGCCAACAACGCCTCCGCCGCCGGCGTGCTGGTGCCGATGCTCACGCTCGGCCTGCCGACCTCGGCGACCGCCGCGATCATGCTGTCCGCGTTCCAGAGCTACGGCATCAATCCGGGGCCGCTGCTGTTCGAGTCCCAGCCGCAGCTGGTCTGGGGCCTGATCGCGTCGCTGTTCATCGGCAACGTGATGCTGCTCGTGCTCAACCTGCCGATGATCGCCGTCTGGGTGAAGCTACTGCAAATTCCGGCGCCGCTCCTCTACGCCGGCATCCTGGTGTTCGCCACCATCGGCACCTACGGCATCACGCAGTCGCCGATCGACCTGGTGCTGCTCTACCTGATCGGCGGCATCGGCTACCTGATGCGGCGCTACGACTTCCCGACCGCGCCGGTGATCATCGGCATGATCCTGGGTCCGCTGGCGGAGCAGAATTTCCGCCAGGCCATGACGATCTCGGCCGGCGACTGGACCGTGTTGTTCACGCGGCCGCTGTCGGCCACGATCCTGGCGCTCGCGGCGCTGGCGCTGATCGGACCCAAGCTCTACGACCTCGCCACCAGGCCGAAGCCCGCCCGCGTGCCGGGGGACGCGTGACGAGAACAACAATGTGGGCGGCGCGGATGCACGCGGTCGGCGCGCCGATGTAGATCGACACCATCCCGGTGCCGAAACCCGGCTCGACCGACGTGCTGGTCGAGGTCAAGGCCTGCGGCATGGTGCCCAATCTCGGCAACGTGCTGGCCAACTGGACCCGGTGGTTCCCGCATCTGCCGCTGCCCAGGCTGCCGGCGATCTTCGGGCTCGATCCGGCCGGCGTGGTGGTCGAGGTCGGGCACCAGGTGCTCGACGTCGAGGTCGGCGAGCGCGTCTACGTCAACCCGCTGCGCTCCTGCGGCGCCTGCCAGGTGTGCCGCGCCGGCGAGCGCACCCGCTGCCGCTACTTCACCTTCAACGCCATTTCGGGTTCGGGCCGCTCTCGCAGAAAATCTACGATCTCTATCCCTATGGCGGCTTCTGCGACCTCATGACCGCGCCGCAATACGCGCTGGTGAAGCTCCCCGACAGCACCGTCATCGCGTCCGACCAGAAACCAGTGAGTTCGGGTCGGGGGCTGGCCGACGCGTCTTCGTAGATGCGACCGATCGGCCGACCATTCTCATAGATCGTCAGTCTTGGCGATCGGCTTGTGCTGCCGATGCAAGGCGGGGCTGGCGCAGGGTGAGAAGCCTCGGATCTGCAGACGCATCACAGGACTAAATCGGACATACCTGCCCCGCCGCTCGATCCGAT
>CAVPTV010000003.1:0-163323 GCA_963708765.1 uncultured Alphaproteobacteria bacterium | reverse complement strand
CTGAAGCCGGTGCACAGCAGCACCGGCATTGGCGGATAGCGCTCGCGAATGGTCTTCGCCAGCTCGAGGCCGTTGATGCCGCCCGGCATCAGGATATCGGAGAACACCAGGTCGATGCCCGGATCGCTGCCGAGCGCATCCAGCGCCTCGCGGGCGCTGGCGACCGTTTGACCGTGTAGCCGAGCTGCCGGAGATAGGCGGTCGCGACCTCGGCGACCTCCGGATTGTCCTCGACCAGCAGCACCATGCCGGTGCGCTGCGGCGCGGCCTCCGGGACGGCCTGCGCCACCGACGGCGCCGGCAGCTCCTGCGTGCGCGGCAGGTAGAGCGTGATCGCGGTGCCGCGTCCCACCGTGCTGGTGACGGTCGCGGTGCCGCCGGACTGCTTGGCGAAACCATAGACCTGGCTCAGCCCGAGCCCGGTGCCCTTGCCGACCTCCTTGGTGGTGAAGAACGGCTCGAACACGTGCGGCAGTGACGTCGGCGGAGATCCCGCTGCCGTTGTCGGTCACGCGGATGGCGACGAACTCGCCGGAGAGCCCCTCCTCCACGGCTTTGCCCTTGAGCACCACCGGCTTGGCGGTGATGCCGACCACGCCGCCGTTCGGCATCGCATCGCGGGCGTTCACGGCCAGATTCAGCAGCGCGAGCTCGAGCTCGCTCGGGTCGACCTTGATGGCGCAGCTCTTGCGCGGCACGGCGACCTCGATGGTGATGTCGCCGCGCAGCGAGCGGTTGAGCATCTCCTTGAGCTCGGGCAGACGCTGCGCGAGATCGATCACGGCCGGGGTGTGCATCTGCCGGCGCGAGAACGCGAGCAGCTGGCGGGTGAGGCTTTCGCCGCGCGCGGTCGCGTTCGCGATCATGTCGAGCAGCCGCGTGTGCTTCTCCTCCGTGAGATCGCGGCGAAGACGCTGCGCGCTGCCGCTTACGATCATCAGCAGATTGTTGAAGTCGTGCGCGACACCGCCGGTCAGCTGCCCGATGGCCTCCAGGCGCTGGGCTTGGCGCAGCGCCCCTTCGGCGACCTCGCGCCGTTCGGCCTCTTCATGCAGCCGGCGCGTGCGATGCAGCGCCAGCCCGAGAATGGCGAACAGCAGAAAGGTCACCGGCAGGCCGAAGATCAGGTGGCTCATCATGGTGGAGAGCCATTCCGCCACGATCGCCGACTTGTCGATACCGGCCACGGCGTAGACCGGGAAACCCTGCAGCTTGCGATAGCCAACGCGCCGGTCGATCTGGTCGATCTGGGATTTCGAGACCGAATAGATCGCCCGCTCCCGCCCCTGCGAGATCGCCTTGCGCAGCGGGCGCGACGGGTCGAGGCCACGCGCGCGGTCGGGCGACACCGGATGGCGGGTGAGAAAGGCGCCGTCGGCGCGCACCAGGCCGTGGAGGTTGCCGGAGCTGCGTCCAATCAGGCCATAGAACTCCTCGAAGTAGGTCGGCAACACCGCGACCGCCGTGATGCCTTTGAAGGACTGGTCCGCCGAAGCGCGGCGGCGGGAGAGGACGAAGAACGGGTTGCCGACTCCGGTCAGTCGCGGCGTAGCCACCTCGCTCACGAAGGTGCCGACGTCGGCGGCCACATGGGCGCTGAAAAAATCGCGGTCGCTCGCGTTGAAATTCGTGGGCACCAGCGGCAGCTGACTGGAGACGAGCGGGCGGCCGTCACGGTCGATCAGAAAGATCGCGCGCAATTGCGGCATGGCCTCGACGATCCGCCTGAGCCGCCCGTGCAGGCGCGACTGCTCCGCCCGGATCACGTCGTCCGGCATGCCGCGCGTGACCTCGTCGACCTCGGCGATGGCGCGCTCCACCGTCTGGAAGACCTTCAGCGCATGCTCGTGGAGGATGTCGAGCGACCGCTCGATCCGGTCATCGGCGACGACACGCTCGTGGCGATAGCTGAGCCAGGACGCGAACACGAACAGCACCGCCGGCAATACGATCGATGCAACCATCATCAGTTGCAGGACCCGAATGGCCGATTGCCGGGCGGGGTTCATCGCTTATCTTTTCGGGACTCAATCCATGCGACCGGGAGAGACTATCCGAACCATGCTAAGTTATCCGCAGCCCATCTCCAAACGCCGGGACACATCGATGCTACGGTGTATTATGTCGCTCGTTTTGACCCAAATTTGGCGCAATTTCTCCCGTCCGCCACGGTTGCTCAGAGGCGATCACATGCGAGTGAACGATCTTCCGGCCCTCGCCGCGAGCGTCGCGGGCTGGCTCCTGCTGGTCGCCGCCGCCGGGCCACCGGCGGCCGCGCAGACCCAGGTCGACCTGCAGCTCGTGCTGGCGGTCGATGCCTCCGGCAGCGTCGACCAGTTCCGCTTCGAGCTGCAGAAGCGGGGATACGTGGCGGCGTTCCGGCATGCCAGGGTGCTGGAGGCCATCCGCTCGGGCGCGAACAACGCAATCGCGGTCACCATGACGCAGTGGACCGGCCCGGCGCTGCAGGTGCAGGTGGTCGGGTGGACCATGGTCGGGGACGAGGAGTCGGCCGCCACGTTCGCGGCCGCGGTCGAGCGCGCTCCGCGGCAGCTGTTCAGCGGCGGAACCTCGATCAGCGGCGCCATCGATCATGCGATGACGCTGTTTCCGCGCAGTCCGTTCCGCGGCGGTCGCCGGGTCGTCGACATCTCGGGCGACGGCTCCAACAACCGGGGCCGGCCGGTGACGCTCGCGCGCGACCAAGCGATCTCCGCCGGCATCGGCATCAACGGCCTGCCGATCCTGGCGCTCGAGCCCGATCTCGACCGCTATTACCAGGACAACGTCATCGGCGGACCCGGCGCCTTCGTGGTGGTCGCCCGGGACTACGAGACGTTCGGCGAGGCGATCCTGAAGAAGCTCATCACCGAGATCGCCGCCAAGCCTGGCGGCAGTCGGCCACGCCTTACACGACGCTGACGGCTAGCCTTCTTTCAAGCGGAACTTTGCGCGACCGCCGCTGTTGTTCAGGCGGACGATGGAGGACCGCGATGGCCCAGATTGTCACCCGGTGCCGGCTCACCGGCCACTACATGTTCATGGCGATGGACGTCGATCCCAAGGAGTTCGCCGGATCACGCGGTCCGTTCACCCGCAAGCTCTGCCCGTTCTGCTCGTGCGAGCATCTCTGGCACAAGGAGGACTCGAAATTCCTGTCGCCCAAGCCGGTGGTCGGGCAGGGCATTCAGCAGGCGAGCTGACCGAGGGGCAACGTCCTCGCATCGCCCCAACATGAGCGCGACACATCGCGCGGCTGCGCCATCACGCGGCTTCGCCACGTGAACAGCCGGGACGCGCTCGCGGCGCTCACGCCGGAGCGGCCAGCCGCTCGGTCGATCCGCCGAATTGCTCGTCCCGGGTGCCCTCGTTGAACGATCCCGGATAATAGCCTTCGAAATCTTCCTTGATGCGATTGAACGGCAAGTCCGACCAGAAGCCATGGTCGCGGAGATATTCCATCCGCAGATTGCGCTGAGCATCGTATTCCTGCAGCACCGCATCCGACACTCCGTCGAATTCCGTCGGCAGCACGCCGAACCGCGCGCAGAGCTCGAGGTTGAACGCCGGCGCCGCCTTGACCCATTTGCCGTCGAGATGGAGCGCGGCATAGCCGTGATGGAGAAACACCTCTTTGCCTCCCATCGCGCGCTTGAGCTTGTCCGAGGTGAAATGATTGATCACGTCGCTCAGCCCGATCGCCGACGGAATTCCGGCCGCCCGCGCGGCGGCGGCGAGCAGCACCGCCTTGGGGATGCAGAAAGCGCGGCCGTCGCGCAGGACCGTGCTGGCCTTGAAAGCCTCGGGCGCGAGGCGGACCGAGAACGGATCATAACGGACCTGGTCGCGAACCGCGTAGAACAGCCGAATGGCCTTCCCGATCGGCAGCGTTTCCGTGCCGACCACGCGCTCGACGAAGCCGCGCACGAGGCGGTGATCGCAATCGATGAACGCGGTCGGCGCCAGATAGGCCGGTCCGGGCTCGGGCAAGCCGTAAGGCGTGAAAATCACTGACCTCTCCTGCGGCGCGGTTGCATGTGCGCCATCTCTACGCCTTGGTCCCTAGCACGTCCCTGCCCGGTCCATCCATATGGATGGGTCCATCCCATGAGCTTGCGGAACGTTGCGATCTTGCCGAGCGGGGCGTCGTGCATCTCGATCACCGTGACGCTGGCGCGTAAAATTCCTTTTCCTTCGCCAGTAGCTCGACGCGGTCCTTCAGCCATTCCTCGTTCGCGACGATCTTGTGGCTTTGGCTCTGGCGTCGATGAAGATTTTCTTGACGATCGGTCCGGCCGTCAGCGGCGGCGCGGCAACGGCGCTGCAGAGAGACATGAGGATTGAGCCGTTTCGGGTCGGATCTCTCTCTGTCACAAAATTGTAACACACGCGAACACAACTTATGCTATAGTTTGCCGAAGTCACTGCCAGAGGGAGGCCGCCATGAAGCTCGCATCCTACAATGTCGAGAATCTTTTTCTGCGCGTCCGTGCAATGAACGGAGAAACCCGGGCCGAAGGCCGCGACGTCCTCAAAATGCACGCGGAGATGAATGGCATCCTCAGCAAGGAGACATATTCCACAACCGACAAGAACAAGATCATCGATCTCATGACCAAGCTCGGCATCAGCAAGAAGGATGACGGCGGAGAATTCGTCATCCTGCGCCAGAACCGCGGTCATCTGGTGAAGCGGCCGACAGGCGGCGGGCTGGAGGTCGTGGCCAACGGACGCGAAGACTGGATCGGCTGGCTCGAGCTGAAGACCGAGGCGGTCAACGAGGTCGCTACACGCATGACCGCCAAGGTCATCCATGAGGTGGGCGCCGACATTATCGGCGTCGTCGAGGCTGAAAGCCGCCCATCACTGGTCCGTTTCCAAGACGATGTCATGGCGATCAGCGGCATGCCCGGCTATGACCACATCATGCTGATCGACGGCAACGACGACCGCGGCATCGACGTTGGCCGTCATGACGCGTGGCGGGTTCGAGATAGAGTTGATCCGAAGCCACGTCGACGACGAGAAGGACGGCAAGCGAATCTTCAGCCGCGACTGCGCCGAGTATCACGTCAAGACCCCATCGAACGAGCGCTTGGTCGTGCTGGTCAATCATTTCAAGAGCAAGGGCTTCGGCTCGCAAGCCGATTCCAATCGCAGGCGTAAGCTGCAGGCGCAGCGCGTCAAGAGCATTTACGACGGTCTACGGCAGGCAGGCGCCGACAACGTGGCTGTCGTCGGCGACCTCAACGACACGCCGGATAGCGATCCGCTTTCTCCCCTTATCCGGCAAACGGACCTCAAGGACATTTCCGAGCACCCGAACTTCGATGACGGCGGGCGTCCCGGAACGTTCGGCAACGGCACGGCGTCGAACAAGATCGACTATATCCTGCTGTCGCCAGCGCTGTTCGCGAGAGCCACCGGGGGTCAGATTTTCCGCATGGGTGTTTGGGGAGGCAAGAACGGCACCCTGTTCCCACATTTTCCGGAAATCACCAAAGTCTCCGAAGCAGCTTCCGATCACGCAGCGGTCACGGCGGAGATCAATCTATAGGGATCGTCTATACCGGATGCTTGGCCAGGTGTGCCAACAGCAGCGCGTTGACCTGGTCGGGCGCCTGGTCGGCGGCGAAATGGCCGACGCCCGGCAGAACCGCGAATTGATAGGGGCCGGACACGAATTCACGGGTGCCCTCCGCGGCCGTCCGCCCGACGGTGTCGTCGGCGTCGCCCCAGATATAGAGCACCGGCATGCCGATCATCCCGAGTGGCGCGCGGATCGCGCCGCGGGCGCGGTACCACGCCAGCGCCGCTTCCATCGCCGGCGCGTTGCCGAGCACGCAAAGGTGCTCCTCGATCGCAGCGGCCGGAACCCCGGATCGGGCCCACCGCTCGCGCAAGAGCCGCGCGTCGTCCGCCAGCAGGAGCGGCCCTGCGTCGGGCTCCAGAAAGGCCCGGTGATGTCGCGAGCGGCGCGCCTGATCGCCGTCCGGCAGCGCCAGGGCGCGGTTGAATGCGTTGGGATGCGGGCGCGACAGCACCGTGAGCGAGGCGACACGCTGCGGATAACGATCCGCCACGCCCCAGGCGATGCTGCCGCCCCAGTCATGGCCGACGAGATGGAAACGGCGATCCGCGTGACCGCAGGCGGCGACCATGTCGAGGGCGTCGGCCACCAACCGGTCGAAATGGTAGTTGGCGTGGTCGTTCGGATCCGGCCGTGCGCCCGGAGAATAGCCGCGCTGGCTCGGCGCCACCGCCCGATAACCCGCGGCCGCCAGGGCCGGCAGCTGCGCGCGCCACATGTGCAGCGATTCCGAAAAGCCGTGCAGCAGCAACACCAGCGGCGCAGCGGCGTCGCCGCCGACCAATGCGTCGAACACCAGGCCCGGACCGGTCTCGATCTTGCCCAGCTCGATCATGCGCGTGCTACTCGGGCAAGCCGCCGAACGTGAAGACGGCACCGAGCCAGGCCGAGGGCCGCCCGGCGAAGCCGCTGAAATATTTGGTGTAGATCTCGACCACCTCGCCGCTGCGAAACACCCGCGCCAGGCCCGTGTTGACGGCCAGACGAAAGGCCCAATCCCCGCGCGGCAGCATGATGGCGAACGGCTCGAACGACAGGTCGTCCGGCAGCACGGTAAAATCGCGCAGGTTGGCGGCCTGCGCGATGGCGAGCAGCACCAGCTTGTCGGTGGCGAAGCCGTCGAGCGCGCCGCGCGTCAGCGCCGCCACTCCCTCCTCGCGGTCGCGGAACTCGACCAATGTCGCCTCGAGCTTGCGCCGTGCGAGCTGCTCGCGGATGGCGCGTCCGTTGGTCGAGCCGGCAATGATCCCGATCTTCTTGCCGGCCATATCGTCGAAGCGGAAGATTCCGATGCCGGATTTGACCAGGACGCCGGTGCTCTCGGCGAAGATCAGGCTGGAGAAGTCGACCAGCTTCATGCGCGACAGTGAAATCGTGGTCGATCCGCATTCCATGTCGGCGGAGCCGTCGACGATCACCTCGAACCGGGTACGGGTATCGACCTGCACCCACTTGATCGAGAGCGCCGGCAAGCCGAGCTCGCGCTCGAGCGACTTGGCGATGCGCTCGCACAGCTCGATGGTGTAGCCGATCGGCCGCCCCTGCCCTTCGACGAACGAGAACGGCCGTGAATCCGTCCGATACGCGATCCGCAGCGTCGCGGTCTCCTGGATGGTCTTCAGCCGACCCTCGACGGGCTGCGCGCAAGCGAGACTTCCAGCAAAGACGACGCTGACAAGCGCCACGATCGCACACCGCACGACTGCATCTCCCTTGGAGTGGCGGTTATTCCCCTCCGCCGCCGGCGCTTCGGTCATCGCATGGGCTGGGACAGTTGGCTATCCAAATCGCGCGGGTTCTGCGGCCGTCCGGGCCGCGTTTTCTGCTCGACGCCCAGCCGTCTGGCACGCATGATCACCCCACTCCCAATGGGTCAGCGGATGAGATTGGCCAGTGATTGAAGGGGCGGCACCCAGTACAGCGCCCGATGTTGCGGCAACAGCACGGCACTACCGCGCGATCTGGCGGGACTGTCTCCTTGCCGGCTCGATCGGACTACTGACCGTAGTTCCGCTGATTACTGCCGCCCAGGTTGATCTGGAGGTAGCCGCAGGCGGCGCGCCGGGTGCCGGAGTGCGCGAGGCGCTCGAAAGCGGAGCGGCGCCCAGCTCATGGCTGGCGTGGACGATCATCGCGATCAGCCTCGGTTGCGTGTTATGCGTGGGACGCTTCAGTCCCCACCGGGTGATCGCCGGCACCTTTCTCCTGATCGCAGGCGCAGGTCTTGTCGTCACCGACAATTGGATTCGTGTCAAGGACGCCTGGAAGCCCAGCGAGTGGAGCGTAGGGACGCTCTATGCGACTTTCGAGGTCGGCGTCTGGATGGCCTGCGCGATCAGTGCCGCGGTCGCCCTGCTGCTGCTCGCCGGGGTGCGAGCATCTCCTGATCGTGCGCGAATTCTCTCGGAGATGGCAAGCTTCGCGCGCTTGGGTCGAAAGCGGCAAAGCTCGCATCGCACCTATCGGATTTCGCGCCTGCTGTGGATGGTGGTGGGGTTGGGCGCCACAGTGGTCATGGCGATCGCCCTCCATTTTGCCAATGGCCTGCTGCTGCGCCAGCATGTGCTCGGCATTCCACCGGATCTTTACCGCAATCCCGAAGCCAACCGTGTGTTCGTCGAGACCCACCCTACCATTTCCGTCATCTCGGCGCTCGCAGATCTCGCTCAGATCGTCCTGACCATCGTGCTTGCGACGGTCATCTTGCGCTTCTTCTGGCGACTTGTCGTTGCCGATGCGAAACGGCTGCTCGAGGATCCCAATTACCGGCCGATCGTGTTCCTGCGCTCATTCTCGGACGAGGGGGCGACCGTCACGTCCAAGCGTCTTTTCGATCGGCTCGTCAGGCGACGGCGGAGGTTGGAGGAAGTTGCGGTATCCGCGCTCGCGACCGCTAGGTGCGGCGATCGCTATCGGCCAACCGGGAGAGCGGTTGCCGAAGCTCGGCGCCATTCGCGCCTACTATCCAGATGACGCGTGGCAAGCGGCCGTTCTCGAATGGATGCAAAGAGCCCAGCTCATCGTGCTCATCGGCGGCGCCTCCCATTGGACGCTGTGGGAATTACGACAAGCGATGGACCTCGGTTACCATGGCAAGATGGTGCTCGTGCTGCCGCCTGACCGCGATGCGGGCGTTCGAGAACTCCCGCTGGGCGGCGCTCGCAGGAGCGGTCGCAGGCACGGTCTGGGAAGAGGGGTTTCGCGCCCTGCAGCCCGCCGGCTTTTTGGCGACCGTGTTCAAGTCCGACGCGAGGTTGCTGCCGATCAGAGGCAACACGCGCATGCAGTCCGACTACGAGGCGGCGCTGCGGCTCGCGGTTGTCGAGATGTTTGAATCTGCCGCGAGATCCGTCGATCCACCGGATCCGCGCTCGGCGGACGTAAGAACGCGTGTACCCGATTTATGAGTAACACGGTCTAATCTTCTGATGGCTTTTCCGGCTGGTCGAATAGATCAAACAAATCGGGGTCGCTTGCCGGAGCCGGTGTCGAGATCGAAATTGTTTGTAAGTACCCAAAACGATACCACGCCAAAAGGTCTGAAGCACGCGCACCTAGCCTCCTGCTCTCAAGAGTTTGATTTCGCCAGGAAGGCGTTGGTGCCCAGGGGCGGAATTGAACCACCGACACCTGCATTTTCAGTGCAGTGCTCTACCAACTGAGCTACCTGGGCGCCGCGCCCGCCGGTCGGCGGACGAAGGAGAGCGCGGCGGTTATAGAGGCTCGGTTTCCGACTGTCCAGACGAGCGCCCCCTAGGGCTGCTCGCCGTCCTTCGGCGTCCCGTCCTCGTCCTCCTCCTGGTCGCCCGGCACCGCATAGACGCCGCTCAGCCAGCGATTGAGATCGACGTCGGCGCAGCGCTTGGAGCAGAACGGCCGGAACTCGTCGACGGCCGACTTGCCGCAGATCGGGCAGGGCTTGGCGCGGGGAATGTCGCGGGCATCCAGCATGGGCGAACAATAGGAAGCCGCGCGGCGAGATCAAGCCGTGTCGGAAGCTCACACCGCGTTGAGCCAGCCGAAGCGGATCGGATAGCCCTCGCCGGAGAGCAGCGTGGTCACCTCGTAGAGCGGCAGCCCCACCACGTTGCTGTAGGAGCCGACGACCTTGACGATGAAGCTGCCGGCGATGCCCTGGGCGGCATAGCCGCCGGCCTTGCCGCGCCATTCGCCGGAGGCGAGATAGGCTTCGATGTCCTCCTCCGACAGCCGCTTGAAGCGCACGCGGGTCTCGACCAGGCGCTGGCGGAACGCCTCGTTCGGCGTCACCAGGCAGACGCCGGTATGGACCCGGTGATTGCGCCCGGAGAGGAGCCGCAGGCATTGCGCGGCCTCGTCGAGCAGCTCGGCCTTTGGGAGTATCCGGCGGCCGACCGCCACCACCGTGTCGGCGGCCAGGATATAGGCGCCCTTGAGCTCCTCGTCGACGCGCACCAGGTCGAGCGCCGCTTCCGCCTTTGCGCGCGCCAGCCGGTTGGCGCAGGCGCGCGGCAGCTCGCCACGCTTGGGGGTCTCGTCGAGATCGGCCGGACGCAGCGCGTCGGGCTCGATGCCGGCCTGATTGATGAGCGTGACCCGGCGGGGCGAGCCGGAGGCGAGCACGAGTTTGGGCCGGCCGATCATGTCGTCACCAGCACAATTACTTGAATCGATAGGTGATGCGGCCCTTGGTCAGATCGTAGGGCGTCATCTCGACCAATACCTTGTCGCCGGCCAGCACCCGGATGCGGTTCTTGCGCATGCGGCCGGCGGTGTGAGCGATGATCTCATGTTCGTTTTCGAGCTTGACGCGGAAGGTGGCGTTCGGCAGCAGCTCCGTGACGACACCGGGGAATTCCAGGAGTTCTTCTTTAGCCATTCGCGGTCCAGCATTGATGGGGACGTGGCATTCCAACGCCGAATTTGGCGCGGAACCTAGCGGAAGGCGCGCGTTTCCACAACTGGACTCGCGGCGGTCTCACGTTCGCGCACGATCATTCATTGCCGCTCACCGGGCCGGCGAAGCGGGCCCTGATGCGCTGCATCAACTGGTCGCGCACGGCCCGATAGGCGTCGAGCCGCTGCTCGCGGCTGCCTTCGATCGCGGTCGGATCGGACGTGGGCCAGTATTCGACCTCGACCGCCAAGGTGCGCGTGAGCTCGAGCGCGCCGTGGTGGGCTTCGGGCGAGAGCGTGACGATCAGGTCGAAATTGAGCCCCTCCAGGTCCTCCAGCTCCTCGAACGTGATCGGCCGATGCGCGGCGATGTCGATGCCGACCTCGTCCATGACGGCGACCGCGAACGGGTCGAGCTCGCCTTTGCGCACGCCGGCGGAGCCGACATAGAGCGACGAGCCGAGCATCCGCTTGAGCAAGGCCGCCGCCATCGGCGAGCGCACGGAATTGAGCCCGCAGGCGAACAGCACGGCATGCGGCCGCGACTTCTGCGACTTGGGCCCGCCTTCGCCCATGCCGCCTCATCCCTTCCAGTGCAGCACGCAGATCAGCGTGAACAGCCGGCGCGCAGTGTCGAAATCGATGCTGACCTTGCGCTTGAGCCGCTCCATCAGGACGGCGGAGCCCTCGTCGTGCAGCGCGCGCCGGCCCATGTCGAGCGCCTCGATGCGGTCGGGCGTCGCGGTGCGGATCGCCGCGTAGTAGCTGTCGCAGACCGTGAAGTAATCCTTCACGATCCGCCGCAGCGGCGACAGCGACAGCAGATGCGCCATGACCGGGGCGCCGTCGGCATGCTTGATGTCGAACACCAGCCGGCTGCCGGTGATGCTCAGATGCAGCGTGAAGGGGCCGTCCTCGCCGCCGTTCGGCGCAAAGGTGTTCTCCTCGAGCAGATCATAGATCGCGACCGCGCGCTCGTGCTCGACGTCGGGATTGGAGCGGCCGATCGAATTCTCGTCGAGCGTCACCGCGGCGAGACGCCGGGATTTTTCGGACGCGTGCTTGGGGCGGGTCATCGCGGATTGATGCGCATCGCCACCGAGCGGGCATGCGCGTCGAGGCCTTCGGCTTCGCCGAGCGCGATCGCCGCCGGACCGAGCGCCTGCAGCTGATCGGGCCCGCATTTGAGGATCGACGTGCGCTTCATGAAGTCGAGCACGCCGAGCCCCGACGAGAAGCGAGCCGAGCGCGCGGTCGGCAGCACGTGGTTCGAGCCGCCGACATAGTCGCCGATCGCCTCCGGCGTATGCGCGCCCAGGAAGATCGCGCCGGCATTGCGGATGCGGCCGGCGAGATGCTCGGCGTCCCTGCTCTCGATCTCCAGGTGCTCGGGCGCGATGGCGTCGACGAGCGGCACCGCGTCGGCGAGGGCGCCGACCAGGATGACGGCGCCGAAATCGCGCCAGGAGGCGCCCGCGATGGCCACCCGCGGCAGCGACTCGAGCTGGAGCGCGACCGCCCGCTCGACCGCGTCCGCGAGATCGGCGTGGTCGGTGATCAGGATCGCCTGCGCGCTGGCATCGTGCTCGGCCTGGGCCAGGAGATCGGCCGCGATCCAATCGGGATGGCCGGTCGCGTCGGCGAGGATCAGCACCTCGGAGGGCCCGGCGATCATGTCGATCCCGACCTTGCCGAAGACCAGGCGCTTGGCGGCCGCCACATAGGCATTGCCGGGCCCGACGATCTTGGCGACCGGCGCGATCGTCGCGGTGCCGTAGGCGAGCGCCGCCACCGCCTGCGCGCCGCCCACGCGATAGATCTCGTCGATGCCGGCAAGCTTGGCCGCCGCCAGCACCAGCGGCGGCACCTGGCCGCCGGGCGCCGGCACCACCATGACCAGGCGCGGCACGCCCGCCACCTTGGCGGGCACCGCGTTCATCAGGACGGACGACGGATAAGCGGCGGTGCCGCCCGGGACATAGAGGCCGACCGCCTCGATCGCGGTCCAGCGCGAGCCGAGCTCGACCCCGAGCGCGTCGGTGAAGCGCTCGTCTTTCGGCAGCTGGCGGCGGTGATAGGCCTCGATGCGGTCGCGGGCGAACGCCAGCGCATCGAGCGCCCGGCGGTCGCAGGTTGCGGCGGCCATCTCGATCTCGGCGCTGGTCACCTTGAGGCCGACCTCGCTCAGGTCGACGCGGTCGAACTGCCTGGTGAATTCCGCGAGCGCCTGGTCGCCGCGGGCGGCGACCTCGGCGATGATCGCGCGCACCACCGCCTCGACGTCCGCCGCGGCCTCGCGCTTGGTGGCGAGAAACGCGCGGAAGCGTTCGGCGAAATCGGCGTCGCGCGCATCGAGACGGATCGGCATGAGCTGGTCCCTGCCGGGCCGACCGCGCCCGGGTCACCGGTCAATGGCGCGGGCAGGTGTGGGCGTCAACCCCGGGCGTCGCCGCCGTCATCGACGTGCACGGGACGCGCCGCCGCCGGCCAGGCCGGTCCCAGATCGGCGAGCTCGGCCTCCAGGCATTCGACCTCGAGCCGCAGCTTTCCGCCGCCCGAGAACGTGAGCGTGACGACGCCGGCGGGCGGGTCCTGCTCGGAGAATTCGACCGCCAGCAGATTGAGCACCGCATTCTTGCCGGCAGGATCGACGTTGCGGCACTTGCAGGCGCTGACCCGCTCGAAGCGCAGCGCCGCGCGGCAGCGCCGGAGCTCGGGATTGGTGCACTCGGCCGAGCACCAATCGAAGCGGCTGAGCGCCACGATCAGCCGCTTTTCCTGCGGGCGCCAGATGACGTCGGAGACCTTGACGAGGGCGTCCTGCAGGTGGGTGGAGACGACCTCGAGGTCGTCCGGATCGAGGGCAACGAATTTCAACGGCTCCATGACGCGCTCCCTGCCGTCCGGGTTTGTCTGCTATCGGGTAGTTGGGGTCTGGCCCGCGGTCGCGCAAGCCGTCCCGACGACTTTGCGATCCCTTAGATTTATACGTTTTCAGCCATGGTCAGAACGAGACGCAGGCCGGCCGCAGCATGACCGCGACCGACTGCTGCCGAAACCGGCTCTTGTAGGCTTCGGCGATCTGGTTCAGCCGATCGATATCGTCGTCCTTGCCGGGAAGCACGATCATCACGATCTTGCTCGGCTCGCGCACGATCGTCTTGCGCTCGCTATCCCGCCATTGCCCCACGGTATTGAACACCGTGAGGCCGTCAGGAAAGCGCGGCGTGATCTCGCCGTCGACGAAGCGAGCCCACATTGCCTCGCTCACGCCGATCCGGTCGCCGATCTTGCGGCCGAACAACAGCTCGGCGACCTGTTGCGGCTTCTGGCCACCGCGGCATTCGGTCAATTGGGCGTTGGCGGCGCCGGTCAGGGCGAACGCGAGCAGCACGGCTATCGGAATGGCCCGCATGTCCCCCCCCCTCCTGTCGGAATCGGGACACTAGCCGCTGATGCGCTCGATCGCGGCGCCGCAGGCGGAGAGCTTGTCCTCCAGCCGCTCGAAGCCGCGGTCGAGGTGATAGACCCGGTTGACCATGGTCTCGCCCTCGGCCGCGAGCGCGGCGATGACGAGCGAGACCGAGGCGCGCAGGTCGGTCGCCATCACCGGCGCGCCCTTGAGCTTGTCGACCCCCTCGATGGTCGCGGTCTCGCCGGACAGCTGGATGCGGGCGCCGAGCCGCGCCAGCTCCTGCACGTGCATGAAGCGGTTCTCGAAGATGGTCTCGGTGATGCGCGAGGTCCCCTTGGCGCGCGTCATCAGCGCCATCAGCTGCGCCTGCAGGTCGGTGGGGAAGCCGGGGAACGGCGCCGTCGTCACCTCGACCGCCGTGATGCCGGCGCCGTTGCGGGCCACCCGCAGGCCCCGATTGGTCTCATTGTATTCGAGCCCGGCGCTGGCGAGCACATTGAGACCTTCCTGCAGGAGCTCCGCGCGCGCGTTCTCGAGCATGACGTCGCCGCCGGTCATGGCAACCGCCATGGCATAGGTGCCGGTCTCGATCCGGTCGGGCAGCACGCGGTGGCGTGCCCCGTTGAGCTTCGCCACGCCCTCAATCACGATCTGCGAGGTTCCGGCGCCGACGATTTTCGCGCCCATCTTGTTGAGGCAGTCGGCGACGTCCTTGATCTCGGGCTCGCGTGCGGCGTTCTCGATCACGCTGGTGCCGTCGGCCAGCGAGGCCGCCATCACCGCCGTATGGGTGCCGCCGACCGTCACCTTGGGAAACTTGATCTCGCCGCCCTTGAGGCCGTTCTTGGCGTGGGCGACCACGTAGCCGCCATCGATCTCGATCGTGACGCCGAGCCGCTCCAGCGCCATGATCAGCAAATCCACCGGCCGCGTGCCGATGGCGCAGCCGCCCGGCAGCGACACCCGCGCCTCGCCGAAGCGGGCGACGAGCGGCGCGATCACCCAGAAGCTGGCTCGCATCTTGGAGACGAGCTCGTAGGGTGCGGTCGTGTCGATGACGTTGGCGGCGGAGATGTGCAGCGTCTGCCCGTCATATTGGCTCTCGGCGGGGCGTTTGCCGCCGATCATGACGTCGACGCCGTGATTGCCGAGGATGCGCTGCAGCAGGCCCACGTCGGCGAGCCGCGGCACGTTGTCGAGGATGAGCGTCTGATCGGTGAGCAGGCTCGCGATCATCAGCGGCAGGGTGGCGTTCTTGGCGCCGGAGATCGGAATGGTGCCGTTGAGCCTGTGGCCGCCGTTGATGCGAATTCGATCCATGCCCCTCTCCCCGTTCCGGCAACGGAACGCCGCCGACAATGTATGGAACACTTGGCCGACCGAGCAAAAGCCCAAACCCATCGAAGGGTTACCGCGCGGTCTAGTGGCTTTCCTTATCCTCGGCAATTCCGGCGGAATCGTGGGGCGTGCCGGCGCGCTGCTGCCCGCCGTCGGCGGCCGAACGGCCTTTGGCTTGCGCCTTGCGGCGCTTGAGGTTTTCCCGCAGCGCCGCGCCAAGCCGCCGCTCTCGCCTCGCCTTCTGCACGGCTTTCGGACGCTCGTTCATGGGTCGGGATTACGCCGAATGGGCGCTGCGGGGAAGGCCTCGGCGCGACCGATCGGTGGACGGGGTGCGGACGGGGCCACGCGCTTGCGCCACTTCCGGCCTTGTGGCAAGGATCGCCCGCATCCGCGGCCGCTTTCCATCGTGGGATTTCACATGCGGGCCGACGCTGCCGTAGCTCAGTGGTAGAGCACCCCCTTGGTAAGGGGGAGGTCCTGAGTTCAATCCTGAGCGGCAGCACCACCCACTCGTCACGTCCGCTTGGTGCCGCCACTACCAAACATCCCGCGACCGTCCCCATGCCCCTGATCAAATTGGCCCAGCTTGAACAATAGCTTCCGTCGTCACTGCCGGGGCATTCGACGCGCGTTTCCGGTGATCCGCGTCAGGATGCCAGCCGAGAACCGCGAGCATGAAGAAGAAACCGACGACATAGGCCACTGCCACATGCCAGCCGTGGCGGAGCCATTGGCCGACGGACTTTGCTTCCGGATACATGTTGGCCAGCGCGACGCCGGCGGATGAGCCGAACCAGATCATGGATCCGCCGAACCCGACCGCATAGGCGAGATAGCCCCAGTCATAGCCACCTTGTTTCAAGGCGAGCGCCGTGAGTGGGATGTTGTCGAACACCGCGGAGACGAACCCGAGACCGAGCGCGGTTTGCCAGGAGGCGGCCGGCAGCTTTTCCACCGGCATCATGGAAGCGGAGGCCACCAGCGCGAGCAGGAAGATCGTCCCTTTGAAGGTTTCGGGCATGATTTCCCAATCGGGCCTCCGCAGCGGCGCGGCAAGCAGGATGACGACCCATACCGCGAGGCCGATCACCGGGATCGCGTCGAGCAACGCCGGAAATTTCAGGTTCGCAATCACGTTGGCGAGGATCGCCGCGATCAGGATCAGCGCCACGATTGCGACGCGCACCCAATCGATCTGCAGGCCGCGCGGCCTGTCCTTCACGATCGGACAGAGTCGGTGCTGCTGGAGCGCTGCCGGAATGCCGAAGATCACCATGGCGAGGGCGGCCGCGACATAGGCATCGACGACTTTCAACGGGCTGACGCCGTCGATCCACATCATGGTCGTCGTCGTGTCGCCGACGACGCTGCCGGAGCCTCCGGCGTTGGACGCAGCGACGATCGCGGCGAGATAGCCGATATGCACCTTCTGGAATACGTGCCGAGCCATCGTCCCGCCGATCAGCGCGGCGGCGATGTTGTCGAGGAAGCTCGACAGTACGAACACGATCACGAGCAGCGCGAACCCGCCCTTCCAGTCGTCCGGCAGGACCGCGGGCATTTCATCCGGAATCCGGCTCTTCTCGAAATGGCGCGACAGCAGCGCGAAGCCCATGAGCAGCAGGAACAGGTTCGACAGGATGACCCATTCGTGCTGCATGTGCTGGCCGAGACCCGCGAGCCCCGGGCCGAATTTGAATCCGGTGAAAGCGAGCTTGTATGCGGTTATGGCCGCGAGCCCGGTCAACGCAATAGGAAGCGTCTGATGATGGAATATCGCAACTCCAAGCAGGGTCAGTCCGAACAAGATGAAGTCAACGGGTATTCCGATTACCCAGACAGGTTCGATCACGGCGTCCCCAATTCGATTGGATTGCACGGTGGGGAATCAGACTACCAGATTGCGCGTAGAAATACCGCGCACGCCTTCAAAAAGCCGATCGCTCGGGATTGTTCAGGTCGCAAAAGCCGACGCCACGTCCGCTCGATCCGAACGCGCAGCAGGCTGGTCCAAGAACGCGCCTCAGCTCGCCTTGGAGAGCGCCAGCTCGGACTGCGCAACCACCATGTTGCGGCCGCGGCGCTTGGCTTCGTAGAGGCCGGCATCGGCGGCTTCGATGAGACACTGCGCGTTGTCGCCCTTCGCCGGCACCAGCGAGGCGACGCCGACGCTGATGGTCACGAACCCTCTCGGCGACGTTTCGTGGGGCATACGCAGGTCCTCGACGGCCCGGCGCAGGCGCTCCGCCACTCTGCTCGCCGCCTCCAGGTCCGCGCCCTGCAACAAGATGGCAAATTCCTCGCCCCCGAGGCGCGCTGCGAAATCAGACTGGCGTTCGGTGAAAATTCGAAACGATGGCGGGATCGCGCTGTCGGCCACGTGGGTCGCCGCATCCGAGCGAATACGGGTGCTGGTCGTGAGAATCTTGCTCAGGTCTCGCAGGCATACGTCGCCTTGCACATGACCGTAGTGGTCATTGAACAGCTTGAAATGGTCGACGTCGACGATGAGGAGCGCGATCGGCTGCGCAAGCTCGGTCGGCCAGGCGCCACTCGGTTGCCAGTCGCGCGTTGAAGGCGCGGCGGTTGGCGATGCCGGTGAGCCCGTCGATCTCGGCAAGCTCGCGCAGTTGGCCATTGCTGTCGCGCAACTCCTGCTCGCGGGCCGCAAGCTGTCCAGCCATGTCGTCGAGCGCCGTCGCGAGCGGGATGAATTCCGCCACCCGGGCGGTCTCGGTGGCGCGGACATTGTATTCGCCCTTGCCGAGCCGCTGCGCCGTTCGGGTGAGCGCACGGATCGGCTCCACGAACAGTCGCTCGCCGCCGATCCAGATGACGATCAGCACGATGGTGATGAGGATTCCGAGCCCGCCGAAGGCAGCCAGGATCTCGCGGTTCACCCGCCGCAGGATGTCGCTCTCGTCGAATCCGACGGCGAGGCGCGTGCCGGTGCCGGGCAGCTCCACGAAGCCGAAGACCCGGCGGACGCCGTCGAGACCTTCACCGGTAAACACGCCGTCCGGCGCCGCCAGCATCGCGCGGATCATCGGATGATCGGCGAATTTCCGACCGACCCAACTTTCGCGACTGGGTTGACGGGCGATAAGAGTGCCCGAGCCGTCGACCATCATCACGACGGCATCGAACGACTGCGCGAGCGAGCTTGCGACCTGGGTGAACCAATTCAATTCGAGCGGAGCCGACACGACCAGATCGATGGAGCCATCGGGCGCGCGATGCGGCAACGCGGCGAACAAGGTCGAGCCCATCAGCTGGCCGGCCCGATAGCCGCTCACCGCGAACTCGCCGGTCTTCATGGCCTGCATGAAGTGCGGGGTGCGAGAGAGGTCGTTGCCGATGGCGTCGACATTGCTGGAACAGATGATTTGCCCGCTCGGCGCGACGAACGACATGTTCCTGAGCCATGAGACCTGCCGCACGGCGTCCGCGAGAAAGTTGTCGCAGCGCTCACCGCGGGTGGTCATCAGCCCATGCGCGCTCGCCGCCACCTGCAGGAAGGCACGCACGGACACGATGACTTCGTTTTGCGCGGCCATGCCCTGGCGCGCCAGATTGAGCGCCTGCTTGGCGGCCGCTTCGATGCGCTCGGCGCGATCGGATTCGATGTCACGGACGCGGTCGAGGAGCAGGGGCACGATGGCGATCACCGCCAGGATCATCAGGCGCGCTCGAATGCTGAGCGCGAACCTGGATCGCACGGCCTTGCGGTTCAGCCGTTGGCCCTCGGTCGACATGGCTCGGTCCCAATCCCCGCGCCCGTTCTACCGGTATCGGTTTAAGAACCCTTTCGAGCAACCGTTAGAATTCAATGCAATGATGTCGCGGAGCGTTACCGTTGCGAGCAACGCCTCCGCGTCTGAGGCGCATTTGGCGCCCTGCCCCGAGCACAATTCGCAATGGTTCTCGGCACTTGGTCAAAGGCGGGAGCGAGCCCGCCGATAAGCTTATCAATCGCTTAACGGGAGTGGAGCCGCTTGCTCCAACCTCAAAGCATCAAATCCTTGTTGTCCTGCGAACCGAACATCACCGCCCCCCAGTTGCTGCCGACATATTCGAACTGGTTGGAGATGTGCTGCCGGCCGGCCATGAGGTCGGCGAGGATTCCGCCGAACGGCAGCTCGTCCGAGAGGCCGGCGGCGCCGGTCGCCTTGAAGATGCGCGCCGCCAGCAGCGTGCAGCGCTCGGTGACCCAGGTCGACTGGAACTTGTACTTGCAGGCGCTCGTCGAGCGGCGGCGTCTCGCCGCGCCGCGCATAGCCGTGCAGATTCTGGAAAGTGCGATGCAGCGTGAGCTGCATCTCGTCGATCGACGCCGCGGTCTCGGCGCAGAGCAGCTGGACGAACGGGTTCTCCGACGAGCGGCCGCCGGCGCGCGTGACGCGGGTCTTGCCGTAGTCCAGCATCGCGTTGAGCATGCCCTGCAGGGCGCCGAGCGCCGCGGTCGAGATGCCGCGCACGAAGATCAGGCCGAACGGCAGCCGGTAGAGGCTCGCGGTGTTCACCGCCTGGCCCGGGCCCTTCAGCAGGAAATTGTCGAGCATGCTCTGCGTGCGATAGGCCGGCACGAACACGTCGTCGAGGATGATGTCCCAGCTGCCGGTGCCCTGCAGGCCGGCGACCTGCCAGGTGTCGACCGCTCTGGTAGTCCTGCCGCGGCACCAGGAAGATGCGCCCGTCGCGGCGGCCCGCCGTCGGTCGGCTGCGACCATGCCGCCGAGCAGCGCCCAGTCGCAATGACCGCAGCAGCTCGCATAGCGCCAGTGGCCGCTGAGACGAAAGCCGCCCTCGGCCACGGTGGCCTTGCCGGCCGGCATCAGCGACGAGCAGATCAGCGGCGTGGTGTCGCCGCCCCACACCTCCTGCGCGGCGCGATCGTCCAGCAGCGCCATGAACCAGGGATGCACGCCGGAGCACGCCGTAGATCCAGGCGGTCGACATGTCGCCTTCGGCGAGCGCCAGCTCGATGTCGTAGAAGACGCCGAGCTCCATCTCGTAGCCGCCCCAGCGCTTGGGCTGCAGCACGCGGAAGAACCCGGCCTGCTGCATCTCGGCGATGGTCTCGGCCGGGATCTGACGCTGTCGCCGTCGCCTCCGGCGAGCGCTCGGCAAGCGTCGGAATCATCGCGCGGGCGCGGGCGATGAGCTCCGCCGGCTCGGGCGCATCGGTTGCGACGGTCTAATGCTTCCACTCACCTGGCAGCAATTCCAAAGGCACGGTTGGCGCCGCGAGCTCGGCCGCAACGCGCTGCTGCGAGCGGTCGCCGTCACTCCGCCGCGGCGAGACCCTTGCTGCGCGTTGCGCTCGAGACAGGCGATCAGCATGTCGGTCGACATGATGTCGCCGAACGTCAGGTAGAACGCGATCAGCGAGGCGTTGTGGTCCTCGTCGGTCACCGCCGCATTGCCGTCGGTCACCATGATGGTCCGGAAATTGAGCATCATGGCGTCGCGCGCCGTCGAACTCGCAGCACACATTGGTCACCGTGCCGGTGATGAGCAGCGTGTCGAGGCCGCGCTGCGCGCAGCACCTCGGCGAGGTTCGACGAGCCCTGGATGAAGGCGCTGAAGCGGTTCTTCTCGACGATGAGATCGTCCGGCCGCACGTCGAGCGCGGCCCACAGCTCATGGCCCTTGCTGTCGGCGGTCAGCGCGGCGATGCGCTTGGCGCCCTGTTGCGGCGTCACCATCTCGAAATAGGTCGACCAGCTCTTGCAGCGCGTCGTCCTTGAACGTGGTCTTGATCCAGACCACCGTGCCGCCGGTCTCGCGCACCGCCTGCGGCGAGCCGGTTGATGTTGGGCACGATCTTCTCCGCCATCGGACAGAGCGCATGCGCCACGCCCGGCAGCATGAAGGCGTTCTGCATGTCGACCACGACCAGCGCGGTCTTGGCCGGGTCGAGATCCTCGTAGACGTGCTCGCGGCCGCGCTTGGCGATGACGCGGTCGACGACCGACTGCGGGATGGACAGCGTGTGCATCGAAGCCTCCGCGTGGGATGCATGCGCGATTATCGGGCCGGCTACCGGCGAGAGCAACCGTCACAGCTTCCCGGCGAAGGCATCGGCGATGATAGGCGTGCGCGAGCGCATAGCCGTGGCGGGTGGCCGCCTCGTCGTACACCGCCACGCCCGGCATTGTTCTCGCCGCGGGTCGGTGAAGGCGTGGACCACGTCGCCGAACGTCAGCAGCGCCCAGCGCGCGCCGGCCTCCGTCATCTCCGCCTCGAAGGCGTCGCGCTCGGCCTTGGGCGCGATCGGATCGGCGGCGCCGTGCACCGCCAGCACCGCGGCCTTGATGTCGCCGCGCTTGGCGGGCTGCGGCGTCGATCAGCGTGCCGTGCATGGACACCACCGCCTGCACGTCGGCGCCGGTGCGCGCGAGATCGAGCACGTTGAGGCCGCCGAAGCAGAAGCCGATCGCGGCGCGCCGGTTGACGTCGCCGATCGCGCGCCGGTCGGCCTCGCGGGTCAAGGTGTCGAGCGCGGCCGCGATCCGGCGCCGCATGCCCGGCGACGTCGGACATGAACGGCTGCAGGAACTCCATCGGGTTCTCGGTTCCGACCGGCCCGTTGCCCTCGCCGAACATGTCGGCGACGAACACGACATAGCCGTCGCCCGCCAGCATCTGGCCGGTTTCGATCGCCGGCTTGATGACGCCGCGCCAATTGGGCGCCATCAGCAGCAGCGGCCGGGGCGCCCTGACGGTCTCGTCCCAGATCAGCGCACCGCGACAACTGATGCCGGCCACCGAATAGAAAATGCTCTCGACCGCCATCGGTCTCCTCCCCCTGCATTACGCGCTGCTCCGAAAACGCGGGCAGCGACATCAGGCCACCGAAACGCTACTTACGCGATGCGGGCGGCCCGGTATAGAGACGCGCTGTGCGCCCTGCGATGGCGTGCAGCCCCGGCCCGGCTCAGGGCCCCGGCGGCGGCCGCAAAAAGCCGAAGTCGCAGCCGTCGTCGGCGCCGAGGATTTCCTGGGCGTAGAGCCTGGCATAGCCGCGCTCGGGCTTCGGCGGCGCCGGCCGGGCCACGGCGGCGCGCTGCTCAGCTCGGCCTCCTCGACCAGGAGATCGATGCGCCGCGCCTTGACCGACAGGCGGATACGGTCGCCGTTGCGCACCAGGCCGAGCGGGCCGCCGGAGGCGGAGTCCGGCGTGACGTGCAGCACGATGGTGCCGAAGGCGGTGCCGCTCATGCGCGCGTCGGAGACCCGGATCATGTCCTTGACGCCGCTCTGGGCGAGCTTCTTGCGGGATCGGCAGGTAGCCGGCCTCCGGCATGCTTCCGGCGCGTTGGGGCCGGCATTCTGCAGCACGAGCATGTCGTGCGGCGTCACGTCGAGCGCCGGATCGTCGATGCGCGCGGCAAGATCGGCGAGCGAGGAGAACACCACCGCCCTGCCCTCGTGCTCGAACAGCTTGGCGTCGGCCGCCGAGCGCTTGAGGATGGCGCCCTGCGGCGCGAGATTGCCGAACAGCGCGACGAGACCGCCTTGCGGCTCGAACGGCTCGCTCGCGCGCCGCGATGATCGAGCGATCGATCCAACGCATCGCCGTCGGCGGCGAGCCGCTCGCCCAGCGTCTCGCCGGTCACCGTCATGCAGTCGAGATGGAGGAGCGGCGCGAGCTCGCGCAGCAGCACGCCCATGCCGCCGGCGGCGGAGAAATCCTCCATGTAGCCGTTGCCGACCGGCTTGAGGTTGACCAGCACCGGCGTGGAATCGGAGAGCTCGTTGATCTGATCGAGCGAGACCTTCACGCCGGCGCGGCCGGCGATCGCGGTCAGGTGGATCACCGCATTGGTCGAGCCGCCGAGCGCCAGCAGCACCCGCAAGCGCGTTCTCCACCGACTTCGCGTTGACGATGCGCTCGGGCGTGCGGTCGGAGCCGATCAGCCGCACCGCCGCGGCGCCGGTCGCCTCGGCGGCGCGCAGCCGGTCGGCATGCACCGCCGGGATCGCGGCCGTGCCCGGCAGGATCATGCCCGAGCGCCTCGGCGAGGCAGGCCATGGTCGAGGCGGTGCCCATGACCGCGCAGGTGCCGGCGGTGACCGCGAGCTGGCCTTCGACCTCGGCGATTTCCGCATCGTCCACGTCGCCGGCGCGATAGCGCGCCCAGAACCGGCGGCAATCGGTGCAGGCGCCGAGCCGCTCGCCGCGGTGGCGCCCGGTCATCATCGGCCCGGCGACCAGCATGATCGCCGGCCGGCCGGCGGAGACCGCGCCCATCAGCTGCGCCGGCACGGTCTTGTCGCAGCCGCCCATGAGCACCACCGCATCCATCGGCTGCGCGCGGATCATCTCCTCGGTGTCGATCGACATCAGGTTGCGGTACTTGAGGCTGGTCGGGCTCAGGAACACCTCGCCGAGCGAGATGGTCGGAAATTCGATCGGCAGCGCGCCGGCCGCCAGCACGCCGCGCTTCACCGCGTCGAGCAGCTCCGGAAAGTGGCGGTGGCAATTGTTGAAGCCGGACGACGTGTAGGCGATGCCGACCACCGGCTTTGCCAGCATCGCGCGCGAATAGCCCATCGAGCTGCGCGAACGAGCGGCGCAGGTAGAGCGAGAAATCGCGGTCGCCGTAATTGGTGAGACCGTGCTCGAAGCCCTACCGTGCGTTCCGATCATGCGACTGCTAGTCCCTCCGCTGACGGCGCACTGATGCTCGACCGTGCGCACGCCGATTGCCGTGGCGGCGACATCGCCAATGCATCGGCGACGGCGAAGTGCCGAAGCAGACCTGATGCGGCCGCGTCGGAGTCTGCGCCGGCGTCATCGGATGCTTGATCAAGTCAGCGCCCGGCGCTGCAGCCGCTGCCAATATCGCCTCGACAAGGCCCTGGAACGCCTCTAAAACTACCTTGGGAGCGTTCCAAACGGGGCCCGCTCAGCTGCCGGGAAGACCAATCGATGAATTACGACGTGTTTTTCGCGCAACGCGCTTGCCCGGCTCAAGGACGAGCGGCGCTACCGGGTCTTTGCCGACCTCGAGCGGCTGGCCGGGCGGTTTCCGCGCGCGATCTGGCATTCGCCGCAGGGGCCGCGCGACGTGATCGTGTGGTGCTCCAACGACTATCTCGGCATGGGCCAGCACCCCAAGGTGATCGGCGCCATGGTCGAGACCGCGACCCGCATGGGCACCGGCGCCGGCGGCACCCGCAACATCGCCGGCACCAATCATCCGCTGGTCGAGCTCGAGCGCGAGCTCGCCGACCTGCACCGCAAGGAAGCGGCGCTCGTCTTCACCTCGGGCTACGTGTCGAACGAGACCGGCATCTCGACCATCGCCAAGCTGCTGCCGGACTGCCTGATCCTGTCGGACGCCTTCAACCACAATTCGATGATCGAGGGCGTGCGGCAGTCGAAGTGCGAGAAGCAGATCTTCCGCCACAACGACATGGCGCATCTCGAAGAGCTGCTGCAGGCGGCCGGCCCGCGGCGGCCGAAGCTCATCGTGTTCGAGACGCTCTATTCCATGGACGGCGACGTGGCGCCGATCGAGCGCATCTGCGAGCTCGCCGAGCGCTACGGCGCCATGACCTATGCCGACGAGGTGCACGCGGTCGGCATGTACGGGCCGCGCGGCGGCGGCCAGGCCGAGCTGCAGGGCGTGATGGCGCGCGTCGACGTGATCGAGGGCACGCTCGCCAAGGCGTTCGGCTGCCTGGGCGGCTACATCGCCGGCAAGGCTGCGCTGATCGACGCGGTGCGCAGCTACGCGCCGGGCTTCATCTTCACCACCGCGCTGCCGCCGGCGATCTGCGCGGCGGCGAGCGCGGCGATCCGCCATCTCAAGACCTCGAGCTTCGAGCGCGAGCGCCACCAGGAGCGCGCCGCGCGCGTCAAGGCCGTGCTCAACGCCGCCGGCCTGCCGGTGATGCCGAGCGAGACCCATATCGTGCCGGTATTCGTCGGCGATCCGGAAAAGTGCAAGGAGGCGACCGACCTCCTGCTCGCCGAGCACGGCATCTATATCCAGCCGATCAACTATCCGACCGTGCCGAAGGGAACCGAGCGGCTGCGCATCACGCCTCGCCCCTATCACGAGGACGCGCTGATCGACGCGCTCGCCGAGGCGCTGGTCGACGTCTGGGAGCGGCTCGGGCTGCCGCTGAAGGACCGCGCGCTCGCGGCGGAGTGAGATTTCTCAATCGTCGAACGTCCCCTGCCCCGGCCGCTTCCAGCGCCGGCGCGGCGGCGACGCAGCGCCCATGCGCCGCGCCGCCACGGCAACCGAGAAGGTGACGATCAGAAACCGCACCAGGTGGTGTGTCCCCACATAGATCGGATCGAGATGCAGCGCGAGCGCGAGCACCATCATGGTGTCCTGCGCACCCGGTGCGAATGCCACGAAGACGTCGGTGATCCGCAGCGGCAGCAGCGCCGCGACGACCAGCGCAAAGCACGACGCGATGGCGGCCGCGACCGCGAACGAGCCGAAGGCGGCGCCGAGATAGTCGAGCAGCATCCGCGCACTGGTATTGGCGAAGCGCGCGCCGGCGACGGCGCCCAGCGTGAGCACCGCGGCGCTGCCCGCCCACCACGGCAAGGTGACGTGGACGAGCCCGGCGCCGTGCAGCAATCCCGAGCCGGCCATGGCGCCGAACAACAGGCCGCCGGGAAACCGCATCCATTGCATGGCGACCGCCGCAGCGGTCGAGACCGCCAGCAGGAGCGCAAGCTCCGCGAGCGAGGCGGCGGCCGCCGGCTTCGGCGTGAGCGGCCCGACCGTCAAGCCGAACAGCGCAAGGCCCGCGGGCAGTCCGAGCACGATCAACAGAACGCGCATGGTCTGCACGATCGCCACCCCGCGCAGATCGGCGCCGAGCTCGGCCGACAGCGCCAGCACCTGCCCCATCGAGCCGGGACTGGCGCCGA
This sequence comes from uncultured Alphaproteobacteria bacterium, assembly GCA_963708765.1. GTDB lineage: Bacteria > Pseudomonadota > Alphaproteobacteria > Rhizobiales > Xanthobacteraceae > VAZQ01. Next base: position 137,196 of record CAVPTV010000003.1, on the reverse strand, counting down.
GCAGTGCCGACAGAGGGTCCCAGCCGTGCACGAAGCGCAGATAGCACGCGGTCGCGGCGAACATGGCGATCGCCGACACCGCGAGGATCGCGATGCTGGCGGGCCAGGTGGCGATGCCCTCGAGCATCTCCGGCGTCACCACCGCGCCCAGCAGGATGCCGACCAGCACGAAGCACACGCGCGCGAGCGCCAGCGGCACCTGCATGGGACGGCCGATCAGCGCGGCCACGGCCACTGCCAGCATCGAGCCCGCAATCAATCCGGCGGGAAAGCCGATCAGCGTGAACGCGACGCCGCCGGCAGTCGCGATCAGCAGGGTCTCGGCGGTCTGCAGGAGCTCGCGCGGCGGGCGAAAAGACAGCGGCATGGATCACAAAGCCCGCACTTACTCTCGGAACAGGAGATCTTGCGTGAGCTCGCCGAGATTGCGCACCTGCTCGAGCGCCGCGCGCAGGCGGGCGCGATCTCGATTCGAGAGGCGCTTCACCGCGACCTTGTTGGTCGCGGGGATTCCGGCGGCGACGTCCTCGATCTGCTGGGCCAGAATGAGGTCGAGGAAGACCGCCTGCGCGTCCACGAGGCCGGCAAGATCCTGGGCGCCGCCGAGCCCGAGCGCGATCAGGCCCTCGAGCCGCGCCGGCGTCGAGCGGGCAACCACGTGATGGCGGATGGCAAGCACACGCGCGAGCGTGACCACGCCGAACAACCCCGCCTTCTTCAGGTCGATGCGGCCCTCGACGGTCCGAAACCCGCCGAAGAAGGTCAAGCCCGGCTCCACCGCGCCGGCGCTTTCGGCCAGCAGCTTGGCGAAGCCGACATTGCCGCGTGCGGTCTCGAACCCGTAGCGCCACAGCGAGTTGGCGAGCTCGGTATCGCCATGCACGCCGTCGAGATCGAAAAAGATATCGACTGAAAGCAGGTCCTGCGGCCGCGAATGGCCGATCCATTCGGCGACGCGCGTGCGCCAAGTCGCCAGCGAGCCCCGCCATTGCGGATTCCTGGCCATGACGCCGCCCTTGCAATAGGGCACGCCGACGTCATGCAGGATGTCGGCGACCCGCGCCCCGAGCCGCTCGAACCACCGGTCCGCCTCACCGCCACTTTCGCCCTCGGCAAAAACGATCGCGTTGTCCTGGTCCATCGCCAGCAGGCTTTCGCCCCGGCCGGCAGAACCGAGGACCGCGAATGTGTAGCGAGACGGCGGCTCGCCGAAGCCCTCGGCCTTCAGGGCGGCTTCCGCCAGCGCCGCCGCGCGGCGCGTGAGCTCGCCGATCTCGCGCGAAATCACCGCCGCCACGTCGCGGCCCGGAACCCCTTCCGCCACCAGCGCGGCGGCCGCGCGCGGGAGCTTGGCCCAGGCGCGGGCGAGATCGGGCACGGCGCCGGCCGCATCGATCTCGTCGCCGAGCAGGACGGCCTCTTGGGCGCGCAGACGCAAGAGGTCGCGGGCCGAGAGCGCGCCGCAGAGGCGCCCGTTCTCGTCCTCCACGCCGAGATGCCGCACCTTGAGCCGCCCCATGCGGCCGATGGCGCGGTAGACGAACGCATCGGCCCGCACGGCAAAAAGCGGTCGGCTCGCCACGAACGACACCGGCGTCGCGAGCGCATCGGAGCCATGCTCGGCGATCGCACGCAGGATATCGCGTTCGGTCACGATGCCGGCATCCTGCGGTCGCGGCGACGTGCCGCCCTCGCCGTGATCGGAGACGACGAACAACGAGGACACCCGCTCGTTCATCATCATCGCCAGCGCGCGACCGATCGGCGTATCGGCCGCGACGATTTTCGGCGGCGCGCTCATCACATCGGCGATGCGGTGGCGGTAAGGATAGGCGTCGATTCGACTGAGCGCGCGTTCGGCGTCGAGGTCGCGCGCACTCGCAACCGCCTCGACCCACCCGGCGCGATGCTGATCGGCAACCACGTGGTCGAGCGCCTCGGCTCGCCTGCTCGGCCTCGGCCAGCGTGCGCACGTTCTGCGCGCGCAGCCGCGGCAGCAGCGCCAGAAAGACCCGAGCGGTCGTGGTCGCGTCTCCGAGCGCCGAATGCCGTCCGGCCGCCTCGATGCCCAGCCAGGCGGCGAGTTGATCGAGCGAGTAACCGGCAAGATCACGCCCCGCGACCTCGCCGAGCAGCCGGACACACAGGCTGCGAGGGCGTGCAAAGGCCAGCCCGGCGCGGTCGCATTCGCGCTTGAGCACCGCCAGGTCGAAGCCGATCGAATGTCCGATCACCACGGCGTCGCCGACGAAGGCGGTGAGCTCCGGCCATACCTCGGCGAAGGGCGGCGCCTGCGCGACCGCCGCGTCGTCGATGCCATGGATGGCGGTGGCGGCGGCCGGGATCGTCACCCCGGGACGCACCAGCCGGCGGAATGTCGACGCTTCGTCGATCCGGCCGCCGGCGATGCGGACGGCCGCCACTTCGACCAATCGGGCCGAGGCCGGATCGAGCCCGGTGGTCTCGGTATCGAGCACGACGGCGTCGAGCGCAATCAACGGGGTGGCGTTGAGACCTCGCATTCCCAGCCCCTGGTGAGATAGGATTGGACTTGAGGGACAAATCGCCTCCCACGGTGGCGCAGGATCGAGCATGCTGCAAGGCTGGGTCGTCATCGCGTTCGCGCTCGGCTACATCGGCCTCTTGTTCGTGGTCGCGAGCTACGGCGATCGAACACGGCGGTTCGGCCGCGAAAGCCGCTCGCGCCTGTTCATCTATCCGCTTTCGCTCGCGATCTATTGCACGTCCTGGACGTTCTTCGGATCGGTCGGCCTCGCCTCGCGCACCGGCTTCGATTTTCTGACCATCTATCTCGGCCCGATCCTGATGATCGGGCTCGCCTGGCCGCTGATCATCCGCATCGTGCGGCTCGCGAAGGCGCAGAACATCACCTCGATCGCCGACTTCATCGCCGCCCGCTACGGCAAGGCGCAGACCGTCGCCGCCACCGTGGCGCTGATCGCGATCATCGGCACGATTCCCTATATCGCGCTCCAGCTCAAAGCGGTGTCGTCCTCGCTGAGCACCATCCTGGTGCATATCGGACCGGCCAGCGGGGCGATCCAGCCGGTGCTGGGCGACATCGCCTTCTATGTCGCGGTCTCGATGGCGATCTTCGCGGTGCTGTTCGGCACCCGTCACATCGACGCCACCGAGCACCAGGACGGCCTGATGCTGGCGATCGCGACCGAATCGATCGTCAAGCTGGTGGCCTTCGTCGGCGTCGGCGTATTCGTCACCTTCTGGATGTTCGACGGGCCGTTCGCGCTGTTCGCGCGCGCCTGGGAGCAGCCCAACACCGCCGCGGTGCTCAGCCGCGAGCCCGTGTTCGGCACGATCGCCACGATGACGATGCTGTCGCTGTTCGCCATCGTGCTGTTGCCGCGGCAATTCCACGTCACGGTGGTCGAGAACAACAGCGAGGGCGAGATCAGGCGCGCCGCCTGGCTGTTCCCGCTCTATCTCGTGCTGATCAACCTGTTCGTGGTGCCGATCGCTCTGGCGGGCCTGCTCACCTTCAAGGCCGGACAAGTCGACAGCGACATGTTCGTGCTGGCCTTGCCGCTGTCGGCCGGCTCCGACCTGCTCACGATCGCGGCGTTTGTCGGCGGTCTTTCGGCGGCCACCGCGATGGTGATCGTGGAATTGGTCGCGCTCGCCATCATGGTGTCGAACGACATCATCATGCCGCTGGTGTTGCAGCGGCGCGAGACCTTGATCACCGGGCGCGACGATATCGGCCGGGTGCTGCTGACCATCCGTCGGGTGGCGATCTGCGTCATCTTGCTGTTCGCCTACCTGTACTACCGCATGGCCGGCGAGGCGCAGCTTGCCTCGATCGGGCTCCTTTCGTTTGCGGCGGTCGCACAGCTGGCGCCCGCCTTCTTCGGTGGCCTGATCTGGCGCCGCGCCACCGCGCGCGGCGCCATGGCCGGCATGACGGTCGGCATCCTGGTCTGGGCCTACACGCTGCTGCTGCCGAGCTTCGTGGACGCCGGCATCGTCGGCCAAGGCATCTTGAGCCAGGGACCGTGGGGAATTGCGCTGCTGCGCCCGCAGGGGCTGCTCGGCCTCGACCTGCCGCCGCTCGCCCACGGCGTGATCTGGTCGCTCTCGCTCAACGTGTCGGCCTACGTGGCGTTCTCATTCGGGCGGGAGCCGGCCTCGATCGAGCGGCTGCAGGCCGACCTGTTCGTTCCCTCCGGCCTCACGCCGATCACGCCGAGCTTCCGGCTGTGGCGCTCCTCCGTGACGGTCGAGGAGCTGAGCACGACGGTCGCTCGCTATCTCGGCGAGGAGCGCACCCGCACCTCGTTCGACAGCTACGCCCTCACCCGGGGAATCCAGCTCGAGCCCAAGAGCGAGGCGGATTTCCAGCTGCTGCGCTATGCCGAGCACCTGCTGGCCTCGGCGATCGGCGCGGCCTCGTCACGGCTCGTGCTCTCGCTGCTGCTGCGCAAGCGCACGGTGTCGACCAAGGCGGCGCTCAAGCTGCTCGACGACGCCAATGCGGCGATCCACTACAACCGCGAGATCCTGCAGACCGCGCTCGACCACGTGCGGCAAGGCATCGCGGTATTCGACAAGGACCTGCACCTGGTCTGCTGGAACCGGCAGTTCGGCGAGATTCTGGCATTGCCGCAGCAGCTCACCCGAATCGGCACCGGGCTCGACGACATCTTGCGCTACAACGCCGCCCACAGCGTGTCCGACCAGGACGCGGTCGACGCGCTCGTGCGCGAGCGGCTCGCCCGCTATGTCTCGAGCACCGAGCCGTTCCTGGAGCGCTTCGCCGAGCGCGACCTGGTCATGGAAGTGCGCGCCAACCCCATGCCCGACGGCGGCATCGTCACGACCTTCACCGACATCACGCCGAGCGTGAAGGCGGCGGAGGAGCTCGAGCGCGCCAACGAATCCCTGGAGCGTCGGGTGCAGGAGCGCACCGAGGAATTGACCCTGCTCAACACCGAGCTTGGCCGCGCCAAGGCGGAAGCCGAGCAGGCCAACATTTCCAAGACCCGCTTCCTCGCCGCCGCGAGCCACGACATTTTGCAGCCGCTCAACGCGGCCCGCCTCTATGTCACCAGCCTGGTCGAGCGTCAGGGCGACGGCGACGACGCGCAGCTGGTCGGCAATATCGACGCGTCGCTCGACGCGGTCGAGGAGATCTTCGGCGCGCTGCTCGACATCTCGCGCCTCGACACCGGTGCGATGAAGCCGGAAATCGTCAGCTTTCGCGTCGGCGACCTGTTTCGCCAGCTCGAGGTCGAGTTCGCGCCGCTGGCGCAGGAAAAACGATTGCGGCTCAAGTTCGTCCCCAGCTCGCTCGCCGTGCAATCCGACCGGCGGTTGTTGCGCAGGGTGCTGCAGAACCTCATTTCGAACGCCATCAAGTACACGCCGACCGGCCGCGTCCTGGTCGGTTGCCGGCGCCGCCGCGGGCGGCTGCGGATCGGCGTCTACGACACCGGGCTCGGGATTCCGGCGTCGAAGAAACGGGCGATCTTCCAGGAGTTCCATCGCCTCGAGCAGGGTGCCAAGGTGGCGCGCGGCCTCGGGCTCGGCCTCTCGATCGTGGAACGGATCGCGCGCGTTCTCGACCACAAGGTTGCGGTCGTCTCGACGGTCGGCCGCGGATCGCAGTTCCTGCTCGACGTGCCGCTCTCCACCACCGCTCCGGTGAGCCACGACCAACGCGAGGCACGCGAGGTCGATCGCGTGCAGCTTTCAGGCATCACGGTGCTGTGCATCGACAACGATCTTACGATCCTCGACGGCATGGAGACGCTGCTCGGCGGTTGGGGTTGCCGAGTGTTCAAGGCGCCGGACCTCGTGTCGGCGATCGCCGTCGTCACGGCCGCCCAAGCGTCTCTGGATGGGCTATTGGTCGACTATCACCTCGACGACGGCAACGGCATCGCGGCGATCGCCGCGCTGCGCCACCGCTTCGGCCCCGACCTCACCGCCATCCTCATCACCGCCGATCGCGGCCCGCATGTGCGCCAGGACGCCCGCGCCCACGGCATCCAGATGCTCAACAAGCCGGTCAAGCCGGCGGCGTTGCGCGCGCTGCTCACGCAGTGGCGGGTTCAGCGCGTGGCGGCGGCGGAGTAGCGCCGCTCTTCACACGCTCGCCTGGTGCTGCGGCTCGAGCGCCTTGCGCACCGCCTCGGGATCACGCGCGATAACGGTGAGGTAAGCGCGGGCGGCCTGATCCGGCTCGCTCTTGCCTTGCTCCCAATCCCTGAGAGTACCGAGCGGGATGCGGAAGCGTGCCGAGAACTCCTCCTGCGTCATGCCCAGCGCGCGGCGCATGACCTTGACCTGCGGCACCCGCTTCAAACGCGCAGCGCGTTCCGGCGTCCTCGGAGGGTTGTCGGGATCGGTCAGCGCTGCCGCGTTGATTTCCTCTTCGGTCAATTGCGGCAGTGCGGGCGGATCAGGGAATGGCTCCTCCCGCCCGTCCGGGAACACCCGAACAAGTTTGCCGTCACTCTTCCGTCGCCGCGCGATAATAGTCTCGCTGCTCATATCCGTTGGCCTCTCGGGCCGAGATGATGCGAATGCGTCCGTTGCGCTCGGTGTAGATGACCGTCAACAGCCATCGCTGACTTTGCCGGTGAGACTGAAACGTTCTCGCCGTAGTCCTCATCGAGTCCTGCTCGATGAGGGCGAAGACGTCATCGAACGCCTCGACGGCCTTCTCGAAACGAACCCTGTGTTTCCTGAAGTTGGTCTCTGCCTTGACGTCGTCCCATTCAAAATCATCGCTCACCATGTAATGGATACCAGTAGCAATTACAAGAAGCCCCGCCTCAATGTCCGGCCGCCGCGGTCTGCGGCCATTGGCCGAGCTCGATCTTCGAAGCCGCGATCACCGCCTGGGTGCGGCTCTCGACCCTGAGCTTCTGCAGGATCGCCGAGACGTGCGCCTTCACGGTCGCCTCGGAGACGCTGAGCTCGTAGGCGATCTGCTTGTTGAGCAGCCCCTCCGACAGCATCATCAGCACCCGCACCTGCTGCGGCGTGAGCGAGGCCAGCCTCGCCATGAGGTCGGCGGTCTCGGCATCCGAGCCGGCGCCGAGATCGATGTCGGGCGGTGTCCAGGCGCCGCCTTCCAGCACGCGGGCGATCGCGCCGCGGATCGCCTCGATGCCGAGCGTCTTGGGAATAAAGCCGGAGGCGCCGAAATCCACGCAACGGCGGATCACCGCGGGATCGTCGTTGGCCGAGACCACGACGATCGGCACGCTCGGATATTGCGCGCGCAGATACATCAAGCCCGAGAACCCGCGCACTCCCGGCATGGTCAGGTCGAGCAGGATGAGATCGACCTCGCCGCCGCGTTCGAGCAACGCGGCGACATCGTCGAAGGAGCCGGCCTCCGCGATATCGACCTCCTCGAACAGCCCGGAGACCGCCTCGCGCAAGGCGCCGCGAAACAGGGGATGATCGTCGGCGATGACCAAACGATAGCGTGTCGATTTGGCCACTCGTTTCACCTCCCGGTCGACGGCATTTTGGGCCAGAGCTATGGCCAGTTGGGCCAGAACCATGGCCAGTCCCCACAGCATAGCACAACTTCGCTTTTTGACAGCGGTCGGCCCGGAAGGCGCATCCGCGTTCTTGAGGTCGGGCGGCGACTTCGCTACGATTTGCGGGCTAAATCGCCGCACGACTTGTCCGTCCAGTAGTGGCGTCAGCGTTTCCAATCGACCGAGGGAGGAGAGCGTCCGCGCGGATCGGCCTGCGCCGTGCCTGCGCACTCTATCTTCCAGATACGCCGAGCTCTCCGCGCTCTCGTCACGCACGCCATCGACACGGACGCCACGCATGCCGGACTTGAACGCCCGTACGCACTGGATCAGAACGCGCAAGCTGATGCTGCTCATGCTCGCGCTTTGGCTCCTGTTCTCGATCGTCCTCCCCCTGTCGGTGGGGCCGCTCAACAGGATCATCATTCCATACCTCGATCTTCCGCTCGGTTCCTTCATGAGCACGCATGGCGCGTTCATCGTGTTCGTGATCGGTCTGTTCTGGTTCGTACGACGCCAGGACCGCATCGACCGCGACCACTTCGTCGGCGGCGAGGGAGCGTGATCGGATGATGACCGGACAGGCATCCGGCCGGCGGGAGGTCGCCGATCACCTCGGCCGCATCTGCGGTATCTGCGCGATCGGCTTCATCGCCTTGCTCGCCGTTCTGGCCATGCTCGACAAGACGGCCGTGGCGAAGGAGATCGGTGGCGGCCTCCTGTTGTTCGCCCCGCTGGCAAGCTACGCGGCGATCGGCCTCGTGTCGCGCACCGCCAGCCTGCTCGAATTCGGCCTTTTCGGCCGCTCGGTGCCGGCGGCTTTCGCCGGCATGGCGGGGGGCGCCGAATGGATGTCGGCCGCCGTCATCCTGAGCGCCGCAAGCGCGCTCTTTCCGACCGCCCACGATGGCCGCGCCGTGGTGATCGGCTTGACCGGCGGCTACATCCTGTTGGCGGTGCTGATCGTGCCGTTCCTGCGCAATTCGGGCGCCCACACGGTCCCCGACTTCCTGGCCGCACGTTATGGCGGCAACTTTGTCCGCTTGCTGGCGCTGATCGTGCTGATCGCCTGCTCGTTGATCTTCGCGATCGCCCTGATCGAAGGCGCGGTCGTCATCGCCTCCCGCGTGCTCGGACTGAACCCGAATGTCGCATTCTATCTCGCGCTTGTGGTGATCCTTCTCTGCGCGTTCCCGGGCGGCATGCGCGGGGTCACCACGACGCAGGTCGCCCAATATGTCGTGCTGTTCCTCGGCTGCGTCGCCTTGTTCGTGATTTCCGAATCGCAAAGGCTCGATGCCTCCTTGGCGGGGCCGGGCTACGACCCCGTGATCCTGGCGCTCCAAGCGATGGCGCGCGGGCTGGGTCTCGCGCCCTCTCCGCGGCCGCTTCCCTTCCGCATGTCCGAAGCAATCGACAGCCTCCCGCTCATTCTTTGCCTGATGCTCGGCACGGCGTCGTTTCCCCACATTCTGGCGCGTTCGTTGGCGACACCGGGCTCAGACGATGCGCGCGCATCGACGGCGTGGTCGCTGCTGTTCATCGCGCCGCTGCTGGCCCTGCTGCCCACCTTCGTCAGATTGTCGAGCGAGGACGTGAGCCGGGACTTGGGCGGGATGATTTCCGGGCTCGCGGCCGCCGTCGGCGTCACCGCAATGCTGGCGACTGCGGGCGGCTTGTTGCTCGCTATCGCCAATGCCTTCGGACACGACGTCTGGCACAAGATGCTGGCGCCGAGGGCCGGGCCGGCAAGCCAGTTGCTCGTGGCGCGCCTGATGCTCGTTGCAGCGACGGCGCTTGCCGCCTATGCGGCCGCGACCCAGCCCATCGACGTCGTGCCGATGGTGGCGTGGGCATTCTCGCTTGCCGCGGCGGGCAGTTTCCCGGCGCTGGTCCTGGCGATTTGGTGGACGCGCACGACAACCACCGCGGCGATCTTCGGCATCATTGTGGGCTTCGGTCTCTCGCTGTTTTATCTGGTGGTCTCGCGCTATTACCCGCAGGCCGGCGTCAGCTATTTCGGAATGACGGCGCTGCTCGACCCGGCGGACGGAAAGCCGCTCGTGAACGTGGCGCAGGTCCTCGCCGATCCGAAATGGCTCGCCGACGTGCCGGCGAGCGCGGGCAATCCGCTCGCCTCCAAGATCGGCTGGTTCAATATCGACAATCTCGCTTGCGGCGTGTTCGGGCTCACGGCGGGCTTCGTGACCATGATCGTGATCTCGCTCATGGGCAACCGGCGATCGCCGGACAAGCAGGCCCTCATCGACACGCTGCGCGCACCGCATGGCCGCGCGATGTCCGGCTGAGCGCGGCCGCCAGGGACGTGCGAACGGCGCTTCTCGGTGACCGCTCTCGGTGGCCGCGACCTCGCGGGTCGCTCAGAACCCGTAGAGCTCGGCCGGATTGTCGACCAGAACCCGCCGGCGGGTCGCGTCATCCGGGACCCAGTCGGCCAGCAGGTCCAGGAGGTCGGTCGTGTTCGGCATCTGGCCCTTGACGAAGACGTGCGGCCAATCGCTCGCCCACACGATCCGGTCCGGCCGCGCGGCAACGAGCTCCTGCACGAACGGGACGAGATCGCGGTAGGGCGGCGGTTGCTGCGACAGCCGGTAGGCGCCCGACAGCTTGACCCAGTGTCCCTGGCGGATGAGCCGCAGCAGCGCCTGGAACGCCGGCTGCTGCACGCCGTCGGCCGGGCGGATCATGCCGATATGGTCGATCGCCGCCGGGCAGGCAAGCTTGGCGATGCGCGGCTCGAGCTCGACGAGCTGCGGTCCCTTGGCGAGGAGCTGGATGTGCCAGCCCATCTCGCTTGCAGCGCCTGGCCGAGCGCTCCAGGTCGGCGAGCGGCAGGCCGCCGGGATGCGCGAGGATGAAGCGCAATGCCCGCGCGCCCTGGGCGTTGAGCTTCTCCATCTCCCGATCGGGCGTCGCGTAGGGCACAACCACGACGGCGCGGACCGGGATGCCGATGTCCGCCGCGCCCTCGAGCTGCGCGCGGTTGTCGTCCCCATAGATGCTCGGCTGGATCACCACGGCGCGCGCGACGCCCAGCGTGTCGAACAAGTGGCGGGCCTGCTGCGGCGTGATCAGCGGCGGGGTGTACTCGCGATCGTCGACCATCGCATAGCGTGACGCCGGTCCGAACAGATGGAAATGGCTGTCGATCGCGCCCGCGGGCACGGCAAAGCGCGGCTTGCGCGGACGCGGATCGGGGCCCTGACACAGCTCGGTCATGTTGCAAGGCCGTGCAGGAACTGCGCGCGCTTGCTGGCGGCATCGAGCAGAAAGGCGTGGTCGCTTCCCGACAAGATCAGCCGGGCGCCCATGCCGATGTAGCGCGACATCAGCTCATGCTCGTAGACCCCGCCCATGCCCAGCACCTTGTTGTGCTTGCGGCAGGCCTCGGCGACCCGGCGATAGGCGGCCTGCACTTTCTCATGGCCCAGCTGCCCGGCGATGCCCATTTCCAGGGCGAGATCATTGGTGCCGATCAGCAGCGCGTCGATGCCGTCGAGCGCGGCGATGGCGTCCGCATGCTCGACCGCCTGCGGCGTCTCGATCATCGGAATCACCAGGATCTGCTCGTTCAGCACCCTCTGCAGCTCGGGCGCGGGCGGCGGGCGATAGCCGAACTGCGCGTTCGACCCGCCGGCGCTGCGGTGACCCATCGGGTGGTAGCGGAATGCATCGATCAGCGCGCGCGCCTGCTCGACCGTGTCGACGTGCGGCACGACGATCCCGAGGGCGCCGTTGTCGAGGGCACGCGTGCCCTCGTCCAACGCGCCGGAGCAGATGCGCACGATCGGCGCGACGCCCACGGATAACGCCGCGAGCGAAATCTGCGCGATCTCCTGCGTGGAGATCGCGCCGTGCTCGGAATCGATGAACAGCCAGTCGTAGCCTGCCGCCTTGGCGACCAGCGGCGTGGCCGCGCCGCGCAGATGGTGCACCCCGAGGCCGAGCGTGAGCTGGCCACTGCGGATCTTCTTCAAAGCTTCACTTGCAAGCACGGGCATGCTGGATTCCTCTTGGGACGAAGACGTGGAGCAAGAAAGGCGGCGGGCTCACCCGGACACCGTCGCGACAGTGGTCCGGCATGCGTTCCCCGCATCAAATCCGCATATGACAAGTGGATCAAGATCATCCAGGATATCGGCTCGACGCAAGAGGACTGCCAGATCAAGCCCCGCGGCGGCACCAAGGGAGCGGCGATGACCGACTACTGGCTGAGCAAGCTGTTCTTCGATTTGCAGCAGGATCAAAAGCTCGCGGCCGAGTACCGCACCGATATGGCCGCCGTGATCGACCGCTATGAGATCAAGCCGCACGTCCGCAAGGCCCTGCTCGCGGACGACGTGAGCGTGATCGCGCCACTGGTCAATGCCTACCTGCTGCGCTTCTACTTCCAGATCCGCGGCATGCCGGAAACCGAGTTCATCGCGCGTCTGCATGCGCTCAAGCCAGAGAAAGGCAGCGTCAATGGGTAGCCTCGTTGGTGCTTTCGCGGCCAGCCACGGGCCGATCATCGCGCGCGATTGGGATGTGATGGCCGACGGTCACCGCCGGAAGCTGGCGGCCGGCTTCGACGAGATCGGCCGACGGCTGCGGGCAAGCCGGCCGGATGTCCTGGTCGTCGTCTCGCCCGATCACTGGGTCAATTTCTTCATCAGCAACCTGCCGGCGGTCTGCATCGGGATCGGCGAGGAGCACGACGGCCCGCCCGAGCCGTTCATGCGCAAGGTCTTTCCGCGCGAGCGGCTCAAGGGCCACGCTGCGTTCGGACGGCATCTGCTCGACACCGCGCTCAACGACGATTTCGAGCCCGCGCTGTCGCACCGGCTCAAGCTCGACCATGGCACCTGCATCCCGCTCTGGCGGATCGGGGTCGACCCCGAGCTGCCGATCGTGCCCTTGATCATCAACGACCTGGAAGCGCCGATGCCGAGCATCCGGCGCTGCCTCGCCTGGGGCCGGCTGCTGCGGCGGGCGATCGAGAGCTACCCCGAGCCGCTGCGGGTCGCCGTCCTCGGCACCGGCGGCCTGAGCCACTCGATCGGCGAAACCACCATGGGGTGGATCGACGAGGAGTTCGATCACACCTGCATCAAGCACTTCGAGGATGGCGAGGACACGCGGCTCGCGGCGTTCCTCACCGAGGCGCTGCCGCGCACCGGCAATGGCGCGCACGAGATCCGCGACTGGGTGGTCGCCCACGCGGCGGCCGGCAGCAAGGGTTTCGAGCTGATCGACTATTTCCCCAGCCCGGAGACGCTGGTCGGCGCGGGATTTGCGTCGTGGCAGGTGCCGGCGGCGGGTTGAGAGTCGGAGCCGCCCGCGATCATCGCCGGCTGCCGACGAATTGCAGCACGATCTCGCGCCGATGCGGCCGGGCGCGGTGCTCGGCGACGTAGATGCCTTGCCAGGTGCCGAGCGCGAGCACACCATCGCTGACCGGCACGTGCAGCGACACTCCGGTGAGCATCGTCTTGACGTGAGCCGGCATGTCGTCGGGACCCTCGACGTCATGTACCCAGCCTGCATCGACCGGGGCTGCTCGCTCGAGCGCGGTGACCAGATCGGTGCGCACGTCGGGGTCGGCGTTTTCCTGAATCACCAGGGATGCCGAGGTGTGCCGGACAAACAGCAGCAGGACGCCGTCCTTGGCCCCGGCCTCGGCGACGAAGCGCGCGGCCTCGCGCGTGATCTCGGTGAAGCCCGGCCCGCCGGTCTCCACCGCCAGGGTCGCGGTCGCCAGCAGATCGGGCGCCAGGCTGTTGATCGCGGACAAGCGGCGAACGGCGGCGTCGCTGCGGCGCGCGGCCGTCATGACTTTCTCAGCACGTCCTTCTGCAGGTTCACGATCATCTCGACCAGGCGGCGCCACACCTTCTCGATGAAGGTCACCACCTTGTTGAGATCGGCATCGCTCGGCAATTGCAGCCGCGGCTCGTCCGGCTTGGGCGCCGGCGGGTCCGGCTTGACCAGCCCCGGCAGCGGCAGATTGCGCGCCAGCAGCTCCTTCTTGAGCGCGGCGTTCTCGGTTTGCAGCCGCGCGATCTCGGCTTCGAGCGCTGAACGCTCGTCCGGCACCAGCTGGCACGCCCAGCCGACCGTCCTGCGGCTGCAGATCGAGACCTGGCCGGTGCGACCGTCGAGCCGCAGGTAGCCGTCATCGGCACGGTTGAAGGTGAAGCGGCTGTCGTCGCTCTCGGGCGGCGCGCCCTGCGCGAAAGCCGGCGCGGCAAGTGCGAACGCCGCGACCATGAGGGCCGACAGGGCCGTGCGGGTCATGAGGTCTCTCCTTGCCCCGCAGGCACCCATAGACGATCGGCGCACGGCGACGCAATGATTCCGCGCCGGCGCGACCCCGTCCTCGGGCCGCCACGCTACCATCCTCCGGCACGTTCGCGAACCGCCGCCATGGCGCTCGCTGCAGCCAAGCACAAGGCCTGCCCAAAGCGCCGCCAGGGAGGGTGCAAAATTGAGCGCCGGCGCGCTCCGCCATCCAGGCGATTGATGTTTGTTTTCAACGATTTATCCGCCGGGCACGATTCTTGACTCACCTGGACTCAGTCAGTATGGTCCGCGCGCCTTTGGGGGCGGCGGAACGCCGCGATCTGCCTGAACCGTCGCGGGTGTCGAAGCATGGCTGACGACGCGCGCGAAAGAGGTGATCGCGGACAACCACCGCCCGATGAGGCCGCGCTCTCCGCGCGGTTTGAGCGTCTCGGCGAACGGCTCGGCGAATTCCGTCCCAGCCGTCCTTCCGACAGTGATCCAGGTCCCCGATCGACCGGCGATGCCTCGGCGATGGCCCGTGGTTTCCGATTGTCGACCGAGCTCGTTGCCGGGGTCTTGGTCGGTGCCGGAATTGGGTGGCTTCTCGACAAGTGGCTTGGAATCTCACCATGGGGAATGATCGTGTTTCTGCTGCTCGGCTTCGCCGCCGGGGTTCTCAACGTGATGCGGGTGGCCGGTGTGAGCGCAACCAACACCTTGGGTCCACCGGACTCGAAGCCATGAGGGCGGCAGCGCGCACGGCGCGCCGCGCGGCAAGCTGAGGATCGATCCGGTCATGGATCCCATTCATCAATTCGAGATCAAGAAGCTCTTCCCGATCTTCCGCATCGGCGGCACCGAGATCGCTTTCACCAATTCGGCGCTGTTCATGCTGTTCGCGCTGCTCGCGATCTCGCTGCTGATGATCGGCGCCACCCGGCCGCGCGCCCTGGTTCCCGGACGCATGCAGGCGCTCGCCGAGATGTCCTACGAGTTCATCGCCACCACGTTGCGAAACAGCGCCGGGACCGAGGGGATGAAGTTCTTCCCGCTCGTGTTCTCGCTGTTCATGTTCATCCTGGCGGTGAACCTGATCGGGCTGATCCCTTATGCGTTCACGGTGACGAGCCACATCATCATCACGGTCTCGCTCGCGCTGCTCGTGTTCCTCACGGTCCTCGTCTACGGGTTCCGCAAGCACGGCCTGCACTTCTTCAAGCTGTTCGTGCCGAGCGGAGTTCCGATCTACATCCTTCCGCTGGTGACGTTCATCGAGCTGCTGTCGTTCCTGTCGCGGCCGATCTCCCACAGCGTGCGGCTGTTCGCCAACATGCTGGCCGGCCACATCACGCTCAAGGTGTTCGGTGGGTTCGTCGTCATGCTCGGCAGCCTCGGCTTTCTGGGCTGGCTCGGCGCCGTGCTGCCGCTCGGTCTGACGGTGGCTCTGACCGCGCTCGAGCTCCTGGTCGCGTTCCTGCAGGCTTACGTCTTCGCCATCCTCACTTGCATCTATCTCAACGATGCGATTCACCCGGGCCATTGAGCGCCCGATCCTCAACGACCCCTCGAAAAAGGAGCTTTCTAATGGATCCGATCGCCGCGAAATACATTGGCGCTGGCATCGCCTGCATCGGCATGGGCGGCGCCGGCGTCGGCGTGGGCTCGATCTTCGGCCACTATCTCGCGGCCGCGCTGCGCAATCCCTCGGCCGCGCAGGGCCAGTTCGGCAACCTGATCTTCGGCTTCGCGGTCACCGAGGCGCTCGGCATCTTCTCGCTGCTGATTGCGCTGCTGTTGCTGTTCGCCCTGTAAGGCGTTTGGCGGAGCGCGTCCGGCGGTGCCGGCGCGCGAGATCCGGAGTTCGCGATGGCTCAGAAGGGTGCCAAGAAGGTCGAGACGATGGAGCATATCCCCGCCAGCGAGCATGGCGGCGGCTTTCCTCCATTCCAGAAAGAGACCTTCGCCTCCCAGCTGGTCTGGCTGGCGCTGGTCTTTGTCGCGCTTTACCTGCTGATGTCGCGGATCGCCCTGCCGCGCATCGGCTCGATCCTGGAGGAGCGCCGCCAGCGCGTCGAGGCCGATCTGGCCGAGGCGCAGCGGCTCAAGGGCGATTCCGACGCCGCCATCGCCGCCTACGAGAAGGCGCTGGCCGACGCGCGCGGACGCGCGCAGACGCTCGCCAACGAGATGCGCGAGAAGGAGGCGTCCGCGGCCGAGGCGTTGCGCAAGGACATCGACGCCAAGCTCAACGCTCGCATCGCCGAGGCGGAGAAGATCATCGCCGAGACGCAGGCGGCGGCGATGACGAACGTGCGCGGCATCGCGACCGAGGCCGCCGGCGCGATCGTCGAGCGGCTCACCGGCACGACGCCGGCAGGCCACGAGGTCGCGGCCGCCGTCGGCGACGTGCTCAAGCGTTGAGGTCACGAGAATGTTCGAAGCCGAATTCTGGGTCGCGGTCGCCTTCGTCCTCTTCCTCGGGGTGCTCGGCTATTTCCAGGTGCACAAGCTCATCGTCAAAGGCATCGACGAGCGCCGGGATCGCATCAAGGCGGAGCTCAACGAGGCGCGCCGCCTGAAGGAGGAGGCGCAGGCCTTGCTGGCGCAATATCGGGAAAAGCAGCGAGAAGCCGAGCAAGAGGCCTCGGCGATCATCGCCGGCGCCAAGGCCGAGGCCGAGCGGCTCGCCGCTCGAGGCCAAGGCGAAGGTGGAGGATTTCGTCGCGCGCCGCACCAAGATGGCGGAGAGCAAGATCGCCCAGGCCGAGGCTCAGGCGCTCGCCGATGTGCGCTCGGCGGCCGCCGAGGCGGCGGTGGCAGCCGCCGAGGCGATCCTCACCCGGACCGTCAAGGGCAAAGTCGCCGATGACCTGATCGCCAAGGGCATCGACGACGTGAAACGGAAGCTCAATTAAACGACTTCTTCCTGTACTTAGCGCTTTTCCAGGGCGTCATCCCCGGTTGTCCCCAGCGGTAGCAGGAAACTGTGCAAAAGCCGGTCGAACACGTCTTGCCCGACTTTTGCCACCACTGCGCGATTCCTATCCTTCCATACGTGATTCGTCGGATTGCGTAACCAACGCGGGGGCGCGGGGGCATCCGTGATCATCTTCGATTGCAACGGTGTGCTCGTTGACAGCGAGCAGATCGCGGCCGCGGTTGCGGCGCAGGAATTCGCGCGCGCCGGCGTGCCGATGACGGCCGAGCTGGTGAGCCGCTACTTTCTCGGTCGCCGGCCGGCCGACATGTTCGCCGCGGTCGAGACCGTGACCAAGCGCAAGCTGCCGGACAACTTCGGCGCCACCGTCGCGGCGGCCACGATCAAACGCATTCGCGTCGAATTGCGCGCCATGCCGCACGTGGCGCACGCGCTCACGTGGCTGCGCGAACCCAAATGTGTCGCATCCTCCTCGACGCTGGACCGCATCCGGGCCAGTCTCGAGACCACCGGGCTGGCACGCTTCTTCGAGCCGAACCTCTACTCCGCCAGCGAGGTGCCGCACGGCAAGCCGGCACCGGACCTGTTGTTGCACGTGGCGGCGCGGATGGGCGTTGCGCCGTCCGAATGCATCGTGGTCGAGGACTCGCCCGCGGGCGTCACCGCCGCCACGGCCGCCGGCATGACCGCCATCGGTTTCATCGGCGGCAGCCATGCCGGCGCCAAGCTCGGGGAGGATCTGCTCACGGCCGGGGCCCGCACGTTCATCGCCGACATGCGGCAGCTCAAGGGCACGGTGGTGGCGATCCGCGGCTGGTAGGCGCCGTCGAGCGCTCGGTCGAAAGCCCTGCGCGGAGCTACCTGGCAGATCGCTTTGCGGTCTTCGGCGGCGGCTTTTTCTCGGGCTTTTCGCCGACCGGGTCGAAGCCGACATAGACCACATAGGTCTCGAGCTCCGCCAGCGACGGCATCGGGAACGTCAGGCCGTCGTCGATATCCGTAAAGGGCAGATTGGCGTCGTTCGGGCCGACCATCGCCTGGGCCCGCTTGAAGCGGGTGACGATCGTCTTCGGCTCCGGGCCCTCGCGCACGACCGCATAGCGCAGCGGGATGTCGACTTGGCCCGGGCCGCCCGCCGGCCCCACGATGACGCGGCCTTGCACGCCGACCTTGATGGTCATCATTCCGGGCTGCACGATGCATTCGCGCGCGATCTGGCCGAAGGAGAGCTGATAGCGCAAATCCCCCGCCGTCGGCTGGTTGGTCTTGGCGGCGGTAACGCTCAGGGTCGAGGCGCCCTGCCGGACATCCACGCCCGGGCACTCGATCTCCGCCGCGGCCGGTTCGCCGGTCGCAGTGCGGGTCACGCCGTCTCTCGGGGGCGAGGAGAAGAAGCTCGAAATCCGGCTGGTGACGTTGGGCGAGTCGGACGACTCGACGTTCGACGAGGACGAGCAGCCCGCCACCAGCAGGCCGCCGACCAGCAGCGCCGCGGCGCGGCAAGCACTCCGCCTCCCGCCTTCGCTGACGCTTCGGCGGGCAAGGCAGCAAGCCCGCCCAAGCGTCTTGACCGCCGAAGCCTGCCTTCGCAGGCGAAGGCGGTTGGCGACGGCGGGCTCCCCTCGTCAGTCCCCGGACGCATTGGAATTACTCGGCTTTTCCGACAAGACCCCTTTTCCCCAAGCCTTATACCAGCCAAACCGTGGCGAGCCCAAGGCCGGCGCTGAGGCTTTGGTTAAGGCGGCTGGGCGGCTAGTCGTCCTTGAGCCGCGCGAACAGCAGATGGTCCTGCCAGACCCCGTCGATGCATAGATACTGGCGGGCAAAGCCCTCACGCTGGAAGCCGGTCTTTTCCAACAGCCGAATGGACGCGACATTGGCGGGGATGCAGGCGGCCTCGACCCGATGCAGCCGCAAGGTGCCGAACGCGAACGGAATGACCGCGTTGACCGCCGCAGTCATGTGGCCCTGCCGCGCGTAGGCCTCCCCCATCCAGTAGCCGAGGCTGCCCGCCTGTGCGCAGCCCCGCCGGATGTTGGCCAGCGTCAAGCCGCCGACCAGGACATTGTCCTGCTTACGGAAGATGAAGAACGCGTAGGCGAGGTCGCTGCGTTGGTCCTCGGAATAGCGCTTGATGCGTCGACGGAACGAGGCGCGCGTCAGATCGTCGGTAGGCCACGTCGGCTCCCAGGGGGTCAGGAAATCGCGTGACGCCTCGCGCAACGCCGCCCACTCGGCATATTCCGCCATCTGCGGCGCGCGCAGCACGATCCCTTCGCCCGCGATCGCGGGCATCAAATCGGACAGGCTGACGGTCCGGAAGAAGGCCATGGGATCAGCTACGGGCGGGCGACAGAAAACGGGACGCGCCTTCTATATTCCGTCGTCCGTCGTTCGTCATCCGTCGTCCGATATCACGCCGCCCGGCGCACGAGACTGTCGGCGATCATGGCGGCACTTTCAAGCCCGGGACCGGGACCGAGCGCCGCGATGGCGGGCCGCCCGCGCGCGATCAGCGCACGCCCGGCGGCGCGCGCGCTCTCGACCGTCACCGCCTCGATGCGGCCGACCAGCTCCTCCAACGGAATCGGCCGTCCCCAGGCGAACATCTGACGCGCGAGCTGCTCGGCGCGGGCGCCCGAGCTTTCCAGCGCCATCAGCAAGCTCGCCTTCATCTGCGCCTTCGCGCGCGCCACCTCGGCTTCGCTGATGGTCTCGGCCGCGGCATTGATCTCGCCGACCACGACGCGCATCAGCTCGGCCAGGTCGGCGGCGTCGGTGCCGGCATAGAGGCCGAACATGCCGGTGTCCGAATAGGGCGCGTGGAACGAATAGATCGCATAGCAGAGGCCGCGCTGCTCGCGCACCTCCTGGAACAGGCGCGAGGACATGCCGCCGCCGAGCACGTTGGTGAAGACCTGCAGGCTGTAGAGGTTCGGATCGCGCTGCGGCAGTCCTTGCAGGGCGAGCGCCACGTGCACCTGCTCGAGATCGCGTGACTCGACATGCGAGCCGCCGACAAAGCGGGCGGGCTCGGGCGCCGGCGCGGCGGGACCGGTGAAGCTCGCAAACCGCCGCTCGACCTCCTCGACGATGGCGCGATGATCGACCGCGCCGGCGGCTCCGACCAGCATGTCGGGGGCGCGGTAATTGCGCGTTAGATAGGTGGAGAGCCGGGTACGGTCGAACGAACGCACGGTCGTGGGCGTGCCCAGGATCGAGCGGCCGACCGGCTGGTCGGGGAACGAGGTTTCCTGCAGCCTGTCCCAGATGAGATCGTCCGGGGTGTCTTCCGCCGCGCCGATCTCCTGCACGATCACGTTCTTCTCGCGCTGCAGCTCCTCCGGGTCGAACGACGGATCGGAGAGGATATCGGAAAGGACGTCGAGCGCGAGCGGCACGTCGGCCTTGAGGACGCGCGCGTAATAGGCCGTGGTCTCGATCGAGGTCGCCGCGTTGAGGTCGCCGCCGACCGCCTCGATCTCCTCGGCGATCTGACGCGCGCTGCGCCGGGACGTGCCCTTGAACGCCATGTGCTCGAGCAGATGCGAGACGCCGTGCTCGTCCGGGAGCTCGTCGCGGCTGCCGGAGCCGACCCAGATACCAAGCGAGGCCGTCTCCAGATGCGGCATCGCATCGGTCACGACCAGCAGGCCGGAGGGAAGACGCGTGACTTCGACGCTCATGCGGCGGCTCCTTTGTGTACAGCGCGACTGACTGAGAGAATATGGCGCTCGACCGCCGCTTGATCGGCCGGCAACGTCGAGACGCGCTCGGGCCGCTCATGGAGATCGGCGAGCCATTCGGGGAGCGGCGGCCGCACGCCGCATGCTGCCTCGACGGCATCGGGAAACTTGGCCGCGTGTGCGGTGCCGAGCACCACCATCGGCACCGACGGATCGCGGCTTTCCTTCTCGGCGACCGCGACGCCGACGGCGGTGTGCGGATCGATGAAATGGCCGGTCTCGCGCAGCATGGTGCGGATCGTCGCCGCGGTTTCATCCTCGTCCGCCCGGTCGGCGGAGAAAATCGCGCGAATCTCCGAGAGCGCGCGCACGGAAAGCGCGAATTGGCGCGACTGGGCGAGCGAGGCCATCAATGCGCGCACCGCGCGGGCGTCGCGGCCATAGGCATCGAACAGCAGCCGCTCGAAATTCGACGCCACCTGGATGTCCATCGACGGCGAGGCGGTCGGCACCACGTCGCGCGGCTCATAGGTGCCGGTTGCGATCGTGCGCGCGAGGATATCGTTGACATTGGTGGCGATCACCAGGCGGTCGATCGGCAGGCCCATGCGCAGCGCGACGAAGCCGGCATAGACGTCGCCGAAATTGCCGGTCGGCACCGTGAATGCGACCTTGCGGTGCGGCGAGCCGAGCGCGACCGCGGACGTGAAATAATAGACGACCTGCGCCACGATGCGCGCCCAGTTGATGGAATTGACGCCCGAGAGCCGCGCCCGGTCGCGAAAGGCGTGGTGATTGAACATGCCCTTCACGATCGCCTGGCAATCGTCGAAGGTGCCCTCGATCGCCAACGCATGGACGTTGTCGTCCTCGACCGTGGTCATCATCCGCCGTTGCACGTCGGAGATGCGGCCGCGCGGATACAGCACGAACAGATCGGCGTGGGCGCGGCCGCGGAACGCCTCGATCGCGGCGCCGCCGGTGTCGCCCGAGGTCGCCACCACGATGGTGGTGCGCTCCCCGCGCGCGTCGAGCGCATGCTCCATGAGCCGGCTCAGCAGCTGCATCGCCAGATCCTTGAAGGCGAGCGTGGGACCATGAAACAGCTCGAGCACGAAATCGCTTGCTCCGAACTGCACCAACGGGGCCACCGCGGGGTGGCGGAAATTGCCGTAGGCCTCGCGCGCCATGCGGGCGAGATCGAGCTCGGGAATGGCGTCGCCGACGAACGGACGGATCACCTCGACCGCGACTTCCGCATAGGGTCGTCCGGCGAAGCTTGCGATCGCATCGGCGTCGAGCCGTGGCCAGGCCGCCGGCACGTAGAGGCCGCCGTCGCGGGCGAGCCCCGCGAGCGTCGCCTCGACAAAGCCGAGTGGCGGAGCCTCGCCCCGAGTGGACACATGGCGCACGGTCGGACCCTCCGGGTCCCGATTGGTCGATTCGATTACCCGGGCGGGCGTCCGCTACCCACCGGACAGACGACGTAAGCTTTTGAATTTACTCGCGTTCCAGACCGACCGCGGGAGCGGAAGCCGGCGGCCCGGCAAACATAGTTAGAAGGGCGCCCTTTCACAAGGAAGGCGCTGCGGCCCCGGCGCGAGAGCGCGCGCGCAGCCAGAATCCGAACATCACCACCACGACCACCGCGAGGGCGTACCAGGTCATCGCGTATTGCAGATGCATGTTGCGCAGCTCGACCTTGAGCGCGCCCGCGCGCGGCAGGCCGCCCGGCGGCTGCGGGCTCTCGAGCTCGACGTAGAAGGGCGCGACCTCGCCCCAGCCCTTGGCGGCGGCGATCGCGAGCTGGTCGCGCACGAACCAGAGATTGCGCGCGGCATCGTCCTTTGGCGACGAACAGGTCGCGCGGCTCCGGCCAGCGCATCACGCCGATCATCTCGATGGTCCCGCCGATGTCGCCGGCGGCAGCGGCTCTGCGGGTCCTGCCGCCCTTCCGGCACGAAGCCGCGATTGACGACGACGAGCGCTGCCGTCCGCAAGCCTGGCCGGCGCGAACACCCAGTAGCCGGGTCCCGACACGTCGCTGCGCAATGCCGAGCCGCTGCCGTAGACCAGCGCCTCCTGCGCCGGGCACGAAGGCGGCGGAGAATTTCACGCGGACGGAACTCGTCATCGGATGGCGTCAAGGCTCGGCCAGCGCCCGCGCGGCGGCAGCTCGGCCGGGCTCGCCGCCAGGCGCTGCTCGAGCGTGGCGATCAGCGCTTCCTTCCAGGCCTTGCGTTGCAGCTGCCAGGTGCCGAGGCCGATGAAGGTCACGAGCGCGACGCAGCGCAAACAGCATCGGCAGCGCCAAGCCGGACCGCAGCTGCCGGACCGCGCCGACATCGCTCACGGCGCATCGCCGCCGGCGAGACGGCCCTCGGCGGCCTTGTGATGATACTGCAAGGCGATCAGAAGACCCTTCATCGGGCGCAGCGGCGCCAACGTCGTGAGCAGGATCAGCGGCGTCCACAGCAGCGCGTGCACCCAATACGGCGGCGCATACAGCACCTCCACCGCCAATGCGGAGCCGGCGACGATGAAGCCCGCAAAGAACATCACGAAAAACGCCGGACCGTCGGCGGAATCGACGAACGAATAGTCGAGCCCGCAAGCCTCGCAACGCGGCGCCATCGCCAGGAAGCCGTCGAACAGCTTGCCCTTGCCGCAGCGCGGGCAACGGCCGGCGAGCCCGCGCATGACCGGCGCGTGCAAGGAATGCTCGTCGAGCGACATATCGTGGCCTTCTGGCATGGCCTCCATCTAAGTAGCCACGCGGAAAACGAAAGAGGCGGCCGCGGCCACCTCTCTCGGATCACATTCTTGGCCGGCTCAGTGACTGGCGGCGGCCGCGTGCGCGCCCGCGCCCCAGACATAGATGCAGGCGAACAGGAACAGCCAGACCACGTCGACGAAGTGCCAGTACCAGGCGGCGAACTCGAAGCCGAGATGCTGGGTCGGCGTGAAATGGCCGAGATAGGTGCGGATCAGGCAAACGATCAGAAACGTCGTTCCGATCAGGACGTGGGCGCCGTGGAAGCCGGTCGCCATGAAGAAGGTGGCGCCGTAGATGTTGCCTTTGAAGTCGAAGGCGGCGTGGCTGTACTCGTAGGCCTGCACGCAGGTGAACAGCGCGCCGAGCACGATGGTGAGGATCAGGCCCCACTTGAGGCCCTGACGGTCATTCTCGAGGAGCGCGTGGTGCGCCCAGGTGACCGTGGTGCCGGAGGTGAGCAGGATCAGCGTGTTGAGCAGCGGCAGGTGCCACGGGATCGAAGGTCTCGATCCCCTTCGGCGGCCACAGCCCGCCGAGGAACTGGTCGCGCGTGACCTGGCCGATCAGCTCGCCCCGACCTGCTGGACGTCGGCGGGAAACAGCGCGGTGTTGAAATAGGCCCAGAACCAGGCGACGAAGAACATCACCTCGGAGGCGATGAACAGGATCATCCCGTAGCGGTGCGAGATCTGCACCACGCGCGAGTGATAGCCGTCATAGGTGGCCTCGCGGGCGACGTCGCGCCACCAGCCGATCATGGTGTAGGCCATGCCGAGGACACCAACGCCGAAAACATACGGCGCAGCTGCGAACATATGGTGCATCCACGCGATGGCTCCGAGCGCCATCAGAAAAGCGGACACCGAACCGACTGCCGGCCACGGGCTCGGGTCCACGAGATGGTAGTCGTGGTGCGGCTTGGTATGGGCGTCGGCCATCTTGCTTCTCTCCGTCCGTCTCTGCAGCGAGCAGCGCGTGCCGCGCGTGCCTGCGTCGTCTCAGCTTCGTCCGGGCGCCGGCGCGCCCTCCGCGCGCGGCGGCTCGGGCTGGCGCACCGGATACATGGTATAGGACAGCGTAATGGTGTTGAGGCCGTCCTGCTCGGAATCCTTCACCAACTCCGGATCCACGAAGAACACGACCGTCATTTCGCGCTTCTCGCCGGCCTTGAGCCGCTGATCGGTGAAGCAGAAACAGTTGATCTTGGAGAAATAGGCCCCGACGGTCGGCGGCGATACGTTGTAGGACGCAATCCCGACCGTCTCGCGCGCCGCCTCGTTGACGACCGTATAGTTCACCGTGACGACTTCGCCGACCCTGACCTCGACCGAGCTCTGCTCGGGCGCGAACCGCCACGGCAGGCCGCCCAGGACATTGGCGTCGAACCGCACCGTGATCTTGCGATCGAGCACTTGCCCGGGCGCGGCGCTCGCGACCTGCGGGGTGCCGGCGAAGCCGGTGGTACGGCAGAACCAGTTGTAGAGCGGCACCGCCGCATAGGCCGCGCCCACCATCGCCGCGGCGAAGACGCCGCACCCGGCCGCGACCATGAGATCGCGGCGTCGGCCCCCTGGAGTGCGCACGGCGTTCATTGCTTCGGCTCGCTCACAGCGGACGGATCAGCACCGCCGGCCCCTTCACCAGCGTGACGATGTAGAACAGCACGACCAGCGCGCCCAAGGCGAGCGCAATGGCGATCGAGCGCGCCCGACGGCTGCGCTTCTGCTCCTCGGTGAGGACGATCCCGGTCGGTTTGGACTCTTCGTCCATATCTTCCCTTGCGCTTTCACGCCTTGCCCAGCCCTCTCACGCCGTCGCGCGGCCGAGCAGACCGCCCTCGATCAGCAGGACGGCGAACAAGACGAAGAGATAGAGGATCGAGAAGGCGAACAGCCGCTTCGCCGCCGCGGCGGCGCGTTCGTCATCGCGCTCGCCGCGCAGGCGCCACGCGAATGCGACCATCAGCGCCCCCGCCACCAGCGCGGTCACGCCGTAGGCGACACCGGCATAACCGAGAAACCATGGGCTCGCGCCGACCGGCGCCAGCAGGATCGAATAGAGCAGGATCTGCCGCCGCGTCTCCTGCGGACCGGCCACCACGGGCAGCATCGGCACGCGGGCGCGGGCATAATCCTCGGTATGGGCGAGCGACAGCGCCCAGAAATGCGGCGGCGTCCAGACGAAGATGATGAGGAAGAGGAGGCACGGCTCGATGCCGATGCTTCCGGTCGCAGCCGCCCACCCGATGACCGGCGGAAACGCGCCGGCGGCGCCGCCGATCACGATGTTCTGCGGCGTCGAGCGCTTGAGCCACATCGTATAGACGACGGCGTAGAAGAAGATCGTGAAAGCGAGCAGCGCCGCTGCGATCGGATCGACCAGCAGGCCCATCACGGCCACGGAGAAGCCGGCGAGCGTCACGCCGAATCCCAGCGCCTCGCCGGGCGCGATGCGGCCGCGCGGTATCGGTCGGCCGGCGGTGCGCGTCATGATCGCATCGATGTCGGCCTCGTACCACATGTTGAGCGCCGCCGAAGCGCCGGCGCCGACCGCGATGCAAAGCAGCGCGGTGAAACCGATCACCGGATGAATGTGCGCCGGCGCGACCATGAGCCCGACCAACGCGGTGAACACCACGAGCGACATCACCCGCGGCTTCATCAGCGCGACGTAATCGCCGACGCTCGCGATGCTCGGCTCGAGCCGCGGCGGGACCGCTTCGGTGCGGATCGGGCCGGAGAGCTCTACGCCTTGGCTGACGAGCGACATCGGTCTCGAGCTCACTTGATGAGCGGCAGCTCGTTATACTGGTGGAACGGCGGCGGCGACGGCAGCGTCCATTCGAGCGTGGTCGCACCCGCGCCCCACGGATTGTCGGCGGCCTTCTCCTTGCGCAGGAAGGCGTGCGCCACCCCGAAGAAGAACACCAGCGCGCCCAGCGCCGAAACATACGAGCCCAGCGACGAGACGAAGTTCCAGCCGGCGAACGCGTCCGGATAGTCGGCGATGCGCCGCGGCATGCCGGCAAGCCCGAGGAAGTGCTGCGGGAAGAACACGACGTTGACGCCGATGAAGGTGAGCCAGAAGTGCCACTTCCCGATCGTCTCCGAATACATGTAGCCGGTCATCTTCGGGAACCAGTAGTACCAGCCGGCGAAGATGGTGAAGACGGCGCCGAGCGAGAGCACGTAGTGGAAATGCGCCACCACGTAGTAGGTGTCCTGCAGCGAGCGGTCGACGCCGGCATTGGCGAGCACCACGCCGGTCACGCCGCCGACCGTGAACAGGAAGATGAAGCCGATCGCCCATAGCATCGGCGTCTTGAACTCGATCGAGCCGCCCCACATGGTGGCGATCCAGGAGAAGATCTTCACCCCGGTGGGCACCGCGATCACCATGGTGGCGACCACGAAATAGGCTTGCGCGGCCGTCGACATGCCGACCGTGTACATGTGGTGCGCCCACACCACGAAGCCGATGCCGCCGATCGCCACCATGGCGTAGGCCATGCCGAGATAGCCGAACACCGGCTTCTTCGAGAAGGTGGCGACGATCTGGCTGACCATGCCGAAGCCCGGAACGATCAGGATGTAGACCTCGGGGTGGCCGAAGAACCAGAACAGATGCTGGAACAGCACCGGATCACCGCCGCCGTCGGCGGTGAAGAAGGTGGTGCCGAAATTGCGATCGGTGAGCAGCATGGTGATGGCGCCCGCCAGCACCGGCATCGACAGCAGCAGCAGGAACACCGTCACCAATTGCGACCACACGAACAGCGGCATCTTGTGCAGCGTCATGCCGGGCGCGCGCATGTTGAAGATCGTGGTGATGAAGTTGATGGCGCCGAGAATCGACGAGGCGCCGGCCAGGTGCAGCGACAGGATCGCGAAGTCGACCGCGGGGCCGGGATGGCCCGAGGTCGACAACGGCGCATAGATGGTCCAGCCGGCTCCGACGCCGGGGGCGCCGGGCTCGCCCTCGACGAACAGCGAGATGACCAGCAGCGTGAACGACGCCGGCAACAGCCAGAACGAGATGTTGTTCATGCGCGGGAACGCCATGTCGGGCGCGCCGATCATGAGCGGCACCATCCAATTGCCGAAGCCGCCGATCATCGCCGGCATCACCATGAAGAAGATCATGATGAGGCCGTGGGCGGTGGTGAACACGTTGAACAAGTGGGCGTCCTTGAAGATCTGCAGGCCCGGCTCCATGAGCTCGAGCCGCATGCCGATCGACAGGACGCCGCCGACCAGCCCACCGAACAGCGCGAACACGAGGTACATCGTGCCGATGTCCTTGTGGTTGGTCGAATAGACGTAGCGCCGCCAGCCGTGCGGGTGATCGTGGGCCTCGTGGGCGCCGTGAGCTTTCGCCGTGGTAGCCATGTCTCAAGTCCTTCGAACGTGTGCCTGCCGCGCGCTTGCCGTCAGGCGCCGTGGCGCGCCATCAGCGGGCCGTTGTCTGGTCGGCCGCCGCCACATTGGTCGGCGGGGTGGTGTCTTCTCTCGCGTACTTCTTCTTGGCCTCTTCGACCCAGGCGGCGAAGGCCTGCTCGCTCACCACGCGCACCGCGATCGGCATGTAGGCGTGATCCTTGCCGCACAGCTCCGAGCACTGGCCGTGATAGACGCCTTCACGCGTGGCCTTGAACCAGGTCTCGTTGATGCGCCCGGGGATGGAATCGATCTTGATGCCGAACGAGGGCACCGCGAAGGCATGGATCACCTCGGCGCCGGTGGTCAGCACCCGCACGACCTTGTTGACCGGCACCACCATCTCGTTGTCGACGGTCAAAAGCCGCGGCTGGCCGGCTTTGAGCTGCTTTTCATCGCGGACCAGCAACGAATCGAACTCGAACTTGCCGTGGTCCGGATAGCTGTAGGTCCAGTACCACTGCTTGCCGGTGGCCTTCACGGTGAGATCCGCCGCCGGAATATTGAGCTGCAGGAACAGCAGCTTGAAGGAGGGGACGGCGATCACCATCAGGATCGCGATCGGGATGACGGTCCACAGCACCTCGATGAGCGTGTTGTGGGTGGTCCGGGACGGGACCGGATTGGCGCGGGCGTTGAAGCGCCACGATCACGATCACCAGCAGGATCAGCACGAAGACCGTGATCGCCGAGATGACCCAGAGCAGGAAATGGTGAAACGAGTCGATCCGGTCCATCACCTCGGTGGCCGACTGCTGGAACCCGAGCTGCCAGGGCGAAGGCTGCCCGTCCCCTGCCCAGGCCGCTCCGGCCGCCACGCCGGCGAGGATGATGATTGCCAATGCGGTCAACCGCTTGAACACGAGCATCGTCAGTGTCGCTCCTTCGACGAGATTGAGGCTCTAACCGGCCTGCCGCACGGCACTCCGCAAGCCGGAGGCGCGGGCCCCGCCCGCTTCGAGCGTTGCGTCCGTCAGGCGGCCGGCTCGGCGAGCGCGCGGCAGGGGCCTCAAGGGGAATCCCAATCTCTCAAACCATAATTCCGGCCCCATCGCAATGCACCCCGTCCATGTCTCCCATGCGACCAAAGGCCAGGAAAACGGCCGAGCCGAAAGCCCGATTTTCGTCCCTTTCTCGGCCACAATGCCGCGCTTTACTAATCCTTGACGCGTCGGTCCGACGATGGTTCCAGGGGTTGATTCGACCGGGTATGGACTGTGGGGCGGCTTTAGGACGATTCGAGGCATGGGGATCATGGGGTCATTCAGCCCGGGAATACGCCTTCATCGCGCGCGATCGCTGGCGGTCGCCGCTATGGCGCTTGCGGCCGTCTTCGCGACCACGGAGCGCGGCTTGGCGCAGGGCGCCGTCAAATCGGTCCACGCCGATTGGCAGGTCCGCTGCGACACCCCGCCGGGGGCGCAGGGCGAGCAGTGCGCGCTCATCCAAAGCGTGACCGCGGAAGATCGCGCCAATGTCGGCCTCACCGTGATCGTGCTCAAGACCGCCGATCAGAAGAGCCGGCTGATGCGGGTGGTGGCGCCCATGGGCGTGCTGCTGCCGTCGGGCCTGGGCCTCAAGATCGACCAGGCCGACGTCGGACGGGCCGGCTTCGTCCGCTGCCTGCCGAACGGCTGCGTCGCCGAGGTGGTCATGGACGAGACTCTGGTCAAGCAGCTGCGCACCGGCCAAACCGCGACCTTCATCATCTTCCAGACCCCGGAAGAGGGCATCGGCTTCCCGATGAGCCTCAAGGGCTTCGGCGAAGGCTACGACAAGCTGCCGTAAAGCGTCCCCTGCCCGACCGAGCACTTACGGACCTGCTGCTTCATTCGATTTTGGCCTCCAGGGAGTGGCCGGAATGCGCAAGCGCGCGTTCGTAGTCGTGATCGCGGCCTTGCTCACCGCCGGCATCTGGAGCTTCGCGGCCTCGGGCCAGACCGCGTTCTACCAAGTCGATCCGTCCGACCTCCCCGGCCCACCCGGATCCCTCATCCGGGTCGAGCCGCTGCCGGGAGCGCCGCCCGGCGCCAAGGCCTTCCGTATTCTCTATCGCTCGCGCGGGCTTGCGAACGAGCCGATCGCCGTCTCCGGCGTCGTGGCCGCTCCCGACGGGCCGGCGGCGGGCGGCGGACGCGACCTGGTCGCGTGGGCGCATGGGACCACCGGCATCATGCCGCGCTGCGCGCCGTCGCTGCGATCGGACGTGCTCAGCTCAATTCCCGGTCTCAACGAGATGCTGGCGCGCGGCTACGTCGTGACGGCGACCGATTATCCGGGCCTCGGGACGACCGGACCGCATCCCTACATGGTCGGCGTCAGCGAGGCCCGCGCAGTGCTCGATTCCGTGCGGGCGGCGCGGGCGCTGAGCGAGAGCGGCGCCGGTCTACGATTCTCCGTCTGGGGCCATTCGCAGGGCGGCCACGCCGCGCTGTTCACGGGCCAGTTGGCGCGCGCCTATGCGCCGGAGCTCAAGCTCGTCGGGGTCGCGGCCGCGGCGCCCGCAACCGCGCTTGGCGGCGCTGTTCGAGGACGACCTTTCCACCTTCAAAGGCAAGGTGTTCACCGCCATGGCGCTGTGGTCGTGGTCGCAGGTGTTCAAGGCGCCGCTCGACGCCGTGGTCGCACCGGGGGAAATCGGCGCGGTCCGGCGGACTGCCGAGGTCTGCGACGAGACGTTGCTCAACCTCATCGAGGTCGTGGTCGCCGAATTCCCGCTGCGCCACCGTTTTCTGATCGCCGATCCGACCCGCACCGAGCCCTGGCGCACGATCATCGCCCGCAACACGCCGGGCGGCGCGGCTGCCGGCGCACCTGTCTTCATGGCGCAGGGGAGCGCCGACACCGAGGTGCCGCCGGCGATCAACGACCGGTTTGCGCAGCAGCTGTGCCGGCGCGGCACGCCCGTGCGATACGTCAAGCTGGCGGGCGCGACCCACAACTCGGTGATGCGCGCCAGCACCGCGGAGACGCTCGCCTGGCTCGCGAACCGCTTTGCCGGCGCGCGAGCCGCCGAGCGATTGCGCCGGGCGATGACGGGACGGCGGGCAAGGTCGGCCGAGCCGCGCTGACGCAAGTCTCGCCCCTCGCAACCGGCGCCGCCGACGACTATCTTCGTCGGAAATCCTCGAACCCGGATCGCCCCATGACCAACCCGACCATGTCGCTTCTCGACCGCGCCGGCCTCGACCGCAACGACGCCCGCAGGCAGCTGGCCCGCGGCCTCGAAGGTGCCGACGACGGCGAGCTCTACGTCGAATATGCCCAATCCGAGATGCTCCTGTTCGACAACGGCCGGCTGAAACAGGGGACCTACAACACCGACCAGGGTTTCGGGCTGCGTGCCGTCAAGGACGACGCGGTCGGCTACGCCCACTCCACCGACCTCTCGGACGCCGCGCTTGGGCGCGCGGCCGACGCGGTGCGGGCGGTCAAGGCCGGCTATTCCGGCCAGTATGCGGCGCCGCCCGGCCGCACCAATGTGCGCCTCTACGACGATGACAACCCGCTCGGCGCGCCCACCTTCGAGACCAAGGTACGGCTGCTGGAGACCATCGACGCCTATCTGCGCGCCAAGGACCCGCGCGTGCGCCAGGTCTCGGTGTCGTTGGGTGCGAGCTGGCAGGTGATCGAGATCCTGCGTGCGGACGGGGAGACCTACCGGGACGTGCGGCCGCTGGTGCGGGTCAACGTGTCGGTCGTGGCGGGCGACGGCGACCGCCAGGAATCAGGCAGCCACGGCTGCGGCGGACGCGAAGGATTCGCGCGCTTCCTCGAGACCAAGGCTTGGCAGGATACCGCCGACCATGCCTTGCGTCAGGCGCTGACCAATCTCGAGGCGGTGCCGGCGCCGGCCGGCGAGATGGACGTGGTGCTCGGACCCGGCTGGCCGGGCGTGATGCTGCACGAGGCCGTGGGTCACGGGCTCGAAGGCGACTTCAACCGCAAGAAGACCTCGGCCTTCGCCGGCCTGATGGGACAGCAGGTGGCATCGAAGGGCGTCACCGTCGTCGACGACGGCACCATCGCGCAGCGGCGCGGCTCGCTCTCGGTCGACGACGAGGGCACGCCGACCAACCGCACCGTGCTGATCGAGGACGGCATCCTGGTCGGCTACATGCAGGACCGACAGAACGCGCGTCTCATGAGCATGACGCCGACCGGCAACGGCCGCCGCCAGAGCTACGCCCATGTGCCGATGCCGCGCATGACCAACACCTACATGCTGGCCGGCGAGCGCGACCCGGGCGAGATCATCGCCTCGGTCAAGAACGGCATCTACGCGGTGAGCTTCGGCGGCGGGCAGGTGGAGATCACCTCCGGCAAGTACGTGTTCCAGGTGACCGAGGCCTACAAGATCGAGAACGGCAAGCTCGGGGCTCCGCTCAAGGGGGCGATGCTGATCGGCAACGGCCCGACCGACCTCCACCGCATCGGCATGATCGGCAATGATCTGTCGCTCGATCCCGGCATCGGCACCTGCGGCAAGAACGGCCAGGGCGTGCCGGTCGGCGTCGGCCAGCCCACCCTGCGCATGGACCGCATCACGGTCGGCGGGACGGGGTGAACAGCGGTTGCAAATCACGGGGATTAGTTGCCCGCAGGCTGGTTGAGGCCTTGCCGTAGCGAGCTATGCGCATTAATCTTGCGCATAGCCGCTGGAGCCAGCCATGATGCGCGAGCGCCAAGTCAAGAAACGCGCCGTGAACCTGTTCGTCGATACCGACCTGCTCGACGAAGCGCGCCGCCTGCGCATCAACATCTCCGAGACCCTCGAGCATCGCCTGCGCAGCATTGTGCGGGCGGAGCAGGAAAAGCGCTGGCTCGAGGAAAACCGTGAGGCGATCGCCTCGATCAACTCATTCATCGACCGCCACGGCTTGCTCGCCAGCAAGCTGCGCTATCGGCCGGACGCCAAATGACCCGTCAATTCGACGTGGTTGCCAACCCCGATCCTATCGAGGCCGAATATCGGCCATATCTCGTCGTCCTTCAGTCCGATCTCGTTTCCGGCTTGTCCTCGACCGTCGTCGCACCGCTGGTTCCGCGCGAACAGATGAAGGGCGCCCACCGGCTCAATCCGATCGTTCCGATCGAAGGCCGTGACTACTGGCTCGCCACACATGAGCTGTTTGCGGTCGACCAGCGAATCCTGCGCGGCAAGGTAACCACGCTTGCCGATCATCGTGATGCGATCATCGCCGCGCTCGACTTTGTGTTCACCGGTTTCTGAACTCGGACCACCCTGCGGAGCATGAGAATGAGCGAGCGCGAGATCGTGACCTTGGAGCTCGACAGCGACGCGGTGCAAGCGGCCAAAGCCGAAGGTCTCGACCTTTCGGGCCGTCCTGTTGGAAGCGCTCTACCGAAAGATTTCCGACGCTCCACGCCGAGAAACGGGCTGAACAAGGTCGCCGTTGGCTTGAGGAGAACAGGGAAGCGATCGAGTCCATGAACCGAAGGGTTGAGAAAGACGGCTTCGTTTTCTCCGACAACGCGCGCACGTTTTGACGCGTTGCCTTGCGGGCCAACCCCGGCAACTGGACTCAGAAATACGCGATGCTCCGCCCGCAGGCGGCGACCGCGACCCATATGAGAAGCGAAACGGCGCCCACGATCCGCGCGCGTGCCGGCATGACCGCGCCGGGCGGCAGGCCTTCGACCTCGCGCTTGGCGCCGAATTCGTAGAGGCCCACGTTGACGAGACCCGCCCCGATCAGCGCGAGCTTCAACTGGAACACCGGGTTGAGCGAAACGTGGCTGGCTTCGGCGGCGAACAGCAGGAAGCCGGTGATCGCCATCCCGGCGAGCGCTGCGATCGCAAACCAGCGCGCCCGCGCGAGCAGGCGTCCGGGCGCGGTCGCCGCCAAGCCGCCGAGCAGTCGCACGTCCATCACCGCCACCGAGCCGGCGAAGAAGACCAGCGCCACGATGTGCCCGACATTGGCCGCCGGATAGAGCCAGAGCGACTGGCGGATCGCCGCCGCGAAGCCGGATCCTTCCAGCGCGATGAAGATCGCCGGCGCCTGATCGGTCATCACCGCATCTCGTAGGTCTTGCCGTCGACCGTGATCCGCTCAGCCCGCAACTCGTCCTTCTCGACCGTCGAGACATAGCCGTAGGCCGAGACGTTGTTGCCGACCGCGACGACCTTCTCGGTGGCGCCGCGACTGCTCATGCGCGAGGTGGGCGCAAGCGTCACCGTCCAGACCTTGTCGGTGCCCCGCACCGTGATGGTGGCGTGCGGATTCTCGAACTTCGAGGTCACGATCGGACCGGCGACCGTGACCGGCTTGGCGGCGTCGTAGCTGCCCCAGCCGTGGTGTGCCAGCGCGGCGCCCGAGAGAAACGCGACGGCGGCGAAGAATGTGACGGTCCTGATCATCGATGCCTCCAAATCCAAGTTGAGCTATCCAGGTTGAGCTCATGGCTGGCAAACCCATCATCGAGCGAATCTGCTCGCCTGCTCCCATCAACTTTCCGCGATCCCCTACCTCACCACGCCCGAAATGCAGCACGGCTTGCGCAGCGGCCGGGTGATACGGTTCTTGAGATAGCAGACCGCGGCCGGACCGACATAACCGGGCCGCACATAGGTCCAGGCGCGGCAACCCTCCTCGGCGTCGCAGGCGTTCTGGCAGGCCTTGGCGATGGCCCCGGCCGGCAGATCGAAGCTGCGGTAGTCGCCGCCGAAACGGTCGATCCCGAACTCGATCGGGCCGCTGGGCGGCTCGATCACCCCGGTTCCGCGCACGCCCGACACGCAGCACGCGGCCTCGACCCGCGGCGTCACCCGGGATTTGAGCCAGCACACGGCATTCGTGCTTTCGGTGAAGGGATAGGAGAACGCCCAGGCGCGGCAGCGCGAGTCGCGCTCGCAGCGCGCGGCGCATTGGGCGGGATCGCCGTATCGCAGCGAGAAGCTCGTATAGTCGCCCCCCGGGCGGTCGAAGCCCACTTGTGCCCGGGCCGGCGCGCCGCATGCGGCAAGCGCGATCAGCAAGCCGACGCCCGGCCCGAGCCATCCTCGCCTCATGCCTTCGCCCTCTCGCGCGCACCGCCCCGCGGCGCGATCCATGTTAGAGAAGCCGCTGGGCGGAGGCGAGTGGCGCGCCGAGACGAGGCTGCTGGCGTCGTCCGCAGGCGAGCACCGTCATCCCCCGACGATATCCATCGCGGAAACCCACCATGCATGCGCAACACGGCGAATTCGGCCTTCTCACGCTCGCACTCGTGCTGCTCGTGGCGGCGGTCGCGAGCGTCCCGATCGCGCGCCGGCTCGGGCTCTCGGCCATCGTCGCCTATCTGATTGCCGGCATCATCATCGGCCCCTACGGGCTCGGGGTGTTCGGGACGCCCGAACGCATCATCCCGGTGGCCGAGCTGGGCGTGGTCATGCTGCTGTTCCTGATCGGGCTCGAGCTCGAGCTCGGTCGGCTCATTGCGATGCGCCGCGACATATTCGGTCTCGGCGCCGCTCAGCTCGCCCTCACGGCGATCGCGATCGGCGCGCTTGCCTATGCGACCGGCCTGCTCGGATGGCGCGGCGCCGTGGTGGCCGGGCTCGCGCTCGCCATGTCGGCAACCGCGATCGCGCTGCAGATCCTGGAGGAGCGCGGCCAGCTCCAGCAGGACTATGGCCAGCGCGCCTTCGCCATCCTGCTGTTCCAGGACCTCGCCGTGGTGCCGCTGCTGGCCGCGTTGCCGCTGCTCGGCCAGGGCAGCGAGAGCGCTCCCGGCAGCCTGGCCGATGGCCTGCTTGCGGCGGCCTGGATCGCCGGCGCGATCGCGCTGGTGGTGATCGCCGGCCGCTACCTGCTCAATCCGTTCTTCCGGCTGCTCGCGCAGACCGGCTCGCGCGAGGTGATGACGGCGGCGGCCCTCCTGGTCGTGCTCGGCGCGGCACTGACCATGCAGGTGGCCGGCATGTCGATGGCGCTCGGCGCGTTCCTGGCCGGCATGCTGCTTGCCGAATCGAACTACCGGCACGAGCTCCAAGCCGACATCGAGCCGTTCCGCGGCCTCCTGCTCGCCCTGTTCTTCATGGGGATCGGCATGAGCATCGACATGCGCGTCGTGCGCGCCGACCTCTGGCTGATCCTCGCCGCGGCCGGCATCCTCACGGTGCTCAAGGCGGCGATCATCTGGCTCCTGTTCCGCGCCACCTGCGTGCGCAGAAGCGATGCGCTGCGCGCCGGATCGGTGCTCACGGCCGCGGGCGAGTTCGCCTTCGTGCTGATCCCGCTCGGCGCAACGCTCGCGGTGCTCGACCAGCGCCAGCTCAGCCTGCTCACCGCCATTGCGGCAATGACCATGCTGCTCGGTCCGCTGGTCGCGACGGCGACCGAGGTGCTGCTGCGCCGTCTTGCGCGACCGGCCGAGCAGGAGCCCGACGATTTCAGCGACGCGCGCGGATCAGTGCTCGTCATCGGCTTCGGCCGTTTCGGCCAGATCGTTTCCCAATGCCTGCTCGCCGAGGGCATCGACGTCACCACCATCGACAACGACCCCGACATGATGCAGAGCGCCGCGGGCTTCGGATTCAAGGTCTACTATGGGGACGGCACGCGGCTCGACGTGTTGCGCGCGGCGGGCGCCGGCGACGCACGGCTCGTCGCCGTGTGCATCGACGACCCGGAGACGGCGAGCCGGGTCGTCGATCTCGTTCAGGCCGAGTTTCCCGGTGCGAAGCTTTACGTGCGCTCCTTCGACCGCCGCCATACCCTGCAGTTGATCGACAAGGGCGTCGATTTCGAGCTGCGCGAGACCTACGAATCGGCGCTGGTATTCGGACGGAAGACGCTCGAAGCGCTCGGCCTCGATGTCGAGCGCGCGGCCGCCGTCGAGAATTTCGTGCGCGAGCGCGATCTCGAGCGCCTCGCCGTGCAGCAGGCCGAGGGCATATCGGCCGGGCTCGACCTGCTGCAGACCCGCATGGTGCACGTGCCGTTCAGCCGGCCGACGCGCGAGGTCACGCCGCTCAATCCGGAGGCGCAGGAGATCATCGAGCGCGAACGGCAGCCGTCCTGAGTGCGACGGACGGGCGGAACCAGGTCGATCAATACGCGTATTCGCTGAAAACCGGGTCGACGCTGCCGCCCCAGGCGCCGCGGAACTTGTCCAGCAGTTCCTCCGCGGGCGTGACGCCGCGCGCGACATATTCCTGCAGCGGCCGCAGATAGCGGGTCTCGTCGTGACCGTTGCCGTCGAGCCTGCGTCGGCGCGCCAGCCCCTTTTCCGCGAGCGCGAGCGTCGCCTTCGCGAGTTGCAGCACGCTGCGGCCGTGGATCACGGCCTTGAAGCCCGCTCTCGGGACATCGTCGCGGAGCTGCTGACGCTCCTCGGCGGTCCAGTCCTTGACGATGTCCCAGGCCGCCTCGAGCGAGTCGTCGTCGTAGAGGATGCCGACCCAATAGGCCGGTAGCGCCGGCAGCCGCCGCCACGGCCCGCCGTCCGAGCCGCGCATTTCGAGATAGCGCTTGAGCCGCACCTCCGGAAAGATCGTCGAGATGTGATTGGCCCAATCGGAGATGGTGGCGCGTGCCCCCGGCATCCCGGGCAAACGTCCCGCCATCAGATCGCGGAACGACTGGCCGGCGACGTCCACGTAGCGGTCGCCGTGCTTGACGAAGTACATCGGCACGTTGAGCGCGTAATCCACGTAGCGCTCGAAGCCCATGCCGGGCTCGAACGCCCAAGGCAGCATGCCGGTACGGTCGGGGTCGGTGTCGCGCCAGATTTCCGATCGGAACGACAAAAAGCCGTTGAGCTCGCCTTCGGTGAACGGCGAGTTGGCGAACAGCGCGGTCCCGACCGGCTGCAGCGCGAGCGAAACGCGCAGCTTCTTCACCATGTCGGATTCGGAGGAGTAGTCGAGATTGGTCTGCACCGTGCAGGTGCGGTACATCATGTCGAGGCCGAGCGTGCCGACCTTCGGCATATAGGCCGTCATGATGCGGTAGCGCCCCTTCGGCATCATCGGAATCTCGGCGCGGGTCCAGGTCGGCGTCATGCCCAGCCCCAGAAAGCCGATGCCGAGCGGGCGCGCGACCTCCCGCAATTGTGCCAGATGCGTCACGAGCTCGGCGCAGGTCTGATGGACGGTCTCGACGGGGGCGCCGGAGAGCTCGAACTGGCCGCCCGGCTCGAGCGAGATCGCGCCGCCGCCGGTCACGTCGAACAGGCCGATGATGTTGCCGTCCTCGATGATCGGTTCCCAGCCGAGCAGGTGCTGCATGCCTTCGAGCAGCGCGCGAATGCTGCGGCGGCCGTCATAGGGCACCGGCCGGCGGCCCTCGACCGTGAAGACGAACTTCTCGTGCTCGGTGCCGATGCGGAAACGCGACTTCGGCTTGCTGCCGGCTTCGAACCACGCGACCAGCTCGTCGCGCGTCTCGATCGGCGTCATGTCGACTTGGTCACGGGCCATGCCGGGTTCCGACGTAAAGGGCCGCGACCTTACACGGACGCCCGGAGAAAGAGCAATGAGGCTCTTGTCGGCTGTCGCGCCGGCTTGCCGGCCGAGGATATGATGTCGTCAGGATGCTATGGTCGAATATTCTCCGTGGAAACGACATGGCCCATTTGCCGCAGCCCGACCCGAGGTTTCTGAAAGCGTTGCGCGCGCTGGAGGAGGCGGTGCAATGCCAGCGTGAAGGCCGCATCGGCGAAGCCGAGCGCCTCTTCACCCGATTGCTGAAGAAGAATCCGGACTATTTCGATGCCCTGCATTTTTTCGGACTGTTTCGGTATCAGCAGGGCGAGTTGAACGAGGCGCTGAAGCTGCTCACCAGGGCGGTCAAGATCCATCCGCGCTCGGCCGACGCCCACAGCAATCTCGGCGTTACGCTCGATGCGTTGAAGCGCCCGCGCGACGCGCTTGCCGCCTACGACCGGGCGCTGGCGCTCAATCCCGACCACGTGCAAGCACTCGGCAATCGCGGCAACGCGCTCAGCCTGCTCAACCGTCACGAGGACGCCATCGCGAGCTATGACCGGGCGCTGGCGCTGGCGCCGAATTTCGTCGAGGCGCTCACCAACCGCAGCACCGCCTTGCTGGCGCTCAAGCGCCACGACGAGGCGCTCGCCGGCTACGACCAGGCGCTGGCGATCAAGCCCGATCACGTCGATGCGCTGTTCAATCGCGGCAACGCGGCAAGACTGCTCAA
This sequence comes from uncultured Alphaproteobacteria bacterium, assembly GCA_963708765.1. Lineage (GTDB taxonomy): Bacteria > Pseudomonadota > Alphaproteobacteria > Rhizobiales > Xanthobacteraceae > VAZQ01. The sequence goes on along the minus strand of CAVPTV010000003.1, from coordinate 98,372 downwards.
GCGCTACCAGGAGGCGCTGGCGAGCTACCATCGGGCGCTCGCGCTGCAACCGAGCCACCCGCATGCGTTCAATGGGATGGCGCATTGCGCGCTCGCCATCTGCGACTGGACGACGACCGACGCGCTCGCCGCCGAGCTGAAGGCTCACGTCCTGGCCGGCAAAGCGGTCATCAATCCGTGGATGTTTCTGGGCTATTGCGACGAGCCGGCCCTGCAACTCGAATGCGCGCGCAACTACATTCGCTACAAGGTGCCGGTGCGGCCGCCGCCGCTCTGGAACGGCAGAGCCTATCGTCACGACAAGCTGCGGATCGCCTACCTGTCGGGCGACTACCGTCAGCACGCGACCGCCAGCCTGATCGCGGAGCTGCTCGAGCTGCACGACCGCGGGCGTTTCGAGGTGCTCGGCGTGTCATTCGGCCAGGACGACAACAGCGAGATGCGTGCCCGTCTGGTGACGGCGTTCGATCAGTTTCACGATGTTCGCTCGGCCAGCGATCGCGACGTCGCCAAGCTGCTGAACGAGCTCGAGGTCGACATCGCGGTCGACCTGAAAGGCTACACGCAAGACTGCCGGCCGGAGATTCTCGCCCACCGTCCGGCACCCATCCAGGTGAGCTATCTCGGTTACCCGGGCACCATGGGGGCCGATTTCATCGATTACGTCATTGCCGACCAGGTCGTGCTGCCGTTCGACCAGCAACCGTTCTGGAGCGAAAAGATCGTCCATCTCCCGGACAGCTACCAGGCCAACGACGCCAAGCGGCAGATCGCCGCCGTTGCGCCGACCCGAAGGGAAGCCGGGCTGCCGGACGACGGTTTCGTCTTCTGCTGCTTCAACAACAACTACAAGATCACGCGGCCGGTCTTCGAGGCGTGGATGCGGCTCCTCGCCAAGGTCGAAGGGAGCGTGCTGTGGCTGTTGCACGACAATCCGGAAGCGGAGGCGCATCTGCGCCAGGAGGCCGGCGCACGCGGCATCGATCCGCGGCGCCTGGTGTTCGCCGCGCATGCAAGTCCCGAAGACCATCTGGCCCGCCATCGGCTGGCCGACCTGTTCCTCGATACCGTTCCCGTCAACGCGCACACGACTGCGAGCGATGCGCTCTGGGCGCGGTTGCCGGTGCTGACCTGCCGCGGCAACGCCTTCGCGGGGCGGGTCGCGGCCAGTCTGCTCCACGCCGCCGGCCTTTCCGAGCTCGTGACCGACAATCTCGAGCAATACGAAACGCTCGCGCTGCGGCTCGCGACCGACGCCGCGCTGCTCGGCGGGTTTCGCCAGCGCCTCGAGGACGGCGTTGCCGCCTCCCGGCTGTTCGACAGCGATCGATTCCGCCGCCACATCGAGGCCGCCTACCTCGCCATGTGGGAGCGCCGGCAACGCGGCGAGAAGCCGCAAGGCTTCAGCGTCGCCCCGTAAGCGAGCGGCGGACGTTCAAAGCCGCACGAAGCTCTGCGCCTTGATCGCCTCGCGCGGGCGGATACGTGAACGATCTCGTTGATTTGGGACCATTTGGCCGCTCGCGCGTTGATGGATGCGCAAGACGAACCGCTAGGCGAGCCTCATCACGTGCTTCTTACCCCCCATCGCAATGTCTGGCGGGTCGAGCGGGCCCAGCGGGCCGCCGTCCTCATCGACGCGAGCTATTTTGGCGCGTTGCGCGAGGCGTTGCTCAAGGCACAGTCGACCGTCTTCATGCTCGGCTGGGACCTCGACAGCCGCACCCGGCTCGTGGGCGAGAGCGGAAAGGCCGACGACGGATATCCCGAAGGCTTCGCCGACTTTCTCACCGCGCTCGTCAACGAGCGACCGCACCTGACCTTCCATCTCTTGATGTGGGACTACTCGTTGCTCTACGCAACCGAACGCGAGCCGTTGCCGGCCTTCGCTCTGGGCTGGCGTCTTCCACAGCGCATTCGATATTGCCTGGACGACGAGCTGCCGGTGGGCGCGTCACATCACCAGAAGGTCGTCGTGGTCGACGACGCGGTCGCCTTTTCGGGCGGACAGGACGTGACCGTTCGGCGCTGGGACACGACCGGGCACTGCCTCGATGATCCGCGCCGCGTCGACCCGTCCGGCGAGCCCTATCATCCCTATCACGACGTCCAGGCCATGGTGGACGGCAAGGCCGCGCTGGCGCTCGCCGAATTGGCTCGCGACCGCTGGAGCCGCGGCGCCTGCGAGGACACTCCGCCGATCCAGCCGCTCGGCGATCCTTGGCCGGACAGCGTCGCGCCCGATCTCACCGACATCGACGTCGGGATTGCGCGCACCTATCCGGCATCCGACGACGAAGCCGAGATTCGCGAGTGCGAAGCGCTGTTCTTCGATTCCATCGACCGTGCCGAGCGCACCATCTACATCGAGAATCAATATCTCACCGCCACCCGGTTCGCGCAGCGCCTGGCCGAGCGCATGCTCGAAAAATCCGCGCTCGAAGCCGTGATCGTGGCGCCCAAAATGCCGCATACCTGGCTCGAGGCCCAAACCATGCATGCCGGCCTCGTGCGGTTCATGCGCGTGTTCGAAACCGCCGGATTGAGCGGGCGTGTCGCCCTGCTCTATCCGCAGGTGAGTGACGGCGCCCGCGCCGTCGACACCATGATCCATTCCAAGGTCATGATCATCGACGACGTCTTCTTGCGCGTGGGATCGGCGAATCTCAACAGGCGCTCGTTCGGCCTCGACACCGAGTGCGACCTGGCCTTCGAGGCGCGGACGCCGGCGCAGCGCAAATCCGTGCTCGCGGTCCGTGACCGCATGCTCGGCCATTTCTGCGGCGCCGCCGCGCACGAGGTCGCCGCATCGCTCGCCGTCACGGATTCCCTGATTGCCACGGCCCGAACCGTTGGGCACGGCGGACACAGTCTCCAACCCATCGATCTCGGCGACGCCGAATTCGGACCGGTATCCGCATTGGAGAGCGTCGCCGACCCGGACCACGCCATCGAGGCGCCGGCTTTCCTGCAGAATGTCGTGGGCGCAAGGCCGCGGGGACGACGGCTCGGCCGCCTCCTCAAGGTGATCGGCATCGGCCTCGTGATCGTCGCGCTCGCCGTCGCGTGGCACCTGACGCCGCTCGCGACCCTGACCGACCCGGACCATGTCCGGCAATGGTTTGCCGATATCGCCGAGATGCCGGGAGCGCCGTTGATCGTGCTGGTCGTGTTCGTGGTCGGGGGGCTGCTGGTCTTTCCGGTCATGCTGCTGATCGCGGCGACCGCCGCGACGTTCGGCCCGTGGTTCGGGTTTGCCTATGCGAGCATCGGCGCCCTTGCGAGCGCGACCATCACCTACGCGATCGGCTTCGCCGTCGGCCGACGAACGGTCGAGGCCCTGATGGGGCCGCGGCTCCACCGGGTGCGCCGCGGTCTGGTGCGGCGCGGCGTCCTGGCCGTGGCCGCCGTGCGTTTGGTTCCCATCGCGCCCTTTACGATCGTCAATCTGGTTGCCGGCGCCAGCCGGATTCCGTTCGCCGACTACATATTCGGGACCATCATCGGCATGGCCCCGGGCATCGTTCTGATGTCGGCGCTCGGGCATCGAATTTTCAGCATCCTGACCGAGCCGACCCTGGCCAACATCCTGCTGTTCATCCTGGCGGTGCTCGCCTGGCTCGCGGTCTCGATCGGCGTGCAGGCGATCATCCTGCGCTGGCGGAGACCCGACCCTTGAACCCGCGCCCGGGCGGCCTCGTCCGCGTCATGACCTGGAACATCCATGGCGGCGTCGGCACCGACGGCCGCTTCGATCTCGGCCGCGTCGTGGAGACCATCGAGCGCCACCATGTGGACGTGGTCGCCCTGCAGGAGGTCGATTCGCGCCGCACGCTCGCTCCGGCGCGCTCGGCTTTCGCGGTGTTGCGCGAAGCCGTCGGCGAGCACCGCGTCGAGGCGAAGTCGATCGTCACCGCCGATGGCGACTATGGACAGATGGTGGTGAGCCGCTGGCCGTTCGGCGCGACCGAGATCCATGACCTCACCATCGCCAAACGCGAGCCACGCCGCGCCATCGAGGTCGACATCGCCGCGCCCGGCGGCACGTTCCGGCTGGTGGCCGCGCATTTCGGCTTGAGCTTCAGCGAACGGCGCCACCAGGCCCGCCGCCTGGTCGCGATTGCGCGCCGCCATCCCACCACGACGGTGATGCTCGGCGACTTCAACGAATGGTTCTGGCCGGCCTCGCTGCGCGGTGCGCTCCGGCGCGAGCTTCCGGCGCGCACGCGCCACGCCAGCTTTCCCTCCTGGTGCCCGCTCCTGCACCTCGACCGCATCTTCTGCTGGCCGCCGGGGGCGATGCGGCGAAGCTTCGTCGACCGCAGCGCCAGCCGCGTCTCCGATCACCTGCCGGTCATCGCCGACATCGACCTTGCCTGAAGGCGCACGTCGCCGAGGAGGCGTCGCCCGTTGCAGGCGGCCATGATCGACTACAGTGTGAAACAGCCCGAATGCGGGAGCAGTCGATCTTCGAGAAAGGAACGCAAATGCCCGGCTCGATGACGCGTCTCGCGCTTGCCGCCGTGCTCGTCATCGCGGCGATCGTCACGATCCGGCCGGCGGCGATGGCGCCGGCCTTTGCGCAAACCGAGCCGAAGGCGGCAGCGGCCACACCGAAGCTCGGCACGCCGCGCCTCTATCTCATCTGGAATGATTCGGGCGCGACGTCGCAGGACATGGCCCCTCGCGCGCTGTCGCCGGACGGTGCCGCTCGCAAGAACCAGATCATCGCCAGCGATCGCAAGCTCGGCGGGTCGCTGCAGGCCCGGCTCGACGCGGTGATCGAGGCCCCGTCCGGGATCTACGACAACGTGACGCTCGGCATCCGCGTCGTCAGTGAAGGCAAGACCATCGTGGATCAGAAATTTCCGGTCGGTTTCATCGACAAGCCAGGCCGCCTGATCCGCGCGGTGATCGTCAATCACGAATGCCAGCCCTTCGACGTCGAGCTGACGCTGGGCAGCGCCAAGCGCACGATGAAGGTCGATCTGACCTGCGGAGGGTGATCGCTCACGCCGCCGCGCGCACCCCCGGCGCGAAATGACCGTAGAAAGTATCGCCCTTGGCCGCCAGCTCGAGCAGAAGCTTCGAGGGGGCAAAGCGCGGGCCGTGCGATTGCTCCAGCCGCCGGCATAGCTCGACGAAAGCCTTCGTCCCCATCATGTCGATGTAGGAGAGCGTGCCGCCGCTGAACGGCGCGAAGCCGAAGCCGAGGATCGAGCCGACATCGGCCTCGCGCACGTCGGTGATGACGCCCTCCTCCACGCAGCGCGCGGTCTCGAGCGCCTGGATGCCGAGCAGGCGGGCCTTGAGCTCCGCGACGTCGATCCGGTCGGGATCGAGCCTCTCCGGCTGCAGCTCGGCGAGCCCGGGCCACAGCTTCTTCGGCCCGTCTTTCGGGTAGTCGTAGAAGCCCTTGCCGTTCTTGCGCCCGAGCCGGCCGCGCTTCTCCACCATCTCGGCGAGCAGCGCCTTCTGGCGCGGATCGACCGCGTCGGCGCCGAGATCGGCCTCGGTGGCCTTGAGGATCTTCCAGGCGAGATCGACCGCCACCTCGTCGTTCAGCGACAGCGGGCCGACCGGCATGCCGGCCATGCGCCCGACATTCTCGATCATCGCCGCCGGCACGCCTTCGGTCAGCATCAGGTGGCCTTCGCGCAGATAGGTGCCGACCACGCGCGAGGTGTAGAAGCCGCGCGCATCGTTGACCACGATCGGCGTCTTGCGGATGGCGCGCACATAGTCCATGGCGACCGCGAGCGCCTGCTCGCCGGTGCGCTTTCCCAGGATCAGCTCGACCAGCATCATGCGGTCGACCGGCGAGAAGAAATGCACGCCGATGAAGCTTTCCGGCCGCTTCGACATCTCGGCGAGCGAGGTGATCGGCAAGGTCGAGGTGTTGGAGCCGACAATCGTCCCCTCCCCGATCACGGCTTCGGCCTTGGCGATCGCCTCGGCCTTGACCTCGCGGGCCTCGAACACCGCCTCGATGACGAGGTCGCAGTCCGCGAGCGCGCCGTAGTCGGGCGTGGGCGCAATGCGAGCCAGCAGCGCGTCGCGCTCGGCCGCGCTGGCGCGGCCCCGGTTGACCTGCTCGGTGATCAGGCGTTCGGAATGCGCCTTGCCCTTGTCGGCGCTCGCCTGGTCGCGGTCGACCAGCACGACCTCGAGTCCCGCCTGCGGCGGTGACATAGGCGATGCCGGCGCCCATGAAGCCCGCGCCCAGCACGCCGATCTTCTTGAGCTTCGAGGGCGGCACGCCCGCCGGCCGGCGCGCGCCTTTGTTCAGCTCCTGCAGGGAGACGAACAAGCTGCGCATCATGGCGGCGGCTTCCGGCGAGCGCAGGATCTTCGCGAACCAGCGCGACTCGACGCGCAGCGCCAGGTCGAACGGCAATTGCAGGCCCTCGTAGACCACCTGCATGATGGCGCGCGCCGCCGGATAATTGTCGTAGGTCTCGCGCCGGTAGATCGCGTTCGCGGCCGGGAAGGTCATCATGCCGGCCTTGGAATAGACCGGCCCGCCCGGCAGCCGGAAACCGTCCTCGTCCCATGGCGCCTTGGCCTTGCCGCCGGCCTTGATCCAGTCCTTGGCCTGCTTGATGAGATCGGCGGCCGGCACGACCGCGTCGATCAGCTTCATCTTGTTGGCCTGTGCGACTCGAACCTGGTCGCCCTTGAGCAGGAACTGCAGGGCGTCTGCGGGCGGCAGCATGCGCGCGACGCGGGTCGTCCCGCCGGCGCCGGGAAACAGGCCGACCTTGATCTCGGGCAGGGCGAGCCGCGTCTGCGGGTTGTCCGCGGCAATGCGGTGATGGCAGGCGAGGCACAGCTCGAGGCCGCCGCCGAGCGCGGTGCCGTTGATCGCCGCGACCCACGGCTTGCCGCAGGTCTCGATCCGCCGGTAGAGCAGCGACAGCTTGCGGCTCTCCTCGAACAGCAGCGCCGCGGCGGCTTCCTCGCCGCGCGCCTTCGCCATCTCGCCGAACACCTTGACCACGCGATCGAGCAGCGTGAGATCGGCGCCGGCGCAGAAGCTGTCCTTGCCGGACGTGATGACCACGCCCTTGACCGCCGCATCGCCCGCGGTCTGCTCGACGATCGCCGACAATTCCTCGATCACCGTGAGGTTGATCACGTTCATCGAGCGGTCCGGCATGTTCCAGGTGAGCAGCACGATGCCGTCCGTGTCGGTGTCGAGCTTGAAATTGGCGTGGCTCATGGCTCAAGGCTCCTGCGGGTAAGGCTCGCCCGACCGGTGCGAAAAGCGGAATCCGCGCTCGTCCTTGTCGCCGACGAGATCGACGTCGGGATAATGCGCGCGCTCGCGCTCGGCGCGCGTGCCGACCTCGAGATAGAGCGCGTCGCGTTGCGACTTGTTGACGAGATGATGGCCGTTGGCGACGCCGGCCTTGAAACCCGCGGCGTCGCCGGGTCGCAACACGGTCTCGCCGCCGTCCTCGATCAGCGTGATCTCGCCTTCGATCACGTAGACGAACTCATCCTCGGCCTCGTGCCAATGCCGCAGCGCCGAGGCGGCGCCGGGCTTGAGCCGCGTGAGATTGACGCCGAACTGCGTGAGCCCGACGACGTCGCCGAGCACCGCCTTCTCGCGACCGTGCGTGATCGCGCGCCACGGCTCGGGATAGACCCCCTTGGTGCGCACTGTCGCCTTGGCGATATCGATCTTGGGCACCGAGTGTCTCCTCGCTCAATCCCGGATCGGCTCGCCCGACTTGCGAAAGAAGCGGCGGCCGCTGCCATCGCGCTCCATCATGAAGTCGACGTCGGGATAGTGCACGCGCTCGCTCTTCGCGCGCGTGCCCACCTCGAGATAGAGCGCGTCGCGGTCGGTGCGATTGGTCAGGCAATGGGCGACGCCGCTGCCGGCCTTGAAGCCGGCGGCATCGCCGGGCCGCAGCACGGTCTCGCCGTCGTTCTCCTGCAGGATCAGCTCGCCCTCCAGGATATAGATGAACTCGTCCTCCTCTTCGTGCCAATGGCGCAGCGCCGAGGCCGAGCCGGCCTTGATGCGCGTGATGTTGACGCCGAACTGGGTCAGGCCGACGGTGTCGCCGAGCCTCTGCTTCTCGCGTCCGGAGATCACCGGGGCGAATTCCTTCGGATAGGACGCGATCTGCTGTGCCGGAATCTTTGCGATGTCGATCTTGGGCATCGGACGGCCTCTCGCTTCTTGTTTTCCGGAAAACCTGGAGCCCGATCACACCCGCTCGATGATGGTGGCCGTGCCCATGCCGGCGCCGATGCACAGCGTCACCAGGGCGGTCGAAAGACCGCGGCGCTCGAGCTCGTCGATCACGGTGCCGAGGATCATGGCGCCGGTGGCGCCGAGCGGATGGCCCATGGCGATGGCGCCGCCGTTGACGTTGACCTTGGCGGGATCGAGGTCGAAGGCCTGCAGATAGCGCAGCACCACCGAGGCGAACGCCTCGTTGACCTCGATCAGGTCGATGTCGTCGAGCGACATCTTGGATTTGGCCAGCACCTTGTGCGTCACGTCGACCGGTCCGGTCAGCATGATCGCCGGCTCCGAGCCGATATTGGCGAACGCCCTGATGCGCGCCCGCGGCTTCACGCCGGCCTTGTCGCCCGCCGCCTTGCTGCCGATCAGCACCGCGGCGGCGCCGTCGACGATGCCCGACGAGTTGCCGGCGTGGTGCACGTGGTTGACCGCCTCGATCTCCGGATGCGCCTGCACGGCGACCGCGTCGAAGCCGCCCATCGCGCCGAGCTGCACGAACGAGGGCTGCAATTGCGCCAGCGACTGCATGGTGGTCGACGGGCGCATGTGCTCGTCCTTGGCGAGCATGGTGAGCCCGTTCACGTCCTTCACGGCGATCACCGAGCGGGCGAAGCGGCCCTCGTCCCAGGCCGCCGCCGCGCGCTTCTGGCTCTCGACCGCATAGGCATCGACGTCGTCGCGGGAAAACCCGTATTTGGTGGCGATGAGGTCGGCCGAGATGCCCTGCGGCATGAAATAGGATTTGATCGCGATCGCCGGGTCCATCGGCCAGGCGCCGCCGGAGGCGCCGATGCCGACCCGGCTCATCGATTCCACCCCGCCGCCGATCGTCATCTCGTGCTGGCCCGACATGATCTCGGCGGCCGCGAAGTTCACCGCGTCGAGGCCGGAGGCGCAGAAGCGGTTGATCTGCACGCCCGGCACGCCGTTGCCGTAGCCGGCGCGTGAGCGCCGCCACGCGCGCGATGTCGCCGCCCGCCTCGCCGACCGGATCGACGCAGCCGAGCACCACGTCGTCGACCAGCGTCGGATCGAGCTGATTGCGCTCCTTCAACGCCGCGAGCGCCTGCGTCGCGAGATTGAGCGCGGTCACCTCATGCAGCGAGCCGTCGGCCTTGCCGCGCCCGCGCGGCGTGCGCACGTGGTCGTAAATGAAGGCGTCGGACATGTCGGCTCTCGGCTTCTCCCCGCAACGACAACGCATGCTTTCACAAGCTCCGCGCGATGATCACCTTCATGATCTCGTTGCTGCCCGCATAGATGCGCATCACGCGCGCGTCGCGGTAGAGCCGCGAGATCGGATATTCGTCCATGTAGCCGTAGCCGCCGAACAGTTGCAGGCAGCGGTCGATGATCTTGCCCTGCACGTCGGTGATCCAGAGCTTGGCCATCGAGGCGGTGACGGTGTCGAGCGCGCCGTTGAGATAGCGCTCGATGCAATGGTCGTGAAAGACGCGCGCGATCGTCGCCTCGGACTTGCATTCGGCGAGCACGAACTGGCTGTTCTGGAACTCGATGATCAGCTTGCCGAACGCCTTGCGCTGCTTGACGTAGTCGATGGTGAGCGCGAGCGCGCGCTCGATCATGGCCTGGGCGTGGACCGCGACGATCAGCCGCTCGCGCGGCAGATCCTTCATGAGCTGCACGAAGCCCTGCCCTTCCTCGCTGCCGAGCAGGTTCTCCGGCGGCAGCTTGACGTCCTCGAAGAACAGCTCGGAGGTGTCGGCGGCGTCGAGGCCGAGCTTCTTGAGCTTGCGGCCGCGGCGGAAGCCCGGCGCATTGTCGGTCTCCACCACCATCAGCGAGACGCCCTTGGCGCCCGCGCTCGGATCGGTCTTGGCGACCACGATCGACCAGGTTGGCGTGCTGGCCGTTGGTGATGAAGGTCTTCGAGCCGTTGAGCACGTAGCCGTTGCCGGACTTCTTCGCGCGTGGTGCGCACGCCCTGCAGGTCGGAGCCGGTGCCGGGCTCGCTCATCGCGATGGCGCCGACGAGCTCGCCGCTGACGAGCTTCGGCAGCCAGCGGCGCTTCTGCTCCTCGGTGCCGTAGTGCAGGATGTAGGGCGCCACGATGCCGGAATGCAGCGGCGCCCCGAACGAGTCGAAGCCGGCGAGGCTCAGCTCGCGGTCGATCACCGCCTCGTGCGCGAAGGTGCCGCCGGCGCCGCCATATTCCTCGGGGATCGCCGGGACAGAGCAGTCCGGCCGCCCCGGCCTTGGTCCACACCTCGCGCTCATACATGCCCTCCTCGCACCAGCGCTCGACGTGCGGCGCGAATTCGGCGCCGATGAAGCGCCGCGCCTGCTCCTCGAGCAGCACGAGCTCCTCGGTCATCCAAGCCGGTCGGGGAAGATTGAGCGCGTCCATGGCAAATCCCGTTTCGGTTCGCAACATACAGGCCGCCGGACCGCGGCGCGAGGGCAGCGGCCGCGGCGCGAGCAGGATGGCGCGCACTTATCCGCCCGAGAATTATTTTCCGTTTCGCAGGCCGCTCGGCTATGCTTTCTGCTCTAATCCAGCGGCCCTGAGCAATAACCTTGCGCGCTGATTGCGCGGGTGAGCCCCGGACCGGTCAAGACTCCCGCCTCCCTCCCCCGGCACGGACCGCCCGACCGATGACCTGGATCCGCAGCATTCTGCCAGGCTTGCTGCTGTCGTCCGTGGTCGCGGTCGCCGCGGTCGCGGCCGCTCCCCTGGTCGCGAAGCTCGTCCCGATCCCCGCCATGGTGATCGCGCTCCTGATCGGCATCGCGCTCAATTCCGTGGCCGAGCGCCCGCTGTTTCAGCCCGGCATCGTCTTCTGCCTCAAGACGCTGTTGCGCTGGGCGGTGGCGCTGCTCGGCTTGCGGATTGCACTGGGCGAGATCGCCGCGCTCGGATCGACGATGGCTATTCTCGTGGTCCTCGCGATGGCGGCGACGCTGGCGGCCGGCTTTGCGCTCGCCCGCGCCTTCGCCCAAAATCCCGCCTACGGCGCCTTGGCGGGTGCCGGCACCGCGATCTGCGGAGCCTCCGCCACGCTCGCGACCTCGATCGTGCTTCCCGCCTACAAGGGCAAGGAGGCGGACGTCGCCTTCGTGGTGGTCGCCGTCAATGCGCTGTCGACCTTGGCGATGCTGCTCTATCCGCTGATCTGCCGGTCGCTCGGATTCGACGAGCAGACGACCGGCATCATGCTCGGGGCCACCATCCACGACGTCGCCCAGGTCGTCGGCGCCGGCTACGCGGTGTCGGAAACGGCCGGCAACACCGCCGTCATCGTCAAGCTGTTCCGCGTGCTCCTGCTCTTCCCCGTGGTGGTGATCATCGGTTGGATGTTCGCCCGGCGCGACGTCGCGGCCGACGTCGGCAAGATCCCGATCCCGGTCTTCGCGCTCGTCTTCGTCGCGCTATGCGTGCTCAACAGCATCGCGGCGGCGTTCCCGGCCATTGCGCCCGCATTCGCGTCCATCAAGGCGCCGCTGGTCGAGGCCTCGACCTGGGGCCTCCTGATCGCCATCAGCGCGCTCGGGCTCGGCACCTCGCTGACCGCCATCGCGGCGCTCGGCTGGCGCCACGTCGCCACCGTGATCGGCACGACGGTGGTCATCCTGGTCGTGGCGACGGCGGGCCTGGCGCTGCTGCGCTGAGACCAAGGCGGCGCGGCCGGCGCTCAAGTCTCGTGGTCCGGATGCTGGTGGCTCGCCGGACTGTCAGAACGCCTCCGCCGGCAGCTCCATCGTGCTCGCGGCGCCGGCCTGGATGCGCGCGAGGTGGATCGCGGTCTCCGGCAGCATGCGCTCCATGAAGAAACGCCCGGTCACGAGCTTGGCTTGCATGCGCGCGGCGTCACCGTCGCCGCCGGCGAGCTTGGCGTGCGCCGCCTCGACGATCCGGCACCACATGTAGCCGAGCGCCACGAGCCCGAAGAGATGCATGTAGTCGGTCGAGCCGGCGCCGGCATTGTCGGGATTGGCCAGCGCGTTCTGGCAGAACCACATGGTGGCCTGCTGCAGATGGCCGAGCGCGGTGGCGAGCGGCCGACATACGGCTTCATCGCGGCGTTGCCTGCTGCGCCTTGATATAGCCCTCGACCTCGCCGAAGAACGCCCGCAGCGCGCGCCCGCCGTCCTTCGGCAGCTTGCGGGCGACCAGATCGAGCGCCTGGATGCCGTTGGCGCCCTCGTAGAGCATGGCGATGCGCGCGTCGCGCACGAACTGCTCCATGCCGTGCTCGGCGATGTAGCCGTGGCCGCCGTACACTTGCTGCGCCAGCACCGTATTGGCGAAGCCCTGGTCGGTGAGCACGCCTTTGATCACCGGCGTCAGCAGGCCCATATGATCGTCGGCCGCGGTGCGCGCCGCCTCGTCGCCCGAGCGGTGCGCGACGTCGCCTTGCAGCGCGCTCCACAGCACGAGCGCGCGCGCCGCCTCGTTGAAGGCGCGGATGCTCATCAGCATGCGGCGGACGTCGGGATGGACGATGATCGGATCGGCCGCCTGGGCGGGAAACTTCGCGCCGCTGAGCGCGCGGCCCTGCAGGCGGTCCTTGGCGTAGGCCGCGGCGTTCTGATAGGCGACCTCGGAGAGCGCGAGCCCCTGCACGCCGACGCCGAGCCGCGCCTCGTTCATCATCGTGAACATCGCGTTGATGCCGCGGTGCTCCTCGCCGATCGAGCCAGCCGGTGGCGCCGTCGTAGTTCATCACGCAGGTCGCATTGCCGTGGATGCCCATCTTCTCCTCGATCGAGCCGCAGGCGACGCCGTTGCGCGCGCCCGATTGAGCCGTCGGCTGCGATCAGGAATTTCGGGACCACGAACAGCGAGATGCCTCTGATGCCCTCGGGCGCGCCTTCGATGCGGGCGAGCACGAGATGCACGATGTTCTCGGCAAGGTCGTGCTCGCCGGCGGAGATGAAAATCTTCGTGCCGCTGATCCGGTAGCTGCCGTCGGCCTGCTTCACCGCCTTGGTGCGCAGCAGGCCGAGATCGGTGCCGCAGTGCGGCTCGGTCAGGTTCATGGTGCCGGTCCAGCGGCCTTCGATCATCCTCGGCAGGTAGGTCGCCTTCTGCTCGGGCGTGCCGTGCTGGATGAGCGCCGCGATGGCGCCCTGGGTGAGGCCCGGATACATGGCGAAAGCCATGTTGGCGGCGGCCATCATCTCGCCCACCGCCACGGTGAGCGTCTCCGGCAGGCCCTGGCCGCCGAACTCGGCCGGCGCCGATATGCCCATCCAGCCGCCCTCGGCATATTGCTTGAACGCCTCCTTGAAGCCTTTCGGCGTCGTGACCCGGCCGTCGTCGTGGCGCGTGCAGCCCTCGACGTCGCCGGCGCGATTGAGCGGGGTGAGCACCTGCTCGCAGAACTTTGCCGCCTCGCCCAGGATCGCCGCCACCACGTCGGACGACGCGTCGGCAAAGCCCGGCAGATTGTCGTAGCGCCCCACCCGCAGGACGTCGTCCAGCAGAAACAGCACGTCATCGACGGGAGCCTGGTAGATCGGCACGGTTTCCTCCTCGCCTCTGCGGCGCCTCACGCCGCATGTAGCCGAACGGCGACACCGAGCTGCAAATGACGGCCGGCACGTCAACCTTAACGGTCTGTTTACCCTAAACCGGAAAAACTGTGACCCGAGGGCACAGGGCGGCGCACCATCCACCGCATGTTTATGCGCGCCAGTTCCGCAAGGGCCATCCGGCTCCCGCACCTCCCCTGTCGAACCTGGATGCGGGCATGAAATCTGGCGTTCCGTGGCAAGTGAAGGTGAGACCCGAGGCGCGCGAGACCGCGCGCGAAGCGGCTCGCCGTGCCGGAATGTCGGTCGAGGAGTGGCTCGATACCGTCATCATCGAAGCTTCGAGCGCGGGGACCGAACCGGCGGCGCCCGCGCCGCATGGGCATCCGCAGCACGAGCCGGATGAACGTGCGGCTTGGGATCGGGAGCCGCAGCCGCCGCGACGCGGTTCCGCCGAATACGACGACCGCCCTCAGACGCCCGCCCGTGACGAGCGCCCGCAGCCCGCGGCCCGCGAGCATCCCTATCGACCCACCAGCCGCGACGACCGCGCCCGGCCGCGGCCGACCCGGCCATCGCCGAAGTCAATCAGCGCCTCGACCAGCTCACGCGGCAGCTCGACCAGCTCGCGCGGCTCAATGCGACCAAGGCGCAGACCGCCGGGAGCCGCCACGACGAGGCGCCGCGCCAGCTCACCGATGCGATATCCAAGCTCGACCGCAGGCTCGACAAGCTGATCGCCGAGGGGCGCTCCGCCACCAGCGAGATCGAGCGACGCATGAGCGCGGTCGACCGCGTGATCGCCGACCTCGGCCGCGAAAAGCCGCGTCCGGCCGTCGCCGTCGATCCGCCCACCCCGCTCGACCAGGCGCTGATGGAGATCGCCGACCGCCAGCGCGCGCTCGATGGCTATCCGCCGGCGGCCGCCACCGCCGCCACGCCGCCTCCCCGACGCCGTCCGAATCGCTGCCGCGGGCCCGCACCCAGGAGCTTTCCGGCTCTCGAGCGCGAGCTTCGCCAGATCAACACGCAGATCGAGACGCTCGGCCGGCCGTGCGGCGTCGACAGCGTGGTCGGCAAGGCGGTCGACACGCTGCGCGACGACCTCGCCGAGATCGGCGTCATGCTGCAGGAGGCGATGCCGCGCAAGGCGGTCGAGGCGCTCGAAGGCGAGGTGCGCAAGCTCACCGATCGCATCGACCACAGCCGTCACGCCGGCGCCGACGGCGCGGCGATCGCCGGTGTCGAGCGCGGGCTCGCCGAGGTGCGCGATGCGCTGCGCGCGCTTGACGCCGGCCGAGAACCTGGTCGGGTTCGACGAGGCCGTGAAAGAGCTTTCGCGCAAGATCGACCTCATCGCCGGCAGCAGCCAGGATCCGGCCGCGCTCAAGCAGCTCGAAGGCGCGATCGTCGCGATGCGCGGCATCGTCTCGCACGTCGCCTCGAACGACGCGCTGGCGAAGCTCTCCGAGGAGGTGCGCTCGCTGGCCGACAAGGTCGACCACGCCGCCACCACGGCGGCGGCGGCGACGTGCTCTCGAGCCTCGAGCGTCGGATCGCCTCGCTCGCGGACGCGCTGGAAGCGCGCAATCGAAACGGCCAGGACGTCCCGCGCGAGCTCGAGACCGTGGTCGCCGGCCTGATCGACAAGATCGAGCGCATTCAACTCAACCGCGGCGACCAGGCGGCGCTCGGCCATCTCGAGGATCGGATCGCCAAGCTGGTCGAGAAGCTCGACGCCTCCGACGCCCGTCTCAACCATCTCGAAGCGATCGAGCGCGGGCTGGCCGAGCTCCTGATCCATCTCGAGCACCAGCGCGTGCCGCATCTCGCGCGCGCGGCCGGCGAGCCCGCCGCCCGAGGTCGACGCGCTCCAGCGCGACGTTGCCGACCTCAAGCAGACGGACAAGAAGACCCAGGATTCGCTCGAGGCCGTGCACGGTACGCTCGGGCACGTCGTCGACCGGCTCGCCATGATCGAAACCGACATGCGCGGCAAGACCACGCAGGCACGCGGCCGCCTCGGCAAAGCCGCCGGCGCCCAGCGACGTCCGCCAAGGCTGCCGCGCCAGTCGCGCCGGTCGAGCTGCCCGCCGCCGCCGACCATCCCGCCGCCGCCCGCGGCTCCGCCGTCGCGACGCCGATCGCCGACGAGCTGCCGCGCCCCGACCGCAGGCTGCGGCCCGACCCCAGCACCGGCAGCGCCGACCGCCGGCCAAGGCCGGACCGGCGGCCGCGCCTGAACGCCGGCCGATCGATCCGAACCTGCCGCCCGACCATCCGCTCGAGCCGGGCTCGGGCGTGACCCGCGGGCGCCACCCCGGTTCGCCGGCGGATCGCATCGCCGCCTCCGAGGCGGCGCTCGGTCCGGCCAAGCCGCCGGTCATTCCCGACCCCGGCGGCAAGTCGAACTTCATCGCCGCCGCGCGGCGCGCCGCCCAGGCGGCGGCGCGGCGAAGCGCCCGCGCGCGACGGCGCACGCCCCGCCGACCAGCCGCCCCGCGGCTCCAAGACCAGCAAGCTTGCGAGCCTCCTGCGCAGGCATGCGCGCTCGCTGATCGTCGGCGTGAGCGTGTTGGCGATCGTGCTCGGCATCGCTCCACATGGCGGCGACCTGGTTCGGCTCGCCCGATGACGCCGAGGCAGACGTGGCGAGCCGGTCGAGACAATCGCCGCTGACCGCCGAGGCGCCGGCCGATCGCCAACGAAGCCCCGGCCGCGACCGTCGCCTGCCAAGCCGCCCGCCGGCCGCCAGTCGGCGCTCGTTCCGGCAACCGACAGTGCGTCGGCCGCCATACCTTCGCCCGGCGTTCTGCTCGCGATCGAGACCGCGCGCCAGGCGATGACCGCCCCCATCCCGAAGGCCGCAAACGCCGCCACCGTTGCCGAGCGCGAGGTCACCGGTTCCCTGGCGCAGCCGGCCAAGCCCACGACGCCCGCCGCCCCGACGCCGGCCTCGGCGTCTTCAACCGCTCACCTGCCGGCCGCGCCTGCCCGCGCCCCTGCGCCAGCTGCCCCGCCAGCTGCTCCGGCGCAAGCCGCTCCGGCGCAATCGGCGCGATCCCTGCGCCGACCAGCAGCGCCGACAGGCTGCCCGCGGCCATCGGCGGCGCCTTGCGCGCCGCCGCCGCTCAAGGGCGACCCGGCCGCTCAGTTCGAGATCGCGCAGCGCTACGCCGAAGGCCGCGGCGTGCCGCAGAATTTCGCCGAGGCGGCCGAATGGTTCGAGCGCGCCGCCAAGCAAGGACTCGCTGCCCGCGCAGTTCCGCCTCGGCGGCCTCTACGAGAAGGGCCTCGGCGTCAAGAAGAACCTCGATACCGCCCGCCGCTTCTATCTGACCGCCGGCGAAGCCGGAAACGCCAAGGCGCTGCACAATCTCGCCGTGCTCTACGCCGAGGGCATCGACGGCAAGCCCGACTACCAGAGCGCGGCCAAGTGGTTCCGCAAGGCCGCCGGCTACGGCGTCGCCGACAGCCAGTACAATCTCGGAATTCTCTATGCGCGCGGCATCGGGGTGGAGCAGAACCTGGCCGAAGCCTACAGGTGGTTCGCGCTCGCCGCCCGCGAGGGCGACAGGGAAGCCGCCAAGAAGCGCGACGACGTGGGTGCCCGCCTCGATGAGCGATCGCTGACGGCGGCGCAGGCCGCGGTGCAGACCTGGACCGCCGAGCCGCAGCCGGAGGCGGCCACTCCAGGTCAAGACGCCGCCCGGCGGCTGGGACACCGCGGTCGCGACCCAGCCCGCTCCCAAGCGCAAGCCGCCGCGTCGGCGGACCCAAGCTCGACCTGTCCATCCCGCGTCTTGCACAGTAAATCTTGCACAATAAAAAGCGCAGCGAGACGTGCCTGCGGCGGCCAACATCGATACTATGCCGTCACCTACCCGCTGAGTCCCGAGCCTTGACCCATTCGCGGGGCGTCGCGCCGGACGACGCTCTGTCCAAGAACGAGCGCGCGACGGCGCTGCCGCCTCCTGCCGCGATTTCGTCAGCCGCCATATCGGGTGACGCGCCGCGAAGCCGGTCGAGACTCGATCAGCCTTCCCGGGGACCGGCGCCGATGGTGCCGCTCGCCGCGGGACCTGTGCGGGGCCTCGAACCGACGGATCTGAAGCGCGTGCAGATCTACCTCCCGATCGCCGACCTCCCGGTCAACATCTTCGTCATCCTGGCGATGGGGCTCGCGGTCGGTTTCATCTCCGGCATGTTCGGCATCGGCGGCGGCTTCCTGATGACGCCGCTGTTGATCTTTCTCGGCATCTCGCCGGCGGTGGCGGTGGCGAGCGTCACCGGCCACATCGCCGCCTCCTCGATGTCCGGCGCGATCAGCTACTGGCGGCGCAACGCGCGTCGATCTCGCGCTCGCCTTCATGCTGCTCGCCGGCGGCCTGCTCGGCACGCGTGTCGGGCGTCTGGCTGTTCACGCTGCTGCGCGCGATCGGCCAGCTCGACATCACGATCGGCATTTCCTACGTGCTGCTGCTCGGCATCGTCGGCGGCTTGATGGTGACCGAGAGCGTGCGCGCGATCATGCGCGCGCAGGCAGGGCAAGCCGATCGAGCTGCGCCGGCCCGGCAGCCACACCTGGATTCACGGTCTGCCGTTCAAGCTGCGCTTCAAGCGCTCGCGCATCTATGTCTCGGCGATCCCGGTCTGGGCGCATCGGCTTCATCATCGGCTTCATCGGCGCCGTCATGGGCATCGGCGGCGGGTTCATCCTGGTGCCGCTGCTGATCTATCTGCTGCGGGTGCCGACCGCGACCGTCATCGGCACCTCCATGCTGCTCACGCTCGTCACCATGGCATCGGCGACCGTGATGCACGCGGCGACCAACCACCTGGTCGACGCGGTGCTGGCGTTGATCCTGATGGTCGGCGGCGTCACCGGCGCGCAGTTCGGCGCGCGCGCCGGCCAGAAGATGAGCGGCGAGCGGCTGCGCCTGCTGCTCGGGCTGCTCGTGCTCGCGGTCGGCATTCGCTTCGCGCTCGACCTCGTGGTGCCGCCCGAGCAGCTCTATTCGGTCCGGCCGCTGGAGAGCGGCGTATGAGGCGGCTCGCTCCCGCTTGCGCTCGCTCGCCGCGCTCGGCGCGCTCGCCGCGTCGGCGGCGCCGGCCGCCGGCGAGCGGCTCGTCACCTCGCTGTCCAATCACCGGGTGGAGGTGACGTCGAACTTCACCGGCGACGAGCTCGTGCTGTTCGGCGGGATCGAGCAGGATGCCTCGTCGCGGCCGCGCCGCGGCGGCTACGACATCGTCGTCACCGTCACCGGGCCGCGTCAGACGATGGTGACCTTCCGCAAGTCGCGGGTGCTCGGCATCTGGGTGAATGTCGATTCGCGCGTCTTCGAGAATGCGCCGGCCTATCTGGCGGTGCTGTCGAACCGGCCGCTCGACGCCATCACCAACCCCGAGACGCTGCGCCGGCTGCAGCTCGGCCTCGAGTTCTTTCCGTTGCCGCAGCGCGCCAGCGTCCAGCATCGCCGATGCCTCGAGCGACGATCCGTTCCGCCTCGCCTTCCTCAAGCTCAAGGCCGATCACGGGCTCTACCGCGAAGTATCGAACGGCGTCACGTTCCTGACCCCGGCCTTGTTTCGCGCCTCGATCCCGCTGCCGGCCGAGGTGCCGGTCGGCACCTACGAGGTCGACGTCAGGCTGTTCGCCGACGGCGCCATGATCGCGCGCGCGCCGGCCCCGTTCGAGGTCTACAAGTCGGGCTTCGAGCAGGTCGTCACCAGCGCGGCGCGCGACCACGGCTTTCTCTACGGGCTCGCCACCGCGATGATGGCGGTCTTCACCGGCTGGCTGGCGTCGGCGGTGTTCCGGCGGGATTAGGCAGCCGACCGTTGCGGCCGCGTCCAACCTATTTTGGATTCGTTACGCCGTAACGATCGGCCAGCAAATCGCCCGGTTGACTGTAGGTCGCGGGCCGAGCTCGCTCCGGCAGCATGGTCTTTTCCCAGGCCTCCCAGTCGTTCTTGAGGCGATCGAAGACGTCCTTGTGCCTGTCCTTGAGATTGGCGCGCTCACGCGGATCCTTATCGATATCGAAGAGGAATTCGTTGCCGGCAATCCGGAGGTATTTCCAGTCGCCGTCGCGGACCGCGCGCTGTCCACCGGCCTTGAAGCGCCAGTAGAGCTTGCGCGGATGCGGCGGCGGACGGTTGGTGAGGGTGGGAACAAGACTCTCACCGTCGGGAGGATAAGCCGGGTCGGGCTGGGCTCCGGCGGCAGCCAGCAGCGTCGGCATCCAATCCATCGAGATCATGGCCTGCTCGGAGACTGCACCGGCCGCGACTCGACCGGGCCAACGCACGATGGCCGGAATCCGAAGACCGCCTTCGAGCAATCTCCCTTCATCCCGCTGAACGGCCAAATCTTGGAGAACCGCTCGCCGCCGTTGTCGCTGGTGAAGATGATGATCGTGTTCCGCGCCAGTCCCTGAACGTCCAGTACTTGCAGCACTCGGCCGATATTGGCGTCCATGCTCTGCACCATGGCCATGTAGGTCTTCTGCGTGCCGCCGTCGCGGTGCATGAGGCCCTTAATTCGTTTCGACTCGGCCTCGTCGTCGGGCCCCTCCCACGGCCAGTGCGGAGCCGTGAAATGCAAGCTGAGCAGGAACGGTTCCTCGTCTTGGCGTAGCCTTCGATCGTCTGAACCGCGCGATCGCCGAGCAGATTGGTCATGTACCCGTGTCGTTCGACCGGCACTTCCTGCTCATAAAGCGGCGCCGACGATTTGGGTCCGTGATTGAAATAGTCCGAAGCCCCACCCCAGATGCCGAAGAAGTGGTCGTAGCCGCTTTTGAGCGGGCTGAAGTCCGGCAGGAAGCCCAGATGCCATTTGCCAACCAGCGTTGTTGCGTAGCCTGCTTTCTTGATCAGCGAGGGAAAAGTTGGATGGCTAGGCGGCAGACCGACGTCTTTGGGACTCTGAAGATTGAGCGGCTCCTCGAGGCCGACCGCGACGCGATATTGGTAGCGGCCGGTGATCAGTCCGACGCGAGTTGGCGTGCAATTTGCTCCGTTCGAATAGGCTTGCGTGAACTTCAATCCCTCGATGGCCAAACGATCGACGTTCGGCGTCGTGTAGTCGCGCTGGCCGTAGCAACTCACGTCCGCGTAGCCCAGATCGTCCGCCATGATAAAGACGACGTTGGGCTTGACGGCCTGCGCGCGCGCCGCGCGACCAAAGCCCGCTCCCGCCAGGGCGATGGAACCTGCCGCGCCAGCTTGGACAAAGCGACGACGGGTAACCGCGGCCTGCTGCGTCATGTGTCCCTCCTGCCCATTGTTGTGGCGAATGCTACCGCAGATCAACCAGCCACAATAGCCAACCGGCCGCGCGATCGAGGATCGATCGGGCGAACAGGATAGCTGTCGAGCCGATGACGGACGAACGAAGAAAGCCGCTACTTCGTTGCCAGCGCCTTCTCGACGAAGGCGCCGGTATGGGTCTTCGACAGATCGACGGTGGCGCCGGCGACGGCGGGATCGAACACCTTGAGCACCTGGTGAGCGGTCTCGACCGCGCCGGGCACGAACCGACCGTCCGGCGAATACATGGCCTTGCTCGCCGCGATCGCGCGCACGTAAATCTCGCGGTTGCCGAGCGCGTAGTCCTCGGGCATCGCCTTGGCGATGTCTTCGGGCGAATGGACGGCGATCCATTTCAGCGCGCGCACGAAGGCGGTGACGATCCCCTGCACGCTGCGCGGATTCTTCTCGATGAAGGCAGCGGTCACGTAGACCACGCCGCCCGGATAAGGTCCGCCGTAGACCGCCTGCGTGCCCTCGGGAGTGCGCGTATCGGCCACGATCCTGATCAGTCCCTCGCTGTGCATGAGGCTGACCATCGGATCGGAGCTGACGATGGCGTCGATCTCGCCGCGCTTGGCGGCCGCGACCGCGGTCGAGGTGACGCCGGTCCCCACGAACGAGGCGTCGTCGGCCTTGAGCCCGCCGCGCACCAGCATGTAGGCCGCCATGAAATGGGTGCTGGAGCCGGGCGACGTGACGCCGATCTTGCGCCCCTTGAGACTTTGCGGGCCCTGATAGGCGATGGCCTTCGAGGCGATCGTGCCCAGCACGAAGCCCGGATAGCGGCCGTACTGCACCACCGCCACCACCGGCTGGTTCTTGGCCTGCATCTGGATGGTGTGGTCGAAGGTGCCGACCGCGACATCGGCGCTGCCGCCCACCAGCGACTGCAGCGCGCGGGCGCCGCTCTGCACGTCGGCGATCTCGACCTCGAGCCCGGCGTCCTTGAAGTAGCCGAGCCGCTCGGTCACCGACAGCGGCAGATAGAAGATCGCCGATTTGCCGCCGACCGCGAGCCGCAGCTTCGGCAGCTCCGGCTTGTCTTGCTGCGCGCAGGCGGAATTCAGCGGCGACAGCGCGAGCGCGGTCACGGCGGCCGCGGACAATACGACGTTCTCATCGTTTCCTCCCTGGCTCAACTGCTAGAGGTAGCGGTCGAACCGGACACGGTCGAGCCGGCTATCGCCGCGACCACCACCAGACCGGCGACCGCCGCGCCTTTCTCGGTGCGGGTCGACGCCGGCGCAAGCCGAAGGAGCGCGAGACCCGCGCCTTCGATTGCCGCCCGCACATGGGCGGCGCCGTGGGCATAGCGCAAGGTCTGCTGCAGCACGACGCCGTCGCTCGCCATGGGTCTCGACCGTGAACGCGAACAGTCCGCCCGGCGCCAGCACCTGCGCGGATGCCGCCGCTACCGGCCCGAGGTCGCTGACATAGACGAAAACATCGGCCGCCAGGATCAGATGGTAGCGCGCGCCGGCCTCCGCGTCAGCCGCAAGGAACTGCAACAGGTCGAGCGCCACCAGCCGATCATAGAGCCCCTTGGCGCGCGCCTTGGCGATCATCGCCGGCGACAGGTCGACGCCGACCAGCCAGTCCACGTAGGGCCGGAACGCCTCCCCGCTCAATCCGGTGCCACAGCCGAGATCGAGCATCGTGCCGATCCGCGGCCGTTTTCCGACCACCGCCGTCACCGCCTCCAGCAGCACCGCGGGACCACGATAGTCGAGCTGTTGCAACAGCGACGTATCGAAGGTCTCGGCATGCTGGTCGAACAGCCGCCGCACATAGACCGCGGTCATCGCCGGCGTGACCTCGCCGGCGCCGAGCCGCGCCAGCTGCAGCCGCGCGCCGTGATAGTCCTCGGGGTCGGCGTCGCGCGCCTTCTCCCAGGCGGCGACCGCCCCTGCCCGGTCGCCGAGATTGTCCCGAATGGCGCCGAGCGCGAACCAGGCGGTGGCGAAGGCGGGCGCGAGCTCGACCGTCTGCGCCAGGATATCGGCGGCGCCGGCGAGGTCGCCCTGCGCGGCATGATCGAGCGCCCACTTGTAGCGGCGGTCGGCGATCAGATCGCCGGATGAGACGAACAGCGGTCCACCTGTCATTGCGTCATTTACAGCATATCTCAGGCCCATGCGTCCCCAGGACATCCTCGTGCCGACGCCGGCCGGCGTGTGCTGCAAGCTCGGTGGGTTCCATATCGATCCCACGCGACCGGTCGACAAGGCCCTCATCACGCACGGCCATTCCGACCATGCGCGCGCCGGTCACGGGGCGGTGCTGGCGACCCAGGAGACGCTCGATCTGATGCGGCTGCGCTACGGCGAGAATTTCGCCGGCTCGACGCAAGCGGTCTCGTATGGCGAGACCGTGCGGCTCGACGGCGTGCGCGTCACCTTCCATCCCGCCGGCCATGTGCTCGGCTCGGCGCAGATCGCCGTCGAGGCCAACGGTCTGCGCATCGTCGCCTCCGGCGACTACAAGGACGTCGCCGATCCGACCTGCGCCCCGTTCGAGCTCGTGCCGCTGCGACGTCTTCATCACCGAAGCGACGTTCGGCCTGCCGGTGTTCCGGCACGGCGATCCGGACGGCGAGATCGCCAAGCTCCTGCATTCGGTCGCGCTGTTTCCCGAGCGCGCGCACCTGGTCGGCGCCTACTCGCTCGGCAAGGCGCAGCGCGTGATCGCGCTCATCCGCAAGGCCGGCTACGACAAGCCGATCTATCTGCACGGCGCGCTCGAGAGCATCACGCGCTACTACGAGAGCCGCGGCATCGCGCTCGGCGACTTGCGCAGCGTGCGCGGCGCCGGCAAGGCCGAGCTCGCCGGCGCCATCGCGCTCTGTCCGCCCTCGGCCCTGAAGGAGCTGTGGTCGCGCCGCTTCCCCGATCCGGTGACCTCGTTCGCCTCCGGCTGGATGCGGGTGCGCGCGCGGGCGCGCCAGCGCGGCGTCGAGCTGCCGCTGGTCATCTCCGACCACGCCGATTGGGACGGGCTGACCGCGACCGTCGCGGCGACCGGCGCCGCGGAGGTCTGGGTCACCCACGGCCAGGAGGATGCGCTGGTGCACTGGAGCGTGAGCCGCGGGCTCGCGGCGCGGCCGCTCGCCATCGTCGGCTACGGCGACGAGGACGAGACCGACGGCACCATTGCGGGAGCGGCCGCGGACGGCGAGGCCCAAGCGAGTCCGACGACGCATGAACCGCTTCGCCGAGTTGCTCGACCGCCTCGCCTACGAGCCCGGCCGCAACAACAAGCTGCGGCTGATGACCGACTATTTCCGCGGCACGCCCGACCCGGAGCGCGGCTGGGCGCTGGCCGCGCTCACCAGTTCGCTGTCGTTCCAGCACGCCAAGCCGAACGTGATCCGCGCGCTGATCGCCGAGCGCGCCGACCCGGTGCTGTTCGAGCTGTCGTAGGACTATGTCGGCGACCTCTCCGAGACGGTCGCGCTGATGTGGCCGGCGCCGGCCCGCGCCGATCACGGCACGAATTCGCGCGCCGAGCCGTCGCTGTCGCAGGTGATCGAGACGCTCGCCACCCTCGGCAAGGCGCAGCTTCCCGCCCAGCTCGCGCGCTGGCTCGACGCGCTCGACGAGACCGGCCGCTGGGCGCTTGCTCAAGCTCGTCACCGCGGCGCTGCGCATCGGCGTCTCGGCGCGGCTCGCCAAGACCGCGGCGGCCGCGCTCGGCGACAAGGACCCGCACGAGATCGAGCTGATCTGGCCGGGCCTGCGGCCGCCCTATGGCGAGCTGTTCGCCTGGCTCGAAGGCCGCGCCGACAAGCCCGCGACCCGCGATCCGGCGCCGTTCCGCCCGGCCATGCTCGCGCACGCGCTCGAGGATGGCGATCTCGCCGCGCTCGATCCGCGGCGACTTCATGGCCGAATGGAAATGGGACGGCATCCGGGTGCAGGCCGTCGCCGGCACGCGCGACGACGGGACGCGGGTCTGCCGGCTCTATTCGCGCACCGGCGAGGACATGTCGGCGAGCTTCCCCGATCTGGTCGAGGCGCTGCGGCTCGACGGCGCCATCGACGGCGAGCTCCTGGTGGTGCGCGAGCGGCCGCGTGCAGTCCTTCAACGTGCTGCAGCAGCGGCTCAACCGCAAGACCGTCACGCCCAAGCTGCTGGCCGAGTTTCCCGCGCATCTGCGCGCCTACGATCTGCTGGTCGATGGCGAGGACGATCTGCGCGAGCAGCCGTTCGCCGAGCGGCGCGCGCGGCTCGACGCAGTTCATCGCGCGCCTGGACGATCCGCGCGTCGATCTCTCGCCGCTGGTGCCGTTCGCGACCTGGGAGGAGCTGGCTGCCGCCCGCGCCGACCCGCCGACGTCGGCGCCGGCGCCGACGCCGAAGCGGTCGAAGGCATCATGCTCAAGCGGCGCGATGCGCCTTACCTGCCCGGCCGTCCCGAAGGGCCAGTGGTGGAAGTGGAAGCGCGACCCGCATCATCGTCGACGCCGTGCTGATGTACGCGCAGCGCGGCACGGCAAGCGCTCGTCGTACTATTCCGACTACACCTTCGGGGTCTGGACCAAGGGCGAGGACGGCGACGTGCTGGTGCCGGTCGGCAAGGCCTATTTCGGCTTCACCGACGAGGAGCTGATCCAGATCGACCGCTACGTGCGCCGCAACACCGTCGACCGCTTCGGGCCGGTGCGCGAGGTGGTGCACGAGGCCGACCAGGGCCTGGTGCTGGAGGTCGCCTTCGAGGGGCTGCAGCGCTCGACGCGGCACAAGTCGGGGCTCGCCATGCGCTTTCCCCGCATCAGCCGGCTGCGCTGGGACAAGCCGCCGCGCGAGGCCGACCGCCTCGACACGCTCGAGAAGATGCTGGAGAAGATCGAGACCGGACGCGCGTCGCGACGTCGCCGACGCGCAAACGCACGGCGAATTGCGCAACGTGATAGGGTGACCCCATGAGCCTGCCGACGGAGAGGCCGATGGCCAGCAGCTACGTGACCCGCTTCTTCGGCGGGCCGCCGCTCTCGGTCATCTTCCGGCTCGTCCTGCTGTCGATCCTGATCGGCGTGATCCTCGAGGTGCTCGGTCTCGATCCCTGGAACATCATCGAGAGCCTCGAGGACGCTGGTCCGGCGCATCTGGGACATGGGCTTCGACGCGGTACGCTGGCTGTGGCGCTATCTCCTGCTCGGCGCCGCCGTGGTCGTGCCCGATCTGGCTGATCGTGCGAGCCACGCGCGCGGCCAAGGGACGATAGCCAGAGGCGACTCGATCGAACACTATCCCGCGCCTTCGACCGGCCCCGTCACCAACGCCCGCGTCTTCGCCATCGCGGGCCCGGCGATGCTCGCCAATCTGACGACGCCGCTGCTCGGCATCGTCGGCACCGCCGCGATCGGGCGGCTCGGCGAGGCGCACCTGCTCGGCGGCATCGCCATGTCGGCGCTGGTGTTCGACGGCCTGTTCTGGCTGTTCGCCTTCTTGCGCATGGGCACGGTGGCGCTCACCGCGCAGGCGCTGGGCGCCGGCGACGCGGTCGAGCAGCGCGCCGTGCCGATGCGCGCGCTGCTGATCGCCGCGGTCATCGGCATTGCTGCTCATTGCGCTGCAGGTGCCGCTCGCCGCCGCGGTCTACGGCCTCCTGGGCGGCAGCGACGCGGTGCGGGCGGCGGCCGAGAGCTACTTCTTCGTGCGCATCTGGTCGGCGCCCTGCGCGCTCGCCAATTTCGCCGTGGTCGGCTGGCTGATCGGGATCGCGCGCGCCGGAACGGCGCTGGCGCTGCAGATCGTCATCAATGTCGTCAACATGGCGATGACCGTGCTGCTCGTGCTCGTTCTCGGCTACGGGATCGTCGGCGCGGCGATCGCCGCGGTGATGGCGGAGGTCGACCGGCCTCGCGATCGGGCTCGGCATCGCCTGGCTGCTCGCCGGGCGACGCTTCGAAGCCGGTCGCGCCATCGTGCTTCAGCGCGACAAGATCGTGCACATGCTCGGGATCAACCGCGACATCATGATCCGCACCGCGGCGGTGATCGCGGCCTTTGCGTTCTTCACCGCGCAGGGCGCGCGCGCCGGCGACGTCGCGCTCGCCGCCAATGCGGTGCTGCACAACTTCATCCTGATCGGCAGCTTCTTCCTCGACGGCATGGCGACCGCGGCCGAGCAATTGTGCGGCCGATCGGTCGGCGCGCGCGACGGCGCGGCCTTCGCGCAGGCGACGCGGCGCGTGCTGGCCTGGGGCTTCCTGTTCGGCGTCGCGGCCACGGCTGGTGTTCGCGCTCGGCGGCACGCTGCTGATCGACGCCATGACCACCAGCCCGGAGGTGCGCGCGGCGGCGCGCCAGTTCATGCTGCTTGCGGCGCTGGCGCCGGTCGCTGGGCGTGCTCGCCTATACGTTCGACGGCATCTATATCGGCGCCACCTGGACGCGCGACATGCGCAACCTGATGGTGATCGCGCTGGCGATCTATTTCGCCACCTGGTGGGCGCTGCGGCCCTACGGCAATGCCGGGCTATGGATCGCCCTGCTGGTGTTTCTGGCGTCGCGAGGCCTGCTGCAGGCGGCGCGCTATCCGGCGCTGGCGCGGGCGACCTTTCGCACGCAGTGATCACGCGACACGTTACGTCGGCCACTTCACTCCGGCCATGTCTCCGCCGTCATGGCCGCGGCGTCGGCGCCGACCAGGTCGTCGATGCCGGCGTGCCCGTCGCGGCGCAGCGCATTGGACAGGTCGGACCTTGATGCTCGCCGACCAGCCGCAGCCCTGGAACACGAGCGCGCTGTAGAGCTGGATCAGGCAGGCGCCCGCCCTGATCTTGGCGAGCGCGGCCTCGCCCGAATCGATGCCGCCGACGCCGACCAGCGGGAACGCGCCTTCGACCCGCACATAGGTCTCCGCCAGCATGCGGGTCGCGAGCGCGAACAGCGGGCGTCCCGACAGCCCGCCCGCCTGCTTGCGCGGTCGCCTGATCGCGCAGCCAGGGCGGCCGCGCCGATCGTGGTATTGCCGACGATCATGCCGTCGACCCGGCGCGCGCGCGCGACGCCGACGATGTCGTCGAGCTCGCTGAGCGTGAGATCGGGCGCGATCTTGATCAGCACCGGCGTCGGTCCGGCCTGCCGGCTGACGCGGGCGCGCGCGTCGACCACCCGCGCGGTCAGCTCGTCGAACACCTTTGCCTGCTGCAGGTCGCGCAGGCCCGGCGTGTTGGGCGACGAGATGTTGACGGTGAAATAGCTCACCACCGGCGCGAACATCTCGATCAGCCGCACATAGTCGGCGATGCGGTCGGCGCTGTCCTTGTTGGCGCCGATATTGACGCCGACGATGCCGCCCTCGTTGCGCGCGCGCCGCCAGCCGGCGCAGCACCGCGTCGGCGCCCTCGCTGTTGAAGCCGAGCCGGTTGATCACGCCCTCGTCCGCGGTCAGCCGAAACACGCGCGGGCGCGGATTGCCGACCTGCGGCAGCGGCGTCACGGTGCCGACCTCGACGAAGCCGAAGCCGAGCCTGAGCAGCGCGTCGGGCACCTCGGCGTGCTTGTCGAAGCCCGCCGCCATCCCGACCGGATTGGGGAAATTGAGCCCGAAGGCGCGCACCGCAAGCCGCGGATCGTCCGCCACCAGCCTGACGAAGGGCGGGATCTTCAGCGCCAGGATGGCGAGCCGATGCGCATCCTCGGCGTCGAGCAGGCGCAGCAACGGCCGCGCGAACTGCTCGAGCAGGCCGATCACGGCGCCAGCTCCGGAAACAGGTGGCGTCCGCCGGCATCGAGGCGCAGCGGCTTTGCCCACCGCACCGCGGCGAGCGGCAGCGCGCCGTAGAGATGCGGAAACAGGTCACCGCCGCGCGAGACCTCCCACCTCAGCGCGCCGGCGAGCGCATCGGCATCGACCGCCACCAGCATCAGGTCGTCGGCGCCGGCGAAATGCTTGTCGGCGGTCTCGCGCACCTGCGCCGGCGGTCGAGAAATGGATGAAGCCGTCGCGCTCGTCGATCGCGGCGCCGCGGAACACGCCGGCAAGCTCGGCCGCGCGCCACAGGGACGTCTCGCAGATCTTGTAGATGGTCGGCACGGATGCACTTTGGCCGCGGTCGCCTGATCGGAGGGGTCGTGTATCCCGCACCAGCGGGACCGCCCAGTAAACTCCGACCATGGAACGAATCTCAAGCGCGGCGGATGCCCGCACCTTCGGCGCGGAGGATAACCCGAGCCGGCGCCCTGAATTACGCAGCAAATGTCATGTGCAAGACCTCAAAAAAATGCTGGACCTTGCGGTTCGCAGGCTATAATTCCTACATGTTGGACAAAGTCCGTCACGATTCGGCTCGACCGGGACCACGACCATGCTGACCCACGCCCAAATCTGGACCGCGCTCGACCGCCTCGCCGCCCGCGCCGGCCTCTCGGCGTCCGGCCTCGCCAAGAAGGCCGGGCTCGATCCCACCACCTTCAACAAATCCAAGCGCATCACCCCCGACGGCCGGCCGCGCTGGCCCTCGACCGAGTTGGTGGCCAAGTCGCTGGCCGCGACCTGCACCACCGTGGACACCTTCGTGCAGCTGATCGGAGACGTCGGCCGCTCGACGCCGCGGCCGGTGCCGCTGATCGGCCTCGCGCAGGCCGGCAGCGGCGGCTATTTCGACGACGCCGGGTTCCCGGTCGGCAAGGGCTGGGATGAGATTCCGTTTCCCGCCGTCAACGACGAGAACGCCTACGCGCTCGAAATATCCGGCACCTCGATGGAGCCCGCCTATCGCGACGGCACCATCATCATCGTGTCGCCGGGCGCCTCGGTCCGCCGCGGCGACCGCGTGGTGGTCAAGACCAGCGACGGCGAGGTGATGGTCAAGGAGCTGCAGCGGCGCACGTCGAAGTCGATCGAGCTGCGCTCGGTCAATCCCGAGCACGCCGAGCGCACGCTGCCGGTGCGCGACGTGCTGTGGATCGCCCGCATCGTCTGGGCGAGCCAGTGACAGCGACGGCCATCAGTCGTCGGTGGCCCGGGTCAACCGTGCCATAACAGCCAGGCCGCGCGCACCAGGTAGACCGAGCTGATCGCGAAGATGATCGCCTTCGTCCACTGGCGAAAGCCGTGGTCGGTCATGCGCTCGATCACGTAGGGCGCCAGCGAGGTGCCGGCGATCGCCAGCAGGATCCCCGGCCCGGTGGCCCAGACCGGCAGATCGCCGATGCCCGACAATGAGCCGAAATAGGCCGCGCGCACGATGTGGCTGAAGGTTTGCGCCACCGCCTTGGTCGCATTGGTGGTCTTGCGGTCGAGCATGCTCTTCTGGAAGAAGATGTCGAGGAAGAGCCCGCCGACGCCGGACAGGATCTGGATGACGGTCGTCACCAGGCCGGTGAAGAACGGCACGCCCCGCCATTCGATGTTCGGCCGCATGCTGGCGGGCAACGCCTCGACCACGAACGGCGTCAGCCCGAGCATGAGGTAGACCGCCGCCTTGTCGGGCACGATCGCGATCAGCCACATGACCGCGAACGAGATCACCGCGCCGACCACGTACCAGCCGATGATCGGCCACCTGATGTATTGCCGCCATTGCACCACGCGCCAGCCGTTGGCGACCCCCTGGACGATGGAGAAGAAGATCATCGCGGTGGCGACGTCGAAATAGGCGAGCAGCACGCCGAGCAGCACCATCCCGCCGGCCATGCCGAACACGCCGGACAGGAAGGATGAAAAGACGATGGTGACGCCGATGACGGCGAAGGCGGAGAGGGTCATTTCAGCTGGATGTTAGGCGTTGGCCGGTAGGGGCGCCCCTTGTGGGCGCCCGCGACCGCCACGAACGGGGCGACCACAAGGGTCGCCCCTACCATGCGGGCAACGAGGAGCGGACGCAATTCACGCCGATCTCGCCAGCGCGCCGTCGATCATGTCGACCGTGTTCTTGAGGCCGTAGACGGCGACGAACGAGCCGAAGCGCGGGCCTTTCTCCTGGCCGAGCAGCACCTGGTAGAGCATGTTGAACCAGTCGAGCGCGACGCCGGGCTTGCCGTCCTTGGTCTTGATCTTGCCGGTCTTGTCGAGGAACGGCTCGCGCCGGCCGACCTCGTAGACGACCTCCTGGATCTGCTCGGCGCTCGCATCGGCGGGCAGCTGCGAGAGCGCGTCGCGCAGATCGAGCAGCGCCGCGCGCTCGGCCTCGACCGGCTCGCGGAATTTCTTGTGCGGCAGCACGAAGTCGCGGAAATAGTGGATCGCATAGCCGACCAGCGCGTCGAGCTTCGGATGCGTCTGCGGCGTCACGCCCGGCCGGTAGCGGCCGATGAAGCCCCACAGCGTCTCGGCATTCTCGGCGTTCGAGGACGCCACCAAGGTGAGCAGCATCGAGAACGAGATCGGCATGTCGGCCTTGGGCGGATGGCCGGAATGGATGTGCCAGACCGGATTCGACAGCCGCTGCCTGCCGTCCTGCCGCTGGTAGGCCTCGAGATGCTGCTGATACTCGTCGACGTGCCGCGGGATCACGTCGAAATAGAGCCGCTTCGCCGCCTTCGGCTCGCGATACATGAACAGCGACAGCGATTCCGGGCTGGCGTAGCGCAGCCATTCGTCGATGGTCAGCCCGTTGCCCTTGGACTTCGAGATCTTCTGGCCCTTCTCGTCGAGAAAGAGCTCGTAGTTGAAGCCCTCCGGCGGCAGGGCGCCGAGCGCGCGGCAGATCTCGCCCGAGAGCTTGACCGAATCGATCAGATCCTTGCCGGCCATCTCGTAGTCGATGCCGAGCGCGGCCCAGCGCATCGCCCAGTCCGGCTTCCATTGCAGCTTGGTGCGCCCGCCGGTGACGAGCGTGGTCACACGCTCGTTGCTCTGCGGGTCCTCATACGTGATGGTGCCGGCCTTGGCGTCGTGCGCGACCACCGGCACCTGCAGCACGACGCCGGTGCGTGGGTCGATCGGGAGAAACGGCGAGTAGGTCTGCGCGCGCTCCTCGCGCAACGACGGCAGCATGATCTGCATCACCGCCTCGAACCGCTCCAGCACCTTCAACAGCGTGGCGTCGAACCGGCCGGACGTGTAGCAGGCGGTCGACGACAGGAACTCGTAGTCGAAGCCGAAGCGGTCGAGGAAGGCGCGCAGCCGCGCATTGTTGTGCGCGCCAAAGCGATGGATATTCGTTCCGAACGGGTCAGGCACGCTGGTCAGCGGCTTGCCGAGATGCGGTCGCCATCATGTCCCGGTTCGGCACGTTGTCGGGCACCTTGCGCAACCCGTCCATGTCGTCCGAGAACGCGATCAGCCGGGTCTTGATCTTGTCGTCGGTGAGCACGCGGAAGGCGTGGCGCACCATGGTGGTGCGCGCCACCTCGCCGAAGGTGCCGATATGCGGCAGGCCCGAGGGGCCGTAGCCGGTCTCGAACACGACCTCGTCCTTCGGCCGCCGCTGCAGGCGCGCGACGATCTTGCGCGCCTCCTCGAACGGCCAGGCGTTCGACTGCTCGGCGAGCGTGCGGAGATTCTGCACAGTGCTTTCGACGACTTCCGACATCCGGCTCTCGTTGCGCCGGGACACTATGAACGGCAGGCCCGGCCGTCAATCGACTGCCGGTGCATCGTCAAACCCATCAAAACGGGCTCACCGGGAAATAGCGCAGCCACAAATCGGTGAAGCGGCCCTGCTCCCACACCCGGAACAGCGCCCAGTTCAGCGCCATTCGGACCGTGTCGTTGCCCTTCCTCACCACGATGCCGATGCCTTCGCCGAAATAGCGGCTGTCCATGTAGGCCCCGCCGCGAAAGCTGCAGCAATTCTCCGAATCGGTGCCGTTGAGCCAGAAGGCGAGCGAGATGGCGTCGCCGAACATGAGATCGACGTCGCCCTTGCGCAGCGCCAGCCGCGCCACGTCGCTGCTCGGATAGGCGCGCAGCTCGACCTCGGTGAACAGCGCCTTGAGATAGGCCTCGTGCGCGGTGCCGCCGACCACCGCGACCTTCTTGCCTTCGAGCTTCTCGGGCAGCGGATCGTCGATCGGCGAGTCGCGCTTGGCCACGAAGCGCGCCGGCGTGCGGTAATACGGGTCGCTGAAATCGACCTTGCCGCGCATGTCGGAGGTCGCCGCGATCGAGGCGATCACCGCGTCGCCCTGGTTGGCGTTGAGCGCGGGGATCAGGGTCTCGAAACGGCGCATCTGGATGGTGCAGGCGAGCTTGATCTCCTCGCACATCGCCCGCCCCAGATCGACGTTGAAGCCCTGCGGATGGCCGTCCGGACCGGCAAAATTGAACGGCGGATAGTCGACCTCGGTGAGGAAGCGGAGCACGGTGAGGCGCGTCAGGTCGGGCCGTTCCGGCCGCCGCCGCGGATCCCAGAAGCCCGGCACCCGCACGCCGGGGTCGCCGCCGGCCAGCTGCGCCGAGCTCTGGTCGCCGGCGAGAAGCGCCCCCAACAGCAGCAGGCGACGTCACCGCGCCGACCAGCGATCGGGTGGGCGTAACGAGGCGTCGCAAGCAATAGGCGGACACGGTCATCCCTGTTCTGGCGGCCTCGAGGCCGGACAGCGCTGGTCGAGCCGCCTATAAACGGGCCGGTTAAGGCAGATCGGTGGCGGCGTCGGCGCCCGAGCCGATTGAATCCGCTCACAGATGCCGGCGCAGATCGGCGGCGGCCGCCTCCGTCGTCCGCTTCAGGCTGAAAGGCGAGACGAAGCGTCCGTCCTTGTCCATCAGATAGACGATCGCCGTGTGGTCCATGGTGTAGCCGCCCTGGTCGAGCGGCACCTTCTTGAAATAGACGCGGTAGGCCTTGGCCACCGCCGCCACCGCGTCCGGCTCGCCGGTGAGGCCGGAGAGATGCGGGTCGAAGCTCGACAGATAGTCCTTGAGCGCGGCCGGCGTATCGCGCTCCGGATCGACCGTGATGAACAGCGCGCCCACGCGGTCGGCGTCCTTGCCGAGCGCGCGCATGATCTCGGACACGTCGAACAAGGTGGTGGGACAGATGTCGGGGCAGCGGGTGAAGCCGAAGAACACCAGGAACGGCCGTCCCTTGAGGTCCTGCTCGGTGACCGTCTTGCCGTTCTGATCGACCAGCTTGAACGGGCCGCCGATGGCCGCGACCTGCTGCGCCACCGGCGCGGACAGGCGCCCGCTCACGATCAGGATGACGCCGAAGCAGAGCACGAGCCCGGCGAGAAATGCCGCGACCGTCACCAGGATGCGGGCGCTACGTGCATTCATATGGTTTCCTCTCGGCCGCCTCCGTCGCGGGCATGCACGAGCGCCGGAGCGCTCACAAGCATGCGGCGAGCCCGGCGACGATCATCTCGTAGAACACCGCGGTGCCGTAATGCGCCCACAGCGCCACCGTTCCGGCCATCAACATGCCGACCACCGCCGCGACGATCAGCAGCGCAGGCGACAACCGGGGCGTGACCGCAGAAGACGTTTCGGACATGGCGGAACCTCCAGGCCAAGCCCAGCATGGCCGCTTGCCCCTGAAATAGGCCCGAACCCGGCCGCGGACAATAGCTCGACGGCCGTCGCCTTCACTTGATGTTGAAGCGGATCGGCACGATCAGATCCACACGCTCACCCGTGAAATATTCGCTGGGCGGGGGCGGGAACGGCTGGGCCCGGCGCAGGAGCGCGAGCGCCTCCTCGTCGAGCGCGGCCGCGCCCGATGAACGCACCACACGGCTGTCGATCACCCTGCCCTGCCGGTCGAGACCGAAGAACACCTGAGTGATACCCTGCTCGCGGCGGGACTGGGACGCCGGCGGGTAGCGTTTGTTGCGCTCGAGCAGCGCCGAGACCTGGCTCCTCCATTTCACGACGCTCTGAGAGTTCTTGGGGGTGACCGGACCTGGCGTCGGAGCAGCCGGGATCGCCGCCGTCTCCTCCGGCACCACCTGCGGCGCCGTGGTGACGGGCGCCGGCGGCCGCGGCTCCTGCCGCTGCGGCGTTTCCTGCTTGACCTCCCGCTGCGGCGCCGGCGGCTCGATCGCCACCTCCGGGTTGAGCGCCGGCTGAACCTCCGGCGGCGGCTCCTCCACCGGCTTCGGCTCGACCTTCTCTTCGACCTTCTGCTCGACCTTGACCTCGACCTTCAGCTCGACCTTCTCCTCGATCTTCTCCTCGATGGTCTCGGTCGGACGGTTGGGCGAGGCGTCGGACATCACCTGCTCGGGGCCGGGCGCGAGATCGCTCTCCGGCTTGGCCGGCCCGACCGGCACCGGCGCAAACTCGACGACGATGGCGGCGGCCGGCTCGGCCGCCTCATCGGTATCGCGCCAGGTGACCACCGCGGCCGCGAAGGCGCCGTGCGCAAGCACGACGATGGTGCCGCTGATCACCCAACGGCGCAGGTTGGCGATATCTTCGAACGCCATCATGGTGCGGACAACTTCTCCAACGCGACCAGCGAGACCTTGAGGTAGCCTGCGACACGCAGGATATTCATGACTTCCATGACTTCGCCGTACGGCACCGTCTTGTCCGCGCGCAGGAAGATGACGCTTGTCCTTGTCGCCGTTCGCAGCCCGATCGAGCGTGCTGCGCAACATGTCGCGGCCAACCGCGTCATTGCCGAGCGCGAGCGTAAGATCGGACTTGATCGACAGATACAGCGGCTTGTCCGGCCGCGGTTGCGGCTGAACGCTCGCGGCCGGCAGGTTGACCAAAATGTCGACGGTGGCGAGCGGCGCCGCCACCATGAAGATGATCAGCAGCACCAGCATCACGTCGATGAACGGCGTGACGTTGATCTCGTGGACTTCCGCGAGCGTATCCTCACCGTGATCGAGACGAACGCTCATGACTTGACTCTCACTCGGCCGCGGGCAGCGGCGTCGGCCGGCGCGCGGCCGCTGCGGGTGCCGGCGCGGCCACCGGACGATCGAGATCGCGGCTGACCAGCCGCAGCACCTCGGCCGAGGCGTCGCCGAGCTGCGCGCGATAGCCCGCGATCGAGCGCGCGAACACGTTGTAGATCACCACGGCCGGAATGGCCGCCGCAAGCCCCAGCGCGGTCGCCAGCAGCGCCTCGGCGATGCCGGGCGCCACCACCGCCAGGTTGGTGGTCTGCGACTTCGAGATGCCGATGAAGCTGTTCATGATGCCCCAGACCGTGCCGAACAGGCCGACGAACGGGGCGGTCGCGCCGATCGTGGCCAGCACGCCGGTGCCGCGCATGATGCGGCGGCCGTAGCTCGCCTCGATGCGCTCGAGCCGGGAGGCGACCCGCTCCTTGATGCCGTCGCGCTCGACCGCGCCGGCGGAGAGCTGCAGCTCGGTCACGGCCGCGCCGAGCAGCTTTCCGACCTCGCTGTTGGGATCGGGGATGCGCTCGGCGCTCTCGGTGGTCGAGCGTGCGCCCGCGAGCGCTGCCAGCGCCCGCCGCACCCGCCGCTTGGCGGCCGTGAGCTCGATGGTCTTGGCGAGCCACACCGTCCAGGTGACGACCGACGCGAAGGCAAGCCCGACCAAGACCGCCTGCACCACCACGTCGGCGTTGAGAAACATGCCCCACGGGGAGAGATCGCGCGGCAGCAGGGCGGTGCCGATGACCGGTGGCGGCGCCGTCGGCTCTTCCGGCGCCTGCGCCCAGGCGGCGCCGGCGATCAGCAGCGGAACCGCGCCGGCGAGCAGGATGGCGGCGACGGGCCAAGCCCGCGTCCACACGCTGCGCAAACACTCCCTCGACCGCTGGCCTTGCCGCATCTCGCCTCGCCAAGCCTTACACGCAACTAGCCTCACGCCACCAAGTCTTACGCCACCACATCGCACGCTCACACAATCACGAACAGCGCGCAGAATGTGACGTTATAATGTAACGCCCGCAAGGCCCCTCATTCGGCCGCCTGCGGCTCGCCCGACACCGGGTTCCGCCTTGCGGCCTCGCCGTCCGCGCAACCACATCATCACGCCGGTCACGGCGAAAACAACCCGAAAGACGCCGGTGAGGAACACGCGCCCGACGCCGCGATCGGTACCAGCAGCACCGGCGAACCGAGGTGGAGCCAGAGGTGAAACGTCAGCCAAGGCGACCGGATTAGCGGCAGATGGAGACATCGCGTGCGCTCCCTGCGAAGAGGACGCCGCCAAGATTTCCAGAAGGACATGGACGAACGAGCCTCGAAGAGATCGGCTGAATACATGTAATGGTCCGGCCGATCAACATATTCGGCCGACATTTCGTAGTTTTGAATTGTTATAAATAAAATGAACTGGCGAGAGAATTCACAGTAGCTGTTGCATGACTGTTCATTTATCACACATTTAGCCACCGCGTCCACGTATTGATATGTAAACCCTTAGTATAGATGGGTCTTGAAGCCCTTGGGCGCGCACGGCAACAATGCGCCCTGCGGCCTATTCTCGATACGTTGCCCAAGGCGCGCACCAAGCCGATTGCTCGCGATCCCTGCTCGGAACTTTGCCGCTGTGCCGCGGTTATCGCCGGCCTGCGAGGCGTGGCCAACGGAGATCGCAATGAGTGTCATCTGGACAATCATCATCGGCTTTGTTGCCGGGATCATCGCCAAGTTCATTCATCCTGGTCCCAACGAGCCGAGCGGCTTCATCCTGACGACGCTGCTGGGCATCGCCGGGGCCTTTGTCGCAACCTATCTCGGGCACGCCCTCGGCTTCTACCGCGCGGACGAAGGGGCCGGGCTGATCGGAGCCGTGATCGGCGCAATCA
Source organism: uncultured Alphaproteobacteria bacterium (assembly GCA_963708765.1). GTDB lineage: Bacteria > Pseudomonadota > Alphaproteobacteria > Rhizobiales > Xanthobacteraceae > VAZQ01. Next base: position 60,655 of record CAVPTV010000003.1, on the reverse strand, counting down.
TCGTCCTCGTCATTTGGGGGATGTTCGCGAAGCGCACCGCCTGACCGAAACAGGAGTAATGGTTCGCGACGCTTCTATCGCCGTTGCGCAGTTCACCCGCTGCCGGCGGCGCACGCGTGAGTGCACACCCTGGTGCCGCAATGGCGCGCTCACATGTGTCCGAGCTGCCACGCTGTTTCTGTTTCACATTCACCGATCATCCTACCGCCCTCACGTCGTCGTGTCGTGTTAGCGTTCTTGTCGTTGAGCCCCCCTGTTGGGGTAGTGGAAAGTGACCTCCAGTACCACTACTCCGGGGAAGCCTGGCAAGTCTGTCCGCCGGGCTTCTTCCCGTGCAAGACTCCGCGCTTCTGCAGCTCGCCGGGTCGTGTCTCCAGCATTGCAAGACGCTCGCTCACAAAGCGGTCGCCAGACTCGCGCCGACATGGAATGAATGCTGCAAAAAATAGCGCCTCCTCCCAATCCATCGACGCGACATGAAAATCTGGATCATCACCGATACCCATCTGGGCCATGCCAAGATGGTCGAGCTCTGCGGGCGTCCCGCCGACCACTCCGAGCGAATTCTGAGGAATCTCGCGGCGATGCCCGACGATGGCGTGCTGATTCATCTGGGCGATATCTGCATCGGCAACGACGACAAGTGGAATTCGGCGCTTCTGGACGCGCTTCCAACGAATTTCAAGGCGGTATTGGTGCGCGGCAATCACGACAAGAAGAGTGACGCCTGGTATTATCAGCGCGGTTGGGATTTCGTCTGCGAGATGCTTTCCAACACCTATTTCGGCAAGCAGATTCTGTTTTCGCATGTGCCCTTGGAAAAAGCCGGGTCGCATGACATCAACATTCACGGACACTTTCACAACAGCGAGCATCGTTTGGACGAGGCGACGCGGCGGTGGTACGACCCGAGCTATCACCGGAAGCTGGCTCTGGAAGAGACCGACTACCGCCCGGTCTTGCTCGAGACGTTCCTGAAGCTGTGAGCCGCGCCACCCCGTCGAGATTATGATCGGTCTCTGGTTGGTGATGGTGAGCCCCCAAAGCTCGAGCGAAGGTCATGCATATTACCTCTGGCGATCTGAATGACCCGCGAGTCATCGATATGCTGCGTTACCATCTCACCACCGCGCGTGCACAAACCGCGCCCGGCAGTGCGCACGCCCTGGACCTCGCTGGGTTGCAATCGCCCGATATCACCTTTTGGACGGCATGGGACGGCGAAACTCTCGTCGCGGTGGGGGCGTTGAAGCAGCTTTCCGCAGGTCACGGCGAGGTGAAATCAATGCACACCGCTGCTGGCCGTCCGCCGAAAGGGCGTGGGCAGCGCCATGCTGCAGCACATTATTGCATTTGCGCGGTCGCGTGGAATTTCGCGTCTGAGCCTCGAGACCGGCTCCTGGGATTACTTCCAGCCTGCCGTTGCGCTGTACCGGAGCCACGGCTTCATTGAATGCCAGCCATTCGCCGACTATGTGAACGACCCCAACAGCATCTTCATGACACTCGATCTGCGCAACCAGTGAACCGCTGGACATCGCCGAGCATCGGGGTGGGTTTGCGCTCGTCGACTTTGTCCGCACCGGATCGCACGGCGGATACGGAAGTTTTACGCCGACCGGACATGAAATTGACTCACCATTTGCGTACGCAACGCGCCGCGACTCCATATCGAACCCCCCAAGGCATAGAGATGGGGTCGCGACCCCGGACGGCTCAACCTCCTCCGGGGTCCTTTCTATTTGATCCGGAGCTGCCCTTCAATTTTCGACGAGGCAGCAGGATCGTCCGGCATGGACCACGTCCTGTAGAACGTCTCGTGCAGCGGCTCGTCGGCCGCTGGGTGATGATGTGCTTGCGTGGTCGCCGCGTTTTTTGACAAGACGCGATGGCTTGTCCGCACCGGAGGAGCAAATGAAACTCGTATCGACCTTGAATTGCGTGACGGTCGTGCTCGCGGTGGCCTTGAGCAGTGCGTCGTCATCTTCACGCGCCGACGAATGCGATGACATCATCGTGGCGCTCAAGGAGCACGGCGATCGCGTCCCCCTTAAAGAAGCCAAGACACCGCCTGAATTTTGCGCGGCCGTCGGCCGCCTGCACGGGATCATGGTGTCGATCCGCGAGATCGCAAAGCAATGCTTCGACGAGGGCAAGAAGCGTGACGACACCATGAAGGATATGGACGAGGGCGTGAACGGGATGCAGGGCCTGCTGGATACCCGGTGCAAGTGAATGTTCATGCCGGTGAGAGCTGCTCTCCCGGATTAGCGATAAGAATCCATCGCGTCAGATGTTGCTTCGTCCCGGTCTGGCAATCGCTAGTCCTGCGACGCTGTCGATTCGCGGTCCGACATACGCAGGGGCGCCCCTCGTCGGCGCGCCCGCAAACGACGCACAGCGCAACGACGCGGCTGCACCTACAAGTTGTGCGGTGCGCCGCATACCAACTGCCACACTCCTCCGCATGCCGCCCCCACAAAGGGGGAGGGAGCACACCTTTCGTGTGGCATCGTCATGCATCAACTTTCACCGGAACAAGCTTTAGCTCAGCAACCGGACGTGCTGTCCCCGGTGCGCGCCATGGGCTTGCCGTTGATGTACACGCTGCTGGAGCCGCGCACGACCACGCCGCAATTGGTGCGGTCGCCGAGCCGCGCCGCCGGCTTGCCGTTGATGAGAACGTCGCTCGAGCCTTCGGTGACGACGCCGCCCGGCGAGGTGGTGGCGTCGCCCTGGCGCGCCACCGGAAGCCCGCCCGACAGCACGTCCGAGCTGCCGCGCGCCACCACGCCGGGAGGCTGCTCCTGCGCATGGGCCACGCCCGCGATCGCGCAGACGAGACCGAGGGTCAATAAGGCTTTGTGCAAGGTCATGGGATGGGCTCGCAGGTTCGAAGAGCAAGAAGCTTGCCGCCCTTTGGGGCGAATGCAAGGCCGGCCCGACCCGGGACAGTCGCGTCCGTACCCGCTCGGCATTCGCGTATCCCAAGTGACCGGCGCTCAAGACCTTCGTCGTCATGGTCGGCTCCTATCAAGCGACACACCATTGGCAAGTTCGGCATCCTGACACTTGCCGAAGCGCGACCTGGGGCCATCCACTTCGTACACCCGGGCTCTTCCCGACCTCATCGTGATGGGCGGTGCGGTATGTGGATGCGGTCTAGATCGCGGGACGATCATCACAGACCGCTTGTTAACTGCCCTGATAGATCGGAGAATTTCGGATGGGTGCAGGGCTGCACCCCCTTCCAAAGGAGACGAGCCATGAAAGACCCGACAATTGGTTGGATCGCAGCCATTATCATCGGCGGGGTTGCAGGCTGGCTGGCTGAGCAGTTCATGAAGAGCGATATGGGATTGCTGATGAATATCGTGCTCGGCATCGTCGGAGCTGCGATTGCCAGCGCCATTTTCAGCTTCTTTGGAATCGCCCTGGGTCGGATGGCTCGGCTACCTGATTGCTGGATTCATCGGCGCGTGTTTGCTGATCTGGGTCGTCCGCGCGTTTCGGGGCCGCACGGCGTAATCACCCGCAACGGGCACGATTGGACAGCTGCACGACCCGCTGGTCGTCGCTGCCGTCGAGGCGCTATGGGCGCGCTCCTGCATCATCGACGGCGACACGCCGTCGATCTCGCCGCCCATACCGGACTTCGTCTGAGCGACCTTGTTGCGGTTGTCGGGGTCGCATGTGCAGGAGGCCGACGGCGCCATCATCCTGCCCACCGGCACGGCGCAACCAAGCTCGGTTGGTCAACTCATTGAGGCCAAGCGCCGTTGAACGGCCCTCACGCCGGTCACGGCAAGTCACGAATGAGCGGAAGATGCTCGGATTCATCCCAAGCTCGCATGACCGTCGTCCTGACGTTGCCGAATGAACCAAGTGTCATGACGAACTTCGCCATCGCCTCGTCGCTGGGCGCTTCATACAGATGAACGAAGTCGTAGGGCCCGAAAGTCATCCAGACTTGTTTCCGCTCCACTCCGAATTTCATTGCCGTTTCGCGCGAGACCGTCTGCCTGTTGGGAATTTCCTTCACGCCTCGCACGCCTTGGTCGGTGAAGTTTACCAGCACGATGTAGGTCGGCATTGGCTTCCCCCCTCGCGAAGCATTCGATTGATGAAAGCGCGGGCAGCCTCACTCCGCCTTGATCTTGGCTGCGCGGACGACGCCGCCCCACTTCTCGGTCTCGTCGGTGATGATCTTGCGGAAATCGGCGGGGGTGCCTGGAATCCCGGTGCCGCCCACGTTCGCGAGGCGCGCCTTCACCTGCGCATCGGCAAGTCCCGCATTGATCTCGAGGTTGAGCCGCTCGACGATCTCGGCCGGTGTTCCTTTCGGTGCAGCGAGGCCGAACCAGGAGCTCGCCTCGTATCCCGGCACGCCGGACTCCGCGATCGTCGGCAGATCGGGCAGCGCCGGCGAGCGTGCGCCGGTGGTCACCGCCAAGCCACGCAGCTTGCCGGCCCTGATGGCCTCGACTGACGAAATCATGTCGGCGAACGCTGCCTGCACCTGGTTGCCGAGCACCGCCGTCATCGCCGGACCGTTGCCGCGGAACGGCACGTGCACCATATCGACGCCGGTCATCAGCTTGAACAACTCGCCGGCCATGTGGGAGGTCGTGCCAATGCCCGCCGAACCAAAGCTCAGCTTCCCCGGATTGGCCTTGGCATAGGCGATGAAGTCGCGAGGGTTGGCGGCCGGAACCTCGGGATTGACCTCGAACACATTCGGCACGCGGATGATGCCCGCGACCAGATCGACATCGCGAATGAACACGTGACCGAGCCGGTCGTAGAGGTGGACGTTGATGGCATGCGCGGGCACCACGAGCAGGAGCGTGTAGCCGTCCGCCGGCGCGCGTACGACCGCCTCGGTTGCGATGTTGCCGCTGGCGCCGGTACGGTTCTCGACAACGAATTGCTGGCCGAGCCGCTCGGACAGCCATTGCCCGATCACGCGGGCGGACGCATCGGCCGCGCCGCCGGGGGCAAAGCCGAGAATGATGCGCACGGGCCGCGCCGGGTAGGCTTGCGCCCAGGCGAGGCGTGACGCGGCAGGCAACGCGGCGGCGCCTGCCGCAAGCTGCAAGACCTTACGGCGATGAGGGTTCATGGATATCGATCACCTCGGGCGCACAGGCCGCGCCGGACCGAGGCTACCGCACAAAACAAGCGGTATTGAAGGGGAAATTGCTATCCTCTGCTCCGCCGCGAAACGGGCGGCGCTTTGAGGAGGGGTCGCTGCGGAACGTAGGCCGTAGGAAATCAGCTCGTCACGTTGGGGCGCTCGCGAATGGACTGCTGGCGTACCACACAGGTCAGTTGTCCTTTGCGGGGCGCCTTGAGCGACCACGCGACACAATTTGGAGCCCATATTACTTCCGAGACCAGTGGCTAGCTGCTGGTTTGTCAGACGCTTGGCGTAGAGCCTCTCATCGAGGATGTAGCCGCCATTGCGGTAGTAGACCGCCAGCAGCGCGGCAGGGTCAGGGTCGAGCCCGTAACCAAGCAACCGCTTCGTGCGGGAGGGCGTAGCTCCCACCAGCCCACGTAGATACTTGAGGCGCATCGCCTCCGTCGGAGTGGATGGTCCAGTCCTGGGCGCGCGGCGCAACGCCGCTGGCGTGCGCTCCGTAATTTCCGGCTGGTCAAACTAGCTTAGCCAGCGTCGCTACGGCGATCACGATTGCAGTTCCAAAAGCGCCCATGCAGGAAAACAGCACCGTGTCTATCACGACTCTAATCATTTGCACGCTCCCCTCTTGCGCAGCCTCCTCGCATCCATCGCTAAGCCACTCCGGGACATTGGTAAAAAGGTGGCAGCCTCCATCTAAAAATCCTGGGGGCATACGATTTCCGCCCAGTGTGGCCGCTGCGCAACACGGCACAGCCGCGATCAAGTTCTACATTGCGGGCCTGCCAATCCGCGTGATTGCGGAGATTCTGGCTTGGAGCGAAGATCAGGCTGAGAAAATCATTCGACGCTATGTCGCTCGCGCGGCGGCGACGAAGGCAGCGATTCAGCAACTCAATCAGGCAAGAAAAGACGGCGGGCGCTAGGACGCTTTGCAGCCCCATCCGTCAACGGCAAGCTTCTCCTCGCCATACAGCGGATAGGAAAGATCGGCTGCTAGTCCAGCCTTCCTGATCGCATCCAATGTCGCTGTGCCCTTCCAGATGTCGAATTGGAGGGTGCGAGGATTGAACGCGACGCTTCGAAAAACGCGACTTGCTTCATGGCGTACTTTCGAAGAATCACCGTGTGCGGAGTCTACTCCGTTGCAAGCTGATCGAGAACAAACCGGGCGGAAAATCTGCAAAACCGGCTGCAACACTTTGGGATGGAACGCTGCTAAGTATTGGAGCGGGCGAAGGGAATCGAACCCTCGTATGCAGCTTGGGAAGCTGCCGTTCTACCATTGAACTACGCCCGCGTTCCGCCATCCGTATATCAGAGTTTCGGGCACGCGAGCCACCGACGGTGCAGCCTCGCGGCGCGCCGCGATGCCGCATCACCGGGCAAGAATTCTGGCGCGCGCCCCCATATCAAGGCGCCGCTCGGCCCACGCCCTCATCCCACCCGCAGCAGTCGCGCCAACTCCCCGGCATCCTCCAGCTTCTCCAACCCGAGCACCGCCTCGATCAGCGCATCCTGCTGCGGCTCGCGCATCGCCGCGCGGGTGAGCTTGCGGAATTTCTCGACGATCTCGGCCTCGACGCGAACGACTGCTCGCTGCCGCGCGGCGCCTCGCGCGTCTCGGTCGCCACCGTGCCGTCGCGGAAATGCACCTCGAGGCGCACCTTGTGGCGGAAGCCGGCGCCGAGCGCCGTGATGGCGGGATCGTGCACGACCTCGACCTTGCGCGACAGCGCGATGCGCGCGGCGTCGTCGACCGCCTCCGGGGCGAACTGGTCGACGAACACGTCGCCCTCGAGCAGCAGGGTGGCGACGCAGAACGGCAGGTTGAGCTGCGCCGCGGTGAGCCCCTCGGGGCGATAGCGCCAGCCCACGTGATCGACCGTGACCTGCGAGCCGTGCACCACGATGCGCTCGACGTCGCCGGGCGCGAACGGGCGCCGCCGGGCGATGTCGCGGAGGGCGTCGAGCGTGGTGTGATTGCTGCCCACGCACGAATAGAACTTGAGCGCGATGCCCATGGTCTCGAACCGCTCGCCCAATCCGGCGCTGAGCTCGTTGCGGTCAGTACGCCCGCAGCCGCCACTTTTTGGCGATTAGTCTCGGACTGTTCGTCGATGGCGCCGGGACAGAATGTAGTACTGTAGGAAGGGGGAAAGGCAGTGGGTTCGCGGCAAATTTTGGGAGCTGGATCGGTGGCTGATCCGAGAGAAGAAGAAGAGACGCTATCGGCTGCCAGGCGGGAGAGAGAGGCCCTCCTGATGGAAGGAATTGTGCCACCGCCCAGGCTGGATTTCACAATACCGCGTGGAAGGCAGTTCATCGACTCGATCCTCATGAAATGTTTTGTGGTTGTTCTCGTGGCAGGGTTGTACTGGTCGGCGGCATCCAGATGGGGTTGGCCGCTGCCGTGGTGAGTTGTCCACGGGTCGTAGCGAGCATGGGCTTCGCATGGGAGGCGATTTTAGCGGGTGCGCAGGTGGTTACAGGCCGGCTGCAGCAAGTGAATAGAACGGTTCCAATCGCTATTCGCCGCTCGACATTCGCACCTCGCCCCTACCCGCTTGCCACAAAATGGTCGCCGGTTCTGCCGGATTCTCGTCAAAAAGCGCATCTATCGAGCCCCTCAATCGGGGAGTTCAAGCATGGACATCTATCAAGTGCAGCTGTGGCCGAACGGCCGCTGGGACCGGCAGCCGTGGCGCAAGGTCGCCGCGACCAACGAGGACGAGGCCGCCTACAAGGCCACCGGGGAGCGGCTCTCGAAGGAAGGGCGTCAGGGAAAAATACGCGCCCGCGTGATCAGGCACGCCGCCTACGGGCCGCCGGCGACGGCGTTCTACTCCGCTTAGGTTCAGCGGGGGGCGTAGGCCTGCACGATGTCGGGCACGGCGGCGTCGGCGATGACCTGGGCCTCCCGCGCCTTTGCCTCGAGCTCGTCACCCAGCGTGCGCAGCTCGCGCGCGACGCGCAGATCGAGCGTGTTGTGGGACAAGAACCGGCAGCGCCGGGCCAGGTCCATGAAGTACATTTGCGTCGGCATCCGCCTCACCGTTGACGGGGCCTTGTTGTCGTTGGTTCTCTGTTGGTTCTTCGGCCCGTGGCATCTTGCCCGGTCTGCCACCTTTGCGCTTGTGAATCCGTCAGCATGGTAAAATGAAGGTTGGGCCGCCTCCCTGCCTTCGACGCCGACATTCGACCCTGACGCCGGCGACCGCGCCCCGAGAGCCGCGCGGGCAGCCATTGCTTCATTCATTGACTTGACGCATCACCCTGCTACCACGGCGCGCGCGAGACGCGCGATAGCATGAACCGTCTCTGAACCTTTCGATCGCCTTGCGGTTGTCAGATCGTCAGCCATGACTTTGTAGGAGGGACACCATGAGCGTTTTCGGCAGCATCATGAGCGCCATCTTCGGCAGCAAGGCGCCCGGCGCGGCCGCGGCCGCTCCCGGCGGCGCAACCGCCCGCCGGCGGCGGCTCGGCCGCGACCGTGGTCGACGTCGAAGCCATCCTGACCAAGATGGAGGACGAGGGCGACGAGGACCTGAACTGGCGGCAATCGATCGTCGACCTGATGAAGCTGCTCAAGCTCGACAGCAGCCTCACCGCCCGCAAAGCAGCTGGCGCAGGAGCTCGGCTACACCGGCGCGCTCGACGGCTCCGCCGAGATGAACATCTGGCTGCACAAGCAGGTCATGCGCAAGCTCGCCGAGAACGGCGGCAAGGTGCCCGACTCGCTCCTCAAGCGTTAGCCGCGTCGTAGCTCCGTCGTAGGTTGGGTCGAGTTCTTACGAGACCCAACGTTCCCCGTTGTGGCGAGATGTTGGGTCTCGTAAGAACTCGACCCAACCTACGCACTACGCATCGGGAGGGCACGGAATGAAACGGATCATCTGCGCCGGCGGGGTCGCGCTCATCGCCGCCGCCTTCGGCATGTTTGCCGGCCCGGCTGCGGCGCAGGCCCCCTACCCCACCCGCGCGGTCAAGTTCATCGTTCCGTTCCCCGGCGGCGGCATCAACGACATCCTGGCCCGCATCATCGGCGAGAAGCTGCAGGCCAGGTGGGGGCAGCCGATCGTGATCGAGAACAAGACCGGCGCCGGCGGCAATATCGGCGCCGAGCTCGCCTATCAATCGGAGCCCGACGGCTACACGCTGCTGCTGGCGCCGCCCGGACCGCTGGCGATCAACCAGACGCTCTACAAGCAGCTGTCCTACAAGCCCAGCGAGTTCGTGCCGATCACGCTCATCGGCTCGGTGCCCAACGTGGCGATCGTGCGCAAGGAGCTGCCGGCGAATTCGCTGCAGGAGCTGATCGACTACGTCAAGGCGAACGCCGGCAAGGTCACGTTCGGCAGCCAGGGCAACGGCGCCACCCCGCATCTCACCGGCATGATGTTCCAGACCATGACCGGCACCCGGATGGTGCACGTGCCCTACCGCGGCGAGACGCTGGTGCTGCAGGACATGATCGGCGGCCATGTCGACGTGTTCTTCGGCAACGTCGCGGCGGCGCGGCCGCACTTCCGCGACGGCAAGGTCAAGGTGGTGGCCGTGCTCGACGCCAAGCGGGCGCCGACCCTGCCGGAGGTCCCGACCTCGGCCGAGGCCGGCCTGCCCGGGCTCGTCTCGACCGGCTGGTTCGGGCTGGCGGCGCCGCCGAAGACCTCGGCCGTGCTGCAGGCCGAGATCGGCAAGGCGGTGGTCGAGGTGCTCAAGATGCCCGACGTGCAGGCGCGCTTCCGCGCCGCCAGCGTCGAGCCGATCCCCAGCACGCCCGCCGAGATGGCGGCCTTCATCAAGGAGGAATTGCAGCGCTGGGGCGAGGTGATCAAGAAGAACAATATCGTCGTGGATTAGCTCCGTAACATCGTATCTTCTTCGGCCGATCCGTTCGGACGATCGCCGCGAGGGGGAAATCGTGATGGCCTGGCTCCGCACCATCGTCAACGACCCGCGCACCGAGCGCGTGATCATGTCGCTCATCATCATCAACGCCGTCATTCTGGGGCTCGAGACCAACAAGGCCGCGATGGCGTCGCATGGCCGGCTGCTCGAGATCCTCGACCACATCATCCTGGCGGTGTTCGTGATCGAGATTCTCGCGCGCATGGCCGTTCATCGGCTGGCGTTCTTCCGCGATCCCTGGAGCGTGTTCGACTTCATCGTCGTCGGCATCGCGTTGGTGCCGGCGACCGAGAGCTTCACGGTGCTGCGCGCGCTGCGCGTCCTGCGGGTGCTGCGCCTCGTCACCGCCGTGCCGACGCTCAGGCGCGTGGTCGCGGGCCTGCTCGCGTCGCTGCCCGGCATGGCCTCGATCATCTTCCTGATCGGCCTCATCTACTACGTCTTCGCCGTGATGGCGGTTAAGCTGTACGGCGAGGACAACCCCAACCTGTTCGGCTCGCTCGGCGACGCGCTGTGGACCCTGTTCACCGTGATGACGCTCGAAGGCTGGACCAACGACGTCGCCAAGCCGGTGATGGAGAAGCATCCCGCCGCGTGGCTGTTCTTCGTCATCTTCATCGTCGTGACCACCTTCATGGTGCTCAACCTGTTCATCGGTGTCGTGGTCAACGCCATGCAGACGGAAGCCGTCAAGGCGGAAGCCGCCGAGCGCGAGGCCGAGCGCGAGATGATCCAGGAGGAAGCCGCTCCGATCCTCGCCGAGGTCAAGGGGCTTGCGCGAGGAGGTCGCCAAGCTGCACGCCGAGATACGGGGGCGGGAGGCTAAGGCCGGCGGCTGAAACTCTCCGCTGTCATCGTCCGCGTAAGCGGACGATCCAGTAATCACCGGCCAAGCGGTCCACGGTGCTCCCGCACAGTCGCATCGACACGCGAGTCCGGTGTCTATTGGGTTCCGGTCTCGCTCCCGGGCCATCAGCGCGTTCACGCGCGCTGCGACGCGCCTGGCCCGGCGTCAGCCGATCACCGAGTGTTAAGGCAAAGCGGTGTCTCGCAACGTTAGTTGTACCGCTCGAATTTTCTCGATTGCGATCGATTCCGATCGCAGCATTAAACGCTGTGACCGAAATCGAGCGTCGCCATAGGCGTGGAAACCGTTGTGTGAGTTGATATCGCGCGAGGACCCGGCGATGGCGCACGACCTGAGCGAGGAACGTCCGGTATTCCTGTCGAGCCTGCCGGCGGGACGCCGCGAGCAGCGGGTCGCGCCTGCGGTCGTGCTGGTGTCGGTGGCGCTGTTCGTCGCGGCGGCGCCGTTCGCGCGCCTTGCGCTCGCGCCGGTGCCGGCCTTCATCCCGATCTACGAATCGGCGCTGGTGATCAACGATCTCGTCACCGCGGTCATGCGCGGCAACAGCTCCACGCCGGCGATGATCGTGGTGGTTTCGGTGGTCTGGCCGTTGAGCGTGGTGGCGCTCGCGCTGCTGTCACGGCGGCGGCCGTATTCGGTGCTCGACCTGTGGCTCATGGTGGTGATGTGCGCGTGGATGTTCGACATCGCGTTGAGCGCGGTGCTCAATGCCGGCCGCTACGACCTCGGCTTCTATGCCGGCCGCATCTATGGGCTGATGGCGACGAGCTTCGTGCTGGTCGTGCTGCTGCTGGAGAACAGCAGGCTGTACGCCCGGCTGATCGAGGCGCATGCCAGCGACCGCCGAAAAGCCGCCGAGCTGCAGCGGCTGAGCGTGGTCGACGCCCTGACCGGCATCGCCAACCGCCGCGCCTTCGACACGGCGCTCGACCTGGAGTGGCGCCGGTCGCTGCGCCACCGCACGCCGCTCTGCCTGCTGATGATCGACGTCGACTGCTTCAAGCGCTTCAACGACGCCTATGGCCATGTCGCCGGCGACCAATGCCTGCAGCTGCCGTCGCCGCAGGCGCTGGCCCGCAATGCCAGGCGCGCCGGCGAAATGGCGGCGCGCTACGGCGGCGAGGAATTCGCGGTGCTGCTGCCGCAAACCGAGCTCGCCGACGCGCGCCGGCTGGCGCAGCGCATGTGCCAGGCGGTGCGCGACCTCGAGCATTCCCCATCGCGGGATCGACGGCGGCGCCGCACGTCACCATCAGCGTCGGGGTGGCGAGCGCGCTGCATGCTCTGCGTGTCCGACATCCGAAGGTCCGCCGCTGGCCACGCTGAGGCGCGGACGGCCGCGGCACGCCGCTCGAGGCCCGACCGCGCTCGTCAAGATCGGCGGACCAGGCGCTCTATGCGGGCCAAGGCCGCGGGCCGCGATCGGGCGGTGTCGGCGCGCGCCGACGACGTCGGGCGCGACGACTATTCGCTTTACGTGAAGACCGCGCACGAGCGCCCAGACGCTACGCTATCCGCAGGTGAAACCGTTTTCCGTCCGAAAATGCGGCCATGAAAAAAGCGGCGTTGCCGCCGCGCGCTCACGCCTTGAAATGCTTCGACAGCTTGAGCCCCTGCGCCTGGTAGTTGGAGCCGATGCGCTCGCCGTAGAGCGCCTTGGGCCGGTCGAGCATGCGCTCGTAGACCAGGCGCCCCACGATCTGCCCGTGCTCGAGGATGAACGGCACCTCGCGCGAGCGCACCTCGAGCACCGCGCGCGCGCCGCGCCCGCCGGCGCCCGCATAGCCGAAGCCCGGATCGAAGAAGCCCGCATAGTGCACGCGGAACTCGCCGACCAGCGGATCGAACGGCACCATCTCGGCGGCGTAGTCGGGCGGCACCTGCACGGCTTCCTTGGAGGCGAGGATGTAGAACTCGTCCGGGTCGAGCACCAGGCTGCGGTCCTTGCGCGCGCGGATCGGCTCCCAGAACTCGCCGACGTCGTAGCCGCCGCGGCGCTCCACGTCGATGACGCCGGTGTGGCGCTTGGCGCGGTAGCCGGCGATGCCGCCCACCTCCCCGATCGGCGAGCCGAGGCCGGGCTGCGGGGAGAGATCGACGCCGACCGCGATGCCCTCGCCCACGTCGACGTCGTCATCGTCGACCAGCCGCTCGCGCGCGTGCAGGTCGCGCAGCGCCTGCGCGTCGAGCAGCGCATGGCCGTGACGGAAGCGGATCTGCGAGAGCCGCGAGCCCTCGCGCACCAGCACCGGGAAGGTCTTCGGGCTGATCTCGGCGTAAAGGGGTCCGTGATAGCCGGCCTTGATGCGGTCGAAGCCGCGGGTCTCGTCGGCGATCACGCGGGTGAACACGTCGAGCCGGCCGGTCGAGCTTTTCGGATTGGCGGCGGCGGCGATGTGGTCGGGCAGCGCCAGGCTCTCCAACAGCGGCACGATGTAGACGCAGCTGGTCTCGAGCACGGCGCCGTCGCCGAGCGCGATCTCGTGCAGCTTGAGCTCGTCGATGCGCTCGGCCACCGTGGTGTGCGGGCCGGGCAGGAAGCTCGCCCGCACCCGATACGCCACCTCGCCGAGCCGCAGGTCGAGGCTCGCCGGCTGGATCTGGTCGGGGACGAAGTCGCAGGTGCGCAGGATGCCGCCGGCCTGCGCGAGCGCGGCGATCATGTGGTCGGGCAGGATGCCTTTTTGATCGACTGCGAAGGCGAGCGACACGTGCGCGTCCGGTCCTCCGTGATCCCGGACAGCGTCCCCGATGGACGGGTGCCTGAGCAGCGAAGCGTTAGCCGATGGCCGGCTTGACGGAAAGACGCCGGCCGCGCTAGAGGTTGCTTATCCCGTGGTCATTTGAGCCGGCCGGCTTGCAGCCACGTAAAACAAATCGCTAAAAGGCCGGGGACGCGTGAGCCCGGCCGAAGATTTTTTCCGGCCGGTTTTTTGTTGGCTGAAGGAGGCCTGCATGCCCGCGTCCGCCGATCGCAAATACCGTCCCGAGACCCAGCTGGTGCATGCCGGCACGCTGCGTTCCCAGTTCGGGGAAACCTCGGAGGCGCTGTTCCTCACCCAGGGCTACGTCTACGAGAGCGCGCTCAGCGCCGAGAAGCGCTTCAAGAACGAGGAGCCGGGCTACCAGTATTCGCGCTTCTCCAATCCGACCGTGACCATGTTCGAGCAGCGCATGGTCGCGCTCGAAGGCGCCGAGGCGGCGCGCGCCACCGCCACCGGCATGGCGGCGGTCACCACCGCGCTGATGGGCCAGGTGCGGGCCGGCGACCACGTGGTCGCCTCCACGGCGCTGTTCGGTTCCTGCCTCTACGTGGTCGAGGAGCACCTGCCCCGCTACGGCGTCGCCTCGACCCTGGTCGACGGCAAGGACCTCGAGCAATGGCGCAAGGCGGTGCGGCCCAACACCAAGACGTTCTTCCTGGAGAGCCCGACCAACCCGACGCTCGAGGTGCTCGACATCAAGGCGATCGCCGAGATCGCGCACGCGGCGGGCGCCACGCTGGTGGTCGACAACGTGTTCTCGACGCCGCTGTTCCAGCGCCCGTTGGAGCTCGGGGCCGACTGCGTGGTCTATTCGGCGACCAAGCACATCGACGGCCAGGGCCGCTGTCTCGGCGGCGTGATCCTCGGCTCGGCGAAATTCATCCAGGACCATATCCACACGCTGATCCGGCAGACCGGACCGTCGATGTCGCCGTTCAACGCCTGGGTGCTGCTCAAGGGCCTGGAGACGCTGGCGGTGCGGGTGCGGCGGCAGACCGACACCGCCGCGACGGTCGCGGTCGCGCTGGCCGAGCATCCGAAGATCACGCGCCTGATGTATCCCGGCCGCCCGGACCATCCGCAGGCCGAGATCGTGCAACGGCAGATGCGCGGCGGCTCGACCCTGGTCGGCTTCGAGATCAAGGGCGGCAAGGCGGCGGCCTTCCGCTTCCAGGACGCGCTCAAGCTCGTGCGCATCAGCAACAATCTCGGCGACGCCAAGAGCCTGATCACCCATCCGGCGACCACCACCCACCAGCGCCTGACCCCGGCGCAGCGCGTCGAGCTCGGCATCAGCGACGGCTTCGTGCGGCTCTCCGCCGGGCTCGAGCATCCCGACGACATCATGGACGATCTGTTGAATGCGCTGGAGGCGGCCTAACGCGCGCCCGGCCCCGCCGCGGTCGCCACCGGCCGCGTGGCCGCCTCGGCGATCGCCGCCGCCAGCCATTTGGCGATGCAGCCGTAGCTCCAGTCGTTCATGTGCAGCCCGTCCGTCGACAGGAACGTCTCGAACGGCATGCGGTCGCCCTCGTGCCATTGCCGCATCAGCGCGAAGCGGTTGAACAGGCACACGTGCTCCGACTTGGCGGCGGTGGCGATCAGCGACACCATGCCTTCGGCATTCGGCTTGGCGATCACCTTGGGCGCGTATTGCGGATCGATCAGCACGATATCGGCGCCGATCGCCTTCAGGCGCGCCAGTCCCTCGTGCAGCAGCGTGGCGTGCGGCAGCACGGCCTTGTCGCGCAGCACCGAATTGGTGCCGACCTGCCAGAGCACCAGGTCCGGCTTTTCGGCGATCACCGCGGTGTCGAGGCGCGCCAGCATGTCGGCGGCTTCGTCGCCGTTGACCCCGCGGTTCAACACCGTGATCTCGTCGCCCGGGAACCGCCGCGTGAGCTCGTCCGCGAGCCGGCTCGGATAGGAGGCGGCGGACGTGCTGGCGCCGGCGCCGTAGGTCGACGACGAGCCCAATGCGACGATCTTGACCGGACGGTGGGCGGCGAGCGCCCGCGCGGTGCGCACGAGCGGAGCGTCGAAGCGCGCCTTCTCGGCCAGCACCTCGCAGCTGGGCTGGCGCGGCGCGGCGGCCGCCGATGACGGCGCCGGCAGCGCGGCCGGGGTCGCGGCGGGTCCCGCGACCTGCGCACCGACCGGAGCGAGCGTGAAAAGGGTAGCCGTGGCAGCGGCGATCAAAATGGCAGCCGTCCGTGAGGAAAGATCGCAGTGCATGTGTGTTTTTTCGTCCCTGTCGGTGAGGTCTTGTTATTGCCCGGTCTTGAGCTCGACCGATTGCAGATGCGCGGCGTCGATCACGAGCGACGCGATGGCGCGGCCGATGCAGTCGTGCACGCGTTGCGCGAGCACGTTGTCCTTGCCGGCCGCGTAGAGATCGAAGGCGCCGACGTCGGACCAGTGCCGCATGATGCCGAGCCGATCGAACAGCGGGACCCCGTGCTGCTGGGCGACCACCCGCATGTGGTCGGCGTAGGGAGCCGAGCGTCACCATGAGGTCGGTCCGAGGGCTGTACTGCATGTTCATCAGGATGACGTCCGCACCGCCTTTGTGCACGGTCTCGACCCCAGCCTCGAGCGCGGCCCTGAAACTATCGGGATCGACCCGGCGAATGGCATCGATAGTGCCCGTCTGCCATACCACCAAATCGGGTTTCTCGTCGACCAGCAATTTCGCCATGCCCTTGGCGAGATCCTCGGCGCTCTGCCGGCTGCGGACCAGGGTCACGACCTTGACCGCGACAGTCGGCATCCGCTTCTTGAGCGCCTCCTCGAGCCGCGCCGGGTAGGCCGACCGGGGGCCATCCGGGCCGGCCAGGGCCGACGAGCCGGTCCCGACCACCGCGATGGTGAGCTTGCGCTCCTTGGCCACGACCGCCGCGACGTGCTTTAACTCATTGGATCCGAAGAGCAAATAGCCCGGAATCGCGCACGTATGCGGGTCGGCGGCGAAGGCCGTGCCGGCCAGGGACAAGAACGCTGCGAGTGCCGCGACCGGCCTCCTCATGCCTCGCCTCCCGCGAGGTCCGCGTCCGCCGCCTTCTTCGGGCGCGATCCCGGACTTCGTTCATCTGCCCGCTTGTACCACGTAATCAGCCAGGCTGCCGCAGTCATTATCATAATGCCTAATACGCTGGCCAAGAACTGCATCCAGAAGGCCCCCGACACCTCCACCATGGCGAAATGTGCGGCAAACGACAGGAACACGCCGAGGCAGAAGATTTCCAGCGAGTGCTGCCCGCACACGATCAGCGGCCACATCCAGCGGGTCTTCAGCGGCGGCCAGTCGCGCGGCACGAACCACACCGTCACCACCGCCAGCGCCAGGAAATGCGCAAAGCGCAGCACGTCCAGGTTGATCTTGTCGATCGGATAGATCGCCTGCTCGAGCCAGTGCGGCACGTACTGGCTCATGCCCGGCAGATACCAGGTCATCGCGATGACGAAGGCGAACAGGAGGTAGGCGATCGCGAGCGCCAGCGTCACCCGCGACTGCAGCACCTTCGAAAGCCGCTGGGCTCCCCCCAGCGCGCACCAGGCCCCGAACACGAACAGCAGCTGCCAGGCGAAGGGATTGAAGTACCAGTGGCCGCTCGGATAGCTGGGCATGTTCCAGCCGAATTCCCAGGCGAGGGCGTAGAGCAGGACCGAGGCGGCGAGCGCCAGGGTGGAGCGGAACAGCAGCAGCCACAGGGTCGGCGGGAACAGCAGCATCAGGATGATGTAGAGCGGCAGCACGTCCATGTTGGACGGCTTGAACTTGAGCAGCAGCGCCTGAATGATCGTGACGTCGGGCTGCTTGAGGAAATCCAGGATGCCCGTTTCCTCCGCGTAGAGCGGGTTCTCGAAGCTGGTCGCGACGTAGGAAATCTCGGCGAGATAGATGGCGAACAGGAACACGTGCGCGACATAGATCTGCCAGGCCCGCCGCAGGATGCGGGCGCCCGCGACCACGAAGCCGCGGTCGGTCATCACCTTGCCGTAGACGAAGGCGGCGGTGTAGCCGGACACGAACACGAAGATTTCGGTGGCGTCGCTGAAGCCGTAATTGCGGATGGTGATCCAGGAGACGAGGTTGGACGGGATATGGTCGAGGAAGATCAGCCAGAGCGCCAGCCCGCGGAACAGATCGAGCCGCAGATCGCGTCCGGTCGTGGTCACGGTCGTGGTCGCGGGGGCGTGCATTCGGGCGATCTTTCGTGCGGCGGCGACCGCGGCTAAATCTAGAGCGCCTCGCCGCCGCTGGGGAATCACGTCGTCGCGACAATTGCAAGCCGCGGCGGACGAGGCTATTCCCTGAACCCCGCATATACGGCAAATTGCCCGCAAATGCGGCAGAAGGCTCGACCATGTACTGCACCGTGACCCGTCAGATCGAGGTGAAGGTGACCCCGCGGTTCCTTCCCGACCGGTCGTCGCCCGAGAACGGCTATTTCTTCTGGGCCTACACGATCAATCTGACCAATCTCGGGAGCGAGACCGTCCAGCTCAAGACCCGGCACTGGCGCATCACCGACGCGCACGGCCGGCTGCAGGAGGTGCGCGGCGCCGGCGTGGTGGGCGAGGAACCCGTGCTCAAGCCGGGCGAGAACTACGAGTACACCAGCGGCGTGCCGCTGCCGACGCCGTCCGGGTTCATGGTCGGGACCTACGGCATGGTGACGGCGAGCGGCGAGGAATTCGACATCGACATCCCGGCCTTCTCGCTCGACACCCCGCAACAGCAGCGGACGATCAATTAGCGCCAGGGAGCCCGTAGGTCGGGTCGAGCTCTTCACGAGACCCAACATCTCTCTCCGTCCACGGTTGTTGGGTCTCGCAAGGGCTCGACCCAACCTACGCAACTCGACGCGCGCGCTCAATTCGTGTCCGCCACCTCGGCCGGCTCGAACACGTAGGTCGAGTTGCAGAACTCGCAGGTGACGGTGATCACGCCGTTCTCGACCATGTGGTCGCGGTCGTCCTGCGAGAAGCTCTTGAGCATGTTGGCGACGCCGGGGCGCGAGCACGAGCACTCGGCATTGAGCGCGATCGAGCGGAACACCCGCACGCCGCGCTCATGGAACAGGCGGTAGAGCAGGCGCTCGGCCGAGACCTCGGGATCGAGCAGCTCGACGTCCTCGACGGTGGCGATCAGCGAGCGGCCTTCGACCCAGGCATCGTCCTCGGGCACGCTATGGGGCACGGTGCCTTCCGGCGCGTCGCCGGGATCGAGGTCGGGCTGGCGCGCGCGTTCCGGCGATTTGGGCAGGAACTGCAGCAGGATGCCGCCGGCGCGCCAGCGGTGACGGGTGCCGCCGGCGCGGGCCGAGAGCTCCTCGCCGACCGCGAGGCGCACCCGGGTCGGGATCTGCTCGGAGCGCAGGAAATATTCGTGCGCGGCGTGCTCGAGATCCTTGCCCTCGAGCGCGACCAGGCCCTGGTAGCGGCTCATGTCCGGGCCCTGGTCGATGGTCATGGCGAGATGTCCGCGGCCGAGCAGCGCGCCCGGATCGGCGGTTCCCGACGCCACCGCGGCGGCCACGCGCTCGGCGTCGAAGCTGGCGCAGGCGCGCACCTTGCCGGGGGTGGTGAAGTCGACCACCAGCATCCGCACCGGTCCGTCGCTCTGGGTCTGCAGGATGAAGCGGCCCTCGAACTTGAGCGCCGAGCCGAGCAGCACGGTGAGCACGATCGCCTCGCCGACCAGCTTGGCCACCGGCGCGGGATAATCGTGGGCGCTCAGGATCGCGTCGACCGCCGGGCCGAGCCGCACCACGCGGCCGCGCAGGTCGAGCGCGGCGACCTCGAAAGGAAGGATGCTGTCGTCCGCGGAGGTCGCGGCGGGCGCCCGGACCGGAATCTCGACGTGAGGAACTGGCATGGCCCTCCATATAATGATGTCGGCTGGAAAGTTGACCCCCGGCCGACGACCCATGACGCACGCGACCGGCGGAGGACGGATTTCACAGCGCGTAATCGTTTAGAGCGGCGCGCCGATCGTCGGACCCAAACGCCGCCGCTCAGCGTCCCGCATGCAGGCACCAGGCCAGAATGCCCTTCTGGGCGTGCAGGCGGTTCTCGGCCTCGTCGAACACGACCGACTGCGGTCCGTCCATCACCTCGTCGGTGACCTCCTCGCCGCGATGCGCCGGCAGGCAATGCATGAAGATCGCGTCCGGCTTGGCGCGCGCCATCAGGCGTGCGTTGACCTGATAGCGCTTGAGCAGGTTGTGCCGGCGCGCGCCGTCCTTGTCGCCCATCGACACCCAGGTGTCGGTGACCACGCAGTCGGCGCCCTTCACCGCCTCCTCCGGATCGCTGCCGAGCTTGATGCCGGCGCCCGAGCTCTTGATCCAGTCGATGAGCCGCTTCTTGGGCGCGAGCTCCGGCGGGGTGGCGACCCGCAGGCGGAAATCGAAGCGCTCGGCGGCGTGCATCCAGGAGGTGAGCACGTTGTTGGCGTCGCCGGTCCAGGCCACGGTCTTGCCGCCGATCGCGCCGCGGTGCTCCTCGAAGGTCATGACGTCGGCCAGCACCTGGCAGGGATGCGAGCGCTTGGTGAGGCCATTGATGACCGGCACCGTCGCGTGATCGGCGAGCTCGGTCAGCACGTCGTGATCGAGCGTGCGGATCATGATGGCGTCGACGTAGCGCGAGAGCACCCGGGCGGTGTCGGCGATGGTCTCGCCGCGGCCGAGCTGCATCTCCTGCCCGGTCAGCGTGATCGACTCGCCGCCGAGCTGGCGCATGGCGACGTCGAAGGAGACCCGCGTGCGGGTGGACGGCTTGTCGAAGATCATCGCCAGCGTCCGGCCGGCGAGCGGCTTGGCGGCGGCGGTGCGCTCGCGACGCGCCTTCATGGCGCGGCTCGCCTCGATCATCGCGCGCAGCTCCTTCGAGGGAATGTCGACGAGGTCGAGGAAATGGCGGATGCCGTTCGCGCTCATCCGGCCGCCCCCTGCTTGCGCGGCTTGGCCAGCCCCTCGGCGATGCGGCGCGCAGGCGCGCTCGAGGCGCGCGAGCGCGTCGGCGATCTCGTCCTCGCTGACGATCAAGCGGCGGCAGCAGCCGCACCACGTTGTCGCCGGCCGCCACCGTGATCATCTTCTCGGCGCGCAGCTCGTCGACCAGCTCGGCGCTCGGCACCACCGCGCGCAAGCCGACCAGCAGCCCCTCGCCGCGCACCTCGGCGATGATCCGCGGATAGCGATCCTTGATCTCGGCGAGCCGCTGCTTGAGCAGCAGCCCGATGCGGCGGACGTGATCGAGGAAGCCGTCCGCCAGCACGACGTCGAGCAGCGCATTGGCGGCCGCCATGGCGAGCGGATTGCCGCCGAAGGTCGAGCCGTGGGTGCCGGCGGTCATGCCCTTGGCGGCCTCGGCGGTGGCGAGGCAGGCGCCGAGCGGGAAGCCGCCGCCCAGCGCCTTGGCGAGCGCCATGATGTCGGGCGTGACGCCGGTGCGCTGATAGGCGAACAGCTCGCCGGTGCGGCCGACGCCGGTCTGCACCTCGTCGAAAATGAGCAGCAGCCCGTGCTCGTCGCAGAGCTGGCGCAGCGCGCGCAGGAACTCGGGCGGCACGACGCGCACGCCGCCCTCGCCCATGATCGGCTCGATCAGGATCGCGCCGGTCGCCGGCCCGACCGCCGCCTTGATGGCCGCGAGATCGCCGAACGGCATCTGGTCGAAGCCGTCGACCACCGGGCCGAAGCCGTCGAGATATTTCTTCTGGCCGCCGGCCGCGAAGGTCGCGAGCGTGCGGCCGTGGAAGGCGCCCTCGAACGTGATGATGCGGTAGCGTTCCGGCCGGCCGTTCACCGACTGATACTTGCGCGCCATCTTGATCGCGCATTCCATCGCCTCGGCGCCGGAATTGCCGAAGAACACCACGTCGGCGAAGCTCGCCTCGCACAGCCGCGCGGCCAGCCGCTCGCCTTCCGGGATGCGGTAGAGATTGGAGACGTGCCAGACCTTCTTGGCCTGCTCGGTGATCGCCGCGACCAGATGCGGATGGGCATGGCCGAGCGCGTTGACCGCCACCCCCGAGGTGAAATCGAGGTAGCGCTCGCCGTTGGTCGCGGTCAGCCAGACGCCCTCGCCGCGCTCGAACGCGAGCTCGACGCGCGCGTAGGTCGGCAGCAAATGCGATCTCTCAGCCCCGCTCATCGGAATGCCAGCCATCGTCGGAAATGAAATGTGCCGCCTCTCCGGGCGGCACGACCATGGTATCTTATTGCAGCATTTGCGGCTGTCAACACGATCGAAACGGCCGTGGCGCGGCCGCAACGGTCAAGCCCGTCGACGCGGACGCAGATAGATGTGGACGCTTGCGCCGAGAGCGGGTGGAACATGTGGACGCGAGGATAGCGACTCTTGCGCCTGACTCTCGCCATATTGTAGCTTTTCGATCGTCGAATACGACATTTCGTGCGGCGGACAAGTTCTCTGAGTACATCGTAGCGGGAGTTTGCGTCGGGCCAGCCGGTAGCTGCCCAGACCTGTGGTTGGATTCTGCCTGGACTTTGCCGCCGCCGCGACGGCCGGGGAACCAAAGGCATGACTTGGACCGACGAACGCGTCGAGACACTGAAGAAGCTGTGGGCCGACGGCTTGTCGGCGAGTCAAATCGCCGCGGAGCTGGGGGGCATCACCCGCAACGCGGTGATCGGCAAGGTGCACCGGCTCGGGCTTTCGGGCCGCGCCAAGTCGCCCTCCTCGGCGGCGCCGCGCCAGCGCAAGGCGCGCACCCATCCGCACATGATGCGGGTGTCGCGCCCGGCCATGCGCGGCAACACCGCGCTGGCGCACGCCTATGAGATGGAGGTCGAGGCGGAGCCCGAGCTGGTCGACAACGTCATCCCGATGGGCCAGCGCCGCACCTTGCTGGAGCTCACCGAGCTGACCTGCCGCTGGCCGATCGGCGATCCGGGGACGGCGGAATTCTTCTTCTGCGGCGGCCAGGCGGCGACCGGAGTGCCCTACTGCAGCTATCACTCGCGCGTCGCCTACCAGCCGGCCAACATGCGCCGCGACCGGCGCGCCGGCGCGCGGTTCCGGGCAGCCTCCCCGATGCAGGGCGGCTGACCCGATCCATCTCCGGCATGCGGGTCGAGCCCGCGGGGACGCGGGCTACGCCGTCTTGCCGAAGCGGTCGTCGAGCGCGTAGCCCGAGCCGCGCACGGTGCGGATCGGGTCGGAGGCGTGGCCGCGGTTGATCGCCTTGCGCAGCCGGCCGACATGGACGTCGACGGTGCGCTCGTCGATATAGATGTCGCTGCCCCAGACGCCGTCGAGCAGCTGCTCGCGCGAGAACACGCGGCCGGGGCGCTCCATCAGGAACTCGAGCAGGCGGTACTCGGTCGGCCCGAGATCGATCACCCGCCCGTTGCGCGAGACCCGCTTCTTCTCGCGGTCGACCTCGATGTCGCCGAAGCTCAGCACGTCGGCGACCCGCTCCGGGATGGCGCGCCGCAGCAGCGCGCGCACCCGGGCGCTGAGCTCGGGCACCGAGAACGGCTTGACGATATAGTCGTCGGCGCCGGTCGAGAGGCCGCGCACCCGCTCGCTTTCCTCGCCGCGCGCGGTCAGCATGATGATCGGCAATTGCCGGGTCTCGGGGCGCGTGCGCAGGCGCCGGCAGATCTCGATGCCGGAAATGCCCGGCAGCATCCAGTCGAGGATGACCATGTCGGGCATGCGTTCCTTGAGCCGCACGTCGGCGTCGTCGCCGCGCGCGACGGTCTCGACCTCGTAGCCTTCCGCCTCGAGGTTGTAGCGCAGCAGCAAGGTCAGCGCTTCCTCGTCCTCGACGATCAGGATATGTGGCTTCATCCGGCCGGACTCCTCAGCTCTCCGACGCTGATGGTGGTGGTGTCCCCCTTCGGGCGCTCGTCGGCGATCGGGCGCCCCTCGATCATGAAATAGACGGTTTCGGCGATATTGGTGGCGTGATCGCCCATGCGCTCGATATTCTTGGCGGTGAACATGAGGTGCATGCAGAAGGTGATGTTGCGCGGATCCTCCATCATATAGGTGATCAGCTCGCGGAACAGCGAGGTGCACATGGCGTCGATCTCCTCGTCGCCGTTCCACACCGTCAGCGCCTTGACCAGGTCGCGGCCGGCATAGGCGTCGAGCACCTTCTTGAGCTGGCCGAGCACCATCGCGGCCATGTGCTCGACGCCGCGGATCAGCTTCTGCGGATGGAAGTCGCCGGTCAGCGCCACCCGCTTGGCGATGTTCTTGGCGAGGTCGCCGATGCGCTCGAGGTCGTTGGCGATCCGCAGCGCGCTCACGACCTCGCGCAGGTCGACCGCCATCGGCTGGCGGCGCGCGATGGTGAGCACGGCCTTCTCCTCGATCTCGCGCTGCAGGACGTCGATCTTGGCGTCGGCCTCGATCACCTGCTTGGCCCGCTCGGCGTCGCGCCGGGCGAGCGCGCCGACCGCATCCGCGATCAGCTTCTCGGCCAGGCCCCCCATCTCGGCGACCATGCGGGTGATGTCCTGCAGGTCGACGTCGAAGGCCTTGGCGGTGTGCTCGTTCATCATTGCTCGTCATCCTTGCCGCCCGCCCTCAACCGAAGCGGCCGGTGATGTAGTCCTGCGTGCGCCGGTCGCTCGGCGCGGTGAACATCTTGCTGG
This sequence comes from uncultured Alphaproteobacteria bacterium, assembly GCA_963708765.1. Taxonomy (GTDB): domain Bacteria; phylum Pseudomonadota; class Alphaproteobacteria; order Rhizobiales; family Xanthobacteraceae; genus VAZQ01. The sequence continues at coordinate 36,322 of CAVPTV010000003.1, read as the reverse complement.
TCGGTGTCGAACTCGATCAGCTCGCCGAGATACATGAAGGCGGTGAAGTCGGAGACGCGCGCGGCCTGCTGCATGTTGTGGGTCACGATCACGATCGTGTAGTCCTCCTTGCAGCTCGTCGATCAGCTCCTCGATCTTGGCGGTCGAGATCGGGTCGAGCGCCGAGCACGGCTCGTCGAACAGGATCACCTCGGGCTCGACCGCGACGGTGCGCGCGATGCACAGCCGCTGCTGCTGGCCGCCGGACAGGCTCAGGCCGTTGACGGCGAGCTTGTCCTTGACCTCCTCCCACAGGGCGGCGCGCCTGCAGCGAGTCGTCTCGACCCGCCCTCCAGCTCCGACTTCGGCAGCTTCTCGTAGAGCCTGATGCCGAAGGCGATGTTCTCGTAGATCGTCATCGGGAACGGCGTCGGCTTCTGGAACACCATGCCGATGCGCGCGCGCAGCAGGTTGAGATCCTGCCTCGGGCGAAAGGATGTCCTCGCCGTCGAACAGGACCTCGCCCTCGGCGCGCTGGTTGGGATAGAGGTCGTACATCCGATTGAGGACGCGCAGCAGCGTGGACTTGCCGCAGCCGGACGGTCCGATGAAGGCGGTGACCTTGTCCCTGGTAGAGCGAAACGTTGATGTCGCTTGCAGCGCTTTGTTGTTGCCGTAGTAGAAGTTGAGATTGCGGATCGAAATCTTTTCCGCCAGGCCGGTCGTGCTTATCGGCGCGTGGGTGACGGTGGGAACGGCGACCGAGGCGACATTCATGACTGTTTTCTCGAGGCAGAAAGCGCGCGCGCGACGATCGAGAGCGCGAGCACGGTCAGGGTGATGATGAGCGCGCCGGTCCAGGCCAGCTTCTGCCAATCCTTGTAGGGCGAAAGCGCGAACTGGAAGATCACGACCGGCAGGCTCGGCATCGGCGCGTTGAGGTCGGTGCTCCAGAACTGGTTGTTGAGCGCGGTGAACAGCAGCGGCGCGGTCTCGCCGCTGATGCGGGCGATCGCGAGCAGCACCCCGGTGATCATGCCGGCGTGGGCGGCCCGATAGGCGATACGCATGATCATGAGCGCGCGCGGCAATCCGATCGAAGCGGCCGCCTCGCGCAGCGTGTTCGGGCACCAGGAGCAGCATGTCCTCGGTGGTGCGCACGACCACCGGCATCACGATCACGGCCAGCGCGACCGCGCCGGCGAGCCCGAGAAATGCCCCATCGGGGCGACCATGACCTCGTAGATGAACAGCCCGACGACGATCGAGGGCGCGCTCAGCAGGATGTCGTTGATGAAGCGCACGACCGTGCGTCAGCCGGTCGTAGCGGCCGTACTCGGCCATATAGGTGCCGGCGAGGATGCCGATCGGCGTGCCGATCGACGACTGCGAGCGTGGTCGATGATCAGGCTGCCGACGATGGCATTGAGCAGCCCGCCGTCGGCGCCGGGTGGCGGCGTCATCTCGGTGAAGACCTTGAGCGACAGGCCGCCGAACCCCTCCCACAGCAGCACGCCGAGGATCATGACCAGCCAGCCGAGCCCGACGATCGTCGCCCCGAACGACAGCGTCTTGGCGATGATGTTGCGGCGGCGGCGGGCGGCGTAGAGGCTCTTGTTCATGACGCTAGAGGGCTTCAGTTGGCATCGAACCATCCGCTGTCATTCCGGGGCGCGCCGTAGGCGCGAGCCCGAGAATCCATAACCACAGCCGGTGGATATCGATTCCGGGCTCCCTCGCTACGCTCGGGCCCCGGAATGACGGCGGAGGATTGGCGTTCATCGAACGAACCATGGCGCTACCCGATCCGGCGCTCGATCCGCATCAGCATGTAGCGGGCTGCGGCGAGCACGAAGAACGTGATGATGAAGAGAATGAGGCCGAGCGCGATCAGCGACGAGGTGTAGAGATCGCCGACGGCTTCGGTGAACTCGTTGGCGATGGTCGCCGAGATCGTGGTGCCCGGCGCCAGGATCGAGGCCTGGATCTTGTGCGCGTTGCCGATCACGAAAGTCACCGCCATGGTCTCGCCGAGCGCGCGGCCGAGCCCCAGCATGACGCCGCCGATGACGCCGACGCGGGCGTAAGGCAGCACCACGTAGCGCACCACCTCCCAGGTCGTGCAGCCCAGGCCATAGGCCGCTTCCTTGAGCACCGACGGCACCGCGTCGAACACATCGCGCGAGATCGAGGTGATGAACGGCAGCACCATGATCGCCAGGATCAGGACTCGCGGTCAGCACGCCGATGCCGTAGGGCGGACCGGCGAACAGCGGCGCGATCCCGGGCACGTTGCCCAAGGTGCTGATGAGGAACGGCTGCAAGGTGTCCTGGAGAAACGGGGCGAAGACGAACAGTCCCCAGATGCCGTAAATGATGCTGGGAATGCCGGCGAGCAACTCGATTGCAATTCCGATTGGGCGGCGCAGCCACAACGGGCACATTTCGGTCAGGAAGAACGCGATCAGCAAGCCGATCGGAACCGCGATCAGCATCGCGATGAACGACGTGATCACGGTGCCGTAGATCGGCGCCAGCGCGCCGAATTTCTCGGTGACCGGGTTCCAGCTCTGAGTGTAGAAGAATTCCAGGCCGAAGGTTTGCAGCGCCGGGATCGATCCGGCGATGAGCGCGACGATCACGCCGCCGAGCAGGATCAGCACGCTGACCGCGGCGAGACGCGTGATGCCACGAAAGATCGGATCCCCGCGCCGCAGGCGCGCCAGCACCTTCGAGCGGGACGGTGCCTGCTCTGCCGCGATGCCCTCACCCCGCAATGCGACGTCGACCACGGATCGCCTCCCGGCAGGCTGCATCGGCGGCTCCCTCTGTGTTTGGGAGCCTACTCAAGCGGCCGCTCGGCCGCGACACAAGCTGGGTTGTCGATAATGAACAAGGAAAAAAGGCGCCGAAGGCGCCTTTTCCGGTGTGGGTCATCCATCAGTGCGCGGCCGCGAACAGCGGCTTGCCGCTCGCGTCCTTGACCTCGGTGGCCCACGTCTTCTTGACGCTGGTGACGACACTCGCCGGCATCGGGATGTAATCGAGCTCATCGGCCATCTTGGCGCCTTTCTCGTAGGCCCAGGCGAAGAACTTGAGCGCCGATGCGGACGCAACTGCATCCTTCGGCTTCTTGTACATCAGGATCCAGGTCGCCGCCGTCATCGGCCACGACTGTGCACCCGTCTGGTTGGCGAGAATGACGCCGTAGCCCGGCACCGATTCCCAATTGGCGTTGGCCGCGGCCGCCTGGAAGGTCGCCGAGGTGGGCGAAACGGTCTTGCCGTCCTTGTTGATCATATTCATGTGCGTCAGCTTGTTCTGTTTGGCATACGCGTACTCGACGTAGCCGATCGAGCCCTTGGCTTGGCCGACATTGTTGGCGACGCCTTCGTTGCCCTTGGCACCGATGCCGACCGGCCACTCGACCGAGGTGTTGAAGCCGACCTTCGTCTTCCAGTCGGCGCTGACCTCGGCCAGGTAATAGGCGAAGTTGTAGGTCGTTCCCGAGCCGTCGGATCGGTGCACGACGACGATCGCCTGCGGGGGCAGCTTTGCGCTCGGATTGAGCTTCTGGAGCGCGGCATCGTTCCAGGTCTTGATCTCGCCGAGGAAAATCCTGGCCAGCGTCGGGCCGTCGATCACGAGGTCACCCGGCTTGATGCCCTCGACATTGATGACCGGCACGATGCCGCCCATGACCATGGGGAACTGAATGAGCCCGTCCTTCTCGAGCTGGGCACCCTTGAGCGGCGCGTCGGTGGCGCCGAACGTCACCGTCTTGTTCTGGATCTGCTTGATGCCGCCGCCGGAACCGATCGACTGATAGTTCAGCCCGATCCCGGTCTCCTTCTTGTAGGCGTCGGCCCATTTCGCATAGATCGGATAGGGGAAGGTCGCACCGGCGCCGGAGATGTCGGCGGCGGTGGCGGGCGCAAATGCAGCGGTGGCGATGAAGCCGGCTGCCGTCAATGTCCGGAAAACGTGCAAGGCTCTCTCCTGTTTGCCTGGAACGAAACCCGAGGCATCCCGGCGATAAGCCGAGACCCGGTCCTTACGTTCTTGCGTTCTTGGTTGCTGTTCGTCGCTATCAAGCGGCACACCGCGGGTGAACCGACTGGCACTTCAACTCGCCGAGCCATCCCGAGGTCGTCGGCATCCCTATCCGTCTCATGTCGTCGTTCTATGACGGCTGGATGACAGCCAGATGACAGCGTAAGTGCTTGTGGACACCTGTGGATTTTTCCGGCTCGGGAATGGCGGGCAAGTTCCCGAAGGGAGCTCGGCATTCCCGTTTGTCGTCTCGCAGCAGTGCTACAGGGCGCATGATCGCTGCGCGCTGGCTCGCTCACCCGATCATTCGAGAACCGACCCTACGCAAACGCTCTGGTCGCGGGGTGGAACTTCCTCACCGCCACAAAGCCGAGCACGATCAGCACCGCCAGCACGATCAGCTGCGCCGCAAGGAACGGCGGCTCCGACTGCGTCGGCGCCAGCCGCTGCAAGAACGGCAGCTTCTGGAAAGCCTGCACGACCCCGACGAAGACGTTCAGATAAAGGGCCGCCACAGCGCTGGTCACGTAGATCCAGCGCCAGGCCCCCGCCAGGCGATAGACGTAGAGCGCGAGGATCGCGGCCGCGAGCACGACCAGCGAAATGATGCCGAAGATATGCGACGGCAAGAGGCGATCGCTCGGAAAGAAGAACCCGGTCACGCTGGTCAAGACCGTGGTTGCGAGAAAGAGCGCGGTCCAGCCGTCGAGTCGTTTCGCGCCGAGCATGCCGAGCAGGACGACCAGCCCGGAGGCAATCCCGACCAGACTTATGACAACGTGCACGAGCGTAAAGTTGGACGTCGACAGACCCAAAATCATGACCCGCCTCCTTTCGAAGCCCTTCAATCGACCCTGCGACCCTAGCGCATTTCCGATGAGCCGTTTCCGTCGTCATTGCCGGGGTTGTGCCGCACGTCGGGTTTACCCGACTTGCGGCACTCAATGGTGCGGAGCTCGGCCATAGCCGAGTTCTGATGCAATCCATCCTCTTCGTAAGAAGAAGATGGATGCGCGGGTCAAGCCCGCGCATGACGGTGGAGAGACCGCCACCGGCTTCGAGCGCGCCAAGGGTCATTCCGAGACGATCCGACCGGCAAGTCGACCATCCGCCGTTGACGGAATCGCCGGCCGGAACAAGGCCATCGCCACGAACGCGCCGATCGCGGCCCCGATCAATTGCGCCAGGACGAACGCCGGGACGTGATTTATCGTAATCCCCGCGAAGGTGGTGGTGAACCCGCGCGCCAGCGTGACCGCCGGATTGGCAAAGGAGGTCGACGCCGTGAACCAGTACGCAGCCGTGATGGTCAGGCCCACCAGCCAGGGGATCGCTTGCGGCGCGCACCGGAGGCCGCCGAGGATCGCCAGGACCAGCGTGAACGTCGCGACGGCCTCCGCCAGCCACTGCGATGGCCCGCTGCGTGTCGTGGTGCCGATCGCCAGCGGCGCAAGGTCGAACATCAAATGCGCCAGCACCGTGCCGCAGATGCCGCCGAGGCATTGCACCACGACGTAAGGCGCGACCTCGCTCCACGGAAACTCGCCCCGGCCGGCAAAAACCAGGCTGATCGCGGGATTGAAATGAGCTCCCGAGATCGGACCGAGGATGGTGATGATCACGACCAGGATCGCGCCGGTCGCGATCGTGTTGCCGAGCAGGGCGATCGCCTGGTTCCCGCCGGCCAGGCGTTCGGCCATGATGCCGGAGCCGACAACCGTGGCGACCAGAATGGCGGTGCCGAGGCCCTCCGCCAGCAGGCGCCGAGAGAGCGGAAGAGACGGATCGCTCATTGGCCGGCGGTCGCCGGCGTCGCGGCGACGTCCTTGGTCGCATCGATGGAAGTCTTGCCGATGGAATCCAAACGCTTCTGCAGCGCCAGCCTGTCGAGCGAGCTGATCGGCAGACTGACAAAGATGGAGATGCGATTGTTGAGCATTCGGAACGCGTCGGCGAAGGCAAGATGGGTTTCGGCCTCGTTGCCGACGACGGCGGCGGGATCGGGAATGCCCCAATGCGCGGTCATCGGCTGGCCCGGCCACACCGGGCATGCCTCCGCCGCCGCATCGTCGCAGACCGTGAAGACGAAATCGAGCTTGGGAGCGTCGGGGCGGGCGAACTCGCTCCAGCTCTTGGAGCGGAAGCCGCTGACCTCGAAATTCAACTTGCGCAAGAGATCGCGCGCATAGGGATGGACGCCGCCCTTCGGATGGCTGCCGGCCGAGAAGGCGCGGAACTTTCCGCGGCCTTCCCGACCAAGGATGGCCTCGGCCATGATCGAGCGCGCCGAGTTGCCGGTGCAAAGAAAAAGGACATTGAACGGCGGCCTGTCGACGGTGTTCGGCATCGGCTATGTCCTGCGTTGGTTGCTCTTCGGTGTGGGCGCGGCGCAGGCGGTCTCGCGCGACGTGCCCTGAAGATTGCAGATCTCCGGGTGGCCATCGCAGCAATCGGTGATCAGGAAGCCGACCAGCGCGCGCATCCCTTCGACGTCGGCTCGATAGATGATGGACTTGCCGTCGCGCGTGCCGCGGACCAAGCCGGCGCGAGCCAAGGTGCCGAGATGGCTCGAAAGCGTGTTGTGCGGGCAGCCGATCGTGTCGGCGATTGCGCCGGCGGCAAGCCCGCCAGGCTCGCGCCGCATCAGGAGCCGGAAAATCTCGAGCCGGGTCGGCTGGCCGAGCGCGGCGAGCGCCGCAAGCGCGTGGGGAGAGGATATCTTGTCGCCGCGCGGCGTGGGACCGATGTGACCAACCACAGCCAAAGAGCTCTTTCGCATCTTCGCCCCATCAGCGATCCGAGACGATCTATCGTGCGCGTTTTCTATCGGCCCGCTCCGGACGGCCAGGCCCGCAGTCGAAACCGGCAGAAACCGGCAGCCTCAATCATTTCGATATTTCTCGACATTACGATATGTTCGCGCCGCTGACAAGTTGATTCCAGATCATCGATTTCATGAAACCGATCACATCCAACGGTCGTCATTCCGGGACGGCGCGTAAGCAGCGGGACCCGGAATGACGCCCATGGGATTCCAATTCTTGAATTGCAGCTCTAACTTGGCTCGCCGCCGCTACGATCGCCCGCCAGCGCGCGCGGCCGCATGATCAGGAACACCACCAGCGCCACCAACGAGAACGCGGCGATCATCGAGAACGCGGCGGCCCAGGCGGTCGACGACGCTCCCCCTTGCAGGTCGAGCACCCAACCGACCGCGAGCGGCCCCACGAACCCGCCGATGTATCCGAGCATCGAATGCACCGCGAGCGTCGCGCCACGACGCGATGGCTCGGCGGTGCCCGCTGCTCCTGCCGTGAGCGAGGACGAATCGAGCCAGACGATCACCCCGTAGATCAGCATCAAGCCCACGGCCATGGGATACGACCCGGATCCGAGGAACCCGAGAAGACTTGCGCAAACCGCCGACGCGATCAGCGCGAGGGCTATCAGCCGGCGGCGCCCCACCTGGATTGCCACCTCATTGCCGAGGACGCTGGCCAGCGTTCCCAGGAGGCCGAGGGCCGTCAGCGTCGTTGTCGGAGACAAGATCGCGCCGGAGGCGCCCGTGGCCAATGCCACGAAGCCGAGAAACGCCACGCCCCAACCGCGCAAGGCATTCATCTCCAGCGTATGAATGCAATAGGCGATCGCATAGGCCATCGCCGATCGATTGCGGAATACCGGCCGAAAATCGAACAGGGCATGATCGGGCTTGGGAGGAGGCAAAGGATGCGTGCGGGCCGGTGCTGCGATTGCAACGAGAAGCCACGCAAGCGCGGCGCTCACACCTCCAACCAAGAAGGCCGCGCGCCAGCCGGCCAGCTCGGCAACAATGTCGGCGCAGGCGAACGACAGCGCCCCCGAGATGCCGATGCTCGCAGCGTGCCCCGCCGCCGCGCGCGACACCAGCTTGGCGTCGATCTTGTCGGCGAGGAGCTTGAGGCCCGTCATGTAAGTGCCGGCCCACCCGACACCTGCGAGAGCGCGCGAGACGAGCGCCGACCAGAAGCCATCGGCAAACAATGCAAAGAACAAGTGCCCGAAGACCGTCATGGCAACGCCGGCAAGATAAACCCGCTTCGCATCGACGCGGTCGGTCAGCGTGACAAGGATCGGTACTGCGAGGATGTAGGCTCCATAGAAGATTGCGGTGATCCATCCGGCTTCACTGTTGGTCAGTGCCCAGCGAGTGATCATGCCCGGCAGCAGAGCAGGCCAAAAGAAAGCACCGATCTGGACGAGCGCCTGCGCTACGCAGACGAGCACGATCAAGTGAACCGCCGACAAGCGCCCGGCACGATCCCCGTCCATATCCCGTCCGCCGATTTGATCTCCGCCTATTTCTATCATTCTAGAAATACGGTTGACAAGCCATGGCCGGCGTGGGAAATTTCACTCATGAAGATCGATGACGCCGCCGCCCGCCTCGAAGCGCTCGGCAACCCGACGCGCCTGCAGATCTATCGCGCCCTGGTGCGCGCCGGCGAGGCCGGGATGCCGGTCGGCAAGCTGCAAACCAAGCTCAGCCTGCCGGCGTCCACGCTGTCGCACCACCTGAAGTCGCTGCTCGCGGTCGGTCTCATCAGCCAGGAACGGCAGGCCACCACGCTGATCTGCCGAGCGAACTACGACGTGATGCGCGGCCTGGTCGACTTCCTGGTGGCCGAGTGCTGCGCCGAGGCCGGCTGTCAGCCGGCGTCGCAAACCAAGGGCAAGGCCGCTTGATCGATTGGCCTATTATTCGATGTTTCTAGAAGGATGGATGAAATGAAGAGCGACCAGCAAAAGACCATCGCCATCATCGGGGCGGGACCGGTCGGGCTGGCGGCCGCGGCGCACGCGCTGGAGCGCGGCCTGCAGCCGGTGGTGCTCGAAGCCGGCCCGCGGGTCGGTCACGCCGTTCGGCAATGGGCGCACGTGCGGATGTTCTCGCCGTGGGAGTACAACGTCGATCGCGCGGCCGAGCGCCTGCTGGCGTCGGCCGGCTGGAACTCGCCCGACCCGCACCAGTATCCGACCGGCGCCGAGCTGGTGGAGCGCTATCTCGAGCCGCTGGCGACGCGGACCGCGCTCGCGGGTCACATCCGAACCTCGAGCCGCGTGACCGCGATCAGCCGCGTCGGTATGGACAAGGTCAAGACCAGGGGACGCGAGCAGGCCGCGTTTGAGATCCGCTACCAGAACGGCGCGGGACCGAAGACCATCCACGCCGGCGCGGTCATCGACGCCTCCGGAACGTGGTCGTCGCCGAATGGCGCGGGCGCGAACGGCCTCGCGGCGATCGGCGAAGCGGAGGCGCGCGACCGTATCGCCTATGCGATGCCCGACGTGTTGGGCCGCGAGCGCACCCGGTATGCCGGGAAAACGGTCGCGGTGCTGGGCAGCGGACATTCGGCCATCGGCACGCTGATCGATCTGGTACGCCTGAAGGAGGAGGCGCCGGGCACGCGGGCGATCTGGCTCGTGCGTGGTGATACGCCGGAAAAGGCCTTCGGCGGCGGCGCCAACGACAAGCTGACGGCTCGCGGCGAGCTTGGCGCGGCCTTTGCGCGGCTGGTGGCGGAGGGTCGGCTGCAGGTCGAAACCGGGTTTCGGGTGTCGCACGTCAGCTTGCAGGAGCAGCGACTTCGCATCGGAGCGGGCTCGGACTGCTGCGGCCGTCACGCCGTCGTGGATGAATTGATCGTCGCGACCGGCTTGCGGCCGGAGCTGTCGTTCCTGCGGGAGCTTCGCATCGCGCTCGATCCGGCGCTCGAATGTCCGCCCGCATTGGCCCCCCTCATCGATCCCAACGAGCACAGCTGCGGGACCGTCAGGCCGCATGGCGCGCGCGAGCTCGCGCAGCCCGAGCCGGGCTTCTATTTCGCCGGCATGAAGTCCTACGGCCGGGCGCCGACCTTCCTGATGATCACCGGCTATGAGCAGGTGCGCTCGGTGGTCGCCGAGATTGCCGGCGATCATGCGGCGGCGCGCCAGGTGCAGCTCGTCCTGCCCGAGACAGGCGTATGCAGCACCGGCTCGCTGTCGGAGGCGGGAGCTGCGGCAGGCTGTTGCGGTGGCCCGGCGCCGGCGGATGTCGACGCCTGCTGCGCGCAAGACGCGGATGCGAAGGCCGCCGGCGCGGCCGGCTGCGGCTGCGGACCGCAGCCGCCCGAGCATCTGACGTAGTGCTGCAATTCCAAAATTCGAATCCTATGGGCGTCATTCCGGGGCGCGCCGTTAGGCGCGAGCCCGGAATCCATGAGCCCAGGCTGTGGTTATGGATTCCGGGCCCGGCGCTTACGCGCCGTCCCGGAATGACGACCGTTGGATGTGATCGGTTTCATGGAATCGATGGCGTAGTCACCCGTCATGACTGACGTGCCGTCAGCGGCTGGGCCGCAAGCGAGCGGGCCGGTGGTGGTGCAAGGTGGTCCGCATCCGAGCGTGACGAGAGTCGCCGCGGTCATGGGCCTCGCCCTGCTCGGCGACTCGTTGCTCTACGTCGTCTTGCCGATCCACGCCGTGGCGTTCGGAATCAGCTTTGCCTGGGTCGGCGTGTTGCTTTCAGCCAACAGGCTGGTTCGGATCTTCGCGTACGGCGCCATCGCTGAGGTCTCGCGTCGCATCGGGGCGCGGCGTCTGACCATTGCGGCGGCGATCGGCGCGACCGCCTCGACGGCGGCCTACGGCGTTTGCACCGGCGAAGAGCCGCTGCTCGTGGCGCGGATCGTCTGGGGCCTGTCATTCGGCGCTCTCAACCTGACGATGCTCGCCTATGCGGTACGTGACGCCGCCCGCGCCGGCCGGCGGGTCGGTATCAGCCGTTCGATCTCCGGGTTGGGACCGGTGCTGTCGCTGACGCTCGGCGCCTGGCTGGTCGGCTATGTCGGACCGCAGGGCGTCTTCGTCGCCCTCGCGCTCGTAACGGCGGCGAGCATTCCGCTGGCCTGGACGCTTCCCGAGCTTTCGGAGCGACGCGACGACCGGCCGCGCAGCCTGCTGCCGTGGCCGTCGCGACTCGACCTCTGGTCGTTTGCCGTCGGCTTCGGCATCGACGGAATCTTCGTCATGACACTGTCGGTGCTGTTGAGCGGCGTCGTTTCACTCGAGTCCGCAGTGCTGGCGAGCGGCCTGCTGCTTGCGACGCGACGTCTCGTCGAGGTGCTGGTTGCCCCGATCGGCGGCGTCCTGGGAGACCGGTGGGGCGCCGGCCGCATGCTGCTGCTGTTCGCAGTCGCTCTGGCGGCCGGCTTGAGCGCGATCGCCGGAGGATGGGTCTATGCCGGCGCGATCATGATCGTGTTGGCGCACGGCGTGCTGACCACGCTTGGACCCGTGCTCGTGGCCGAGCGCAACCGGAGCAACCACATGGCGCCGCTCTCCGTCTTCGTGACCTGGAGGGATTTCGGGGCTGCATTGGGCCCGCTGGTCGCGGGCCTGTCGATCGGATACGTCAGCTTGCCCGTCCTCTACGCCGCACTCGCCGGATTGATCCTGCTGCCGTTGCTGGTGGATATCCGCGCGCTCATTTCGGCCCGACCGTCTCCAGCGGCCGATGAGTGACTTGCCGCTAGTGCTCCAATTCCGAAGTTCGCAATCGAACTCGCCGCGATATGATGCGAACTTCGGAATCTGGAGCTCTAGCAGGCTGCTGAAAAAGCCACCTGACAAGGGGTTGCGAATATAATTCGTGGTGCCCGCGAGGCGGGAGGCACGGATGCGTGGCACAGATGAGCGGACAGGTGAGCTGTTTTCCTATGTGGACCTTGAGAAGCGGGTTCCTGCGAAGCACCCGCTGCGCTTGGTCCGTGCTGTGGTGAACGAGGTTTTGGCAGCGCTCGATAGCGATTTTTCCAAGGCTTACGCGGACAGCGGTCGGCCTTCGATCCCGCCCGAGCGGTTGCTGCGCGCGCTTCTGCTGCAGGCGTTCTATACCATCCGCTCGGAGCGGCAGCTGATGGAGCAGCTCGACTACAACTTGCTCTACCGCTGGTTCGTCGGGCTTGGGGTTGACGAGCCGGTGTGGGTGCCGACGGTGTTCACGAAGAACCGCGATCGGTTGCTCGAGGCGGACGTAGCGCGGAAGTTCCTGGCCGAGCTCATGGATCACCAGCGGCTGCGCGGGCTGTTGTCGGATGAGCATTTCTCGGTCGACGGCACCCAGATTGCGGCCTGGGCCTCGATGAAGAGCTTCAAGGCGAAGGACGGCTCGAGCGATCCGCCCGGCTGCGGCCGCAATGGCGAGCGCGATTTTCATGGCGAGAAGCGCAGCAACGCCACGCATTCCTCGAGCACGGATCCCGAGGCGCAGCTCTATCGCAAGGGACGCGGCAAGGAAGCCAAGCTCAGCTTCATGGGCCACGCGCTGATGGAAAACCGCAGCGGGCTCATCGTCGCGGCGACCTTGACGAAGGCGACCGGTACCGCCGAGCGCCAGGCGGCCGAGGAGATGATCGTGCGCCATTCGCCCGGGGCTCGTCGCATCACCCTGGGCGCCGACAAAGCTTACGACGCGGCGGCGTTCGTCACTGATATGCGCGCGCTTAACGTGACGCCGCACATCGCACAGAACATCAGCGGCCGGCGTTCCGCCATTGACACCCGCACCACGCGGCACACCGGCTATGCGGTGAGCCAGCAAAAGAGAAAGTGCATTGAGGGCCGTTCGGTTGGGGCAAGACCATCGGCGGGCTCGCACGGCCCATGCTGCGGGGCGTCAAAAAGCTCGGTTTCAAATTCACCCTCACAATGGCCAGTTACAACCTCATTCGCCTGCCAAAGCTCATCGAGGCCACAGCATGACCCCGTCGATCGGGCATCCGGAACTTCGAAAGCCATCAATGATACACCACAGGCACTGTCGCGGACCTTTGGAAACGCCGATACAGTTCCGAAAAGCGCAAATTTCAGCAGCCTGCTAGTCCTTGCAAACTGCCAATCTGCCTGCGCGAAATGGCAAGCGATCATAAGGAGCCAGGGGCCATGACGAGCAAGCGGTCGATGCGTGGCGCAGCCGGCCCGGACGGGGCGGATGATGACGAGGATATGGTCGTCAACGACAGCGCCGGCGCGTCAATTGGTGACCTGGTTGCAGAGCGGCTCAACCGCCGCGATCTGATCAAGGGTGCGCTTGCGAGCACGGTTCTCGCCGCCGCGGTGCCGGAATGCTTCGTGGGCGCGACGCCGGCGGAGGCGCAGACCGCCAAGTCGGCTTTTAGCTTCAAAGAGGTTCAGGCAGGCGTCGACGGCACTCATTATGTAGCAACAGGCTACGACGCGGATATCCTCATTCGCTGGGGCGATCCAGTCACAGCGCAAGCGGCCGCTTTCGAGCCGAGGAACCAGAGCGGCGCAAGCCAGTCGAAGCAGTTCGGCTACAACAATGACTTCCTCGGCTATTTCCCCATCGAAGGGTCGCTGCGCGGGCTTCTGGCGGTGAACCACGAATACACCAGCACGGAACTTCTGTTCCCGGGGCTGAAAACTGTCGCGGATGCCCGTAGCGGCAATTCGGCCAGGATTTCCAAGACCATGTGCGAGGTCGAAATGGCCGCGCATGGCGGATCCGTGATTGAAATCGTCCGCAACCGCAGCGGCAAATGGTCGGTCGTCCCGAGCTCGAAATATGCTCGGCGTATCACCCTCGATACGCCCATGGATCTGACCGGCCCGGCAGCCGGACACGACCGAATGAAGACTTCGGCCGACCCTACCGGTCGCCGGGTGCTCGGCATGATGAACAACTGCGCCGGCGGCACGACGCCCTGGGGCACGTGGCTGACGTGCGAGGAGAACTTCAATAACTACTTCCTCGGCCCGGTGCCGGAGAACCACCGCGAAAGCGTCAATTGGAAGCGCGTCGGCATTCCAGGGCGGCGTTACGCGTGGGGCAACTACTTCGACCGCTTCAAGGTCGAGAAGGAGCCGAACGAATCGAACCGCTTCGGCTGGGTCGTGGAAATCGACCCGTTCGATTCCGACAGCATTCCGAAAAAACGCACGGCGCTCGGCCGCTTCAAGCACGAGGGCGCGGCGGGTATCACCAATCCCGTCGGCGGGCAATATGTGGTCTATTCCGGTGACGATCAGGTCAACGACTATTGCTACCGGTTCGTGACGAGCGCAAAAGTCGACACCGAAAACAAGGCCGCCAACACCGACATTCTCGACGCGGGCGTGCTCTCGGTCGCCAAGTTCAACGCCGACGGCACGATGGCCTGGCTGCCGCTCGTGTTCGGGCAAGGTCCGCTCACGCCGGCCAACGGCTTCACCAGCCAGGCCGACGTGCTGATCGAAACGCGGCGCGCGGCCGACCTTCTGGGCGCGACCAAGCTCGATCGGCCGGAAGACGTCGAGGCAAATCCGAGGACCGGCCAAGTCTACGTGATACTGACCAAGAATGCGACGCGAAAGCCCGAGCAAGTCGATGCCGCCAATCCGCGCGCGGACAACAAGCACGGACACATCCTCGAGCTCACCCCACCGAACGGCGACCATTCCGCCGCGCAATATCGGTGGGAAATTCTGGTGCGGTGCGGCGATCCCTCCGTCGCGGCGATCGGAGCCACGTTCAATCCATTGACCAGCAAGGACGGCTGGTTCTCGAACCCGGACAATTGCGCCTTCGACACGATGGGCCGGCTCTGGATCTCCACCGACGGCAACGCCGACGACTTCAACGGTCGCAGCGACGGCCTCTGGGCGGTCGATACGGAAGGCCCGGCGCGCGGGATGTCCAAACACTTCTTCCGCTGCCCAGCCGGCGCCGAAATGTGCGGCCCCTGTTTCACGCCGGACCTGCAGACGCTCTTCATCGCTGTCCAGCATCCGGCGGAGGACGGCAAGGAATGGAAGGCGTGGGGCAGGGATTCCACATTCGATGATCCCTCGACGCGCTGGCCGGATTTCAAGCCGGAGCTGCCACCACGCCCCTCCATCGTTGCGATCACGCGCCAGGGCGGCGGCAAGATTGGTGTTTGATCAACTAGACCGCTGACCATGCTTGAGACGGCAGTTGCCTCAGCGCCGCGAGCCGTTTGAGCTACCGTTGCACGCGGTCTAGTATTCTCTATCGTTTCGAATCCTGAATGAGAGGCGAGCAATGCTCGGCTGGTTCCAGGCACTGATGCCCAAGGAGGAGCGTTTCTTCGAGCTGTTCGTCCGGCATGCCACGATCGTCGTAGCCGGTGCCGAGGCCTTGCGGGGTCTGCTGGAGGGCGGCGATAGGTGCGAATTTTATTGCAAAGCAGATCTTTGCGCGGGAGAACGACGCCGACGAAATCACGCGCGAAGTCCTAACGGCAGTTCGTCGCACGTTCATCACCCCGTTCGATCGCACGGACATTCAGGGCCTCATCAGCTCGATGGACGACTCCATTGACCAGATGAACAAGACCGCGAAGGTCATTACGTTGTTCGAGGTCCGCAGCTTCGATCCCCAGATGCAGCAGATGGGCGAGATCATCCTGCAGGCTGCGAAGCTGGTATTGGAAGCGGTTCCGCTTCTCAGTTCAATCGGCAGGAACGTCGGCCGCCTCAACAGCCTCACCGAAGAAATCATCCGCATCGAGGAGCAAGCCGACCAGCTTTACGATCAGGGCCGCAAGACTCTGTTCCTTGCCAATCGGCAAGGAAACGCGAGCAATGCGATGAACTTTATCATCGGCGCAGAGCTCTACGATCATCTTGAAAAGGTGGTGGACCGCTTCGAGGATGTCTCGAACGAGATCAACGCGCTCGTCACCGATCACCTGTAACGAGCCCGAGCGATGGACGCCATCCTGAGCCTGCCCGTTCTGTTCGGACTAATCGTGATTGCGCTGGCATTCGACTTTCTCAATGGCTTGCACGATGCCGCGAATTCCATTGCGACCATCGTCTCCACACGGGTGTTGAGGCCCCGGTACGCGGTCATGTGGGCGGCGTTCTTCAACTTCATTGCGTTCCTGTTTTTCGGACTGCATGTGGCACAGACCGTCGGCACTGGCATCGTTGCCGCCGACATCGTCGACGCGCGTGTTATCTTCGGCGCGCTGATGGGGGCGATCTCCTGGAATCTGATCACGTGGTGGGCCGGCATTCCTTCCAGCAGCTCACATGCGCTGATCGGCGGCCTTGTGGGAGCCGGCGTCACAAAGGCCGGGGGCGTGGCGGTCGTATGGGCGGGTGTATTGAAAACGGCCGCCGCCATCGTGCTATCGCCAATGACCGGCTTCTTCCTGGCATTGCTGCTCGTACTCACCGTTTCCTGGCTGTTCGTGCGCGCAACTCCACGGGCCGTGGACAGTACCTTCCGCTCGTTGCAATTCGTATCGGCCTCGCTCTATTCGCTCGGCCATGGTGGCAACGATGCGCAAAAGACCATGGGCATCATTGCGGTACTTTTGTTCTCGCAAGGTCAGCTCGGCAGCGAATTCTACGTGCCGTTCTGGGTCGTGCTGACGTGTCAAGCTGCCATGGGGCTGGGGACGCTGTTCGGCGGCTGGCGTATCGTGCATACGATGGGCTCCAAGATTACTCGGTTGACCCCAATGCAGGGGTGCTGCGCCGAGACCGCTGGCGCGATCACGCTTTTCGGCGCGACCTGGCTCGGCATTCCAGTATCGACGACGCATACGATTACCGGATCGATCATCGGCGTCGGTGCCGCGCGTAAGCTGTCGGCCGTCCGCTGGAATGTCGCAAGCAATATTGTGATCGCTTGGGTCATCACGCTGCCAGCCACGGGGTTGATCGGCGCCATGTTTTACGTGCTGTCTGGGATGGTTCCATAAACGTGATGTCATCTCCGAAGAAGCAGTATGCAGCGCTGCCTTACCGACGGCAGGGCGATAATATCGAAATCATGCTCGTGACTTCGCGAGATAGCGGCCGGTGGATCATTCCCAAAGGCTGGCCGACACCGGGGCTGACGCCTCGAGATTCGGCCGCTCGCGAGGCAATGGAGGAAGGCGGATTGGCGGGCCCGATCACTGCTCAACCGATCGGGGTCTATCATTACGACAAGCGGGTCGATGACGGATCTACAATGCAATGCGCAGTGGAAGTGTTTGCGCTCCAGGTTGAAGAGCAGTTGACAGATTGGCCGGAGCAGGGCCAGCGACAGACTGACTGGTTCACCTTGGAAGAAGCAGCCGAGGCCGTGAACGAGATGGAGTTGCGCACGATCATTCGAAGTCTGCGCGCCATTATCCCGTAGCGCCCTTGCCTCTCCGTTCTCGATTTCCTTCATTACCTCGGCGGCGGCCAGGTCTAGAATGTCTGCTGGTGTTTCAAACCGAGCCACACGTGCGCGGCGGAGCGACCAGTCCCGGCTCGCCACTCCAATCAACGCAACGCTTCTGACAGTACCCGCCCCTCGCAGCCGTTCGGCGGCCGAACGTTGAGGATGAAGGCGATCGTGCGCGCGAGGTCGACGACTTCCGAGTCGCCGTACTTCCCGGGGTTGATCCAACTCGGCCCGTACATCGCGAGCGGCACGTTGGTGTCGTACGACCATGGCGAGCCGTGCGTCGAGGCGTAGGTGGTCGGCTTGGCGAACAGGTACCAGTTCGGCTTGTTCATGACGACGATGTCGCCGCTGATCTGCTGGTGCCAGGCGAGCGTCACCTGCTTTGCCAGCTTGGTCTGGGGCATCAGGCCCTGTTCGAGCTGCGTGCGGGTGAACACGGCTTCCACGCCCGGATAGGCGCGCAGGACCTCCTGGGCGGCGTTCTCGACCTCCACCCGGTTGAGCTTGCGGGACTCGACGAGCTTGTAGTCGACGTAGAGGTTCGGGTTCCACCAAGCAGTGATGTATTTGCCATCGCCGAACTTGGCGGAGAGCGACGCGTTGACGGCTTCGATCATCTTGTCCGGATCGATGCGCCCGGCATCGAGCCGGCGGCTCACGCTGTACTCGGGAACGTTCATGAAGCCGTGGTCGGCGGACAGCGTGATCAGCACGTTCTGCAGCCCGATACGCTGGTCGAGATAGTCGATCAGCTCCGCAAAGACGCGATCGAGCCGAACGGTTTGATCCTGAGACTGGCGGCTCTCGGGGCCGAACAGGTGGTTGACGTAATCATGGCTGGTCCAGCTGATGGCCAGAATGTCGGTGGCCCCCGACGGATTGCTGCCGAGATTCTCGCCCTCGATGGCCGCCTTCACGAAATCCAGCGTGAGGAGATCGCCGAACGGCGTCCACATCATCGTATCGTAATACGCCGGGTTCGGCTCCTTCGGATCGCCGGCGCTCGCGTGCGGGAACCGCGTGCCCAGTCCTTTGTAGTTGATGGACCAGGGTCGATTGTCCGGCGCCGAGCGCGCGTAAGCCTCCTCCGGCAGCAGCGGCGTCCAGGACTGGCCGAAGTACTTGTTCTGCGGCTTGTTGGCGTAGAACGACTTCCACCACGCCGGGTAGTCGCTCATGTAGTACTCGGACGTGATGAACCGGCCGGTCGCCGTGCTGTGCATGTAGGCGGTGCCGGACTGTCCCGCCAATCCGATCGAAGACCGGTCCTTGCCGGCTATGGCGATGACCTTCGATTTTCCGGTGGCGTAGAGCAATTCGTCGCCGACGGTCGTGACCTTCATGTTGAAAGGCGACGTCCCGGCGTGTTGCGCGGTGGGCTCGTCGAGATACTTGTATCTCGCGTCCTCGGTCGAATAGAGCCGCTTGCCGGTCGCCTTGTCGATCCAGTCGTTGCCGACCACGCCATGCTTGTAGGGATGGGCGCACGACAAAAGCGTGGCATGACCGACGCCGGTATAGGTCGTCGCATGGCTGTAGTGGTTGTTGCCGTACCAGGCGCCCTTGTCGAGCCACAGCTTGAAGCCGCGTGGCCCGTACTGGTCGTAATACTTGACCAATTGCTCCTGCGGGAAACCGTCGACGACCATGAACAGGACGAGCTTCGGCAGCGGCTTGCCGCCCGGCCCCCCTGTTTGAGCCGAGCCCGGTTGCGCAAGCAGCAACGCCATGCAGGCAGCAACGATGCACCAACACAGCCTGTGAGTTGGCTTCATGTTCTTCCTCCCTTGATGGTCTTATTCTTTTTGCTCCGACAGTCTGATCCAATTTCCCATGTCGTTCAACCATCCGCCCCCATCGCGCCCGGGGTTACAGCCGCGCACCGGTCCTGGCGTCGAAGAGATGGAGGCTCTCGGGCGGTGCCACGAGCGACAACGTATCGCCTGCCGCGACGCGCGTGCTGCCGGGCAGGCGCACCGTCAGCTGCTCCCGGCTCGTGCCGAGATAGCCGTGCGCGAGCGTGTCGGCGCCGAGCGCTTCGACGAAATCGACCGCCAACGGGAACGCGTCCGCCTGTCCTTCCCCGAGCGCAACATGCTCGGGACGAATGCCGAGCGTGACCTCCCGCCCGGCATGCTCGGGCGGGGCCTTCACCGCAAGGCGGAGGCCGTCGAGCTCGACGCTGCGAGCGTCCGCGGCGAGCCGCGCGGGCAGCATGTTCATGGCGGGCGAGCCGATGAAGCCGGCGACGAACGTCGTTGCCGGCCGCTCGTAGACGTCGATCGGGCTGCCGATCTGCTCGGCACGGCCGGAGTTCATGACGATCAGCCGATCGCCCAGCGTCATCGCCTCGACCTGATCGTGGGTCACGTAGACGCTGGTGGTGCGGATGCTCTGATGCAGCCGCTTGATCTCGATGCGCATCTGCACGCGCAGCTTGGCGTCGAGATTCGACAACGGCTCGTCGAACAGGAACACGGCCGGCTCGCGCACGATGGCGCGGCCCATCGCCACGCGCTGGCGCTGACCGCCCGAGAGCTGGCGCGGCTTGCGTTGCAGGAAATTGCCGAGCTCGAGGATCTTCGCCGCCTTCTGCACGCGCGCCTCGATCTCGGCCTTCGACATGCCGCGGATGCGCAGCCCGTAGGACATGTTGTCGTAGACCGACATGTGCGGATAAAGCGCGTAGTTCTGGAACACCATCGCGATGTCGCGATCCTTGGGCTCCAGCTCGTTGACGACGCGCCCGCCGATGGCGATCTCGCCGGCCGTGATCGCTTCGAGCCCGGCGATCATCCGCAGCAAGGTCGACTTGCCGCAGCCGGACGGCCCGAGAATGACGATGAACTCGCCGTCCGCGATCTCGCAATCGACGCCGTGAACGACCTCCACGCCGTCGTAGGACTTGCGGACGCCTCGCAGGCTGACGCTTGCCATCGCGCGCTCATTCCCCCGGATTACTTCTCGGTCTCGACCAGGCCCTTGACGAACTGCCGCTGCATGACGATCACCACGATCACCGGCGGGATCATCGCCAGCAGCGTCACGGCCATGATCAGATTCCACTTCGCCGCGGCATCGACGACATTGACCATGCGGGAAATGCCCATGACGACGGTGTAGTAGTCCTCGTTCGTCGTGACCAGCAGCGGCCACAGATACTGGTTCCAGCCGTAGATGAACTGGATCACGAACAGCGCCGCGATCGAGGTGCGCGACAGCGGCAGCAGGACATCGCGGAAGAACCGCAGCGGTCCGGCGCCGTCGATGCGCGCCGCCTCGGTCAGCTCGTCGGGCACGCTCAGGAAGAACTGGCGGAACAGGAACGTCGCGGTCGCCGACGCGATCAGCGGGATGGTCAGGCCGGCATAGCTGTTGAGCAGGCCGAGATTCGCCACCACCTCGTAGGTCGGCAGGATCCTCACTTCCACCGGCAGCATGAGCGTGATGAAGATCATCCAGAAGAACGTCATCCGGAACGGGAACTTGAAGTAGACGATCGCATACGCCGCGATGATCGAGATCGCGATTTTGCCGAGCGCGATGGCGAGCGCCATGATCAGGCTGTTGAACATCATGAGCGCGACCGGCGGCGCGCTCGACGAGGCGCCGAGCCCGCTGAACAGCACGGTGCCGTAATTCTCGGCGAAGAACCGCCCGGGAAGGAGCGGGACCGGTCCGGACAGCATCGTCGCCTGGTCGTGGGTCGAGGCGATGAAGGTCATGTAGACGGGAAAGGCGACGATCAGCAAGCCGAGCACCAGCACGGCGTGCGCCGCGAAGGTCAGCCAGGGTCGGTTCTCCACCATCTTCGCGCCTCAGTAATGCACCCTGCGCTCGATGTAGCGGAACTGGATGACGGTCAGGCCGATCACGATCGCCATCAGCACGACCGACTGCGCCGCCGAGCCTCCGAGATCGAGCCCGCGGAAACCGTCGTTGTAGACCTTGAACACGAGAATTTCCGTCGCCTTGGCCGGACCGCCCTGCGTCACGGCATGGATGATGCCGAAGGTCTGGAAGAAGGCGTGCACGACGTTCACCACCAGCAGGAAGAACGCGGTCGGCGACAGCAGCGGCAGGATGATGGTCCAGAAGCGGCGCCCCGGCCCGGCGCCGTCGATCGCCGCCGCCTCGATCAGCGATTTCGGGATCGACTGCAGCCCGGCGAGGAAGAACAGGAAATTGTAGCTGATCTGGTTCCAGGTCGCGGCAACGATGACGAGGAACAGCGCCTGGCCGCCATTGAGCACGTAGTTCCACTCGTAGCCGTAGCGATTGAGCAGATAGGAGAAGATGCCGACGCTGGGGTTGAACATGAAGCCCCACAGCACGCCGGCGACGGCCGGCGCCACGGCGTAGGGCCACACCAGGAAGGTCTTGTAGAGGCCGGCGCCGCGGATGACCCGGTCGGCCATCACCGCCAGCAGCAGCGAGATCGCGAGACCGAAGAAGGTGACCGCCGTGCTGAACACGACCGTGACGCGCGCGGAGTGAAGGTAGTTCGGGTCGGTGAAAAGAGCGGCGAAATTCTCCAGCCAGACGAACTGGGCGTTGCCGCCGAACGGGCCCTCGATGAAAACCGATTGCTTGACCGCCTGCGCCGCCGGCCAGATGAAGAAGATCAACGTGATCGCGATCTGCGGCGCGACCAGCAGATAGGGCAGCAGCTTGGTCCGAAAGATGACGCGCTTGATCATGGCGCGGAAGCACGGAAAGACCGCCCGCCGCGACGCGACGGGCGGCCTTCCTTGCCATCGTGCTACCTGTTGGCCCGCGCGAAGTCGGCAAGCAGCTTGTTGCCGCGCTCGACGGCCGCATCGAGCGCCTGCTTCGCCGTCTTCTGGCCGGCCCACACCGCCTCGAGCTCCTCGTCCACCACGTCGCGGATCTGGACGAAATTGCCGATGCGCAGGCCCTTGGAATTGTCGGTCGGCGGCTTCAAGTTGAGCTGCTCCACCGCCACGTCGCGCCCGGGGAACTTGTCGTAGAAGCCCTGCGCGCGCGTGAGCTGATAGGCCGCCTTGGTGATCGGCACGTAGCCGGTCTCCATGTGCCACTTCGACTGGACTTCAGGGCTGGACAGGTAGGCTGAAGAACTTGGCGACGCCCTTGTACTCGTTCTTGGGCTTTCCGCTCAGCACCCACAGCGTCGCCCCGCCGATGATGGAATTCTGCGGCGCACCCGTTACGTCCGCGTAGTACGGCAGCATGGTGATCCCGAATTGCACGTCCTTCATGGCCGCAGCGAAGCCGCCGGCCGAACCGGTAGAAGCCATGATCATCGGGCACTCGCCGGTCGTGAATTTCGGATTCGGCTTTCCCTCGCGTCCGGCATAGACGAAGATCTTCTCCTTCTGCCATTTGGCGAGGTTCTCGACGTGACGGATGCGCAGCGGATCGTTGATCGTGAGCTTGATGTCCGTCCCGCCGAACCCGTTCGCCCCGGTGGCAAATGGAATGTTGTGCCACGCGCCGAAATTCTCGATCTGCACCCAGGTCTGCCACTGGCTGGTGAACCCGCACTGGTAGCCGGCGGCCAGGAGCTGCTTCGAGTATTGCTCCATGTCCGACCAGGTTTTCGGCGGCTTGTCGGGGTCGAGGCCGGCCTTCTTGAACGCGTCCTTGTTGTAATAAAGGACGGGCGTCGAGGAGTTGAACGGCATCGACAAGAGCTTGCCGTCCGTCGTCGAGTAGTAGCCGTAGACGGCCGGCAGATATGCGTTGGGATCGAACTTCTCGCCGGCGTCCGCCATCAGCTGATGCACGGGATAGATCGCGCCCTTGGCAGCCATCATCGTCGCCGTGCCGACCTCGAACACCTGGACGATATGCGGCTGCTGCTTCGCGCGGAATGCAGCGATCGCGCCGGTCATCGTCTCGGTGTAGGTGCCCTTGTAGACCGGGACGACCTTGTAGTCCGTCTGGGACTTGTTGAAGCCCTCGGCCAGCGCATTCAGCGCTTCGCCGAGCTGGCCGCCCATGGCGTGCCACCACTGAATTTCGGTCTGGGCCGGGGCTGCGACGCTTCCACCGCACGTCATAGCGACCGCCGCTGCGGCGCCGAGCAAAAATCTGCGCGAGATCATTCAGGTTCTCCCTCCAATGGACTCTTTTTACGCACTCCGCGCCGCATTGACGCCGCGCTACCTGACCGTGAAGCTCTTGTGAGAGAACTCCTCAGCCCCCTCCTTCAAAACCAACGCGGGCCAGTACGGGCCTTGCCTTCCCTTTTGAGACCGAAGCATCGGTCAAGAAACATGCAGCGCCTGGACGCTTGGCTGCGCGGCCGTTCTTCCTGACGGATTTCACTTGCCATTCTAATCATATTGGGCCGGATCGAAGAAGGGCATCGTTGTCGCGCCGGAAAGGTGTGCCCATGATCGACTTGAGTGCATCACAGAAACAGCAGCTCGCTATGCACAGAGACCATCTCGCCCGCCTGGAAAGAGGCGAGGCATGGCTGGGTAATCACCCGGGCCGACTGACTGCCGAAGATCAAGGCCAAGGAGATCGGTCGCCTCAAGGCACTCATCGCCAAAGTGGAGGCAGGTGAAGACTGGAGAGGCTTTCGCCGAAGAGATTCAGGTTTCTTATTCAGCTTGCCATTTGCATCGAGACGCGCGCGCACGGAATCTGGCGGCTCCTCATGTCTGGGCGTGCAGGCGCAGATAGGCCAATGAGGGTTGAGGTACGATCCTTGGCCCTCCTCCCTCGTCACTATTGTCTCGTGCATTGTCCCCGAGGTGAGCATAGCCGTCCGGGATGGCGACTAAAGCGGCAATTCCCGGTTTAGCTCGAGTGTGACGAGCGCGGCGATTGGCACGCACCCGGGCCGCTTCAACCTTAGCGGGCAAGAAATGCGCCATTGCGAGATTGGGGCTGCCAATCAACGGGTGCATGGCTGCCCATGCAACCCGCAACAGTTGCGCGTGTTTCCTCCGCGCATGGACCCGTCACTCATCGCGATGACGCTGCTGGGCCTGTTGTTCGCGGCTCTGGCGATCTGGCTCTATTGCGCCAACCGGAACCGCTGAAGCCACCATGCTCGAAGCGGGCGCTGTTCCGCCGTCTCGAGCCCTTAGGGGTGAGACAGCGGGACGGCGCAGCCAAGCCAAGCGGGCGGGACGAAGCCTGGATTAATCGTCCACTAACCAGATTTCCTAACGTCGCTTGCATTCTCGACCCGTAGGCTGTCGCCGGATGGGGCGTGCATCAAAAACGCTCGGGGTGCTACGCCGCGGTCATGGCGGCATTGTCCGGCAAGATCGATATCGTTGTCACCCTGGCAGCTGCAATCGCACCGGGCGTCCCGAAAGGCAGCAATGATTCGTCGGGCCTTCACGGCGCCTTCGCCGAGCTTGCCTCATCCTGTCGCGCCGAGTCGGCGATGAGCATGCGCGCCCATCATCCCATCCGCTATCTCATCCTTTGCGGCGTGCTGCTGATCGTGGCAATCGCAGCCGGCACCGCGATATTGGTCGGCAATTTCCGTGCTCGCGCGCTGGCCGGCACTGAGCGCGAGCTCAAGAATACCGCGTTGATACTTGCCGGACAGATCGAGCGCTCGTTTCAAGCAGTCGAGCTGGTCCAACGAAGCCTGACGGAGAGGATAAAGGCGCTCGGCATCGATTCGAGCGACGGCTATGCGCGTCAGTTGTCCGGCCAGGCCATGCATCTGATGCTGAAGGACAAGATCAAAGGCCTGGTCCACCTCGATGCCGTCGCCTTGATCGATGCCGATGGCAAGTCGATCAATTTCTCACGCGACTGGCCAACTCCGGCGAGCAACGCTTCCGACCAGGATTACTTCAAGGCGCTGAAGTCGGATGCGAGGCTGACATCGTTCGTGAGCGGGCCGGTGCGCGATCCCGGCAACGGAACGTGGACTGTATATCTCGCCCGCAAGCTCACGGCCGCCGACGGCGCGTTCATCGGCCT
The DNA here is from genome assembly GCA_963708765.1 of uncultured Alphaproteobacteria bacterium. Classification (GTDB taxonomy): domain Bacteria; phylum Pseudomonadota; class Alphaproteobacteria; order Rhizobiales; family Xanthobacteraceae; genus VAZQ01. The sequence goes on along the minus strand of CAVPTV010000003.1, from coordinate 11,136 downwards.
GATTCTGGGCGCCGTCGAACTGGCCTACTTCGAGAGAGTTTTCGGCGCCATTGCGCTCGGAGAGCAGAGCTCGATCACGCTGTATCGCGCTGATGGTATTCTGCTGGCACGCTACCCGCGCATCGAATCGGTCATCGGAAAGACCTTTACATCCGGCATCGATGCACTCGGGGACCGCCAGAGCGGCACAATCCGGTTCATCGGCAAGATAGCGGGGAAAGACCGCCTGCTGGCCGCCCACCGGCTCGCGCAATACCCGCTGCACGTGTCGGTCGCCAGGGACACCGACGCGGCTCTCGCCGGCTGGCAAAGGGAGACAATCGTCTTTCTCAGCGCGGGAGGTCTTGCGGCCCTTGCGGTCGGCGTAATGATCTTCCTGATCGTAAGGCAGCTGCGGCAGGGACACGAATTGTCCAAGCAGCGGCTGGCGCTGGAGAAACAGTGGCTCCATACCGCCATCAACAACATGTCGCAGGGCCTAATACTGTTCGATTCATCGGAGCGGATTGTCATCTTCAATCAGCGCTATGTCGAAATGTATGGGCTGTCGACGGACGTGGTGAGGCCGGGCTGTGCCTTTCGTGATCTGCTTTATCACCGAAAAGCCACCGGAAGCCTTGCGGGTGACGTCGACGACTATCAATCCGCCTTGCGGGCCGACCTGGCCCGAGGAAAAGCCAGCGAGGTCATAGCGCGAACCGCGGACGGACGCTCGGTCCGCATCGTGAACCAGCCGCTGGCGACAGGCGGCTGGGTAGCCACGCACGAAGATATCACGGAGTCGCAACGTCTACTGCAGGCACAACACGAAGCCGAAAAGCTTGTCCGAGAGCAAAAGCTGCAACTGGATGCCGCGCTCAACAATATGATGCATGGCCTCTGCATGTTCGATGCAGATGGGCGGATTATCCTGTTCAACCAGCGCTACGTCGACATGATGGATTATTCGGCTGACAATCTCATGGGCTTGTCATTGCTCGATCTCTTCAAGCACCGAAAGCTGACCGGCAATTTCACCGGCGATCCGGAGCAGTTCTTTGCCGGCGTGCTCGCCAGCATGCGGGCCGGCATGGCAACGACGAAGATCATGGAAGCGGCCGACGGCCGCGCATTGCGTGTCGGCGACCATCCCATGGCAAACGGCGGATGGGTGGCCACGTTCGAGGACATCACCGAGCAGAGGAAGGTCGAGACAGAGCGCGATCGCGACCGCGAGTTCCTGGAGCAGATCATCAACAACGTACCCAGCCCGATTATCGTAAAAGACGCCCGCACACGACGATACGTTCTGGTCAATCAAGCCTGCGAAAGGTATTTCGGCGCCTCGCGCGACCAGCTCGTCGGCAAGACGAGCGCACGACATCTGGCCGCAGGCAACTGCCGATGCGATCACGCAGCATGACGAGCAACTCGTGCAATCCGATGGATATCTGTTCTTTGACGAGCATCCCCTTGATACGCTGGCCCTGGGTACCCGCATCGTTACGGCAAAGAGGCTCCTCATTCGTGATGGAAGCGGGGAACCGCAATATCTGCTCGGCGTGATCGAGGACGTAACGGAGCGCAAGCGTTCGGATGAACGCATTGCGCACCTGGCGCACTACGATGCGCTCACCGACTTGCCCAATCGGGTGCTGTTCCGCGAGCAACTCGAGCAGTCGCTCAAGCGGGTTCATCAAGGCGAGCACCTGGCGTTGCTGTATCTCGATCTCGATCATTTCAAGAGCGTAAACGACACGCTCGGTCATCCGGTCGGCGATGAGCTGCTGCAAGCCGTGGCCGCTCGCCTCCGCGGTTGTCTCAGAGAGACGGATCTCGTTGCGCGGCTGGGCGGCGACGAATTTGCAGTCGTTCACGGCGCCTTGGCGCAGCCATCGGACGTCGTCGACCTGGTGAATCGAATCCGCAACGCGATCAGGGAGCCTTACGAAGCCGGCGGTCACCAGTTCGTCGCCGACACCAGCATCGGCATAGCCATGGCCCCGGACGATGGAACCGACCCGGACCGGCTGCTCAAGTGCGCAGATTTGGCCATGTACGGGGCCAAGCTCGACGGCCGCGGCACATATCGCTTTTTCGAGCCGGAGCATGGATGCGCGAGTGAAGGCGCGACGCGCACTGGAATCCGATCTACGTCAAGCCATCATGTGCGGCGAGCTCGAGCTTTACTATCAACCGATCGTCGATCTTCGCGACGATCGAATCCGCGGCTGTGAAGCGCTCGTCCGCTGGCATCATCCCGAACGCGGCATGATTTCCCCGGCTGATTTTATCCCGGTCGCAGAGGAGACCGGTCTCATCAATCCGCTGGGCGAGTGGGTGCTGAGAAAGGCCTGTGAAGAGGCCACCAACTGGCCGGATGACATTGCAGTTTCGGTCAATGTCTCGCCGCTTCAATTCAAGAGCGGGAATCTCGTGCAGCTGGTCATCAGCTCCTTGGCGGCAGCGGGGCTGCCGGCCGGCAGGTTGGAGCTGGAGATTACCGAATCGGTCCTCATTCGCGATGCCGAGTCGACACTCCAGATTTTGCATCAGCTGCGGACGCTCGGGGCGCGGATTGCGCTGGATGACTTTGGGACCGGATATTCCTCGCTGAACTACTTGCGGCGCTTTCCGTTCGACAAGATCAAGATCGATCGCTCCTTCATCAAGAATCTGGCGGAAAACGACGGCTCACTCTCGATCGTGCAAGCCGTCATCAGCATCGCCAAGTCGCGAAGCATCACGACTACCGCGGAGGGTGTCGAAACCGAACAGCAGATGGAGACGCTTCGCGCGCTAGGTTGCACCGAAATCCAAGGTTATCTGTTCAGTCCGCCGCGGCCTGCCGCGGAGATATTGCAGCTCCTTCTCTCCCTCAGCGAGACCGCGGCCGCCGTGGCCTGATGCGGATGGCTACTATTGCGCCGCGCTCCAGGGCGCGCGCGAACCTCATGTGACGGCCATCACAGCGGCTTGCCGCGGCCGGCAGCGGGTCTGCTCGTGACTTGCCGACAGGGGCCGGGCGCGGGCAAGAGAGCCAGAGGACAACCGCTGAGACATGGACACGACGCCATCGGTGGGGAATGCAGAGCGCATCGCCGAGCCATGCTGCGTTGACGGGCGATACGAGAGGAAGGCAATGGTCCGTACAAAGTCGCCCAATCCGATCGACAAGCACGTCGGCACCCGCGTTCGCATGCGGCGGATGATGTTGGACATGAGCCAGACGGCGCTCGGCGACGCGCTCGGGATCACCTTTCAGCAAGTCCAGAAGTACGAGAAAGGCACCAACCGGATCAGCGCGAGCCGGCTCCAGCGGGTTTGCGATATCCTGCAGGTGCCGATCCCGTTCTTCTTCGAGGGCCTGCCAAGTGCGCCGGCAGCGACCGGCTCCAACGAGAGGCCGGTCTCAACAGCCCAATATACGGATTTCATGGCAACGCGCGACGGGCTGGCACTCGCCAAGGCGTTCATGCGGATCGGCGACGTTCAACTGCGGCGGCGGATCCTGCACCTGGTCGAGGAAATCGAAGAGAACCAGAGCTGAGCCGCGCATGCCCGCTCGGCCGATCAACTCAAGGCTGCTGCCTTGTCTTTGGAGGCAGCCCATTCGCCATATGCGCGGCCAAGCGTTTCAACCTCGGCTTCGAATCGCGAGGGCCTGCGCAGCTGGCGCTCGTTCGCCAAGCCGATCCACAAATCCCGCATGTCGGTGAGAACGTCGCGTATGCGTGGGTCGGTGACCTGCTGCAACGTCTGTTCGCAGTCCGCCACCATTTTCCAGGGGTCGACTTGGGCCACGTTGCCTCCGAGGACATGCCGCGATCAGATTGAACAATTGTTCACAGTGGAAGAAGTTCCAAGCGCGAAGGCGGCGATCTAAAAAAATCCACCCGGCCGCCAGTGCGCGGATTTCAGAATCGTTCCTATCAAGTCATTGCCGCGACGCCGGTCATAGCGAACGTCAAATCCAAAGCCGCAGCTAGAATCATAGAGTTGCTAGTGCCCCTTTGCGTTCCGTACGTTCGTAAACGTGCGTGCTGCAAGGTGAGTACGAACGTCGGAACCGGGGCACTAACCGAGACGGGGTCGCGACCCGCATCTCTCGCCTCAGGCGGAGCCGCCGCCAGGCGGATTTCGACGCTTGAGGAAATAGACCGCCGCCAACGTGAAGGCGAGGCAAAGCGCCAACACGCCGTATAAGACCACCTTGGTGTCGACCACGCCTCGGAGCAGGAACACCGGGACCGGGCTGAGCGCGCAGACGCCGACCACCGATGCAAGCACGATGAGCGCCTTCAACGGCGGAATGCCCGGTTCGTCACCGCTGCTCCGCCGCGTCATCCGCCAGATGCCGGCCGCGAACACCCCCGCGAGCAGGATCGTGAACGCGAGCCAGGTCGCCGCCAGTCGCAGGGCTCCTGGCGCGGCCGGCGCGTCGGCGTCCGGCAGCACGGCGATGAAATAGGTCAGCAGTGCCGCAAACGCGGCCGAAACCGCGACGGTGGCGAGCGCCGTGCGCAACCAATCGTGCTGGCGCGATTGCGTCTCGTCCACGCTGGCGCTCCGTTCTCTGGGGACCGCGACTGCGAGCGACCCTCGTCCGCCCGGAAAGCCTGCATAGCGCATCGGCCCGTTCACGGCATCAGATGGAAGATCGCGGAGCCGACAATCGTCCAGCCGGCGGTCGTCGCCCCATTGTCCTGTGACCCCCACCCCAACCCTCCCCCTTTCAGGGTGTGCACCGAGCTTGCCGCTCGCGGTGACTCCATCTCGCCGGGATGTGTCCGATTCCGAAGCTCGCAAGAGCTGGCGGCCGTAGTCTGACTGCTTCAAGATCAGCGTGCTCGCTGTCATGATAAGCCATGGCCAGATACATCGCATTGTTGCGCGCAGTGAACGTCGGGGGGACCGGTAAGCTGCCCATGGCGGATTTGCTGGAGTTGTGTCGCGACGCCGGCTTCAAGAAGGCGCAGACCTATATCGCGAGCGGCAATGCCGTGTTCGAAAGCAAGGCTGCGCCGGCGAAGGTGAAGTCGCAGTTGGAGGCGCGTCTCCTTGCCTATGCCGGCAAGCCAGTGGGCGTGATCGTGCGTACCGCGTCGGAAATGTCGGCGGTGTTGCAGGCAAATCCGTTTCCGAAGGCGGCACCGAACCGAACGGTGGCGATCTTTCTCGACGCGCCGCCGCCGCCTGACGCCTTGGAGCACGTGGTCGGAAGGCAGGACGAGGAACTGCAGCTCGGAGCGCGAGAGATCTTCGTCCATTATGGCGACGGGATGGGGACTTCAAAACTGAAGATCCCGGCGGCCAAGACCGGCACGGCGAGGAACATGAATACGATCGCGAAACTCGCCGAGATGGCCTCGACACTGTGAGGCGGAAAGCTCTCCCCCAGCGTGAACCTTGTCGGTTGTGACGCAGGACCGACGCCTGCGTCCGTCTTGCAGGAAGCCGTGCAAGCGCGAATACTGCCGTCAATCGTGGAAGCCGTCCGGGAATTCCGGGTTCAAGGGAGCAACAGATGGATCGCCGTCGTTTCGTCATCGGAGCCGGCGCGACCGCGCTCGCGGCCGCACCGGCATTCGCCCAGGAGGCTTATCCCTCGCGCGCCGTCACCATCATCAACGCGTTTCCGCCCGGCGGCCTCAACGATATCGTGACGCGGCCGCTGGCCACGGCGCTGGAGCCGGTCCTCAAGCAGCCGGTCCTGGTCGAGACCAAGGCCGGCGCCGCCGGACAGATCGGCGCGCAGGTCGCAGCCTCCGCCAAGCCCGACGGATACACGTTGCTGTCGCACAACACCGGAATCTCCGGTTACGCCGAGGTCGACAAGCTGTTCGGCCGTGCGCCGAAAACGACCCGCAGCGACTTCATTCCGCTGGCACGCCTGATCGCGGATCCGGTCCTGCTCCTCGTCAATGACCAGCAGCCCTACAAGACGCTCAAGGAGTTCGTCGAAGCCGCCAAGGCGCGGCCGGACGCGCTCGTGTTCAGCTCGGGCGGGCTCTATGGCGCGAGCCATCTGCCGCTGGCGTATCTGGAAAAGGCGACGGGCCCGCTGAAGCTGCGCCATCTTCCGACCAGCGGCGGCGGCCCGGCCATCGTCGCCATCCTCGGCAACAACGCGCAGGTCACGACGCAATCGGTGTCGGCCTCGCTGCCGCACATCAAATCCGGCAAGCTGCGGCCGCTGGCCAGCTTCGGCGCAACGCGCTCGAAAGTGTTGCCGGACGTGCCGACGCTCAAGGAGCTCGGCTACGACGTGGAATACTATCTGTGGGTGGGGATGTTCGCGCCCAAAGGCACGCCGCCGGCGATCGTGACGACGTTGCGCGGCGCCATCGGCAAGGCGGCGCACTCGGATCAATTCAAGGCCGCGCTCGCCAATGCCGGCCAGGAGCTCGATTATCTCGACGGGCCGGCCTTCCAGACGTTCTGGGACATCGACGGCAAGCGCACCGACGAGGCGGTGATCTCGATCGGCCGACAGGGTTGACCCCCACCCCATTGTCCGGTGACCCCCACCCTAGCCGATGCTCCGCATCGGCGTTCTTGGCGCTAAGAACGGCGGCCGAAGGCCGCCTATGCCCTCCCCCTTTCAGGGGGAGGGAGCAGACCGAGTGCGTGGCGGAGTCGTGCACCAACTTCAGCGAAGCATGATCTTAGCTATTCGGTCTTGATGCCCAGCTCGCGGATCAGCCGCGTGTACAGGTCGGACTGACGCCGTATGTGCGCGTCGAAGTCGGCGCCGCATCGGGGATCGGGATAGAGCGCCTGCGCGGTGAGCTTCGACTTGACCTCCGGCGCAAGCAGGGCCGCGCTGAACCAATCGATGAGCTGCGCTACCGTCTCCTTCGGCGTCTTCGCGGGCGCCACCAGCCCGAACCAGACGTCGGTTTCGAAATCCCGGTAGCCGGATTCCGAAACCGTGGGCAGATCCGGCATCGGCTCGATCCGCCGCAGCGCCATAGTGGCGAGGGGGCGCACCTTACCTGCAGTCACCTGCTCGCCGATCTCCGACCAGTTCAGCACGGCGGAGGTCACGTGCGCGCCGAGCAGCGCGTTCACGGTCGGCGCGCCGCCCGGATACGGCACGTAGGTCAAATTGGCCTGGGCCAGCCGCTTGAGCCGCTCGATGCCGATGTGCTGGGTGGTGTTGGGCCCGACGCTGGCGATCGACAGCTCGGCCGGCCTGGCGCGTGCGGCGTCCACGAGCTGCGCAAGCGTGCGATAGGGCGACGCGGCGTTGACGACGATGAGTTGCGGTGTCGTGACCAGGTAGCAGATCGGCTCGAAGCTCGACAGCGGATCGTAGCTCACCTTGCGCAGGATCGAGCTGATGATGATGCCGTTGTTGTTGATCAGCAACGTGTTGCCGTCCGGCGCCGCGCGCGCCACCGCCTCGGCCGCGATGATGCCGCCGGCGCCCGGCCTGCTCTCGATGATGATCGACTGGCCTTTCGTGCCGGAGATGTGATCCGCCAGGATGCGGACCAGAAAGTCGATGCTGCCCCCGGGCGGAACTGAGATGACGACCCGGATCGTTCTACCGGCCTGCGACCATGCGGGACGATCGGGCACCGCGGTGGCCAGACCTGCCAATGCAAGAGCGCCGATCGCGAGGGCGAGAAGCTTCCGCATCTGCGTCTCCTGGGCCTCAGCGCGTCCGACGCTTCTCTTTTCGCGAGTCCTCAACCTTACGGCATTGCCCGATGCAGGCGACCCACTCCTTGGAGCACCGCACGACGCATTGCAAAGCGCCGCCGCAGGTCGACTGGCACCATTGCTGGACGTACTTGCAACTGTCTCGACAATCCGCCTGCGCGACCGTCGCGACCATGCACAGCGCACCGGCAACGACGAGCAATCGCATCGCCCATCCTCCGTCGCGTGTCCTGTTACGGCGAGCTCGGCATGGTGGCATCCCCTCGCCGCTCGGGCGCCCTGCCATCATACATCCCATCACTGCATCCGCCGCGACTTCTTCCACATCCATTTCGTCGCAAGCCGGATGCGCCTGCCCGCCGCTCATCGGGAAAGCCGGGGGATGGAGACGCCACCGGTCATTTCATCGGCGGCGCAATTCCATAATCCGAATCATATCGACGTCATTCCGGGGCGCCGCAGCGCAGGCAAGTTTACGCAGCCTGCGTAAACTTGGCTGCGTGCGGCGAGCCCGGAATCCATAAGCCCAGGCTGTGGTTATGGATTCCGGGCCCAGCGCTTACGCGCCGTCCCGGAATGACGACGGTTGGATGCGATCGGTTCAGGAACGGTGGTCTAGTGCCGGGCAGCCCAGGCAGGCGCAGGATGCCGATGCCTGGGGGAGCAGGTCGTGCCGCCATGGTCTCGTTCGAGAAGGTCTCGGCGCATCGAAGCCATCTCGCGGCCATCCGCTGCCAGGCTTCTCTGCTGTCCGGATCGCGCGTGAACCTCGCCATGGCCTCGCACTCGCTGGCGCGCTTCCTGAATTCCTCGGATGGAACCATCGGGTAACCCTCGCCCGGCACCTTCGGTACGGTTTCGTACATAGTCGCAACGAGCGGCGGCCGAAATCGTTCCAGGGCGACGACGTGCCCAGCAGGAGCCCGGACGGCCGGCCAGCAACAGCGCTGCGCGATCGCAACGACGTGTCGCGATGCCCCTTGAAGCCGCCGCCGTCAGCGCGACATTCCGTCGCGAGCCGCACCGTATGATTTTCTGCAGGTTCCCGGCCGACATGGCGAGCAGCTTGCGGACGTTCTCTACAGCTGGGACATAGCCTGAAGGTGCTTGACCCCAAACGGCCGATCAGGGAGGCTCTCATGTCCGCTTGAAGCGCAACTGTTCACGCCGCTTCGGAAATCATCCGAGCAATACCGGGATCGATGACGGCCCGCATTGCCGGACCAACGCGGGAGGCGGCCAAGATGATGAAGTCCTGCTTGCGGCATCGCTGTGCGCCGGATGGGCGCTGCACGGCATCGGCGTCGCGGACGCGCAACCCTATCCCAACCGGCCGATCAAGATCGTCGTGCCGTTCCCGGCCGGCGGACCGACCGACGGCATGGCGCGCATCATCTCGGACCGGCTCGGCGCCGTCCTCGGCCAGACCATCGTCGTGGAGAACCGCGGCGGCGGCGCCGGCGGCAGCATCGGCGCCAAGGCGGTCGCGACCGCCGATCCCGACGGTTACACCGTCCTGATGACGCCGGGAGGAGCGCTGACCACCGGCCCGGCCGTTCATCCCAACATCGGCTACGATCCGGTCAAGGCGTTCGTGCCGATCTGCCAGCTGATCGACACGCCGCAGGTCGTTACCGTTCACCGCGACCTGCCGGTGAAGACGCTGGCGGAGGTGGTGGCCCACGCCAAAGCCAATCCGGGCAAGGTCAGCTGGGGCTCGCAGGGCTTCGGCACCGCGCCGCACCTGCTGGCCGAATTGTTCAGGCTCGAAGCCGGCGTCGATATCGTACACGTGCCCTATCGCGGGACGGCGCCCATGCTCGCCGCCGTCGTGGCCGGGGAGGTCCAGATGGTCGCCGACCCGATGACCACCAGCCTGCCGCACATCCAATCCGGGGCGCTGCGCGCGCTGGCGGTCACCAGCCCCGCTACGCAGCCCGAAATTGCCCGACGTGCCGACCACGATCCAGGCGGGCTTCCCCAAGCTGCAGGGGACATTCTGGCTCGGCGTGGTGGCGCCGGCCGGAACGCCGGCCGACATCATCGACAAGCTCAACGCCGCGTTCCGCGACAGCCTCGCCCAGCCGGAGACGCGCGCGCGGCTCGCCGCGCTCGGCGCCGAGATCAAGATCGGCACACCGGCCGAATTCGAAAAGATGCTCGCCGAAGAGCTCGCGCGCTGGACCGCGGTCGTGAAGGCGGCAAAAATCAAGGTGGAATGAAACGCGCCTAGCGCTTCGCACCAGCATCGAAATTTCATCGCCATGTTCCGTCGTGACGCGCCCGCCGAAGCCGACTTCCGCATGGAGGTACGGACATGGCTGGAAGCCAATCTTCCGGTCGCGCTGCGGGGGCGCACGACGCGTCCGCCGCCCGCGGAGCTGATGCCCTGGTATCACGCGCTCTCGCGCAAAGGCTGGATCGCGCCGCATTGGCCCAGGCAATACGGCGGAATGGGCGCCACGCTCAACGAGCAGATCATCATGACGGAGGAGCTGGCGCGCATCGGCGCGCCGCATCTGCCGGTGCAAGGTCTCAACCACATCGGCCCCATCCTCATGGAGTTCGGGAGCACCGAGCAGAAGGCGCAGCATCTGCCGCCGATCATCGCCGGCACGGTGATCTGGGCGCAGGGCTATTCCGAGCCGGGCGCGGGCTCGGACCTCGCCAGCCTCTCGACCCGTGCCGTCCCTCGAAGGCGATCATTTCGTGGTGCGGGGGCAAAAGATCTGGACCACCTGGGCGCACCATTCGGACTGGATGTTCGCGCTGGTGCGCAGCGACCCGCAGGCGCAGCCGCGGCAAGCCGGGATCAGCTTTCTGCTGATCGATCTGCACAGCCCGGGCATCCGGATCAGGCCGATCAAGACGATCGCGGGCGATGACGAGTTCAGCGAGGTGTTCTTCGACGACGTCGTCGTGCCGGCCGGAAACCTGGTCGGAAAACTGCATGACGGCTGGCGCATCGCCAATGCGCTGCTGGGACACGAGCGCCTCGCCACCTCGAACCCGCAATTTGCATTGATGGCGCTCGAGCGCATCAAGACGATGGCGCGCGCGTCCGGACGCCATCGCGGATCCGGCTTTCCAGGATCGTCTGGCGGCCGCCAGCATCAATGTCACGGCGCTGTCGGCGATGTTCAGCCATGCGGTGGAGCTCACCAATCAGCAGCAAAGCCCGGGGCCGGAATCGTCGATCATCAAGATTTTCGGCTCCGAGCTCCTGCAGTCGCTCAACGAGCTCTTGATCGAGGCAGCCGGTGGCCACGCGCCGACCGAAAGGCCGATCGCAACAGATTTCGGCGAGGTGGACGTCTCAACGCCGTTCCTGCAGGCGCGGCGCGTGACCATCTACGGCGGCTCGTCGGAAATCCAGCGCAACGTCGTGGCCCGCCGCGTTCTGAACCTGCCAAGCGCATGACCCGGAAAAAGCCAGCATCCGCCGTCATTCCGGGGCGCCCACGCAGGCAAGTTTACGCAGCCTGC
>CAVPTV010000002.1:0-40715 GCA_963708765.1 uncultured Alphaproteobacteria bacterium | reverse complement strand
CGCCTCGAAGCCGGGCTTGATCTTGTCGAGGTCGCCTTCGACCGGGAACACGCGCGGCGGCAGCGCGCTGTTGACCATCGGCATCCAGACCTGGAACCGCAGATGCCGGGGCAGCACGCCCTTCTCGCGCAGGGTCTGAAAGACGGAATACCGAATTGACGGCATCGCGCGCGAAGCCAGAGCCGCCAGCCCGGGTCGCCGAACCGTACCCGCTCGACGCCGTCGCGCACCTTGAACTGCCAGCGATCCGAATTGTCGTGCGGAAACTGGCGCTCGATCCCGTTGTCGGGGCGCGGATGCGCGAGAACCTCCAGCTCCGGGTGGGCGGCGAGCACCTGGTAGTGGATGCGGCTGATCCAGTGGCTGCGCGGTCCGACTTCGCCATCCGGCATCGCCGACAGGTAGCGCCCGAGCGGCGCGCCGAAAGTCTCGAACACGTCCTTTGGCGTATCGAGTGGAATGCTGCCCACCAACAGAAGCTCATCCGCCATCGTCTCTCCCTGACAACGCTTGCGCGTTTCGGTCGCCTTGTTGCTACGCTTTTGGGCTGTTACCATGATTGGCGCGGAACGACGCCGTCAAGCCGCGCAAGATCAATGCAGCCAGAACGCCGGCGCCGTGTTCGGGAGGATGTCATGATTGCATTTCTGCGCGCGGCGACATGCGCGTTGTTGCTGCTCGTGGCCGACGGCGCGCGTGCACAGACCGCGCAGGTGCAACCTCTACCGATGCAGGCCTGGCCGACGCGGCCGATCAAGCTGATCGTGGCGACCGGACCGGGACTTGCCGCCGACATCATGGCGCGGCTCTTGGCCGACGGCGTCTCGCGCGCGCTGGGGCAGCAGGTGTTCGTCGAGAACGTCCCGGGCGCGTCCGGCATTCTGGGCGCGCAGGCGGCGGCGCGTGCCGCGCCCGATGGCACCACGTTCTTCACCAATGCCTCGGGGCTCACCTCGAACATGTTCCTGTTGAAATCGATTCCCTACGACCCGACGCGCGATTTCGCCGCGGTCGCGCTGGTGGCGGCGAGCGGTCCGTTCGTGGTCACGACTACGGACTTGCCGGTGCAATCGCTCCCCGACCTGATCGCCTACGGCCAGGCGCAGCCCGGCAAGCTGTCCTACGCGGTCGACGCCAGCAGCGGGTACGGCGTCGTGGTCGGCAAGCTCCTCAACAAGCGCGGCGGCATCGGCATGGTCGAGGTGCCCTATCGGGCGACCGCGCAGATGCTGCAGGACGCCGCGACCGGCACGGTCCAGCTGATGATCAGCGCGGTCGCCGCCTCCGACGCGTTCGTGAAGGCCGGCAAGCTGCGGCGGATCGCGATCAGCTCGGCGAAGCGCTTTCCCGGAATGGACGACCTGCCGACCATCGGCGAGACCCTGCAGGGTTTCGTCATCGACGGCTGGTTTGCGGTGGTGGCGCCCGCCGGCACGCCACGGCGATCGTTCAACGCCTCAATGAGGCGATCGGGCAATTCCTGCAGAGCGCAACTGCGCCAGCGCATGATCGCGTTCGGGCTGGCGGCCAGCGGCGAATCGACACGGCGCGGCCGAATTCATCCGCGCCGACCAGGAGCGCTGGCGCAACCTGGTCAAGGAGCTCGGCCTCGAGCCGCAATGATCATGACCATCTGCCGGCCTTCGAGCTGCGGCTCCGCTCGACCTTGGCGATGGTGGTCAGTCATCCCGGACCTTGTTCAGCAGCTTGAAGCCGAGTTCCTGGTGCGCCATTTCGCGGCCGCGGAAGCGCAGCGTGACCTTCACCTTGTCGCCTTCCTCGAAGAAGCGATGGATCGACTTCATCTTCACGTCGTAATCGTGCGAGTCGATGCCGGGACGCAGCTTGATTTCCTTGATCTCGACGACGTGCTGTTTCTTGCGCGCCTCATTGGCCTTCTTCTGGTTCTGGTACTTGAACCGGCCATAATCGAGGATCTTGCAGACAGGCGGCGCGGAATTCGGGGCGATCTCGACGAGGTCGAGGCCAGCTTCCTGGGCCGCAGGATGCGCATCGCGCATGTCGGGACGACGCCGAGATTCTGGCCGTCCTGGTCGATGAGCTGGACTTCACGGATGCGGATATCTTCGTTGACGCGCGGGCCTTCCTTCTCCGGCGCGACGGATCTCATAGGGCGACGAATGGCGGTCTTCTCCTCTGACGTTCCGGGTTCGCTTCACGGGCACCCTCAGGCGGGACCGGTGGCGGGCGCGGGATCGTGCGCGCGTGAAACGGTTGCAGAACATCGTGATAAACTCGCCGGAAGTCAACGGCGCGCTGCCCAAGCGTCGTCAGATTGTCAACTGGCCAGATTGTCAGCCTTCCAGAATCTGGATGCGGGCCACCGCCTGAACCCCGGCCGGAGCGGTGCCGGTGACCGCCCGCGCATAGGCCGAAAGCGTCGCCGCCACCTCGTGCCGGCGCGAGAAACGCAGCTCGACATCGCGCCGCGCGCGCCGCGCCATGGCCTCGCGCTCTCAGTGCTCTGCTCGAGCGCCTGGTGCAGCGCGCGGGCGAGTTCGGCGGGATCGCCGGGCGGCACGCGCCAGCCGGTCGCCGCCTCCGGCGGCACCCGCACCACCTCGCGCAGCGCGCCATGATCGCTGACCACCAGCGGCCGGCCGAGCGCCAGCACCTCCAGCGCGGAACGGGCGAAGGCCTCCGGTTCGGTCGAGGGCATCGCCACCACGTCCGCCGCCAGCGCCGCCGGCCGACATGCTCCGGCGCCTCGGTGACGACCGCCTGCTCGGCAAGGCCGACAGCCTCCCAGCCGGCGAGCGCGACTGGAGATAATGCGCGCCGGGCTTCGCCTCGCCTGCCATCACCAGCCGGACCGGAGCGGCGCCGAGCTCATCGAGGCGGACAACGAGCCGCCGGAACGCCTCGATCAGCACTAGATGGCCCTTCCACGGCGTGAGGCGGCCGGGCGGCAGCACGATGCGCTCCTCGGCCCGCACGTCCAGGCATGGCGCTGGCGGGCGATGCGCAGCAGCGGCACGCTCTCGGGATCGAACTCTTCAGGCTCGATGCCGCGCGGCACCACGCAGATGCGCTCCGCGGCCGCCGGATGACGGCGGGCGAGGAGCGTGGCGGCGAATTGCGAGGAGGCGATCACCGCCTCGCCCTTCGCCATGATGCCATTATAGCGCGCGCGACACGGCGGCCTGCTCCGAATAGGGGCCGGAATAGGTGGTGACCAGCGGCACCCCGCGATTGCGGTTGAAGGGGCCGTGAGTGGCGAGCCAGGCGCTCCAGGCCGGGGCGCGCGAGCGCGCATGCACCAGGGCGACCCGCTCGGTCCGCGACGATGTTCCGCAAGCGGCGCACATTCGCCAGGGTTGCGGCTGATGCCGGCATCCTCGGTCGGAGATGCAGCCATTCGGCGCCGCGCGCCTGCAATTCGCCGACCAGCGCGCCGGCGGGTCCGGCAATGATGGCGCGGGCGCCGACCGCGACCAGAGCGCCGGCGACGTCGAGCACGTCGTCCTCGCGCCGGATGCGAGGTCGAGCATCGGGCACCACCTGCAGGATGGCGCGGCCCCGCAGCATGCGCGGGCCCGCGGATGCGATGTTGCCGTGCCGTTGGGAAATGACGCATTCATTGCGACACTGCCCGGTCCGCGCCGGGTCGTGACCCTGTACTGGACGCAACAGCGCGCGGCTGGCGCGGCGAAACACGGCAATCACCGGAAGTAGACGGAGACAACGCTACGATCCGACAGACGCTCGTCGCCGCAATTCCTGACCGTCGGAGCGGACAGCGCCGCGCGCATCGCCTCGCGGGCACCTCGACGGCCCGCAAGCCCGGCGTGCTGTGGTGCGGTGGCTTCCTCTCCGACATGCGCGGCACCAAGGCAGAGGCGCTGGCCGAGTGGGGTTTGAGGACGGGACGCCCAGGTGGTGCGCTTCGATTATTCCGGCCATGGCGAGAGCGGCGCGCGTTTCGAGGACGGCACCATCTCGCGCTGGGCCGAGGAAGCGCTGGCGGTGCTCGAGGCCTTCACCAAGGGCCCGCAGATCGTGGTCGGCTCCTCCATGGGCGGCTGGATCTCGCTGCTGATGGCGAAGGCGCTCGCCGCCCGCAAGACAAGCAGCGCCTGGCTGCCCTGGTGCTGATCGCCCCGGCGCCGGACTTCACCGAAGAGCTGATGTGGAAGGCGATGCCGGACGATATCCGCAACACCATCCTCAATGAGGGCGTGTGGATGCGGCACTCGCAATATGCCGCCGCAGCCGTCTCATCACCCGCGCCCTGATCGAGGATGGTCGGACCAACCTCGTGCTCGGCGCGCCGTTCGCGATCGGCTGCCCGGTGCGGATCCTCCAGGGCGTCGCCGATCCGGACGTGCCGTGGCAGCACGCGGTGCGGCTCTCATCCTGCCTCGCCGAGGACGATGTGGTGCTGACGCTGATCAAGGACGGCGACCACCGCCTGTCGCGGCCGGAGGATCTGGAGCGGCTGATCGCGGCGGTGGAGGAGTTTTGATGCGTGTTCAGTTGAAGCGGTGTTCTGGTCAATTTGCACGATGTCATGCCCGCGTCAGCGGGCACCCAGTAATCGCCGGCCATGCCATCGGTACCCAAATCTCGACGTGAGCGTCTCAACGCCAGTGCGATATTTACTGGGTTCCGGCTCTCGCTCCTCGGGGCGAAGCCCGAGTCGCTCGGCCGGAATGACACCGAGTGTGATGCCCGCGAGTGTGATGCTCGCGGCCCATTCCTCTTCCACCACCGGATCGGTCTCGTTCGGGCGATGCGTTGGCGAGCGCGAGCCGTTGCGGATCGAGCCGCCCGAGCGCCCAGATCGCGGCGCCGCGAACGAGCGGCGAGGGGTCGGCCAACAGCCGCTCGGCTTCGACCGCGAGCGATGGGTCGGCCGAGTTGCCGATCGCGATCAGCACGTTGCGCACGAAGCGATCGCGTCCGGTGCGCTTGACCGGCGATTTCGCGAACAGCTTGCGGAACGCCGCGTCGTCGAGCCGGGCGAGATCGGCGAGCCGCGGCGCCTGCAGCTGCCCCGCGCGCGCGCCCGCAAGCTTCGCCTCGCGGCCCGCTTGCGCGAACTTGTTCCAGGGACACACCGCCAGGCAATCGTCGCAGCCGTAGATGCGGTTGCCCATCAGCGGCCGCAGCTCGCGCGCGATCGGGCCTTTGTGCTCGATGGTGAGATAGGAGATGCAGCGCCGGGCATCGAGCCGGTAGGGCTCGGGGAACGCCGCGGTCGGGCAGACGTCGAGGCAGGCGCGGCAGCTTCCGCAGTGATCTTCTTCCGGGGCGTCGGGCGGCAGCTCGAGCGTGGTGAGGATCGCCCCCAGGAACAGCCATGAGCCGTGTTGGCGCGACAGCAAATTCGTGTGCTTGCCCTGCCAGCCGACGCCGGCGGCCGCCGCCAGCGGCTTCTCCATCAAGGGGGCGGTATCGACGAACACCTTGACCTCGCCGCCCGCGTGCGTGACCAGCCAGCGGGCGATCGCCTTGAGCCGCGGCTTGATGATCTCGTGATAGTCGTCGCCGTGGGCGTAGACCGAGATGGCGCCGCGGTCGCGGCGCTCGAGGATCGCCAGCGGATCGCCGCCGTCGCCGTAGTTGAGACCGAGCATGACCACCGAGCGCACGGCCGGCCACAGCGCGCGCGGATCGCCGCGCCGCTCGCCCTCCATCCAGGTCATGTCGCCGTGGGCGCCGTCGGCGAGAAAGCGTGCCAGCCGCTCCTTGGCGAGCGGGATCGCGTCCGGCCGGGTCACGCCGACGACGTCGAAGCCGTGCTCGCGCGCGCGCCGGGAGCTCGCGCTTGAGTGCGCGGGCTCCCTGAGAATGCTCAGAAGTCCAGATCGGCGTAGGTCTTCGACGGCGGCACGCCGGCCAGCGTCTCCGCCAGGATCGGACGGAACGAGGGTCGCGACTTCACCCGCGCGTACCAGTTCTTCGCGGCGTCGTCTTCGCTCCACGGCACATCGCCCAGGTAATCGACCGCCGACAAGTGCGCCGCCGCGGCGAGATCGGCGTAGCTCAGCCGCTCGCCGGCGAGCCAGTCGCGCGTGCGCACCAGCCAGCCGATATAGGCGAGATGATAGCGGATGTTGTGGCGCGCCGCACGCAGCACCTCGGTGTCGGGCGAGCCGCCGCCGGTGGCGACCGGCATGTGACGCTTGTAGAACCGCTCGGTGGTGAGCGGGCCGCTCACCTCGGCGAAGAACTTGTCGTGGAACCAGTTCATCAGCCGCCGCACCTCGACGCGGGCGCCGGACTCGCGCGGCAGCAGGCGCAATTCGCCCAGCTCGCCGCCGCGGATCTCGTCGAGGAACTCGGCGATGATGGCGGCGCCCGGAACCGGCGGATGCCCCTCGGTCACCAGCACCGGCGTGGTGCCGGCCGGATTGAGCACGAGGAAATCCTCGCGCCGCTCCCACACCCGCTCCTCGACCGCGCGCGCGGTGAGGCCGTACTCGCCGATGGCGAGGCGCACGAAGCGCGAATGCGGGCAGAACGGATGATGGAACAGCGTCAGCATGCGCGTTAACGATTGCGGCGATCGAGCATTGTGGAGTTTACGCGTTTTCTACGGCGAGCCGGCCTCGGTTTCGCCGGAAGGCGATGTGTAGGTGTAGGCGAGAGTGGTGCCCCCACGTTATGTCGTGCCGGTGCTGCTGGATAGAGGGCGGCCGGAGCATCCTGTGCAATGTTCGCCGTTCCCCGTTGCTCCCGGGTTAACGATGCGGGAAAAGCGGACCGCCGCACCTCCAGCGCCCGTCGGCCGCGCCTCTCGATACCGCCTCCAATGCCGTTCCTGTTGCTTCCCCCGCGGAGCCTCCCATGACATTCGATCTCTTCAAGGCGTTCGTCCTCGGCGTCATCGAGGGCCTGACCGAGTTCCTGCCGGTGTCCTCGACCGGGCATCTGCTGCTGGTCGAGCGCTTCTTCGGCTTCGACGACGACGCCTTCGGCAAGACCTTCGTGGTGCTGATCCAGCTCGGCGCGATCCTCGCCATCCTGTCGATCTATTTCGGGCGGCTGTGGCGGATCGCGATCGGCATGTTCAGCGATCCGGCGGCGCGCCGCTTCGTCATCGGCGTGCTGATCGCGTTCCTGCCGGCGGCGGTGATCGGCGCGGCCGCGCACGGCTTCATCAAGGGGACGCTGTTCAACGTCTGGATCGTCTGCTTCATGCTGATCGTCGGCGGCGCCATCCTGCTCTGGGTCGATCAGCTGGATCTTCGCCCGCGCCATCACGACGCCACCCGGTTCTCGTTGCCGATGTACCTGATCATCGGCCTCGCCCAGTGCCTGGCCATGGTCCCGGGCGTGTCGCGCTCCGGCACCACCATCGTCTCCGCCATGCTGCTCGGCGCCGACAAGCGCGCGGCGGCGGATTTCTCGTTCTTCCTCGCCATCCCGACCATGACCGGGGCGTTCGCCTACGATCTCTACAAGAACCACTCGCTGCTGACCGCCGACAACACCGTGCTGATCGCCGTCGGCTTCGCGACCTCGTTCGTCTGCGCCTGGATCGTGGTGCGCACCTTGCTCGATTACGTGACCCGCCACGGCTTCGCGCTGTTCGCCTGGTGGCGGGTCATCGTCGGCTCGCTCGGGCTGATCGCGCTGGCGCTGGGCTATTGAGAGGCCGTGTCCCGGGCGCAGCGCAGCACGGAGCTCTTGCGGAGTGATGCGCTGCAGACCCGGGACCGTTACGGTCCGTGGCGGTCCCCGGATCAACGGCGCCGCTCGTGCTTTCGCACTTGCGCTGCACCGCGCCCGAGACACGGTGGCGAGGGGCGGCGTTGCGATCGGATCAATTCGCGCTTGCGCCGCATCGCATGCGGACAGATGATCCGCCATGAGCAGGCGGTTCTTCGTCTACATTCTTGCGAATCGACGGCGCGGAGTCCTCTACGTCGGTCTGACCAACGATCTCATCCGGCGCCTCACCGGGCACAAGGCGAAGCTGGTACCAGGATTCACAAGAACGTACGGCGTCGTCATGCTCGTCTATTACGAAGAGTATGGATCCGTTCTGGAAGCTCGTGCACGGGAAGCGAGTCTCAAGCGCTGGCGGAGAGCGTGGAAATTCGAGCTCATTGAGAAATTCAATCCCGACTGGCGCGATCTGGCCGACGACCTTGCATTATGAGGCACCCCCGTTTCCCGGATGCGGTGCACCGCTGATCCAGGACCGCCACGGTCCGTAACGGTCCCGGGTCTGCAGCGCACCGCTTCGCAAGAGCTCGCGCTGCGCTGCGCCCGGGACACGCATCACTACTTCGCGATCACATCGCCCTTCACCGCCCGCACGTCGCGGGTGCCGGTCAGGGTCATCGCCACCTCGAGCTCGGCGCGCAGGATGTCGAGCGCCTGGCGGACGCCGGCTTCGCCGTTCGCCGCCAGCCCGTAGAGATAGGCGCGGCCGATCAGGCAGCCGTGCGCGCCGCGCCCGAGCGCCTTGAGCACGTCGAGCCCGGAGCGGATGCCGCCGTCGAACAGCACCTCGAGGCGGTCGCCGACCGCGCTCGCGATCTCCGGCAGCGCCGCGATCGAGGAGCGCGCGCCGTCGAGCTGGCGGCCGCCGTGATTGGAC
Organism: uncultured Alphaproteobacteria bacterium; assembly: GCA_963708765.1. GTDB lineage: Bacteria > Pseudomonadota > Alphaproteobacteria > Rhizobiales > Xanthobacteraceae > VAZQ01. Next base: position 32,140 of record CAVPTV010000002.1, on the reverse strand, counting down.
ACCACGATGGCGTCGACCCCGGCGGAGGCGGCGGTCTTGGCGTCCTCGACGTCGAGGATGCCCTTGAGCACCAGCTTGCCGGGCCACAGGCCGCGCAGCCATTCGACGTCGCGCCAGCTCAGCGAGCGGTCGAAATTGCGGTTCGACCAGGCGCCGGCCTCGGTCATGCCGACGCGGCCGGTGAGATAGGCCTCGACATTGCCGAAGGTCTTGCGCCGGCCGAGCAGCACCCCGAGCGCCCAGCCCGGCTTGGTGGCGATGTCGAGCGCGTTGCGGGCGGTCAGCCGGGGCGGAACCGTGAGCCCGTTCTTGAGGTCGGCGTGGCGCTGGCCGCGCATCGGCAGATCGACCGTCACGAACAGCGCCGAGCAATTCGCCGCGCGCGCCCGCGCGATGATCGATTCGCTGAAGCCGCGGTCGCGGAACACGTAGAGCTGGAACCAGAACGGCTGCGTCACCACGCTGCGCACGTCCTCGATCGTGCAGATCGACATGGTGGACTGGCAGAACCTGGTGCCGGCGGCCTCGGCGGCGCGCGCCGCGAGCATCTCGCCGTCGCCGTGCACGAGGCCCATCAGCCCGGTCGGCGCGAGCGCGATCGGCATCGACACCTTCTCGCCCAGCATGGTCGAGCCGAGCGACACCTCCGACACGTCGATCAGCACCCGCTGGCGCAGGCGGATGGCGTTGAGATCGTCGCGGTTCGACGCCAGCGTGCGCTCGTCGTAGGAGCCGCGCTCCACGTAGTCGTAGATCGCGCGCGGAATCCTGCGGCGGGCGATCTGCCGCAGATCCTCGATATTGGTGATCACGGGCATCGTGATGGTCGCTGAGCTCGAGGCGCGGCCGTCAGGCGTGCAGCCCGGGCGCCTTGAACTGGCCGGTCTTGCGGAACCGCCACAGATAAGACGGCACGATCGTCGCCATCGCGATCGGGTCGATGCCGAGCGCCTCGAGCGTGCGGCCCTCGCGCTTGGCCTCGTCCGACACGACGGTGTCGCTGCGCAGCAGCTCGACCTGGTCGGGCGTCAGCAGCGGCTTGGGCATGAGCTGCAGGACGCTCGCCTGCAGCTTGGCGAGCGCGAACGGGATCGGCACCAGCAGGCGCCGGCGCCCGATGGTGGCGAGCATGAATTGCATCAGCTCCTTGAAGCTCTTCACCTGCGGTCCGCCGAGCTCGTAGATCTGGCCGGCTTTGGCGCGCCCCTCGATGGCGGCCGCGACCGCGCTGGCGACGTCGCCGGCGAACACCGGCTGGAACCGGGTATGTCCGCCGCCGATCAGCGGCAGCGCCGGCGCGAAGCGGGCGATCGAGGCGAACTTGTTGAAGAAATCGTCCTCCGGGCCGAACACCACCGAGGGCCGCAGGATGACGGCCGACGGCACCGCCGCCAGCACCAGCTTCTCGCCCATCGCCTTCGCGCGCGCGTAGCGCGAGGGGGCGTTCTCGGCGGCGCCGATCGCCGAAACGTGGACCAGCCGCGCCCCATAGGCGGCGGCCGCCAGCGCCACCGCCTCGGCGCCGAACGCCTGCACGGCGTCGAAGCGCTGGCGTCCGCGCTCGAACAGGATGCCGACCAGGTTGATCACCGCGTCGGCATCGCGGGCGGCCGCCTCGACCGAATGCGGATAGCGCAGATTGGCCTGCACCGCGTGGATCTGGCCGACCCGGCCGAGCGGCTGCAGAAAGCCGGCGAGCTCGGGCCGGCGCACCGCGACCCGGACGCGGTAGCCGCGCCTGGCGAGCGCGCGCACCACGTGGCGGCCGAGGAAGCCCGAGCCGCCGAACACCGTGACCAGCGTGTCGAGGGGGATCTCGGTCATGTCGCCCGCTTTGGATCGAGGGAAATCATGCGCTCCAGCGCATGGCCGCCGGATTACAGGATCGGTTCCACCCTGTATAGGGCCTCGATTGGGAGCTGGATCGGGCTTCATGACGCCGAATTGACAAGGCGGAAGGGCCACCCTTATCTGTGCCGCGAAGCCCAGGTGGCGGAATTGGTAGACGCACTAGTTTCAGGTACTAGCGCCGCGAGGCGTGGAGGTTCGAGTCCTCTCCTGGGCACCAGCCGATCCTTCCGCGGAGATGCAAGATGCGCGAGGACGTGATCGGCCGAGCCAATGTCGCCGATACGCCCGTCGCGCCGAATACCTTGCTTGCCGCGCCGCCGCGGGTCATCAACGTTGGACTTGAGCTGTTCGCCGAGAACCTTGCGAGCCAAGGCGCCAAGGTTGTTCACGTGCGGTGGAGCCCTCCAGCCGGCGGCAATGCTCGCCTGGCGAGCCTCCTCACCAAGCTCCGAAGCTGACGAGCCCCGGAAGACAGCCCTTGAAGAGCATCGATCAGGCCAACCGAGAAGCCTTGCGGCGCGTCGATCGACGGCGAGCCGATCCTGGTCGATGTCATTCCCGCATCGCAGGCTATTCCGGAGCTCGCGGATGGCGTGATCCTGCATGCGGGACCGCCGATCGGATGGGAGCGGATGTGCGGCCCGATGCGCGGCGCCGTCATGGGCATCGCGGTCTTCGAGGGGTGGTCCAAGGACCTCGACGACGCGGCGGCAAAAGCCGCCGCCGGCGCATTCTCGTTTCATCCCAACCATCACCATGGCGCGGTCGGCCCGATGACCGGCCTGACGACCGCAAGTCAGCCGCTCCTGGTGGTCGAGAACAAGACCTTCGGAAATCGAGCCTACTGCGCGATCAATGAGGGGCTCGGCAAGGTGATGCGGTTCGGCGGCAATGATGCCGAGGTGCTGGACCGGCTGCGTTGGATCCGCGATGTCCTGGGGCCGGCGCTCGGACGGGCGTTGCGCGACGCCGGCGGCATCTCGTTGAAGCCGCTGATCGCGCGCGGGCTGACGATGGGCGACGAGATGCACCAGCGCAACGTCGCCTGCTCGAGCCTGCTGCTGCGCCAGCTTGCTCCTGCGCTCGCGCGAACATCCACGAGCAACGCGGAGCTGGTGGAGTGCCTGGGCTTCATCGGCCGCAACGATCAGTTCTTCCTCAACGTCGCGATGGCGATGGGCAAAGCGTTGGCGGACCCGGCGCGCAACATCGACGGATCGTCGATGGTCACCGCCATGAGCCGCAACGGCACCGACTTCGGCATCCGCGTCTCGGGCACCGGCGATCGCTGGTTCACGGCGCCGGTCGAGATGCCGGTCGGTCTCTATTTTCCGGGTTTCAGCGAGCGCGATGCCAACCCCGACATGGGGGACTCCGCCATCGTGGAAACCATCGGGCTCGGCGGCTTTGCCATGGCGGCGGCGCCGGCCGTGGTCGGATATGTCGGTGCCGGGCGCGCTTCGGAGGCGGCGGCGTTCACGCGGTCGATGGGGGAGATCGTGGTCGGCCCCAATCCCGCCTGGACCATCCCGGCGATGGATTTCGCGGGCGTGCCGACCGGCATCGATATTCGCCTCGTGGTCGAAACCGGCCTCGTGCCGACCATCAATACCGGCATCGCCCACCGTGAGCCGGGCGTCGGACAGGTCGGCGCCGGTGTCGTCAAGGCGCCGCTCAAGTGCTTCGAGGACGCGCTCGTTGCCTTTGCCGAGACGATGGACGTCGAATGAGCGTGATCCTCAACGAGGTGCGCCGGTCAACCTATCTCGACTCCATCGTGCTGATGCGCATCTCCCGGCAGATCGCGCTCCTGCCGGGGGTGGAGGAGGCCGGGCTCGTCATCGGCACTCCCGCCAACAAGGATATTCTTCGGGAAGCGCGTATCCTCGGCCCCGATGGCGACAAGGCCGAGGCCGGCGACCTGATCCTGGCGCTGCGCGCCAAGGACGACGTCGCCGCCGCCGCCGCGCTCGCGGAGGCGAAGCGGCTGCTCGAGCAGCCGACCTCATCGGGCAGCGCCATCGTCGGACAACGCGTCGCGCACCATTCGCGCCGCTGTCCAAAGGATGCCGGACGCCAATCTGGCGCTGATCTCGGTTCCGGGGGACTTCGCCCCGGCCGAGGCGCGCAAAGCCTTGGCGCTGGGCCTCCACGTCATGATTTTTTCCGACAATGTCTCGATCGAGGAAGAGGCGGCGCTCAAGCGCGAGGCGCGCGAGCGGGGCCTCCTGGTGATGGGACCCGATTGCGGAACGGCGATCATCGGCGGGATGCCGCTTGCTTTCGCCAACGTCGTCCCGCGCGGAGATATCGGCATCATCGGAGCATCGGGCACCGGCATCCAGGAGGTGTCTTGCCTGATCGCGCGTGCCGGCGGCGGCATCAGCCATGCGATCGGGACCGGTGGGCGCGACCTCAGGCCTGAGGTCGGCGCGATCACCACATTGATGGCGATCGATGCGCTCGACGCCGACGCGCAAACCAAGCACGTCGTGCTGGTCTCCAAGCCGCCGGGCGAGTCGGTCGCCAGGCTGGTGCTCGAGCGGGTCGCGCGGAGTCGCAAGTCCTTCACGGTCTGCTTTCTCGGCGCGGGTGATCTGGCGTTGCCGGCGAATGCGCGCTCCGCCGCGACGCTGAAGGCGGCGGCCGAGCTCGCCATGGGGAAGGCAGTGGTGAACGAACCGGCGAAGCTGCCGCTCCTGCGTCCAGGTCGAGGCAAGCTGGTGCGCGGCCTGTTCGCCGGCGGGACGTTTTGCGCCGAGGCCCAGATCGTGTTCAGGCAGGCCGGGCTGGCGGTGGCGTCCAACGTGCCGACGCCGGGGGCATCGCCCATCACTGGTGCAATGGCTGGCGCAGAGCGCGGCCATCTGATGATCGATCTCGGCGCCGACGAATTCACCCGCGGACGCCCGCACCCGATGATCGAGCCGGCCGTGCGCGATCAGCCGTTGGCCGATGCGCTCGCCGATCCCGCGGTGGGAGTGATCCTGCTCGACGTCGTTCTCGGCCATGGCGCTCATCCGGATCCGGCGGGCCATCTGGTCGGCGTCCTTGCCGGACGCGATCACGGACCGCCGATCGTGGCTTCCGTCACCGGCACCGATCGCGACCCGCAGCCGCGCAGCGCCCAGGTCCGAAAGCTGACCGAAGCCGGCGTCATCGTCGCGGAGTCCAACGCGGATGCCGCAAGGATGGCGATTGCGGCGATTGGCGGATAGAAATGTTTCGGTCAGTTGACCAGCGCCGCAACGATCTCGGTCTGCTCCCTCCCCCGCTTGCGGGGGAGGGGTGGGGAGGGGGAAGGTTGGCCGTGGCCGGCGTCCCGATCGTGCGATCGGGCATTCTGGCGCGCGAATTCTGCCGACAGGTCGCGCATGCCGAGGTCGCCGCCGTCTTCGATCGCAGCATTTATCTGCGCTGCGCGGACATGTTCGTCTGCCTGGGCGAGCCGGCCATCGGCAATGGCCCGCTTACGCTGATTGCGGATTTCGGAGCACTTTCCGGAAAAGTGGACGCCGATCGCTGAGCCGAAGCGCATCGGTGTTGATGGAGCGAAGATCGGCGCCACCGCATCCCTCCCCCGCTTGCGGGGGAGGGACAGGGAGGGGGCACACGGATTCGGTGTGCCCAACTTGCCCCCTCCCCAACCCTCCCCCGCAAGCGGGGGAGGGGGCGCACCGAGCTTGTGGCGAGACCTCGGATTGCGTCCAGGTCAGCCGGCTTCGATCTCGGACCGAGGTGTCACGATCGGCAACTCGGCTCGGTTCACCTTCGACCAATGTGAGCTGTGGCGCCCACCCCGCTGGCCTCGCTCCCGGTCGCACCTCCAGCTGGCTGATGTCCGTAGCGCCATTGCACGTCTGATAGCAGCCGAGGCTCCCGCGGAAGGTCTTGGCCGAGTGTACTGTTTGCAAGAATCGGGCACGGGCGAGACGGCACTGGCGCGCATCGCACGCCCGCGCATTGCGGGCTTCAAGTCCTGGCTGTGCGACACGCTGGAGACTGATCACGTCGCAATCTCTGCATCGTCGGAGGCCATTGCGGGCTTGATCGGACTGGGTCCCGGACTGACGCCGTCGGGCGACGATTTCCTGGTTGGCGCGCTTGCACTCCTGGACGCGCTCGCCGAAAGGAAAGCTCACGCCGCACTGGCAGGCGCGATTGCCGATAGTCCGCGCGGGCTGACCTCGCCGCTGAGCGATTGCTTTCTGCGGGCGGCCGCCGCCGGCCATGTGGGCGAGCATCTCTGTTGCGCCATCTCGGCGGTCATTTCGGGAGCGCTCGACACGGCAGTCGCAGCGATCCGAAGAATTGGGCACAGTTCGGGATGGGACATGATGGTCGGGGTCGCGACCACCCTTGAGGTTGTCGCTGTCGCGCGTCTTGGAACAAACGTCGAGCGGCATCTCACTTGAATGAGACCAGATCGGCAGTCTGCTCTCCTCGGCTTGATTTCGAAACTCAAGGAGTGTCGCGCTGGGCAGCCGCGATCACTTCTGCTTCCCACGGCCCCGGCCAGAACGTGTCGAGAAAGACGGCGCCCCCATCATCCCACTCGATGCACAACACCTTCTTCGGCGCCGAAATGATGTCCACCCCAAATGGCAGCCGGTTGCGCCATACGCTCCTGCCGATCAGTGTGCCGTTGGATCGCAATATGCATTCGCTGGGTTCGGGTACGGATTGAACGGGCGTCCGGTACACGATTGTGACGGCGCCGCTCTGCGTGCTGAGACGCTCGGGCGGTCCGCCGGCTTCCCACGTGCCAGCCGCTCTGAGGATCGTCAGCGCCGCGTCCCGCAACTCCTTCGCCCGGGTGATCTTATCGTCTTGGGTCATTCGTTCGGCGGGCATTGCACGAACCATGTCATCAGAGTGGCGGACGCAGGGAGTTCGTCCGCGCTTGATCGGCCGACAATCCAAAAATAGAGATTGGAATTCAATGGCACGTGCAACAAGAAGTCGGACAGGATAAGTTCCTCACAAGGCTTGCTCGTTGCTGCCCTCTCCCGGGGCCAGCTGACTTTGCGGAGACTAGAAGATGCGCGAGGACGTGATCGGTCGAGCCAATGTCGACGACACGCCGGAGCTCGACGCCTATTACGCCGAGCTCGGGCGCCAGCAAGGCTACGCGCTGTGGACGGTGGCCAACTCGATCGAGCCCTGGCAGCCGCAGCCGGCATCGCTGCCGACGCTCTGGAGCTACGCGTCGTTGCGCCCGCTGGTGCTGCAGGCGCTCGACCTGGTCAGCCCCGAGAAGGCCGGCCGGCGCGTGATCGCGCTCGAGAATCCCGGCCGCAAGGGGCTCTCGGCCTGCGTCGGCTGGCTCTACACCGGCCTGCAGGTGATGCGGCCGGGCGAGTTCGCCACCGCCCACAGTCATGCCTCGGCGGCGCTGCGCTTCGTCATGGAAGGCGAGGGCGCCTACACGGTGGTCGACGGCCACAAGATGGATCTGTCGGCAGGCGACTTCGTCATCACGCCGAACGGGACCTGGCACGACCACGGCGTCGAGGCCGACGGCGCAGGTCGCCATCTGGCAGGACGGCCTCGACATGCTGCTGATCAATCAGCTCGACGCCAACTTCTACGGCGTGCATCCCGAGCTGCGGCAGAAGTCCAACTTCCCGGTCAACGATACGGTCTCGATCTACGGCGGTCCGGGCCTGCTGCCGGCCGGCGGCGAAGCGTGGAGCAAGCCGTATTCGCCGCTGCTCAAATACGAGTGGGGCCCGACCTACGAGACGCTGGTGAAGGCCTCGCAGGCGAGCGACGGATCGCCCTACGACGGCATCATCATGCAGTACGTCAATCCTGCCACCGGCGGGCCGGTGATGAAGACGCTCGGCGCCTGCATCCAGTTGCTGCGCGCCGGGCGAGCGCACCCGCGCGCACCGCCACACCGGCTCGATCGTCTACAACGTCGCCAAGGGCTCGGGCTATTCGATCATCGCCGGCCGCCGCTTCGACTGGCGCAAGAACGACATCTTCGTGGTGCCGTCGTGGGCCTGGCACGAGCACGCCAACGCCTCCGATCGCGAGGACGCGGTGCTGTTCTCGTTCAACGATCTGCCCTCGATGCAGGCGCTCGGCCTCTACCGCGAGGAAGCCTACGGCGAGAGCGCGGGCCATCAGCAGGTGGTGCACTGATGACCATCCGCCTGCACCGCGGCGATCTGCCCGATCTGGCGCGCTACCAGGGCGGCGCGGTCGCGATCGACACCGAGACCATGGGGCTCGATCCGCACCGCGACCGGCTCTGCGTGGTGCAATTGTCGCCCGGCGACGGCTCCGCCGACGTGGTGCAGATCCCGCCGGGCGCCACCGCGGCGCCGAACCTCACCAAGCTCCTCGCCGACGGCAACGTCCTCAAGATCTTCCATTTCGCCCGCTTCGATCTCGGCGCGCTCTGCAACGCCTTCGGCGTCATGCCGGCGCCGGTCTATTGCACCAAGATCGCCTCGCGGCTCGCCCGCACCTACACCGACAAGCACGGCCTCAAGGACCTGGTGCGGGACGTGCTGGGGGTCGACCTGTCGAAGCAGCAGCAGCTCACCGACTGGGGCGCCGCGGCGCTCAGCGATGCCCAGGTCGCCTATGCGGCCTCCGACGTGCTGCATCTGCATGCCCTGAAGGAGCGGCTCGACGCCATGCTGGCGCGCGAGCGGCGCGACCGACCTGGCGGCGGCCTGCTTCGCCTTCCTCCCCGACCGGGTCCGGCTGGACCTGGCCGGCTGGGCCGCCGAGGACATTTTCGCCCATTCGTAGAGCATGATGCCGAAAACCGTGGGCACCGGTTCTCGGAAACGATCATGCCCGAGCAAGCCGTCCGCTGCCCCGGCCGGGCCATATTTTAAGGCCACTATGCCCCGGGGAAATTGTTAATATGGCCCGGGGGACCGCCTGATTCTCTGGCAGGCGGCGGGGCACGGGGATGAACCAGTTGGCCGCCGTATCCGACTTCGATCACGCTGGGTCGCATGTCTTTGCGGCGGTTGGCCGCGGCGACGAGGCGCGCACGTTCCGCGCGGCGGTGCGCCACAGCCGGCAGCGTGCGTTTCCTGCGGATAGCGATCCCGGCGACCGTCGCGGTTGCCGTGCTGGCGGGCGTGGTGGCGACTAGTTGGCTCCAGCCGCTGCGGGCGCTCGCCAAGGTCCCGATCGAGCTCGGCAGCCTGGTGGTCTCCGGCACCAAGATCACGATGCAACAGCCGCGACTGGCCGGCTTCACCGCCGACAATCGCCAGTACGAGCTGACCGCCCAGGCGGCCGCTCAGGACCTCACCAAGCCCGGCATGGTCGAGCTGCAAGGCCTGCGCGCCATCATGGAGATGCAGGACAAGATCTCCTACGAACATACCGGCGAAGATCGGCGTCTACAACAGCCGCACCGAGATGCTCACCCTGCAGCACAACATCGTGGTGACGTCCTCGGACGGCTTCCAGGCGCGGCTCAACGAGGCGGTGGTCGATATCAAGAGCGGCAAGATCGTCTCGGAGAAATCCGGTCGAGGTGAAGGGGCTGCAATGGACGGTGACGTCCGATCGGCTGGAAGTCGCGGACTCCGGCGCGTTCATTCGTTTCGATCGTGGGGTGACCATGACGTTGATGCCGATCGGCGATGCGGCGCGCCTTGGTGGCGCTGGGCGCACGCAATGAACGCCGCTCCCACCTCCGGCTCGACGAAGCGCCGGCACGCGCTGCTCGCGGCCGCGACGCTCGTCGTTGCGTTGCTGGTCGGCGGACCGGGTGTGAGCGCGCAGCAGAAAAATCAGGGCCCGCCGAACGCGCTGCAGGGCTTCTCGCAGAACCGCGACCAGCCGGTGAAGATCCAGGCGGCGACGCTGGAGGTCCGCGACAAGGACAAGGTCGCGACGTTCAGCGGCGACGTGCACGTGCTCCAGGGCGACACCGAAATGCGCTGCAAGTCGCTGACCGTCCTCTACGACGAGGGCGGTCGGGCGCGAAAGGCCTGAAGGCGGCCGACCCCGGACCGGCCGGCCAGCAGCAAATTCGCCGGATCGAGGCCAAGGGCGGGGTCACGGTGATCCAGAAGGACCAGAATGCCCAGGGCGACACCGGCATCTTCGACATGCGTGCCAACACCGTCACGCTGATCGGCAATGTGGTCGTGACCCGCGGCCAGGACGTCCTGCGCGGCCGCGGCTCGTCGTCGATCTGACCAGCGGCGTCTCGAAGATCGATGGGCGCCGAGGCCCTGTTCCAGCAGGGCGGTCGCGGCCTCGAAAAGAAGTGACCCAGGTTGAACGGCCAGCCGATCACGGCCACCTGACAACATGGGCGCGGTCGGATTGTTGTCCGAGCCGTGAAATGCGACTATCGGCCCTGGGGCAGGCCCGGTCCGACGGCGTCGGCGTGCTGATACGGTGGCGACTTGTTCGAATCGGGTAATGTTTCCAGCTCATACCGGACGAACACAGTCGAATCAGCGGCTTCGAGGCAGGCGTGCTCAATATCCTGACGATGTTCCGACACCGTCGCCTGCCTCGGCGGAAACGAAAATCCGCGAACGGCAGCTGGCACATCAACCTCGGGTCGCTCGGCGGATCGATCAGCCGGACGTTCTTGCGCGGCGCGACGGTGCTCGCCCGCGCGGGGGCCGCAGCCCCCTCCCGGACCGAAAGCGCCTCGCGGGCAGAGCCGCGCCGGCGGCGCAGCCCGGAGCCCCAACGGCCGGCGAGCCACGACACCGACGGCTATCTCGCCGCCCATGGCGTCGAAAAGAGCTATGGCGGCCGCAAGGTCGTCAAGGACGTGAGCCTCTACGTGCGGCGCGGCGAGGCGGTCGGCCTGCTCGGGCCGAACGGCGCCGGCAAGACCACCGCGTTCTACATGATCACCGGGCTGATCAAGGCCGATCGCGGCCAGATCGAGCTCGACGGCCACGACGTCACCCACCTTCCGATGTATCAGCGCGCGCGGCTCGGGATCGGCTATCTGCCGCAGGAAGCCTCGATCTTCCGCGGCCTCAACGTCGAGGACAATATCCGCGCGGTGCTCGAGGTGGTGGAGCCGGACCGGCGCCGGCGCGAGGCCGACCTCAACGCGCTGCTCGAGGAATTCGGCATCACGCGCCATCGCAAGACGCCGTCGATCGCGCTCTCCGGCGGCGAGCGCCGGCGGGTCGAGATCGCCCGCGCGCTCGCCAGCCGTCCGAACTACATGCTGCTCGACGAGCCGTTCGCCGGCATCGATCCCAAGGCCGTGGTCGAGATCCAGACGGCTGGTCCGGCACCTGACCAACCGCGGCATCGGCGTGCTCATCACCGACCACAATGTCCGCGAGACCCTGGCGCTGACCGACCGCTCCTACATCATCTATTCGGGCGAGGTCCTGATGGAGGGCCGCCAGGACGACATCGTCAACGATCCCGAGGTCCGCCGGCTCTACCTGGGCGAAGAATTCCGCATCTGAGCTGGCATCTCGCGGTGTCCGGGCGTAGAAGCTCGATATTTTGCCCGGTATCAACGGCCGCCATTAAGACAGCCGCGCAGAACTGGTGTACACCGGCGTCAGAACCGGATAAGCAAGAATCGGACCAGTTAAGCAGGCAGTATGGCGCTTACCCAAAGACTCGAGATCCGGCAGAGCCACGCGCTCGTCATGACGCCGCAGCTGATGCAGGCCATCAAGCTGCTGCAGCTCTCCAATCTGGACCTCGCCACCTACGTGGAGACCGAGCTCGAGCGCAATCCCCTGCTCGAGCGCACCGGGGACGGTGAGGGCGACGGCCCGGCGGCGTCGGCGGCCGAGACCGGATCCGAGCGTGATGGCGCCGCGACCGCCGAGACCGGCGGCGCCGACTGGCAGGGCGACGACGCGGGCGAGCCTCGCGCCGCCACCGAGGATGCCCGCGAATCTCCACTCGACCATGGATTCGACGAGGCCGATGCGATCGCTCCGCGCGCCATCGCCGAGATGCCGCCGGGCTATTCCGAATGGTCCGGCACCGGCTCCAGCCGCCGCGAGGACGGCGACTACAATCTCGAGGCCTTCGTCTCGGTCGAGACGACGCTCACCGACCATCTCGCCGAGCAGCTCGCGCTGGCGGTCGGCGATCCCGCCCGCCGCATGATCGGGCAATATCTCATCGATATGGTCGACGAGGCCGGCTACCTCCCCGGCGATCTCGCGTCGGTCGCCGAGAAGCTCGGCGCGCCGTTGCGCGAGGTCGATGCCGTGCTCGAGATCCTGCAGGGCTTCGATCCGCCCGGCGTGTGCGCGCGCAATCTCACCGAATGCCTCGCCATCCAGCTCAAGGAGCGCGACCGCTTCGATCCCGCCATGCAGGCGCTGGTCGCCCATCTCGATCTGCTGGCGAAACGCGACCTCGCGGCGCTGCGCAAAATCTGCGGCGTGAACGAGGAAGATTTGACCGACATGATCGGCGAAATCCGCCAGCTCAATCCGAAGCCCGGCCTGGCCTTCGGGACCACGCTGGTGCAGCCGATCGTGCCCGACGTGTTCGTGCGCCCGGGACCGGACGGCGGCTGGGTGGTCGAGCTCAATTCCGACACCCTGCCGAAGGTGCTGGTCAACCAGAGCTACTACGCCGACGTCGCCAAGACCGCCAGGAACGACAAGGACAAGACCTATCTGGCCGATTGCCTGCAGACCGCGACCTGGCTGATCCGCGCGCTCGATCAGCGCGCCAAGACCATCCTCAAGGTGGCGACCGAGATCGTGCGCCAGCAGGACGCCTTCTTCGCCAACGGCGTCCAGCATCTGCGTCCGCTCAATCTCAAGACCATCGCGGATGCGATCGGCATGCACGAATCGACGGTGTCGCGGGTCACCGCCAACAAGTACATGGCGACCAGCCGCGGCATCTTCGAGCTGAAATATTTCTTCACGTCGGCGATCGCGGCGGCGGACGGCGGCGAGGCGCACTCGGCGGAAGCCGTGCGTCACCGCATCAAGCAGCTGATCGATGCCGAGAGCGCGCAGGACGTGCTGTCCGACGACACCATCGTGGAGAAGCTGCGCGCGGCGGGGATCGACATCGCCCGCCGGACCGTCGCCAAGTACCGCGAGGCGATGCGGATCCCGTCCTCGGTGCAGCGGCGGCGCGAGAAGCAGGCATCGTGAACCAGGCGCCCGGCAACGGATAAGGTCCGTCGTCGGCCACTGCCTTCTGTCCTCCCTCGTCCGTCTCGGGTATGATCGATCGGGAACGGTTAGCGGAGGCCGAGCATGCCGTTTCGCGTGTCGGGCAAGAATATCGACATCGGCGAGGCGTTGCGCGCGCGCATCAACCAGCGGGTCGCCGAGGCCACCGCCAAGTATTTCGACGGCGGCTTTTCCGGTCACGTCACCATCGGCAAGGAAGGCTTCGGCTTCCGCACCGAATGCGTGATCCATCTCGATTCCGGGATCATGCTCGAAGCCGAAGCCCTCGCGGCCGACGCCTATGCCAGCGCCGACCAGGCGGCGATGCGAATCGAGAAGCGGCTGCGCCGCTACAAGCGGCGGCTCAAGGACCATCAGGCGGCGCGTGCCGCGCTGGCGAGCGAAGCGAGCGGCCGGCGCGGCGACGGCCAGGCTCTCGACGGAGGCTCGCGCGACCGCGCGACGATCGACGCGCCGAGCTACGTCATCGCGGCGCCCGAGCACGACACCGACGAGGAGGTGACCGAGTGGAACCCGGTCATCATCGCCGAGTCGACCACGGCCTTGAAGCGGCTGTCGGTCAGCGAAGCGGTGATGGAACTCGACATGACCGGCGCTGCCGTGGTGGTGTTCCGTCACGCTGGACACGGGCGCATCAATCTGGTTTACCGCCGCGCGGACGGCCACATCGGCTGGATCGATCCGCCGACGATCGACCAGGACGCCCATTGACGCGGTCGGAGCGCCTTCTTATGGTCCGCGGCCTTTGGCGACGTCATTCCCGCTGAGCTCCCGGATTGCTGGAACGATTCCATGCTGCTCACCGATCTCGTCGCGCCCAATGCCATCATTCCGGCGCTCAAGGTCAACGGCAAGAAACAGGCGCTGCACGAGCTCGCCGGCAAGGCGGCCGAGCTCTCCGGCCAGAGCGAGCGCACGATCCTGGAGATCCTGCAGCAGCGCGAGAAGCTCGGCTCGACCGGCGTCGGCAATGGCATCGCCATACCGCACGGCAAGCTGCCGAAGCTCACCAAGCTGTTCGGACTTTTCGCGCGACTCGAACGGCCGGTCGATTTCGAAGCGCTCGACGGCCAGCCGGTCGATCTGGTGTTCCTGCTGCTCGCGCCGGAGACGGCGGGCGCCGATCATCTCAAGGCGCTGGCGCGCGTGGCGCGGCTGCTGCGCGATCCGGACATTGCCCGCAAGCTGCGCGAACTCGCGCGACGCCGAGGCGCTCTACGCCGTGCTGGCGATGCCGTCGGCAAGCGCGGCCGCGCTGAAGCGTCTCTCGAGTGCACGCTGCACGCGTTTCGAGCTGGATTGGCTGCAGCGGCAGTCCGGCTCATCGCGCTGACGGTTTCGAGCTGGGCTGCTCGGCTGACGCCAGCGGATCGGGCTGCCGTCCGCGGCGTGCAGGACGAACACGCGGTGCCCGGCTTCGAGCATCGGCGCCTCGGCGCAGAGAAACGCGACATCCTCCGAGCGCATCGCCTTGATGTAGGCGATCCGGTTCTCGCCCAACGTCGCGAATGTTTCGGGCGACATTGCCGTGCGGCGGGCTGCGGACGATTCGAACATGGCACCTCTCCTCGCGCTTGGGGTCGCGAGCGGAGGCACTATCGTCCAGTTCGTGGGACTAGACTGTGCTCGGGATCACACAAATGCTGGAAATCAGACGGCGGAAGGCGCACGACAGCGGGTTAGTCCAGCGTCTACGGCGCTTTTTCCGGTGTGTCCCAAATCACACAGAGGTCAGGAAACGGACGGCAGTCGCCGAAATCCTCGACGATCCGCGTCTGTCGACTGCCGTCCGTCCTTCGATCAATGCACGCTGACGGTCTCGAGCTCCTGGCTCCAGGCGTTGGCGAGCGCCGCCTCGCGGCTGTCGGTCAGCATGATCGGCGTGCCGTCGGCCGCGTGCAGCGCGAACAGCTGCATGCCGGGCTTGAGCTCCGGCGCCTGCGGAAACATCGCATGCACGTCCTCGGAGCGGATCGTCTTCACATAGGCGATCTTGCCGCCGCCGAGCAGCGCGAGCGCCTCGGGAGAAATCATCGTTTGCGGTGAGGTAACGTGCTTGTTCATGGCACTCGACTCCTTTCTACGTAACGCGTCGAGCCCTGTTTGAGTTCAGTCGCGATCCGTGATGCTGATCGTTTTCACGATCCGTTCCGGCTCCGGCCGGGCCAGATCGATCGACAGCAGCCCGTTCTTCAGGTCCGCGCCCAACACCTCCATGCCTTCCGCCAGCACGAAGGTGCGCTGGAATTGGCGCGCCGCGATGCCGCGGTGGAGATAGTGGCGGGCCTTGTCGTCCTGCTGCCGGCCGCGGATGACGAGCTGGTTTTCCTCGATCGTCACGTCGAGTTGATCGCGGTTGAAGCCCGCGACCGCCAACGTGATCCGCAGCCGCTCGGGGTGGCCGTTCTCGCGGGCGATCCGCTCGATATTGTAGGGCGGATAGCCGTCCGCGGCCTTGCTGACGCGATCGAGCGCACGCTCGATCTCGTCGAATCCGAGGAGGAAAGGACTGGACAGCGACGGAACTCGGGACATGGTCTCAAAGCCCTCGTAAGCGACTTTGACGGGGCCCTTGCGGCGCCCCCTCGACCGTCATGTGGGCAGGCGTTGCGCTCACCCTCAGGCCGGTCGGTTCCAATATGGGGAGTTAGCCTTAAAGCTTCAAGAACGTTGAAGAAAGCCACGGCCCGGCCGCCGTCCCCCTTTCAGGGGCGAGGGAGCCGACCGAGATCACGGCGCCTGATCGGCCGACCGATTGAGCCGCGACCGCCGGCGCAGTATTGATCCGGCTTCTTTCAGTGTCCGTGGCCGGGGGAGTGCACCTTGCGAATTGCGATCATGGGGTCGGGCGGCGTCGGCGGCTATTTCGGCGCCCGGCTGGTCAAGGGCGGCGCCGACGTTCATTTCGTGGCGCGCGGCTCGCACCTTGCCGCCATGCGCGAGCACGGGCTCGCGGTCGAGGGCGGGCCGGAGGCGATCCGCCTGCCCAAGGTCAACGTCACCGACGATCCCAAGACGATCGGGCCGGTCGACATGGTGATGTTCTGCGTCAAGCTGTGGGACACCGAGGGCGCGGCGCGCCAGCTCGTTGCCGATCATGAAGCCCGACACCGGCGTGATCTCGTTCCAGAACGGCGTCACCAAGGACGACATGCTGCGTCCGATCTTCGGCGACAAGGCGCTGCTCGGCGGCGTCGCCTATGTGGGGACCAGCATCGGCCGGCCGGGCGTGATCGCGCAGCAGGGCCCGCTGCAGCGGCTGGTGTTCGGCGAATACGACGGCCGCCGCTCGCCGCGGGCCGAGACCTTCCACGAAGCCTGCAAGCGCGGCGGCATCAACGCCGAGCTCAGCGACGATGTCCGCCGCTCGCTGTGGGAGAAATTCGTGGTGCTGGTCGCCATGTCGGGCGCCACCACCGCCATGCGACAGACCATCGGGCCGATCCGCGCGAACCCGCTGACCCGCGCATTCCTGCTCGATCTCGCCCGCGAGGTGGTGGCGGTCGGCCGCGCCCATGGCGTCAACCTGCCCGCCGACTACGCCGAGCAGCGCATTCCGTTCTTCGACCAGTGGCCGCCCGAGATGACGACCTCGATGCACCACGACCTCAACGGCGGCAAGCCGCTCGAGGTGCGCTGGCTCGCCGGCAGCGTGGTCGATCTCGGCGCGCAGGTGGGCGTGCCGACGCCGATGAACCGCGCAGTGCGCGACATCCTGCTGCTGCACGCCGAGGGCCGCCCCGCCGGCGCGGCGCATTGAGCGCGATGCCCGCGAGCGCGCCGCAGCTCACGGTCCGCGCCATCCGCGCCGTCGGCGTCGAGGTGCCGATGACCTACGCGCTCGGCACCAGTCGCGGCACCATCACCAAGGCGCCGCTGCTGCTGATCGACCTCGACACCGAGGAAGGCGTCATCGGCCGCTCGTATCTCTGGTGCTATTTCACGGCCGCGATGCCGGCGATCGCCAACATCCTCGAGGAGGTCGAGCGCGTCGTGAAGGGCGACCGCGTCGCGCCGGTCGATCTGTGGGGCAAGCTCGCGCAGCGCTTCGCGCTGATCGGCGTGCAGGGCATCGTGCGCATGGCGATGGCCGGGCTCGACGTCGCCGCCTGGGACGCGCTCGCGCTCGCGCGCCGGGTTGCCGCTCGCGACGCTTGCTCGGCAGCGCCCCGAAGCGGATCCCCGCCTACAATTCCTGCGGCCTCGGGCTGATGCCGTCGCCGGAGGCGGTCGCCGACGAGGCCGAGAAGCTCCTCGCCGGCGGCTTCCGCGCCGTCAAGCTGCGGCTGGGCTACCCGACCCTGCAGCAGGATCTCGCCGCCGTGCGCGCGGTGCGGCGGCGCATCGGCGATGCGATCGACCTGATGGTCGACTACAACCAGGCGCTCAGTCTCGTCGAGGCGCTCGAGCGCGGCCGCGCGCTCGACGCCGAGGGCAACATCTACTGGCTCGAGGAGCCGATCCGCCACGACGACTATGCGGGCAACGCCGACGCTGGTCCGTGAGCTGAAGACGCCGATCCAGATCGGCGAGAATTTTTCCGAGAGCAACGCGCTGGCGCTGGCGCTGGCGGCCGGCGCCGCCGACTATGTGATGCCCGATCTCGAGCGCATCGGCGGCGTCACCGGCTGGCAGCGCGCCGCGGCGCTCGCCGCCACCCACCGCATCGCGATGTCGTCGCATCTCTTTCCCGAGGTGAGCGCGCATCTCCTGGCCGCCACGCCCACCTGCCATTTCCTCGAATATGTCGACTGGGCCGACAAGATCGTCGAGCAGCCGCTCGAGATCGTCGACGGCTTCGCCGTGGTGCCGGATCGGCCCGGCAACGGCCTCACGTGGGACAAGCAGGCGGTCGAGAAATATCGGATCGGGTGACGAGCGCTGCTCGTTGTCCGCGGTGCGCAGGTGCGGCGCGCGCACCTCGCCCCTTGCGGAGCAGCGGACTGCGGAGGCGAGTGCTGCACACGCCGGACTCGTGGCGATCCCGCTCCGCAGTCGCTCCCGCGCAAGGGCGAGGGACGCGCGTGTGGCGCTGCGCGCCGTACGCTATGTCACGCACGCGATCAAATCTTCACCCAGCCGGCCGGCGGTTTCTTGCCGGGATGGATGGCGCCGCAGCTCTTGCACTTGCGCGCCTTCGCGTCGGCGTAGAACGCCTCGTAGAGCGGCGGCAGGTCCTTCACCAGATGCTGGACCTTCACCTCGATGCGATGAACCAGCGCGTGGCATTCGAAGCAATACCACTCGAAGGCATCGAGCTCATGCGGCCGCGCCGCCTCGACCACGAGCCCGACCGAGCCTTCCTGCGGCCGCTGCGGCGAATGGCGCACGTGCGGCGGCAGCAGGAACACCTCGCCCTCGCGGATCGGCACGTCGTAGAACTGGCCGTTGTCGACCACCTTGAGCACCATGTTGCCCTTGAGCTGGTAGAAGAACTCCTCCACCGGGTCGTCGTGATAGTCGGTGCGCTCGTTCGGCCCGCCGACCACCTGCACGGTCATGTCGCCGTCCTCGAACACCTTCTTGTTGCCGACCGGCGGCTTGAGCAGGTGCTGGTTCTGCGCGATCCAGTTCTGGAAGTTGAAGGCGTGCAGGCGTCCGGTCGCCATGGCCGTCCCTCGATCTTGCGTCAGGCCGCCGACGAGCGCACGCTGGCGAGCTTGAGCCCGCAGCCCTCGAACGCGCGCCGCGTGGCGTCCTTCTCGGCCTCGCTGAGCTCGAGCATCGGCGCGGCGCACCGCGCCGCCGACCTGGCCCAGCAGGTCCTGCCAGTATTTCGAATGCGAATGGAATTTCTCCGCCGGCCGCGTGCGCCGGAACGCCTCGCGCACCGGATTGAGGCTGTCGCGCACCGCCTTGGCGCGCGCCACCTCGCCGCGCCATGGCGAGGTCGGTGTATTCGCGCATGCGCCGGTCGGCCTTGGTCTGCAGCAGATAGGGCGGCGACGAGCAGAGATAGAGCTGCCAGCCGAGCTCGACGATGTTGTCGAACCATTCCTCCTCGGAGGCGGTGCTGACCAGGATCTTGTCGCCGGCGAGCCGCGTGAGCCGCGCGTACATCTCACGCGGAACGCTGTACTTGATGGCGACCACGTTCGGGATCTCGGCGACGCGCGCGCACAGCTCCGGGCTCATCAGGTAGCCGCTGTCGGGATGGCTCCACAGCGCGATGCCGATCTCCACCTGCTCGCTGATCGTGCGGTAATACTCGTAGAGCGTCTCGTCCTGCTTGTGCAGGAAATGCAGCACCGGCGCGTGCACCACGATGTAGTCGGCGCCGATCGCCTGCGCGTGCCTGGCGAGATCGATGACCACGTCGAGGTTCTGGTCCGAGCACGACAGGATGGTGCGGTGGCCGCCGATCTCGTCGACGGCGATCTCGAACGTGCGCTTGCGCTCGGCGACCGACATCGAGAAGAACTCGCCCTGCTTGCCGCTGACGAACACGCCGTCGATGCCGAGGTCGTCGGTCCAGTGGCGCAGGTTGCGGCGCAAGCCGGCCTCGTCGATGGCGAGATCGGGTGCAAACGGCGTCAGCGCCGCCGCCCAGATTCCCTTGAAATGCGCGCGGGCATAGTCCTTGGCGTCGCGTCTGCGGTATTTCATCGCTGCGTTTCCTTCGAGCCTCGCGTCCGTTCGAGCATCCTACTTGATCAGGTTGGCGATCCTATCGACGATCGGTCTCGGCGTCGCGTAGATTTTCGCGATCAGCGCCGCCAGGTGCTCGCCGTTTTCCGGGTCCAGCTCGAGCTTCGACTTCCTGGTTTCGGCGACGAAATCCGCGTCCGTCATGGTGGCGTTGAAGGCGTCGCGCAGCATTTTCAGCCGGTCGGCCGGCAGGTCCGGCGGCGCCACGAACGGCCGGCCGATGCCCTGCCCGGCATAGAGGAACTCGATCGTCTTCCTCTGCTCGTCATTGCGGGCAAGCTCGGGGACGAACGGAACGCCCTTGAGCTCGGGGTTCGGCTGCTCGCCGCCCTGGAACAGGATCGCGATCTTCTTGGTCGCGATCCAATCGGGACGCCGGTTCTTGATGCTGTCGAGGCTTTCGCAGATGCCCTCGACCTCGCCGCGCTCCATCGCCAGGAAGACCTCGACGGACGAGGGAAATCCGCCGACCAGCCTGAACTTGAGACCGAGCACGTCGTTGAGCACCTTCGGATAGGAGCGGGTGCCGGTGCCGGGTCCGGTGTCGCCCAGGATCAATTGCTTGTCGTAGAGATCCTGCACGGTCTTCACCGCCGCGGTGTGGAACGCGATGCAGACATTGGTCTCCTTGGTCGGGGTGCCGATCCACGACAGCCGGGTCGGATCGAAGCGCGCGCCGGTCACGCCGGTGAGCGGCCCGAGCGCGGCGTCGCGCGCGATGATGCCGAGCGCGCTGCCGTCCTTCGGCGCGATGTTGAAGATGTAGTTCGCGGCCGTGTAGCTGCCGGCGCCCGGCATGTTCTGCGGAATGACGTTGGGATTGCCGGGCAGGTGCCGGCCGATGTGGCGGCCGAGCGTGCGCGCCCACAGGTCGTAGCCGCCGCCGGGCCCGAAGCCGATGATCATCTGCACCGTCTTGCCGGCCAGCGTATCGGTTTGCGCGGCCGCCGGCGTCGCGCCGGCGGTGACGAGCGCTGCGAGCAGTGGCACTGCGAAGAGCATCGGGCGAGCGGTCATGTGGTGTCCTCGCGTCGTCGTCGCGTATCCCGCCTTCACATTCCATGAACCACTGCGTGTGAAGAACCGTTGCGGTTTTATCACGTGCGCATGCATCTCGATCGGCTGCATCTTGATTTTGTCGCAATAATCTGACATACGCCTGCACCCAGCGAGCCGGATATCCGGCTGGCGAACTGCCGCCGAGCCACTATATCAGCGGCAAGATGAGAAACCCGATGCGCCGCATAGGCACACATACCGTCGCGCTCAGCGCCGCCACCGCCCGACCGGATTATCGGTCGAGCGATTGCGGCTGCGTGTGTGCGATGAGTGGCGGTTTCCTATCAGAAGCGAAGCAACCCGGATCGGGTTTAAGAAAACCGGACTAACCGGCGGCGGGCCAGAACCCCTCCGCCGCCAGGCAGGAGGGACCAGATGGCCCGACAAAGCTCTCTAACACAAAGGTTTTCGCCTTCACGCCACGCGCATCGTCCGCGTTCGGACGCGCGCGCGCGCACGTGTCGGCGATCGTGCGGTGACGCGGCGCGCCTGACGCGGCCCGCGTGAAGGTTACGTGCATTCGAAGTTCGACGCCGAAACGCATCGTTTCGGCGAACGTGGAAGCTTTGCTGTTTGACATCGTGAACGTCCAGAATTGGCCAGCGGCGCCGCGCTTTGCTCGTAGCGGTAGTCCCTGTTGCAAGGTCGCTTTCGATTGCGGAAGCGCCGCCGCTGGCCATTTGTCAATTTTTCGCCGGTTTAGCTCAGACGGCAGAGCGCCGCCCTCGTAACGCGGAGGCCGCGTGTTCGAATTCACGCAGCCGGCACCAAGCGATATTTTTCGGACCTGCTCGCCGATGTCTTGCCCGCGACGGCAAAACTCCGCGCGCTCGTCGTTCGCCCGCATAGCTCAGCCGGTCAGAGCACCCGCCTTGTAAGCGGGAGGTCCCAGGTTCGATTCCGTGGTGCGGGCCCCATTCATTTTCATTCTCGCCTTCGTAGCTCAGTCGGTGGAGCAGCCGTTTGGTAGGCGGCAGGCCGCGTGTTCGATCCACGCCGAAGGCACCATCGTTCAATCTCGCGCCAATAGCCCAACACGGTAGGAGGCGACTCCCTCAGAAGGAGTACAGTGCAGGTTCGAATCCTGCTTGGCGCACCAATCCAGCCATTTCTACGCTTGCATTCCGCTCCGCCGTGCGGATGCAATCGGCGAGCTTCGGCAAACGACGAATCGGTGGCGCCGGATGGCCGGATGGGTCGGCAGACGAATCGCCAGAGCGCCCGAAAATCAACGGGGCGACAGCGCCGCGCTGGTCGGTCTCGTCGTGCTGGCGGTCGCGCTCGCCTTCTACGGATACAAGCACTGGCATGGCGAGCCGCTCATCGGCGGAGCCTGGTACAAGCACTGGGACGCCAAGCCGCTGGTCGGCGCTGCGTCGGTGGTCGACGGCGACTCGCTCGACATCTCAGGGACCCGCATCCGCCTCACCGGGATCGACGCGCCCGAAATGCATCAGACCTGCACCGATGCGAGGCGGGAGACGTGGTCCTGCGGAAGGGCCGCCGCGCGCGAGCTGCGCGCCCGTATCGGCGACCGCGAGCTCAAGTGCGAGCAAACCGGGGTCGACCGCTACCGGCGGGCGCTGGCGGTGTGTTTTCTGCCTGACGGCTCGGACCTGAATGCCTGGATGGTGCGGCAAGGTTGGGCCGTCGTCTTCGGCTACGCCCCGAATTATCGGTCGCAACAAGCCGAAGCGAAGGCTGCCAAGCGCGGCATCTGGGCCGGCACCTTCATGCTGCCGGCGGAATGGCGCCAACGCTATCAATAGACAGGGTTGATGATGCGCCGTCTTGCGCTCGCTGGAATCGTCCTGACCGCCGCCTGCGTCGCGCCGGCGGCCGCCAGGGTGGAGCGCATCGAGATCCTGAGCCGGCAGCCGTTCGCGGCCGGTGCCGAGTTCGGTCCTGCCGGCGCCTACGAGAAGCTGCGCGGCCGCGCCTTCTTCGCGCTCGATCCGAACGCCGCCGCCAATGCGCCGATTGCCGATCTCAAGCTGGCGCCGCGCAATGAGCGCGGCCTGGTCGAATTCAGCGCCGACTTCCTCATGTTGCGTCCGGTCGATGCCGCCCGCCGCAACGGCACGCTGCTCTACGAGGTCAACAACCGCGGCAATATCGCGATCCTCCGCCAGCTCAACGAGGCGTCGCCCAGCAACGATCCGACCTCGACCGCGGATGCCGGCAACGGCTTCCTGTTTCGCCAGGGCTTTACGCTGCGTGTGGTCGGCATGGGCGGCCGATGTCGCGGCGACGCCGGGCGACAATCGCCTGGTCCTGCGGGCGCCGATCGCCACGAAGGACGGCGCGCCGATCACCGGCAAGGTCGCCTACGAGCTGATCGTGAATCTGCCCACCGCGCAGGCCCGTTTCACCGGGATTTTCGGCACCGCCTATCCGCCGGCGAGCGACGGCGCGCCGGATGCGGCGCTCACCGAGCGCGACCGGCCGGACGGCGAGCGCCGGCCGATCCCGCGTACCGCTTGGTCGTTCGTGCGAGCCGGGCGAGGGTGCGGTCGCGACCGAGATCAGGCTCGACGGCGGCTTCAAGCCCGGGCGCATCTATCAGCTCACCTACACGGCGCGCGATCCGATCGTGATTGCGCTCGGGATGGCGGGCATCCGCGACCTGCTGTCGTACCTGCGCGACAATCCGCTGGCGGGGACGCCGGCGCCGCGCAAGAGCGTCATCTTCGGCATCTCGCAATCGGGCCGCCTGATCCAGACCATGCTGCTGCGCGGACTGCACGTGGACGAGGACGGCAGGCCGGTGTTCGACGGCGCCTTCATCCACGTCGCCGGCGGCGGCAAGGGCGGCTTCGACTATCGCTTCGCCATGCCGACGCGGCATTTCAGCGTGCTCGAGGATCACATCTATCCGACCGATTTCTTTCCGTTCGCGACCGTCACGGCGCGCGACGCGGTGACCGGCGCCGAGGGCTCGGTGCTCGATCGGGCGCGCGCGCTCGGCGTGGTGCCCGAAGCTGTTCTACGTCAACAACTCGTCGGAATACTGGAACCGCGCCGCCTCGCTGATCGGCACCGATCCGGAAGGCCGCGCGACCTGCCGCCGGCGCCCGAGGCGCGCATCTACCTGATCGCCGGCGCGCAGCACTACGTCGGCGGTCTGCGCGAGCGCGGCATGTTCACCAACTGCGTGAACACGCTCAATCATTACCGCGCCATGCGCGCGCTGATGGTGGCGTTCGACCGCTGGGTCCGTGACGGCGTCGAGCCGCCGCCGAGCGCTTATCCGCGCATCGCCGACGGCACGCTGGTCACCGTCGCCGCCTACAAGGAAGCGTTCCCGCGGATTCCGAATTTCCGGCTGCCCGAGAGCAACCTGCGTCCGCCGCGGCTCGACTTCGGCATCCGGTTCGAGACCGAGCGCATCGCCGACCAGGTGCCGCCGCGTGATCGGCAAGCCGTTCGAGGCGCTGGTGCCGAAGCCGGACGCCGACGGATTGGACCAGGGCGGCATCATGCTGCCCGAAATGCTGGTGCCGCTCGGCACCCGGTTGGGCTTCAACACCCGCAACGACGCGGTCGGTTTTCCCTGGGCCACCGGGCGCTGGGACGGCTCGTTCGTGCCGTTCCCGCGCACCGAGGCGGAGCGGCAGGCATCCGGCGATCCGCGCCCGTCGCTCGAGGCGCGCTACGCGCGACCGCTCCGACTACGAGGCGAAGCTGCGCGCGGCCGCCGTCGACGTGGTCGGCAAGGGCTTCCTGCTGCCGGACGACGTCGATGCGCTGGTGCGCGACGGCGGCGGCCTCTACGACCGCATCATGGCGCACGACCCGGCCGACCGGAGCTGCCAGTACATGTTCGGCGCCCCTTCGGCGCCGTAACCGGTCATCACCGGTCTCTGATCAGCAGGCGATCCGAATCGTCCTTGAGCCGCACGCCCGACAGTCGGTGCGAGCGCATGGCGCGCAGCAGGTGCAGCAGCTTGAAGGCGGCGTCCGCGTAGCCGACGCCCTCGGGCCGGATGTTGGAGATGCAATTGCGGTCGGCATCGGTCGATCTGCGGTCCCGGCTGCCAGGTCAGGTAGGCGCCCATGCTGTCGGGCGCCGACAGGCCCGGCCGCTCGCCGATCAGCACGGCGACGATGTCGGCGCGCAAGGCGGCGGCGATCGGGTCGCCGATCGCGACCCGGCCGTGGCGGGCGACGACGAGCGGCGCGATCCGCCAGCCCTCGGCGCGCAGCGCGGGCAGCGCCTGCGCCAGCAGCGGCGCGGCATGGCTCTGCACCGCGCGCGCCGACAGGCCGTCGGCGACCACGAACACGACGTCGTGGCTCGCGGCTTGCCGTGCGGCGCCAGCGCCGCTTCGGCGTCCGCCGTGAGCCGGCGGCCGAGATCGGGCCGCATCAGGTAGTGCTGCCGGTCCTCCGCCAGGCTCGCGACCGTGAGCACCGGCAGGCCGAGCTCCGCCAGGTCGGCGACCAGCCGGGCCTGGTCCAGCGGCTCGTGCACGGCGTCGCGCGCGCGGGCATGGGCGAGGCGGAAATCCAGCAGCGGCTGGGTGGCGAGCGAGGCGCCGCTGCGCGCGAGCCCGATGCGCGCGGCCGTGAGCTGGCGCAGCGCCGCCCACGGGTCGTGCGGCTCGTTGCTGTCCGCAGCTGCCGGCGGCGGAGCCTCGCTGGGTCGTTGCTCGCGGCTCACGGTGCTCGTCCGTCACGCCGGCAGCAGCGCGCGAAATCGATTTGGCATGGCGCGCGGGCGGACGCGGTCCTCGCTGTCGGTGAGACCCTGCCGGTGCAGCCAGGCCTCGAACTCCGGCGCCGGCCGGCGGCCGAGCAGCTCGCGCATGGCGAGCGCGTCGTGGAACGAGGTGCTCTGGTAGCCCAGCATGATGTCGTCGGCGCCCGGCACGCCCATCACGAAGTTGACGCCGGCCGCGACCAGCAGCGTCAGCAGCGTGTCCATGTCGTCCTGGTCGGCCTCGGCGTGGTTGGTGTAGCAGACGTCGACGCCCATCGGCACGCCCATCAGCTTGCCGCAGAAATGGTCCTCCAGCCCGGCGCGGATGATCTGCTTGCCGTCGTACAGATATTCGGGCCCGATGAAGCCGACCACGGAGTTGACCAGCAGCGGCTCGAACGCCCGCGCCACCGCATAGGCGCGCGCCTCCAGGGTCTGCTGGTCGACGCCGTGATGCGCGCCGGCCGACAGCGCGCTGCCTTGCCCGGTCTCGAAATACATCACGTTGTCGCCGACGCTGCCGCGGCCGCAGCGCCAGCGCCGCCGCGCGCGCCTCGTCGCAGCAGCGCGAGGTCGATGCCGAAGCTCTTGTTGGCGGCCTCGCTGCCGGCGATCGACTGGAACACCAGGTCGACCGGCGCGCCCTGGCGGATCAGGCGCGAGCGTCGTGGTCACGTGCGCCAGCACGCAGCTCTGCGTCGGGATCTCGAGCTTGAGCCTGATCTCGTCGAGCATCGAGAGCAGCGCATGGGCGCGCTCCGGGCTGTCGGTCGCCGGGTTGATGCCGATCACCGCGTCGCCCGCAGCCGAGCAGCAGGCCGTCGAGGATGCTGGCCGCGATGCCGCGCGGCGTCGTCGGTCGGATGATTGGGCTGCAGCCGCACCGACAGGTGGCCGGGCAGGCCGATGGTGTTGCGGAAGCGGGTGACGACGCGGCACTTGCGCCGCCATCACCATCAGGTCCTGCACGCGGCTGATCTTGCTGACCGCCGCCGCCATCTCGGGCGTCACGCCGGGCGCCAGGCGCGGCGAGCGCCTCGGCGGTCGGCGACATCGGAGAGCAGCCAGTCGCGCAAGCCGCCGACCGTCAGATGCGCGATCGGCGCGAACGCCGCCTGGTCGTGGCTGTCGACGATGAGCCGGGTGACCTCGTCGGTCTCGTAGGGAATCACCTGCTCGTGCAGAAAGCGTCCGCAGCGGCAGGTCGGCCAGCGCGTATTGCGCGGCCACGCGCTCCTCGCCCGATTCGGCCGCGATGCCGGCGAGGCAGTCGCCGCTGCGCAGCGGCGAGGCTTTCGCCAGCAGCGTGGCGAGATCGGCGAACGCGTAGCGGCGGCTTCCGATCGTGGCGCTGTACATCGGCGGTCCTGCAGGCGACGATCCGGTTCGACGCAATATACCCGAATGGTCGCGTGACGGTTCACCCGCATAGCCCAACGGCAGAGGCGGTCGGCTTAAATCCGAATCAGTGCGGGTTCGAATCCCGCTGCGGGTACGCGCTGATAGCCCAATCGGCAGAGGCGGCGGCTTCAAACCCCGCTCAGTGCAGGTTCGAGTCCTGCTCAGCGCACCACAATTCGCATCACACCTCCTTAGCTTAGCGGCCCAAAGCTCCGCGCCCACATCGCGGGATCCGGGGTTCGAATCCCTGAGGAGGTACGCGTCCTTAGCTCAGCTGGTCAGAGCGTCTGCGCGACATGCAGAAGGCCCGCGGTTCAAATCCGTGAGGACGCACCATTCCTTCCTTAGCTCAGCAGCAGAGCGCTCGCCCGATAAGCGAGAGGCGCCAGGGGCAGCACCTGGAGGAAGGACCAACTCGACCAAGGAGAAGATCATGACGCTGTTCAAACCGGGGCGGCTAGCCGCCGCAGCCAGCATCACGCCTGGACCCGGAGCCTTAAACCCGAATGGAGAGGGAGCGGACTTTTAACCCGTCGGCATGTGGCTCGAAACCACCCGGGTCCGCCAAGCTCGAGATCATTGGACCAGTTACCGTAGCGGCCGAACGGGGCGGACTCTTAATCCGCTGGCTTGCGCCCACCGCAGGTTCGAATCCTGCCTGGTCCTCCAACCTTGCGCGCGACCGTGACCACGACGGTCACGAATAATGACGCGTCTGTACCCCAATTGGCAGAGGGAGTGCGTTGAGAGCGCATTCAGTGGCCGTTCAAGTCGGCCCAGACGCACCATTCACGCTCCGTTACGCATCTGGTGAGGCGGCCGGTCTGTCTAACCGGTGAGAGGGATTCGATCTCCCTACGGAGCGCCAACCGCTTGCCGCTGCTGCGCGCTGCGCCGCATTACGTCTTTCTCGTGCTTTCATTTCTTTTTCGCGCTCTCGGCTTTGCTCTTGCGCTTGACGTCGGAGCCATGCGCCCGCTTGTAGCTTTGAATGTCCTCGAACTTGCCGGTCTTGTCGCGCACGGCGTAGAGCTTGGTGCCCTTCGTGCTGCGATGCGTGGTCCGCTTGGCCATGAGTTGCCCCTCTTGATAGCGCAGGATAGACGTCGACGATCGAAGTCTACGGAGCGACCGACATACTGGCAATACGCCGCGACGACCGTGCACGCGTCGGCATTGATGACCGCCAGTCGTCGCTTCGAAATTCAACAGGGTGTAGCTCAGCCCGGCGAGAGTGCCTGCCTCGGACGCAGGAGGCCGTTGGTTCGAATCCAACCACCCTGACCATTTCGCGATCGCGCCCATAGCTCAACTGGCAGAGCGGACGGCTTATACCCGTCGTGAGCTCCGGACCGGAGCGCGGTTGGAGGTTCGAGTCCTCCTGGGCGTACTTCGTTTGTCCCGTAGCTCGTCCGTAGGTTGGGTCGAGCCCTTGCGCGTAGACCCGACGCTTTCGAGCCTCGTGCAGGCGGAGAGATGTTGGGTCTCGTGAAGAACTCGACCCAACCTACGCTCATCTTTTTGTCCCGTAGCTCAGTGGATCAGAGCACCGTCGTCCGAAGGCGGGGGTCGCGCGTTCAAGTCGCGCCGGGACAACCAATTCGGAAGGTGGTGCGTGGTGGCACGCAACCGGTCCCGAAAACCGGGCCGACCTCGCGGTCGAGGGTTCGACTCCTTCACCTTCCGCCATTCTGCTTCGCGCGTCGGTTGGCGCGCGAACGAGTTCGAGAGACAGCACGGAACGCGCGTCCCTCTCCTGCCACCGGTCTGTAAAACCGGCGTCTGTGAAACAGGCAGGTCGGCCGACGAGAGGTTCGAATCCTCGGGGGCGCACCATGCGGATGTAGTTGATTGGTTCAATGCCGGAGCGCCACTCCGGCGAAAGGAGTTCGATTCTCCTCGTCCGCACCAATTCGCCTGGGAAGCTAATCTGGTGAAAGCGCCGCGCCGAAAACGCGGAGAGGTGGGCTCGAAACCTACCCCAGGCACCAGCCTTCGCCGCTTCGCGGCTTCGGCCGGCAAGCCGGCCGCGTACGCTATGGGATGATAGCTCAATTGGGAGAGCCCCCGCCTTGCAAGCGGGTGATGCGGGTTCGAGTCTCCGCCCGCTCGTTCCACCAATTCCGGGATCACCTGATCCCGCTCGGGGCCATAGCTCAGTCGGGATGAGCGCTTGCGTGGCACGCAAGAGGTCCGGGGTTCGACTCCCCGTGGCTCCACCAATTCGCGCGGCGAAGCGGCTGGCTTCGTCGGTCATGACAATCATGGGCTCCTAGCTCATCGGGCAGAGCGCCTCGTTCGCATCGAGGAGGCGGCGGGTTCGATTCCCGCGGGGTCCACCAATTCCAGGGTCTGGTCGTCTTCTGATCACTGACGACTGGTCCCTGATATTCCTGGATGGCGGAAATCGGTAAACGCGCCTGACTGTTAATCAGGTGCCGCAAGGCCTGCAGGTTCGAGCCCTGCTCCAGGAGCCAATATCCCTTGTCGTCTACGTGCCCGCGTCATCCAGCCGTCGTAAATCGCGCCGTCCCGCGGTCGTGAACGCCGCCGGGAATAAACCGCGGGCCTCCCGAGTCTCGTCTCGTCGCGCAGGGCGGGCACGAGAGCTGCCGCCCGCGTGCTCGGATACCCAAAGGGAGACGGATCATGCTCAACATGTCGCGACGCGACTTCGTCGTGTCGACCGGCCTTGCGGCCGCGCTCGGCCTCAACGCCCGCCTCGCGGTGTCGCCGGCCTTCGCGCAGAAGACCGCGGACCCCGCCGAGCCGTTCGTGACCTACAAGGTCGGCACGGCCGAGGTCACCGCGATCTACGACGGCATCTGGGAGAAGCCGCACGATCCCGCCTTCATCACCAATGCGTCGGTCGAGGACGTCAAGGCCGGCGCTCGTCAAGGCCGGCCTGACGGCTGACTTCGTCTCGATCCCGCTGACCGTGGTCGTGCTCAAGATCGGCGGCAAGACCGTCATGTGCGACTGCGGCTCCGGCGGGCAGTGGAAGCCAACCGCGGGCAAGCTCGCCACCAACATGAAGGCGGCGGGCATCGACCCGGCCAAGATCAGCACCATTCTGATCTCGCACTTCCATCCCGATCACATCTTCGGGCTCATGGAGAAGGACACCAACAAGCCGTCTACCCCAACGCCGAGCTCGTCGTCTAGGGCGACCGAGTACAAGTGGTGGACCGAGCCCGGCCGTGTCGAGAAGCTGCCCGAGGCGCGCAAAGCCCTCGCGGCGCATCCAGACCGTGTTCCCCACCTGGCGGAATTTCCAGCTCGTCGAGGGCGAGGCAGAGGTGGCGCCCGGTGTTCGGCTTGTCAATGCGCCCGGCCACACGCCCGGCCACTCGCGCGTTTCAAGTCGGCTCGGGCGACCGAGCAGTTGATGATCTCGCCGAGACGGCCTATCTCCCGGCGCTCGTTGGGCCGCACCCCGAGTGGCAGGGTGCCTACGACCAGGACGGGCCAACCGCCGTCGAAACGCGACGCAAGCTCCTCGAGCGCGTCGTTGCCGACAAAATGATGGTCTGCGGCGCGCACTTTCCCTTCCCCGGCGCCGGCACGTTTGCGAAGGACGGCAGCGGCTACGTGCTCAGGCGACGAAAGACCGTGGCGGCGCACGCCGCCGGCGCCATCGACTTGCGCTGACCTTCGAAGGAGATCGCCATGAGAGCCTGAACGCGCGCCAGCTTTCGCCCGCGCTCGCCGGCGCGGCCTCCGGCGGCGACTGTTCGCGCCGCCGTCGACACTGTGACCTCGAAGGACGCACCTGATCTCACCGCCGCGCGCCAAAGATCAAGGCCAAGGACTGGACCGGCGCGATCGCCGAGCTCAACGCCAGGATCGACGAGGGCATCCAGCATGCCGACCTCTATAACCTCTTGGGTTATAGCCTGCGCAAGAGCGGCGACCTCAAGGCCGCGTACACGTTCTATCGCAAAGCCCTCGAGTTCGACCGCGATCACAAGGGCGCGCTCGAGTACCTGGGCGAGCTCTACGTCGAGACGCGGCGAGATCGGCAAGGCCGCGGAGCACGTGGCCCACTTGCAGAAGCTCTGCCCGGAGGGCTGCGAGGAGCTGGCCGATCTCGAGAAGGCGATCGCCGCGGCGCCGAAGCCCTCAAGCTGACGGCGCAAGCCATGATCAGCGTCTACCACCACAAGCGAGCCGAGCAGGAGCTATGATGCGTTGGGAAGATCATATGAGCGCAGGCGCGGCGCTAGGGAGCCTGTTGGCAGCCCTTTTCCTGCTTGAGGGTTGGAGCAAGCTCAATGGATACGGGGCGGCGCGCCGCCTATATGGTGAGGTTCTTCAGGTGCCCGCGCAGTCTTGCTGCCATTGGCGATTCTCGTCGAGCTGGGCGGTGGGCTTCTCATTGTGATCGGTTGGCAGACCAGCTCGCGTCGTTGGCGCTCGCAGGTTTCGGCGTGCTCGCCGCGTTTCTCTTCCACGCCAATTTCGGAGACCGCAACCAAATGCTGCATTTCGAGAAGGACCTTGCGATTGCCGGCGGCTTCCTGGTGCTATTCGCGCGCGGCGGCGGCGCCTGGGCGCTGGACGCGCTGCGATCGCTCGTAGGGCGAAGGTAGCGTTGGACGTTGATCGCGCAGGTAGAGCGCGGGTTACAGCGAAGACGCCTCAACCCGCCCTACGGCTACAAGTCGTCCGCTGTCCTCGTCTAGCGGCCGAGGAACTCCGGGCCCTCAACCCGGCAATCGCGGTTTCGAATTCGGCCGACAGCACCATCCAACATTGGAAAGTGAATCCGGCCGGGCGGCCGGCGCCCGTTGGAAGCGGGCTGGGCGCGCGAGCGCTACGGTCGAGACCGTCGCTTTCCTCCAGCTCGTAGGGCGGATTAGCGTAGCGTAATCCGCCGCTCCATCCACGGATCGAGGGCGGCGGGTTACGGCGAGACGCCTAACCCGCCCTACGGGCTGATCGACGCAGGAAGGCCCCGGACGCTCGCCAGCCTCATACGCTGGAGGAAGCCTGTTTGAATTCAGGCCCCTGCAACCAAATCACGAGGGGCAGCACAAGAGTGCAGATGATCCTTGCAAGATCGTCGCGGTCGGAGCGTTACCGACTGTCTCCACCAATCTTACGCGACGTTCTGCTAGCGGCCAGGCATCTCGTTCTCAGCGCAGCAACATCCGGTTCGAGTTTCCCATACGTCGTACCAACAGCCCCGCGTAGCTCAGTGGATGAGCGCCTCTCTACGAAAGAGGACGACGTAGGTTCGAATCCTTCTCGCGGGGTCCAATTCAAACAGGGTGTAGGGGAGCCCGGAAACCGCGTTTTTCCTTGGAAGGAGGAGACCGGTGGT
>CAVPTV010000001.1:0-29987 GCA_963708765.1 uncultured Alphaproteobacteria bacterium | reverse complement strand
TCCAGGTTCCCGGTTGACTGACACATACTTGTCTGACTTGGACTTACCCGTACGTCGGCTTTTGCGGCCAGCCGGGCGGGGGTCATCGAATTCCTGCTGCCGTCCGTAGGGCGTCGCGTAGAGGATACGGCGGGCGTCGCGAACAGTTCGGTGCCGCGTGCATAGGCCGAATAGGTGTGAAGCACGTCGTCATCGACCGCGTGGACGCTGTATACCACTCTGTTCGCTATCGTCGGCGAACTGCGAGCACAGCATCGCGAGCGCGCCCGTCACACTCTTTATCCGGATTACTGGTCCCCTGGAAGTTATGACATCGACGCGTGGCTCGACAAAATCGCGCAGGACCTCCGAGCCGGCGAGGCCGATGTCGCGTTCCATTCGTTGAGGCAGCTTTCCAGACAACCGCGCACACGTATTCACAACCGCGAGGCTATTTGCTTATCCTTCCATCGGGGTGGATGAACCTTCCTGGCCGTCTGGTACCAAGGTTACACTGTCCCCGGAGGGTCAAGGGAATGCGCCGATCCGTGTCAGAGAGGTTCGATGAAGAAGAAAAAGATACACCTCGCGTTTGATCTGTCGTGGACAACGATGAGAGACGCATTGGCGCCTGCCCAACTCCTGGGTCGACCGGCATCATCCAAACATCGGCATGTTCGAAGAGGTTGCGCGCACGGCTGAGCGCGGCGGGTTTTCGATATGATCTTCTTCGGTGACAGCACCGGTATTCCAGACACCTGGAAGGGCTCGATCGAAGACGCCGTGCGCCATGGCGTGGCGTGGCCACGTTTCGAAATGAGCCCCTGGATCACCAAGATGTCGACAGTGACCAGTCATCTTGGTTTCGGGCTGACCTACGCCTCGACTTTCATGCATCCATTCTACACCGCTTCGTCTTCTGAACTCGCTCGATCACATTACGAACGGCCAAATCGCCTTCAACGTCATCACGTCACAGCGCCGTGCCGACTATAGCGAACTACGGCCATGACGAGTTACCGGACCACAATGAGCGCTACGATCGGCTCGAGGAATTCATCGATGTTCTGCCGCGCCCCTGTGGAGCAGCGTCGACGCCGATGCCTTCATATGGGATCGCAGAACCGGCACCGTGGCGGAATTGAGCAAGGTCCGCCCGATCAACCACCTCGGCAAATCCTTCAAGGTAAAGGGGCCGCTCAGCGTCGTTCCCCTCGCCGCAAGGTCAGCCGGTGATCGTCCGGCGGGCGGCTCGCCGCCAGGAACGCGCGCGGCGGCGCACGTGGCGGATCATGTCTTCGGGTTGACCAAGTCGATCCCCCTGATGGTGCAGCAACGTACCGATCTCGATAAGGCGCTGCTTGACGAGGGCCGCGGACCCCGACACCGTCGGCATTTTCTGGTGGGAGTTCGCGTCATGGTTGGCGAAACCGAGATTCTGAAGCGCATGCAATGCGCGAAAGCATGATCGCCGATGTCCCGCTCGAGGCGGTGGGCGTCTGGCTGTCGCACAATACGGGCTACGACATGTCGCAGCTTTCCGCCCGCTTCTCGTTGGCCGAGCTGCAACAGCGGATCGTCGCCGCCAATGCTTCGCCGGTCGGTTTCGTCCACTTGTTGGCGAAAAAGTACGGCGATCACGCCGAGATCACGCGCGAAGAATTCTTCGAGCACGGCCTGCACGCCGCGACCGGCTACAACATCACGTTCGCCGGCACGGCGTCCCAGCTTGCCGATCGGATGGAGGAGAATGTTCGAGGCGACCGGCAGCCGCGGCGGCTTCATGCTGTCGATTTCGCAGGCGGCCTCACGACAGGTGCTGCAGAACACAGTCGATTATCTGGTGCCGGAACTGCAGCGCCGCGAACGCTACCGCACCTCATACGAGGGCAAGACACTCCGAGAAAACATGTCGGCCTGACTTCACCGCGTTGCTTGACCGGGAGCACCTCTCGCCTACGTCTGTTGCAAGATCATCTAAAAGCGCGTGGTGAGCCAACCAGTGAAAATCACTGTGCCGAGGTACTAAAGCGCGTCCGGCGAAATGGATGCAGAGAGCTGCCACGGACTCGGTCTGCTCCTCCCCAACCGAACTCGGGTTTACCCGAGTTCGGCACTTTCAGACTGGTCGAAGTCGGATATATCCGACTTTGACTGGGGGAGGGTTGGGGAGGGGGGTAGTGATTGTTGCACGAGATGCCTCAAGAATTACCACCCCCACCCCTAACCCCTCCCCACAAGGGGGAGGGGAACACACCGAGTTTGTTGCACCGTATAATATATTCGACCGGGACGCGCTTTAATCAACCTTGAGTCCGAGCCCGCGCACGATTTGGCCCCAGCGGTTGATCTCGTTCCCGCGTCTGAAATCGGGCAAACTCCTCACGCGTGGTCGCGCGGGCTTCAAATCCAAGGGGCTCAACCCGCTCTGCGAAGCCGGGTCATCTCACGATCCGCACCAGCTCTCGATTGAGCCGGTCGAGAACCGGCTGCGGCGTGCCAGCCGTGGTATAGAGGCCAGCCCAAAACGAACTGAGAAGTCTGGGCCACCCCAGTTCCTTTGTCGTCGGCACATTCGGAAGCAATTTCGAGCGCCCTTCGCTCATGATTGCGAGGGCGCGCAGCTTGCCCGCCATGATCAAGGCCAGCGTGTCCGGAAGGGAGGGGAACATCACCTGCAGTCGTCCGCCGAGCAGATCGTTGGCCGCCGGCCCCTGGCCGCGGTATGGCACGTGAGCGATGCTGGTACCGGTCTCGGTCTTGAACAGCTCGCCGGCAAGATGCGTCGGGGAACCAATTCCCGGACGAGCCAAAGGTCGCCTTGCCCGGGTCCGCCTTCAGCGACGCGATCAACTCGGCCAGCGTGTCACCCCTGAAGTCGACGCCCGGAACAATGAGCTGCGGGAAAACGGTCATGAGCGTCAGCGGCGTGAAATCCTTGACCGGATCGTATTGGAGCTTCGAATAAAGGCTGACATTGATCGCGTGGGTACCGACCGAACCGACCATCAGCGTATAACCGTCGGGGGGCGCGTGAGCGACGTCGACGGCCGCGATGGCCCCGCTGCCCCCTGGGCTTGTTTTCCACGATGACCGGCTGCCCCAGCGCCTTCGCCAGCTCGTCCGCGACGACACGGACCTGAACGTCGCCACTGCCCCCGGCAGGGAACGGTACGACGACGCGAAGCCTGCGCGTCGGCCACTCCTCGGCACCCGCAACGCTCGCCAATGCCGCCAGCAGCAGAAACGAAAGTGCCGTGCGAACGATCTTCATGCCGTCAGCTCCGTGAAAAAGTCCAATGCGATGCGATTGAAGAGGTCGGGCTCGGTCTTGGTTAGAGCATGTCCGCCGCGCGCGGCGAAGTGCGCACGGGCGCCCGGGATCAGACGGACATACTCCTCCGAGAAATAGCGCGGCGCGAGCAGATCGTCGTCGGCGCTCACCACGAGGGTGGGCACGTTGATGCGGTGGAAATTCCTTGCGGCGGTCGAAAGCAAGGATCGCGTTTAGTCGGCTCGCTTGAACCTCCGGTCCACCCAGCTCGCCGCCGTCGCGCGCCTCTTGTGCCGCCAACTCCTGATGGTGCTCGTTGATCCAGTAGGGCGGATACAACAGCAACGTACGGAACTGCGCGTAGGCCTCTCCACCCAGCTGTTCGTACAGCCGCCTTCGCAGGCCCAGCAATTTGTGGCGATACGGATCGCCACAGGTCGTGCTGCAACAGATCAGCAGCGAGCGCAGGCGTCCGGGGAAGTCCAGCACGGTAGCGACCCCAATGCCGCCTCCAGTCGAATGACCGGCATAGTGCGCCCATTCAAGGCCGGCATCGTTCATGACTGCGACCAGGTCCGCGGCCATTTGCTCGATCGACGTCACGGGTATCTTGGAGGAGCGCCCGGTGCCACGTTGGTCGAAAGTGTAGATTGTGAACCGTTCGGCCAGCGTCGGACGGTTCGAATCCCACCACGTGCCGGAGCCATTTAGTCCGGCGCCCAGGATCAACGGCGGACCAGCCCCGGTCTTGCTCCAATAAAGCTCGGCTCCATCGCGCACGGCCATTGGCATTGCATGTGTCTCGTCATGATCGCGATAACGAATGTAGATGGGGCAAATAATTTACTCAATCGCGATCAAGCCGTGCGCATCTACAATCGCCACGCTCGAGGCATTCCAATGACACGTCGATTCCTGCATAGTGCTCCATGGTCGTCCCTCGATGATGCCTGGAACGCCTAATGCCGACTCCCAAATCCTTGACATCATCAGTTTGAGGGGCGACCATGGCCCCCAGCCGCGAGCGAGCGCGCTACCATAGAGCGCCGTAGCGAGCGAGCGGCTGGCAGACTTGGCGGCGGCACGTTCCCCACCTACGTCAAACGCAAGAGCACGTGCATGACTGCGACCGACGTCGCCCCCGACCGCGCCCCGCCGGTCACCACCGTGATCGGCAAGCCCGAGCTCGTGCTCAAGAGCAGCGAGTTCCGCAAGGGCCGCGAGGCCGGCTGGCGCGAGCTCGAAGGCCTGGTCACCCGGGTCGAGCGGCGCGGCGTGCGCTCGCTCTCGCTCGACGAGCTGCAACGGCTGCCGATCCTCTACCGCGCCGCGCTCTCCTCGTTGTCGGTGGCGCGCACCATCGCGCTCGACCGCAATCTGCTGCTCTATCTGGAAAACCTGGCGCTGCGGGCGTACCTGGCGGTGTACGGACCGCGGGTGCGCCCGCTGGTGGGGCTCGCCGCCTTCTTCGGCCGCGAGCTGCCGGCCGCGGTGCGCGCCGCGCGCTGGCATATCCTGATCGCGGCGCTCGCGCTGCTGGTCGGCACCCTGGCGGGCTTCATGCTCACCGCGCAGGACGAAGCCTGGTTCTCCTCGCTGGTGCCGTCCTCGCTCGGCGGCGGGCGCGGACCGTCGAGCACGCGCGAAGATCTCCTGAGCAAGGAGATCTTCGCGCCCTGGCCGGGCGCGGCCGAGTTGTTCGGCATCTTCGCCAACGTGCTGTTCAGCCACAACACGCTGGTCGGCATCCTGACGTTCGGGCTCGGCATGGCGGCCGGCATCCCGACCTTGATGCTGACGGTCTATCAGGGCCTGCCGCTCGGCGCCTTCATCGGCTTGCACTACAACCGCGACCTGACCGTCGACTTTCTCGGCTGGCTCGCCATCCACGGCGTCACCGAATTGGGCGCGCTCATCCTGTTCGCGGCGGGCGGGCTGGTGATCGGGGAAAAGATCCTGTTCCCGGGCCGCTATACGCGGATCGAGAATCTCGCGCTGCACGGCCGGCTGGCGGCGCAGATGGCGGTCGGCGCCGTCCTCATGCTGTTCGTGGCGGCGATCCTCGAAGGCGGCTTTCGCCAGCTGGTGCAGAGCACGCCGTTGCGTTTTGCCATCGGCTTCGGCGTCGGCGCGCTGTGGCTCGTCTATTTCTGCTACGCCGGCAGGGGAAGAAGGCCGGGCCGGCGAAGGGAGCGGCGACGATGACGCTGACCCACGAGCGCACGTCGGAATTCTTCGAAGGCGGGCGGCGCGAGCGCCGCCAGATCGTCACTCCGGAAGGGGTTCCGGTCACGGTCGAGCTTGCCGATCACGGCGAGCGCCTGATCGCCTTCGTGCTCGACCTGTTCATCTGGCTGCTGCTGACGCTTGCGATCTACATCCCGATCATATGGGCGATCGGGTCGAGCGGCGGCAGCCTGATCGCGATCTCGATCGCGCTGTTCATCGGCTTCCTCATCCGCAATCTCTATTTCGTCACCTTCGAGCTGGCCTGGCGGGGCTCGACCCCCGGCAAGCGCCTGGTCGGGCTGCGCGTGATCGACCGCGCCGGCGGCCCGCTGATGCCGGCCGCCATCATCGCGCGCAACCTCACGCGCGAGGTCGAGATGTTCATTCCCTTGGGCATGCTGATGACCTGGGGAAAGACCGAAACCGGCGGCGTGAGCTGGGAGAACCTCGCGGTCGCGGTGTGGCTGCTGTTCTTCGCGGCGCTGCCGTTCATCAACCGCGACCGCATGCGCGGCGGCGACCTGATCGCCGGGACCATGGTGATCTCGATGCCCAAGCGCGCGCTGCTGGGCGACCTGGTCGAGCGAACGGCGCAGATCTCGTTCACCGAGCAGCAATTGCGCGCCTACGGCGCCTTCGAGCTGCAGGTGCTGGAGGAATTGCTGCGCCACCCGGATACCCCGGACGCGATGCGGGTGCTCAACGAGGTCTGCGACAAGATCTGCCGCCGGATCGGCTGGACCGCGCCGGTGCCGCCGACCGACGTGGCGCACTTCCTGCGTGAATTCTACACCGCCGAGCGCGCCTTCCTCGAGCGCGAGCAGCTCTACGGCAAGGCGCGGGCGGACAAGTTCGCCCAGCCGGGCCAGGAGCGGACGAGTCAGGAGCCGACGATCAGGGCGACGACTCGAGGGCGAATCGGAGCGACGACGTGCCACCGCGAAACGCAAACAGCGAGCGGCCTGTTCGCCACTCGCTGTTCGCTATTCGCGGTCAGCAAGATCAGTCGAACACGGACGCGATCTGCTCGATGTTGATGCCTTCCTTGGCCACCCGCAGGTCATGATAGGTGACGACGACCGCGATGGCGTAGAAGGCGCCCCAGACGCCGTTCCAGATCAGGGTGCCGACCAGCGCCAATGTGGTAGAGACCGCGGCCAGCCCGAACTCGATCAGCGGCGAGACCACCGCGCTGATGATGACCAGCAGGAGGATCAAGCCGAAAATCTTCCAGCGATGCCCCTTGGTCAGCTGCGTGCTGCGCCGCATGCTGGCATTCGGACCCAGCCGCTCGACGACGCAGACCGGCGTGGCCACGAACCACATCGTGAACAGGATCAAGCCCGGAACGATCAGCAGGATGGAGGCAAGTCCCACCAGCAGCGACACGATGATCGCGAGCCCGACGATGGGAAAAAATCGCTCCATGCCGACCTTGAACAACTCGCTCAGGTTGACCGGCCGGCCACGCATGTCCTGGAACGCCCCATAGAGCACCACCGCCTGGGCCAGCGTATAGAGCACGACCGCCAGCAGGACGCCGACGAGCGCGAGCGCGATGGTCAGGCCCGGATTGGTCTCGTCGGTGAAGCCCTTCAGCACGAGCAGCGGAGCGCTGGCGATCGCGGTCACGATGAAGAATGGCAGGAAGTTTCGCGAGAACACCGAGGTCGTGCGATTGAGCACGCGGCCGACCCGGAAATCGCTCTCGGTGAAGCGGGCGGCGACGGATGCATCTGTCATGATTAGCCCCGTTGATGTGGCATATCCACGTTGGTCGCGAATCGCGGTGCCTGGGTTCACTTGGCGAACGCATATCACAGGAATGTGCCGGGGCGGGCATCGTCGGCGGTTCGCGGCCGTCTTCATCCATGCTATGCACAACACCCGCTTAAGTCCTTGATCGGTATCGGAGCTGTCCTTGGCACGCATTGCCTATGTTAACGGTTTGTATATGCCGCGCGGCGAGGCCGTGGTGCACGTCGAGGACCGCGGCTACCAGTTCTCCGACGGCGTCTACGAGGTCTGCGAGGTGAGGGACGGCCGCATCGTCGACGAGCGCCGGCACATGGCCCGCCTGCAGCGCTCGCTCGACGAGCTGCGCATCCCGGTTCCGATGTCGCCGGCCGCGCTCGGCGTGGTCATGCGCGAGACCGTGCGCCGGAACCGGGTGCACGACGGCATCGTCTATCTGCAGGTGACCCGCGGCGTGGCGCGCCGCGATCACGCGCTTTCCGCCGCCGGGCACGGTTCCGAGCGTCGTCGTCACCGCCCGCAATCTCGACACCGCGGCCAACGAGAAGGCGGCGGCGGAGGGGGTTGCGGTCGTCACGGTTCCCGACAATCGCTGGGAGCGCGTCGACATCAAGTCGATCTCGCTGCTGCCCAACGTGCTCGCCAAGCAGGCCGCGCGCGAGCAGGGCGCCAAGGAAGCCTGGTTCGTGGACCGCGACGGCAAGGTGACCGAAGGCTCCTCGAGCAATGCCTGGATCGTCACCATGGACGGAACGGTGGTGACGCGGGCGGCCGATCGAGGCATCTTGCGTGGCATCACCAGGAGCGTGCTGCTCGAGGTGATCAAGGCGCATGGGCTCGCCTTCGAGGAACGCGCGTTCACGGTCGAGGAGGCCTATCGCGCGCGCGAAGCCTTCCTCACCTCGGCCAGCCAGATCGTGCTGCCGGTGGTGCGCATCGACGGCCGGCCGGTCGGCAACGGCGCCCCCGGCTCGATCGCCACCGCGCTGCGCAACGACTTCCACCGCCACGCCGAATGGGAGCTGCCACCACCACACCGAATTGACGTGATTGACGTATTTTGCCCCCCACAACGCGCTTTTTGCCCCCAACTTGTGCTTGCGCGGCCGGCGGACGTGCCCTGTAATGGTCAGGTCCAGGTTCTGTGAGCATGCAAGGCTAGAAAATGGGCACAGCGACCTGGCAATAAGCCTCGCGGGAAGGGGCCTGCGAGGGAAAAAATGGAACAGAAACAATGGCGGCCGACCGCGCACAAAATCTCCAAGACACCTTCCTGAACCATGTCCGCAAGAACAAGACGCCGCTCACGATCTTCCTGGTGAACGGTGTAAAACTGCAGGGTGTGGTGACCTGGTTCGATAATTTTTGCGTGCTGCTGCGACGCGATGGCCACTCGCAGCTCGTCTACAAGCACGCCATCTCGACCATCATGCCAGGTCATCCGATCCAGCTGTTCGAAGGCGCCGAGGAAGCGCCGGCCGGGGAAAAGGTCTGATTGGAACCCCGCCGGTTCGACATCAAGAGCGACCGACCCGTTCCCCCGGAGCGCCCGGGGACGGGCCGCGCAGTCGTCGTTGAGCCGCACCTGCGGGGCAGGGCACCGGGGCCCGCCGCGCGGGCGCCGGCGGCGATGCGCTCGCCCGCCGCCAAGCTCGACGAGGCGGTCGGGCTCGCCCGCGCCATCGATCTCGACGTGGTCGATGCCGGCATCGTGCCGGTCGGCGACATTCGCCCGGCGACCTTCATCGGCAAGGGCAAGGTCGAGGAGATCGCCGGCCTGGTCAAAGGCGACGAAGCCGGCATCGTGGTGATGGACTGCGCGCTCTCGCCGGTGCAGCAGCGCAACCTGGAAAAGGCCTGGAACGCCAAGGTGCTCGACCGCACCGGGCTGATCCTCGAAATCTTCGGCCGCCGCGCCCGCACCCGCGAAGGCGCGCTGCAGGTCGAGCTCGCCCATCTGACCTACCAGAAGAGCCGGCTGGTGCGCTCCTGGACCCATCTCGAGCGCCAGCGCGGCGGTTTCGGCTTCCTCGGCGGGCCGGGCGAGACCCAGCTCGAGGCCGACCGGCGCATGATCGAGGAGCGCATTGCCCGCATCGAGAGCGAGCTGGAGAAGGTCAAGCGCACGCGCAAGCTCCATCGCGAGAGCCGCAAGCGGGTGCCGTACCCGATCGTCGCGCTGGTCGGCTACACCAATGCGGGGAAGTCGACCCTGTTCAACCGCCTGACGCAGGCGCGCGTGCTCTCGGCCGACATGTTGTTCGCGACGCTTGATCCGACCCTGCGCGCGGTCGACCTGCCGAGCGGACTGCGGATCATCCTGTCCGACACGGTCGGCTTCATCTCGGATCTGCCGACCATGCTGGTCGCGGCCTTCCGCGCCACGCTCGAGGAGGTGATCGAGGCCGACGTGATCCTGCACGTGCGCGACGTGGCGCACGAGGAGACCGAGGCGCAGTCGCACGACGTCGCCGACGTGCTGCGTCAGCTCGGGATCGAGCCGGGCGAAGGCCGGCGCATCATCGAGGTCTGGAACAAGGTCGACCGGCTCGACGACGAGGCGCGCGAGCGGATCGGCAATCTCGCCGACCGGCAGCCGCTCGAGCAGCGGCCGGTGCTGGTCTCGGCGCTGACCGGGGAGGGGTTCGACCGGCTCGCGGCCGCGATCGAGGCGCGGCTCGCCGCGACCCGGGTCACGCTCGATCTCGTGCTCGATCCCGCCGACGGCGCCGGCGCAAGCTGGCTCTACCGCCACACCGAGGTGATGGCAAAGACGCTGACCGACGATCATCACATGGCGCTGCGGGTCCGGGTCGATCCGGCGAAGGCGGAGGTGGTGCGGGCGAAATTCGCCGCGTCAGCGGCGGCGGGCGAGGGAGGCCGTGATGAGACGCGCAAGCATCATGCTGGCGACGGCGCTGCTCGCCGTCGGGGCCGGCCGCAAGCGCGGCGGCTGAAGACGTCACGCTCCGCTACGGCCAGATCCCGTCGACGGTGCGTGGCGTCTCGTCGCTCTACACGTTCATCGCGCGGCAACAAGGCTTCCTCGCGCGCGAAAACATCAAGCTCGACTACGTGCCGATCCCGGGCGGCACCGACAAGATGGTCGCCGCCCTCGACCAGGGCAGGCTCGATGTGACGCAGACGGCCACGCCCTTACCTGATTCAGGCGGTGCTGGCCGGCTCGGACGCGGTGGCGATCGCGGGCGAGACCGCCAACCCGATCTACAGCCTG
Organism: uncultured Alphaproteobacteria bacterium; assembly: GCA_963708765.1. Taxonomy (GTDB): domain Bacteria; phylum Pseudomonadota; class Alphaproteobacteria; order Rhizobiales; family Xanthobacteraceae; genus VAZQ01. The sequence continues at coordinate 19,515 of CAVPTV010000001.1, read as the reverse complement.
ATCGCCAAGCCGGAGATCGCGACCTTCGCCGACCTCAAGGGCAAGCGCATCGGGCTCTCGCTGCCGGTCGATACGATCTCGATCTCGATGCGCAAGCTGTTGGCGCTCAAGGGCCTGCGCGACACCGACTACCAGGTCAAGGAGCTGGTCGGCACGCCGGTGCGTTTCGATTGCCTCAAGCGCGGCGAATGCGACGCCGTTCCGCTCGGCCAGCCCGACGACCTGATCGCCGTCCACCAGGGTTATCGCAGGCTCGGCGATTCCACCGAGGCGATCGCGGCGTTCCAGTTTCAGGTCATTGCCGCGCGTCGGGGCTGGGCGCAGGCGAACAAGGATAGCCTGGTGCGCTTCCTGCGCGCGCTCGGCCAATCCTTCCGGTTCATCCGCGACCGCGCCAATCGCGGCGAGGTCATCAAGGCGATAGTGGAATTGACCGGATCGTCGGAGGACATCGCCCGGCAGACGCTCGCGCTCTATTTCGAGCCCGACAAGGGCGTCATGCCGAGAGAGGCGGAGATCGATCTCAAGGGGCTCGCCCAGGTGATCGCATTCATGGGGGAGGGCGGCGTGATCAAGCCGCCGCTGCCGGCAGCCGAGCGGTTCGTCGACCTGCAGTACCTGCAGGCGGCGGGCGTGCGATGAGACAAGTCGTCAATACCGCTCGATCTTCTTGAGCTCGACCACCCGGCTCCAACGGGCGGCGTCGCGCGCGATATAGTCCAGCATTTCTTCGGGCGTGGTCGGGGTCGGGACATTGCCGACGCCGGCGAGCTTCGCCCGGATATCCGCAAGCTTGAGAATTTCGCCGATCTCGCGGTTGAGGCGATCGACGATCGGGCGCGGCGTTCCGGCCGGCATGGCAAGGCCGAGCCAGGAGATGACCTCGAAACCCGGGAGCGTCTCGGCGATCGCCGGGATGTCGGGCTCCAGCACGAACCGCTCGCGCGAGGAGACCGCCAGGCCGCGCAAGGTGCCGCCCTTGATCTGCGCGAACGCAACGGTTCCGGTTTCCACCATCACGTCGAGGCGGCCGCCCAGGAGGTCCTGCACGATCTGGGTGTTGCCGCGGTAGGGAATGCCGCGCATGGAGGTGCCGGCTTCGACGTTGATCAACTCGCCGATCAGGTGGTGAACGCTGCCGGGCGCATTCATCCCATAGGTGATGGTGTCGGGCGCGGCCCTGGCGCGGGCGATGAGATCGCCGAACGATTTGATCGGCGAACTCGGCGCGGTCGCCACCACCATCGGATAGCCGGAGACCAGGGTGACGAAGGCAAAGTCCTTGATCGGATCGTAGGGCAGCGATTTGGCGACCGCGGCGCGCGCCGAGAACGCCCCGGTCAGCATTCCGACCGTGTAGTCCGTCGGGCTGCGCTTTCGCGAGGTTGTTCCACGCGGCGACGCCGCTCACCGCCGCGTTCTCCACGACGACCGCCTGGCCGAGCCGGTCGGTGAGCTTGTCCGCCAACAGCCGGCTGACGAAATCCGGGCTGCCGCCGGCGGGCGTCGCGGTCACGATCCGCAGCGTGCGCGTGGGCCATGGCTGGGCCGCGAGCGGCGTTGCGATGGTCACGCAGATCACCGCCGCAAGAATCGAGCGAAATGCCGTGTCGAAGGGTCCCATGCGCGTCTCCCGGCGAGCGGCTCGACGACTCTAGCCCGGAGGCGGCGCTACCGCGAGGTGCCGGACTGCGGCACTTTTCCGTTCGGGGCCTCGTTCGCCTTGGCCTCGTCCCACAGCGCATCCATCTCGGCGAGCGTCGCCTGTTGCGGGGTCTTGCCGTGCGCGGCGAGCGCCCGCTCGATCGCGCCGAAGCGGCGCTCGAATTTCTGGTTGGTCGCGCGCAGGATCGCCTCGGGGTCGGCATCGAGATGGCGGGCGAGGTTGACGACCGCGAACAGGAGGTCGCCGACCTCGCCGGCGGCCGCGGCGCGATTGCCGGACGCCAGGTCGGCTTCGATCTCGCCGGCTTCCTCGCGGATTTTCGCGAGCACCGCCAGCGGATCGTTCCAGTCGAAGCCGACCTTGCCGGCCTTCGCCTGCAGCTTGAGTGCGCGCGTGAGGGCGGGGAGGGTGACCGGGACGCCGTCGAGCGCGGAGGCGGGCTCGTCCGTGTCTCGCGCGCTTGCCTTGCCTGCCTTCTCCTCGGCCTTGATGCGCTCCCACAGGCCTTCCACGGCCTTTGGCGTGAGGCCGTGGGCGTCCCCGAACACGTGCGGATGCCGGCGGATGAGCTTCTCGGTAATGGTCTGGACCACGTCGCCGAAATCGAAGGCGCCTTGCTCCTGCGCCATGCGGGCATGGAACACCACCTGCAGCAGGAGATCGCCCAGCTCGTCACGCAGATCGTCGAGATCGTTGCGGACGATGGCGTCGGCGACCTCGTAGGCCTCCTCGAGCGTGTAGGGTGCGATGGTCGCAAAATTCTGCTGCAGATCCCACGGGCAGCCGGTGCCGGGCGTGCGCAGCGCCGCCATGATCTCGAGGAGCCGGACGATATCGCGGGAAGGGGTCATGGACCGGACGACGGAGAACGAATGACTGATGACGGAAGATACACCACCGCAAAGGGTGGAGTTCTTCGCCTCAGCCGTCCGTCCTCAGTCGCTCACGTCCAACGGCGCGTCATTCCGGGGCGCGCCTGCTTGGCGCGAGCCCGGAATCCATAATCCCAGACGGTGGTTATGGATTCCGGGCCCGGCGCTTACGCGCCGTCCCGGAATGACGACCGTTGGGTGATCGGATTTGCTAGTGGCCGCCGCCCTCGGCCTCGCGGCTCGCCTCGAACAGGAACCAGCAGCGCTTCTCGGCTTCGTCGATGAAATTCTCCAGCAAGCTGGCGGTCGCCACGTCCTCGTGCTCGTCGGCGACCTTGTGGGCTTCGCGCATGTGCTCGATCTGCGCCTTGTTGTCGCTCATCAGCTCGCACAGCATGTCGATCGCGGACACGTAGTCCTTGTCGTTGTCCTCGACCCGCTGCAGCCTGGCGATGTGACCGACCGAGCGGATGGTGGTGCCGCCGATCTTGCGCACCCGCTCGGCCAGGATGTCGATGCTGCCTTCGAGCTGCTCGGCCTGCTCGTCGAGCAGCAGATGATAGTCGCGGAAATGCGGCCCGCTGACGTGCCAATGGAAGTTCTTGGTCTTGAGGTAGAGCGCAAAGGTGTCGGCCACCAGCGCATTGAGCGCGGCCGATACGTCCCTGACGGCGTTGCTCGAGAGGTCGGTCGGGGTATCGAGACGTGCGGGGGCAGGCGACGGTTCGAGCTTTCTGACCTTGGTCACGGCGCACCTCGTGCTTGGAGAGAAAAACGAATAACAGCGCCGCGCGGGGCCGCGGCGCCTTGATATCCGTCAAACGCGCGGATTAGTCCGAAGTTCCTCGTTATTGGCATAATGATGGATTGTGGGAATTCCTCGATTCAAGTGAAAATCCTGCAACTTGTGCGGCCACTCGACCCGTCGCTGTCTCTTGTCCTCACTGCGCCGTTCGGCGCAGGCGGGGGACAAGTGGCGAGGAGCGCTAGGGCTTGAAACTAGCGTACTGGCGACAAACTGCGAGCCTTGATTCGCATAAGGGATATTATGGAATATTATTTGATAGCACGAGCTGGACGCGGGCTTGGTCGAGGATGTCGCCGCAAGTCGCTGATCCGGCGTCAAAAAATGCAGCGGCAACGCAGAACGGTTCGGCCGCGCTCAGGCGGCCGCGTCGCTCGCCACGGTCACGCCCAGTCCATCATAGGCGGGCTCCACATGCGCGCGGCAGCCGGGCCCGCAGCGCGTCGTAGTCGAGGTCGGAATGCAGGTTGGTCAGGATCGCCCGGCGCGGCCTGATCCGCTCGATCCAGGTGAGCGCATCCTCGACGCTGAAATGGCTCGGGTGCGGCCGGTAGCGCAGCGCGTCCACGATCCAGACCTCGAGGCCCGCCAGCGCCGCCACGCTGGCCGACGGCAGCCCGCTGAGATCGCAGGAATAGGCGAGGCGGCCGAAGCGGAAGCCGAGCGAGGGGATGTCGCCGTGCTCCTGCAGGACCGGGAGCGCGCTGATCGGGCCGCCCTCCCCGTTGACCGTGATGGTCTTGCCCGGCGCCAGCCGATGCTCGGTGACGATCGGCGGGTATTCGCTGCCGGGCGGCGACTGGAAGCAATAGCTGAAGCGCCCGCGGACCGCCTGCGACGTGGGCTCATCCAGATAGACGTCGACCCGCCGGCGGCGGTGCATGAACAGCGCGCGCAGGTCGTCGATGCCATGGGTGTGGTCGGCGTGCTCGTGCGTATAGAGCACCGCATCGAGCCAATCGACCTCGGCGTCGATCAGCTGCTCGCGCAGGTCGGGCGAGGTATCGACCAGCACCCGGGTGACGCCGGCGCCGTTGCGGCGCTCGACCAGCAGCGAGGTGCGGCGGCGGCGGTTCTTGGGATTGTCCGGATTGCAGTCGCCCCAGCCCAGCGCCGGGCGCGGAACGCCGCCGGAGGAGCCGCAGCCGAGGATCGTGAAGGTCAGCGTCATGCGGCGGGGCAGCCTGCGCAAGCTGGTCGGCCCCGGCCGTCACAGGCGGGACCTTGCGGAACAGGCTGAAGAAGCTCGCATTGGTCTGCCGAGCCATCTCGTCGGGTGAGACCCCGCGGGTCTCGGCCAAGACCTTGGCGGTCTCGACCACATAGGCCGGCTCGTTGCGCTTGCCGCGATAGCGGCCGGGGGCGAGATAGGGCGCGTCGGTCTCGACCAGGATGCGGTCCGCCGGCAGATCCTTGGCGATCGCGCGCAACTCGTCGGACTTCTTGAACGTGAGAATGCCGGTGAACGAGATGAACAATCCGAGCGCGATCGCCCGCTCGGCGAGGTCGCGGCCGCCGGTGAAGCAATGCAGCACGGCCGGGAAGGCGCCCTTCCCGGTCTCCTCCTCGAGAATGCGCGCCATGTCGTCGTCCGCCTCGCGCGAGTGGATGACCAGCGGCAACCGGGTCGCGCGCGCCGCCGCGATGTGATTGCGGAAACCGCGCTCCTGCGCGTCGCGCGGGCTGTGATCGTAGAAATAGTCGAGCCCCGCCTCCCCGATCGCCACCACCTTGGGATGGCGCGTGCGCGCGATCAGCTCGTCGACCGTGACGTCGAGCTCCTCGTGGGCGTTGTGCGGGTGGGTGCCGACCGAGCAATAGACCTCGGGAAAGCGCTCGGCGATGGCGAGCAGCTCGGCGTGCCGCTTGACCCGGGTCGAGATGGTGACGATGCGCCCGATGCCGGCCGCTTGCGCGCGCGCGACCACGGCATCGAGCTCGCCCGCGAAGTCCGGAAAATCGAGATGGCAGTGGCTGTCGATCAGCATGTCGCCGGTCCGTCCTTGTCCGTCACCGTTCGTCCTACGCCGTCTCAGTGCCGCAGGTCGGACCCGGGCGACGCTGGCGAACTCGGCTTCGAACTTGGCGATCTCGCTCGTCAGGTCCTCCAGGACCCGCTGGCGCAACGCCGCGTCCGAGCCGAACGTCATTTCCGCAACGGTCTTGGCGAGCGCCGAAATGATCTCATCCATATCGACGGTATCCTTCTCGCCGCTCGGTGAGCCATATTCTGCATAGAACTCGTCGATCAGGTCGCCGATCAGGCAATGCAGACACGGCCGCTCATCATTCGATCCGGGATTGTCCGACATGGCCGTCCTTTCAATCAGGAGCGTCACAGCCAACGAGGCTTGCGCTCATACGCGAGCAGGAGCTTCGCGGCTCCAGGTGAGCATCACGCCTGCGCGCTCGCTTCGCTGTCCACATAACGCGGAAAAACCGGCGCCGGTGCCGGAAGCCGTGCGCCGGCCGCGATCCGGCGGGCTCCGCCCAGCTCCTGAGAAATGGCGTTCCGCCGGCGGAACCGCAAGGAGATCGAGCAGCTTCGCCGCCGAAGCCGGCATGAACGGCTGCGTCAGGATCGCCACCTGCCGGATCACCTCGGCGGTGACGTAGAGCACGGTGCCCTGGCGCGCCGGATCGGTCTTGGCCAGCGCCCAGGGCGCCTCGCCGGCGAAATACCGATTGGCGTCGGCGACCACCGCCCAGATCGCGCTGAGCACCTGGTGGAGCTGCTGCGTCTTCATCGCCTCGCGCGCCTTGCCGATCATGCCGTCGGCCGCCGCCAGCATCGCCTTGTCGGCGGCGCTCAACGCCGCGGGCGCCGGCAGCACGCCGCCGAGCTGCCGCGCGATCATCGACAGCGAGCGCTGCGCCAGATTGCCGAGGTCGTTGGCGAGGTCGGCGTTGACGCGGTTGACGATCGCCTCATGGCTGTAGTTGCCGTCCTGCCCGAACGGAACTTCGCGCAGGAAGAAATAGCGCAGCTGGTCGACGCCGTAGGCGTCGGCGAGCGCGAACGGATCGATCACGTTGCCGACCGATTTCGACATCTTCTCACCGCGGTTGAACAGGAAGCCGTGGGAGAAGATGCGCCGCGGCACCTCGACGCCGGCCGACATCAGGAAGGCCGGCCAATAGACCGCGTGGAAGCGCACGATGTCCTTGCCGATGACGTGCAGGTCGGCCGGCCAGTAGCGGCGGAACTTCGGGCTGTCGGTGTCGGGATAGTCGACGGCGGTGATGTAGTTGGTCAGCGCATCGACCCACACATACATGATGTGCTTGGGATTGCCCGGCACCTTGACGCCCCAGTCGAAGGTGGTGCGCGACACCGAGAGGTCCTGCAGCCCGCGCTTGACGAAGCTCGCGACCTCGTTGAGCCGCTCCTTCGGCAGCACGAAGTCGGGATGGCGCGCATAGAGATCGAGCAGCTTGTCCTGGTAGGCGGACAGCCGGAAGAAATAGCTCTCCTCCTCGACCCATTCGACCGGCGTGCCTTGCGGGCCGACGCGCTCGCCCTTGTCGTCGAGCCTGGTCTCCTGCTCGTCGTAATAGGCTTCGTCGCGCACCGAGTACCAGCCGGAATATTTGTCGAGATAGATGTCGCCGGCCGCCTCCATGCGCTGCCAGATCCCCGCCGACGCGCGATGGTGGCGCTCCTCGGTGGTGCGGATGAAATCGTCGTTCGAGCAGTTCATGCGCTCGACCATGGCCTGGAAGCGCGGCACGTTGCGCTCGACCAATTCGCGCGGCGGTGAGCTTCTCGCGCGCCGCGGTCTGCTGCATCTTCTGGCCGTGCTCGTCGGTGCCGGTGAGGAACAGCACGTCGTAGCCGTCGAGCCGCATGAAGCGGGCGATCGCGTCGGTCGCGATCGCCTCGTAGGCGTGCCCGATATGCGGCGGCCCGTTGGGATAGGCGATGGCCGTCGTCAGGTAATAGCGGGGCTTGTCAGCCATCGACGTGCTCCAGAAACAGCAGTCGCAATCGAAGACGTTGGCGATGGCCGGGACAAGCCCGGCCATGACAAGTCAGGGCATAGGTATCAACCGCGCGCGGCCTCGGCAAGCCAGCCGAACACGTTGAAAACATAAGGCTTTCGCTCGAGATTGTAGGTCTCGACGTCGCGCGCCGCGCGTTGACCTTGTCCCAGACCTCGGCCAGGCGCGCCATGCGGCCGGGTCCTGCGCGCCCGCCGGCGAGCCGCGCGGACAGCCAGGCATTGACGCGTGTCGACGAAGGCGGCGAGCGGCGCCGGATCGGTGCCGTGAGCGCGATCGCCGAGCGCATGCAGCGCGCGCGGATCGACCGCGGGCAGCTGCTCGAGCAGCGCCTTGATGCGATCGCGCAAGGCGAGCGCGTCGCCATCGAGCAGCGCCAGCGCGCGGCCCACGCTGCCCTCGGCGATCGCGGCGGCGGCCCTGACATTGGCGATCGTCCGGGCTGCGCGCCGATGGCGGCGGCCGCGGCGCGCGCGACGTCGTCGTCCGCGAGCGGCCGCAGCGGCAGCAGCCGGCAACGCGAGCGGATCGTCGGCAGCACGCGCGCGGTCGAATGGCTGACGAGCAGCAGCAGGGCGCGGCGCGGCGGCTCCTCGAGCACCTTGAGCAGCGCGTTGGCGCCGGCGGGATTCAACTCATCGACCGCGTCGACGACCGCGACGCGCCAGCCGCCCTCCCCGGCGGTCGAGCCGAAGAACGACACCGTGCGGCGCACGTCATCGACCTGGATGTCCTGGCGCAGATTGCCGGTCTTTTCATTGATCGTGCGCTCCAGCACCAGGAGGTCGCCCTGCGCCTGCGCGGCGATGCGCCGCGCCACCGGATGCGTCGGCGTCGACGTCGAGCGACGTCGCGTTGCGCACCGGCGGCGCCTGCGGATCGGGATGGGCCAGGACGAAACGCGCCATGCGATAGGCCAGCGTCGCCTTGCCGATGCCGGGCGGGCCGCCGATCAGCCAGGCATGCGGAAGGCGGCCGCCGCGATAGGCGTCGAGCAGCGCCTGCTCCGCTTCCGCGTGGCCGAACAGGACGGTGGTTTCGCGCGGGTGCCGGGGCTCGATCTGCCTCGGTCTCGGCGTCGCTCACGACGCGATGCTTTCGAGCGCGACCGGCGCGGTCGCCGGATCGAGCCGGTCGCTGACCACCTTCCAGATGCGCTCGGCGACCGCCGGGCGCGGCTCGGTGGCGTCGATCAGCACGCAGCGCAGCGGCTCGCTCAGCGCAATGTCGCGGAAGGCCTCGCGCAGCTGCTCGTGGAATTCGGGCGATTCCGCCTCGAACCGGTCGGCCGCGCCCTCGCCGCGCCGCTTGCTCGCGCGCGCGAGCCCGACGTCGGCCGGCACGTCGAGGATGAAGGTGAGATCGGGCCTGAGCTCGCCGACGGTGACCCGCTCGAGCGCCCGCAGCAGCTTCGGATCGACGTGGCCGAGCGTGCCCTGGTAGACGCGGCTCGAATCGAAGAAGCGGTCGCTGATCACCCAGCGTCCGCTGGCCAGCGCGGGCTCGATGGTGTTGCGCACGTGATCGTCGCGCGCCGCCGCGAACAGGATCGCTTCGGTTTCGGCGCCGAGCGGCTTGGCCACGCCCGAGAGCAGCACATGGCGGATCGCTTCGGCGCCGGGCGAGCCGCCGGGCTCGCGCGTCAGCACGACCGCGATGCCGAGCGCCTTGAGGCGATCCGCAAGCAGTCCCGCATGGGTCGACTTGCCGGTGCCCTCGCCGCCTTCGAAGGTGATGAATCGTCCACGCATGATTCCAGTGTTCGCGAATAGCGAATAGCGAGTAGCGAGTAGCGAGTGAAGAGAAATCGAGCGCCTCTCTATTCGCCATTCGCTACTCGCTATTCGCCGCTCGCTACAGCCGCTGGAAGCCGGAGCGGAACAGGCCGATCACCAGCTCGGCGGCGGCGTCGAAGGCGCGTTGCCGCATCGAGCCGGTGCCCACGCTCGCAGCCGCCTGCAGCGGCATCTCCAGCACCATGAAGTCGCCGCGCCAGACCTTCAGCACGCCGATCCTCTGGCCTTCCGTCACCGGCGCCGCGCACCGGACCGGTATAGACCACGCGTGCGATGATCTTCTCGCGCGTGCCGCGCGGAACCATCAGCCGCACCGCTCTGGCCGCGACCAGCGGCACGTGCCCCTTTTCGCCGCCATAGACCTTGGCTTGCGCGATCTCCTGGCCTTCGGCGAACAGCAGCCCGGACTGGAAATTGTTGAAGCCCCATTCGAGCAGCTTCTTGCCCTCGTCGGCGCGCTCCTTTTCCGTCCGCAGGCCGTTGATCACCACGATCAGGCGCAACCCGTTCTGCACCGCCGATCCGACCAGACCGTAGCCCGGCCTCCTTGGTGAAGCCGGTCTTGAGCCCGTCGGCGCCGATATTCATGGCCAACAGCGGATTGCGGTTGTACTGGCGGATCTTGTTCCAGGTGAACTCGCGCTCGCCGTAGTATTTGTAGAAGTCGGGATAGGTGTGGATGATGTGCTGCGCGAGCTTGCCGAGCTCGCGCGAGGTCATGAGCTGACGCGGATCGGGAAGCCCGGTCGAGTTGCCGAAGGTCGATTTGGTCAGGCCCAATTCGCGCGCCCGCTTGGTCATCAGCTGCGCGAACTCGCCTTCGGTTCCCGATATTCCTTCCGCCAGCGTGATGCAGGCGTCGTTGCCCGACTGGATGATGACGCCATGCAGGAGATCGTCGATCGCGGCCTTGCTGTGGATCGGCAGGAACATGCTCGACGTGCGCGAGGGCGCCCCGCCCCGGCGCCAGGCATTGGTGCTGACGGTGAATTCGTCGGTCGGCTTGCGCCGGCCCTGCTTGATCTCGTTGAACACCACCTCCGCGGTCATCAGCTTCGACAGGCTGGCGGGCGGAATGAGGTCGTCGGCGCGCTTCTCGAACAGCACGCTGCCGCTGTCGGCGTCGATCAGGATGGCGTTGCTCGCCGCGGTCTGGAACTCGGTGCCCTTCGCTCCCGACCCCGGGTTGGGGGCAGCGTAAGCGGAGGCGATCGCGCCGGCGAGCATCGCCGCGGCGGCGTACTTTGCGAGTGGCGAACGCAAGAGCTTGCGGTACATCGCGCCTGACTTCATGAGGGGGCGTGGCCAGCCGCGCGCGGCTATGAATCCACGCTTTTCCGTGGTCCTTATAGCGTTTTCCGGCGCAGTGGAAACCGGCTCGCCGTAGAAATTGCGTCAAGCTCAACAAGCAAGCGCGGTGCGGCCGAACGATGGCGCGGCGCGCTTCGGCGGTACCCCCAGGTTTTCAATAGAGCCCCCGGCCGCTCATCAGGCCGACCGCGCCTTGGCCGCGCATCGGCGCAAAGCCGGCGCGGGCCGGCCGCGGCGGCGCGACGGGGCGTCGTCCGGCTCGGCCGCTGCTGCCGCGGGCGATCTGACAACCGACCTTGCCGGCGGCTTGTTGGTCGTCGACGTCACCTCGGCGGCTGCGCGCCTGGCCGGCGGCGCGGTTCGATCCGGCGCCGAGCAGGAACGGCCGCTCGGGCGGCAGCGGCGCGTCGTCGTTGCGCGTGGCGGCACCGCCGAAGCCGGACAGGAAGGGCTTGGCCGAAGCGACCATGACGTTCGACGGCGCCGGCGCCGGCGACCCTTCCCGCAGCGTCGCCATCAGCATGCGGTCGTCGCTGCCGTCGAGCGGCGCGCGGCCCAGATACTCGACCCGCACCGACGCGAGCCCCTGGCCGTAGAACTTGAGGGCCTTGGCGGTGCCGACCGACAGATCGATGATGCGGTTGCGCGCATAAGGCCCGCGATCGTTGACGCGCACGACGATCGAGCGGCCATTCGCCAGATTGGTGACGCGCGCATAGCTCGGCAACGGCATGGTCGTGTGCGCGGCCGAGATCCCGTGCATGTCGTAGACCTCGCCGTTGGCGGTCAACCGGCCGTGGAAATCAGGGCCGTACCAGGAGGCGATGCCGTCGGCCCGATAGGACATGTTCTCGGACGGAAAATAGGTGCGGCCGTTGATGCTGTAGGGCTTGCCGACCTTGTAGTTGCCGCCGCCCTTGGGCACCGGCTCGCCGTCCTCGACCACCTTCGCACTGTATTTGGAGTCCTTGTTGCCGGCCGAGCAATGGGCAAGCACGAGCGCGCCGAGGACGAGCGCACCGGCGCGCGCCATCCGGCCCCCAATCAGCGCCGCCGACTGCCACCCCATCACGTCCCCACGCCGCAACCGCCCCCCTACCCCGCCGCAGCCTGCCGCCGACGCCGTGGCGCCTACGGGGGATGCACGAAGAAGCGGGATGTCGCGGTTCGGCCGTGGCGACCCCATCGGCCACGGCCAGTCCCCACCCGATGATCCACAGCATTAGGCCGTGCGATCACGGCGGGAATGGGGCTCCGCAATTCCCGCATTTCGAGTGGTAAACGGCTGGTGTGCGACGGAGCGAGGCCTCGCCGTGTCGGTCCGCGCGCTGTTCGGTGCCGCACGTGGCGTGCGAAACGAGGGGAAATACGCGGCCGCCGGGCGCGGCCAAAAATGCCTTGTGAGCGTTGCGAAACCACATCATTGTCGCGCCGCATTGCAGGCAGGGAGACGGCCATGCGGTCGGCGAAAGTCATTCTGGCCGTTGTTTTATGCTCGTCCGCGATGCTCTTGCTCGGCACCGGCGAGGCGCGCAGCCAGACCTTCGATTACGTCTTCTGCAACAAGACCACGCATCAAGGTTTTCGTCGCGGTCGCAGCCTTGGTGAGCCCGGGCGACAAGCGCTTCAAGGTCCAGGGCTGGTGGACGATCCCGGCAGAGCAATGCGCCGATATCGGCGCCTTCCCGAAGGGCTGGGCGTACTACTACGCCGAGCAGGACGATCCCGGCAGGGCCCGTTGGGAGGCCGATGATGTCGGAATCTGCGTGGAGTATCCCGGGCCGTTCGAGCGGATTCTCACGCCCAACTACAGTTGCGGGTCCAACCAGATGATCCAGGGATTCAAGGGCATCTTCGTCGACGCCCAGACCGCAACGATCACGATCACGCTCGATCCGCCGGGCTGAACGGCGAGGAACGTCAGCGGCCTATCTGGCGGTCTGCGGACCCGCGCCGCGCTGCGCCTTGGGGGCGCTCGCTGCCGCGCCACTCGGCGCTGCGCTCAGCATCGAGCTCGAGGACGCCGCCGCCGCGGCCGACTCCTTCCTCGCCGCCGCGCTCGGCGCGCCGGTGTCGCTGCTCGCCTTCGGAGCGGCAGTGGCCGCGGCTGATGCGGCGGCAGAATTGGTCTGGGCTTGGCTCGGGGCGGCGAGCAGGGCGATGCCCAACGTGGTTGCCGCCAGCGCTGCAATCTTCGTTCGGAGGCTCATTCCGGAACTCCCACTGAGGTATCTCAGCTGTCCGACAAGGGTGGGACCTACTCTGCGCCATGCGCAACCCCGCGAAGTCCGTTGAAACTCCTGTAAGGCTCGCGCTGTGCGACTTGCAGCATGATCGTGCTTGGACGGCGGCGCGATCGAGCTGCCGATCAGGCGCAATGCGCCACGATCGCCTCCAGCACGGCCAGCGCGTCGGCGGTGCCGTCGGTTTCGCCCTTCTCGAAATCCTGCCCGGCCTGTCCCATCGTGTTGGTGACGTGCGCAAGGCAGAGAACGCGAACGCCGGCGGCCCGCGCAAACGCGTAGAGCGCGGCTGCTTCCATCTCCACCGCCAGCACGCCTTGCGATCGGGCCGCTTCAACGGCCGCGGCGGTTTCCCGGAACGGCGCGTCGGTGGTCCAGCTTGCACCGACGAAGGCCGTGCAGGCCATTGCGCCGGAGCGCCTCGATCGCCGTGGCGACCAGGCGCGGGTCCGCCTCGGCGAATTTGGCCGGAGCGGCGTAGTGATAGCTGGTCCCTTCATCGCGCAGCGCGCGCTCGATCACGACGAAATACGGCAACGGCCCCGCCGCCGTGATCTGACCCGCCGAGGTCAGGCTCAGCAGGAACCGGCAGCCGCTGGCAAACAGCTGCTCCGCGACCAGGACCGCAAACGGCGCCCCGACCGCGCAGCCGACGATGCCCACGCTCTGGTTTGCAAGCCTGAACGTGTCGAGCTGGCTGTGATAGCAGGGCCAGCCGGCGAAGGGCTGCGCCTCCCCTGCCCGCCGCAGCCGCCGCACGATGTCGCCGTCGGGGTCGAGGATGCAGACCGGCGGCACCTCGACGACGGCAAGGCGCTTTTGCCGGCGCGCCTCGCGCAGCAATGCGGCCGGCGCAAACACCGATGCGGCCGACGGAAGCTTGTTGTCGAGGATGGGCGGCACCGCCCGCGTGTGCGTGTCGTCCTGCATCGTACGGACCAGTCTCCGTCGGCAGACCAGCGGCACGCCATTCGGGCAATCCGTCCTCCAAGCGCCGTACCTTGAAGCCCCTTCCGCGCAGCCACGCGACCGCCTCATACGACAGCACGCAGTACGGTCCGCGGCAGTAGGCGACGATCTCCTGCGAAGGATCGAGCTCGGCGAGCCGCGCCTCGAGCTCGCGCAGCGGGATGTTCAGCGCGGCCGGCAGGTGGCCGAGCGCGAACTCATCCGAGGGTCGGACGTCGAGGATCGTCACTGTCCCGGCATGCAGCTGCTTCAACAGCTCGTCGCGGGATACCGGCTCCAGGCTGTCGCGGTCATCGAAATAGCGCCGGATCACTTGCTCGACCTCGGCGATATTGCGCTCCGCGATCCGGCGCAACGCCGCCAGGACCGCCAAGACCGCCTCGTCAGCGAGCTTGTAGAAGACGAACTTGCCGTCCCGTCGCGCGGCGACAATCCCGGCGCGTCGCATCTGCTGCAAATGCTGTGACGTGTTGGCGATGGAGAGGCCGGTCCGGCTCGCCAACGTCTCGACCGACCGTTCGCCCTGCGCCAGTTGCTCGACCAGCTCGAGCCGATGCGCATGCGCGAGTGCCTTGGCGACCGCGGCAAACTGGGCAAAGAGCGCGCGCTTGGGATTCTGCTTTGACATGGCCGTACCGAACGCTATATCATTCAAGTGAATAATTGAATGATGCCTTTGCGAGAGCGGAAGGTCAAGCCCCGCAGACGAGTCCAGGCCATGTCGGAGGCGATCCTGTTAGATGAGCCCACCATCCGCCTCGCTGCTTTCGGCGGCATTTTTGCGCTGATGGCTGTTTGGGAGCTGTTCCTTCCGCGGCGCCGTCAGCCGCCGAACCGCCATCTCCGCTGGCCGGGCAACCTCGGCATCGTCGCGCTCGATACGCTGCTCGTGCGTATCATTTTTCCCATGACGGCCGTCGGACTTGCCCTTGTTGCAGCGGCGCAGGGTTGGGGCCTGTTCAACCTCATCGACCTGCCGGGCTGGATCGCGATCGTTGCTGCAGTCATTCTCCTCGACTTGGCGATCTATCTGCAGCACGTCCTTTTCCACGCGGTGCCGGCGCTTTGGCGGCTGCACCGCATGCACCACGCCGATCTCGCGTTCGACGTCACCACCGGCCTGCGGTTCCACCCGGTTGAGATTCTCCTGTCGATGCTGATCAAGCTTGCGGTGATCGCCGCGCTCGGAGCGCCCGCGCTCGGCGTGCTGATCTTCGAGGTGCTGCTGAACGCGACCTCGATGTTCAACCACGGCAACGTGGACATGCCCCGGCCTCTCGACCGCATCTTGCGTTGGATCGTCGTCACTCCGGACATGCACCGCGTCCACCATTCGATCATCGCGCGCGAGACCAACAGCAATTTCGGCTTCAACTTGCCTTGGTGGGACCGCTTGTTCGGCACCTATCGATCGCAACCCGCGGCCGGACACGATGCGATGACCATCGGCATCGAGCAGTTCCGGGATCCGCGCGAGCTTCGGCTCGATCGCATGCTGCTTCAGCCTTGGCGCGACGAGGTCGGCAACTATCCGCTCGGCTACCGGGAGAACGAGAGATGACGGCGCACCGAGCGTCAGCGGAACGGCAGATCTATCTCGACTACAATGCCAGCACGCCGATCGATCCCGCGGTCGCGGCCGCCATGCAGCCTTACCTTGCGGATGCTTACGGCAATCCCTCGAGCGGGCACTGGGCCGCCAAGCCGGCCAAGGTCGCCCTCGAAAGAGCACGTGGCGGACGTGGCCGCGATGCTCGGCCGTCACAGCGACGAGGTCGTCTTCACGAGCGGCGGAAGCGAGGCGAACAACCTGGCGCTCAAGGGCGTATTCTTCGCCAACCGGGACAAAGGCGATCACATCATCACCACTCGGATCGAGCATCCGGCGATCGTCGCTCCCTGCCGCTTCCTCGAACGCCTGGGCGCACGGGTGACCTATCTGCCGGTCGACGGCAACGGGCGCGTCGATCCCGATGACCTGCGGCGCGCCGTCACGCCGCGCACCATCCTGATCAGCATCATGCACGCGAACAACGAGGTCGGGACGATCCAGCCGATCGAAGATTGCGCGCGCATGGCCCGCGAGCGCGGAATCCTGTTCCACACCGATGCGGCGCAATCCGTCGGCAAGATCTCCACCAAGGTCGACGAGCTTGGCGTCGATCTGCTGTCGATCGCCGGCCATAAGGCCTACGCACCCAAGGGCATCGGTGCGCTGTTCGTGCGGCGCGGCGTACGGCTCGAACCGCTCGATTCACGGCGCCGAGCACGAAAGCGGGCGCCGCGCCGGAACCGAAAGTGCGCTGCTCGCGGTCGCTCTCGGCAAGGCCTGCGAGCTGGCGCGCGACCTGGCGCCGATGCAACGGGTCCGCGCTCTGCGCGACCGGTTCTGGCAGCGAGCTGCAGGAGCGGTTCGGTGATCGGGTGGTTCTCAACGGCGATCCCGAGCACCGGCTCCCCAACACGCTCAATGTTGCGTTTGTCGGTCGCGTCGGCGCTGACATATTGGCTGGACTTGACGGGGTGGCAGCCTCGACCGGCTCGGCCTGTCATTCGGGCCGGGTCGAGTTGTCTCCGGTACTTGAAGCAATGGGCGTGACGCCTGCGGTGGGTATGGGAGCCATCCGCTTCAGTCTTGGTCGCGGCACGACGGCTGAGGAGATCGAGACGGTGGTGGAGCGCCTTGCGAGCGTGCTTGCCGGGGCCGCATGAAGAGCATTGTGACATGAGCGAGCGATCGATCATTACCTGCCCGAAATGCGGACATCGGTCGGCCGAGCCGATGCCCACGAACGCCTGCCTGTTCTTTTACGAGTGCAAGTCCTGCGGGACGAAGCTCAAGCCGCTGCCGGGAGACTGCTGCGTGTTCTGCTCCTATGGGTCGATCCGCTGTCCGCCGGCGCGCGCAAGCAATGTTGCGGGCCTCGCTTGAAGATTTGCCGACGCCGCGCCAATGGTCAGCGGCGCCATGCACTTTCATTCTCTTGCTCGTAGTGACGATTTCGCGAGGAACTTCCGCTGGTAAATTGCTTCCTGCGGCTTAACTCTAGACTCTGACGGTGGTTCGACTGCTTGGACAAGAAGGCGCGGCCATGACCCATAGCTCCGTAACGCGACGCTTGGCCCTGATCCTGATCGCCGGCACCGCTGCCCTCCCCGCTTTCCGAAGCCGGGCCGCGGAGAAACAGGTCATCACGGTCCACAAGGACCCGAATTGCGGATGTTGCACTGGCTGGGTCCGCCACCTGCAGGCAGCCGGGTTCACGGTGAACGCCATCGATACGACGGAGCTCGACGCGATCAAGACGCGGCTTGGCGTACCGGCGGACCTCGCTGCCTGTCACACGGCGCAAGTCGCAGGATATGTGATCGAGGGACACGTTCCGGCGATCGCGCTCGAACGCTTCCTCGCCGAGAAGCCGAATGCCGCGGGCCTCGCGGTTCCCGGCATGCCGATCGGTTCGCCCGGCATGGAGGGTGGCACGCCGGAAGCCGTACGACGTGGTGCTGTTCGGGCCGGCCGGCCGCCGCCCGTATATGCGGTTCCTGGGCGAGAAGGCGATCGGTTGAGAAAGGTCGCAACTGCGTGTTTAGCGGCCTCGGAAGCGCAGCAGGCGCAGCGCATTTGCCGTGACGAGCACCGTCGCGCCGGTATCGGCCAGGATCGCCATCCACAGCGACGTGACGCCGAAAAGCGTCGTGATGAGAAATATGGCCTTGAGGCCAAGCGCGATCGTGATGTTCTGCCATATGTTGGACAGCGTCACGCGCGACAGCGCCACCATCTCGGCAACGGCGAGCACGCGGTTCTTGAGGAGGGCCGCGTCCGCGGTCTCCAGCGCAACGTCGGTACCGCTGCCCATCGCCACGCCGACGCTGGCGGCCGCCAGCGCGGGAGCGTCGTTGATTCCGTCACCGATCATGGCGACTGGCCCGGCCTTCTTCAGCTCGCCGATCGCTGCGAGCTTGGCGTCCGGCAGGAGCTCGGATTGGACCTCGAGCCCCAGCGCCTCGCCGATGGCGTTACCCGTGCGGCGGTTGTCGCCGGTGAGCATCACGGCCCGGATGCCGAGCGCTTTGAGGCGCGCGATACCAGCAGCCGCATCTTCCCGCGGCTCGTCGCGCAATGCGATGAGGCCGATGGCGCGTTTGCCGGCGAGAACAACGACGACGGTCTTGCCCTCGGCCTCCAGGGCCTGGATTTTGGCGGACGCGTCGTCCGGCAATGCCGCGGCCTCGGCCGCATAGCGTGGCGAGCCGACCGACACGAAACCCTCTCGCAGCCGCGCCGTCACCGCCTTGCCAGGCACCGCGTTCGATCCGAAGGCCCGCGGGATCGTCAAATTCCGCGTCTCGGCCGCCGCAATGATTGCCTGGCCGAGCGGGTGGCTCGACCCGCGCTCGACCGCCGCAGCCTTTGCAAGAACGTCGTCACCCGATCCTTCGATCGCGGCAACGTCGGTCACGCGGGGACGGCCGATCGTGAGCGTTCCGGTCTTGTCGAAGGCAATGGTGCGGACCTTGCCGATGGTTTCCAGGGCGGCGCCGCCCTTGATGAGCAGGCCGCGCCGGGCGCCCGCCGCAAGCGCTGATGCGATCGCTGCGGGGGTCGAGATCACGAGGGCGCAGGGACAGGCGATCAGCAGGGTCGCAAGACCACGATAGATCCAGGTGTACCAATCGGCTCCAAGAAGCAGCGGCGGTATCACGATGACCAGGCCGGCCGTCAGCATGGCAGCGGGCGTGTAGTATGCCGAGAAGCGGTCGATGAAGCGGGCGGTGGGCGCTTTCGAGCCTTGCGCTTCCTCGACCAGGTGAATGATGCGGCTGATGGTGTTGTCGGCGGCCGTGTGTGTGATCCGCACGCGCAACATGCCGTTGGCGTTGATGCTGCCGGCGTAAACCTGATCGCCGACGCCCTTCGCGATCGGCACTGATTCTCCTGTCACCGGAGCTTCATCGACCTCCGATTGGCCGTCGACCACCTCGCCGTCGGAGGGCACTCGGTCGCCCGGCCGAACGACCACGATATCGCCCACGCGCAGCTGCTCGACCGGAATCTCATGGGTCTGGCCAGCCTCCTCGCGCCAGGCAATGCGGGGCACGAGACCGATCAGCGCCTTGATGCCGGCCCTGGCGCGCCCGGCCGCAACCGTCTCCAACAGCTCGCCGACCGCAAACAGGAAGATCACTACCGATGCCTCTTCGGCCGCCCCGATCGCGATCGCCCCGGCGGCCGCCACGGTCATCAAGGTCTCGATGCTGAACGGCGTGCCGGAAACCGCGCCGATGACCGCGCGGCGCGCGAACGGTACAAGTCCCACGAGCGCGGCGATGCCGTAAGCCCAATGCGCCAGACCGGGTTTGACGAGGGAGACGGCGAAGGCGGTCGCGACAAGCGCCCCCAAACCGAGGACCATTCGGCCCTTGCGCGTCTTCCACCAAGCCTGGTCGCCGGCGTCGTCCGCTTCCTCCGCCGTATCCCCGGCCGTACCGGCGATCGCACCGCTCAGCGGCCTCGGGGTGTAACCCAAGCTCCGGATTCTTTTTTCCACACTGTCCCGCGAGGTGCGGTTTTCATCGAGCCGGAGCGACAGCATTTCGGTCGCATAATTCATATTGATATCGCTGACGCCAGGCAGGCCCTTGAGCGCATTCTCGACCTTGATCGCACAGGCACTGCAGTCCATGCCGCCGACGCGCATCTTCAACGCGCTTCCTGCGGGGGCTTGCATGGGCGCGGCTGTCGCCATTGACGTGACCTCGAAGTTCCCGACCCGACTTGCCATATGGACCCTGCAGCAACTACAGGGTCAACCCATGCCCGCAGAACGGCTCTCGATCGGCGATC